>DATFRB010000001.1:0-159914 GCA_035263625.1 Occallatibacter sp.
ATGCCCACACTGGCCAATTCCGTCTCCCCACTCATCCTGATACCCTGCTTCATGCTGGTCTCCTGCAACTCAAGATTGCGTCCAGCCGCAGAGTACCGCTGCGGCCGGAGACCAGCACTCTCATCCCATCTCAGGAAGACAATCCTAAGGTTGCGCGATTCCCGATCCCACTCATTTCGCGATGAAGCTGCGAAATGAGTGGAGCACCCGGAGGCTGCTCCCCCGGGCGGCGATCTGTTGACTAATTCTGCCTGACCTTCAGGAACACATCGTACGCCTTGCGCCCGTCCTTTGAACGCTGGTGCAGATCGCAACATGCTTCGCCCTTGGCGTTGCGTGGCGTCGTCGCTGCGTCCGGGTTTAGGTACGTCCAAAACTTAAAGTCGTTGCCAATTTTATCGGTCTGCTCTGAAGAGTCCCAAACGAGAGAGATCGAAGTCATCCCGAAATCTTCCGGGTGGTGTAGCTCTGACGGCAATGAGACGCAAGCCTGATCCGGGTTCTTGTAGCAATGCTCATCGATCCACAGCCGGAGGTACGGCCAGATCGCGTCACGCTTGTCGATGATAAGATTCCCGTCGCCCCCGTTCTTGGGCTGGTCATACCATGTCAGGGCGTTGAATCCGTTGGGATTCGGGTAGTCCGCAATGTCAAGATCTGCATGAGCCGTGTAGTTGCCAAAGAGTTGATGACCGCTCGTCACGTTCCCGTCACCGTCAGGCAGGGCCAACCACGCGTTGCCGCTTCCGTGCTGGGGCCAACTGACCTTGGCTAGACTGCCGTCTCCCTTAATGTCGAAAGACACGTAGCCATTGCTGGTATTTGGATCGGTAAAGTGGAACCCAGCGTTCTTCGTGTCGATGATGACAGGGGAAGCCCCGGCATTGTCCCACACGCATGTGTACGGGTTCCAGCTCCAGTACGCGGACCCCTGTCCCTCGTTGTACGGCGGAGTTGGGGGTGTCGGGTCAGGGCATACGACTACCTGAGTCTCTTGCGCGAGTTGGTAGTTCTGGCATGAGTTTGTGTAGTGGTTGTCGTCACCCCACAACACAGTCGGATTGCCCGTAAAGTTGACTGTGAACCCGCCCCCAGTGCCGCTACCAGTGACCTTGATATCCGGCGCACCGCACGGGAGTAGCACACAGGAGTTGACCCCGAACGCACCTTCGGAATCTGTCGTCGCCACAGCTCCAGCCTGGGCAGTCGTATGTCCTTGACCGTCCTTGTAATTAACGCTGTGCGTGTACGGTACGGTTATCCCCGTATCTTCCCCACTGCTGGTAGAAGCTGCCCAAGACTCCGGTGTACACAACGTATTTGTGGTGTACGAACCTTGACCGGTGTAGTGGCACGTTCCCGAAGTGCTATCGTTTCACGTATGCCCGTCAATCGAGTGTTGTTGTGTGTTGATGTTCTGATACAGGAACGGACCTTTGGTGGTGTTGAGCTGAGAGCAATCTGTTTTGTTGGCCGTAATTATCTGGGCGCCGGCGACTGAGGTGACGAGACCCCCGAAAAGGGTCGCGACGATAGACCATTTCCCGAACATGAGTGTTCGCTCCTTGTGGTTTCACATCGTGTAACTGCCGGCGTACACGCCTCCAGTAAGGTTACTGACTCTAGCGGTCCTTGGGGTCGCGTGCGAGGGTAGCTCAAAGCCCACATGCGGCAACACTTGGAAAAGAATTTAAGGGCTGGAAATCATTCTGTCGCTAATTCAAAAGCATGTCAACAATTACTTGCTGTCAACACGTTTGTAACTAACCTGAGTCAAGCACAATGATGTGTTTGTTGCGCTTTGTGAAGTGATATCCACCTTGTTCCATTCCATGCTGTATTTCCGCAGGTCCTCTACGCCGAAGAGCATTGGCTTGCGGCGGCGGTTCTAACCGCGCTTGCGGCAAGAACAAGGACGATTTGAGGTGGGCGCCAAGTTTTAGTCGTTGTCGGTGATCTTCTTCCAGGGGCCGGAGATTTGCGCGGACTCGGGGAGGCCGCGGAGGTCGATGCTGGTGCGGGGGAGGACTACGAGGTCGACGCGGCGGTTGTTGGCGCGGCCCTGCGCGGTGTCGTTCGTGTCGACCGGGTGGAACTCGGCGTAGCCGGCGGCGGAGAGGCGCTCGGGCGGCACGGCCTGAAGCGCTAGAAGAATGCGCGCGATGTGGTTGGCGCGGGCGGAGGACAGCTCCCAGTTGGAGTCGAATTGCGCGGTGTGGATGGGGATGTTGTCGGTGTGGCCTTCGACGCGGAGGTTATAGGGCGTTCCGGCGAGCGAGGCGGCGATCTTGCGCAGGGTCACGATGGTGTCAGGGTGCGGCGCGGCGGAGCCGGAATCGAAGAAGCCCGCTTCGCGAAGGCTGATGACGAGGCCGTCGCGGCCCATGTGGATGGAGACGGTGTGCTTGGCGACCTGGTCGGAGAGGCGCTGGGTGAGATCGCGCTTCATGCGGTTGAGGTCGTCTTTGACGACTGCGGGCGAGAGCACGTCTTCGCCCATGACGATGTTGACGGGGACCGCGGGAGAGTCGACGCCGTTCGAGGCCTGGCGGGGGCCCTTGGGCGAGGCGGTGGTGAAGAGGCCGAGGGATTTGAAGGCCTCTTCGATGGCGTCGGGGATCTGCGCCTGCTGCAGCTTGTGCTCCTGGCGGTCGGCGGCGTAGAGCACGACGAAGAAGGCGAACAGCAGCGTGATGAAATCGGCGTAGGAGACGAGCCAGCGCTCATGGGTGACGCGGCTGCGATGGACGCGGGCCCTCATGCTGCGCGCTCCTGGGGCTGCTGCTGCTGGGCGGCGGGGCGATTGAGGAATCCGCCGAGCTTGACTTCAAGCATGCGGGGGTTCATGCCTTCGAGGATGGACACGACTCCTTCGAGCATCATCTCGCGGCGCTTGACGTCATCGCGCAGGCGGATGCGCATTTTTCCGGCGATGGGAAGAAAGAAAAGGTTGGCGATGCCGACTCCGTAGATGGTGGCGACGAAGGCGACGGCGATGCCGCGGCCCACTTCGTTGATGTTGTCGAGGTGCTGCATGACCTGGATGAGGCCGAGGACGGCTCCGAGGATTCCGATGGTGGGTGAAAAGCCGCCGGCGGACTCGAAGACCGCGGGCAGGCGCTCCTCGCCCTCGACGCTGGAATCGAGCGAGACCTGCATGATGTGGCGGAGGTCGGTGGGCTCGGTGCCGTCGACGGCGAGCATGACGGCCTGGTGAAGGAACGGGTCGCGGATGGTCTGGAGGTCGGCATCAAGAGAGACGACCCCGTTGCGGCGAGCCTTGTTTGCGAAGGCGATGAGCTGGCGGATGAGCTGGTCGTCCTCCTTCTGCGGCGCGACGAAGAGGTGCATGATGCCGCGGAAGGCGGAGAGCACCGTGGAGATGGGGAACTGGAGCAGAACCGCGCCCATGGTGCCGCCGAAGACGATGAGGGCGGCAGTGGGCTGCAGGATCTGGCCGATGTGGCCGCCTTC
Source organism: Occallatibacter sp. (assembly GCA_035263625.1). Lineage (GTDB taxonomy): Bacteria > Acidobacteriota > Terriglobia > Terriglobales > Acidobacteriaceae > Telmatobacter. The sequence goes on from DATFRB010000001.1 coordinate 3,475, forward strand.
CATGATGAGGCCGGCGATGATGCCGGCTATCGCCAGGATGACGCCGCCGATCGAGGACTTATCCATTGTTGAGGTCTCCTGCTGAGGGCTTTTTTTGAGTGCTCAGGGGCTCTGTTGAGAGCGTGGTTCGTTTTTTGTCTACCGGGTGAATCCCGGCTTGGGCTTGGCTGCGGAAGCGGAGTTGCCGGACAGATCGGCTTCCTGCAGGCCGGCGATGGAGACGACGCGCTGCAGGTCAACGCCCGCGGGCAGGCGGCGCGCGACGACTGCGAGGAGCTTGGCGCGGTAGTCGAGGACGCGGTCGGTGACTTCGGCGCAGGACTCGCGGACGATGAGCTTTTCGCCGGTGATGAGAGTGAGCATGGTGTCAGGGGATGCTTCGGCGGTCTTGATGAGATCGCTGTTGAGCGCCATGGTATTTCCGTTGAGGCGGGTGACTTCAATCATGGGTCAGAATCCTCATGGGAGTGTATCGGCGGCGCGCGGTAAAGATTGAAGGATTGGAAGGTAATAAGTGGGGAGTGTCCCGCGGTGGACACTCTGGCGGGGGGCATAAAGTCACGCCGTGGGGGGCCGAAAAAGGGGCCAGATGCGACGGTACCACCCCGCAGCAGCAGCCCAGGGCAGCAAATAAGAATGGGAGCTTAGCATCCGGGGATCAGGGCCGCAATTTCAACGCATCACAAGGAGTGACCCATGTCCCTGGGTGTCTTGAATAACCTGTCCGCAATGTATGCGGCCAACAACCTGAACAACACCAACAACAGCCTCTCCAAGACCCTCCAGCAGCTGTCATCCGGCTCGAAGATCAACTCGGGCGCCGATGACGCCGCCGGTCTTGCTCTTATTAACGGCCTCCAGGCCAACGCGACCGCTCTTACGCAGTCGCAGACCAACGCGCAGGAAGGCGTGGGCCTGCTGCAGGTGGCGGACGGCGCGCTTTCGCAGGTGACGAACCTGCTCAACCGTGCAGTCACGCTGGCGGCCGAGGTCTCCAACGGAACCCTCAACAGCGCGCAGCAATCGGCAGCGGACCAGGAATACCAGTCCATTCTTTCCGAGATCAACAACATCGGATCGACAACCACCTACAACCAGAACAAGGTCTTCGGGTCCGGCAACGTTGGGATCTATGTGGGCGACTCGTCAACATCGGGCGCCTCGATCGACCAGCTGAGCATCTCCGCTCTGTCTTCGAGCAACCTCGGCGACACGGGCGGCACGATGGCCTACAGCACGGGCCAGAACGTGTTCCTCGATCTTTCAAACGGCACGGGCCAGACCACGAATGCTTCTCTCACGGACACCCTGAAGTCCACGACGCTGACCATCAACTACAAGAACCCCGATGGCTCGGCCGGCAGCGTGGTGACGACCGCGGCAACGACCGTGGGCGGCCTGATCAGCGCCATCAATGCTTCGGGACGCGGGCTTTCTGCGACATTCACAACCGCGGCGCAGGCGGGATATGCAGCCGGCGGAAGCCAGACCGGCATCATGATCTCGGGCAACGTCGCCACGGCAGCGCCGACAACCAGCATGCAACAGATCGCGATCACCACCGGTGGTTACGACACGTCGCAGGCTGCGACCGCAGCCGGCGCAGGCGCTCTGCAGGCCGACAACACCGGCGGCATCGCGACCATCAGCTACTCCGCGCTGGGCACCAACAGCCTGGCCGGATCGAGCCTGACCTCGCAGGGCAACGCAGAATCCGCCCTGACGAGCCTGAACGCGGCAATTTCATCCGTCGCCGCGCAGGACGGCTACATCGGCGCCCAGATCAACACGCTGAACGCAGTGAGCTCCGTGATGAGCACGCAGCAGCAGAACATTGTTGCAGCGCAGAACGCGGTGCAGGCGACCGACTACGCGACGGCGAGCTCGAACATGTCGAAGTACGAGATCCTGAGCCAGACCGGCATCTCGGCGCTGGCGCAGGCCAACAGCATCGAGCAGGAGGTGACGAAGCTGCTCCAGTAAAAACGCGGCGCGAGCCGCATAGCCGGAAGGGGCGTCCCGCGTGGACGCCCTTTTCGTAGTTTCAACGGCGTGAGACGGTTCTAATCCGCTGAGCGGCGGTATGGGCATTCTGCTGCATGCGGGGAATACGGAGACTGGCATGGGTACAGTAGGACTGAATTTCGGGTCGCCCACGAGTGGAGCAGGATTTGACGTGAGCGCGACGGTGTCGCAGATCATGGCGAACCTGGAGAATGTGGAGACGCCGTGGAAGACGCAGTTGAGCGCGCTCGAGAGCCAGGACACGGTGATCTCGAACCTGGGCACGCTGCTCTCGAACCTGTCGAATGACGTGAGCCAGTTGACGGACTTTACGGGGATCATGGCGCAGAAGACGGGGTCGAGTTCGGACACGGGCGTGCTGCAACTGACTTCGGCTTCGTCGGCCGCCGTGGCGGGCACGCACTCGGTGGTGGTGCAGAGCCTGGCGCAGACTTCGAGCGGATATTTGACCGAGGTGCCGAGCGCATCGACTGTGCTGGCGGGATCGATCACGCTGCAAGTGGGCAGCGGCGCAACGCAGACCATCACGCTGAACTCGAGCAATAACACGCTGGCGGGGCTTGCGGCGGCGATCAACTCGTCGGGGGTGGGCATTTCCGCGAGCGTGCTGACGGATGCGACGGGGTCGCGGTTGAGCCTTGTGTCGGGGACGTCGGGCGCGAACGGGAACATCGCGATTACGGGCAACAGCCTGACCGCAAACGTGAGCGGCATGAGCACTCCGTTGAGCTACACGCCGGCAGTGGCGGGGACGAATGCTTCGCTGACGGTAGATGGAGTGAGCCTCAGCAGCGCCTCGAACACGGTAACGGGACTGATTCCGGGATTGACGTTTCAACTGCTGGCGCCGAGCCAGACTGGCGGAGGCGGAAGCCTTGTGCCGGTGCAGGTGATCATCGGGAATGACAACACGGGCGTCGAGAGCGTTGTGAACCAGATGGTGAACGATTACAACTCCCTAATTAAAGCGATGAACACGCAGCAGGGGAACGACGCTTCGGGCCACCCGGAGCCGCTGTTCGGATCTCCGACGCTTTCGATGCTGCAGCAGCAGCTTTTCTCAAGCCTGAACCTGCAGAACCCGAACGGGTATCTTGCGCCGATCACGGTGAATGCGAGCACGGCGCTGGCGGGGTCGATCACGATACAGGTGGGCGGCGGTGCGCCGCAGACGGTGAACGTGCCGGGCGGCGACACTTCACTGCAGGGAATGGTGAACGCGATCAATGCGGCGAACATCGGGGTGTCGGCGGGAATCTCGACAAAGTACGGGCAGTCGACGCTGTCGCTGATGTCGCGGACGGCGGGCGCAACGGGAGCATTGGCGGTGACTTCGAACCTGTCGGCGACTACCCAGGAGGCTCTCGTGTGGGCGGGGATGCCGGGGAGCGGCAGCTCGAACTCGCAGGGAGTGCTGGCGCAGATTCCGAACGGGAGCGACGTGCTGGCGGGGTCGATCTCGATCCAGGCAGGGAACGGTACGGCGCAGACGATCACGCTGGACGCGTCGAACAACACGCTGCAGGGGCTGGCGGACACGATCAATGGGACGGCGGGGCTGGGCGTGACGGCGACAGTGACGACCAACGGCGACGGGTCCGCGTACCTGACGCTCGTGTCGCAGACGGCGGGCAGCGCGGGGAACCTGACGGTGACCTCGAACCTGCTGGACACGGCGAACGCGACGACGACGAACATGGCGTACACCAACTCGTCGGACATTTCGACGCTTGCAAACCTGGGCATCACGGTGTCGCAGAGTGACAACGGAACGCTGACGTTCGATGCCAACACGCTGGACGCGGCGCTGAATTCGGATTTCAGCGGCGTGGTGGGGTTCTTTCAGAACGTAAACAGCTGGGGGCAGAGCTTCGCGACGGTGCTGAACAACGCGGGCACGAGCTCGTCGATCGGGATGCTGAAGCTGGCGCAGAATGCGAACTCGAGCAGCGAGTCGACGCTGAACGCGGAGATCTCGAAGGAAGAGAGCATGATTTCGGCGCAGCAGAAGAAGCTGACCGCGGAGCTGACGAGGGCGAACGAGATCATGCAGGCGCTGCCGACGCAGTTGCAGGGCATGGACGAGCTGTATTCGGCGATCTCCGGCTACAACCAGAGACGTGGGTAAGGAGCTTCAACCATGGGCAGTTACGGGACACATGCGCTGCAAGGCGCTTCGGCGGTGGAACTGGTTGTGGCGCTGTACGACGGGATCATCCGGTTCCTGTATGCGGCGTGCGACGCCGTGGACCGAGGCGACGAGGCGGGCCGGAGGGCGGCAGTGCGGCGCGCGCTGGACATCATCATCCATCTGCAGGCGCGGCTTCGCCCGGATGTGGGAGGAAGGCCGGCGCAGGCGCTGAGCGAGTTTTACGCATCGGTCTTCGCGGAGATATTGCAGGGTTCGCAGAGGGCCTCGCGGGCACAGTTTGAACATGCGATCGGGTGCGTGCGCACGGTGCGCGACGCGTGGAAGCAGGTGGCTCGCGACCCGGGGCTGAGCGCGGCAGCGACGGTGCAGGTGGACCGGGCGAGGCCAGGCGCGGGTGGCGAGTACGAGGTGCGGGCGGGAACAATGCGTTGGAATGCCTGATCCAGCAGGTCGCCCTGGGATGTGGCGAATTCAGCCGGCGACGGTGAGCTCTTCTTCGAGCTGCTGCTTCTGATACAGACTGGCGTAGTAGCCGTCGCGTGCGAGCAGGTCGTCATGGCGGCCGAGCTCGACGATGCGGCCGGCGGCGAGCACGGCGATCTGGTCGGCGTTGCGCACCGTAGAGACGCGGTGCGAGATGAGGATCGTGGTGGAGTTGGCGGTGTAGCTGTGCAGTCCGCCGAGGATGCGCTCCTCAGTGTATGTGTCCACTGACGCAAGGGCGTCGTCGAGGATGAGGATGGAGGGATTGCGCAGCAGCGCGCGGGCAATGGCGGCGCGTTGCTTTTGACCTCCGGATAGAGTAACGCCGCGCTCGCCGACGACCGTTTCAAATCCCTGCGGAAAATCTTCAAATTCCTGGCGGATGTGGGCTGCCTCGGCGGCGTCGAGCATCTGCAGCTCGGTGGCGTCGGGTGCACCGAAGCGGAGGTTCTCGCGCAGGGTTTCGCTGAAGAGAAAGGTTTCCTGGGGGACCATGCCGATGTTGCGGCGAAGCACGCTGAGTGGATACTCGCGGACGGGGCGGCCGTCGATGAAGAGCTTGCCTTCAGGGGCTTCGTAGAGGCGCGAGATGAGGCTGACCAGGGTGGTTTTTCCGGATCCGGTGGGGCCGACGATGGCGAGGCTCGTGCCGGCGGGAATGCGCAGATTGATGCCGTGCAGGACGGGCGTGTTGTTGTAACTGAAGCTGAGGTTGCGGAATTCAATGTTTCCATTGAGGACGGCCGACGGGGAGATTGAGAGGTCTGCGTCGCGGTCGTCGATGGAGGGCTGCTGCCTCAGGAGCTCGTCGATGCGCTTTACCGATGCTGTGCCGCGCTCGAAGATGTTGACGACCCAGCCCACGGCGATGATGGGCCAGATGAGCAGGATCATGTAGGTGTTGAATGCCACGAACTGGCCGACGTCGATGCGGTGCTGCAATACGAGGTGGCCGCCGACCAGCAGCGTGATGAGCAGGGAGATTCCGAGGATGAACTCGAGCGTGGGCCAGAGCATGCCCATCAACTGGACCAGACGGAGAGCACGGGCGATGTACTGGCGGTTGAGTCTCTCGAAGCGGCCGATCTCGGACTCTTCGCGGGCGAAGGCGCGGATGAGGCGAACGCCGGAGTAGTTTTCCTGGGCCTGCGCGGAGATGTCGGAGAAGCTGGCCTGAATGCGTTCGAAACGCGTGTGGATGCGGCTGCCGAAGTACTGGATGAGCACGCTGGCGAGCGGCATGGGAGCCAGAGCGACGAGCGTGAGGAACGGGTTGATGCGGAGCATGAAGACGAGCGCGAAGACCGAGAGGAAGACCGTGTTGGCGCTGTACATGAGGCCGGGGCCGAGGACCATGCGGACGGCGTTGAGGTCGTTGGTCATGCGCGCCATGAGGTCGCCGGTGCGGTAGCGCTGGTAGAAGCCGGTGTCCTGGCGCTCGAGGCCGATGAAGAGGTCGTTGCGGAGGTCGAATTCGATGTCGCGCGAGATGCCGATGAGGACCCATCGCTGGATGTAGAGGAAGATGCCCTTGCCCAGCGCGATGGCGACGAGAAGAAGCGAAAGAAGAAAGATGTGCTGGAAGGTGGTGCCCTTCTCCAAGCCTTTGATGGCGCGGTCGAGGACGCGGGGAAACTGAACCCAGATGGCGTTGGTGAGGATGCATGCGAATGTTCCCCAGGCGTATCCCCAGCGGTAGCGGCGCATGTAGCTGAAGAGGGGGCGCAGGTCGCGAAGCATAGTCCTATTGTAGCGATGACCGTCGCCCTCGATTGGATTCGTCTAAGTTGGGGTTCTTAACAAGAGATAGCCGCCCATGAGGCCGAAGAGGATGTCGCTGGACCAGGCGGCGAGCGGGGCCGGCAGATAGTTGACGTAGCCCATGGCGCCGAAGAGGCCATCGGCAAGCCAGTAGGCAAGCGCGATCCCGATGGCGACAGCGATGCCCGTGAGCGAGCCGCGGCGGCCCATGGAGAGCGCGAACGGGATAGCCAGCATGGCCATGATGATGGCGACGAGCGGGTAGGCGAGCTTGTGCCAGAGCGCCACGCGGAGACGCATGGTGTCGAATCCGCTCTGGCGAAGGTCGCGGATGTAGCGGTCGAGCTGGCCGAAGTTCATCTCCTGGGACTGCACGCTTTCCTTCTTGAAGTAGCCTGGTTCTTCGTGGATCTCGGCGAAGGTCGTGTTGATGAATTCGCGGAAGTCTCTTTGATTGGCTCCCTGAAAGTCGCGCTCCCACCCGTTCTGGAATCGCCATTCGTTGTGCGCGGGGTCCCAGAAGACCCGGCCGGCAAAGATGCGGCGGGTGAGCGCGAAGCTGGAGGGATCGAACTCGAAGACGGAGAGGTTGGCGAACTCGTCGAGGTCGCGGTCAAAGAACTTGTAGTAGAAGATGCGGCCGGGCTCTCCGGGGCGCGGCTGGCCGAAGATCCACGTCTGCTCGGGACGAAGAACAGTTTGCGCGGGACGGCCCTTGATCTCGTTGCGCAGCGCTTCCTGGCGCCGGTTGGCCTGGGGCAGGTAGAACTCGTCGAAGACAAACAGCGCGACAGCGAGAATAGCTGCGATGGAAACGATAGGCACGATGAGCCGGTAGAGGCTGATGCCCGTGGCCTTCATGGCGACAATTTCGCTGTTGCGGTTGAAGACGCCGAAGGTGACGAGCACGGCGATGAGCACGGCCAGCGGCGCGATTGTGTAGAGCATGCTCGGCGTGAGGTTGACGAGATAGAGACCGACCTTTGTGAGCGCGATGTGGTTGCGGATGATGTCGCCCACGAGTTCGAAGAATGTGAAGACGAGCATGAGCAGCACGAATCCGCAGAGGACCATGACGAACATGGTGAGGAACTCGCGGACGACATACGAATCGAGAATGCGCGGAAAGGAAATCCGCGAGGGCCGTCGAGCGGGGCGCGGTTGCTGGAGATTGGTGAGGAAACGGGTGAGGCGGGCGCCGTTTTCGTGCGCAGCCGGTTCCGCTGCGGGCGTGCGCGCACTGAGGCTTACGATGGCGGCGAGGATGCGGCCTCCGCTGGCCATTTGCCAAAGCAGGAAGAGGCCCGCGGCGGCGAAGACGATGTTGGCAAGCCACACCGCGAGGACGACGGGAAGCTTGTCCTGCTTGGCGAGCGCTACGCCGGTATAGGAGAGGACGTAGTAGAGAACGACCAGCAGAAGCGTAAAGACGAACCCCGAACTTTTGCCGCCGCGACGGGAAGCTACGCCGAGCGGCACGCCCACGAGCATGAGCACAAGGCAGGCGGCGGGATAGGAGAAACGGTTGTTGAGTTCGATGAGGAAGCGTTTGGAGTCAGGCTGGCGGATCCGCTGGAGGAGCGTGCGCGTGGGAATCGCGTAGACGGCCGTGTCCATGCGGCCGAGGTGAACGTCGCTCTGCGGACTGAGGGAGAGCGGCAGGTCGGTTGTGGCAAAGGTGGAGACGTTGTACTGGTCGGGCTGGCCGGCATCGGTTTCATGCTGTTCGCCGTCGTGCAGGCGCATCTGCAGCTCCTGCGAGGACTCGTTTGCGACGGTGGCCGACTGGGCGGTGATGATCTTCGGCGAAGCCGGATCGCTGACGTCGGCCATGAAGATCTGCTTCCAGTTGGCGGCGCCCGTGCCGGAGCGCACATCCTGCACGTAGAGGACAGCGTTGTGAAAATCCTCGTAGAAGACGCGCGGCTGGATCTCATAGGAAGCCTGCGAGGCTGCGAGCGCCTGCTGCAGGTCGAGGATGGATTGGTTGGCGCGGGGGGCGATCCAGAGCGAATTGACGATGCCAACGAGCGCTCCACCTGCGGCGACTATGGATGCGACGCGCACAAAGTAGCCGATGCCGAGGCCCGAGGCGCGCATGGCAACGATTTCGCTGTCGGCGGCGAGGCGGCTGAGGCCGAGCAGAATGCCGACCAGCACCGACATGGGGATGGTGACCCAGAAGAGGTTGGGCAGGGTGAACAGAAACGCTTCGAGGACCGCGGTGAGGGAGGAGCTGTTGCGCACGACCATCTCAAGGATCAGCGGGAGACGCGGCATGAAGAGGATGAAGGTGAACAGGGCGCATCCGATGAGGGCGTGGGAGAGGATTTCGCCGAGGATGTAGCGGGTGAGGATGCGCACGGGGCTGGCCTGCAATCAGTTTATCGCGGGGTTGCGATGGCGTCAGGCGGGATTCCAGCGGCGGAGGCGGAGGCTGTTTGCGAGTACGCTCACGGAGCTGAAGGCCATGGCGGCGGCGGCGATCCACGGGCTGAGGAGGATGTGGAACGCGGGATAGAGCACGCCTGCGGCGAGAGGAATTCCGAGGAGGTTGTAGCCGGCGGCCCAGGCCAGGTTCTGGCGCATGACGCGGAGCGTGGCGCGGGAGAGCGAAAGCGCGGCGGGAATCGCAGAGGGGTTTGCACGAAGCAGGAGCACGTCGCCGGCCTCCTGGGCGAGATCGGCGCCGGTGCCCATGGCGATGCCGGCGTCGGCCTGGGCGAGCGCGCCGGCGTCGTTGATGCCGTCGCCGACCATTCCGACGCGAGAGCCGGTTTGTTGAAGCGCGCGGATGCGAGCGAGCTTGCCGGCGGGGTCGAGGCTCGCTTCAACCTCGGTGATGCCGGCCTGCTGGGCGATGGGTGCGGCGGCGGCCTGCGAGTCGCCGGTAAGGATGAGGATGCGCAGGCCCATGGCGCGCAGGCTCGCGATGGAGGCCGCGGCTTCGGGACGGAGGGAATCGCGCGCGTCGAAGTAGCCTGCGGGTTTGTTGTCGATGGCCATCCAGAGGCGCGTGACGCCGGAAGCCGGGGGCGCGATGTTCGCGGGGAGCTTGACGAGAAACTCCGCGAAGAGCGCTTTGTTGCCGAGCATGACGGAGCGGTCATTGACGGTTGCCGTAACGCCGCGGCCGGGGAGGATCTGGACGTCGGCGGCGGATGGCCAGCGGAGTCCGGCTTCGCGGGCGCGATCGACAATGGCGTGGGCGAGCGGATGGTTGGAGCGGTCTTCGGCGGCGGCGGCGAGGCGGATCAGTTCGCGCTCATCGCGGTTGCCGAGGGCGTGGACGGATTCGAGGACGGGGCGGCCGATGGTGAGGGTGCCGGTTTTGTCGAGAACGAGAACGTCGAGATTGGAGAGGCGCTCGAGGGCTTCGCCGCCTTTGAAGAGCACGCCGAGCTGCGCTCCGCGGCCAACGGCCACCGTGAGCGCGGCGGGGACAGCGAGGCCCATGGCGCAGGGGCAGGCGATAACGAGAACTGCGACGGTGTTGGCAAGCGCGAGAGGGAGCGAACGAGCGGCGGCGAGCCACGCGATGAACGTGATGAGCGCAAGGCCGAGGACGACGGGGACGAAGATGGCGCTGGCGCGGTCGGCGAGGCGCTCCATTGGGGCGCGGGAGCCCTGCGCCTGCTCGACCATCCGGGTGATCTGCGCGAGGACCGTGTTTTCACCGAGCGACTCGGCGCGGCAGGTTACTGCGCCGTCGTAGTTAAGCGAGCCGGCGAGGACGCGGTTGCCGGGGGCGCGGTCGAGGGGCGTTGACTCGCCGGTGAGCATGGATTCGTCCACGGTGGTGCGGCCTTCGAGGATGGTGGCGTCCACGGGGAAGCGTTCGCCGGGGAGGACCAGCACGTTGTCGCCGGGGAGGATTTCATCGAGGGGGACGAGGGTTTCGAGGCCGTCCACGACGCGGCGCGCGGTGACGGGCTTCATGCGGCTGAGGGAGTCGAGGGCGGCGAGGGCGCGGCGCTTTGCACGAGCTTCGAGAGCTTTGCCGAGCAGGAGAAAGCCGAGGATGAGCAGCACCGCGTCGAAGTAGACTTGCAGACCGCGGCCGGGCGCGATGGTTGCGTAGGCGGAATAAAGGAAGGCTACGCCGGTGCCGAGTGACACCAGCGTGTTCATGTTGGTTGTGCCGTGGCGCAGGCCGCGCCAGGCGTTGATGAAGATGCTGCCGCCGGCCCATGGGACGAGGACCGCGGTGAGGATAAGCAGCGACCAGCGCAGGACGCCGGGGGGTGCAGAGTAGAGCCAGGGAAGCGCGCGCATGAGCGCGTGATCGAGCGAGCCCATTTCGTTTCCAACGGGCATGCTGAGAAGCATGGCTGCCGCGCCGGCAAGAAGCATGATCCAGGCTTTTCGCGCGGATTGTTTCGTGGCATCTTCAGCGGCGGCGGTGGCTGCTTCGGGGCGGGGAAGCGCAGCATCGTAGCCTGCCTGTCGGATGGCGGCGATAAGTTTTTCGGGCGGGGCGATGGCGGGGTCGAATACGACTCGGGCGCGATGCGCCATGAGATCGACGCGCGCCTCGGCGACGCCGGCGGTGGAGCGGAGGGCATTTTCGACGTGGCGCTGGCACGCGGCGCAGGTCATGCCTACGACTGGAAGCGTGACCGACTCTGTGGCGTGCGCGGCCATGTCAGGATCCGGGCTGATCGGATTCGGCGTGCGCTTTGTAGCCGGCGGCGGAGAGCGCGGCGATGGCTCGGGCGATTGCGTGATCGGGGGGAGCCGGATCGTCCGCGGAGGCGATACGGGCCGCGCCGATCCGGACCTCTTTTACGTCGAGGCCCTGGGTCTGCGAGAGCGCCTGGCTTACGCGGCGCACACATGAGCCGCAGGACATTCCGTCGATGCGCAGGGTGAATTCGGACACGACGAACCTCTTCTATCCATGATGATAGTCGGCGGGAAAGGATGCAGACACCACGATCAGGAGGGCTGAATGCGCGAACCGGTCAAGCGATATAGGCCAGGGTGCCGAGCAGGATGATGGCAATGCCCAGGAGCGCAAGCCACCGTGGGGCGCGAATTGCCACCGGGTGGATCATTGAGCGAAAGCGCGAGGATGTGTGAATCCGCAACAGCGCTGCGGTGGGAAACGTGGATATTGCGTCTGCGGCTTTCTGGAGGATGTCCGGGGCAAGGCCGAAGAGGATAAGGATCGCGCCCATCCAGAGGCCGTTGACGAGTTGGCCTGAGTTGATCACGGGATGATGATAGCGCGTATCGGCGGGAATTTTGATAAGGCCGTATGCTTTGGCGCAGAGCTATCGTAGAGACATGCTGCAGCGAGAGTATCCTGTGTCGCCGCTGGTAGGGGTGGGAGCGGTGATCGTCAACAAAGGGCGCGTGCTGCTGGTGCGTCGCGGGACCGAGCCGATGCTTGGGCGGTGGACGATTCCGGGCGGGCTGATCGAGGTGGGCGAGGCTTTGCACGAGGCGGTGGTGCGCGAGGTGCGGGAGGAGACGGGACTGGAGGTCGAGCCGGTGGAACTGGTGGAACTGCTCGATCGCATTCATCGCGAGGAGGGTCGGATTCGCTATCACTACGTGATCGCGGATTACCTGTGCTGTGTTACCGGCGGCACATTGCAGGCCGCGTCGGATGCGGCCGAGGCGCGGTGGACGGAACGCGCCGAGTGGAACAGCCACTCCGCGCTGGCGATCGATCCGATCACGGCGCGCGTGGTTGAGGCGGCGTGGCAACGCGTGCAGAAGCTGAACGAGAGGGCGAAATGAGGCCGTTGCGCAAAGCATGGTGGGTGCTCGGTGTGTTCGTCGCGCTGATTCTCGCGCTCGGGATCGGGTTTTATCTGCGGCCGGTGAGCTACTTCAACCGCCTGCTCTACGTGCAGATGGACATGGCCGGGGCACGCAGCCGGTGGATTACGGTGAACGGGATTCGCCTGCATTATTACGACCGAGGGCCGGAGAGCGGCGAGGCGGTTGTGCTGGTGCATGGACTCGGCGGCCAGGCGGAGGACTGGCGCAACCTGGCGCCCTACCTGGTGCGCGGCGGCTTCCGCGTGATCACGCCGGATCTGCCGGGGTTCGGACGAAGCGAGCGGCCGGCGGATTTTTCGTATTCGATTCCGGACCAGGCCGCGACGGTTGTGGCCTTCATGGACGCGCTTGGCGTGAAGCAAGCCGATCTGGGCGGCTGGTCGATGGGCGGGTGGATCGCGCAGCGCATCGCGATCGACCATCCCGATCGCATCCGGCGGCTGATGCTGTTCAACAGCGCAGGTCTCAACGAAAATCCTGCATGGAACACGGCGCTGTTCAGCCCGACTAACCGTGCTGAGCTCGATCAGCTCGACGATCTGCTGATGCCGCATCCGCCGCAGGTTCCGGGTTTTATCGCGGACGATATTCTGCGCATCTCGCGGGGCCACCGGTGGGTGATGCGGCGCGCGCTGGATACCATGCTTACCGGACGGGACACGACGGATGGACAGCTGCCGCAGTTGAAGATGCCTGTCCTGCTCGTGTGGGGATCGGAGGATCGTATCTTCCCGCTGGCGCAGGGAAAGAAGATGCACGCGCTCATTCCGCAGTCGCAATTCGAGGTTGCCGAGGGGTGCGGGCATCTTGCACCGGTGCAGTGCGCAGAGAAGATGGGGCCGGAGGTGGAGGGGTTTCTTCGGAAATAATTCCGCGGCTGCATGTGAGAAATGCGAAGGCAAGGGCAACAGCAGATTCCCTCCGGGAATGACAGAAAGAAAAGCAAAGGCAAGGACATGGAGCCGCGCGTGCTGCTGGGTTAGAACGAGAGGCGCGCGCTGAGCTGGATTTCGCGGCCTGGCGTGGCGGCGTCGGTGATGCTGCCGAAGCTCGACGTGTTGACGAAGCGGTTGGGGATGTCGAGATTGGTGTGGTTGAGCGCGTTGAAGAACTCGGCGCGCGTTTCGAACTGCGCCTTCTCCTTGATGCTGAAGGAGCGGACTACGCCGATGTCCATTGTCTGCAGGCCGGGACCGTAGACGGAATTGCGGCCGACGTTGCCGTAGGAGTAAGCCGGCGGCGTCGCGAATGCCGCGGGATTCCACCAGGTGTTGGCGTTGCGCGTTCCGGAGCCGAAGATTGGCTTGCCGGTGAGGTTGGCGCGGATGGGGTTCTCGCCTACGACTGTGCCGGCGTTCGCGGTATCGCCGAAGACCGAGATGGTGATCGGCCAGCCGGTTTGCGCCTGATAGACGACGGAGCCGAGCCAGTTGCGCGTAAGGGCGCGCGTGAAGCTGTTGAGGTTGTAGGGGTGCGGGTTGTAGACCGCGCTGACCGCGACGCGATGGCGGATGTCGCATCCGGGGCCTTTTTCCGCGTTCAGGTTGTCGTTGTTCTGCGGCGTGGCAGCTTCGAACATCGCAGAGCGAAAGTCGGGCGCGTTCTGGAGCGCCTTGGCGAAGGTGTAATTCGCCAGGAAGCTGAGCCCGTTGCTGTATCGCCGCCGCGCGACAACGTAGCCCGCGTCATACCAGCTCTGCGCGGAGTTCTCGAGCAGGTTCATGGTGCTGACAGGCGTGAGATGGTCTGTATCGAACGTGGGGCCGGTGGCCACACCAGGAGGAAGAACCGTGTTGTCAACGAATTTGACTTTGGGATGCGGACGGCGCGGCTGGATGAGGCCAGGGCCCGGCTGCGCGTTGTTGATGAGGTGCGAGCGCTGCAAGTGGAAGCCTCCGGCGCCAAGATACCCCAGCTCGATCGTAGTGTGAGCACCGAGCTGCTTTTCGACTGACGCGCTCCACTGCTGGACGTACTGCGCCGGCGCGCGGAGTTCAAGCCCGGTAAAGCTCACCACTGACACGCCCAGAACCGGTTTGGGGAAAAGGAGGTTGGGGATGCTGGGAGTGAACGGATCGCTTTGTGCGGTCAGCGGAAACACGTAGGGCACATTGTGGCGCTGGTTGCACCAGGTGTTCATGTCCACCGGGGTATAGAAGATGCCGTACGCGAGGTGCGCAACCAGTCCGAGGTGAGGAATGCTTTGCGCGAGGCCGAGGCGCGGCGCGAAATTCGCCCTGTTGGGATACATCAGGCCGCGGGGGTACCCATTCTGCCCGCCGATGAAGATCTGAGGAGCGGCGCCGCTTAGGTCGAGATTGCTGTTGGTGTAGTGGATGTCGACCAGCGGGTCCATGTATTCGTAGCGGACGCCGTAGGTGAGCGTGGTCGTTGAGGTCATGCGCCACGCATCCTGCCCATATCCGTCCAAATACCACTGTCGCAGGTTCATCTGCGGAACGCCGGCCTGGCCCTGCCGCGCCGCGGGAAGACCGAGCTCGAAACTCGCGAGTGCCGCCCCGGAGACGCCGTCGTTCAAAGCGTACTGGGTGGTGAAGCCGTTGGTGAACTGATAGAAGCCGCGGTTCTGGAAGAAGCCCCACATGGGCCAGATGAATTTCCGGTAGGAGCCGCCAAACTTGGTGCTGTGCCGGCCAATCTGCCAGTTCACCGCATCGCGGCCTTCGACGACCGTGTCCCAGGCGTGCATGGGGGTGGCGAGGTAGCTGTCGCCGAATGGCGAATAGCCCTGGACCGTAAAGTAAGGCGCACCCCACGCGGCAGGACCGCCGAAGCCGATGTTCGGGCTGAGACCGAGTTCGGTGACGATGTCGTTGCGGTTGGCGCTCTCGGTGGAGTGCATCATGGAGAGCCGCGAGATCGCGCCGGAGAACGAATTGACAAGGTGCGGCGTAAAGATGTGCGTCCAGGCCAGGATGCCCTGCTGCGACAAATCATCGTGGTAGAAGCCAAACCCGGGCAGGCCCTCCGGCATAAACCCGTGCTCGCCGCCCGCCGAGTAGCGGAAGAAGACGTCGTCTCCGTTGGCGAAATCATGATCAATGCGAATCGTGCCCTGGTCGGTGTTCATCCGCTGTTTGCGCTGGTCCAGGTAGTTGTTTGCGTCGTTGCCCGCGCCGATGACGGTGGGCTGGCCCATCATGTTCATGCCGCCCATGTTCATGGTGTTGGGGTTCGGCGTGTACTTGTTGAGCATGATGGAAGCGGCCTGAACGATGCGGTTCGGAGGAATGACATTCTTCTGGCCGTTGTATTCGAACTGCTGGCGGATGAACTGCGGGTTGGTCTTGCTGATGGGCAGCGAGGGGTTGTAGCCGGGGTTGGGCTGCGTGGTGGCGGGGTCGTAGATGTTGACGCCGCTCTGGCTGAAGTCGCCGGAATCCTCGGCCGCCGTCGGAACCGTGTCGATCATGCTCATTGTCTGAACATTGCGCAGGCCTTCGTAGTTCACGAAGAAGAACATCTTGTGCCTGCGCCATGCAGGGCCGCCCACGGATGCGCCAAAGTTGTTCTGGACCAGGAAGTTGTTTCCCATCGAGTTGAAGCTTGTGGCATCCATCGCGCCGTTGCGCAGGAATTCGTATGCCGTGCCGTGAAAGTTCTCCGTTCCCGAGCGCGTGACAATGTTGATCTGGCCGCCGCCAGCGCCGCCCATGTCGGCGGAGTAGCTGCCGGTCTGTACCTTGAACTCCTGCACGGCATCGGGCGATGCGCTCAGGTTCTGCGCATTGAATGTGGGATCGGTGTTGGTGGCGCCATCGAGCAGGAAGTAGTTGGCGTTGGGCCGCTCGCCGCCGATGCTGACGGCGGAGCGCTGGCCGGGGCGCCAGTAAAGCGGGTTCATATCGCCGGTTGAGGCGCCGTGGCTGATGTGCGCGCCGGGTACGGTGAGCACAAGATCGATCAGCATGCGGCCGTTGAGGGGGAGGGATTCGACGGAGCGCTGGTCGACAACCTCGCCGACGCTGGCATCCTGTGTCTTGAGCAACTCGCCCGCCAGGGCTTTCACTTCCACGGTCTGGTTTTCGCCGGCGAGGACGAGCTCGATATCGACAGTGGCCTGCTGGCCGACTTCAAGATCGATGGCCTGGTTGCTCGGCCTGAAGCCGTTGCTCTCCACGGCGATCTGGTAGCTGCCGGGCTGGAGGCTCGCGACTTCGTAGAGGCCGGCGGCGTTCGAGACAACATCGCGGGCCGCGCCGGTTCCAGTGGACGTGACGTGGACGCGCGCGCCCGGGATCGGGCGATGCTGCGGATCGAATACCGATCCGCGTACCACGGCGTAGTTGCTCTGGGCGAGTGCGCCGAGGGCGGCCAGGGAAATGGTTACGGCGAGTAAGGCGATTCTGCGAATCATGGCTCTCCGGAAAGACCGCTGCTCAGCGATTGGCTGGGCAGGCTGCAATACCCATACGCTGTGGGTTTTATTCGCGCCTGTCGACGTGTCTCGTTGTAACGGCGGGGATAGACACGAACGAAATGTCAGAACTTCAGGCCAGTTTGACGGCCCGGGAGTACTACCGTCATCCACCATTCGATGGAGGAAAACGAAGGCCGTTCCCCATGAGGAACGGCCCGATTGGCTGAATGTGTCGAGGCGGGGTTAGACGCCGATCACCGCGCAGAGTTCCTTGACGGCGGCGGCGCTCTTTTTGAGCTCGGCGTCTTCTTCGGGAGTGAGCTTGATCTCGATAATCTTCTCGAGGCCGGCCGCGCCGAGCTTGCAGGGGACGCCGATGTAGTAGCCTTCGATGCCGTATTCGCCCTGTAGATAGGCGGCGCAGGGCAGGATCTTCTTTTTGTCCTTGAGAATGGCTTCGACCATCTCGACGGTCGCGGCCGAGGGGGCGTAGTAGGCGCTGCCGGTCTTGAGGTACTTTACGATTTCGGCGCCGCCATCGCGGGTGCGCTGAACGAGTTGCTCGAGGCGGTCGGGCGCGATGAGTTCGGTGATCGGAATGCCGGCGACGGTGGAGTAGCGGGCAAGCGGAACCATTGTGTCGCCGTGGCCGCCGAGCACGAACGCTGTGACGTTTTCGACGCTGACGTTGAGCTCTTCGGCGATGAAGGCGCGGAAGCGCGCGGAGTCAAGCACGCCGGCCATGCCGATGACGCGCTCGCGATTGAAGCCGGCCTGGCGAAATGCGGCCTGGGCCATGGCGTCGAGCGGGTTCGAGACGATGATGAGGATCGACTCGGGCGACTGGGCTACGACTTTGGAGACCACGTCGGACATGATCTTGAAGTTGGTGTGCAGCAGGTCATCGCGGCTCATGCCGGGCTTGCGGGGAATGCCGGCGGTGACGATGACGATGTCGGAGTTGGCCGTTGCGGCGTAGTCGTTGGAGCCGACAACGTGCACGTCGCGCTTTTCAATGGGCATGGCTTCGAGCAGGTCGAGCGCCTTGCCCTGCGGCACGCCTTCCACCACGTCAATCAGAACTACATCGGCCAGTTCTTTCGAAGCGATCCAGTGCGCGGCCGTGGCGCCCACGTTGCCGGCGCCGACAATGCTTACTTTTTTACGCATGTTTTTTCTCCTGAGGAGTTCACAGTTCTTAGCTTTTAGTTCACAGTTCGCAGTTCGTAGTTCACAGCCGGCCCGCTTAGAAGCAACAGCAGCTTCCCTTCGGGAATGACAGAAAGAAAAGCAAGGACAAAAGCAAGAGCAACCGCAGATCCTTCGGCTCCGCTCAGGAGATTCCCTTTGGGAATGACAGAAACAAAAAAACTGCGAACTACGAACTGCGAACTATGAACTCTGTTACATGTTCCCGATGATTCTCGTTGCAAACTCGCTTGTGCCGACCTTCGTGGCACCGGCGGTCTGCCGCTCGAAATCGTAGGTGACGAACTTCTGCTGGATGGTCTTCTCCATGGCGTTCTCGATCATCTTTGCGGCTTCCTTCCAGCCGATGAAGTCGAGCATCATGACGCCTGAGAGAATGACCGAGCCGGGGTTGATGACGTCCTTGTCAGCGTACTTAGGCGCGGTGCCGTGCGTGGCCTCGAAGACTGCATAGCCGTCGCCGATGTTGGCGCCGGGCGCGATGCCGAGGCCGCCGACCTGCGCCGCGGCTGCGTCGGAGATGTAGTCGCCGTTGAGATTCGACGTGGCGAGAATGCTGTAGTCGGCGGGGCGGATGATGATCTGCTGGAAGATGGAGTCGGCGATGCGGTCGTTGACGAGGATCTTCTTCTTCCACGCGCCGTTGCCGTGCGTCTTGCCGATGGCGGAGAGGGTATCGCGGATCTCGGCGTAGAGCGCGTCGCGGAAGGCCTGGTTGCCGAACTCGAGGCCCGGCTCGATCAGCGCTGCATTCTCCTCAATCGTGATCTTCGGGTTCGCGTCAACGTTGCCGAGAATCCAGCTTTCGCGCTCGGTGATGGTGTGCTCGCGGAACTCCTGCGTTGCGACTTCGTAGCCCCACTCGCGGAAGGCGCCTTCGGTGAACTTCTGGATGTTTCCCTTGTGCACGAGCGTGACGGTTTTTCGGCCGGTTTCGATGGCGTGACGAATGGCGTAGCGGACCAGGCGCTTGGTGCCGAAGATGGAGATGGGCTTGATGCCTACGCCGGAATCCTGGCGGATTTTTTTCTTGGTTTTGGACAGGAGATCGTCGTTCAGGAAGGAGATGAGTTTTGCGGCATCGGGAGAGCCTTCCTTGAACTCGACGCCGGAGTACACATCCTCAGTGTTCTCGCGGAAGATGACGATGTCGACTTTTTCCGGATGCTTCACGGGGCTGGGCACGCCCTGGTAGTAGCGGACGGGGCGGACGCAGGAGTAGAGGTCGAGGATCTGGCGCAGCGCTACGTTGAGCGAGCGGATTCCGCCGCCTACGGGCGTTGTGAGCGGGCCCTTGATGGAGACGCGCAGGTCGCGCGCGGCATTGACCGACTCATCGGGAAGCCAGGTGTTGAACTGGCGATAGGCCTTTTCGCCCGCGTAGATCTCGAACCAGCGGATCTTGCGCTTGCCGCCGTAGGCTTTTTCAACGGCAGCGTCAAACACACGCTGCGAAGCCTTCCAGATGTCGCGCCCGGTGCCGTCGCCTTCAATGAAAGGAATGATTGGATGGTCAGGAATGGTGAATTGGCCGTTCGAATACTCGATGGGCTGCCCGTCTT
Source organism: Occallatibacter sp. (assembly GCA_035263625.1). Lineage (GTDB taxonomy): Bacteria > Acidobacteriota > Terriglobia > Terriglobales > Acidobacteriaceae > Telmatobacter. The sequence goes on from DATFRB010000001.1 coordinate 22,841, forward strand.
TTGGGAGCTCCAGCCCGTTGTATGAGTTCTGCATGATGTTCGATGTTTCCTTCAATGAATTCAATAGGAAGGCTAACACCTCGAATTTGCGGTGGCAATCGTGCAGGGACTTTCGCCGGCTCATTCCGGCAGAAGAGTGACGGACGTCACATGCGCGATTATCGAATCGAACTCAGATCGTCGCCGTCGAATTTCGGAATCCCGAAATGCCCGCGCAGGTGAAGCAGGTCGACCGGGCTCAGGTCGCCTTTGACGGTGACCAGGGTGACGGATTTGGGCGTCTCGGTGAGCACCACCGCACCGCGCAGGTTCACACCGTCTACCACTACCCACACGTCGGTCGTGCCGTCTTTCATGGGTCCGCCTCGGTCGGTGGTCGTGACGATGTGCTTCCAGCCGCGCAGATGGTACGCCTGGCGGATCGCATCGACTGTGGTCTCGTCAGGAACGCCCTTGTCGCCGAAGCGCAGCAGGTGGACGCTGACTCCATCGAGATGGCCGATGGCCTGCTTTGCGGGGGATTCGGAATCGGGAAGCGTGCTTGCCGCGGCGCCGAGCAGGCTGCGGTCGAGCATGAAGCTGTTCCTCACGGCGGCCTGGGAGCTCAATGCCGCGAGCGCGGGCGGGGTCCAGTCGAGAACCACGGGGCTGTCGTCGGCGGGAGTTGAATCGGCTACCGGCGCGGGGCGGGGAGCCGGCTGCGGCCATGCGGTCGACGCCAGTGCGGCCGCCGCGGCCACGCCGAGGAACAGGCGGTTCTTCATAAGCGGCCTTAACACCGGCGCGACGAAAATGTTTCGCCGAAATTTGTAATTTTACTGGCCTCACCCGCCAGAACGGCCGAAGCGGAAAGGAGCGCGATAGCGGTCGTTCGCGCGGGTCGATCCGCGGGGCCGATTCAAACTCGGCCAGGAGTCGAATCGCGCGGGAATAATGCGCCGATCGAATCGCCACCCCGAACCACAATCGTGAATGAAATATAAATTCATGATGCACCCTCGGTTGCGCGTTCAAATGCGATAAACTCAACCGGGAACGTCTCGCACGATCTGACATTTTTTTTGTTACGGAGGGTACATAGAAATTGGGAAAGAGCATGGTCCCGAAGAAGATTTTTTTCACCAAGGGCGTGGGCAAACACAAGGAGCGTTTGACGTCGTTTGAGCTGGCCCTTCGGGATGCGGGAATCGCGAGCCAGAACCTGGTGCGCGTGAGTTCCATTTTTCCGCCGCGCTGCAGGGTCATTCCGCGCAAGGAAGGCCTGAAATACCTGAACCATGGCGAAGTGGTGTTCGCGGTGATCGCGGAGAACTCCACGCGCGAGCCGCACCGACTTTGCGTGTCGAGCATCGGCGTGGCAATTCCGGCTGACCGGGACACCTACGGCTACCTGAGCGAGCACCACAGCTTCGGGGAAACCGAAGAGCAGGCCGGCGAATACGCCGAAGAGCTGGCCGCCGAGATGCTGGCCACGACGCTCGACGTCGATTTTGATCCTGACAAGAGCTGGGACGAGAAGAAGGAAATCTACCGCATCTCGAACAAGATTGTCCGCACGAGCAACGTGACGCAGTCGGCTGTTGGCGACAAGCGCGGGCTGTGGACCACGACGATCGCGGCTGCGGTGTTGATTCTCGACGAAGACTAATTCCCGCGTTCTGCGGACTGAGCAGGGGGCCAATTCCGCCCGGCGGAGTTGGCCTTCTCGCGTAGGGGTGAAAGGGCTCAATGGCGAATCCCCGGAAATACAAGATCGGGCTGGTGCAGATGAGCATGGGGCCCGATCCGGAGGCGAACTTCGCCGCCGCGCTGGGCTACGTGCGCGAGGCGGCGGGGCGCGGGGCGAACGTGGTGTGCCTGCCGGAGCTTTTCAAGGCGCAGTATTTCTGCCAGCGCGAAGACCTGCGGCTATTCGATCTTGCCGAGGCGATTCCCGGGCCTTCGACCGAAAAGCTCGGTGATGTGGCGCGTGAGGCGGGCATCGCGATCGTTGCGTCGCTGTTTGAGCGGCGCGCGCCGGGGCTCTACCACAACACGGCGGTGACGCTCGGGCCCGATGGAAAGATCGCTAGCGTTTATCGCAAGATGCACATCCCTGACGATCCGCTTTACTACGAGAAGTACTACTTCACGCCGGGGGACCTCGGCTTTCGGGCTGTCGATACGCCGTTCGGCCGCATCGGCACGCTCGTGTGCTGGGACCAGTGGTACCCCGAAGGCGCACGGCTCACGGCGCTGCAGGGTGCAGAGGTGCTGTTTTATCCCACTGCCATCGGCTGGCATCCTGCGGAGAAGGAGCAGTACGGCGAGGCCCAGTACGAGGCGTGGCAGATCATCCAGCGCGCGCACGCAATTGCGAATGGAGTTTACGTGGCGGGCGTGAATCGCGTAGGCCATGAGAATGGCGATGTGCTCGGCAATCGGGCCGAGGGGCCGGGGCTCGAGTTCTGGGGCGGCAGCTTTCTGGCGGATCCTTTTGGGCGTGTGATCGCGAAGGCGTCCCACGACGCGGAGGAGATCCTTATCGGCGAGATCGACCTCGCGCTGATGGAGGAGACGCGGCGCAACTGGCCGTTTTTGCGCGACCGCCGCATCGATGCGTATGCGCCGATTACGGCGCGGTTCCTGGATACGCCCGACGGAGACGCGAAATAGCGATGGCCGACGAAGCTGTGCACACGCCGCACGCGCTCGGATATCGCATGCCGGCCGAATGGGAACGCCACGAGGCCACCTGGCTCGCATGGCCGCACAACCCGGAGGACTGGCCGGGAAAATTCGCGCCGATTCCGTGGCTCTACGCGGAGATTGTGCGGCTGCTGGCTGAGCGAGAGCGCGTTGAGCTGATTGTGCAGGACGAGAAGGAGGAGCGGCGGGCGCGGGGAGTCCTGAAGCGGGCCGGCGTGAATCTCGAGCTTGTGCGCTTTCATCGCTGGCCGACGGACCGCGTGTGGACGCGCGACTCCGGGCCGATTTTTGTGCGCAACCGCGAGGGTCGGGTCGCTCTGACCAACTGGAAATTCAACGCGTGGGCCAAGTACGACGACTGGCATCTCGATGTGCAGATTCCGGGGCGCGTGAAGGAGCTGCTTGGATTGCCGGCGTGGGAGCCGACGATCGATTTGCCGGACGGCCGGCGTCGAGTGGTGCTCGAAGGCGGGTCGATTGATACGAATGGGCAGGGAATTTTGCTGACTACGGAAGAGTGTTTGCTGAGCGAGGTGCAGCAGCGGAATCCGGGGGTGAGCCGCGAGCAGCTTGAACAGGCATTTCATGATTACCTCGGGATCGAGCAGGTGATCTGGCTTGGACGCGGGGTTGCCGGCGACGACACGCACGGGCATGTGGACGACATCAGCCGATTCGTTGGACCGGAGACGATCGTGACGGCGGTTGAGCCGGACGCGAGCGATCCCAACCACGAGCCGCTCCGTGAAAATCTGGAACGCATGCGGGCGGCGCGGACGCTGGATGGAAAGCAGTTCACGATTGTCGAGCTGCCGCTGCCGAGGCCGGTTGTGTTTCGTGGCCAGCGTTTGCCGGCGAGCTACGCGAATTTCTATACCGCGAATGGCCTGGTGCTGATGCCAACGTTTCACGATCCCAAAGACCGTATCGCGCTCCAGATTCTCAGTGAGTTGTTTCCCGATCGGGAAGTGATCGGCATCCATTCCGTCGATTTGATCTGGGGCCTCGGCGCGCTGCACTGCATGACGCAACAGCAGCCGGCAAGTCAGGTACCATCGCAGCCATGATGTGGAATCCACCACCGCCGTTTTCAGGAACCGATCTCGAGGCGATGCAACTGGCGCTCGCTGAAGCTCGAAAGTCAGGCGAGGCGGGCGAGGTTCCGATCGGCGCGATTGCCGTGACTCCTGGATACATCGTTGGGATCGGACAGAACCGGGTCATTCGAGAATTCGATCCTACGGCACACGCTGAGTTGGTGGCGCTGCGCGAGGCAGCAGCAGTTCTGGGCAACTATCGCCTCAACGGAGTCACGCTCTACGTCACGCTCGAGCCTTGCGCTATGTGCGCGGGAGCCATGATTCATGCACGGATCGACCGGCTCGTCTACGCGGCTGCTGATCCTAAAGCGGGGGCGGCGGGGTCGGTGCTGGATGTGCTGAACCATCCACGGCTCAACCACCAGATGCAGGTGGAGCAGGGAATTCTGGCCGATGAATCGGCGGAGCTTCTTCGTACCTTCTTCCGCGAGCGGCGGTAAACTGATTGCTCAATCCAATGCAGCACGCCTCAATTGATATCTCTGAAATCTGGGACAACGCGGAATTCTTCGCGGGCGTATTTATTGCTCTGGGGCTTATTGTCCTATCTCTGCGAATTCGCCGGCGCTGGATTCGTTATCCAGCCATTCTGCTCACTTCGCTCCTGTTTTTTGGTGCCAGCGGGCTGGCCGTCCTTATCGGATGCGACATGGTCGAGTCCAATTCCCGAATTCCGAAGATTCCATCTCCTGATGGCAAACATGTCGCGTTGGTCCGTTGGTGGCTGGGGGGCGCATTAGCCAGCGACATGGTTCATGTATCAATTCGGCGAGCTTACAGCCCGTTTGCAACGGAGGTCCTGGTCGATGATGGAGAACCCCCCGAGTCTGTAGGCGGACTTCCCGACCCCAAGGTGGAGTGGCTGGATAATCGGACACTCCTGATCACATACCGGGACGAGGGGACCATAAGGCCATGTTCGACATCCAAAGGCAAGGTCGACGGGATCAAATTGCTTTGCCGTGATTAGTTTCTCGTCAGCGCCCGAATCCTCTCGGCCTGCTCCGGCCATTTCGCTGCAAGCTCTTCATAGCTCCCGCTCGAATAATCCGCGTAATCGAATCCAGGCGAGACTGTGCAGCCCAGCAGCGCGAACTTGCCTTCGCCGATGAGGCGCGTGCCCTGCCATACGCCGCCGGGGACGAGCAGTTGGACTTGCTCGCCGGCGGACAGATCGGGGCCGAGACGGATCACTTTTGATTCGCCCCCGGGCCACAGCTGCAGCATCTCCACTGGGTCGCCGAGATAGAAATGGAACACTTCGTCCGAGGGCAACACGTGCATCTCGCTGAATGTGCCGGGCTCCAGCAGGTAGTAGATCGCTGTTCCTGCGCTGCGCTCGCCCTGCGGCGCGGCAAACCGCAGTTTTGAAACGTAAGTCTGGCGGAAGAACCCGCCCTCTTTGGGGTGCGGCTGGAGTTGCAGCAACTTCCTGATCTCGTCGGCGGTCATGCGCTTTCCTATCCCGGATTGTGAATCGGCCTGCGTATGCCCTGCATCCTATTTGTATACGCAGACAAACCGGGTTCCCCGCTTCTGCAACAAAGCTTGTGGCAAATGCCGCGGCAGAAGCGTTTCGTCGTGCGCATTTCAACTCGCGGAGACCTCGGATCGATGCCCCAGAATGACAGCGTTACAATTGCAGCGATGAAAATCAAGATGTACACGGCTTCCTGGTGCCGTGACTGCCGGGCCACGAAGCATTTCCTCGACTCCCACGGGATCGAATACACCGAGATTAACGTCGACGCCGATCCCGGGGCATCGGCCGAGGTGGTTCGCCACGTCGGCAAGCGCGCCATTCCTCAGCTGGTGATCGACGGCGAGTGGTTTCAGCCTTACCGGCCGGGGCGCGGGCTGCTCTACGACGAGTTGTTCCTGCGACTCCGCATCGCCCGCAACTGATCCGTCCAGCCAGGTCATTCGGCAGCATTAAAATCGAGGGTTGCCCCGTCACTGATCACATTCCACCGATCACTGACCACTGGAGACCATGATCGATCGCTACACGCGCCCGGCTATGGGGCGCATCTGGACCGAAGAGAATAAGTACCGCTGCTGGCTCCGCGTTGAGTCGGCGGCGTCGGCTGTGCTTGCCGGGGATGGGATCATTCCGGCGGCCGCGGCGCGGGCTATTGAGCAAAAGGGCGCATTTTCCGTTGATCGAATCCAGGAAATCGAAGCCGAGGTCAGGCACGACGTGATTGCGTTCACGACGGCGGTTGCGGAGTCGCTGAAGGAGCAGGGCCTGGGCGAGGAGTCGCGTTGGCTGCACTACGGGCTTACCTCGAACGACGTGGTGGATACTGCGCAGGCGCTTCAGGTGAAGGAAGCGTCGGAGAACATCCGCAAGGGGCTTGGGGCGCTGCTCGAGGTGCTGAGGCGGCGTGCGCTCGAATTCAAGCACACGCCGACCATCGGGCGCACGCACGGCATCCACGCCGAGCCGACGACTTTCGGCCTCAAGCTGCTCAACTGGTTCTCCGAGATGCAGCGGAATCTTGTGCGCTTTGACGCGGCGGCAGAAGACATGCGCGTCGGCAAGCTGTCGGGCGCCGTGGGCACGTTCGGCCATCTCAGCCCCGAGCAGGAAGAAAAAGTTTGCGCGCGGTTGGGGCTCAAGCCGGCGCTTGTGGCCACGCAGGTGATCCAGCGAGACAGGCACGCGGCCTACATCGCCGCGCTCGCCATCATTGGCAGCACGCTCGACAAGATCGCCGTCGAGGTCCGCCACCTGCAGCGGACCGAGGTGCGCGAGGCGCAGGAGTACTTCAGCGAGAAGCAGAAGGGCTCCTCTGCGATGCCGCACAAGAAGAACCCGATCACCAGCGAACAGATCAGCGGGCTTGCGCGGGTGCTGCGCGGGAATGCGCAGGCGGCGTTTGAGAATGTTGCGTTGTGGCACGAGCGTGATATCTCGCACTCTTCGGTCGAGCGCGTGATCTTCCCCGATTCGACGATCCTGGTGGATTACCTGCTGGCGAAGACGGCGGACTTGATCGACCGGCTGCTCGTTTATCCCGAGCGGATGAAGAAGAACCTTGAATCGACCGGCGGGTTGATCTTCAGCGGGCAGTTACTGCTGGACCTGGCCGAAGCGGGGATGCTGCGCGAGGATGCTTACCGGCTGGTGCAGAGCCATGCCATGCGCGCGTGGAAAGAGGATCTAAACTTCCGCGAGGAGGTCGGGCGCGATCCGCAGATTTCCGCATTGCTCTCGTCCGAAAAGTTGGAAAAAACCTTCGACTACACTCGGCAGTTGGGCAACGTGAATGCGATCTTCAAGAGGGTGTTAGGTGAGTAGTCGGACCCGCCCTGGTAGTTTGATCGACAGGATTCTCGGGCCAATATTCCGATTCATTATCCTCCGTTCACGCCGAAACTCACGACCAGTAACGTGGAAGGCGCCGGTTTCTCGTTTGAAAAGACAACTGCCTTGGACCATGCGGGAACTGCGGCCGCAGGTCACTAACATTCGAGGACGATCGAACACCCATTTTCGAACATTTGGGCTTGTATTTGAGCATTTCCGCTTAGAAGTCGTCCTGAGGGGCAACGAACCAGATGAGCTCAGGATTATGGGGCTGAACGATTCTGTCGGAACAAGGATTGACGAGGTCCAGCGGGTGCTGGCGCTGAGGGCAGGAAAGAGCCAATTTTCGCCGCTTGTCGCGAATTACGAAGAGCTAGACGTGTTCCTCAGAGAGAACCACGAAGCGCTTAAGAGTTTCTATGGCTGGAGTTCTGGAGTGCCGAAGAAGTGAATTTGACCCCGGCCATGGCGGCACGTCGAGCGCGGTTTTCTCCCGGAAGATGCTTCGCTCGCTGAAGGCTGATATCGTGTCCTGAGCAGGGAGGTCTGAATGAGATTTGCTGTTTGCATTCTCCTCGGGTTGACCGGCGCGCTCGCCTTTGCGCAACAACAGCCCATTCAGCCAACGGACGCGCTGAACAAGCTTTCTTTCATGCAGGGGAGCTGGGCGGGCAAGCAGAATTTCAATACAAACGGCGGGGCTGCGATGGTGGGCGATGCTACGGATCGCATCGAACTGGGCATTGCCGGCAAGTATCTGTGCGAGATGCTTTCGACGACGCTCCAGGGCCGCAAGCCGACTGACACGCGGCATTTCATCTCCTTTGACAAGCAGACAGGGAAGTACACGGCGTGGTGGTTCAACGACACTGCCTACCGCCCCACGCAGTTTTCGGGCGACCTTACGGGTAGCAAGCTTGTGCTGATGAGCGATCCCGCAGCGGCGGGGCCGGTGCTGCGGGCGACGTATGAAAGTCCGACTCCCGACAAGCTGACGTTCCAGCTGGAGATGAAGAACGGCGATGCGTGGACGAGCCTTTTTGTGACGACCTACGCGAAAGATGCGGGCAAGCAATAGGGCGCGGACAGCTGAGGGAAGGGAATTCGTTAATGGACGGTCTCAGTCTCACCGTTGCTATCACCGGCGCTTCGGGCGCGGTCTTCGGGCGGGAGATGCTGCGCGCGCTTGAGGCGGATGATCGCGTGGCTCGAGTGCACTTCGTCGCTTCGGAGAATTCGCTGCGGGTGATGGCCGAGGAACTCAGTGTCTCGGGTCGCAACGACCTGGTTGAGAAGCTGCTTGGAGCGGCGCCGCGGAAGATCGTGCAGCATGCGGACGCCAATGTGGGCGCGGCGATTGCATCGGGCAGCCATCCTTCAGATGGCATGATCATTCTGCCGTGCTCCATGGGCACGCTCGCCGCCATCGCCAACGGACTCGCCAACTCGCTCATCGCGCGGGCCGCTGACGTCACGCTGAAAGAGCGGCGTCCGCTCATTCTCTGCGTCCGCGAAACTCCGTTCAATCGCATTCACCTGCGGAATATGACGCTCGCCGCCGAAGCCGGCGCGGTCATCTTCCCCGTCATACCTGCGTTCTACAACAAGCCTGTCGATTCGACAGAAATGGCGCGGCAGTTCGTGTGCCGCGTGCTCGCGCACATCGGCCTGCCGCAGCCTGGCGCGTACGTGTGGAAGCCGGGCGAATAGCGATCCGGAACAAATAATCACGCGCCCATCTTCTGAGGAGCCCATCTTTTGCATATGAGCACTGTTCTCGTTACCGGCGGTTCGGGCTTCATCGGCAGCCACGTGATTCTGCAAACCCTCGCGGCGGGGCACGACGTCCGCACCACGGTGCGCAACCTGAAGCGCGAGCCGGAAGTCTGCAAGATGCTCGAATCAGCGGGGGCCGACTCCCGCGCGATCGACCATCTTCGCTTCTTCGCAGCCGACCTCGACAAAGACGAAGGCTGGGCCGAAGCCGTCGCCGGCTGCGATTACGTTCTGCACGTGGCCTCGCCGTTTCCCGACAAGGTTGTCAAAGATAAAAACGACCTCATTCGCCCCGCGCGTGACGGCGCATTACGCGTACTGCGCGCGTCGCGCGATGCCGGGGTGAAGCGCGTCGTGCTCACCTCGTCGTTCGCGGCCATTGGCTACGGCCACCCCAACCACTCGCGCGTTTTTGATGAGACGAGCTGGACGAATCTCGATGGCGACGATTTGACGCCTTATGTGAAATCCAAGACGATCGCAGAACGCGCTGCGTGGGATTTCATCGCGCACGAAGGCGGAAACCTCGAACTATCGGTCGTCAATCCCGTGCTGGTTTTCGGGCCTGTGCTGTCGGGCGATTACTCCACGTCGATCATCGTTATCCAACGCTTTATGGACGGGGCGATCCCAGGCTCGCCGCGCCTCACATTCGGCATTGTCGACGTGCGCGACGTGGCCGACCTGCACCTTCGCGCCATGACGAATCCAGCAGCGAAGGGCGAGCGTTTTCTCGCGACGGCTGACGAGTTTCTGGCCATGTCTGACATCGCGCGCATCCTGAAAAAGCGGCTCGGACCGCGCGCCCACCGCGTGCCCACGCGCGAGCTGCCGGACTGGCTCGTGCGCATGTTTTCGATCTTCGATCCGGCGGTCAAACAGATCACACCTGAGCTCGGAAAGGTGAAGAACGCCACCAACGCGAAGTCTCGGCGCGTTCTGGGATGGTCGCCGCGCACCAGCGAGGAGGCTGTGGTGGCGGCGGCGGAGAGCCTGGACCGGTTGGGGCTGCTCAAGCCGTGAAAGGGATGCGTCAACAGCAGATTCCCTGCGGGAATGACAGAAAGAAAAGCAAGGGCAAAGGCAAAGATGAAACGCAGTAACAACTCGCGTGTTGACATGGCGCGGGGCGCACCGCGATACTCAAACGCAATGCGAATCGCACCCGATCGCGCGATGGAGGTCATGGCCATGTGTATGTGCATGCCGAGGGGACCGGTCCGTGCGGCTCAGATGCGAATGCGATAAGCGCAAACGATCTTGAATCAGGCGGCCCGGATCCCTCAGCAGAGGATTCGGGCCGAGTTGTTTCCAAGCGAGCTTGAAATCGGAGATTGAAGGAGCAAGAGGAAAATGCCTGAAGAGAAGAAGCAGCAGTTTGCTACGCTTGCCGTTCACGCGGGCCAATCGCCCGACCCGGCTACCGGCGCACGCGCCGTTCCCATCTACCAGACCACGTCCTACCTCTTCCAGGACGCAGACCATGCCGGCCGGTTGTTCGCGCTCGAGGAGTTCGGAAATATCTATACCCGGATCATGAACCCCACCACGGACGTTTTTGAAAAGAGGATGGCGGCGCTTGAGGGCGGTGCGGCGGGGCTTGCCACGGGATCCGGCCAGGCTGCGGAAACTCTTACGATCACCACGCTGGCCGCGGCCGGCGACGAGATCGTCTCTACGGCCTCGCTCTACGGCGGCACGTATAACCTGTTCCACTACACTCTTCCGCGTCTCGGCATTAACGTGCGCTTTGTCGACGCAGACGACTTTGATGCTCTGCGCGCAGCCATCAACCCGAAGACGCGCGCCGTATACGCTGAGACGCTGGGCAATCCCAAGCTCGACGTGACCGACCTCGCCACATTCGCCGAGATTGCGCACGGGAACGGCGTGCCTTTCGTCGTCGACAACACGGCGACCTCTCCGGCGCTGCTGCGGCCCATCGAGCACGGCGCGGACATTGTGGTGAACTCCGCTACGAAGTTCATCGGCGGGCATGGAAACAGCATTGGCGGAATCATCGTGGACGCGGGAAAATTCGACTGGGCCGCGTCGGGGCGCTTCAAGGAATTCACCGATCCCGATCCGTCGTACCACGGCCTCTCGTACACGCAGACCTTCGGGCCGCTTGCGTTCATCCTGAAGTGCCGCATCCAGGGATTGCGCGATACGGGCGCGTCGCTCTCGCCGTTCAACGCGTTTCTCTTCCTGCAGGGCCTCGAGACGCTGCACCTGCGCATGGAACGCCACTCTCAGAATGCGCTGGCAGTCGCGCGGCACCTCGAGCAGCATCCGGGCATCGAATGGGTCAACTTCCCCGGCCTCGAATCGAGCGCCTACTACGCGCGCGCAAAGAAGTATCTGCCCGATGGCCAGGGCGCGCTGATCACGTTCGGCATCAAGGCCGGAACAACGGGAACCGCCTACGACGCGGGCAAGAAGTTTATCAACGCGCTGGAGATGTTCTCGCTGGTGGCAAACATCGGCGATGCAAAATCGCTCGTCATCCATCCTGCTTCGACGACGCACCAGCAACTCTCCGAGGAGGAGCAGCGCGCGAGCGGCGTGACGCCGGAGCTCGTCCGCCTGTCCGTGGGCATCGAGGATATTCGCGACATTCTCGACGACATCGACCAGGCGATCGAAGCTGCCAATGGGACCACCTCAGCGAGACAACCGGAAACAGCAAGCAGCCAGGCACGATGAGCGCGACGGCCGGAGCGTCCACGAGCGCCGGAACCGCGCCCTTGCGCGCGCAGATTCCGGCGCCCACCTATGAGGGAGATTTCGTGCTCGACGAGCACGCGCTCCTCGACTGCGGGCGCACGCTCTCCGGACTGACGCTGCATTACGCGGTATACGGGCGGCTCAATGCGGCGCGCGATAATGCCGTGCTCGTGTGCCACGCGCTCTCAGGCTCGGCGCTGGTGGGAGCGTGGTGGCCGCAGGTATTCGCGCCGGGAGCCATGCTCTCGCTCGACCGCGATTTCGTCATCTGCATCAACCTGCTTGGGTCCTGCTACGGCTCAACCGGCCCAGGCTCGGTCAATCCTGAGACCGGCAAGCCATGGGGGATGGACTTTCCGCTCGTCTCGATCGCCGACAACGTGCGGGCGCAGGCGCGGCTGCTCGATTCGCTCGGCGTGCAACGCCTGCGCCTCATCATGGGCGGATCGATGGGCGGCATGCAGGCACTCGACTGGGCGATGCTCTTTCCGGATCGCGTCGAGAACGCATATATCATCGGCGCCTGCCCGGTCGGCGCCATGGGGCTCGCTCTCAACCACCTTCAACGCCAGGCCATCCAGAACGATCCAGAGTGGATGGACGGGCGCTATCTGACCCAGCGGCCGCCGCGCAAGGGGCTGGCGCTGGCCCGGCAGATTGCGATGCTCAGTTACAAGTCTGGTGAGCTGTTTGACGAGCGATTCGGCCGCAACCCCAACCGCAACGGAGAAGATCCGTGGGCGCTGGACGACGGCGGCGGTGGTCTCGTCGGCGGCAGATTCGACATCTCGGGATACCTCGATGAGCAGGGGCGGCGCCTGGTGGACCGCTTCGACGCGAATGCGTATCTCGCCATCCTGCGCACGATGGAAACCTGGGACCCATTGCACGGCGGCAAGTCGCCACATGAGGTGTTTGGCGGCATCACAGCCCGCCTGATCTTTGTGGGCATCAGCTCCGACTGGCTGTTTCCGCCGGCCGAGGTTCGGCGGTTCGCCCAGACAATTCGCGCCGCGGGCGCACAGGCCGAATACCGCGAGATGCAGAGCGACCACGGCCACGACGCCTTTCTTGCCGAGCAGGCCGAACTGCTACGATTGCTTCGGTAGACGGTTCCCGGCGCGCTGCATCCAACTTTCGGGGAACAGTTTTCCTGTTGATGGTGTCCAACCGGGTAGGCGGTCAGTCAAAGAAATTAGTGGACGGAGCACGGTCGCCAACTGGATTTTTGCCGCAAAACTTCCAGTTTGACGGCTGCCCGGAAGGTCGCATAGTAGGAGGAGAACCGCTTCCGGACGGGCAACCTGGCAGCTACGGGCCGGCCGCGGCACACGCGGTTCGAAGCGCAGTCCGGTGGGTATGTTGCAAACGGGGCGAGCCGCCGAATGACTGGGGTATGAGCGAACTTGGAACGGAAATTTGTCTGCGGGGATGGAACCCCGCACCGGCGCGGCGAGACGCCCGCCGCACGCATGCTTGCTTACCTCAAGCGGCGGACTCCCATCTATCTATGCAACATCGCTTGTCAGAGGGGGCGCGGCTTTCTATAATCCTCCCAACACCGCAACGGAAGCCGTGGTACCGCATCCCTTTCCATCGCGGAGCAGTCAACCGCAACAGGCTGTACGGTTGTCTTTTGACGAGCGAGTGCTTGAATTGCGATCCCATTTCGAATTTTCCCAGGAGCACTGAATAATGAAGAAGTTTCTCTTTGCGTCCGTGATGGCGCTGGCGAGCATGAGCCTCGTGGTCGCGCCCAAACTTCAATCGCAGGATTCCGGCCAGTCCGGCACGATTTCCATTAAGGACCCGGCGGAGTTCAACGCGTACTCGCTGGCGATCACGCAATCCGATCCCAAGGCCAAGGCGGCCGCCATGGAAGCCTTCCTCAAGCAGTATCCACAGAGCGTGGCCAAAACCGACGTTCTCGACCGTCTCGTCGACGCCTATTGGGGGTCGCAGGATCAGGACAACGCCCTCAGCGCCTGCAGGGGGCTTCTCCAGGTGGAACCGGACAGCCTGAAATGCCTTCTCTACTCCGTCGTCATCAAGAAGGGCCAATGCGCCAGGACCAGCGACGCGCAGACCTGCGATGATGCCGCTGCAATGGCGCAGAAGGGGCTTACGGTCACCAAGCCCGCGGCCACCTCGCAGGATGAGTGGGACAAGCTGACGCACGCAGCGGCCCCGATCTTCCGCTCGACGATCGCGCTCGATGACGTGGCGTCAAAGAAGGACTACAAGGCCGCGCAGGACGCGTACGCGCAGGAGCTCAAGCTCTACAGCCCCGATGAGAGCAAGGTGCAGGGCCTGAACGATACGCTGCTCCTTGCCCAGGCCTATGCGCAGCCCGGCACCTCGCAGAATCTTCCGCTGGCCTGCTGGTACTTCGCCCGCGTGTGGAACTTCGCGCCGGCGCAATACAAATCCCAGATCGAGCCCAAGCTCGAGTACTACTACAAGAAGTACCACGGCAAGCTGGACGGCCTGGACGAGGTAAAACAGCAGGCCGCGGCGTCAGTCGATCCGCCCGCGGGCTGGACCATCGCTCCGGCACCCAGCCAGCAGCAGGTAATTCACGACCTGCTCGCCACCACTCCCGACCTGAACACGCTCGCCCTCGCCGACAAGGAAACCGTCCTCGCGCTCGGCAGCAAGGAAGACGCCGACAAGCTCTGGGCGCTGCTTCAGGGCAAGGAGACGCAGGTCCCCGGCGTGGTGATCGCGGCTACGGCGGACCAGGTGCAGGTGGCCGTCACGCAGGATGCCAAGGATGCCAAGGTGGCCGACTTCATTGTCAACCTCAAGAAGCCGCTCACCGACGCCGAACTTAAGGTTATCCAGCCCGGATTCGAATTCAAGACCGCTCCGGACGCAGAACTCGCGGGCACCTACGACACCTACAAGCAGGTTCCGGCCACCGACAAGACCTCGCAGGCCGCCGAGATCGTGCTCAAGGATGGCGAGTATGTCGCGCCGGAGAAGAAGAAGCCGGCCCCCGTGCATCGCCCGGTGCACCGCCCGGCCCGCTAATCCGGTCTGCAATCCGGCCGCGGCGGTTTCACAACGAATCTGCCGCGGCTCAATTCTCCTGGGAAAAAAAGAAGGGCAGCCTGCAATGGAGGCTGCCCTTCTTTCTTGCTGTCCCGGTATCCGATCCTCGATTTCGTTCTGGACCCGCGGCTTGTAACAAAAAATTATTTTGCTACTCAGCGACACCCACGCGGATCGAAACCAGGTTACGCACCCAGCGCGCGGGGCGCTTTTCCCCGGTTGCCACCACTTGAAACGGACCGTTGCCGCCCAGGGGTTTGCCATCCATTGAATCGGCGACGATGATTGTGGCGTCGTGAACATCGGGCGTTGCCTCGGCCATGGAATAGACCACCTGGTAGCCATCTGAGCCTTCCGCGATGAAGTAAAGGAGAAATTCCTTTCCCTTCGGCTTTTCGGGAACGCCGAGAGGCTTGAGAAGCTCGATCACCGGAATGCCGGAGTACGTCTGGCTGGCCTTGGCGTGCTCGTTATAGACCTTGACGGTCACGTGGGGAAGCGCAGCAAGGGATTGTACTGTCAAGTCGGATTGCGTTTTACCGACGATGATTCGCAACGGTCCGCCGCCCGTATTGCTGGCATGGGACATCTCCTCCTGAATGCGCGAGGTATCGGGCTGCTCAACACCTCCCATGGGTTTCGATTGCTGGCCGGGGACCTGGGCTACAGCCGGCGAAATTGCGATTGTCGCGAGCAGGAAGAATACAGTGGACAGGGAACGCGCCATGATTCGGGTCTCCATGCCTCAAGCGTATACTGGCGTTATGTCGATTGTGCGCAACATCGCGGGCATCGCCAAGGGCATGAGCATCACGTTTGGCGAGATGCTTCAGCCTACGCAGGTGGAGAACTACCCCGATGGGCCGGGGCCGCTGCGTGGGGCCAGGTTCGAGCAGCGATATCGCGGCGCGCACGTCCTGCAACGCGACGAGAACGGACTCGAGAAGTGCGTGGCCTGTTTTCTGTGCGCGGCAGCCTGCCCGGCAAACTGCATTTATATCGAGGCGGCAGAGAACACCGAGGAGCAACGCATCTCGTCCTCGGAGCGCTACGCCAAGGTCTACAACATCGATTACAACCGCTGCATCTTTTGCGGCTATTGCGTCGAGGCGTGCCCGACCGACGCGATCACACATGGGCACGGATTCGAACTCGCAAGCCTGAACGCGACCAACATGGTGATGCGCAAGGAAGACATGCTTGTGCCAAACCAGGCCCTGGTCGAGACGAAATAGAGACTTTGCGGCGCCTTCCCGAGCGCTTCAGGGCGTGGATCAATCATTTCCCAGATTCGCCCCCGAAAGTAACTATCGCAGGATGATCTTGGCTTCGCAGGATGCTGACTCATTCTCATTGCCGGGGCCGGTTGTCAAGAACACAAGCCTCGCAGTTATTTTTAAGTGCCTTAGTTTCAACCGCAAGTGATTGCGCCGCCGGAACTGCAATAAGTTCCAAGGGTATAAGCTGCGGTATCTGGACTCTTGTAACAGGCACTTGAAAGGTGCGATACATGGTTACTTCGAGTGTCACCTTGTTTAACAGTTTTTTGCCTTCTCATAGCAATCATCAGCTAGTATTGGATTTGCGGCGGGTTCGTGCGAGCCGGCCGAGAACATTTCCCCCGATCCCGGGCCTTCTTTGTCCCCTTGGCTCAGGTAAATCGCACTCACCTGGTGCACAATTCGCAAATTAACGAATATCTGCGTCACATTTTCTACATACGAAATACATTCTTGCAACGGGAGCTGAAATGGGTGCACAACCGTGGTCAGCGCTTCAGGTAAAAACCAATCAGGAAAAGAAGGTCGCTCAGCATCTTGCCATCCGCGATATCGAGCACTATCTTCCTGTCTACTCCGAGCGTTCGCGGTGGACTGACAGGACTGTAACGGTTGAGCGGCCGCTGTTTCCGGGATATCTGTTCGTTCGCTCCAGCCGCGACGTCAGGGTTCCGATCATCAGTTCTCCGGGAGTCTTGCGGCTCCTTGGAAACGGAGAGACCGACCTGCTGACCGTCGAGGAAGTCGAGCGAATCCGCATCGCGTTGAGCAGCGGCTACGTTCTGCGGCCGAACCCGGGACTGAGCGTTGGGACCAGGGTGCGCCTGCTCAACGGGATATTTGCCGGCATCGATGGCACGGTCACCGAGCTTCGCCGCAAATGCAACGTCGTGATCGCCCTCTCCAACAGTGCCCAATCCTTCTCCGTCGAGGCCGATATCGAGGATGTCGAGGTCCTCGAAGAGGTGCTTTGCCACTGATTGCATTCGCCGTAGCGGACGTACTGTTCCCCGGCGGCGGAATCCGGATTTCTCCACACTATTCGCGCGTCCTCTGGCAGAATCAAGCTGCGCGGCCATTGCGGCCCGCATAGCCTGGAGGATCCGGAATGGCGGGTGCCGTGCCTCAGCTCTCTCACGAAGCGCGCCTTTACGCGCTCGGCGAGCTGTGCCGGCGTGCCGGATTGCGCGATGACGACAGGACGAGCCGGTGGAGAGCCAAGTTCGACGCGAGCGCTCGCGAGTTGCGATTGCAGGGTCCGCCGCCGCTGTCTGGCCAGGTCGTATTTCCGTCATTTGACGCGGAATTGAGCCCGGAACTCGCTGTACGCAAGCCGTGGGCGCGCCCGGCTCCAGAGGCCCTGCGTGACGTCGTGCCGGATTTCATCGTCCCCTGCGCGCGCTTGGCGTCAAATTCCGCCGAGCCGCTCTTCGTTGAGGGTGCGCCCGGAACCTTTCGCTGCACCGAAGACATTCTCGCTTCGACGGTGCTGCTCTTGTCCCGCTATGAAGAGATCGGCGCGGCGAGCAGAGATCCTCACGGCCGCTTTCGGGGCGCCGATTCCATGGCCGCCCGCGACGGCTACCTTGAGAGGCCGGTCGTCGACGAATACGGGTTGGCATTGCAGCAGATCATGCAGATGCTGGACCCCGCTTTTGAACCCTCCCCGCGCGCGCTGCGGGTGAAGGTGAGCCACGACATCGACGACGTCGGGATTCCTTTCAGCCTGCGCGAAGCCGCCGTGCAGTTCTTCGGCCGAAGAAAATTCGCTGCCGGGCTGCGCAACTTGTCGAGTTTCGCCGGCACAATGCCCGGATCGTTGCAACTGGTGATGGACGTCTGCGAGTTATGCGCGGAGCATGGCCTGCGCTCCACGCTGTACTGGAAGGCGTCGCCCAGTGGGCCGCACGATAGCGGGTATGACATTGCCGACCCACGAATCGCCGGGGTCATGGACTGGGCTCGCGCCCGCGGGATTGAAATGGGCGTTCATCCCGGATATGACACGTATCTCGCCCCGGAAAGGCTTCGCGGCGAGGTCGAGCTGTGCCGCGCCGCTCTTGGGGAAACGCGCATCGGAGGGCGGCAGCATTATCTGCGGTGGAACCCCGAGACGTGGGCATATTGGGAGTCCTGCGGGCTGGCCTACGACAGTAGCGTCGGCTACGCAGATCGCGTCGGATTCCGAGCCGGCACGTGCTGGCCGTACTTGCCGTGGCTGTGGAAGGAAAACCGCCCAGCGGACCTGCTTGAACTCCCCCTCATCGTCATGGATCGCACCCTGGTCATCAAGGAGTACATGGGCAAGTCGCCGGAGGAGAGCCTATCGCTGTTCAATGACCTCAAGCGCCGGTGTGCAGCCGTTGGAGGCGTGATGACGCTCCTGTGGCACAACACCTGCATCGGTCACCCGTGGTCCGCGTACCTTTCGGGGATCCTCGACTCGCTCGCGGGACTTGAAAATTACGATTGGGAGAGTGATGTCGCGTCCATGAACCAGCGCAGCAGCGCCGTTCCCGTTGAACCCTGACGCTGCTGCGGCATAAATTCCGTACCCGGACAGGCAACCCGGCGCCGCCCCGGATCGAGCAACCTTTCGCCCCCCTTTGGGTCAAAACACAGTAGATGGACCCGGGGCTCGGGGCATATCCTACCGTTGCAACCCGAATAGATTCCGCACCATCCGCTTTCGCCCTGTATCGCTGTGGATCACCTCTCTTTGCCTTGGAAGCCGACAGGACCCCGACGACACCAAAGAGCCGGGAGCCTATCAAAACCAAGGAGCAAGGATTCTATGCGGTCGAAAAGACCTCTGATCGCCCTTGCCGCAGCGCTTTTTCTTGCGGCCCCCTTTTCGTTGTTTTCCCAGGTGGTTGAATCCGCGACAGGGCCGGTCGGGCGTCCTCTGAGCGTCGGCGCGGGTATGTCGTACAACTTCCTCGATCTCTCCAAGGACAGCCACATGCCAGGCATTGCCGTCTGGGCTGACTGGCGTTGTTTCGGCGGCGATCACTGGCTCAACCGGTTAGCAATCGAGGCCGAGGGCCGCGACGTTCACTGGAACCCTCCCCCCGACCTGCCAAACCTCCGCGTGGACACAATTCAGGGCGGGGTCAACATTCTTATCCTCTCCGGCAACCGCACCCGTTTTTATGCCAAGGGGCTCGCCGGCGTCGGCAGCGCCGATGTTCCGCCGGACCAGTTCAACGGAGTCGGCCACAAGACCGAGGATATCTACTCTCTTGGCGAGGGGCTCGATCTCCGGCTGAACAGGTTTTTTTCCGCGAAGCTCGAAGTGGAAACCCAGATCTGGCCCCACTTCTTTCCGCTGGGTTCGGCCCTGACGCCGTCTTCGATCACCGTGGGCGTGCAGCACACCTTCGGCGGGATCCACCGCGAAGCCCATGCCTATTAGAGGGAAATCCGGCGGCGCCCAGTGTGGTGGAAGGCACGAGGATGCGGCGTGGAATCATGGGGTTATGGGCGATTTCGATATACCCCACTGAAGCCGCCAGAAAAGGGAAGCGCGCGGCGGCGTGAACAAGAGTACTCTGATAAGTGGCGGTTGCAATGGGTCCCCAAATCTCTCCCCGGCGCGTCCTCATCGTCGATGACGATCCCGTTGTCGCAGAGTCCCTCGCCCTCATCCTATCCGGGAATCGATACGAAGTTCGGGTCGCCTATTCGGCGGAGTCGGCGACGCAGATCATCGAGCGATGGATCCCGGAAATCGCCATCCTCGATGTCCTGCTGCCCGGAATGAACGGGCACGATTTCGCGGGCGTGCTCCAGGCCGCCTGCCCCGGCTGTCCGGTACTGTTCTTCACGGCCTTGCCGGGCGGCGCTGCTGCCCAGGAATTCGGCTTGTGCGGCGGCCGCGAGTTCGACCTTCTCGAGAAGCCGGTTCCACCTGCCGAAATGCTGAACAAGATTGCAGATCTGCTGGCGAAACAGCCGGGCCGTCTGCCCGTTGCACAATAGGCGGGCCACACGAGGTGGCTTCCCACCCATTTCGCGATGAAACTGCGAAATGGATGGGGCACGCTTGCTATTCGTCTCTCAGCAGGATCAAGGGATCGACGGCAAGGGCGCGGCGGGCTGGAATCCATGCCGCTATCATGCCGAGCACAAGCATTGTGACGGTGACTCCGCCGAGAACGAGCGGGTCCTTGGGCGTTGCCTGATAGACGATGTAGGAGAGCAGCTTGGTCGCCATGAGGCCGAGGACAAGGCCGGCGACCGATCCGGCTGCGAGCAGCCGGAATGCGCGGCCGAGCGAGGCCCCGAGAATCTCTCGCCGGCCCGCGCCGAGCGCAACGCGAATGCCGAGTTCGCGAAGACGCTTGCTGACGGTGTAGGAAGCCATGCCGAAGATGCCTGTGATGGCCAGCATTGCTCCGAGCAGGCCGAGCGCGCCGAGGGCCACGGTGGCCACACGCGGCGCAAAGAGCGCGCCCTCGAGCTCCACGGGCCACGGCCGCACGCCGACGGGAAGCGAAGAATCGAGACGATGGATCGCCTTGGTGATGGACTCGGCCGCCTCGCCAGGCGGATGCGCGTAGCGCACGACCATGAATGTCTCGGAGGACGGGTGCTGAAGGTACGAGAAGAACATCGCCGACTGCTGATCCTCGGTCAGGGTGCGGTATTTTCCGTCTTCGACGACGCCGATGACTTCGGCGCGCTGGTCGCCCCAGAACTTGAAGTGCCCGCCGATCGCCTTCTGGACTGATCCGAATACCTTTTTGGCAAATGCCTGGTTCACGAGCGCGACCTTCGGCGCGGTTTTGTTGTCGTCGAGCTGGAAGTCGCGGCCCGCGAGCAGTTTCGTTCCCGCGGCGTCGAGGTAGCCCGGCGAAATCCTGTATTGCATCGCATCGGTGATGTAGTTTGTGGGCTTGAAGTCCGTTGTCGCATCGGTGTAGACGTAGGAATCGCTACCGCCGAGGTTGAGCGGCGGGCTGTTGATGTATCCGGCGGACTGCACGCCGGGTAGCGCCGTTAGCGCGTCGAGCATGCGCTTCTGCATCTGCGGAATCTGATCGTCGGCGTATCCGGCCATGTGGAGGTCGCTGCCGAGCAGCATCGTGTTTTGCGGATTGAAGCCGAAATCGGCATGCAGCGAGCGCACCATGCCGCGAACTGCAACGAGCGACGACGTGACGAGCACGGCGCAGATGGCGATCTGGACCACCAGCATGATGTCGCGGAAGCCGAAGCGTTTCGTCTCGGTGCCGCCGGCCATGCCGGTGCGGATCATCTGCCAGGGGTCGGAGCGCATGACCTGGCGGACCGGCACGATGCCGAACAGAAATCCGCTGACCAGCGCCATGAGCAATGCGACGACGTAGGTTCGCGCGTCGGGATTCACGGGCACGTTGATGGGCACATTCGGTACGGGCTGCCATACGCTCAGGCCGCGCAGGATGACGATGCCGCCGGCAAGGCCGATGACGCCGCCGGCCAGCGCGACGAGGACGGCCTCTGTGAGCAGCTGGCGCATGATCAGAGCGCGGCGCGACCCGAGAGCGAGGCGGAGAGCGACTTCCTTGGCGCGGTCTGCGGCGCGCGCGGCGAAAAGGCTGCCGAGGTTGGCGCATGCGGCGAGAAGAATGAGCCCGGCGAGGAGCATGAGCGCGGCCATGAAGGCTTTCGCTGGGCCGCCGAGCATGTCGCCGACCAGGCCGGGGCGCGCGAGGCTGAACTTGATGCCGTCATCGTCGCCGGGATAAGTCTTTGCGAGCCACGATCCGATCGAGTTGAGGTCCGCGGTTGCCTCGGCGGGCGTGACGCCGGGCCTAAGGCGGCCGACAACCATCGGCGAGTGGTCGCCGCGCTGAACCAGTTGGTCGTAGCCCTCCACCTGCGGCTGTTCCACGATCGGAATCCAGAGCGCCGGGACGAAGAAGAGCTCGGTGCCGCGAAAATCAGGCGGGGCTACGCCGATGACGGTCATGGGGCGCTTGTTGATTTCGATGGGCTTGCCGATGACGTTCCTGTCGTCGTGGAAGTAGGTGTGCCAGAACGTGTAGCTCAGAACGACGTAGGGCGCGCTGTTTTTGCCCTTTTCGTCCGAGGCGTGAATGACCCGGCCGAGGTAAGGCTGCACTCCGAGGGCGTCGAAGTAGTTCCCGCTGACGAGGTAGGGCCACGCCACAGTGGGGTTCCTGCCCGCGTCGATTCCTATGGGGCCGATGATCTGAAACGTAATCATGCTCTCGAAGGTGCGGTTGCGGTCGCGCAGGTCGAGGTAGTCGGGATAGGACTGCGAGGGATATTTGAACCGCTGCACGGTGTAGAGGTTCTGCGCATTCGGCACGTTTACCGGACGCAGGACCAGCGCATTCAACACGCTGAAAACGACGGCGTTCGCGCCGATTCCGAGGGCCAGGGTGACAATCGCCGTCAGCGCAAATCCTGGCGACTTGAGGAGTTTGCGCACCGCGAGTTTGAGATCGCTGAGCATGATGTTCATTTTTACGCGGATCGAGGCGCGGCGGTTCCCCTAATTATCCAATTGGGCGGGGGAGAATTGGAGCGGGACTGGTTCTGGGGTCAGCCGGCGTCAGGCACGAGGGCCAGTGCGGGATCCGGGGCGGTCACTGTGCTGGGTACGCGCCGCAGAGTCAGAACCGTGATGTCGTCGTCCTGACCGAATTCCTGGGCGGCGTGGGCGATTGCTTCAGCTGGCTGCGCGCTGATTTCGGCTGTGCGGGCGAATCCGAAGAGAGCGCCGTGCTGGTCGCGCGCTTCAACGACGCCGTCCGTGACGAGGGTTAGCTGCGCGCCGTTTTCAATGCGGAAGGCGGCTTCAGGATACGAATCAACGGGAGCGATGCCGAGGGGCAGGCCGCTTTCGACTGAGATTTCTCGGCCATCGAGATAGGGACAGAGGTGCCCGGCATTGGCTGCGGTGACGGTGCCGTCAGGGGAGATACGGAGGACGAGGCAGGTGGTGAATCCGCCGCTGTTGCGGCCGAGCATGCGGTGGTTCATTTCGGTGAGAATTTCGCCGGGACTCTGGGTGAAGTGCGCCAGCGTACGTGCGGTTCCCACGAGGAGAGATACTGTCATTGCGGCGGGCATTCCTTTGCCGCTTACGTCGCCGACCACGGCGAGCGCGCCGCCGCTCGGCAGCGGCAGAACCTGAAAGAAGTCGCCCCCTACGACGCCGGCGGGCTTGTAGACGGTTTCGATCGCGAGGCCCGGAACGGACGGCGTTTCGGCGGGGATCAGGATCTGCTGAACGCTGCGCGCGGCGGCCACTTCCTGCTCGATGGCGCGGGTGCGGTCCTGAATGCGCCGCAGGCGGAAGGTCATGGCGATGAGCATGACGACGGCGAAGAGAAGCCAGGCAACCGGGCGCAGATCGACTTGCAGCGAGCCCATTTGGAGATATTGAGGAAAGCCCATGCCGAGGGCCCATCCGGCTTGCCATCGCGCTTCGACGAGGGTGAGAAACAGGATGGCGCCGCCGATCCAGCGCATCTCGGCCAGCTTGCTGCGGAAGCAGGTGGGAAGGAGGATCAATTGAGTGAGAGTCGCAATGAGGATGGTGAAGCCGAAGGAATAAGACGATAGCGTTTCCACGGTGGCGCTGAAGTGAACGTGCAACAGGGGCAGGATGCTTGTGAGTGAGAGGGCGCCCCAGACTTCGACGATACGGTAATACCAGGGCACGCGCCGGCCCAGGAACGAGAAGATGAACTCGATGATGATGGCCGTCTGGATGCTGTTGCCGACGCTGTAGCAGACGACGCCGAGCCAGACAGGAATGCCAAAGTCCACGATTGAACCCAGTTCTCCAATGCGGAACGAGAACAGGAGGCACAGCAGGGCACCGAGCCAGAAATACTCGCGCAGGCGCGTGTTGACGGAGAAGAGAAGGAAGAAGACGAGGCCGACGCATCCGAGCAGCGCGAAGCACAGGTAGTGCTGCCAGCTCGCGCGCACGTAGGAGAGCGTGTCTTCGTCCATGATGATTTTCGCCTGGTCCATTGGTGCAATCGCGGGGGCGAAACCTTCGGGGCGAAGCGAAGTGTGCACGTTGCGCTGGCGGATGGCGATGACGGCGCGCCCGCCGGCAATAAGGTTGGAGGGAAGCTCGAGGAGGGTGCGGGAGTCCTGCGGGCCCTCGCCGGTGGGGAAGTCTCCCGAGCCGCCAACGAACTGGCCATTGACGAAGACCTGGTAGATCGGGTCTTCGCCTTGAACGATGAGGCCAAGCCGCTGCGTGCGCAGAGCGGCCGGAAGGTCCACCTCGATGCGCTGCCACTCGGTGCCGTATCGGCTGATGTCGTAGTAGTACTTCTGCGTCGTGCAGGCGGGGGCCTGGATAGCGGCGCACCCCGGGTCGTCACCAATGTGCAGTTGCCACTGATCCCAATGAAGGCGCACCACGCCGGGCTGCTGGGCGAACGCGGGCGCTGTGGACGCGAAGAGCGTTACAACAGCCAGGATGAGAAGGATCTTGGACTTTGGGCCTGTAGTCACTCCAGCCAGTCTCCCGAAGAGCGGAAGAGCGCAGCCGGGCGGTGTGCCTCTGCCGGAGATGAGAAGTCAGGACGCAAATCGGCCTGACCGCTGGGAGATTCTGTGTGACCAGGGAACATGCGACAAGGATACTATGCTCTTCGAAAATTGAGTCGCGGCATCCGCCGGCCCCGCGCAATTTAATTACGATGCGAGTCGCGGCCGCGGTTCCAAAACGAACGTGCCCGGAGCCGCCTCTACTCCGGGCACGCTGTTGAACGTCCATTCGCGTCTGCTTTGTCGAGTTATAGCGTTTGCTTGCTGTCTATTTCAGCAGGGCGAGGTAGACGGTCGATGGAGAATCATTGGCGGCGGACTCGCGGGTCAAAGCGCTCTTCTCGGTCCGGGAGGCGAAGAATTTTGCGTTCATGTGGCTGCTGCTCGCGAGGATTTCATGCAGGAAGTATTGGTCGCCGACCTTGTGAAAGACCAGTTTCCCCGAGCCTGCGCGGGCGTCGTCTGGAAGGGTCTCCACCACCACGGCATTGTTCCAGTCCGCGTTTGCGACCGTTATCAAGCCGGCATGATTGCTGTCGGAGCTCAATGTGTATGTCCCGGAGGGCATCCAGGTGTTGTCCACATAGAAGTTGAAGGGGATAATCGCTTTCGTCTGGTGGTCTTGCGCCGCGGCGCTGCCGGCAGCGGCGAGGCTCGCGAGAAGAACGATGATTATGGCTGGGATCCGTTTCATGAGGGCTGTCTCCTTCCGAGGCGGTGTTTCCAACTCACCTCTGACCTTGTCGTTGTGAGTCCGTTATGAGATTTGCCTGATCTTCGAGGTCCTTTTCCTCAAAGTTCAAACTGCCCGAGTTACTGCAAGCCCACTGCCAAACGTGGGCACGCAATCTCCGCGGCGAGTTGATATCGTGGCCGATTCTCAAGAGAAACGAGTTAGCAGTCGAGAAGATGTCCACCGGGCTCCGGTGGATGCGTGCGGGCGTGACGAATTGGTATCCGAAGCGATACCGCGGAGTAATCGACATGCTCCCGGCGGAGGCGAACTCGAGTGCGCCGGGATGACTCGAATAAGGTCCGTCTCGCAGGCTCCGCGGTCTCCTCGCGACATAGCCGGAAACTTAAGCCCCTTCGCGCCGTCTATGACTTTGAGGACCTGGAGACCGACGGCGGGACTTTCTTGAAAGTGGTTCCGACTGGACACTCGATTCTGGAAGAAGGTGACAGGATCCGGGTCGGCGATTCCGAATTCTAATTTGTGCTGGATTGAGACGCTTCAGTTGAGGGCTTCGCGGGTGGGGGAGAGGTTCAGCCATCAGCCGCAGAGGTGAAGACGATCGGCGTGGACCATGCTGTGCTTCAATCCGATTTTGAGACGCACGTTGGAAGGATGGCGCGGGATCTTGCAGCCTTGCTCAAGATCAGCAGCGTGATCAACTCGATTCGCGATATCGGGGACTTGCAAAGCGAGATTCTGCGGCTCATTCTCGAAGTGCTTCCCGCGGCGGAAGGGGCTATTGTCCTGATGGCTCCTGCTGACGAGCCCTCGGTTTCAGGCTGGAGCCGCAAGAAGGATGACCGGCACGCGGTAAATGTACAAGGTGAAATCGTGCACCGGGCTTTCTGGGAGCAGTCAGCCGTGATGACGGAGGCGGGAGAGCACCCGGACGGATGCCGGCACGTATTGTGTGTTCCTCTCGTCGCCGTGCAAAAAACAATCGGAGTCATTTATCTCACTTCACCGGAGCCGGCTTCGCCATTCCGGGACGACCATATCCATTTTCTGAGTTCGGCTTCGCGCATAGCCGCTGTTGCTTTGGAGAACGTTCTGACCCTGGATGAACTCAGTTCCGAGAACCGGCGCCTCAAGGAACAGGCTCTTTCAAGCAAGCTGGTGGGCGAGAGCCTTCAGATTCGCAAGGTCGACGCGTTCATATCCCGCGTCGCGGACGAGGATGTCACGGTACTCATCCGCGGCGAGAGCGGAACGGGAAAGGAACTGGTTGCGCGTGCAATCCACCTCAACGGTCCGCGCGCCGACCGGCCATTCGTTGCGATCAACTGCGCGGCCATTCCTGAAGCCCTGCTCGAGAGCGAACTGTTCGGGCACGAAAGAGGCGCGTTCACTGGGGCCGCGATTCTGAAGAAGGGAAAGTTCGAGTCCGCCGGAGATGGGACGCTATTTCTCGATGAAATAGGCGAGCTTGCCCCGATGCTGCAGGCCAAGCTGCTCAGAGTGTTGCAGCAGAGGGAGTTTGAGCGACTGGGCGGAAATCGCCCGCTCAAGTTTGCCGCGCGGGTGATTGCGGCCTCCAACAAGGACCTTGAGAAGGCGATCAAAGCAGGCGAATTCCGGCACGACCTGTACTATCGGCTGAACGTGGTATCGGTCACGGTGCCCGCGCTGCGCGAGCGGAGGGAAGATATTCCGTTGCTTGCGCTGTACTTTGCAAGCATGTATGCAGCTCGTCGAAAACGGCCGTTCAAAGGGATATCAGCCGAGGCGCGGGCGATCCTTATGAGCTATGGCTGGCCGGGCAATGTGCGAGAACTTGAGAATGCGATCGAGCACGCGATGGTGCTGGGCGTTTCCGAGGAGATTCTTCCCGAGGATCTTCCCGCTGCGCTGCTCGAGGTCGCGGGAACACCGGACGCGAGTTCCCGGTATCACTCGGTCGTCAATAACGCGAGAAGGGAATTGATTCTGGAGGCTCTGCGCAATTCTTCGGGACGGTTTCCCGAAGCAGCGAAGTCGCTCGGGATTCACCCCAAGTATCTCTTCCGCCTTGTGCGAAACCTGAAACTGCGAACAGATTTGAGATAGATAGTCAGACGGACACTCACTTCCCAGTCTGCGTGTCGAGTGCGAGGTTCAGCTCGAGTACGTTTATGCGCGGCTCGCCGAGAAAGCCTAACTGGCGGCTCTTCACGTGGCGAGCGATGAGAGCGCGCATCTGGTCTTCGGTGTATCCGCGGGCCTTGGCTACTCGCGACGCCTGGAAGTACGCCGCGTCAGGAGTGATGTCGGGGTCGAGGCCGGAGCCGGATGTGGTTACGAGATCGATCGGGACGGGCTTGCCGTCATTTTCCTTGCTGAGCCTGTCAATGTCTCCCTGCATGCGCTGCACAAGCTTGGCGTTCGATTGCGCGAGATTCGATCCGCCGGAGGATGTTGCGTCGTAGCCGTTTCCAGCCGCGGAAGGGCGAGGATGAAAATATTTGTCGCTGGTGAAGCTCTGCGCGATGAGCTCGGAGCCGATGACCTGGCCGTTCTTCTGAATCAGGCTGCCCGCGGCTTGATACGGAAACATCATGCCGGCAATCACTGTGACGAACAGCGGATAACCGAGGCCAAAGATCAGCGTGGCGATGATCGTGTATCGGATCGAAGTGCCCCACACTGAATGCCTGCACTGGGCGGCGGGAGCAACGGCCGGGTTGGAAACGTAAGGCTGAGTCATGACCGAATGCACGTGTATATCTCCTTCGTACCTTATGCAAGGTGAAGCGCGACAAGGCACATGTCGATCGCCTTGATTCCGATGAACGGGACAATGATTCCGCCGACACCGTAGATCAGCAGGTTGCGCCGCAGCAGCGCGTCAGCCGGCTTCGGCTCGTATTTCACGCCCTTCAGGGCAAGCGGTATCAACGCGACAATGATGATGGCGTTGAAGATCACCGCCGAGAGAATTGCGGAGTGAGGCGAGCGGAGGTTCATGATGTTGAGCGCGTTCAGAACGGGAAATGCTCCGGCGAACATTGCCGGGATGATGGCGAAATACTTCGCGACGTCGTTCGCGATTGAGAATGTGGTCAGCGCGCCGCGGGTCATGAGGAGCTGCTTTCCGATCTCGACGATTTCGATGAGCTTGGTGGGGTTCGAATCGAGGTCGACCATGTTGCCAGCTTCTTTTGCAGCCTGCGTGCCGGAGTTCATTGCTACGCCGACGTCGGCTTGCGCGAGCGCGGGAGCGTCGTTGGTGCCGTCGCCGGTCATCGCGACAAGCTTGCCTTTGGCCTGCTCGCGCTTGATCAGGTCCATCTTGTCCTTGGGCTTTGCTTCGGCGAGGAAGTCGTCGACGCCCGCTTCGCGCGCGATGACGGCGGCGGTGAGGGGATTGTCGCCGGTAATCATGATGGTGCGAATTCCCATGGCGCGAAGGCGGGCGAGGCGGTCTTTCAGTCCGCCTTTCACGATGTCTTTGAGGTGAATCACGCCGAGCGCCGATGAGTTCTCGGCGACGACGAGCGGCGTTCCGCCCTGGCGCGCGATGCCTTCCACGGTGTCGCGGACTCTTTTCGGAAGCGACGATCCCTGGTCTTCGAGGAAGCGCGCGATTGCATCGACCGAGCCCTTGCGAATGCGCACGCCTGGAAGGTTCACGCCGCTCATGCGCGTCTGTGCAGTGAAGGGCACAAATTCTGCGTGAATATCGGCGATCTCGCGGCCGCGCAGGTTGTACTTCGTCTTCGCCAGCACCACGATGGAGCGGCCTTCGGGCGTTTCGTCCGATAGAGACGACAACTGCGCCGCGTCGGCGAGCCGTTCCGGGCTCACATCGGGAGCGGGAATGAACTCCGTTGCCTGGCGGTTGCCGAGGGTGATGGTGCCGGTCTTGTCGAGCAGAAGGGTGTTCACGTCGCCGGCGGCCTCGACTGCGCGGCCGCTCATGGCGAGAACGTTGTACTGAACGAGGCGGTCCATGCCTGCGATGCCGATGGCGGAGAGCAGGCCGCCGATCGTCGTGGGAATGAGGCACACGAGGAGCGAGACGAGCACGAAGACGGTCTGCGGGGCTTTCGAATACATCGCATAGGGCTGGAGCGTAACTACCGCGAGCAGAAAGACGATCGTCAGTCCGGAAAGGAGAATGCTCAGCGCGATTTCGTTTGGCGTTTTCTGGCGCGTCGCGCCCTCGACGAGCGCAATCATGCGGTCGAGGAACGTCTCGCCGGGATTCGAGGTGATCTTCACCTTGATCCAGTCGGAGAGCACCCTGGTCCCGCCTGTCACGGCGGAACGATCGCCGCCGGCTTCGCGAATCACAGGAGCGGACTCGCCCGTAATGGCCGATTCATCGACGGATGCGACGCCTTCAATTACTTCGCCGTCCCCGGCAATGTAGTGGCCAGCGGCGACGTAGATCACGTCGCCCGCTCGCAGCAGTCCGCTCTGAATCTCTTCGAAGCTGCCGGAGGCGGTGTAGCGCCGCGCGATGGTCTCGCCCTTGGCTTTGCGCAGCGTGTCGGCCTGGGCCTTGCCGCGGCCCTCCGCCATGGCTTCGGCGAAGTTTGCGAACAGGACCGTGAACCACAGCCAGAGCGTGATCTGCAGATTGAAGCCGAAGCCGGCGCGATGGTGAATTGAATCGTCGATCAGCAGCAGGGAAGTGAGCACGCTGCCCACTTCCACTACGAACATCACAGGATTCTTGACCATCGTGCGCGGGTTGAGCTTGCGCATCGAATCGATCAGCGCCTGGCCCAGAAGTTCTGTATTCCAAAGACTCTTTTTTGCAGGCATCTCAGTATCCGTCTCTCATTGGTTCCGATTAGAAAAGCTGCCCGGCCTTCAGCAGCAGGTGTTCGAGAACTGGTCCCAGGCTCAGCGCGGGGAAGAACGTCAGGGCCCCGAGAATAAGCACCACGCTCACAAGCAACACAGCGAACAGCGGCGTGTTGACGGGGAACGTTCCGGGCGACGGAGGGATGCTCTTTTTCATCGCCAGGCTGCCGGCGAGGGCAAGCATCGGAATCATCATCAGGAAGCGGCCGATCAGCATGTCAAAGCCGAGGGCAGTGTTGTACCACCAGTTCGGCCCGAGACCGGCAAATGCAGAGCCATTGTTGCCGGCTCCAGAAGTGAACGCGTACAGGATCTCGCTGAGTCCGTGCGGGCCGCCGTTGGAAAGCGTTGAGAGGCCCGTGTTGGGGAGGAGCGCAAAGACGGCGCTGAGCGAAAGAATGATCAACGGAAAGATGAGCACATAGAGCATGGCCATCTTCACGTCATACGCTTCGATCTTTTTGCCGAGGTACTCCGGCGTGCGGCCGACCATCAGGCCCGCAATGAAAACCGCCTGCACGACGAACATCAGCATTCCATAAAGGCCGGCGCCCACGC
Organism: Occallatibacter sp.; assembly: GCA_035263625.1. Taxonomy (GTDB): domain Bacteria; phylum Acidobacteriota; class Terriglobia; order Terriglobales; family Acidobacteriaceae; genus Telmatobacter. The sequence goes on from DATFRB010000001.1 coordinate 53,393, forward strand.
CTCCGAACACAACTTCGCCGAGCATGATGTTGGTGAGCGGAACCATTCCGCCGAGCGGAGTGAAGCTGTCGTGCATTCCGTTCACCGCTCCGCAACTGGCGTCTGTGGTCACCGTTGCGAACAGCGCTGAATTGGCAATGCCGAAGCGCACTTCCTTGCCTTCCATGTTGCCGCCGGGCGCGGTTGCGGTTCTGGCTTGTACGGCATTGTGAATCAGAGGATGGCCATGCGCTTCTGCCCAGTACGCCGTTGTGAAGCCCGCGGCAAACAGCACAAACATCGCGGCCCAGACTGCCCAGCCATGGCCGGGCGATCCCGTCATGCGGCCAAGCGTGTAGGTGAGTCCCGCGGGAATGATGAAGATGGACAGCATCTCAAGGAAGTTTGAAATGGGCGTTGGGTTCTCAAAGGGATGAGCGCTGTTTGCGTTGAAGAATCCGCCGCCGTTCGTGCCGAGCATCTTGATGGCTTCCTGTGATGCGACAGGGCCGTGACCGATGGTCTGAGCCTGGTTTTCGAGCGTGTGCGCCGCTGTGTAGGAATGCAGATTCTGCGGCACGCCCTGGGCTACGAGCAGGAGCGCGTAGATGATCGACGCGGGCAACAGGATGTAGAGCAGGGTGCGTGTCGTATCCACCCAGAAGTTGCCGATGGTGGGCGATTGCGCGCGCTTGATGCCGCGCACGAGCGCAACGGCCACAACGATTCCTACAGCCGCGGAGAAGAAGTTGTGCGTCGCGAGGCCGACCATCTCGGTGAGGTAGCTCATGGTGGACTCGGGAGTATAAAACTGCCAATTCGTATTGGTCGTGAAGCTGGCTGCGGTGTTCCATGCGAGATCGGTGCCGACGGCGGCGAGTTTCTGCGGGTTCCACGGCAGGAAATGCTGAAGCCTTTCGGCTCCGTACGTAAGCAGCATTGTCACGGCGGAGAATCCGAGCACGCCAAAGGCGTACTCGCGCCAATTCATTTCGCTTTCGGCATTCACTCCGGCCAGTTTGTAGGTGAGGCGCTCGACTGGGCGAAGGATCGGGTCCAGCCACGTCTTCTGCCCTTCGAGCACGCGCATCAGGTAGAGGCCAACGGGTTTGGTGACTGCCAGCAACACCAGTGAAAAGAATCCAAACTGGAACCATCCATTTGCCGACATGTCAGAATCTCTCCGGGTAGAGCATCGTCGCTACGAGATAGCCAAGGAGCAGAATCGACAGCACCAGGGCCACGGCTGATATCAGATCCATTTATTTACCTCAGTTTTTGACAGGCCTTGACGTAGAGGAATGCCAGCGCGAAGAAGACCGCTGTAAAAAGCAACATCAATACATCCTGCATTTCGGTTTCGGCTCCGGCGCGAAGTTGTCGAGCTTCGCGCATGACCGGTACCGCGGCCTGCGCACATTCGCCGCCGCATTCCGGCCCAGTTGTGATCTTCAGAGTCAGGGGCTAGAAAAAGTCCAAGGTTTTCATAAATAATCCGTAAGGACGCGATTCCTCAGCACGGGCGAAATCGATTTATTCCTACTGTTCGGGCCCAGCCCACCCTTCGGGGACAAACCGGTATCCTACCCACGGCTCCGTCTGGATATATTGCCGGCCGGTCTCTTTTTCGAGCTTCTTGCGAAGCTGGCCGACAAACACGCGGAGGTATTCCGGTTGATGCACGGATTGCCCGCCCCAGACTGCCGACAGAAGCGCGCGATGCGTCATGACTTTGCCGGCGTTTCGCGCCAGGTGCGCAAGAAGGTCGAACTCCTTGGGCGTGAGGTGAAGATGCTTGCCCTGCACGGTGATGGCGTGCGCGGCCGTGTCCACAATGAAATCGCCGAGCTCGAGAGGCGCCGTTGTCCGCTCGGGAGCGCGACGAAGATGCGCCCTCACGCGCGCCAGCAACTCCTGGATCCCGAAGGGCTTGGTGACGTAATCATCCGCGCCGGCGTCAAGCGCTTCAACCTTCGCGCGCTCGTGCTCGCGCACCGAGAGCACCAGCACCGGCGTTGCGCCTTGCGAGCGCACTGCGCGGCAAACATCCACTCCGGTCATCGTGGGCATCATCAGGTCGGTAATGACGAGATCGGGGGGCCACTCGCGAAAGACTTCGAGGCCCTCGCCGGGGTCGTTGGCGGTGCGCACGTCGAAGCCCTGCGCCACGAGCGCGGCCCGCAGCACGCGCGTGATCTGCGGCTCGTCGTCGATTACGAGGATCCTGCCCGGCATCGTTCGCCTCTTCCATCACAGAACATATCATTCACCCATGCCACGAGCCCGGCGGCGCTATGATGCAACCTAGCAAGTTCCATGAGATTCTCCTTCGACCAGCCCTCGCACGACGATCCCCAATGGTTCGAGGTCCTGCGCTGGGCCGGGGCCGCGGCGTGCATTGTGATTGCAGACGTGGCGATGACGTATGCCCGCATGAAAGAGGCGACTGCGGGGCTTGTGTTTCTCACGCTGGTGGTGTGGTTTGCGGCGCGCGCGGGCATAAGGCTGGCGCTGTTCGCCGCGGCCTTGTGCACCATCTCGTTTGATTACTTCTTTCTGATCCCGCTGCACACGTTTCGGCTGCAGGGAGCGCAGCAGTGGATCGAGATGTTCTCTTTTCTGATCTGCTCGGTGGTGGTGGGCCAGCTTGCGGAGCGCGCACGCCGCGAAACCATGCAGGCTCAGCAGCGCCGCGACGATGTGGAGCGGCTGTATACGCTGAGCCAGGAGATGATGCTGCACGAAGATGCGGCCCGGCTCATCCGCGACCTGCCGCAACTTGTGGCGCGCAGCTTTGCGCTCGATGCGGTTGTGCTCTACGTGCGCGACCAGGATCAGTTTTACTCAACTGATTCGGAGGTCCAGCCCAGCGTGCGGGCCAGCCTGCAGGCCCTGACGCAGGGGCATGGCGGGACAATGTCGGGCCCGAATGAACTCTCCTGCCTCGCTCTGATGCTTGGCCTGAAGCCGATTGGGGCGCTGGCGTGGAAGCCGGAACGCCTGTCGCGCGAGGTGGCTACGGCGATTGGCGCTCAGGTTGCAATCGCGCTGACGCGCGCGCTGGCGATTGAGGCATATACCCGCGCGGAAGCCCTTCGCGAAGGCGAGCGGCTGCGGACCGCCCTTGTTGACTCGCTCACGCACGAACTGCGCACGCCGCTCACCTCGATTCGGGCGGCAGCGACTACGCTGCTCGCTAGCGAGGGGCTCGATGAGGCCGCCCGGCGCGATCTCGATTCCCTGATTGCCGAGGAGAGCGCCAGGCTCGACAGGCTCATCGGCGATGCCGTCGAAATGGCGGAGATCGACGCGAAGGTCGTGCAGGTTCGGCCCGTTCGCGAACAGGCCCGCGCTCTTCTCGATCTTGCCTGCGAGGAGTCGCGCGCTGTTCTTGAGCAGCACCGGGTTTCGATTTCGGTCGACGGCCCGGATTCTCCGGCATTGTTCGACATGCACCTGCTGGGACGCGTGCTGCGGCATCTTGTCGAGAATGCGGCACGATATTCGCCACGGGGCAGCCGGATCAAGCTGCGGACGTGGAGGGCCGGCGGGCGTCTCGAGTTCAGCGTGGAAGACAACGGACCCGGGATCGATGCGGCGGACCTGCCGATGATCTTCGAGAAGTTCTACCGGGGCAGCCGCGCGGCCGCTGCGGGCAAAGGAACCGGCATGGGACTCGCGATAGCGCGCGCAATCCTCGAGGCCCACGGCGGAGGAATTGATGTGAGCAGCACGCCGGGAGCAGGAGCAATTTTCCACTTCTGGGTTCCACTTGTCGAACGCGAACAGGACACGGCGTGCGATGCCGGTACGCAGCTCCAGGATTAGTTTTTTCCAATCTCACTGTCCCATCTCTGGTCACGTCCCTGCTTATCACAGCAGCATGTCGACTGCCCCACCCCCCTTGCTTACCGAAGTGCCGCAGGCGGAGCCGGAAGTTGAAGTGCCGGCTGCCGAGGTGGCGCTGATTCCGTCGCCGGCGCCAGAGGCGACGTTGGATGAATTTCTTCCGGAATCGCCCGTGAACCGGATGCTCGTTGAGGTGGATGTCGCCGTGCCGGTGCGGAACTTCAGGGTGCGCAACCTGCTCGCGCTGGAGCGGGAAACCATCATCGAGTCGCAGTGGAAGCACGAAGAGGACCTGCCGCTTTCCGCGCCCGGGGTGCAGCTTGCGTGGACGGAGTTTGATGTTGTCGAGACGCAGTTGGCAGTACGGCTGACGAGGCTGGCCTAGGACGATGGGGAAAGACGAACGCATGAATTGCGCGCCGGGTGGACTTGAGTCGAGAGGGTGGGCCGGTTGGCTGATCTCGCGGATGCGCGGCGGAACGCGCCCCGAGGCCAGGCTCGCGCTGCTCGAGCGCATCACGCTGGCTCCGCGCCAGACACTGGCGCTGGTTGAAGCGGAAGGAAGGCGTTTCCTGGTCGCTTCGTCAACGGACGGAGCGCCGGCGATTTACCCGCTCGACGGGCAGGCTGAGTGTTCGGCGGAGATGGATCAAGAATCTGCGCGGCCGGCGAGGGCGTCATGGTAGCTACCTGGTTTGCCGCGTTCGCCGCTCCGGCGGCTCCGCTTCTGCCGGATTTGAATTCGCGGCTTCGGCCGTCGGATTCGACTCCGTGGACGATTGTCTTTGTTCTCACATTGATCACATTGCTGCCCGCGATCCTGATGGCGATGACGCCGATGGTGCGGCTGCTGGTGGTGTTTCATTTCCTGCGCCAGGCGCTGGGAACTCAGACGGCGCCGTCGAATCCGACACTGCTGGGGCTGGCGCTGATGATGACGTGGTTCCTGATGACGCCGGTCCTGACACAGGTGGATCAGCAGGCTGTGGCGCCGTATCGCGCGGGCCAGATTACGGGAATGGAAGCGATCGACCGTGGATCACAGCCAGTGAAGCGATTCATGCTGCACTACGCGCGTGAAAAGGACCTGGCGCTGTTCACAGCGGCCGGACAGGTCGCGCGGCCGAACACGCCGGATGACTTGCCGCTGCGGGTGGTGGTGCCGGCCTACGTGCTCTCGGAGCTAAAGGCCGGGTTTGCGATCGGCGCAGTGTTGTTTCTGCCGTTTCTGCTGATCGACATGGTGACGGCTTCAATTACGACTTCCATCGGAATGTTCCAGTTGCCGCCTGTGGTGGTGTCGACGCCGCTCAAGATTCTGTTGTTTGTGATGGTCGATGGGTGGAACCTGCTGGCCAGTTCTCTGCTGAAGAGCTTTTAGGGGAGGCGCGATGAATCCCGACATGGTTGCGGAGCTGCTTCGCCAGTTAATGAGGGAGGCGATGCTGCTGGCCGCGCCGGTGCTGGTTGTGGCGGCGCTGCTGAGTTTTGTGCTGAGCCTGGTGCAGACGCTGACCAGCTTGCAGGACCAGTCGCTGACATCGGTGCCGCGGCTGCTGGCGATTGCGCTGCTGCTGCTGGCGGGGATGCCGTGGTTCCTGGGACGAATGACGGATTACACGCGCATGCTGCTGATGGATTTTCACCGTTACCTGGGATAAGAAGAGCGGGGACCAAGGGAACAAGGGACCAAGAAGGCAAGGACAGAGGCCAGACCACCAAGGCGCTTGCAGCTGTGAACTGCGAACTGAGAACTGACAACTGAAAACCGCAATGAACGACTGGAGCATATTTCTAAGCGCGATGGTGCTGGCCCTGGTGAGGGTGAGCGGGATGGCGGTGTTCGCCCCGTTTTTCTCCTCGAACGCACTGCCGGTGCGGGCGAAGGCGGTGTTTGTGCTGGCGGTGGCGTACCTTCTGGCTCCGCTTGTGGCCACGCTGCCGAATGCGCGTGCCGAAATTTCGTTCGCGTCGATTCTCGGCGAGGTCGCGGTTGGCCTGGTGTACGGGCTGACGCTTGCGTTCCTGAACGAAATGATGCTCTTCGCCGGACAGATTGCCGGCGTGCAGTTCAGCTTCTCGCTCGTGAACCTGATGGACCCGTCATCGCAAATTGAGACGCCGCTGATGGGCGAGATGTTCCAGCTCATGGGCACGCTGGTTCTCATTGCCGCAGGGCTGGATCGCATTCTGCTGGCGTCGATGGTGCGGAGTTTTCACGCTGTGCCGCTGGGGACCTATTCGCTGGCGCCGGCCTCGGCGCTCGGTGTCGTTCGCGCCACAAGCGGGGTGTTCATGGCGGCGGTTGAACTGGCGGCGCCGGTGCTTGCGGCGACGATCCTTGTCGAGATTTCGGTCGCGCTGCTGGGCAAGCTGAGCCCGCAGCTGCCAGTGATGTCTCTGACCGTCCCGCTGAAGACCCTGACCGGCTTCTTGATCCTTGCCGGATCGCTGGCTCTCTGGCCGCGGTTCATCGAAGCGCGCTTTGATTCGCTTCTGGATCTGGCCCAGAAACTCGTCACGGGCACCGCTCCCTTGACGGTTGCCGGAGGTTAGCGAATGGCCGGCGACCGCACAGAACAGGCAACACAGCACCGGCGCGAGAAGGCCCGCAAAGATGGCGACGTTCTGCACAGCCGCGAGCTGACCTCGGCGTCGGGGACGCTGGCGGGAGTGGTGGCTCTGGGCCTGCTGGGCGGCAGCGCGCTCATTGCGTGGCGCGGAGCCTTCGCTGCGTTTCTCGACCTTGGCGCTCCGAGCCACTGGGAGCCGAATGAATTGGCTCCGACGATCATCGTACTGCGCCGCCTTGGGCTCGCGGTGCTCGGACCGGTGGCCCTTGTGATGGCTGCCGTCGCAGCAGGTGCGCTTGCTGTTGCAATCACGCAGACAGGCGGCGTGAATGTGCACCCCGGCGCGGCGGGATTCAAGCTGAGCCGCATCAACCCGCTGGACAACATCAAGAACCTCTTTTCGCTGCGCGCGGCGGGGCGGCTGGGAAAATCTCTGCTTCCCGCGGGGCTGCTTGCGGTGTTCGCGGTGCAGCGCATCGCGCGGCAGCTTGCGATTCCGCCCTTTTCGACGGCGCGGCTCGAAGTCCTGGGTCTGGATGTGTTCGGCTTGCTGCAAGCGGCGGCGTGGCTGCTCTTCGCGTGGGCCGCGGTGGACTATCTGCTCGAGTGGCAGAGCCGCGAGTCGCGCCTGAAGATGAGCCGCGAGGATTTGCGCGAGGAATACAAGGAGACCGAGGGTTCACCGCAAATTCGCAGCCGCATCCGCGGATTGCAGCGGCAGATGCGCCGGCGGCGGGTGAAGGCCGACGTGAGCCGCGCGGCCGTTGTGCTGACGAACCCGACCCACTACGCCGTGGCGCTGGGCTTCGACTTCGCGACCATGGATACGCCGAAGGTGCTTGCCAAGGGCCGCAACCTGCTCGCCGAGGAGATCAAGGCCGAGGCGCGATGGGCAGGCGTGCCGATCATCGAGAATCCGCCGTTGGCGCGTTCGCTCTATCGAACGGTCGAGGTGGGCCAGGGCATCCCTGTGGACCTGTACGCGGCGGTCGCCGCGATTCTCGCATACCTGTACCGCCAGAGGGTCGAGAGCGAAGTGCGCGAGCGCAGGGCGCGTGAAGCAGCCGCTGCACGCGCACGCAATGCGCGCGCGGCGCAGCCGAATTCCAGAAGAGGCGTGGCGCCCGATCAGCCGAACAGCCGGCCGCTTAGCCGGCCACCGAGTCAGTCACCCGGTCCGCGAGGTTCCCAATGAGCACTACTGCTGTCGTTCCTGCACCATTCAATGCCTTTGCGTTCGTTGCGCGGTTCAAGGATTACGCGCTTCCGCTCGCTGCCATCAGCGTGATCTTCGTGATGCTCGTGCCGCTTCCGGCGGTGGTGCTCGACCTGCTGCTGGCGCTGTCGATGGCGGCATCTATGATCGTGTTCCTGGCCTCGGTGCAGATACGGCGCGCCGTGGAACTGAGCGTGTTCCCGACGCTGCTGCTCCTTCTCACGCTCTTCCGCCTCTCGCTGAATATTGCATCGAGCCGCCGTATCCTGCTGCACGGGTCAGAGGGCACAGGGGCCGCGGGGAAGGTGATCGAAGCCTTCGGCCAGTTCGTGGTCGGCGGAAATTACGTGGTGGGGTTCGTTCTGTTCCTGGCCCTCATCGCGATTCAGTTCCTTGTGGTCTCGCACGGCGCGGTGCGCACGGCGGAGGTGACCGCGCGATTCACGCTCGACGCGCTGCCCGGAAAACAGATGGCGATCGACGCGGACATGAATGCCGGCTTGATCGACGAGGCCGAGGCGCGGCGGCGGCGGCAGGCCATAGCGCGCGAGGCGGAGTTCTACGGCGCCATGGACGGCGCGGCGCGGTTCAACCAGCGCGATTCGCTGGCGACGATCCTGATTACGGCGATCAACATCATTGCCGGGCTGTTGATCGGGACCCTGCAACAGGGGATCGGGCTAAGCGAGGCTGCGCGCACCTACACGATTCTCACGGTTGGCGACGGGCTGGTGACGATTATTCCTTCGCTGCTGGTATCGGTGGCCGGCGGCATCACGCTTACTCGCGCCAACTCGGCGGGGATGCTCGGCGGGGAGATACGGCAACAGCTGCTGGCGAGGCCGGCGACGCTGTACCTTGCGAGCCTGGTGACTGGAGCGCTGTGCCTGATTCCGGGACTGCCGAAGCTGGCCTTCCTGATGGTTTCGGGCGGGCTCTTCCTGATAGGACGGCGGATTGCGGCCAGCGCGGCGTCTGCTCTTCCGGCTGATGGAGCCTCGGCTGAAAAGAAGAAGACAGAGCACGCGCACGGTTCCGAACTCGCCGCGCTGCTCAAGCTCGAGGATCTGTCGCTCGAGATCGGGTTCCAGCTGATACCGCTGGTGGACGAAAAGCAGGGCGGGCAGCTGTTGAATCGCGTCCGCACGCTGCGCCGGCATCTGTCCGCAGAGCTTGGGTTTCTCATTCCGCCCGTGCACATCTCGGACAACCTGCGCCTGAAGCCGAGGGAATATGTGTTCTCGCTGCGAGGCCTCGAGATCGGCCGCTGGCAGACCGAGGGAACGCAACTGCTGGCTGTATCGGGTGAAGCGGGTCGGCGGCCGTTGACGGGGAAAGAGACGCGTGAGCCGGCCTTCGGGGTTCCGGCAATCTGGATTGCCCCGGCGCTGGAAGAACAGGCGATCGCAGCGGGCTATTCGGTGGTGGACCCGGTCACCGTGATGACGACGCATCTCGGCGAACTCATCCGGCAGTATTCGTGGGAACTGGTCGGGCGCGCCGAGATCAAGCGGCTCATGGACTCGCTCAACGAGACGCATCCGAAGCTCACCGAGGAACTGGTTCCAAAGCTGCTGACGCTGGGCGAGGTGGGCAGGGTGCTGGAGCAGTTGCTGCGTGAGCGGGTGTCGATCCGCGACCTTGGCGCAATTCTGGAGGCGCTGCTCGAAACCGCGCCGGTAAACAAGAGCCTGGAGGCTCTGGTCGAGGCGGCACGGCAGTCGATGGGCAGGAGGTTGGTTCAACCTCTGCTCGATTCGCAGGGCCAGCTGCCGGTGCTGCTGCTTGATGGTGCGCTTGAAGACGAGATTCTGGCCACAGTTTCTCCGGACGCGGGGCAGAGGCTGCTCTCCAGCGCTTCCACGCCGACCGTTCCGCTGGTGCGCCGTCTCGCGGATTCTTTGAAATCGCTTATCGCCTCTTCGTCCCCTGCGGCCCCGCCCGTGCTCCTTTGTCCGAGTCCTGCGCGGTATCACGTGCGCCGCTGGTTGGAACCGCTTTTCCCGCGCCTGGCGGTGGTGTCAGCGGGAGAGATTCCGCCCGAAGTCCGGCTGCTTCCGGTGGGCACCGTGCGCTGACATCGGGCGGTACAAAAAGCGGAATTACGCGCTGCGGCCTTCATGGCCGGAAGGCGCTTTCGGGGCAGGGGAGCGAACAGATTTGCAGTTGCGAGAGGTGGCGATGCTGGAGGCGGCGGCAACACAGACGGAATCAAGAGCAAGACGAAACATTGCTCTCACGGGCGGATATCCGCCGGTGGGCGGCGTCGGAGGAATGACCCCGGAGCAGGAGCGGGTTCTGCTCGAGCACCTGCCGATCGTGCGCTTCCTGGCACGGCGGATCCACGAGCGCCTGCCGCAGCACGTGGACATTGAGGATCTCGTCTCGGCCGGAGTGGTAGGACTGCTGGATGCGTTCGCCAAGTTCGATCCGGAAAAGAAGGTTCAGTTTCGCAGCTACGCGCAATTCCGAATTCGCGGGGCAATCCTGGACAGCCTGCGGGTGCTCGACTGGAGCCCGCGCGAGCTGCGGCGGAAGGGCCGCGCAGTCGAGGAGGCGATCCGCGTTCTGACCGCGCGCATGGGGCGCCCGCCGAACGAGGCCGAAGTGGCGAAGGAGATGGACCTGAGCCTCGACGATTACCAGCAGCTGCTCGGCGACCTGAAGGGGCTCGAGATCGGCACGCTTCACATGGAGCGCAACGAGGATTCCGGCGAAGAGGAACTGGCATACGTGCCGGGCAAACCGGAAGAAGATCCGCTGTTTCGCTGCCTGAAAGGCGAGCTGCAGGAGCGGCTGACAGAGGCGATCCAGGAACTGCCAGACCGCGAGCGGCTCGTGATGACCCTCTACTACTACGAGGAGATGACGATGCGGGAGATCGGGCTCGCGCTGGGAGTAGTGGAGTCGCGGGTATCGCAGGTTCATGCCTCGGCAGTGGTGCACTTGCGCGCGGCACTGAAGGATTTGGCTGCGCGTGGCGCTTTCGATCGCGGCCGGTCAAAGCAGCGGCAGGCGCGCCGGGCGAATGCCGGGTGACGGCGCTGGATGAAGGGGTAAGCCATGGAAAAAACGCTTCGGCAGGATGAGATCGACGCGCTGTTTGACGCTGCCCACACGCAGTCTGAGGCGAGCGCGCAGGCGCAGGATCACGTGCGCGCAGTGCCCTACAGCTTCAGCTCTGCCGGGCAGATCTCCGGCGAGCAGCTTCGCGCGATCAGCGTGCTCAACGATCTGTTCGCGCGCAACCTTACTCACAACCTCGCAGCCAGCCTTCGGACGAGGTTTCAGGTCAACCTGGTTTCGGCGGAACAGATACCGTTCAACGAATTCCTGCTGCGCATTCCGGAGATCAGTTACGCGGCGTCGGTGCGCCTGGAACCGCTTGGAGCGCTTGCGGTGTTGCAGCTGGAGATGTCGCTGGCTCCGCCGATCGTCGATCTGCTGTTGGGCGGCGATGGCAAGGAAGGTCCGCTGCGCGAGCTGACGGACATTGAAGAGGCAATTCTGGGCAGTGTCGTGGAGATCATCTGCCGCGAACTGACGTCGGCCTGGCAGCCGGTGGGGCTCACGTTCAACTTTGAGCGGCGGCAGATGCTGACCCAGGTGGCGCGCGTCATCAGCGTGAACGAGAAGACCTTGTGCCTGAGCTTTGAAATCCGCATGCCGCACAGCTCGGGATTGCTCAACCTGGCGTTTCCGGCGGTAGTGTCGAACACGATTCTGCGCAGGCTGACGGTCGATTGGGGCCGCTCCCGGCGCCACGCTCCGGAGATCCGGAGGCGGCTCCAGGATTCGGCTCGGCAAATACAGTTCGGCACGTCGCTGCAACTGCCGAGCGTGCGCGTTCCGGCAACGACGATTGAAAGCCTTGAGCCGGGGTCTGTGATCCGCCTCGATCTTTCGGCGGCAACGAAGCCGCTGTGGTGCGCGGCCGGGCAGGTGCTGTGCGAAGGACAAGCCGTACAACAGGGCCACCGGCGGGCGGTGCGCCTTGACACGGGGCTCATCGGGAGAGAAGAAGCATGACTTACCTTGATTGCTGGATTGCAACGGCCTCGGCGCTGTTCTCGCAGGCGGTGGCCGGAGAGCCGGAGTTCGTGGATTCGATGCCCAGGCCGATGGAGGGCGGAGCGGTCGCATTTTCGGCCCGGATCGGCGGAGACGAAGAGGGCCGCTTCACGGTGGCTCTCGACCAGGCCATGCTCGCGATGCCGCTGCTCGGCGAGGGAGCGGATCAGAAGGCGGCATGGGGCGAGCTGCTGCGCGAAGTGGCCGATGCCACCGCGGGCAAAATGCTGGCCGAGGAAGGGAAGAAGTGCCACGTCGAGGCGTTCGAAGAGAGCCCGGGCGAGGCCAAGGTCTCCCGCGCGTTTCAACTCAAGTTTGCCGATTGGTCATGGACCCTGCTCGTGCGCGATGAGGTGCGTCCTCCGCGGCCGCCCAAGGCTGAGCCGGTTTCCCGTCCTGCGGAGGCTGTCATTCCGGCTCCCGTGCCGGCCGGCCCGACGAGCGCGGGGATTGAGCTGCTGCTCGACGTCGAGCTCGAAGCCACGCTGCGTTTCGGATGCCGCGAGCTGCCGCTTGGCGAGATGCTTGAACTCGGGCCGGGCGACGTGGTGCACCTGGACCGGCACATTACCGAGCCTGCGGACCTTATTGTGGGGGACAAGATCGTGGCGCGCGGCGAAGTCGTGCTGGTTAACGGGAATTTCGGCCTGCGTGTAACCGAGGTGGCCGCGCCACGCAAGCGGCTGGAGACGATACGATGCCTATTTTGAGCAGGAAGTCTACCGCAATTGAGCGCGCTTCGCAGCCGCCTCTCGAAGAGTACTGGGGAATGAATGCGATAGCCCCGGCGGAGGAAGCTTCGCAAGGGCGGCGCTCGGCATGGCTTACAACCTGCGCAAATCCCGCGTGCGCATCGGGATGGCTGCAGATCTGGCGGAGCCGTTCGTCGCCGGTGTTCGAGGGCGGATGGAACTGCTCGCCCGAGTGCACAGAGCATCGCCTGAGGGTGGCCGTCGCACGCGAGCTCGATGGCCGCGGAAGCGTGACGGAACCGCACCGTCATCGCGTGCCGCTGGGCCTGCTGATGATGGAACAGGGGTGGATCACCGCCGACCAGTTGCGGAACGCGCTTGAGTGCCAGAAGACCAACAAGGCCGGGCGTCTTGGGCAATGGCTGATTGCCCGCGAGGGAGTGAGCGAACAGCAGGTGACGCGGGCCCTGGGTCTGCAGTGGAGCTGCCCGGTATTGCCGCTCGAATATCACGATCCCGAAGGGATGGCGTCGCTCGTTCCGCGCTTTCTTCTCGATGCCTTTGGGGCTCTCCCGCTGCGCGTGGCATCGGGAAAACTAATCTATCTCGGCTTCGAACACAGGCTGGACCCTGTGCTGGCTCTTGCCCTGAAGCGCATGTCCGGACTCCGTGTAGAGACAGGCGTGGTGCAGGGGTCTCAGTTCGGGCCGGCGCACGCGCGCATGCTCCAGGCTAAATTTCCGCCTGTGGAACTGATGGAGGCGGCCTCTGAGCCTGCCCTGGTGCGGGCGCTCACGCGGACAATCGAACGGGCTCGTCCGGTCGACGCGCGCCTTGTACGGGTGCACGACACACTGTGGCTGCGCATGTGGCGCAAGCCTCAGACCACGCCGGTGCCCGAAGTTGCGAGCGTCCAGGATGTGGTCTGCACGCTTGTCGGGTAAGGCGATCCCACGATACGGACCCTATTCGGGAAACTCCGCCCGATGAGGCCCGAAAGCGTGATTCAAGGCGAAGGTTCGGCAGCCGATAAGAGGAGCACAGGGGAATTCATGAGCGAGATACGTGCGCTGATTGTCGATGACTCATCGGTCATGCGGAAGATTGTGGAGCGGTCCCTGCGGCAGGCAGGGCTCGAGTCCCTCGTTGCGTTGGAAGCGGCAAGCGGCGTGGAGGCCCTGGACTTATTGCGCGCCGGGCCGGTTGACCTGATCCTTTCCGACATCAACATGCCGGCGATGGACGGCCTCGAGTTCATCCGCCAGGTGAAGGCGCAGAACCTTGCGCCGGGCGTGCCCGTGGTGATGATCACCACGGAATCGAGCGAGGAGCACGTCAAAGAGGCAATCCAGGCCGGGGCCCGCGGGTATATTCGCAAGCCATTCACGGCAGAGCACGTGAAGGAACGCGTTTTGTCGCTGCTGAACGCGGCCTGATCGATCGAACGGCGGAGACGTCAAGATGCTCGGTTGCCGGGTTTTTGTGAAGAGAGTGGAGAATAAAATGCCGATTTCATTGCGGGAGTCTGTCAGCCTGATCGCTGATCCAGGAAACCTGGATGCCAGCGTGGAGGAGGTCTTCAAGCTGATGCTGGGAGGAGGTTGCCGGCGCGAGAGCAAGCCGCTCGTCGAAGAGGACGAGTCGGTGACCGCGGTGGTGGGATTCGGCGGATTGCTGAGCGGCGCATGCGTCGTGCGCTCGGGCGGCAGCGCGGCGCGCAAGCTGGCGGCGCGCATGACGGGCATGGAGTTTGACGAGATCGACGACACCGTGAAGGACGGCGTTGGCGAGATCTGCAACATGCTCGCCGGATCGTGGAAGGGAAGGGTCCCCGAGCTGGCGGCGCATTGCGGGCTCTCCGTACCGGCTGTGATCACCGGCAGCGACTATACGCTGCACGTTCAGTCGCCGGAGTTCAGCCTGAAGCACATTTATGCCTTCGACGACGTGCGGTTCGAAGTAACCATCGTCTGCGACGGCTTGCAGTAGCGTTCGGGGTAGGCAAGGCCGGCCTTCCGCGCACCAAAAGCGGGGGCCGGCCTTTCTCTTCTTTGCACTTTCTGAGCTGCGACGATGCTCTGCCCCGATTCTGTTCTCATTCGAGACAATTTCTGATTCCGCTCTAATCTCACCACGCTGATTCCGGCCCCCCGTCTGCAACCTTCCGCTCACATCGGAGAGAACCGATGGACAGCGGATACTACGCAGCAATGACGGGATTGACGGCGCGCACCCAGGCGCTGGACACGGCCGCCTCAAACCTCGCCAACGCACAGACCCCGGGCTATCGCGCAGAACGCGAATACTTCAGGTCGGTGCTGATGGGCGACGACGCGGCCAAATCACAGCTGGGCCTCACAGTGAATAACTTCGGCCTCCTGGGAGGCGATCACCTTAATCTTGCCCAGGGACCAATCCAGCAGACTGGCAACCCGCTCGACCTCGCAATCGAGGGCCAGGGATTTTTCCAGATCCAGGCACAGAACGGCATCCGGTATACCCGTGACGGCAGCTTCCACCGCTCCCCGGCGGGCATGCTGCTCACCGAGAGAGATGAGCCTGTTCTTTCGAGCGCGGGCAAGCCGATCACGATACCTCCCGGCGAAGTCTCCGTGGGGGCCGATGGCGTGTTGTCGGTCGCGGGCGGGGCAGTGGCTACTGTTGGTGTCTTCTCATTCGCGCCCGGCGTTCAGCTGAGCCCCGAAGGCGCGAATCATTATGTTGCGCCTGCGGGCGCGACGCCGGTGCAGGCAAAGGGAGCCGCCGTTCACCAGGCCGCAATCGAGTCGGCGAATCAGGACGTGGTGCAGGGAACGCTCGACCTCGTCGTGATGCAGCGCCAGGCCGAGATGATGCAGAAGGCCCTCACCATATTCCACACGGAGTTCAACAAGTTCGCCAGCGAAGACCTCGCCCGCGTGTAGCGGACCGGATTCGAAACGGCAAAGAGCACGCCGACGCGAGAGCGGGAAAGAGACGAGAGGAACGAAATGATCAGAGCGTTATACACGGCAGCCAGCGGCATGAGCGCACAGCAGATGAACCTCGATACGATTGCCAACAACCTGGCGAACTCATCCACGACCGGATTCCGGCAGTTGCGGCTGCAGTTTCAGGACATGGTCTACCAGAACCTTGTGACCCCCGGCGCGGCGCAGAGCCAGTCAACCGTGGCGGCCGGCCTGCAGATCGGCCTTGGCACGAAGTCCGCGGCCACTGAAGTGATCAACACGCAGGGTTCCCTGAATCAGACCAACAACCCGCTGGATGTGGCGATCGAAGGAAACGGGTTCTTCCAAGTGCAGCGGCCGGACGGAACCATCGCGTATACGCGCGCGGGGCAGTTCCACCTAAACAGCCAGGGGACGATCGTGACCACGGACGGCGACCCGCTGATTCCGACGATCACCATCCCGCCGAATGCGACGTCGGTAACGATCACTCAGTACGGCGTTGTCAACGCAACGCTGCCCGGGCAGCAGAATCCTTCGCAGCTGGGGCAGATCCAGCTGACGACATTCCCGAATCCCGGCGGCCTCGAGAGCATGGGGGCGAACCTGATGCAGTCGACTCTGAGCTCGGGCGACCCGGTGCTTGGCAACCCCGGCGGCAGCGAAGGCCTGGGCACCCTGCAGCAGGGATATCTCGAGAACTCGAACGTGGATGTGGTGACGGAGTTCGTGCAAATGGTTCTGGCGCAGCGGGCCTACGAATCGAATTCAAAGGTCATTAAGGCTGCGGACGACATGTATTCGCAGGTCAATAACATGACGCGGTAACTGGGAAGCCTTCCATGAACTTTGGCATACACATCTCGATGGCGTTACTGGCGGCTGTTGCAGCCGTGGCCCCGGCGAAGGCCGGGTTTGGCCAACGGGTAAACTCCGCCTCCGGGCAGCCTGCTGCGAGCGCGGACGCGAAGACCGATCAGCAAGTGGTCGTGCGCGAGTTGGACGATCCCCACTCGGGCGAGCGCTGGATCCTTGTTCCCGCTCTGGATCATTCCGCGGGACCGGGACGCTGGATCGTAGATCCCGCGATGCCGGCCGGCGCATTGGGGCGCGCGGGTTCGGAAAAGGGCGAGGCTATTGCAAAACCCGTGATTCGAGCCGGCGACGCCATTCGAGTCGAGGAACACACGGCGCTGGTTGACGCGACGCTCGAAGCCCTGGCGATGGGAGACGCAGTTGCCGGCGCTTCGCTGCGCGTGAAGCTGAAGGCCGGCGGACATGTTGTGCGCGCCATAGCCGTGGGGCCCGGCCGCGCGAAGCTCGCTCCCGGACTGGCTTCAGGATTGGCTTCTGGACCGGCTTCCGGACTGGCTTCTGGAGAGGATGAAGGCCGATGATTCGCGTTAGTCAGTTCGCCGCTTTTGCGGTTGCGGCTTTGATGATTGCCGGGAGCTCGATTCCGGCGGCGGGAAAGAAGCTGAAGTTCCTTGCCTCATCCAACGCTCCGACTCCGCCCGAGGCTTCGCTCACCGCGTATGTCGAGCGGGTGCGCGCGCAGCAGGCGGCGGAGGTGCGCAGTCCCGGCTCGATCTGGAGCCCCAACGGACAGCTCGTGCGACTGGGGACGGACGTGAAGGCATTTCGGCTGCACGATGTCGTCTCCGTCGTGGTCAGCGAGAGCCTTGCGGCATCTACGGACGGGCAGGTCAAGAATTCGCGCGCGTCGAACGCGAACTCGAGCATCACCGCGCTGTTCGGCGCGCTCAAGCCGAGCAACGCACTGTCGAACCTCGTCACCCAGACTTCCACCTCGGGGTTGACGGCGCAGGGGCAGAGCACCACCAATTCGAGCCTGGCGACCACGTTCGGCGCGGAAGTTGTGGACGTGCTGCCCAACGGGATGCTTGTAGTGCAGGCGACGCGCCAGCTCACGTTCTCGCAACAGACGCAGTTGATCAAGCTCCGCGGGCTGGTTCGGCCGGAGGACGTGAGCGCACAGAACCAGGTGCAGTCCACTGCCATGACCGACCTGGAACTTGAAGTGACGGGGAAGGGCATCATCAACGACTCCACTTACCGGCAGAACCCGCTCGTGCGGCTGCTGCAAAGGCTGATTGTGTTTTAGGACGGGTGGCGGGATGCAGGATCGAGACCGGAAGATGAAGCGGAATTCATGGATGGCCGAGATGCGCAGGTTTGCGATTGAGTCGGGAAAGATTGCGTTATGGTTTGTGCTGGCGTTGGGCATTGCCATTGGCCAGAGCTCGCACCAGCAGGCGCGGGTGAAAGACGTCGCAACAATCGAGGGCATTCGCGACAACCAACTCGTCGGGTACGGGCTGGTGGTTGGCCTGCGCGGGACCGGCGACAGTCAGCAGACGATCTTTCCGTACCAGACGCTGGTTTCGGCCTTGCAGAGGATGGGGATTACGGTTCCTCAATCCGGCGCAATCAGTGCGGCCAACATGCAGGTGAAGAATATGGCGGCGGTGTTCGTGGTCGCCACTCTGCCGCCATTCAGCCGACCTGGGTACAAGGTGGATGTGACCGTTTCCT
This sequence comes from Occallatibacter sp., assembly GCA_035263625.1. GTDB lineage: Bacteria > Acidobacteriota > Terriglobia > Terriglobales > Acidobacteriaceae > Telmatobacter. The sequence goes on from DATFRB010000001.1 coordinate 71,280, forward strand.
CCGCCGGAGATTCGCGATCGCTCGAAGGCGGCATTCTGCTGATGACGCCGCTGTATGGGCCGGACGGGCAGATTTACGCGCAGGCGCAGGGTGCGATGGTGCTTGGCGGCTACTCTGTGGCCGCCGCGGGGAATGTTCACCAGATGAACCATCCGACGACCGGGCGCATTCCCAACGGCGCATTGGTGGAGCGGGCGGTGCCGTTCGACCTGAAGCAGATGCAATCCGTCAACGTGATCCTGAACGATGCTGATTTCCATACAGCGGAGCGCATGGCGGCGGCAATCAATGGCGCCCTCGGGTCCGCCCGCGCGCATGCGGTCGATAGCCGCCGGGTGGAAATTGTGGGCGCGCCGGACGAGGACAGGGCGGCCCTGCTCGACAAGGTCGAGGGGATCGAGGTGGACATCTGGCCGCGGGCGCGGGTCGTTGTGAACGAACGCACCGGGACCGTGGTGATCGGCGGCACGGTGCGGCTCCAGCCGGTGTCGATTCTTCATGGCGGGCTCTCGGTCAACGTGATCTCGGAACCGCTGGTGTCGCAGCCAAATGCGTTTGCCGGCGGATCGACGGCGGTGGTGAACCAGACCACGATCCAGAGCCAGGACAAGCCGGTGAACCGCATCGAGCTCAAGGCCGGGGCGACTGTGGAGGATCTGGTGCAGGAGTTGCAGCGCACGGGAGCGGGGGCGCGCGACGTGATTTCGATCCTGCAGGCGATGAAAGAGGCGGGCGCGCTCGAAGCTGATCTGGAGGTGCTCTGATGATCGTTAACTTTACGAATCCGGCAACGGCGAGCCAGGGGGTTCAAGGCAGTGCTCAGCCGCGCTTAGTGCAGGCAGCTCATGAGTTTGAAGGGCAGATGCTCAAGGAATTATTGAAGCCAATGACCGCCAGCGACGGGCTCACGGGCGGGGAAGATGGCTCTGATTCGAGCTCCGGCGAAGCCCTCGGGGAGTTTGCAACCGAGGCGCTCGGGAAGGCGCTCAGCGAGCAAGGCGGATTTGGAATTGCTAATCAAATCGTGCGTCAGCTGTCCGAATCTGGCACGAAGCTTGCAACGTCAAAGGTAACTACGAACCTGCGCATCGATACCGTGATGGGCAGCCACAAATGACTAAGGTGATTTGAGATGACGCCGATAAATGCGGCAAGGAGTGAATCATGGGCATTCGCAGCGGCTTAGATGGATTGAAATTATTGTTGGGCGCTTCTCCAGCGACCCAGTCCGAGCCCCATCCGGAGCCTGTGAGGAGCGAGGCCGCGGCGGGCGCTGAATCGGTTCCTGCCGATCATGCCACGCTGAGTAACGTGGGCAGTGAGATGTCCCAGGCAGCCTCTGACGACAGCGTTCGTATGGACAAAGTTGCGGCCATTCAGTCGGCGCTGGCGGCTGGCACATACAACGTACCGGCGTCTGCCGTGGCTTCCCGTGTCATGGATGTCATGCTTGGGGCGAGCCGGTAGCAATTAGCCCGGCGACGGCATGCCAGGCCCGAGAAGCCTTGAATATCGAACCCTGAATTGAGTCCGGAGATCGAGTCCAGTCAGGACCTCCGGAGAGGAGCGAGTGAAGTCATGCAGGCCGGGAGTGTGCGCCGGAACGATCCGGAGCTGAAGCAGATCATTCGCGAAGCATCGCAGGCTCTTGCCCTGCTGGATGCTTCACGGCTCGGGGAACTGGCCCTTTGCTGCAGCGCGTTGAATCGCAACCTTGAAAGCGCTGGTGCACCCGAGCGAGCAGAGCTCGCGCGACAGGCGCGGGGAGCAGCCGGGGATCTGGCCACGTTTGCCCGTGTTCTCGATGCCACGCGCGCAAACTTAACCGTGATGCAACGACTGCGGGAACTTCGACAGGGGCAGCTTGAATACCGTGATGCGGCGTTGCGGCCAACGAATTGGGAACCGCCGGAGACCAGCCATGGGAACGATTAACTCAGCATTCAGCCTGATCTCGGGAGCCCTCGATGCAGACCAGTCGGGGCTCAGCATTATCGCGGGCAACGTGGCAAACGCGAATACGCCGGGGTACTCCCTGGAGAACCCGAACTGGCGGGAGAACGTGCCTGTCACGATCAACGGCACTACGTATGGAACGGGAGTGACGGAGACGGGGGCGACCTCGGTGCGGGATCGCGTTTTGCTCGAGCGGCTGGACCAGCAGCGGCAGATGGCCTCCGCGTCCTCCACGAGGCTCTCGGCGCTCAACACGCTGCAGACCCTGTTCACGCCCGACTCAGGCACCGCCAGTTCGCAGGCCGGCGATATCGGCAACGACATCACCAATTTCTTCAATTCGTTTTCGACGCTCGAAGCAAGTCCCGGGAACAATGCGTTTCGTCAGCAGGTGCTTTCGACCGCATCGATTCTCGCGTCCGATATTTCGAATGCCGCGGCAAGCGTGAACATGCAGCGCGGGGCGCTGGATCAGGAAGCTGTCGCCGTTGCCGGCCAGGTGAACGCGCTCACGGCTGCCCTGGCGCAACTCGGCAAGCAGATCCAGTCGGCCTCGCCGAATGCCGCAGCCGGCACTCTCGAGGATCAACGCCAGCAGGACCTGAGCCAGCTCTCGCAGCTGATCGGAATCAATCAGATCACGACCGAGAATAACGGCCTGACCATCACCACGACATCCGGGCAGACGTTGGTTGCGGAGGGGACGAGCTTCAACATCACCGCGGGAACTGTCGGCGGCGTAACGCACTTCTTCCTGGGTGGAACCGATATAACGGCTCAGTTGATGACGGGCGGCGGGTCGCTGGGCGGATATCTTACGGCGCGCGACCAGGACCTGACCAATGTGATGAGTTCGCTCGATCAGCTCGCTTATGGAGTATCCACCGAGGTGAACGCGCAGAATCAGGCGGGCGTCGACCTGGTTGACCCAACTGGCGCCGACGTCAACGCCAAGGCGATATTCTCTCAGCCTCCGAACGCCGCGAATGCCACCACGAACCTCAGCCAATTGGCTGCGGGGGCCGCGCGATCGATGAGGGTTACAATGACGGACCCGAATCTGATTGCCGCAGCATCCGCGGGGCAGGCAAGCGGCGACAACTCGAATTCTATTGCGCTCGCAAGCCTGGCGACGTCGTCAAATCCGCCTATCCTCAACGGCCTCCTTATCGGCAACGGGCAGCCGCTGCCTGCCGGCCAGACCCTGCTGAATGGGCTTACGCCGAGCAATTACTATTCGGGCTTTGTCACCAGCCTGGGCTCTACGGTGTCGGAAGTCGAGACGGAAAACACCGCGCAGAACGCCTCGGTGATGCAACTTCAATCGCAGAACAACGCGCTCAGCCAGGTAAATCTCAACGACGAGGCGTCGGCCTTGACGACGCTCGAGCGGAGCTACCAGGCTGCGGCCCAGGTGTTCACGATGCTGAACACGCTGATGGCTGCTGCGCTGAACCTCGGCGAACAGGCGACGGTCGGGTAGGCTGAGCGCGCCCGGCCTCGAAGATCCCGCCGGTTGACCAACGTTAAACGGAGACATGAATATGCGAGTCGACCCGAGTTATGTGACGAACCTGGTGAGCGCGCTTGACCAGTCGCAATCGAACTCCCAGCAGTTTTCCTCTGAGCTTGCTTCCGGGGTGCGCGTCACGTCGCTGAGCAGCGATCCACTGGCTGCCGGTGAAGATGTGCTTTTGTTGAACCAGATGCACCAGGACGACTCGTTTACGCAGTCTTCGGGCCTGGTGACGGGACAATTGCAGGTGGCCGATTCGGCTCTCGGGCAGGTTGTTTCGCAGCTTACCGAGGCGATCTCGCTGGCGACGAGCGCCAGCAATGGGACCATGAACGCGAGCGACCGGCAATCCATATCGAACGAGCTCGCCGGCATCCGCGGCGAGATTCTTTCGCTCGCGAACTCGAGCTACCAGGGGCAATACATCTTTGCCGGCGGAAACAGCGCCACGATGCCGTTCAGCCTCAATTCCGCCACATCGCCCGCCACGGTGACATATAACGGCGATGCCAATGTGAACTATCTTCAGACGCCGAGCGGCCAGCAGATCCAGCTCAACGTGCCGGGCGATCAAATCTTCGCAGGCGCAGGCGTCAATAGCGTGTTCGGGGTGCTCAACAGCCTGGTTGCTGACTTTGCGCCGGGCGGCACGGCTGGCAACGCCGTCGCGGACACCACTGCTTTGAGCTCGGCGCTCAACTACGTGTCGCAGCAGCGTGTCACGATCGACAACTCCATTACCCAGCTCACGGCCGCGTCCACCGCCGCAAGCACCGAGCAGACCCAGCTGACTTCGGCGCAAACGAACCTGATGCAGGCCGATGTCGCGCAGGTGGCAACCCAGCTTTCGCTCTCACAGACCCAGCAGACCGCGCTTGAAGCCGTGATCGCGCAGCTCGGATCGGGTAGCCTTTTCGACAAACTGCCGATCGGATAACCTGCGGTGCATCGCAGCGACGAAGCTTGAGCGCGCCGAACAGTTCGCGCTGCTCACGAAGGGTCCGCTTCTCGCTATACTGGATGCAACAGGACCCATCTTGTTCGAACCGATCCGTTTTTTGTGGAACGCGACGCGCGGCTCCCGGCTTACTCCCTGGCGCAGCGACTATCTTCGCTGGAGAGTGGAGACGTACTCCGGGAAGTGGGCGGAAGACCTCACGATGCGCGACTTCCTGGGCTTCATGTGGACGTCGCGCTGGGAGCTTCTGAGATACCTCTTCTGGACCGGCCACGTTCAACGCGAGGCGCGCCGCAAGCCCTGAATGTACAGGCCATCTGCGGAGTGGCGGATTCGACGCCCGATGGGTGAAGGACGGGCACACCCATGAGTAGAAGTACCAGGAACAACTGGACGCGTCGTGACTTGATCAAGGCATCTCTCGCGGCTGGGGCCGCGGCGGCACTGCCCGGCTGGATTCGAGCCGCGGATGCCTCGGCGAGACCGATCCGGTTCACGGGTTCCGATTCGCTGCGCGAACATGCCGAGGCGCGCGGGTATTTGTTTGGCGTGGCGGTGAATACCGCGCTTCTTGATGTGGACGGGATGGCCGCGGGGAACGTATCGGACACATACACGCAGCTTGTGCGCTCGCAGGCCAACATTGTCGTTGCGGAAAACGCAATGAAATGGGGTCCGCTGCGGCCGACGCCTGCCACCTACGACTTCGTGCAAGCCGACCGCCTTGTTCGCTTTGCCGGCCTCGCCGGCCAGCGCATACGCGGGCACAATCTCTGCTGGCATGAGCAGTTGCCTGCGTGGTTCAAGACCACGGCCAATCACGACAATGCGGCTCAGCTGCTGGCCGATCACATCAAGACAGTTGCGGGACGGTACCGCGGCCAGATCCATAGCTGGGACGTGGTCAACGAGGCTGTCGAACTGAAGGACGGGCGCGCCGACGGTTTGCGCAAGAGCCCCTGGCTCGAACTTTTGGGACCGGACTACATCGAGCTTGCATTCAAGACGGCGGCCGCTGCGGATCCCAAGGCAAAGCTTACGTACAACGATTACGGCATCGAACTGGACACGCCGGACGACAGCGCCAAGCGCGGCCAGGTGCTTCTTCTGCTGCGCCGCCTCAAAGCGCGGAATGTGCCTCTTCACGCGGTCGGGCTTCAAAGCCATCTTCAGGCCGCCGGACAGCAGCCGGGAGCGGGGCTTGTGGAGTTCATTCGCGAACTGAAGAAGATGGAGCTCGAAGTTTACGTGACGGAGATGGACGTGAACACGCGCGGGCTCGACAGCGGCCCCGACGCCCAGGATGAAGCGGTCGCGCAAGTCTATCGAAGCTACCTTGGCCTGGTTCTGCCCGAGCCGAACGTAAAGGCTGCGCTTACATGGGGCATCAGCAACGCGCACTCGTGGCTCAACCAGACGAAGTCGGAGTGGGCCAGGCGCAAGGACGGGGCTCCGCAACGGCCGCTTCCTTTTGACGACAAGTTCAACCCGACGCCTGCGTTTGTTGCAGTGCGCGAGGCCATCGACAAGGCGCGGCCCATCGTGAAGGCGGCGACCCCCGCGCTCGCTCCGGCGGACGTTCCAGCATATCTCTACAAGGCATTTGCGGTGCAGGGAAGTCCGGCGGCGGCTCGGCCTGTTGCCGCCAGATCATTCGCCGGTCCCCAGCTGCAGTAGCCTCGCGGCTGGCGGATGCGCTGATGGGTATGCGGGTTCAAGGATCAAGTTGCGCATGTCTGCGCAGAAATCTGTTGACTTTGAACTGGCCTTGGGCTAATCTCCACCAAGTTTCATAACCCCCTAGTTTCCAGGGCTAAGTGGGATCCACGCGAGTTATGCGCCAGTTCCCAATTCCAACCCTGTATAACTTCCCTGGCTCTCCCAAGTTTCCTTCCGGCATTGCGCACAAGCGCGTTGGTCAAGCCGGTCCCTCGACGACTAGGCATTGATTTAATAGTCCGGCCCTGGTCACCCCTTATACCTGCGGAGGAGATCGAATCGGTATGAACGTCGCCTCGATTCTTCGCCTCGAGATGTGGGGCTTTCTGGTTCTTCTCGGCGCGGTCGTCTTCTATCGTCTGATCACCCGCCAGATCAATCTCAAAGGCCTTCTGATTCGCAAGAGCGGAGCGCGCGGCGTAAGCCCGGAACGGATCCAACTACTTCTGGCGACCATTGCAATGAGCGCGAATTATCTGCACGGCGTTCTCACGTCAACAACCGGGAATCTGCCTGATGTTGACGCCAAGTGGCTCTACGTCTTTGGCGGAAGCAGCGCGATTTACGCCGGGGGCAAGGCTCTGACTGAATTGAAAACCCTGAAAGGGGATCTGGAGCGACAAGCATGAGCGCATTTATGACAACCGTCTGCGGCTGGGTGGTCTGCGGGTTTATCGCCTTTCTGGCGGGCACGATCATCTGGTTCATCTGGAAAGACAAGATCGACCTGAGCGCGCTGGTGAGCGAAACGAACGGCGACGCGAGCCTTTCGCGCTTCCAGTTGCTGATCTTTACGTTTGTTGTCGCCATCAGTCTGTTTTACCTGGTGGAGAAACGCACCGACGGCACGTTTCCCGACATTCCTAGCGGCGTGCTCACCCTCGTTGGCATCAGCGCGAGCACGTATGCGGTGGGCAAGGGTATCTCGTACAGCCGCGACGAAGGGGTGACTTCGCCGGAAGAGCGTGAGAGTGTCCGCCAGACAGCGCAAGCGCTGTCCGGAACGGGCGCCACTGCCGCGGTGAGCCCTGCCGCAACCGTTACGACGGGGGCCGCGCAGCCGCAACCCCCCGTGGGCGGCCAGCAGTAAGGCTGCCGTGACCGGTCCGCATAATTCTGCGTGCGCCTGCACCGTCGCTTAATGGCGACAGGGAGGGATTCAGTGCCTGCCAAAAAGAAATCCACTTCGCCGAGCGATCCGCCCGCAACCAGGCGCGGAGCCGCGATTCGCACGTTGGCTCCGGCGGTTCCGCTCGCGATTGCGCTGGCTCATTCCGCGCTCACCAACCAGCCGGCTACTACTACGACGGCAAACTCTTCGGCAACGGCCACGCATCAGGCAGCGCCACCTTCCGCCGGCATCATGACCAAGCTCACCGCCTGCGGCGGAGACGGACAGGCGGCATGCGCGGCGCCGTATCCGATGCTCGCCAAGGGCCATCCGGTGGACTGGTGGTTTGTGTTCAAGCTCAATGTCTCCAAGTTTCCGAGTTGCGGAGGCGGCACCGTGCAGTGCGCGTTCGGGGGCAGCACGCAGAGCTACACTCCGGGCCTGCAATATGCATACGCGAGCAGCGAAGTGGACACGCTTCAGCCGGGCGGCAAGGATTGCCTGGGCGACGGGACAAACGATCCCGTGGGCGCGACGTTCGACCAGGTGTACAACGGCAACTTCCACTACCTGATCTGGAACGACCAATTCTACGGAGACCCTGGCGGCAGCGTGAGTTGCGGCGGACAGGGCTGCGACGCGCCATGGGGCCACTCGAAGGGGATGGTGGCGTGGAACGACGCCGGCGAGGGCATGGTGATGCAGGTTTCCACGCCTTCGTGGCCCGCGGCGGGCAGCGCCGCGCATGCGCGCAAGGACGGCAACACGCTGGGATGCGTGACCGACGATGACGTGAAGGTGAGTCAGCACTTTTTTTCGCTGCGGCTCTCGCACGACGACCTCATGATGGTCCTCGACGGCCTGGCGAACGCCAGCGTCGTCACTGATCCGAAGAACGTGCAGATCGTGAGCAACGGCGGCCCTTCGGATGTGCAGGCGAAGGTGAACGCACTGGGCGTGAAGTCATCCAACGCCCAGGCGACGGAGGCCGTGCTTTCGAGCGGCGTAGAGCTTATCTCCAAGCCCTCGGCGCTGCACGTGGCGCCTTGGCAGATGGTGTCTTCGTTGTTAGGCGGAGTGCCGCTCCGGACGGCGACGTGGTGGGCAAGCCCAACGATTCCATCGACGACCGGCGGGGCTCCTGAATGCTGGGACAACTCGCTCAAGACGCCTCCGGGGGCCGTCGAGATCGCGACGTCGGGCACGTGGAACTCGACGACATTCAGCCTCAAAGGGGGTATAAGCCCCGACGCTAATCATGCGAAGCTGGGCGTATCGACTTCGGCCAGCGATCCGTTTGTAATCTTCGGCGATGAGAATCAGCAGGGGGCGTTAAAGGGCAACTGCGGCAGCAGCCAGAACGGGCGCGGCGGTACGTTCTACGTGATGACGGAGCCAAATCTGGCGAAGAGCGTGACCGGCCTGATCGCGGGAGACACGGCACCGCAGTAGGCTAACGTGCGCATGCAAGGGCCTATCATCGGAAGTGGAGACTCTCTACTCGCGATGAATACTCGCCGGGTCCTCTCTTGGATTGCTGTTGCGGCACTGGTTGGATTCATGAGCTCGGCGCGGGCTCAGCAGCAACCGCAGCAGATTCCGCCGCCTGAGCCGCCGTTGCCCATGCCGGGATCGCACAACCAGCAGCCCACGCTGCGCATTACGACGCAGGAGGTGCTGGTTCCAACACTTGTTGAAAAGCACGACGGCAGCGTTGTGTACGGGCTGAAGGCGGATGACTTCGTGCTCGAGGACAACGGCGTTCCGCAGAAGGTGCATGTCCAGGAAGAAATGGACACGGCGCCGGTGGCGCTGGTTGTCGCGGTCGAGCAGGGCGGCATGAGCGTGCTCGAGTTCGACAAGGTGGCGAAGCTGGGGCCGCTGCTTGAGACGTTCCTTTCGGACCCGCGCAGCGAGGCCGCGCTGGTTGGATTCGATTCCGTCCCGCATCTGCTGAACGACTTTACGCATTCGCAGGAGGACCTGAGCGAATCGCTGCGCACGCTGCAGCCGGGCGATGGCGGCGATGCGATCCTCGACACGGTGAGCTACGCTGTCGATCTGCTCGAGTCGCAGCCGAAGGAGTACCGGCGCGTGCTGCTGCTCATCAGCCAGGCGCGCGACCACGGAAGCAGGCACACGAAAGTGGATGGGCTGATCCGGAAGATCGGCGAGTCGGATGTGCTGGTGCTTACGGTTTCGTTTTCGCCCTTTGAGGCGGAGCTTGCGCACGACATCAAGGACTCAGGGCAGGAGCGGACGCTCGACATGATGCAGGCGCTTGTTGCACTGGTGAATGCGTTCCGCAAGAACGTGACGAAAGAAGTCGCGAAGATGAGCGGCGGAGAATACACCACGTTCATTACGGACAAAAAGTTTGAGCAGAGGGTAGTGGATGCGGCGAAACATGCCCGCAACCGGTACCTGCTGTCGTTCCGGCCATCGGACCTGACTCCGGGGCTTCACTCGGTTCGGGTGCGGCTGGCCGAGAACATGAGCGTGCGCATTGTGGCGCGCGCAAATTACTGGATCGGTGATGTGCCGGGTGAGCCCTGATTTGGACGCCGGTTCGGCATGAGGAATCCGACGGCGACGATCCAGATGAAGCCGGGGAAGCGCGTCAGGGGAATCAGGAACAGGAGCTTCGGGCTCAGGAAGTAGAAGAAGCTGAGCTCTCCGGCTGCGGCGAGAAGCAGGCCCAGGACGATGAGCCATTTGGGAAGGAGCTTGCGGAAGGCCGAGGTGGCGGAGACGCCGGCCATGAGAAGTCCCATAGGCATGGAGAAGCCCGGGCCGCCGAGGGCGAAGCCGAAATAATAGAGGCCGAGAAGCACGGGCGCGCTCGCGGCCACCGCGGGATTGATCGAAGCCCAGGTGGAGAAGGCCGATACGAGGCCGTCGAAGACTGTGAGGAACCCTCCGAAGAGCGCGATGTGGACGCCGGCGGCGCGGACACCGAGGAAATGGAGGCGGCTGACGACGACCGCGGTAAAGAGGCCGAGACAGATGGTTGCGCCGATCTGAAGGAAGATACAGGTGAGCACGCGCGGGGCCTGGGTCTGGAAGAAGTGTGTGATGACAGCGGCGGGTTCCCACGGGCCAGGCCAGTACGGGAGGCCTCCGAACATGGTGACGGGCACAAGGCCTGCAATGAACAAGACGGTATACAGCGAGGCCGGAAGCCAGAGGGGCGGGCCGGCGTGCTTTGCGGTGGCAGCGGCGCTTTGGAGTTGAGTTGTCATCGGGTTCCTCCGCTTATGGGAGCTGTAACGGTGAGGACGGGCGCGGTCGAGGTTTGGGACGAATGGGCGCGCCGAGCGAGGGAGCGAAGCCAGACTTCGAACACAATCACGTTGACCGAGAAACCGACGGCCATGGCGATTCCGAAGAACTGGCGGGGCTCAAGATGGGTGAGCGGGCTGGTGGCGAAGAAGACGCCCATAACGGGGCGGGCGGTTGCGACGCCAAGCACTGCGGCGATAGCGCGGAGGAGCCAGCGGCGGGTGAGGGCCGCGTCCGCACGGCGCCAGTGCCGGAAGGCGCGGACCAGTGCGTAAAGAAACCAGGTATTGAAGATGAGGATGACGATGCGCTCGGTCCATCCGCCGATGGCGTAGACATTCATTGCGTATGCGGTGAGGCCGACGATTGCGGCGGTCGGGAACAGCATCCTGAGGGGCCATTGGAGATGAGCGAAGCGGGCGAAGACGGCGAAAGGGGAGATGAGGACGAAGAGGATTGCGGGGACGATGTGCGAGAGGGTCAGCACAGTGTGGGAGGCGAAGATGGTGTCCAGGGAGGCCATCTGCTGGGGCCTGCCGGTTGGGTTTGATAGCGCGATGAGGCGCAGAACCACGGCACCGGCGCCGATCAGCACGCAGGCCCAGAATCCGACGCGAAGAATGATGGGGGACCGCGTTTCGCCGGGAAGTTTGAATTGAGAGGGGGCGGCCATTTTCGACCTCCGGAACATGATTGAAAATGATCCTATATTTCAATTGACAATATGTCAAATTAAACTGGACAATCGTGCAGAGGGAGTTTGTGGATCAGCAAGTTAACGACCGGCCGTGCAAGCGCCCCTATGACCTGGGCAGGCGGCAGGAGGTGTCTGACCGGACACGGGAAGCGGTTCTCGCGGCGGCACGGGCGCAGCTTGAGACCAGCGGTGCGCTCACGATGGAAGCGCTGGCGAAGGCAAGCGGCGTGTCGCGCCAGACCATCCACAACCTTTTCGGAACGAGGTCGAGCGTGCTCGAAGCGCTCTTCGATCGCATGGCAGTGGACTCTGGCATGATGCGGATGGCGGAGGTGATGACGGCCCCAGACGGCGAGCGCATGTTGGCCGCGATGGTGGAGGTTTTCGCAGGCTTCTGGGCGAGAGACCGGATGCTGCTGAAACGGATTCACGGGATTGCCGCGATCGACGAGGAGATGGGGCGGTTAGTGGAGGCTCGGAACCGGCGACGGGTGGGGATCTCAGGACGGGTGGTGGAGCGGCTATTTGCAGGGCGTTCGAACATGAATTCGGACGAAAGGGCAGGGAAGGTGGCGGCGCTGACGGCGATGACGTCGTTTGAGTTTTTCGATGCGCTGGCGGAGAGCTGCGGGAATGCGGAGACGGCGGCAGCGATGATGCTTCCGCTGGTCCGGAGGGCGGTGGAGTAGTTGTATGTTGTGGAAGGGACATTTTGCCGTGAGAAGTGTGGCATAATGTCCATATGAGTGCACCTGCTGTCATCCCGGCATCTCCACCGCCGTTCAACTATGGGTGGCGGGAAATTGAACGCGGATTACCGCTTTCGGCCTTGGATGAGTTTTCCGCGTACTCGGGGATCACAGTGAAGGAGCTTCTGACTGCCGTAATCCCGCCGAGGACGCTCAAGCACCGCCGGGAACGCAAAGAACCGCTGAATCTCGAAGAGTCCGACAGGCTGGCGCGTGTGGCGAAAATCTATGAGCTCGCAGTTAAGGTGTACGGCGACCGCGATGACGGCAGGGACTTTCTGCTTCGGCGGAAGCGCCGTTTCGATGAGAAAACCCCACTTGAAATCATGCGCACGGAAAAAGGCGGAGAAGCGGTTCAGGAAATGCTCATTCAAATTGCAGAAGGCATGGTCGTCTAGCCGGACAGCTCGAAGACTCCGCACCCCATGAGAACGTTGTGGCGAATCAGCAAGTATGCCGACTTGAGTGGTGACGGGGCCCTATATGCCTCAGGGCGCTGGCACACCAAAGGCAACCCGATCGTCTACCTCGCCGAGACTCCTGCTGGCGCAATGGTCGAACGACTCGTTCATCTTTCTGACTTGGAGGGGCCGCTTCCGAGAACCTACGACCTTCTCGAAGTGACGGCACCGGACGAAGTTGGAATGCGGGAGCTTCTTCCACTCGCAGATGTAGATTGGAGGGCCCGTTCCGATTCGACTCGCCGTCTCGGCGACGCGTGGCTCACGTTACTTGAGACACCTTTGGCCCGGGTGCCTTCGGCTGTCGTTCCGCGGACCTGGAATGTGCTTTTGAATCCTCTTCATCCGGATGCGGTACATTTGAGGGTCGTTTCCGTGGCTCGCGAGCGGTTTGACAACCGTCTATTCCGCTTCGGAGGGTATTGAGAATTCAGCACTTCCCGTCATTGCCCTGAACCGACGCGGGTTTCGTTTCGGCACCGTTTCTGTTACTCTCAAACCAGACACTTGAGAGTGGACTTGAGAACACAAGAGGAGTAACACACGCCGTGCTGGCGACCGCAAAGAAGACCGACCTGATACAACGCTTCCGCACCCACGATACGGACACTGGTTCCCCCGAGGTCCAGATCGCGATTCTGAGTGAGCGGATCGGCGAGCTGACCGAGCATTTCAAAACACATAAGAAGGATCATGCCTCCCGGCGCGGCCTTCTGATGCTGGTGAGCAAGCGCCGCCGCCTGCTGGATTACCTGAAGACACACGACGCGGATCGTTACCGCGACGTGATCGGCAAGCTGGGAATCCGCAAGTAAGACCCATCACCAGAAAGCCCATTTTGATCCGGAAGCGCCCAGACCGCTGGTTGGTCAAGGCCCCTGCAGCCTATGGATTCGGGGGCTATTGTGTACCTGGCGAAATCCCCTTGATGCCAGGGCCGATGCCGAGTTGTCGCTTCAGCGAGGGATTGTCCTCGCTGCCAGAGCGAGATCGCGCGTGCGCTTCGCAGCATTCCCATAGCACGAGGATGGTTTCGACCGCGATTGTCGGGCCGGTGCGCGTCTCCACCCCAGCAAGCCAAAGGCGGGCTCGCCGGGGGCCCCGGGTCTGGAGACCCGCACTGCAGCCGGTTATGAGACCGGCGGTACTCGCTGCCCAATCAAGTTTCCCAAGCGAAAAAATGAAAAGAGGACACTATGTCTACCAAGCATGAAGTAGCCGTCGAGCTTGCCGGCGGCAAGCGTCTGGTCTTTGAGACCGGGCGCATGGCCAAGCAAGCCTCCGGGGCCGCGCTCGTCACGACCGGGGAAACCGTCGTACTGGCAACCGCTGTCGCCTCTCCCGATCCGCGCGAAGGCATCGATTTCTTCCCCCTGACTGTGGATTACCGCGAATACACGTATGCCGGTGGTCGCATCCCGGGCGGCTTTATCAAGCGCGAAGGAAGGCCGAGCGAAAAGGAAATTCTGACGGCGCGGCAGATCGACCGCCCGATCCGGCCGCTGTTCCCCGACGGCTTCCGGAATGAGACGCAGGTGATCGCGCTGGTCTTCTCCGCGGACAAGGAAAATGATCCGGACGTGGTGGCGATCAATGCGGCCGCTGCTGCGCTGGCCCTGAGCGATATCCCATTTGGCGCGACGGTTGGTGCGGCGCGCGTTGGACGCGTGAACGGCGAGCTGGTGATCAATCCCACGTACGCCGAGCGGGCCGAGTCGACGCTGAACATCATGGTGGTCGGGCACAAAGACGGCATCGTGATGATCGAGGCGGGCGCGAAGGAAGAGACCGAGGCAGTGGTTCTCGGCGCGATCGAGTTTGCGCACGGCGAGATCAGGAAGATCGTAGCCGCGATCGATGAGCTGGCATCGAAGGCCGGCAAGCAGAAGCGCGCATTCAAGGCGCCGGAGCACGACGAGGCTTATTACGGCGACCTGAAGTCGAAGATCGGCGACCGGCTGAAGGACGCGCTGGACACGAAGGCGCACGGCAAGACCGAGAGCTACGGGCTGATCAAGCAGATCAAGGACGAGCTTGCGGCTGCGATTCCCGCCGACGACACCACCGGGGCGAAGAAGAAGCTCAGCGAATACTACGAACTGCTGCGCGAGCGGACGTTCCGCGAGCAGGTGACGAAGGAACGGATCCGTCCGGACCGTAGAGCGTTCGACGAGATCCGGCCGATTTCGATCGAAACGGGCGTCCTGCCGCGCACGCACGGATCGGCGTTGTTCACGCGCGGCGAGACGCAAGCGCTTGTGACGGCAACGCTGGGCACCGCGGATGACGCGCAGCGAATGGAGAGCTACGAGGGCGAGCAGAAGAAGGGCTTCATGCTGCACTACAACTTTCCGCCGTTCAGCGTGGGCGAAACGGGCCGCATGACGGGCGTTGGCCGGCGCGAGGTTGGCCACGGAGCGCTTGCGGAGCGGGCGATCTCTGCTGTGCTGCCGAGCAAGGACGAGTCGATTTACTCGATCCGCATCGTGTCGGACATCCTGGAGTCGAACGGTTCGTCGTCGATGGCCTCGGTTTGCGGCGCCAGCCTGGCGCTGTTCGATTCCGGCCTGCCGCTCAAGGGCGCTGTGGCGGGCGTGGCGATGGGGCTTGTGAAGGAGGGCGACGACTACGCCATCCTGACCGACATTGCAGGCGCGGAAGACCACTATGGCGACATGGACTTCAAGGTGGCGGGCACGCGGAAGGGAATTACCGCGCTGCAGATGGACATCAAGATCGGCGGACTGACGCGGCAGATTCTTGAGCAGGCCATGGAGCAGGCGCGCAACGGCCGGCTGTTCCTGCTGGACAAGATGGATGCAGAGCTGAGCGGGCCGCGCACGGAAAAGTCGAAGTATGCACCGCGCATCGAGACCGTGCAGATTCCGACGGACAAGATTCGCGACCTGATCGGCAAGGGCGGGGCGACGATCCGCGGCATCGTGGAGCAGACAGGCGCGAAGATCGACGTGGATGACACCGGCAAGGTGAGCGTGGCGTCGAGCGACGCGGAAGGCCTGAAGCGCGCGCTGGCGATGATCAGCGACATTACCGCGGTGCCGGAAGTCGGCAAGGTGTACCTGGGCAAGGTGGTGCGGCTTGCGGAGTTCGGCGCGTTCGTGGAGCTGTTCCCGGGAACCGATGGTCTGTTGCACATCTCTGAGATCGCGGAGCATCGCGTGAAGGAAGTGAAGGACGAGCTGCGCGAAGGCGACCAGGTAATGGTAAAGGTGCTGGCCATCGAAGGAAACCGCATCAAGCTGAGCCGCAAGGCGCTGATCCGCGAGCAGAAGGCAAAGCTGGCGGCAGCGAACGGCGGCCCTGAGGCTGGCACGGCGGAGGGCGATGTGTCCATTTCGGCGTCGGCGGCTCCGGCCCCGGCGGCGCAACCGCAGCAGCCTCGGCAGACGCGGCACGAATTCGACGACAAGCAGCCAAAGTCGAACCAGAGCACGATCCTGATCGAGGGCGGCGAAGACTTCGATGAAGAGGGCGAGGAGTTCGACGAGGAGAACGAGCCGAACTTCAATCGCGCCGACGGGACGCCGGCCGCGGCGAACCAGGCCGCAGGCGGACGTCCGCAGGGCGGACCCGGAGGCGCAGGCAACAACAACCGCCGGCGCCGGCGCCGGCGCGGCGGACGCGGAGGCGGCGGCCACCAGGGATAATCGCCCCAGTGTGAACCAGAACGAAGGCCCGGAACTTCAAGTTCCGGGCCTTGATCTTTGTGCGTGTGGCGCAGCAGTTTGCGAAGTCTGGGCCTTCAGGACGTCATTTCGACGCCCTCGCTTTCGAGGGTCGCCAGAGACTGAACTCGTTGCGGCGGGACTGCACGGTCGGGGTCCGATGCGCCTCGTTTGTGGTCGTACATTCTGAGGTCGGCCCGGATGCAAAGCTGCTCCATGTCGTCGGCGTCCTCAGGGAACACGGCCACGCCGAGGCTGGCATGAGCCTGGACCTGGCGGCCTTCAAGCAACAGCGGTTCGACGAGAAGTTCAAGGAGGGTATGGCCGACGTGCCGGGCTTCGGCGTGGCTTGTGGGTCCTTCGAGGATGACGGCAAACTCATCGCCGCCGGTGCGCGCAACCGTGTCGGAGCGGCGCACGCGCCCGCTGAAAAGCTCCGCCACCTTTTGCAGAAGGATGTCGCCGACGTGATGGCCAAGCGTGTCGTTGACCTGTTTGAAGTGATCGAGGTCGAGCATGAGCAGGGCGGCAGAGGTTTCGGTACGGCGGGCGCGCTCGAGCGTGCTCGCGAGACGGTCCTGGAATAGGCGGCGGTTGGGCAGGCCGGTAAGGGCGTCGTGAAGGGCGAGATGCTTATTGTGCGCGATCTGGTCTTCGAGGAGGACGAGGATCATGCCGACAGCGACGACGTACTTGGGCAGGTTCCAGACTTCGCTCTCGAAGTGGACCTGCGGGTACCGCGCCATCAGGATGGGAGCAACGGTAAAGACGTTGGCCCAGAGAAGAAATCCACTGATGGTTATGAAGGCCCCGGCGGACGCGCGGCGGTACATGTGCCAGAAGTGGACAGTGGCGCCGAGGTAGACGGTGAACAACACCGCGTTCAGGGCCGTATTTCCGCCATCGGGCCGGTTTTGCACGGCGAGCAGGAATACAGCCAGGGCACATTGCAATCCCACGGTGAAAAGGCGCAGTGACTGGTTGAGCTGGCGAATGGAAAACAGGCCGACGGCAAGCGGAGCCGCGCCCAGGAGGACCGCAGCCATTTCGAGTAGCCGCGGGGACGGGTTCGACTCCAATACAGCGACGTAGATGGTGTAGGACCCAAGGAGGGCGACGAACATCGCGCGGCTGGAAGCTTCAGACCTATACGGAACCGACGCGCGCATGAAGAGGATGCCCGCCCAGATGAGCGACCAAAGGCCGAGCAGCCCGGCAGCGGTTCCGTAGAACCCGGGCAGTCCCAGGAACATGAATGCGAAGAAGTGGAAGACGATCAGGACCCAACCCGTGAGCCAGTGAGCGGAGACAGGAGTATGGCTCTTCCGGGCCACCGAGGCAAAAGCGCCCGCCAGCAGCCCCACCGCCATTACGTCGGGAAGCTTACTCCAATCCACTCAGGCACCTCAGGGTCGCGACGACGAGGCAGGTTAGTCCCCCAGATAGATCGACCCGATTTACAAAAAAATTATATGTCCGGGAGCCCCCTTTAGTACTGAACTTTTGAGTACGCTTCCGTAACTAAAGTGGGATGGGTCGGATTGAGCCGGATGGAGCCGTGCTGGATTGGATGACAGGCATGGCATTTTCGTTGGCGTCCCGGGGATTCGCGGATACACTTATCCCACATGGCGGCGAGCCTATACATCGTCGTGGAGGGCGAAGATCCGGGCTTCGATATCTTTGTAAACGGGCACGCCCTCGCTCGAAACGAAGATGCCCTTGAGCGGCTCGCCGAGCGCCTGCATGTCAGCCCGCTGCTCGAATTCTTCTCGGCCGATGAGAACTCGATGGCCCTGCTGCTTGAGCAGGGGGCGGGCAATCCGGAGTGGGCGAGCAACCTGCCCGCGCCGCAATGGTTCTACCCCGCGAACGGCCTGATTACGGTGTGCGCGCTGATCGAGTTCCTAGAAGCCACGCCTGCTGCGCTGGGGTCCGAGACTGGACCGGTCTTGTCTGAATTGCGGGAGTACGAACGCGTTCTTCGCAAGGCTACGCACCGGGACCTGAAGTGGCATTTGGCGGTGAGCTGGCGGTGATAGCTGCAGGGGTCAGGGGTCAGAAAAGTTGCGGTTGCTGTGTTTGGCACGGCACAACCGGTGAAGCCGGCTCAATGGAGATCGAGTCGCAATGGATGGCCTTCAGGCCGGGCGATCAAATGCCCGCAGTGATGCGGGACCGGTTGAGATCCGTGGCTTCCCATCCTTAGCGCAATGAGACTGCGTCAAGGATGGGTCGCCCTCGGTCGTGGCACGGTGGGCTAGGAAAGGACGGGGCTGGGCCATCCACCACTTACCTCATAGTCACGATCCCAACCTCGCCAGTACTGGGTATCGTGCAGGCAGTGCCTACAGGTTGTGCGTCCGCGATTGGATAGAGCCACCACGCACCTGAAGGCGCGCGGCACATGTTATTCCACCAGACACCATAGACATCCCGCCATGCCGGTTGTGCGTCTGCGATTGGCGTAAGCACCGACGCAGTAGCCAACAAAGCGATGATGAGACAGAGCAGCTTCCTAATACTAAATTGGCTTTGCATTGTAACCTCCTGATCGTCACATGAGATTTCCTGGACTTGAGCACCGGGTGATCGTGCATTCCAGGTTCTCTGCTCATTAAGGCGTAAAGACGGCGCGGGATGGGACGGGGACCGTCACCGATGGACATGAAGCCTGGGGACATCCATGCTATGCAAGGGTCAAGCCGAGAAGGAGATCTCCGCACGGCGGCCGCCCATCCTACATCAACTTCCAGTCCTCCCACGATTGAGTGTGCCCCGCTCTTTGATTGCATTTTGTTCGAAGCGTGAGGCGCGCGACCGCTTGGCAGACCCTATTTGGCCAATACCGGTATCGAGTCGCGCCAACATGTCCAAGGGAATTGTCCGATATGATTGCGCGCACTGAGATCGATTGCCTCCCACCTTTGACGCGATGAGGCTGAGTAATGAATGGGACACAGCGGGCCGGGAAAGAACAAGGGTGGGCCACACGCCAGCTACAGAACCTAATCCGGACCCTGAAGCCGACAGCTGATTCCAATTACGCCATGGCTTCTTCGGCCTCGGGGGCGGGAACGTTGCTTACTCTTGCGATTTTCGCGCCGACCTTTCGGAGCTTCTGCTCGATGCGCTCGTAGCCGCGGTCGATGTGGTAGACGCGGTCCAGGATGGTCTGGCCGTCGGCGACCAGGGCGGCGAGCACGAGCGATGCGGATGCGCGCAGGTCGGAGCACATGACCGAGGCGGCTGAGAGCGTTGTCCGGCCGCGGACGGTGGCAGTGCGGCCTTCGACCTTGATCTGCGCGCCCATGCGCACCAGTTCCTGCACGTGCATGAAGCGGTTCTCGAAGATGTTCTCTTTGACCACGCTTACGCCCTCGGCCTGCGTGGCGAGCGCCATGTACTGCGCCTGCATGTCGGTTGGAAAGCCAGGGTACTCCTCGGTGGAGATGTCGCTGGCGCGCAGGGAATGGTGATTGCGGACGCGGATGGCGTCGCGGCCGAGAAGGTCGAGGCGAACTCCGGTTTCTTCAAGCTTCGAGATGAGCGCGCCGAGATGCGCGGTGTTGCAGCCGGAGACGATCAGATCCCCGCCGGTGATGGCGCCGGCAACGAGGAACGTGCCGGCTTCGATGCGGTCGGGGAAGATCCGGTGGCGCGCGCCGTGCAGGCTTCTTACTCCCTGGACGCGGATCGTGCCTGTTCCCGCGCCTTCGATCTTCGCGCCCATGGCGATGAGCAGCGCTGCGAGATCGACGACCTCGGGTTCGCGCGCGCAGTTCTCCATGAGCGTTTCGCCTTCGGCGAGCGTGGCGGCCATCAACAGGTCTTCGGTGCCTGTAACGGTGATCTTGTCGAAGACGATGTGCGCGCCTTTCAGCCGGTCAGTGCGCGCTTCGAGATAGCCGTGCTCCTGCTCGATCTCAGCGCCCATTTTCTCGAGGCCCTTCAGGTGCAGATCGATCGGCCGGCCGCCGATGGCACAGCCGCCGGGCATGGCGACGCGGGCGATTCCTCCGCGGGCAACGAGCGGCCCGAGGACAAGCGAGCTCGCGCGCATGGTCTTTACGATTTCGTATTTGGCGACGGGGTCGGAGAGAGTTGCGCAGCGGATGCGGGTGCGGCGAGTTGTGCCGTCGTCCCATAGCTCGACCTCGGCGCCCATTGAGGCGAGCAGGCGGCGCTCTGTGTCGATGTCGCGCACCTGCGGAATGTTTTCGAGGATCACGTCCTCTTCAGTGAGGATGGCGGCGGCCATGCAGGGCAGCGCCGAATTCTTTGCGCCGGATACGTGGATGGTCCCTGTAAGTGGCTTGCCTCCGGTGACGAGGAACTTATCCATGAGATCTAAACAACTCCTGAAAGCACAGTGTAATTGCAGCGAATGGCATGAGGCAGCCGAGGCACACAATCTTTTGATTCGTGTGGTGACCGCAACTCGCGGGACAAGTTGACGTCTATACGGTGCGAGAGGCCGGAAGGGGCCTCGGGAGGATTCAACCGATATGTATACACGCAAGTTCGCACTCGCGCTGGGCGCGCTGCTTTCCGCTGGAGTGCTGATGGCGCAGGCGCCCGACCAGACTCAGTCCACTCCGCCGCCTGCGCAGACTCAGGCGCCGGCCGCGCAGGCACAGCCGGAAGGGCCGCACGGACATCATCGCAACCGGCAGATGCGCGAGATGAAGAAGAAGCTCAACCTCAGCAACGAGCAGGTGGCGCAGATCAAGCCGATCCTTGCCGACAGACGGCAGCAGATGCAGGCGCTGCGCGCCGATACTTCGCTGAGCGACCAGGACCGCCGCGCGAAGATGCAGGGCATCGCGCAGGACAGCAGGTCGAAGATCGAAGGAGTCTTGAACGACCAGCAGAAGCAGCAGTTCGAGCAGATGCAGGCCGAGCGCCGTGCTCACCGCAAAGGACAGCAGGCGCCGCAGGGATAGGGCATCTACAGAGACAGCGAGCTACGTGCCGCCTGAATCCTCGAAGACGGGCGGCGGGTAGATAAAAACTATAGTCAGGCAGATTCGGCCTGGAACCGGGCGAGCACCGCGGTTCCAGGCCGATTGTGTTGGAGATGAGTTATTGCACGGTGTAAGAGACGCTGGATTTGTGAAGCACATTGTAGTTACTGTCCAGGTCAGTTACGGTGACGGTGTGCGAGCCGGCTGAAAGCGAGTAGTACTGGTTGACGTCCGAGCTGGTATACCGGCCAAGCTTGACGCCGTTGTCCCACACCTGCACCTGGCTGATGGGGACCGACTCGTTTGCCTGGGCGACGACGTGAACAGTGGTGGCGCCGAGCGATTGGCTGGGCGTGGGTGAGATGATCTGGACGCCGTTGACGAGCGCCCCCACCGTGTAAGTCACCGAAGATTGATGGATGGCTCGGTAACTTGAATCGAGGTCGACGACGGTGGTGGTGTGCGTGCCCGCGGCGAGATTGTAGGTGGCGTCGATCTGGTCGCCGTAGACGCCGAGCTTTTTGCCGTTGTCCCAGACCTGGGTCTGGCTGATGGTCTGGCTTTCAGACGCCTGGGCGACAAGCTGGACTGCTCCGGTGACAGTGGCGCCGTTTCCGGGACTGGTGATGGTGACGCTGTCGCTTGGTCCGGAGGTTGTTGACCCCTTGAAGAAATCAGCCATGGGCGCAGCTTTTTGAGCGATGCCGGGGCAGGTTTCGAGGCCCATCGTGGCGCATACGGTTGCGAGCACGTTTTGCGGATGGTAGGTGATCGTGGATTTGTAGCCGGACTTTACGCCAGGCCCTATCACAAGCGTGGCCACGCGGCCGCCGCAGCCTTGTGAGACGGTTGCAGAACAGCGGTTGTCGGAATACAGAGTGCCCTCATCCCAGACGATGAAGAGGATGCCGTCGCCCCCGGACGAGAACTCGGGGCGCGCGAGGATTGTGGGGAGATTCGCCTGGAGCCACTGATCGGCGGCCTGCAGCGTGCCATTGTGCGAATCTTCGTCGGCGTCGGGAGTGATGTAGGCGAAGTTGACGGTATCGTTGGCCGCAAAGTCAGTGGCCATCTGCGAGTAAGGGACGCTCTTCTTGTCCTGGCCGGTGCCGGGGCAGACATCAGAAAAGTCGATGAGCGGATTGTGGCGGCGATAGTACGAGTTGTTCGTGCCGCCGTACAGTCCCTGGTACCCGGCGGAGGGAATGTTTTCCTGGTACGAACGCCAGGTGTAGTTCTTCTTGAGCACCTCGCGGACGACATTGTCCGAGGAGTGATAACAGGAGGTGGTGTCGTTGTTGGTTGTGACCTGCGCCCCGGCGACGAGCCACATGAGCGCGGGAAGGGAACTGTGCTGGTCAGAGTAGTACTGGGTGGCCAGGCCGTATTGCTTGATGAGTTCGTTGTAGTAGGGCATCTGGGAGTTGCCGACTACATCTTCGTAGCTATGGTTTTCTTCGGTGATTATCCAGACGTGAGACGAGCGTGGAACGCTCTGGGCTGAGGCGGTTACGGCGACGAACAGGCAGGAGAGCAGGCAGAGAATCTTGGAGGACATGGGGGAGCCCATCCTTCTAATGGATCTAGACTTTCAAGATAGAAATCTTGGGAAGAGTGTACGCCGGAAAAGGCGAAGCGCCAAGAATTAAATGTGAATTGGCGAAGATTTTCGGCTGGCACTTTTGCGCCATTGCACCTGACAAATTGGCTGCCGGCAAGCCGGATCGCATCGGCGAGGATTGGCTTTCGTCGGTGGCCGGAGGCCACCGAGATTGGCAGTCAGGCGGAGAAGTACCACCTATGGCCGTACGCGAATCCGGGCCCAGATCATCTCAAGAACCGCAGACGTATAAGTATCTTGCGCCCTCAGCAACCTGTGGTGACGAATACTCCGGGTTCGCTGATAGTTTCATTACCGTCGCAATCGTCGGACGACCACTCGGTGGACATAGGTTCCCCATTCCCATAGTAGATCCCAGACATGACATATACATATCCGAGAAGGTCATATCCTATGATATCGCCGCAATCGTCACGCTCCGGTATCTCCCAGTAGGAACCGAGGCCATTTGCTTGATAGACGTACGCATCTTCGCACTCCAAGAAAACATATTGTTGCTGACTAGGCCGATTCCCGTCCTGGCAAGTACCAACCATCTGCGTCGAAATGTAAACATTGCTGCCGGTGCCGGACTGGTTGCAGTTGAAATCTCCCACTCCGTCTGTGACGACAGTGATGGGAGAGCCCGATCGGTTGTAGCAAGAAGCCGCCGTTAAGATGTTGCTGTAGAGTGTCTGGCTGCACGCGGTTTTTCCACAGAAGGACACCGCAACGAGAACCACCAGGACTGCTGCCCACTTAAAAGGTCCCATATTTCCCTCCTAATTCACTTAACGGTTTGTTTGCCTTGTACCGATCACTTCTGCAGTGGGTTGCCTATTGCCTTGTTCATCTCTCACCAATTGGACTTACGTTCGAACAACGGAGGGACGGGTAAGGCTTCCAAATACCTAACCCCGGCGTCAAATTGTGGGCCTCGTGCCAACAGTTGTATGGCAAATCGGCTTTCCCACTTTGCTTTGTAATCAGAAGTCGGATCGTACTTTGTTGAGCTTAGTTGCTTTAAAATAAGCTGAGCGTCCTCGCCATTTGCAAGCGCATTTCTGATGACTGACGCGAGATGAACTGCTGCGGCGTGACGGCCAGTGATCTCCTTGTCAAGTCCACTAATATTCGGGCCCCACACCTCGCCATTCGAATAGATGACACTGTCAACAGAAGCGCTTACGGATGCGGCGCTCTTAATTCTTTCAGCGACACGGTTTTGTTGCTGCGCGACGAGATCCGAGTTTATGAGATGAGCCTCGGGATCCTCTGGCAGCCAACCTCCGGGCGAGACCGCTAATGAGCCCCCGGGGTTAATAACGATATTGCGGTTCTTCGAAAGGAACTCGTCCATCATTTGCGTCGTTGTGTGCGACTTCCCCTCGGCGTCGGTGATCCGCCATATTACGGCTATTCCAACAACTTCCTTGGGATCGTCGTTGTGGATTACAAAGGCACTCTGATGTAGGCGATCGTCCAGGGCGCGCTCAAGCGGCGTTTGTAGCTGTACTGGGCGGTTCGACAATAGTGAAACCCTAATATGTGAGTACGGGGGAGATGGAAGTGTGCCATACATCTGCGCTCTCGAGTGAGAAGACATAATTGAGATCGCAAGTGTAGCATACGCTGGGATGCATCGAGCATGTCGCAATAGGATTGCCATATAAATCACCTCCGGGAAGTGTTTCTGCACCTGTCATTTGGTTACGAGAAATACATCGAAGATTTTGCGATCGACGAGATCTCCCCTCGCAGGGATTAGGCTTCCTCTGAATCGAAATGAGTTTCCGTATTGGTCTGTGTGTCGCGATGGTTCATATTGCAGCGGGATACGACGAATACCTATTTCTTCAAGTGTATGTAGCTCTTCAGGTTGAGCTACCCCATCATGATTTACATCGATCCATAACCGGAGCTTCGTCCACACAGCATCTGCCGGATCGATGACGCCATCGTGATTTCCGCCGTAAGCGGGTAAATCATAAATTGACAGTGCAGCAAATCCGTTAGGCGGGTGTGAATTGCTTAGAGGTTGGGCAGTGATATTGCCGAACAGGTTTCGCGCACTCGTTATTTGCCCGTCCACTGGAAGCGCCAACCACCCATTGCGAGAACCCTTGGCAGTCCAAGCCATCTGGATTGGTTTGCCGTCTCCGTAGAAATCGAACATCACCCCGTCCTCGGCGGAGGTCAGCTGAAAACCGGTGCCGTCCGTGTCGATTACGATTGGTGTCGGATACCCGTAACCTGGCTCTTGCTCCCATTCACACGACGAATAACTCCAGACCCAGGTGTATCCATTCTCGGGAACCCCCGAAGGGGACCCAACTGGGTTGCACTGACATTGACCCAAAAGCATGGACGTTGAAGCGAAGACAAGGATAGGCGCGCACATCAGACGCAACATGAACCCCTCCGTAGTTCAACACCAGCAGTGTTGAGAGAATGTTATGGCACCGAACAATACAATCGATTCGGCGCACACTGTGCGGAGCCAAATTGACGAAGAAGAAATAAACTGAGAGACGGTGCGGGGGACGTGCTGGGGAGAAGCAACGAGTGCGGAAGCTGTTTCTTGTGACTTGGGAGATTTGGACCTATGCCAGCTAGCTGGCGTAGGTAACTACGCCCTCGGCGCTGAAAATTTGTCAAGAAATATTTTAGGAGGTGCGCAAGTCTGTGAAATAAAGTTACTAAATAATCGCTTTCATACTTTTCTCGCCGGTTTGCTCTGAAATGTTTGCATCGAAAAACAAAGGCAGCATCACCCGAGAAGTCCGTCGACGAAGGCTTCGGGGGAAAATTCAAGCAGATCAGTCATCTTTTCGCCGACGCCCGCGAAGCGCACTGGAAGATTGAGCTCGCGTGCGATGGCGACGGCGATGCCACCCTTGGCCGTGCCATCGAGCTTGGTGAGGACGATGCCGGTAACGCCGGCAGATTGCGTGAAGAGGCGCGCCTGCTGAAGGCCATTCTGGCCAGTCGTTGCGTCCATGACGA
Organism: Occallatibacter sp.; assembly: GCA_035263625.1. GTDB lineage: Bacteria > Acidobacteriota > Terriglobia > Terriglobales > Acidobacteriaceae > Telmatobacter. Next base: position 96,988 of record DATFRB010000001.1, read on the forward strand.
GAAGGACTTCGTGCGGCGCTTCGGGGATGAGGCGCTTCGCGGTGCGGCGCATTTTGTCGAGCTCGTCCATGAGTCCGGTCTTGGTGTGCAGGCGGCCGGCGGTATCGACGTAGAGATCGGCGATGCCGCGGGACTTGGCCGCAGAGATGGCGTCGAAGAGCACAGCTGCAGGGTCGCCGCCTTGGCGGGTCTTGATCATTTCGACGCCGGAGCGCGCGGCCCAGACTTCGAGCTGCTCGATTGCTGCGGCGCGAAAGGTGTCCGCGGCACAGAGCAGCACGGTGCGTCCCTGGCCGCGTGACCAGGCCGCGAGCTTGCCGCTGGTGGTGGTCTTCCCGGTTCCGTTGACGCCGACGAGGAACGTAACCTTGGGCGGTGCGGCGGGTGTGGCGACGGGCTGCTGGGGCGTTTCAAGAATGGATTTAATTTGCGCCTTAAGCAGTTCGCGCAACTCGGCGCCGCCCTCGATGGCCTGCCGTTTTGCGCGCTCGCGAAGGGCATCGATGATTTCGGTGGTGGTCTGCACGCCGAGGTCGCTGGTGATGAGCGCGGATTCAAGTTCTTCAAGATCGCCCTCGTCGACCGTGCGGGTCATGGCGACGATGCCTTCGATCTTCTGGCTGAACGACTGGCGCGTGCGCGTGACAGCCTGCTTCATCCGACTGAAGAAGTTTTTCTTCTCGCCGCCTTGCTCTGGCTCTTCGGGCTTTTCGGGTTCTTCGTTCAGGCTGCCAAAAAGGCTGATAAAGGACATACAGGTTCAGTCTAGTGCAATCGGCCATCACCTCTTGCACGCAAACGTTGATATCAACTATATTCGCGGTGTAGCGCGATTTTATCTGCACACTCTTGCCCGGCCGAGGTTGGTGCGGTCACAATGGCAGGGCAGCTTCCTCAACCCGAAACACAGCGGCCGATACCAACATCCCCATGGCCGCCGGAGGTCAATCGATGAGTTCTGTTCGCGTTCTCGCAGGCACGCACAAAGGCGCCTTCATCATGGAATCCGACGGCAAGCGCGACAAGTGGACGGTTTCAGGGCCGCACTTCGCGGGTTGGGAAATCTATCACTTGAAAGGCTCTCCGGTTGATCCCAACCGGATTTATGCGTCACAGACGAGCGGCTGGTTCGGGCAGATATTGCAGCGCTCGGACGACGGCGGCAAGACGTGGCACCAGCCTGGCCTTAAGCCGGGCGAAGGGGTGCCGCAGTTTCCGAACAAGTCGCCGAACCGCTTTCTCTACGACACGAGCGCGGAGACGGGGAAGCCGCTGACGACGCATATGTGGTACGACGGGACGCAGCATCCGTGGGAGTTCAAGCGCGTGTGGCACATCGAGCCGGGAACCGGCGACGCGAACACGGTGTATGCGGGCGTCGAGGATGCGGCGATTTTCCGCTCGACAGACGGCGGCGAGAACTGGCAGGAGCTGCCCGCTCTGCGCGGCCACGACACTGGCCCAAAGTGGCAGCCGGGAGCCGGAGGGATGTGCCTGCATACAATCCTGATCGATCCTAAGAATCCGGACAGGATTTACATTGCGATCTCGGCGGCGGGAGCGTTTCGAACCGATGACGGCGGCAAGACGTGGAAACCGATCAACAAGGGCCTCAGGTCGCAGTTCATGCCGGACCAGGACGCGGAGGTGGGACACTGCGTGCATCACGTCGCGCTTCATCCGTCGCGGCCGGACACGTTGTTCATGCAGAAGCACTGGGATGTAATGCGCAGCGACGACGCCGGCGACACGTGGCACGAAGTGAGCGGCAACCTGCCGACGGATTTCGGTTTTGTAATCGACGTCCATGCGCACGAGCCCGAAACCCTTTATGTGGTTCCGATCAAGAGCGATTCGGAGCATTTCCCGATTGACGGCGCGCTCAAGGTGTTCCGCAGCCGCGGCGGCGGCAATGAGTGGGAGGCGCTGACGAACGGCCTGCCGCAAAAGGACTGCTACGTGAACGTGCTGCGCGATGCGATGGCGGTGGACAAGCTGGACGATTGCGGCATTTATTTCGGCACGACAGGTGGCCAGGTGTATTGTTCGCCCGATGGCGGCGACACTTGGAAGCCGATCGTTCACGATCTGCCGGCGGTGCTGAGCGTTGAAGTGCAGACGCTGGATTAAGCTGGCAAAATCGGGAGAATGACAGCGCTCGCCCCAATCCGTGTTTGCCTTCCGTACCATCTGCGGAATCTTGCCCAGGTTGGGACCGAGATCACGCTGGAGGTCGCTCCTCCGGTTTCGGTCCGCTCCGTTCTCGATGCGCTCGAGGCCCGCTATCCTATGCTTCGCGGTACGATCCGCGACTACGGAACCCTGCAACGGCGGCCCTTTCTGCGATTTTTCGCCTGCGAAGAGGACTTCTCTCTCGAACCGATGGACAGTCCCCTCCCTGACGCCATCGCACAAGGCCGGGAACCGCTCCTGATCATCGGGGCGATTGCCGGAGGCTAGGCTCAAGCGCGTTTTACCTCCTCCACGGGCCCGGCACAGAAAAATTCATCCTCCCTGCGATAAAACTCGGGCTAGAATGAACAGCTAATCAGAAAAACTGCGCGGTCCGCGATGCTCTTTCGAGACTGTTCTCGGTCTAGGCCGCTCTCCATCGACGCTGCTGCCATTTGAGGCAGCGCTCGATTGGGGCGACGCACCTGCTTTCGAGCCGAGACCTCGTGGTCTTCGTGCAAGCGCAGTGGATAATCCGGCGGAGCGCGATCAGCCGTGCGAACTCCCTGGATTGCAGGGAGAGTCTATGCGCTGCTGGTCTTGTTTCATTCCCCGGTTGTTTCTGCTCGCTGCTGCTTTCATTGCATTCGCTCCGGATGGATTTTCCGAACCCGCCCATCCCCCGGCGGAAAGGAAGGTCGCGGACATGCGCAAGCAAGCGGAAAGCGGGTATGTCGATCAACAGATTGCGCTCGCCGCCGCGTACTTTGCAGGCCGCGGAGTGCCACAGGACTTCGGCCAGTCGGCGCACTGGTATGAAAAGGCTGCGCAGGCGGGGAGTCCTGAAGCGCAGAACCAGATCGGCTACTTCTACCAGCAGGGAATCGGCGTTCCAGTAGACATGGTGCGGGCCGTTCACTGGTTCCAGTTGGCGTCGGCCGCGGGGATGCGCCGCGCCAAAGTGAATCTCGGAGTGAGTTATCTGAATGGGGAGGGGGTCAGGAAGAATCCCGCGATGGCGCGGAAACTCTTTGAGGAGGCGCTGGATAAGGGACTTGGCCTCGCTGCGACTTACCTTGGCGACATGGATTATTTCGGGGTCGGAGTTCCGGTAGACAAGGCGGCCGGCGAAAAGTGGTTCGAGCAGGGCGCAAAGCTGCACGATCCGGAGTCCGCATATAACCTTGGGGATATTTATTTTCAGGGCGAGGGTCATGCGCACGACATGGCGCGTGCGGCGGAACTGTTGCGCTTCTCGGCTGCAAAGGGCTATGTTCCTGCGAAGCATCTGCTTGGGCTGTTGCTGGTCAACCATCGTGAGCTTGCGCAATCTGACCAGGAGGCGCACGCGGCGCTCCGGGAGGCTTCGGATGCGGGCAGTTGGAAGGCTTCTGTGCTGCTCGGGGTCCTTGCGCGCGATGCCCGCGGCGGTGGCGCAAACCGTTCTCTTGCTTACTACTACTTTCATCTTGCGGCACTGCAGTGCGGTGACTCGTGCGCGAAAGTGCTCGCTCACGACGTGAAGATGCTCGAAGAAGGCCTCTCGCGGGAAGAACGCGCGGCTCAGGCAACTCAGGCCGAAGCGTTCTTTGAGAAGCACCGGCAGCAACTGATGTTCGTGTACGCGGAGAAGGACCAGGATCCCGACTTTCCGATGGCGGCGGTAGCCGATCCCGCCGCACGGCCGTAAGACAGAGGAGGCTGCGGGGAGGAAATTTCTTCGAACGTCTATCAGCCGGACGGAGAATGGAGCGATACTTAGTGTGACAGGAGTTCCCCCAATGCTAGTTCCTGTTTTCTTCTCCTTGCGGCGCCGCTTAGGTTCTGTGCCTGGAGTTATGGCGCTGGCCGCGATTCTCGCATTCATGACTCCGTCGGCGCGCGGACAGAATACCGCCACGACGGTGACTGTCACCACGCAGAAAAACCAGCACCCGATCAGCCGCAATATCTATGGCGTTTCGATCATGGATTCGGCGGGCGCGCCGGACATCAAGGCGCTGAACGATCCGAATAACCGGATCGGCGGCAACAACGTGAGCACATATAACTGGGACGTTGCCGCTCATGCGCCGGCAGGCGTGAAACTACCGCCTGGCGACGCGCTTAATCTTGACAACGACTGGTACTGGGAGAGTTATCTCGAGTCGAACGCGCCGGGCGGGCTCTACGACGGAATCATCGCGGCAGGAAAGACGGCCGGAGTGGGCACGCAGACTATGGCCACGATTCCGATGATGCCGTATATCGCGACCGTGTCGCCGAGCGCGACGACGAGCGCAGCGTCGCTTTGGTCGTATTCGATCAAGAAATACGGGGCGCAGATCGGAAATTCGTGCTCGGGCGGAGACTACCTGGGCGGGAACGGGTACGCCTACGACGAGTGGCAGACGGATGCGGGGTCCGGTGTCGCGACCATGAACGGATGCACGCTGAACTACGTGACGAACAACCCCGCCGACGCGTATGTGAAGAACAGCCCGGCGATCCAGCAGGCGTACGTCGCGTACCTGGTGAAAAAATACGGAGGCGCGGCGCACGGAGGCATCAAGTACTACATTCTCGACAACGAGCCGTCGATCTGGTCGGGCACGCACCATGACATCCATCCCGCGGCGGAGAGTTACGACGAGTTATGGGCGGACATCCAGGCTTATGCCGGGGCGATTCGCGCGGCGGATCCGCAGGCGATTATCGTGGGGCCGGAAGAGTGGTCGTGGTGGGCGATGTGGGAGAGCGGAAAGGACCAGGAGGGAGTTACCCCGTCGGATTACTCAACGCACGGCAACATGTACTACTACCCATGGCTGCTGACACAGCTTGCCGCCTACAAGCAGAAGAACGGAATGAACCTGATCGACATGCTGAGCGTGCACTGCTACGACGACGGCGGCGCTCCGCCGAACGAGGCCACGCGCAAGCTGTGGGACCCGGGTTACTCTGACCCGGGTTGGTATGGTGACATCGGGCTGATCAGCGGGCGGGTGATCGATTGGATTCCGCTGATGCAGAAGTGGGTGGCTGCGTATAACCCCGGAATGCCCATCGCCTGTTCGGAGTACACGGATTGGGACGACGAGTCGACGCTGAGCGGAGCGGTGACGCAGGCCGATCTGCTGGGAATCTTCGGGCAATACGGATACGGACTGGCGAGCCACTTCGGCGTGCCGGGACACCCGGCGTATCTTGCGTTCCAGATGTACACGAACTACGACGGAAAGAACTCGGGCTTTGGCGAGACGGGCGTTGCGAGCGCGGTTGCGAATCCGGATAATCTCTCCGCCTTTGCCGCGCTGCGGGCGGCTGACGGCGCGCTTACTGTGATCGTGGTGGACAAGCAGTCCGGGAAGACGCCTGTGACGATCGCGCTGCCGGATTTCGCCCCCGCAGCGAATGCGACGATGTACCAGATCACGAGCGCAGGACAGACGGCGATTTCAGCGCCGGTGAGCGTGCCCGTGGGTGGCAGCGGCATCGCGGAGACTCTTGCCGGGCCGAGCGTGACTCTCTTCGTGATTCCGAAGGGAACAGTAACTCAAAAGCCGGCGACACCGACGGCGCTGAGGGCGAGTGTCGGCAACAAAGTGGTGACGTTGAACTGGAATGCGGCGGTGGGTGCCGCGAGTTACAACCTCTACCGCAGCACGGCAGCGAGCGGGCCCTTTACCACGGTGTATGCCAGCGTGCCGAACACGGCAGGAGATACGTATAACGACACCGCGGTAAGCGACGGCACCACTTACTACTACGAAGTATCGGCGGCCAATACATTGGGACAGAGCGCGAATTCAACGCCGCCGGTGGCTGCTACGCCGCTGCTTCCTCCCCTGTTTACGTCGTCGGCTACTGCATCGCCGAACCCCGTGACGCAGAACTCAACTACAACAATGACTGCGACGGTGACCTGCACGAGAAGTTCGTTGACGAACGGCGTTGTGGAGGTGATCGCGCTTGACCCGGCGAACAAAGTTGCTACGACGAAGATATTTACTGGCGAGAGCTTTGCTTCTGGGCAAAGCCGCACCTTTACTGCGCCGCTGACTCCGTCCGCGACCGGGACATACACGATTGAAGTTGAGGTGATGAGCGCGAGCGGCCAGCGATGGAGCACGAATGCGAATGCCGGATCGGTAACGGTAAATTCTGCGCTTGCGTTCACAGCGTCGGCGACGGCTTCGCCGGCCACCATCGCGGCGAGTGGATCCTCGACCGCTTCGTTTTCCGTGAAGAATACGGGCAGCGCCGCGCTCACAAATGGGAATGTGGAAGTGCAGGTGTTCAATTCAGCGGGGACCGCAGTGGGGACCGGCGTCTTCAGCGGCCAGAATTTTGCCGCGGGCCAGACGCAGAACTACTCGTGGACGTGGACGCCAGCGAATCAATCGCCGGCGGTGACCGCGGCGGGGACATATACCGTGGAGATCGGCGTGTTCGACGGCGCGTGGTCTACGAATTATTACTGGAACGGGAATGCCGCGACGGTCAAGATTCAGTGACGCAATGCGCCGGCGGACGATCAGCCCAGGTATTTGCGCAGCGGGTCCCAGTAGTGCTGGTTCCAGCCTTCGTATAGGTGATCGTAGAGGCCCTCGGCGAAGCCGGAGTGGTCGAGCGCCACGGTTGTACGCGCACCGGAGCCATTGAGCTCGAAACGCACAACGGAATAGACGCCGGAACCCCACGAAGCGGGCCTCCACGCCTGGACGATGCGTTGCGCGGGAACGACTTCTATGGTGCGGCCTTCGACGAGGCCGGAAAAAAGTTTGAACGCGCCGCCGGGGGTGGGGTCAATTTGCGCGGACATCCCGGTGAAGGCTGCAAATTGTTTTGAGTCGAGAAGGATCTCAATGATGCGCGCCGGAGATACGGCGTAGTCGATCTCCTGGTGGAGCGACGTGCGTGAGCGGTTGGCGGAGGAAGACGGCGCCTGCTGCATGGATGGCTGCTGGGCATGGGCGGCGACGGTTGCTCCGCCGAGAAGAATGCTTAGCTGAGCCAGGGTTTCGCGGCGCGTGCGCGGGAGAGACAAGGGATTCATGCGGACCTCGCTGGAGGAGGGTCCCGGGGTGATGATCCATAAGATCACGCGCGGCGGGCGCGGGCAAGTGGGTTAGTCGCCGGCTTTCGACGAATACGCATCCCGTCCTGGGATGCGGGGAAGGCAGGTAGCCCATCCTGCGGCGCGCTTGTTTCTCGAGCGGCGGGCGCGCAGCGAAAGGCCGTCCTTCCTTCTCTCGCTCATTCGCTTCTCCAGGCGGGTGGCGCCGTTTTCGGATGCCGAACCGGAGCTGTGCGGCGGCTCCGGACCTGAAACGCTGAGCTCGAGCTCGTACGCCTGGCGGTAATGCTCGAGGGCGCTCTCGGCGAGAGTCAGTTGCAATTCGAGGTCTTCGACCTCGTCCACACTGAGGGGTGGCTTGTCCAAACGATCGCGAATCGAGCGGATCGTGTTTTCCAGGTACATCACGTGCGCGTGAAGAGAATGTCGCATTGGCTCGGGGAAGTTCCGCAACAGTTGAACCTGACTCCAAACAGTCTGAAGAAACGTCCGTGGGACACGAATGTCCTCACTCTATGTGAGTGGGATGCCGTTCAATTCAGAAGAGATGCCGCCGAAGTGGGACGAAAATCCGGCAGAGACAACAACGGCCTGGGAGAGTTTCCCAGGCCGCTGGCGGTGAAACTGTTGGGATTGGACTAAGGCCATCGCGCTTCCGCGAGAGCCCAAGGCCCGGCGGTGTGATCCGCTGGGGACTTACAGGGTCTGGGGCGCGATGCCCTAGGCCTCAGTCACCTCACGTATCGAGCAACTATGTGAATCAGATTTCATTGGCTGGATCAACCTCCTTTCCCGTGTAACAACAGGGTAGCGGTGGCGGAGGGAGGCGTCAAGCCAATGGTTCTGGTGCTTATGGCTGTGGCTGCTGCGGGCGGTCGTTGTCGCCCTGGCCGCGGTTACGCATGCGCTGCTGCATCTCCTGCTGCATGGCCTCGTATTTCTTCTTCTGGTCGTCGTTGAGGACCGCTTCGATCTTGCTGGTTGCGTCGTCGCGGATGGCCTTGGCCTTGGTGCGCCGGTCGTCGCCGGTCGAGGACTGATCCTGCCGGAGGGCCTGCATCTTCTGCATCTGGTCCTCGAGGATCGGCTTGATCTGAGTCTGTTGATCGGAGGTGAGGTTGAGCTCCTGGGTGAGGCGCGCAAGCTGCCGGTCAGGGCTCATCCCGCCGCCGCCGCGATGACGCTCGCCCTGGCCTTGCTGCGGATTGTCCTGGGCCTGGGTGGTGATGCCGGCGCCAAGCGAGAGTACGCCTGCGAGTGCGAGTGCGAGAAGGGGAGTTTTCATGATCGATTTCCTCCGAGAGAGGCTCGCGTGCCGAAGCCCGCGAGGCAGCGATGCTGTCGCGGCGGCAGGCCCGGGATTGGACCCGCCGTTGTCCGGATTAGACGAAAAGCCAGGGCAATGGATGAGGCGGGACGCGAGGCGTCGTGCCATCGCGGAGAATTGCAGGGGCCCGGAGGCCCCCGCTACAGCCGGTTTGGAGACCGGCGGGAGGAAGGTCTAGCTGAGGGCGAGGTTCATGTTGTCGATGGCTTCGTCGATCTCCTGGTTGCTCTTGAAGCCCACGGTCGCGCAGTCGATCTTCGCGGTCTGGAAGGCGAAGCGCATGGCGGCAACGCGATCGTCATGGCTGGTAAAGTTTCCGTTGCCGATGAGTTTCATGCTGACGACGCCCATGCCGTCCTTCTTGACCTGGTGAACGTGCTGAACCACTTCGGGCACGTCCTGGGGATTATTGTTGTCGTCCCACGTGGGGCCGTCCATGCGCGTGCCGTTGTGGTTCATGCGGATCATCGCCACCTGGAGCCATGGGTTGCCGGGCATCTGGCGCAGGGCAGGCAGTCCGTGGACGCTTGCGCCGCGGGAGCGGATGGCTTTCTTGGCCTGCATCTGGTCGACGCCGTCCTGCCAACGCTTGGTTTCCGAGACCCACTTGTCGTCGTGCTGCCAGTGCAGAAGCATGATGTCGAAGTATTCCGTCTTGGAAGTGCGGAGCATGTCTTCGAAGCGATCCTGAGGGTCGCCGTGGTCGGTGGTGACCTTGCTCATGAGCACGTAGCTGTCGCGCGGGTAGGGCTTGAGCGCTTCGCCGAGCATGGCAGGGGTCACGTAGGATTCGGCTGTCTCGTAGAAGCGGATGCCGCGCTCGTATGCATAGGCGACGAGCTTCGAGAATTCCTTCTGGCCAAGCGAGGCCTGCACGTAGCCGTTGTTGGATCCGGTGCCAAACGCAAGGCGCGTGACCGATATGTTCGATTTGCCCAGCGTGACCTTGTCGAGGGCGGTGCGCTTTTCTGCCTGGAGAATGGGAGCGCCCACGCTGGCAATGGTTCCGGCTGCAATGCTGGTCTTGATGAAATCACGACGGGAGTAGCCATTCATGGACGACCTCCGTGGATTGGCCCTCGGGGAAGCCAATTGCGGTCATGGTAGCACAAGGCAGGGACAAAGGGACAAAGGGACATAGGGATGGGGAAGCGATTCTGGTACGATATGCGAACAATTAACAACGCATTGGATTGGAGGCGCGATGAAAGCGGTGGTCTACCTTCGTATTGCGTCGATTTTGACGCTGATTCACGCGGTGCTGCATACGGCTGGAGGAGTGTTCGGGAAGACTCCGCCGGGACCGGCGAGCGTCGCGTTGGAAGCAATGCGCGCGAACCAGTTTGTGTTCATGGGCGCTTCGCGGAACCTCTGGGAGTTCTACCGTGGGATGGGGCTGGCCGTGACGATCTTCCTGACGATTGAAGGGATTGTCTTCTGGCAGCTTGGGTCGCTCGCGAAATCGGGAGCGCGCTTGCGTCCGGTGCTGGCAGCGTTTGCGGTGGCGTATGTGGCGATGGCGGTGAATTCCTACTACTACTTCTTCACGGCTCCGGTTGTGGTGGAACTGCTGATTGCGGCGTGCCTGGTGATGGCGATGGCGAAGATGAAGGTTGCCGTGGCCGAGTGATCGAAGTCTAGTGGTGCGGGCCTGGACGGAATCCTGGCCCGGGAATCCCGCCTCGCGGCACTATGGCCAAACTCCTCATAAACAGCGGCGAATCTGTATAGTGTCAACATCGAAGCTATTTCTAACAAAGGTCAATTGAATGGCGCGAAAGATTCGCCTGTACTTTATTGCTGCCGCAATCGTTGCGTGTTCTCTTGGTTCCGCGGCACAGTCGCCTCCTTCCCGTCCCGATACGAATCCGCGCCACTTCGACGCACGGTATGTCGGTCCGAGGGCCATGCTCGGCCCGGAGTGGCTCTTTTCCGGCGACGACAATCCTGCGTACTCGTCACCTGCTTACGACGACTCCGGCTGGAAAGTGGTATCCACGGGCGAGCCCATTGAGTCCTACGCGAGACCCAATCTTCGGTATGCGTGGTATCGCATCCACGTGCAGGTAAAGCCCCATGGACGCTTTGGCGCGCTCGAAGCTCAGTACATCCATGGCGGTTGCGAGATCTTCCTGAACGGCGCGCGCATCGGCACCATCGGAGACATGCACTCGGCGCACCAGGAACAGGATTACATGACTTCTTACGCCATTCCCGAAGATCTGATCGGCGAAGGCGACGTGGTCATTGCCCTTCGCGTTGCTCTCAATAAGACCGGCCGTAACGGGTCCGGAATAATGACCCCGCTCCAAATCGGCAGCATCATGCTCTCCACGAAATTTGAGGTAGAGCAAGATGCGGGCTACGTCACGGTGCATCAGACGTTGATTCCCTCGGTGCTTTCCGGGCTGGGCTTCGTGGTGGGAGTGGTGGCTTTCGCTCTCTACCTTGCAATGCGCCGTCAGACTGAATACCTGGCCATTGCCGTCTCCCTTCTTGCGAGCAGCTTCCAGTTGCTTGAATACGTCCGGTACCACGTTCACCTTTTCGATGCACGGGCCGCCTTTTGGGAGACGCTGTGGCTCGGCATCGCCAACGTCGCGCTTGTCGAATTCGTGCGACTGATTCTTCAGCTGCGGCCCATGCGATGGCTGCTGGCGCTTGAGATTGCCCTGTTTCTCGGATACTTTGGCCCGAACTTCGCAATGCTGGGGATGCTTTCGACCAGCGTGACCATAGCCGCGTACTTTATTCCGGCGCTGGCCGTTTATGCAGTTCTGCCGGTGCTGCTTGTGCGGGGCCTGCTTCGCGGCAACCGTGACACGCGCGTCGTTCTTCCGGCAATGGCGGTGGTGAGCGCCGCCAATTACTGGAACTTCGTGGCGAACGCCGCGGGCTACGTGCATCTGCCTTTCCGCATCCCCCCGCTTCCCGATGCCCATATCGGAACCTATGTAATCAACTTCTGGGATGTGTGGAACGCGATCTACTTCGTGACCATGCTGCTGTTCCTTGTGCTCCGCACCATCGGAATCGCCAGGGGTCATGCGCGTGTCTCGGCCGAACTCGAAGCTGCGCGGACCGTCCAGCACGTTCTCATTCCCGAAGATATTCCCGCTGTTCCGGGCTTCACGCTCCACAGTGTCTACAAGCCTGCCGGAGAAGTCGGCGGTGACTTCTTCCAGATTCTCCCCACTACAAGCGGGGGCGTCCTGGTTGTGATCGGCGACGTCAGCGGAAAGGGCATTCCCGCCGCCATGACGGTTTCATTGCTTGTCGGCACATTCCGCACTCTCGCCCACTACACGCAGAGTCCCGCCGACATTCTCGCGGCGATGAATTCCCGCATGCTGTCTCGCACTCACGGAGGATTCACGACCTGCCTCGTGCTTCGCGCGGACGCTGACGGCACAATGACCGTTGCCAACGCCGGACACATCGCTCCCTACCTTGCGGGCAAGGAGTTGCAGGTGGATAACGGCCTGCCTCTCGGACTTTCTGCAACGGCGAACTATGTTGAATCCACATTCCACTTCAACCCCGGCCAGCAGATCACTCTGATCACCGACGGCGTTGTCGAGGCGCGCGACAAGACAGGCGCGCTCTTCGGCTTCGAGCGAACCGCCGGCCTGAGCATCCAGCCCGCTGAAGCGATTGTCAGGGCCGCCCAGACATTCGGCCAGGAGGATGACATTACCGCGCTCACACTGATGGCTTCGGGGGTCCCCGAGCCGGCGGTTGCATAACCTAACCGGTATTATTCGGCGGGCTTTTATGCGGGAGTGCGGCTGATCCGGGTGGCGAACTGGTCTGCGCGGGCGGGGTCGAGCTCAGGCGCAAGCAGATAGCCCTGGCCAAGTTCGCATCCGAGCTCCTGCATCACGCGGAGCTGCTCGTGGGTTTCGATGCCCTGGGCGAGCATTCGCGCTCCGACAGCTCTGCACACGTGGAGCAGCGATTCGACTGTGGCACGCTGCTTGGCGGAGCCTGTTGCGGCGGCGGTGAGCTTTGCATCCAGCTTGACGATGTCGAGAGGCAGGCGCAGCAGGTGATTGAGCGGGGCGAGATTGGCGCCAAAGTTATCGAGCGCGACGCGGACGCCAAGGTCGACCATACGCTGGAGGACGGAAACGGCCTGGTCGGGATCTACGTTGAGCGTAGCCTCCGATACGTCGAAGATGAGCCGCTCAGGATTAACCGCGGCGGCCGAGATGATCCTGCCGAGTTGAGGAACCTGGTCGCTGTGATAGAACTGCCGCCCCGTGAGGTTGATGCTCAGCGACAGGCAGTTGCCGGGAATGAGCTGGTTCCAGTGAAAGAGCTGCCGGCAGGCTGACTCGAGCGTGTCGCGGCCGAGGCTGATCGAAAGGCCGGACTCGTCGGCGAGCGGAAGCAAGTCGCGAAAACTTTGAAACGCTCCACTGGGCGTGGGCAGGCGAAGCAGCGCCTCGAAGCCTTCGACGCGGCCGGCCTTGAGTTCGAAGACTGGCTGATACCAGAACTCGTATTCGCGCTTGGAGACAATGCGCCGCAAATCGGCTTCGCGCTCCTGCTCTGTGGAGGCAAGGACTTCCATCTGCCGGTCGAAGATCGTGAAGCGGTGGCCGCCCTCCTGCTTGGCGCGATACATGGCGAGGTCGGCATCGCGGACCATGGCCTCTGCGGTGTTGTGTCCCTCGCGTGCGATGGAGACGCCGATGCTGATCGGCGCAAGGATGCGGTGGCCGAGGACGTCAAACGGGCGGTCGAGCTCGCCGAGGACGCGCCGGGCGACCGCCTCGAGGTCGCCGATGACAACGATGTTTTCGACGAGGATGGCGAACTCGTCGCCGCCGAGGCGCGCCGCGGTATCGTGGGGGCGAAGAACGGATCCGATGCGCTCGGCGACGGATACGAGCAGGATGTCGCCGACGGCGTGCCCAAGGGTGTCGTTGATGCTCTTGAAGTGGTCGAGGTCGAGGAACATGACGGCGCACGTCTGGTCGCGACGCCGCTCGCGCCGGCTGAGCGCGAGCTTGAGGCGGTCCATGAAGAGCGCGCGATTCGGAAGGCCGGTGAGGACGTCGTGCATGGCGTCGTGCTGCAGCTTGATTTCAACCTGGCGGCGCTCGCCGATATCGCGGCAGGTGACCACGTAGCCGGCTTTGTCGCCGTTGACGCGGAGCGGGGCAACGTGAAGCGCGACGTCGATGAGGTCGCCATTCTTGGTGAGGCGTACGGTTTCGAGCGAGGCGCGTCCCTGGTCGTCGACTATTTTTTCGAGCATCGCGGGCTCGTGCATCCGGGTCTCCGGCACGGTGAAGTGGCGCAGATCGCCTCCGCTGACCTCGTCGGAGGTGTAGCCGAACATGGTGGTGAATGCGGGATTGGTATAGAGCACATGTGAGCCGTGGGTGATGATGACGGCTTCCGGAATGCTGGCGAGGACGTCTTCCATGAGGCGCGGCCTGGGAGTGCGATCGCGGCCGCCGACCTGGGCGACGATGATGCCTTCGCGGAGTTCGGGATTGAGAATGCTGTAGGTGCCTTCAACAGCCGTAAGGCGACCGCCCTTGCCGGCAAGGGTGGCGTGAAAGGGACTTCCGCGGTTGCTGCCTGTGAGCGCCGTGCGAGGCTCGGCAGTGCCGGGGAACAGTCCCCAGAGCACATCCTCCACAGGGCGGGAGACCCAGTCGCCCTCATGACCCATTGCGTGCTGAGCCTCGATGTTTGCGAACACAATCAGGCCGGCGCGCTCGAGGAAGACGAGCACGGGCAGCGCATCGAGGATCTCGCGCTGTTGGCGCGAGTCCGCATTCTCAGGAAGATTCAAACCTATCTTGCTCCATGCAAGCGCCGCCGCCATGGCTTGCCCTCCTCTACCAGCCTGCTGCGGCGTCGCCTTGCCCGATGGGGGATTCCGGGCTTTACCCGGTTTGAAACTAGCCCGCAATTCTACCGTCCCCTTTGGTGACGATCACCTGGGATGACGTTTAAGGCAATCGTAGCGGCGCGGTTGCGGGCCCATCCATCCCTCGAAGTGGGTAGGCTGTGATACGAAGGTCGGGCGCGGCTGCGAGGCAGTTCCAGGGGCAGGGTTTCGGATCCAGGAGGGACTGCGCAGGCGCTACGCCGGCGTATTCGCCGTGGCAAACGCCTGCGAGGCAGTCTCCGGCCGTTCGTCCGGCAAATCTAAGGAATTTCGACCAGTTCCATCTGGCCGTCGCGGCGGCGGTGGAGGACGTAGAGCTCTCCCGCAGCATTGCGGAAGACGAGAAGTTCGCGGTCGCGGAATTCGGCTTCCTTGACGGCCTCTTCCACGGTCATTGGGCGAAGTGCGATGGCTTCGCTGCTCTTGATGATGTGCGGTTCCACGACGGCGCGAGGAGCGGGAAACGAGTGTACCGGAATGGCTGCGCGTGGCTTGGCCGATCCTGATCCATTCGGAGTCGTTGCTTCAAGAGGCGGCTCCGGAGCGCGCGTTTTGGGACGCACGGCGGGCGGCGCCGCGGGAAGCTTCTCTTCCTTGGGAAGGCGCTTGCGGGTGAGATGACGGTCGCGATAGCGCAGGGCCTGCTGCTCGGCGTGGGCTATTGCGGCGCGCAAGGCGGTCTCCTGCGAGTCGGCTTCTCCGCGCGCGGCGATCGTGTGCATGCGCGCTTTGACGGTGAGCTCGGCGATGTGAAGATGGCGCTGTATGCGAAAGGTGATGGCTGCACTTGCGGTTTTGCCCAGGATGCGGGCGATGCGGTTCATACCCTCCTCGGCCTGCTCGCGCAGAGCCTTGGGGATTCTTACCTGCCTAGCGGTCAACTCGACTTCCATGGTCAGTCCTCCGCACTTCCTGGCTTTCCCGGGACGATAACTCGTTCCGAGAATCTAGGATTCTACTGCAAAACGAGATGTTGCGCCTACTAACGGATTTTGAGTTATTTGCGGCGTCGTTCGAGCGCGTTCCGGAATGAGATGAGTACTAAAGCGAGACTTTGATTTCATCGCGTAAGCGCTTGAGTCAAGTATAGTTCGAGCCTTGCATTTCTGGTTCAGGGGCTCCCAGGCTAACCCTTTGGCACCGCAGCCGGGCCGGGACCGCCTGCCGCAAACAGCCGCGGGATGCGGTCGTCGGGAGCGGGAAGCGCCGGAAACTGCGCATGCGGCTCGGTCTGATACCAGTAGGCGACCGAGTAGAAGTTGTCCGACCGGTGGTTGGCGTGGCCGTGCTCGATGGTGACGCTGATGGATTTTTCAAAGGTGATCGGGCTCTCAGTGTGCCAGCGGTAGAGGCAGTAGCGGCCGTTAATGTGCTCGCCGCCTGTCATGAAGGGCGCGCCGTTGTGCAGGTAGGCGAAGGGCTGGCCGCCGAAGTCCCAAGCGCCGTTGTAGTAGTCCTCCGTGCCGGTGCCGTTGATGGTGGGCATTGTGTCGCCGTCGATGAAGATCATGTCGTCGCCCTCGCCGAACCAGCCTTCCTGGTTCTGCTCGACCGCCTGCGTGACGCCGATGAAATGGCCGCGGCCCGTGGCTTCCATGAAGACGTAGTTGCCTTCGCCGTTGAGGTTCTTTTTGTTGTTGACGGATGGATCGCCGTTACCGGCCCAGTTATCTGTCCAGCCCTTCGCCGGAGCAGCCTGGCGGTACTGGGCGTGGAAGCGTGCGGCGTCATCAGGCAGCGAGGGAAGCGTCACGTAGTCGACAGCGAAGTAGAGGCTGTTGGTGCGCTGCTTGCCTTCGTTGGTGAGGGTGAGTTTCGCGGCAGACGAAAAAGGCATCTCGAAGTAGCAGTTGAGAGCCTTCATGGGGGCCACCGCGGTGAGGGCCGACTGGTAGGTGAAGTACTCGCCCAGGCCGAGGCCGTAGAAGTCTCCGATCGGAACCTCGATCGAGGGAGAAGATTCGCCATCCCACCAGGCGCGCAGGACAAGGTGCTTGAGGTGGTGCGGATCGCGCGAATCGATGGTGAACCAGATGTGAGTAATCACTCCGGCCCCTGTGACATCCAAGAGCGTGGCGGAGGCGCCAGGCTCGACGGGAACGGCATCCGCGTTGCCGCCGGTGCGGTCCCAGCTTGAGGAGCGGCGGGTTTTGTAGCTGCGGAGGCGGGCCAGCTTGAGCAGCGCTTCATCGTGCGTACTTTCACTGCCGGTTGGCGCGGGCTGCGCAGTGCTTGTTGATGAACCCAATCCCAGTGCCGCTCCCGCCGTCAGCATTCCTCCGAGCAGCTTTCGCCGCGTCGTATCCTTCTCGATTCCGCTCATTGTCTTTCTCCCGTGCCTAAATGTTGCGAACAGGATTTTTAGAATCGCGGACGGTGGTCTGTCAAATTGATTTAGCTTCGGCGCTATTCGAAATTCAATTCGCGCCGCAGCAACTCCACGATCTGATTGCGGGCGTCGCCAAAAACGCTCCAAACAGAGGCGCACCACCGATGGATCATGGCGTCGCGCTCAGGCCCTGGCGCTGCTGCCATGACGTGCCGCACGCCGATCGCGCCCCGTTCGAGAGGAAGCGGCGGCATGGCCCATTTCCGGTGGTCTTCGCCGAGTTGCATGTGCACTCGCTGCACCTGGCGGCCGGTGAACCCACGCTCGACGTGCAGGTAGAGGCCGACCAGTGCGAACACCGGACCAATGGGCTTGCCCGACTCGTGCGCATGCTGGGCGGCGTACGCATCCACCACGTGCTGATGCAGAAAAGCGGGATCGCCGTGCCCCAGCGTATAGGCACAAAGCTCGTGGTACAGGCTTTCGTCTGAGGACCCGCGCTCTTCCTCCGGCAATTTTTCGGCTTCCGGCATGGTCTGCCCACCATAATATTCCGGATTGCGCCGCACGCCCGGCGGCCCGGTTGGCGGGCAGCCGCAGTTCCCGCTTCGGCGAGGTGAGGCAACTTTGTTATGGTCAGTAGGAACCTTGATGAATCCACCATAG
Organism: Occallatibacter sp.; assembly: GCA_035263625.1. GTDB lineage: Bacteria > Acidobacteriota > Terriglobia > Terriglobales > Acidobacteriaceae > Telmatobacter. The sequence continues at coordinate 114,452 of DATFRB010000001.1, forward strand.
GAAACCGAGCCCATGTGGAAGCGTTGGCGAACCCGGATACTGCTGTTTCTGGCCGTGCTCGGGCCGGGGTTTATCACCGCCAACGTCGATAACGATTCCGGGGGTATCCTCACCTACAGCCAGGCAGGCGCGCAGTTCGGCTACACACTGCTGTGGACCATGCTGCCCATCACGATCGCGCTGATCGTGGTGCAGGAGATGTGCGCCCGCATGGGCGTGGTAACGGGCAAGGGCCTGAGCGACCTGATCCGCGAGGAATTCGGGCTCCGGCTCACGTTCGTGCTGATGGTGGTGCTGGTGGTGGTGAACTACACCAACGTGGTGACTGAGTTCATCGGGGTCGCCGGATCTCTGCACCTGTTTCACGTGACCAAATTCATCTCGGTGCCGGTGTGCGCGGCGCTGGTGTGGTTCGTGGTTGTGAAGGGGAACTACAAGAGCACTGAGAAGATTTTTCTGATCGCTTCGCTCGTGTACATCTCTTACATCTTTGCCGGCGTGCTGTCGCAGCCGAGCTGGCACGAGGCGCTTGTGGCCACGGTGAAGCTGCCCGCCAGGTCCTCGTGGCACGACAAGGCCTACATTTACACCGCAATCGGTGTGGTAGGCACGACGATTGCGCCGTGGATGCAGTTCTACCTGCAATCCTCGGTCGTGGAAAAGGGCGTGCTGGTAAAGGACTACCCGGCGTCGCGGCTCGACGTGATCGTGGGCAGCTTTTTCACGGACATTGTCGCGTGGTTCATCGTGGTGGCGTGCGCGGCAACGTTGTTTGTGCACGGCATGGGCGCGATCCAGGTGGCCTCGGACGCGGCTGAGGCGATGCGGCCGCTGGCGGGCGATTACGCATTCCTCCTGTTCGCATTCGGGCTGTTCAACGCGTCGGTGTTCGCGGCGTCGATTCTGCCTATTTCGACGGCATATACAGTCTGCGAAGGCATGGGCCTCGAATCCGGCGTGGATAAGAGCTTTCGCGAGGCGCCATCATTTTACTGGCTGTTTACGCTGCTCATCGTGTTTGGCGGGGCGACGGTGCTGGTTCTTCCCGACGCCGAGCTGATCAACTTCGCGATCCTCTCGCAGGTACTCGATGGCGTGCTGCTGCCGGTGATCATCATCCTGATGCTGGTGCTCATCAACCGCAGCGACCTGATGGGCGAGCACAAAAACTCCCGGCTGTGGAACGTGATTGCGTGGGCCACAAGCATCATCATCATCTTGATGACGTTCGTGATGCTTTGGGGGATGATGCCGGGACACTGATCCCGACCGAAGGTGCAACCGGTTAGAGCAGCTTTCCCGAGGCGAGGTCGCGGATAAGGCCGCGGTCGGCGGGCAGAAAGTCGTACCCAGGCAGGTCTTCGAGGCGGGCCCAGCGGAGTTGCGCGAAGATTCGATTGTCCAATTCGCCCGTAAAGTCCTTTACGGCGAAGAATTGGAGATCGACGGCGCCGCCATGCCTGTAGTTGTGCCGGATGCGGGTGACGAGCGGACCGATGCGCGCCTGGATGCCGAGCTCCTCGTCAAGCTCCCGCGCGAGCGCCTGTTCGGGGCTTTCGCCCTGCTCAATCTTTCCGCCGGGGAACTCCCACTGGAGCCCCATCGGCTGCTCCGGGCGGCGTTGGCAGATCAGGACTTCGCCTCCGCGGACAATGAGCGCGGCAGCTACAAACCGGAGCGCCGGGGCGGGTGGTTTGCCATTCGAGCCCTGGGCGAAACTGTCCACACTGGTAGTGTACCCGGAGTCAAAGGATAGGCGAAGTTGCGGCGCGGAAGTTGAAGTTGCGGGTGAGGGAATTAGTGGCCGGTAACGTCCGAGAGGGGAGTTTCGGCTCCCACTGGGCGGTAATACCCCCAGCCATGCACGGCCGCTGCCTCGAGCAGGGCCGGCGAAGGGTTGATCGGGAACGGGTTGATTGCAATCTCGAGCATGGCCAGATCGTGGATGGAGTTTCCGAATACCGCTTCGGGCCGGGCGAGTCCTGCGCGGGCGAGCGCCGTGGCCTTTCCTTCGTCAGTGGGGACATCGATGAGATCGCTGCTTATGATGCCCTCGCGGACGGCAACCTCCGCCGCGAGGACGCGATTTTCCGGGATTCCGAAGGCGCGGAGGCCCTCGCAGATAACCCACTTATTGGTGGAACTCACCGCCCAGATCTCGACGCGCGCGTCGCGTAAAGTCTTCACCAATTGCGCGATCTCGGGGAAAATGCGGGGAACCACGAACTCGCGAACGTAGCCCGCAGCCACGCGGCGCAGCTCGTCTTCGTGAAGGCCGGAGTAAATCTGCACCATCTCGCCGCAGATCTGCACTTCGCTGACGTTCCCGGCGCGATAGGCGCGGTGGCGCGTGTCGATCCAGTCGCAGGTGGAGCGCGAGACGATGCCGTGCTCGAGCGACCAGTTCATGAAGCCGAGGCCGGCATCGCCATCCCAGAGGGTTCCATCGCAATCGAAGACGGCGACCTTAGGCGCCGCATCAAGCACCTTGCGTTCAAGTTCGTGGCGGGTCCACTGCACTGCCTGAAGAGGGGAACTGGTCAATTTCTCCTCGTCCTTCTCGATCGGCTCAATTGAATGCACACCATTATTTTCTCCGATGTGCGCGTATTTTGCACGCGAACGCCGAACCCCTGCGCATGGTTCGCCTGTATCCAAGCTGCTTTGTAACAGAGTCTTAATCAATGCAGCGAACGTCGGCGTGGTGAATGTACCGCCTGAGTACCAGTTCGGATACGCTGTCCCGCATTGAGTGCGGCTTCCGTTATTGACCGCTTTGATTCCGTGACGAACGAGGTTCGGTAACGTGCGCCGCGCCGCTTATGCGGAGCCGCACACGCGGATAATCGGATTGTGAACGATACCGGCAATAATCTACCCCTGCTCAGGGATTATCAGGCTTATCTTCGCGTGGAAAAAGGACTCCGGCCGCTTACTTGCGAGGCTTACCTCAGTGACTTGCGAACCTTTGCCGAGTTTCTGGAGGGGCGGCATGGGGTGCTGCTCAGCGCAATGCAGGAGGATATTGCCGCATTCCTCGAGAATCTGAATGTGCACGGCGCGGAATCTCGGAGCGCGGCGCGCAAGCTGAGCTGCCTGCGCGGGTTCTACAAGTGGCTGCTGCTCGACCGGCGGATCCATCATGACCCCACGGTGAATATCGAATCGCCGAAATCGTGGAAAGTGCTGCCCAAGTCCCTGGCCGAGCCGGAAGTCGGCGAGATGCTGGAGCGCGCTGCAATGGCGGCGTCGCATCCCCAGGCAAGGGCAACGGCGCTGCGCGATCGCGCGATCCTTGAGCTGCTGTATGCCGGAGGGCTGCGCGTCTCTGAGGTTGTGGGGCTCTCGACGAGTGATCTGGCGCTCGATGCGGGGCGGGTGCAGGTGCGCGGTAAAGGCGACAAAGAGCGCATCGTTCCGCTGGGGCGCGCGGCAATCGAGGCGCTGGAGGCGTATATGGCGGAAGGGCGCCCGCACCTGGCGAGGATTCGCACGGTGCGCAGCGCTGCTCCGCGGGCGGATGCCGCGCGGCTGTTTCTTTCCCTTCGAGGAATGCCTCTGACGCGGCAATGGGTGTGGCACCTGGTCAAAGTTGCCGACAATTCGGCAAGCCCCCACATGCTCCGCCACAGCTGCGCCACGCACATGGTGGAGCACGGGGCCGATTTGCGCAGCGTGCAGACGCTGCTGGGTCACGCCGACATTTCAACCACGCAGGTGTATACGCATCTCGCTCTCGGACGGTTGAAGGCTGTACATCGCATGCATCATCCGCGGGCGACGAGGCATTACCCCGGAGCAGCCGAGGAACCGGAAGCTGACGGCGACGCGCTCGAGGAGACGGCATGAGCTCGGATACCACCGAGCGTTCCACGAGTCTCGGCGAACTGGTTCGCGACTATCTGCGCGTGCTTGCGAATGAGCGCGGCGCGTCGAACCACACGCTGCGAGCGTACGAGCGCGAGCTTAACTCGTTTGCCGCATACATGGTTGAGCGCTATGGAGCGAACAAGGCTCCAGGCGGCATTGAGCACACGGACATTCGCGCTTACCTCGGCGCGTTGTACGAGCGCGGCCTATCAAAGGCGTCGACGGCGAGGGCGCTGGCCGCGATACGAAGCTGGTTCAAGTGGCTCGCGCGCACGGGTCACGTGCAGCAGAATGTTGCTTCGCTTGTGGCGACACCCAGGCTGCCGAAGCATTTGCCGCGCGTGCCTTCCATCGAACAGATGAATCGCGCGGTGGACAGCGTGAAGGACGACGCGGCAAGCTGGCCTGCGCGTGACAAGGCGATTCTCGAGCTGCTTTACGGCTGCGGAATGCGGAACGCGGAGCTCACGGGGCTCAATGTGCAGGACATTCATTGGGCCAACGAGGCGATCCTAGTGCGCGGAAAAGGGAAGAAGCAGCGGTATGTGCCGCTCGGGGATGCGGCGGCAGCGGCACTGCGCGCCTATCTTTCGGAGCGGTCTGCACGCCTGGCCGCAGGCAGCGGGACCACGCCGGCAGTTTTCGTGAATCTGCATTTGCGCGGGCTGGGGCGGCCGGGCGGAGACGCGCGCCTGACGACGCGCAGCGTGGCGAGGGTGGTAAAGCGCGTTGCGATTCTGCGCGGACTCTCATCGGACGTGCATCCGCATACGCTGCGGCACGCTTTCGGAACGCATCTCCTCGAAGAAGGCGCTGATCTGCGGGCGATCCAGGAATTGCTTGGGCACGAGCGGCTCTCGACAACGCAGCGCTACACTCAGCTGACGACCACGCAGTTGACACAGGTGTACGACCGTACGCATCCTCGGGCGAAGTAGAGCGAAATCTCAGATATCCTGATACGCAAAGCTGCCTATGAGCAAAGCGATTATCAAGCGCGAGGACCTGCCGTACCTTGAAGTCGACTCGATCCATGAAGTGCTCATTCCCGCAAAAGACGGTCAACCAGAGCAGAAATTGTGGCGATTGCGAGGGACTATCTCCGATCTGCGCATCGTTGACACGACTTCATGGTGCGCACTGCTTGGACCAAACCGGAATTGCCTGTATGGCGATTGGGTGGCTCCTCCAGGCTCAGGCCACAAGGTCCAATTCGAAACAGGAAATGAGCCGAACGACGTGTTCACTGGGACCCAATTGCCCTACGCCGGAAATCTTTATGCTCGGGCCGCAATCTTGGTTGGGGACGGTCCGGAGGCCTGGCAGGAGCTCATCTTTGAGTCCAGTGACGCCGTGGCCACGCGATTCGTGGACGAGGACGGAAAGGCCTGGCGACAGCTCACTGAATCGAAAGAAGGCAGGCCACTCGAGCCGGAAGCGGAGATTTTACCTGATGCCTGGGATCACGAGCATTGCCTCATTTGCAATGCGCACATCGATCCCGATGACCGGTTCTACCGTCATCAATATGAAAACGAATTTCTTTGTGTTGCGTGCTACGAGAGATATTTGGTCACAGGTGATCTGAGCTTCCTTATCAAAATCGATGAAGGGCCACAGCCGCCAGAGACTACTTCAGAAGCTCACCGCAACTAAGCGTGTCGCATTGCTCGTCCTGCACCTGTTGCTCGGGCCTCTTTTCGAAGTCTCGGCTGGAGTAACCCCTTCCCCTTCAAATAGGCTTCCATGTTGGTAACCGGGTCATTGTGCGTGCGGCCTCTCAGCCGATACTCCGCGCACTCGATCAGCGTAGGGCCGCGATCGCGCCGGGCTCGCTCGATTGCCTCGTGCGCCACGCGATAGACAGCCACCACATCGTTCCCGTCGACTGTGATCTGTGGTAGCTCCGTTCCCGGAGGAAGCTTGCGCCTCACCTGCGCGTGGTTGCGCTCTTCCCTGGCGAGGTCGATCGTGCTTGCGAAGACGATGGGCAGGGAATGCAAGCGCGCGGCTTCGAGTGCATTGCGCCAGGCATCGCTGTTTCCATCCGCCCCAAATACGAGCGTGACCTTGCGGGTTTTTCCGGTCTTGTGTGTGAGTGCGGCGCCGAGCGCGGAGTGCAGCATTGTGGCGAGGTCCGCACGGGAGCCTCGCCCTATGCGCGGTCCTGCGGCCGGCTTGCCACGGAGAGACTCGATCAACTCCGAGCGTGCTGTCGATGTCACGTGATCATCACGGATCAGGTCATTCGCAAAAGCTACCACCACAGCGTCATATTCGGCGGCATCGTGCGAGGCGCGCTGGGCCTGCCTGAGGCGGCGCGTTTTCGCGCGACACAGCAGCAGGTTGCGATGGAGCGCAAGCAGCGTGTCGCTCGAGATCAGTGAAAACTCTGCAGGGGATTTCCGCGTTGCTCTCGCGCTCTTTACCTTTTTTTTCATTGCATAGCTTCCAATATGCGGCCGACAAAGCGCAGCCAGAAACCCGTTTAAGTTGAGTAGTCTGCGTTGATGTGCACGTACTCCGTTGTAAGGTCCGTGGTCCAGAAGACGCACGCGCCATCGCCCTGGTTCAAATGAATTGAGATGGAGAATTCCTCCTGCTGGAGGTATGCGTGCGCGGCTGCCTCGTCGAACTCTTCGGCACGGCCGCCGTCCCGGCAGATGCGCTGATCGCCGAACCAGATATCGATGCGGTCGGGATCGATCTGCGCGCCCGAGTAGCCGATGGCGGCGACAAGGCGTCCCCAGTTGGGATCGCATCCCGCCCACGCCGTCTTGACCAGCGGCGAGTGCGCAATGGCTTTCGCCGCCTTGAGCGCGTCAGCATCGTTGGCTGCGCCGTCGATACGCAACTCGACAACGTGCGTGATACCTTCGCCGTCGGCGACGATCTGCCGCGCCAGGGATGTGCAGACCTGGGTCAAGGCAGCGGCGAAATCGGAGTCGCCGGGGCCCAGGCTGGCGCCGCTCGCGCCCGACGCGAGCAGAAGCACCGTGTCGTTGGTCGAGGTGTCGCCGTCGATCGAGATGCGGTTGAAGCTCACTTCGATGGCATCGTTCAGATACCGCTGGAGCACGGCAGGTTCGGCAACGGCGTCCGTGAGAACGTACACCAGCATCGTGGCGTGCGGGACTACCTGCGGGTGAATCATTCCCGCGCCCTTGCACATGGCGGCAATGCGGACCTCGCGAGCATTTCCATCCGCACCTGTGATTTCGCACCGCGAGAAAGCGGTCTTTTCCACCGTGTCGGTAGTCATGATGGCTTCGGCCACCTGGTGGAAGCGATCCGATTCCGCGCCGAGGCGCCCCGCAAGTTCCGGCATCGCAGCGACGAGTTTTTCCGCGGGCAGCGGCACGCCGATGATTCCGGTGGAAGACGGAAAAACCTCATCCGCCGAACACTTGAAGACTTCCGCCGCTGCGCCGCAGGTCGCGCGCGCCGCGTCGATGCCCGGCTGCCCGCATGCGCAATTGGCATTGCCGGCGTTGATGGCAACGACACGCACTTTTCCGTTGCTCGAGCGCAGATGGTCCTTGTCAACGATGAGAGGAGCTGCGATGACGCGATTGGACGTGAATGCGGCTGCGGCGCTGGCCGGAGTGTCCGCGACGATCAGCGCAAAATCCGGGCGGCCGCTGGCCTTGAGGCCCGCTGTCGTCGCCCCGAAACGGAATCCCCGGGGGATGAGAAGTTGAGAGATGTCGCTCATTGTCTCCGGATACTGGGCGGCATGACGCAGCGCCCGGTTGTGAATGGTATCAACAATTTAATCTAGCAGGTGAGGGCGTAATGACGGAGAGCGCGAGAGGCGCGTCGATCGGCAGCGGCGAGCACGAGTTTCTGGAGATGCGCAACGTGAATGTCGCGCGCGGCGATCGCATCGTCCTGCACGACGTCAATCTCTCCATCCGCACGGGGGAGCACGTGATCATCCTGGGGCCGAACGGGTGCGGCAAGTCGACGCTGATCCTGACCATGAGCTGCCAGATCTACCCGATCGTGCTGCCCGGAATGCACGTGTGCATCTTCGGGCGCGAGCGGTGGGACCTGACACAGCTTCGCAAACACTTCGGCGTTGTAAGCGCAGGCACTCGCGGGTTGGATCTTCCGGGCGAGCGCACCGCGGTAACTACCGGACTCGATGCCGTCATCGCGGGATTCTTCTCAGCTTCGACGTTGTGGCCCAATCTTCACGTAACGGAGGAGATGCGGGCGCGCGCGGTGGAAGCACTGGAGCGAATGGAGGCTCTGCACCTGGCTGAACAGCTGGTGGGCGAAATGTCCGCAGGGGAAAAACGTCGCATCCTGATTGCACGCGCGCTGGTGCACCGGCCTCGGCAACTGCTGCTCGACGAACCTTCAAACGCGCTCGATCTGGCGGCGCAGCGGGAACTGCGCGACACCCTGCGCCGGCTCGTGGCAGAAGGCACCGGCCTCGTGATGGTGACGCATCACCTGGGCGATATTCTGCCGGAGATCGAACGCGTGATCCTGATGCGCGGCGGGCGGATTGCCGCCGATGGAAGCCGCGACGAATTGCTCACCGAGCAGCGGCTGAGCGACCTCTTCAACGCGCCTGTCCGCATCGGGCGCGATGAAGCGTGGCTGCATAGCTGGTAAAGATCTCAGGCAATGGGCCGGGTTTCGATCAGCCGTTCGTCTTGTGCGAAGGCGCAGCACGTCGGTACCGCATTTAGAAGAGCTTCGCGGAACCAAATTCGTTGTACGATGGGCCATGGCGCAATCGGACATCAGCCGCCCCCCCCTTGTGCATCCGGTCTCCGGCAAGCCCGCCAAGGAACTGGTGATTGTGACCGGCATTTCGGGCTCGGGCAAGGCATCAGCGCTGAAGGCATTTGAGGACCTGGGTTTTCACGCAGTGGACAACCTGCCTCTCGAACTTCTTCAGGATTTTGCCCAGCTGGTCGAGAAATCGTCCGAAGTTGAAAGCGCAGCCATCGTGGTCGATATTCGCGAAGGGCAGACCCTGGACCGGCTGCCGGAGATCCTGAAAAGCGTGAAGACGGTGCTGCCCACGCGCGTCGTGTTTCTGGATGCGCAGGATGCGGTGCTGGTGCGCCGGTACTCGGAGACCCGGCGGCCCCATCCGTTGCGCAAGTCCGATACGGTATCGCGTTCGATTGTCGAAGAGCGGCAACTGCTCGACCCGATTCGCAACGTGGCCGACACTCTGATCGACACGTCGAACTTCAACGTGCACGAGCTGAGGGCTCACATCCAGGCGCGCTTCGGGCATGAAGAGCAGACCAACCGGCTGCTGGTCTCCTTTTTGAGCTTCGGGTTTAAGAATGGCGTTCCGCTCGATGCGGACATGGTGTTTGATGTGCGCTTTCTTCCCAATCCGCATTTTGTGGCCGAATTCAGGAAGAAGACCGGCAAGGATCCGAAGGTCGCAGCGTATATTACGAGCTTTCCGCAGACAGAGGAGTTTATCGTCCGCGTAATGGATCTGATGCTGTATCTCCTCCCGCACTATATCGATGAAGGAAAGAGCTACTTGACAGTGGCATTTGGATGCACCGGCGGCCAGCACCGGAGCGTGATGATGGTGGAGGAGCTGGCAAACCGTCTGCGCGGAGCGGGCTACCAGGTCAAGGCCCTTCATCGCGACATTCCGCGCGAATCCTGAAGCGCGCAATTCTGCCTCGGCGCGTCCGCTAATAAGTCTTCTTGATCAGTGCGTCGATCGCGAACCCCCCGTTGGGATCGTGCGTGGCGCTGACCGACACTTTGGGCGAAATCCGGTACTGGCCCTGGATCACCTCGCTTTGCGTATTCGCAGTATTGGTGGAAAAGGTGATGAACAGGTTGCCTGTGACGCGCTGCTGAATGGTGATGTTGGCGCCGGCGCCCTGGGTTGCCGAGTTGCCGAGCACGGGGCTGATCGAAAGCTGCGAGATACCCGCGACCTTGGAAATGCGGCTCGTGATCTGGCTCGAAACCTGGTTTGCGATGAGCGACTCGGCCTGCTGATTAGGTGACGTAGCGGGCGCCTTGGCCGCGGCTTCCGTAGTTTCGCCGAACGCGAGCAGGTGGATGATGTCGGCCTGCGGGAGAGACGGGTCGGACGAGTATTCGGTCATCATCTGGTCTGTCGGCCCCTGGAAGTGGAGCGTGATGTTGTACTGCTGAATGGTCGTGGTGACAGAAACATTGACGACCGGCTGCGTCTCAGACGGATTGACAAACTGAATCGTGCCTCCGGTGAGCATGAAGCGATCGCCGTTGATGATGAGGTCGCCGCCGCTCAGGTCTACGCGGCCCAGGATCACAGGTTCGACTGCTGTGCCGCGCACCTGGAGGTTCGCGTCCCCGTTGATGCTCATCGTCCGGCTCACCAGGTTCACATTGTTCGTGGAACGCACCGCGAGGTTGAGCCTGATGTTCTGGGCGATGCCGAGCGATGGAGGCGGCTCGACGCCGCTCGAGAACTGGCTCACAAAGCTGTTGAGGTCGAATGCGGGCGTAAACGACAGGTTGGTGAGGTTCACCGCGCCCCCGAGGGTCGCGTCTTCGGTGGTTCCGGCAAGATGAATGTGCGCATCGATGCTTTCGCGCATGCCTTGCGGGTAGATCATGCGGATGTTATTTGCGGCGAGGCCAAGGTCGAACTGCAGCGATGGGCTGTAGGCTACGCCGCCCGATGCGGTCACTTTGCCGCCGCCGATGGTTCCTTCAAAGCTCTTGATGTTAATGCGGTCGGTGGTCAATGTAAGCACACCGTTGCCGTGCGAGAGCCCGACTGGCAGGTCGCCGGAGGCAAAGCCTGCGTCCACGATATCGATTTCGCCCCCGATGTTCCTGCCGCTCTCTCCATTGGAGTTGATGTTGAAGCGCAGTTCGCCGGTGGTGCGTATTTCGGGATCGAAGAGTTGCGCGAGCTGCAGGTTGACGTTGCCCTGCAGGCGCAGCGACATCGGCCCCTGAACGCCCACAGGGATAGAGCCCTGAAACTCGAGATTTGTGTCTGTTCCATGAATCGCGCTGTGTTGAAGCGTGAGCACGCTGTTCTTGTAGTCGGCGTGGATAGGCGCAGACGCTGCAAGCTGGATGGTGTTGCTGTAGGCGACGTTGAGGTAGGGAATTGTGACGTGCGCTTCAAGCGCCGCCTTGTTCTTGAGCGGGCCATGCAGCGTAGCGTGCAGTTCTGTCTGGCCGCTGAGCGCCGCGGCATTGGCAGGCGAATAGAGCGCGACGATGGGCTGCAGCGGAATGTTCTGCGTGTCGATGGTTGCGTCGGTATCGTAGCCGCCGGTGAGATTCACGCGGGCCTTGGCCTGGATCGACGTGTTCATCGCGGATGAGTTCAGCGTCGCGTTGGCCACGTGGTTGGCGACGTCCGCCTGAAGGTTGACGTTCGCGACGGTCTGGTTCTGCACGGTGAGGGACGGGATCCGTACCGACGCGGTCAACTGCGGGTTGTCAAAGCTCCCCTGGCCGCTCGCGTTGATTTGAACCACGCCGGTAGCGTTCAGGTTCTTTGCCTTGACAGTTTCGAGCTTGTCGATCTGGATTCCAGTCGAGCTGAGTTGCGCTGTATAGGTTTTATCTTTGGGGCGGACGCTGACTTTGCTCGCGATGGCGCCGGCGGGTAGCTGCAGCGCGAGGTTGGCGTGGGCCTCGTCGCCCGTACCATCAAATTTGACCTGCAGCGAAGTGATGGGCTCGTTATAAGCGCTCGCGTTGGTGATCGAAAGATTCCCGTTGCCGACGGGATTCAGCTCCGATCCGTGCAGCGTGACGCGGGTGTTGAGCGTGCCGGTCACGGGAACCTGCTGGCCTGCGAGCTTCGCGAGGCTGGCGACGTCGAGGCGTGAAGCGTCGAGATCAACCTGGATGGGGCTGGTGTTGCTGAATGACCAGTGGTTGAGGCCGACGCTGGCGTTCAGGTTGATGCGGCCCTGGGGCAGCGGCTCCAGATCGGCGTTCAGCAGCTTTGCCTGCGACGGGCTCACGTCCACATTGGTGCGCAGAGCCTTCACCGATTCGCCGTTCACCTGGAGATTTGCTGCCGAGAGCTGGCCGGTGAGGTGCGGTGCGGTGATGGATCCCTGCACGGTGCCGGTAAAGTTTGCCGAGCCCGAAAGGTTGAGCTGTTGCTGCGGCTGGCCGGGCTTCGGCGCAGCGAACATATTGGCGATAACGGCGGCTTCGCGCAGGTCGCCGGCCTGAAGGCGAAGGGCCAGGCTTGAATGCTTGCTGATCACGCCGTTCATCGTCAGCGTGGTTGCCGGGGTGCGAAGGTAACTGTCGGTGAGAGCAAGCTGCTGGTTTGCGTTTGAGTAGTTGGCGTGGATTTCGCTGTTTACGGGCAGAGATGACGGAACGGGAGCGGCCGCATTTGTGGCTCCTGTGGCCGGTGTTGGCGGAGGGCTCTTCGCGGCGGCTTTAGCGCGGATGGTCGCGTCCGCCTTGGCAACGAGATCATCGAGTGTTTTCCCCCAGGAGGCCTTCGCATCGGCGTTCAAAACTCCGGTGAGGGCGATCGGCTGCTTTGAGCTGCTGCCGGCGAGTCGAGCGGCCTGTGTGACGGAAATGTTGCGAAGCCTGGCGGTGAGGTCGGTGTGGGAATTGCCCGCGATCTGCTTCATTGTGCCCTGGGCGGTAAGTTCGCCGCCGAGGAGGCCGGCGCGAAGATCGTGCAGCACGGCATCGCCGTTTGCGAGCGAATAATGTGCGGCGATGTTAGCGATTGCAGCCTGGATTGACGAAGACTTCACGAGAAGCTTCTGGCTGCTGAGATCGCCATTGACGGTGAGCGACTGGAGGAACGGCTGATTTGCGACATCCTGCCAGGTAGCGGAACCCGAAGCATCGAGCATGCCTTGCGGAACGGTCGGGTTACGGATAAGCCGTGCGACCTGCGAGCCGTCCACCTTGATGTCGTACTTTACCTGAACGCTGGGGGTATTGAAGTTGGTAACAGTAGCGACGAGATTCACCAGCGCCGCTGCGCTTGTGAGCTGCGCGCGATGCAACTGGAAGGTAGTGGGCGTGAGATCAAATTGCGCGTCGAAGTTGTGCTGGAAGGGCTCGTAATTGCCGAAGAGCACGCGGCCGTTCGCATACGCCAAGTGGCCGGAGTACATCTGCGCGAGAGCATTGTATGTCGAGAGGAACTCTACATCGCGCAGGTCGGCTGATAGGGCGCCCGGTTGTGAGTTGTAATAGATCTCCCCATGGTCGAGGACCGCGCGGCGGATGCCGAGATCGAAGATGGTTGTGTTGCTCTTGCTGTTGCTCGGTTTCGGGCTGGGGATATTCGAGACGCCTTTCTTATCGACGACAATCTGAACGACAGGATGATCGAGCTGAACGCTGGACAGGTACCACTTCTTCTGGAGGAGAGAGACGATGCGGAAGCCGACCCTCGCGTGCTGAAGCTGAAGGACGGGAACGTTCGCGTAGGGAGCCGCGCCATGAATCGTGACTCCGTACACGTCGAGGCTCAGGGTCGAGAATTGGATGGCATAGTTCTGCAAATCCACGCGCGCGTTGAGATCTTCGGTGGCCATGCTTTGTACTTTTGACAGGACGAAGTCATGGAATCTCTTGCTACTGAGAAGAACGGCGACCGTAATGGCAATGACGACCGTCAACAACAGCCATATGCCGCTTAGCCACGCGAGGACGTGCCTCCAGCGATGTTCGGGCTTGCGCGGCAGTGGCGGCATACGTTGCGGACCGGGGTCCGGGGGAAAGAATGATCGTGCCGTACTCATATTATGAAGCCCTCATCTGAATTGCCTGGCTGGTTAAAATGCCTGGCCGATGCTGATAAACCAATTTGTTGCCGGAATGCCGTGAATCGGATTGAGATTCTGCCCGAGGTCCACGCGAATCGGACCGATGGGCGTTGCATAGCGCGCGCCGATGCCGACGTTGTTTGAATAAAGCGAAGTGAAGTCGTGGAACCCAACCAGCGGAAATACGTTCCCGCCGTCGTAGAAGGGCACAATGCTCAGTCCCTTCACGAAAGGAAGCGGGATGCGGGCCTCGGAGTTGATGATCAGCATCTCGTTTCCGCCGGCCGGAACCGTGATGAAATCGTTGCAGCCGCTCACGCCGTTGTTGCACACTTCCACCTGCCGCTGCGGCCCGGCGCCATCGAGCGGGTAGCCGCGGAGCGAGTTCCCGCCGCCGGTGAAGAACGCTTCGCTCACCGGGACGCGGCTGTTGAACAACGGTTGCGCCAGGCCGATACGGATGCTGTCTGCCCAGACAATGTTGTGGAACTTCTGCTTGTAGAACGCGGCCTGCCCGGTGAACCGGACGAAATCGACGCTGGAGCCGAGCGCGCTGGGGTTGAAATCGAATTCTGCTGACTCGAGAACGCCGCGGTGCTCGTCGAGCGGATTGTCGCGCGTGTCGCGTGTCAGGTTGGCAGATAAGGTTGAGAGGCGAACGTGCTGATCCTCGGGCAGCACCAGGTCTTGGATCAGGATGTGCGTGAGGTCGGTTCGCGTGTAGCCGTAGCGGAAGAAGAGAATGTTGTGCATTGCGCTGTCGATGGGCCGTTGTATCTGGAAGGTGCCGAGTTCCTCCTGTGAGGAAAAGATCGGGTTCTCCTGGTTTCTCTCATAGGAAAGGGAACTGGTGGCCTTCCAGTGCGACCAGCGCAATGTGGGATCGATGTAATAGACGGCGGCGCGCTGATCGAGGCGCCCTGCGAAGCCGGTGAAGGAGAACGACTCGCCGGTGCCGCGCATGTTGTTGCGCGTGTATTGGAACGAGCCGCGCGGTCCCCAGAACGTCACCTGGCTCGTCTTGAAGTTCGAAGGCAATCCCACCGGCGGTACGCCGGGAACGGCAACCGTGCCGCTGGGAACGCTGCCGCCGCGGTTGATGACTTCGAAGCCGATGCCGTAGGTGATGCTGTTGCGCGGCGCTTCGTGGACCTTGACCAGCACGTCTTCGACATCCTGGGTCGTGATGGGGCGCTTGGGATCAACTTCAGCCCAGTCGAAGACGCCGGTGTGGTCGTACAGCTTTGTGCCGGCCGTGAGAAGGCCTGTTTCAGTGAGCGGGCTCTCGGGCTTGATCGTCTCGACGTCGCGATCGATGAGCTTTTGCCGAGTATGCTTGCGGCCCAGGGTGATTACGTCGCCTGCGAGAACCCGGGGCCCTTCGTAAATGTGGTAGACCACGTTGATGTGATGCGGGTCGTTTTTCGAGACCTCGCTCGCCGTCTCGCGGAAGCTTGATGTGAGGTATCCGGCCTTGAGATAGTTCGCGACGATCGTGTTTCGATCGGTTGCAACGTGCGCAGCCGAATAGGGCTGGCCGGAAGTGACCTTAAATCCCTGCGGCGCGTAATCCGATGCCGGAAAGGTGTCCGCGCCTTCCACTCTCAGCGAGGCAACAACGTCCCGCGGGCCTTCGGTGACTGCGAATGTCACGTCGATGTCGCCGCCGCTGTTCTTAACCGTAGGAACCACGACAACGCTGCTGAAGCCTTCCGACTCGTATACGCCCTTGAGGTTGGCCACGCTCTTGCGGACCAGCTCGTCGCTGAATTTCCCGTGAGAAAACAGGTGTTCCTTCTGGACGGCGAGGTGAGGCGTGAGCTCGGAGGATCTCAGCACGCGATTGCCGGTCACGGCAACGCTCTCGACCTTGTGCTTCTTGCCGCGCGCGATCTGGTAAATGACGACGTCTCCATTCGGCCCTTTGTTGAAATTTTCATCAACCTTGACGTCGAAGTAGCCCTTGCTCTGAAAGTAGGATTGAAGAGCATCCCGTCCTTCCTGCACGGTTTCCTCATCGACGCCGACGCCTTGGTACATGGGCAGGGTTGAATTGCGCGTCCAGCTCCACAGGTGCGCTCCGGCGATCTCCACCTTCACATTCGGACCCGGGTTCACGTCGAAAACGATGTTCGCTCGATTTGTTGAAGCCTGATATTCGGCGCCGGAGAGCTTGACCTCCGCGCCAAGGAGGCCTTTCTTCTCAAGCTGAGACTGAAGGTACTGCGTGGCATGGGTCAGGGTGGAGTGGTGATAAGTCTTGCCGGGACGCACAGCCGCCTGGCGCGCACGGGCGAGCAGTCCCTTCAGTTTGTCTTCAAGCTCGTGTTGCTGGTCATTCGGCAGGCCGTTGATGGTCACGTCGCCGAACTTCGCTTTACGTCCGAGCGTGGCGCGAAAGACGACGTTTGCGATGCCGTGCTGCGCATCCACCTTGACCTCGGGGTTCACCGTGGCCTGAAAGTATCCTTCTTCGCGAAAAAAGGCGGTCAGGGCTTTCTGGTCGCGGTCAACCGCGGAGTGGCTGAAGGGCGTCTGGACGGGGTAGTTTGCCACCTGAACGAGGCGCGAATAGGGAAACTGCTGCGCGCCGGGGAACTCGAAGATGCCGAAGTAGACCGCCGGCTCGGCGACGAGCAGCACGCGAACGCCGCTTGACCCTGGGTTTACCTCGATGCGGACTTCCTGAAACTTGCCCTGAGCCTTCACAGCGGCAGCCGACTGATTGATCTTGTCCCTGGAAAAGGGCTGGCCGGCTTTCTGGGCGAGAGCCGATTCGAACTGCGCGGGTTGGATGTCCGGCTGCCCGGCGACCTCGATCAACGAGACATTCTGCCCCTCATAGGAGGAGAACATCTGTTCGGCGGCGGTTGTGGTTTTGGGCAGCGAACGGTTGGCGCGGTCCTCCCCGGGGCGGACCTCCTGCGCTCTGGAATAGGCACAGATAAGCAGGCATAAGAGCGCGAGCTGAAGGACATGACTGAAGGGCAGGCTGCCGCGCTTGCATCCATCGAGCATTGCGGTCGATACCCTGGCAGTCGATCTCGGGGCAGTCGAATAATGGCAGAATACGGAGATTCCCACTCTCGATCAGATGCCGTCGAAAAGTGGTTGGTTGACCCCTTCGCACCTGAGCCGCGAACAGAGGCGCGGGGACAGGCCCGCTCGCGGGACCACCGATTTAATTGCGGCCGGCATCCATCCAGTCAAGCAATTGCACGGGAGCGCCAGGCCGCCCCGGGGTGTGTATGTCGACTGCGGAATCCGGCGTCGATCCTCGACTGAGCCCCCATGGAATGAGCCGCCATGAACGGCACATCTGGGAAATGGTTTCACTCTCTCCGGCCAAAAGCCTCTGGGACCTGAGGGATGTGCCGGCCTGGGAGATCGCGAAGCGGACGTGGAAGGCGATTCTCGAAGACAATCTGTTCAGCCGGGCCGCGGAGCTGGGGTTCTATTTTCTGTTCGCGCTGTTTCCCACCTTGTTCTGCGCAAGCGCCATCCTGGGTCTGGCGGCCAGGTCGGCCGCAAAGATCTATGACCACCTGCTTGCCTATATGGCACTTATGATTCCGAACTCGGCGCTCGAGATGGTGGTGCACACATTCAACCAGACGACCGCATCTGCGAGTTCGGGAAAGATCACCTTCGGCCTGGTCACCGCCATCTGGTCGGCATCAGTGGGGATTTCGGCGGTGCAGGAGACGCTGAACGCCGTGTACAAGATCACGGACCGCCGCTCCTACGTCAAGGCCCGGATCCAGGCCATCGGCCTGACGATGCTTCTGATCGTCACGGTTTCGCTGAGCCTGGCCGCGCTGTTCGGCGGCGACTTCCTCGTCAGCTGGGTTCATCTTCGCCTGCACGGGCGCTTCATGAGCGACCCGACGGCCATCTTCCTCAGAATCTGCGGATGGGCGCTTGCCGCATGCTTGCTCGGGCTCTCGCTATCCCTCACCTACTGTTGGGCGCCGGATCTTCGCAAGCGGCGGTGGCACTGGATCACCCCCGGTGCCGCACTGGGAATCGTGGGATGGCTCCTGGCCTCCCTGGCGTTCCGCGTGTACCTCAACTTTTTCAACACCTATTCGGTCACGTACGGGTCGCTGGGCGCGGTCATCATCCTGCTGATGTGGTTCTACATTACGGGACTCATGCTTTTAGTTGGAGGAGAGTTCAACAGCGAGCTGGAAGCCGCTGCCATGGAAGTGAAGCTGGACCGCGAAATGGCGCAAAAGGAAGGCGCGCCTGATCGCATCGTTCCAGCGGCCTGAACAGCATATACCCGCCTGCCCGGGCTGGGTTGAGCCGGCGTCCGGGCCGGACCCCGCGCCTGCAACTATCAGGTGCCTTTATTCGTCTGAAAAAGAGCGTTGGAAAGCAGGTTACGGGACCTGGCTCTGGGAATCGGCGCTGAACGTTTGTGCCCCGTTTCCGGTGCAAGGTTCACGTATGCGGAACCATTCGCCGGAATGGTAAACTTGGCGATTCGGAAGCCTTTTCCTCGTATCAACGGCCCGATGACCGGCTCGCAGAAATTCACCCGGTTTTTTCGACGACACCAAACGAGAAAAAATGGACGCACAATCATCTGCTTCGCACGACAGCCAGACGAATTACCCCGGCGGAGAAACATATCCCCCGGTTCGCAAACGGCGTCACCGCTGGATCTGGGCGGTAGTGCTGGTGCTCTTTGGGTTGCTGTTTTACTGGGTGCTGCACCACGAACAGAAAAGCCAGGCCGCTACCGGGGGCGGTGGCGGGCGCCGCGGCATGATGGGCGGCGTGGTCCCCGTCACTACCGCGACGGCGCATTCCGGCAGCATCGGTGTCTATCTTGACGCCATCGGCACGGTAACGCCCACCTATACAGCCATGATCACAGCCCAGGTAACGGGTGTGATCACCGCGGTGCATTACCGCGAAGGGCAGATGGTCCGCAAGGGAGATTCGCTGATCGATATCGACCCACGGCCATTCGAGGCGACTTTGCAGCAGGCCCAGGGCACGCTCGAGCGCGACCAGAACCTGCTGGCCCAGGCGCAAATGGACTACGAGCGCTACAAGCTGGCCTGGTCGAAGAATGCCATTCCCCGCCAGACGCTCGAAGACCAGGAAAAGCTCGTCGCGCAGTACCAGGGAACGATCAAGAACGATGAAGGCCTCGTGAAGTACGACCAGGTGCAGCTCGGTTACTGCCACATTACTTCGCCAATCGATGGCCGTGTGGGGCTTCGGCTCGTGGATCCCGGCAACCTGGTGACAGCCAATTCATCAACAACGCTCGTTGTCGTGACAGAAATTCAGCCGATTACGGTGGTGTTCACGCTTGCCGAGGACAACCTGCCGCAAGTGCTCGAGCAGACGCGCCGTAACAAAGTTCTCAAAGTGGAGACTTACGACCGCGGCCAGCAGGGGCATCTTGCCACGGGGAAGCTGGGTTCGATCGACAACCAGATCGATACGTCCACCGGAACGGTGAAGCTGCGCGCGGAATTCGACAACCGCAACGGAGTTTTGTTCCCGAACCAGTTTGTGAACACGCGCCTGCTTGTGAACACGCTCGAGAACCAGACCCTGGTTCCGTCTTCGGCGATCCAGCACAACGGCAACACGGATTACGTCTATGTCCTGAAATCGGCCTCAACCGGCCAGTCTGCGGCGGAGGGCCAGTGCGGAGAGCAATCCTCCGGACGCCAGCAGGGCCGCGGGCAGGCAAATGCACAGGGTGGCGGACAGGGTGATGCCCAGGCGAACGAGAAATCCGACGCACAGCACTCCGGCGGGCAGAAGGGCCCGCAACAGGGCGCGGCGCCGAAGGCAGAATGCAAAGTCGAGATGACGACAGTGAAAGCCGGAAACTCAGACGAGGGCCAGACAGCCGTGCAGGGCATTACTCCCGGTACCCTCGTAGCCGACAGCAGCTTCGAGAAGCTGCAGAACGGGTCTGAGATCAGCATCTCGAAAACCAAGCTCCCCACCACGTCTGACAACTCAGCGAGTTCCGCGCCATGAATCCGTCCCGGCCCTTTATTTTGCGGCCGGTGGCGACTTCGCTGCTGATGGCCGC
Organism: Occallatibacter sp.; assembly: GCA_035263625.1. Classification (GTDB taxonomy): domain Bacteria; phylum Acidobacteriota; class Terriglobia; order Terriglobales; family Acidobacteriaceae; genus Telmatobacter. The sequence continues at coordinate 134,165 of DATFRB010000001.1, forward strand.
GATCCTGCTCGTAGGCGTGGTCGCTTTCCTGCAGTTGCCGGTCTCGGCATTGCCGGAAGTGGACTACCCGACGATCGAGGTGCTCACCTTCTACCCGGGCGCAAGCCCCGACGTGATGGCGACAACCGTCACGGCCCCGCTCGAACGTCAGTTCGGCGAAATGCAGGGTCTCAGCCAGATGACGTCGACCAGCGCCGGCGGCGTCTCGGTGATCGTCTTGCAATTCGACCTCGCCCTTGGCCTCGATGTTGCCGAGCAGGAAGTGCAGTCGTCGATGAACTCGGCGCAGACATTTCTTCCTTCCGACCTCCCCACTCCGCCCATCTACAGCAAGACGAATCCGGCCGATGCTCCGATCCTCACGCTTGCCGTGTCCTCGAACACCATGCCGCTCTCCGAGGTCGAGGACCTCGTGGATACGCGCCTCGCTCCTCGCATTTCGCAGCTTGCCGGCGTCGGCCTCGTGAGCATCAGCGGAGGACAGAAGCCAGCCGTCCGCATCCAGGTGAACCCCACAAAGCTCTCCGCGTACGGCATCAACCTTGAGGACGTGCGAACGGCGCTCGTGCAGTCCAGCGTGAACGCAGCGAAGGGCAACTTCGACGGCCCGCGGCAGAATTACCAGATCGACGCGAACGACCAGATTACCGACGCGGCTGAATACAAGAACGTAGTCATCGCCTACAGCAACGGTGCGCCCGTCTTCGTAAAGGACGTAGCCAACGTCATCAACGGCGTTGAAAACACGAAGCAGGCGGCGTGGATGAACACGACGCCGGCCGTGATCGTGAACATCCAGCGCCAGCCCGGCGCCAACACCATCACGGTCGTCAAGCGCATCAAGCAGATTCTGCCGCAGCTCGAAGCCAACCTCCCCGCGTCGATTACGGTCACCACCATGACCGACATGACCACGAGCATCCAGGCCTCGGTGAACGATGTCGAATTCGAGTTGATGCTCACCGTTGGCCTCGTGGTGATGGTGATCTTCCTCTTCCTGCGCAGCCTGTCGGCCACCATCATCCCCAGCGTTGCCGTTCCGCTCTCGCTGATCGGCACCTTCGCGGTGATGTACATGCTCGGCTACAGCCTCGACAATCTTTCGCTGATGGCGCTCACCATCTCCACCGGATTCGTGGTGGACGACGCCATCGTGATGATCGAGAACATCTCGCGCTATCTCGAAGAGGGAATGCCTCCGCTCGAGGCGGCGCTCACCGGCGCGGGACAGATCGGGTTCACCATCGTATCGTTGACGGTCTCGCTCATCGCTGTGCTCATTCCGCTGCTTTTCATGGGCGACGTCGTCGGGCGACTCTTCCGCGAGTTCGCCGTCACCCTCGCCGTGACCATCATCATCTCGGCAGTCGTCTCGCTCACGCTGACGCCTATGATGTGCGCGCGCATCCTGCATCACAACCCCGAGCAGCAGCAGACGCGCTTCTACCGGTGGTCGGAAGAAATGTTCAACCGGATGATCGCGTTTTACGGCCGCACTCTCCAGGTCGTCCTGCGGTTTCAGACCATCACTCTTCTCGTTGCAGCGGCCACGCTCGTCCTTACGGTAGTCCTCTACATCGTGATCCCCAAGGGGTTCTTCCCGGTGCAGGACACCGGCGTGATCCAGGGCATTTCGCAGGCTTCGCAATCCATCTCCTTCACCGAGATGTCGCAGAAGCAGCAGGAACTCGCAAGGATCATCCTTCAGGACCCCGCCGTCGCGAGCCTGTCGTCGTTCATCGGTGCCGACGGGCAGAACACGACGCTGAACAGCGGCCGCATTTCCATCAACCTCAAGCCGCTGGCGGACCGCAGCCACACCAGCGCCTCCGACATTATCCGGCGGTTGCAAACGAACCTTGCCCAGGTGGCCGGCATTCACGTCTACATGCAGCCGGTGCAGGACATTACGGTCGACGACCGCATCAGCCGCACGCAATACCAGTACACGCTGGAAGACCCTGACACCGCCGAGCTGAACGCATGGTCGGACCGGTTCGTTGCGGAACTCAAGAAACTGCCGTCCTTCGAAGATGTTGCCACCGACCAGCAGACCGGCGCGCGCGCAGTGTCGCTGACAATCGACCGCGTGACCGCATCGCGCCTCGGTGTCGCTCCCACGACCATCGACAACACACTCTACGACGCCTATGGCCAGCGTGAGATCAACACGATGTACACGCAGGTCAACCAGTATCACGTGATCCTGGAAACGGCGCCGGAGTGGCAGCGGAACCCCGCGAATCTGAGCTCGCTCTACCTTCAGTCGAATGCCTCTTCAGGAGCCACCGGGGCAGGCGCGGCGACTTCGTTCTCGTCCTCGGCATCGGCGGCCGCCGGGTCCAACGCTCTCACTACATCGATCAAGTACACGCCATCCTCCAACGTGCTCACTCACCCCGGTACTGTGCTGGCCGGCACTACCTCCGGCGGCGGATCGTCTCCCGTGACCGGCGTGACAGCAGGAACGACGCCCAACACAGCCACCACTTCCGTCGGCGCAAGCGCGATCCCGCTGGGCGCGTTCACGCACATGGAAACCACGACGGAGCCGCTTTCGATCACGCACCAGGGCCAGTTCCCGGCGGTAACGGTCTCCTTCAATCTCGCTCCGGGCGCGTCGCTCGGCACCGCCATCACTGACATTGACCAGGTGGTTGCGCGGCTCAAGTTTCCGCCCACAATCCAGGCAGATTTTCAGGGCACCGCGGCCTCCTTCCGTAACTCGCTCTCAAACGAGGCCGTGCTGATCCTCGCTGCTCTCGTCACCGTGTACATCGTTCTCGGCGTTTTGTACGAGAGCTTTATTCATCCCATCACGATTCTGTCCACGCTGCCTTCCGCGGGCGTTGGCGCGCTGCTCGCCCTCATGCTCTTCCACGAGGATCTGAGCGTCGTCGCAATCATCGGCATCATCCTGCTCATCGGCATCGTCAAGAAAAACGGCATCATGATCGTCGACTTCGCCCTCGAGTCCGAGCGCGAACGCGGCAAGAATTCTACTGACGCAATTTACGAAGCCAGCCTTCTGCGCTTCCGCCCCATCATGATGACCACAATGGCGGCGCTTCTCGGCGGCATCCCGCTGGCATTCGGCACCGGCCTCGGCTCCGAGTTGCGGCGTCCGCTTGGCATCGCCATGGTCGGCGGCCTGCTGCTCAGCCAGGTTCTCACGCTCTACACCACGCCGGTCATCTACATCTTCTTCGACCAGCTTGGAATGCGCCTCACAGGCCGCCGGCCGTCGCACACCGCGCCGCGCAATGAGCCGCCGCCCGCGGGAGCGGAGCCTGCATGAACCTTTCGTCTCCATTCATCCGGCGTCCCGTTGCCACTACGCTGCTCACCGTAGCAGTGGCAATCGCCGGAGCAGTTGCGTTCACGGTGCTTCCGGTGTCGCCGCTGCCGCAGGTGGATTTCCCCACGGTCAGCGTGAATGCGTCCCTCCCGGGAGCAAGCGCGGAGATCATGGCCGCATCCGTGGCGACACCCCTGGAGCGGCAATTCAGCCACATCGCCGGTGTCACCGAGATGACGTCCTCCAGCTCGCTCGGCGGCACCAGCGTGACCCTGCAGTTCGAGCTGAGCCGGAACATCGACGGGGCGGCCCGCGACGTGCAGGCGGCCATCAACGCAGCGCGCACCTACCTGCCCATCAACCTTCCGTCGAATCCGTCGTATCGCAAGGTCAACCCGGCCGACTCGCCCATCATGATTCTCGGCCTCACCTCCGACAAATACGACGTCACCAAGGTCTACGATCTCGCGTCCACCATCCTCACGCAAAAGCTTTCGCAGATTAACGGCGTCGGCCAGGTATTTGCCGGCGGCGGAGCCACGCCCTCGGTACGCGTGGAAGTCGATCCCAAGAAGCTCGAGAGCTATGGCCTCACTCTCGGCAGCGTGCAGGGAGTGCTCAGCCTGCAGAACTCTCACTCGCCACGCGGCCAGTTGGCTGATGGCGAACGAACCGCCGACATCATCACCAACGACCAGATCTCCCAGGCCGCCGATTACAAGCCGCTCATCATCGGCTACCACAACGGAGCCGCGGTGCGCCTCGAGGATGTGGCCGACGTAATCGATTCGGCCCAGGACCTTCGAACGGCCGGATACACCGATGGCGTCCACTCGGTGTCGGTCATCATCTTCCGGCAGCCCGGCGCCAACATCATCGATACGGTCGATCGCATCAAGGCGCAACTGCCTTTTCTTGAAGCCGTGATGCCGCAGGGCATCAAGACCACCATTGTGATGGACCGCACCACCACGATCCGTGCCTCAGTGAAGACCGTCGAGCGCACGCTCATCTTTTCCATCATCCTTGTCGTGCTGGTCGTGTTTGTCTTCCTGCGAAGTCCCCGCTCCACGCTCATTCCCAGCGTGGCCGTTCCGGTTTCACTCATCGGCACCTTCGCCGTCATGTACCTGTTCGGCTACAGCCTCGACAACCTGTCGCTGATGGCGCTCACGGTGGCCACCGGATTCGTGGTGGACGATGCAATCGTCGTGATGGAGAACATCACGCGCCACCTCGAGGATGGCATGGAGCCGTTCGCCGCAACCTTCCTCGGCGCAAAGGAAATCGGCTTTACTGTGTTCTCGATCAGCATGTCGTTGATCGCCGTGTTCATCCCCATCCTCATGATGGGCGGGCTCATCGGCCGGCTGTTCCGCGAATTTGCCGTGGTGCTCTCCACCGCCATCGTCATATCGATGGTCGTTTCGCTCACCACCACGCCCACCATGTGCGCGCACCTGCTCAAGTCGCACGGCGAATACGAGCGCCATGGCTGGTTCTACCGCACCAGCGAGAAGGGCTTCAATTTTTTGATTGCGGGGTATCGGGGCTCGCTGAGCTGGGTGCTCGATAACCCGGTGCTGATCCTTATTGTTCTCGCCCTCACGATCGCACTCAACTTTGTCGTGATCTATCGCATTCCCAAAGGGCTCTTCCCCCAGCAGGACACCGGCGCGCTCGTGGGCGGCGTGCAGGGTCCCCAGGATGCATCATTTCCGTTCATGAATTACTCGCTGCAGCAGATCGTCAGCGTAATCAAGGCCGACCCCGCCGTGTCGCACCTCAACGCGTACTCGGGCGGCAGGGGATCGAGCAACGGAGGCTTCGTCTACATCGCGCTCAAGCCGCTGGGCAAGGGAAAAGATGAACGGATGACATCGGCTACGGACGTGATCAACCGCCTGCGCCCCAAGCTCAACCGCCTCCCCGTCGCCTCTGTTTTCCTCCAGGCCGCGCAGGACTTGCGCATCGGAGGCCGCGGCAGCAACGCGCTCTACCAGTACACAATCCAAACCGAGAACGTCGCGGACCTCGCCCACTGGGGCCCGATCCTGCTGGCGAACATGCGCAAGCTTCCCGGCCTCGAAGACGTGAACAGCGACCAGCAGAACGGCGGCCTGCGCGAGATGCTGACGTTCGACCGCGCCACCGCCGCGCGCCTCGGCCAGACTTCGCAATCGCTTGACCGCTCGCTCTACAGCGCCTTCGGCCAGTCGCAGGTCTCGGTGATTTATACCCAGCTGAACCAGTACTACGTAGTGCTTGAAGTTGCCCCGAAATACTGGCAGGATCCCTCCGGACTCAAGAATATTTACTTCACGCCCGGTGGCTCTGCTCCGCGCACAGGGCCCACTGCGGTCGTTCCGCTCATGAGCCTGATGAAGCCGCAGACCGGGACGACCCCGCTGCAGATCAATCACACGGGCCTGTTTCCATCGGTGACGGTGTCGTTCAACCTCGGCAGCGGCTATTCCTTGAGCGACGCTACGCGCGAGATTTCTGAGATGGAGCAGAGCCTGGGCATACCGTCAACGGTCCACGGGTTTTTTGCAGGCACTGCACAGGCGTACCAGCAGACCATCTCCTCCGAAATCTACCTCGCCATCACCGCGATCCTCGCCGTCTACATCGTCCTTGGAATTCTTTATGAAAGCCTGGTGCACCCGTTCACCATCCTCACCACGCTGCCTTCGGCCTCTGTCGGCGCCATGATCGCCATGATGTTGTTCAAGATCGATCTCGACATCATTGCCATCATCGGCATCATCCTTCTCATCGGCATTGTGAAGAAGAACGCCATCATGATGATCGATTTCGCCTTGATGGCCGAGCGCGATGAAGGGAAGAACACCCGGGAAGCTATTTTTCAGGCATGCATGCTTCGTTTCCGCCCCATCCTTATGACGACAACCGCCGCCATCATGGGCGCTTTGCCGCTGGCATTTGGCTCCGGAACAGGCTCCGAGCTGCGGCGGCCATTGGGCATCACGATCGTGGGCGGCCTCGTGATGAGCCAGCTGCTCACGCTCTACACCACGCCTGTGGTTTACCTGGCCATGGACCGGCTCCGGCTGAGAGCACTGGGCCGGTCGCGCGATTCGCTTGTCCGGCGTCCAGTGGAAGCATCATCCTGACGCGAGAGAGGGTATGAACATTTCTTATTCAGAGCGGCGCAAGGTAAGGCTCGGAGCGAGGGGCGGGCTTGCACTCCTGCTTGCGCTTCCAATGGTGCTGTCAGGCTGCCGCATCGGCCCGAAATACACTCCACCCGCCGGGCCGGCTGTCACCGCGCCCAATTACAAGGAGTCCACCATCAACTTCCACGATACGGAAGGTTGGAAGGTCGCCAGCCCGAAAGACGCGATGATCCGCGGAAAGTGGTGGGAGGTCTTCAACGAGCCCGAGCTCAACACGCTCGAGGAGCAACTCGACGTCAACAACCAGAACATCCAGGTCTCGTTTCAGAATTTCATGGCGGCCCGCGCGGTGATCGCCGAGGCGCGATCGCAGTATTGGCCCACCGTCACCTTCGCCCCATCGTGGAACCGCGCCCGCACTTCGTCCAACGCATTCGGCAACGTGGTCAACAACGGCTCGGCCAGCGGTGGCAACAATGCCCGCACCACCGGCCTCTGGTCGCTCCCCATCGACGTCTCGTGGACGCCCGATCTCTGGGGAAAAATCCGCAACCAGGTTCGCGAGTCCGAATACACCGCGCAGTTGGACGAAGCCGATCTCGAGCTCGAAAAGCTCACTGAACAGGCATCGCTCGCGCAGTTCTACTTCGAAATCCGCGGCCAGGACATGCTCCAGCAGATCCTCGACCAGACGGTGAGGGCCGACCAGCAGGCGCTCGACTCGGCCCAGGGCGCATACGACGCGGGCACCGGCGATTATATATCGGTCGTCGAAGCCAACTCGACGCTGCAGGGAGCCAAGTCTTCGCAGATCAACGTCGGTCTTCTCCGCGCACAGTACGAACACGCCATCGCGATGCTGGTGGGCAAGGTCGCCTCGGACTTCTCCATTCCTGTGAAGCCCATGATCTACACCCCGCCGGCCATCCCCACAGGCATTCCATCGCAGCTTGCGGAGCGCCGGCCTGACATTGCAGCCTCCGAGCGAAAAGTGGCTGCCGACAACGCGACAATCGGCATCGGCTACGGCGCATTTTTCCCGCAGGTCACGCTCTCCGCCTCCGGAGGCCTCCAGAGCCTGACCTTCAAGCACCTCTTCGACATCAGCAGCCGCACATGGTCGGTTGGGCCGTCGATTTCGCAGGTGCTCTTCAACGGCTTCCTCTACCGCGCGCAGTTGCATCAGTATGAAGCCCTGTACAACGCCGACGTGGCCACCTACAAACAGACGGTGCTGACGGCATTCCAGCAGGTGGAGGACTCGCTGTCGGCAACGCGAATCTATTCGCAGCAGATCTCTGCCCAGCAGGAGGCGGTGAAGTCCGCACGCACATTCCTCGACCTGGAAATGCAACGCTACCAGTCGGGCGTCGACCCGTTTGTAAATGTGGTCACGGCGCAGACAACGCTGCTCGGCGACGAAGAACAGCTCAACAGCCTGCAGGTCTCGCAGATGCTGTCAACCGTGCAACTGGTCCAGGCGCTTGGCGGCGGATGGGATGTCTCGCAGCTTCCGACCCCGCAGCAGGCCGGCGCAAAGGTGCCAAGTTCCGCTTACACCATGCAGAAGTAAGAGCACCGGCAGACAGCCCGAACCGCCGGTCTCTTGACGGGCTGTCGCGGGGGTCTCCCGGCCCCCGCAATGAAGTCGCTGCTAACTGACTTACTGACCCGCCGACTCTACGACCGCCAAGTCTTGTCCTTCGAGTGGCAGAGCGTCTCGAGGTTGCACTCGTGGCACTTCGGGTTCCGTGCGATGCAAACCTGGCGCCCGTGATGGATGACCTGGTGCGAGAACGCGATCCACTTGTCCCGCGGCAGGATGCGCATGAGGTCCTGCTCGACCTTTTCTGCGGTCTCAGACTTGGTGAGACCGAGCCGGTGCGCAATGCGGAAGACGTGCGTGTCGACTACGACGCCTTCAGCCTTGCCGAAGCTGACGCCGAGGACGACATTGGCCGTCTTGCGCGCCGCGCCGGGAACGGTGATCAGCTCGTCAAGCGTCTCCGGAACTTTGCCGCCGAAGCGGTTCGTAATCGCTTCCGCCGCACCTTTGATCGATTTGGCCTTGTTGTTGAAGAACCCGGTAGTGCGAATCAGTTCAACCAGCTCGGGAATGGAAGCCTTCGCCATCGCCGCCGGGGTAGGGAAGCGCTTGAACAGCTCCGGCGTGACCATGTTCACGCGCACGTCCGTGCACTGCGCTGAAAGAATCGTCGCCACCAGCAACTCCCACGGCGTGCGATGATGCAGCGCGCAGACCGCATTGGGATACGCTTCATCCAGCTTCTTGAGAATCTCCGTCACCCGCTCCGGCGCCAGGTCGCCTTTCGCATTCTTCGTGCGCGGCACAGCGTTCGTTGAGGGCTTAGCAGCACGCTTTGTCGGTGACTTCTTTGCAGGCTTAGCCGTCGGCATGAATAGGAGTTTAATCGCCTGGCCCGCTCAAGACAGCAGCCGCGCGCGGACACCTTGTGACTTCAGCAGCTTCACGGCATCTTTATCGAAGCTAACGAACTCCTCGGCGCCGAGCCACTCGCCATCGTGAGCGATGACTCCATCGGCGAAGTCGCCTCCGGCTTCGAGGGTAGCAAGACCCGCTTGAACCGCCGCATCGTCCGTGACCACATTCGAGCTGCTGATGAGAGTACGAATCGACTGCCCTATGTCGGAGTTGCGCCTCTTATACCCGCGCCTGAGCACCCACACGAACTCGCAAAGGACGGACACAGGGACGGCAACAAGTTCCGCTTCCCGGAGGATTCTCTTTGCCAATGGCCATTGGTGAGGATCGTCGTGGAGAACGTCCCTGAGGAGAACGTTCGTATCGGCGGTGATCCTCATCGGATCCCTGCCCAACCTTCCTCAGTAATCTCCTTGATCTGCTCGATCGTGAGCGTCGGCCCGTTGGGGTCCGCCAGAGATCCACTGAATGCGTCGATGGATCCGGTGGGCCGCGCGGCGCGGATCACGACGCGCCCCCCTGGCAGACGATCGACTTCGACCTTCTCTCCGGGAGACACGTTGAGATGACTCAAGAGCTCCTTCTTGAGGGTGATCTGGCCCTTTGCGGTGACGGTGAGCGTAGACATATGAGACGCCTCACAAACCATTGTAAGGCAAATTTACCTTACAGTCCAGCGTCCGCCATTGAGAGCGGTCGCGAGTCGTTCATTGCCTTTCTTATAGCGTGCCGCTCAGCCACGCGCCCAGCTTCTCGACTGGCAATCGCAGCCCGATAAAAAACTGCCCGAACAACGCATATTCTGCGCTGACTTCATCAAAGCGCATTTCGTAGATCAGCTTCTTGAACACCACCGGGTCGTCGGCGAACAGGTCCACGCCCCACTCCCAGTCGTCGGTGCCGATGGAGCCGGTGATGATCTGGCGGACTTGTTCAGCGTAGCGGCGGCCGATCATGCCGTGCTCGTGCATCATGCGCTGGCGCTCGGCAAAGGGCACCGTGTACCAGTTCTTTGTTTCGTCGCGCTTTCGGTCCATGGGGTAGAAGCAGAGGTACTTCGCATCGGGCACGGCTGGCCACAGGCGCGGCGCCATAGCGGCTGAAGCGCGTTTGAGCGACTCGGCAACATCCGCATTCCACTCCGGCGAATGCGGCGCAAATCCCTTTTCCGCGGCAGCCTCATACGTCTTCCGCGTGGACTCGTACAGCCCCAGTTCGACGATGGAGACATAAGAATGTGTCTGTGTGAGGTAGTCATATATCGGAAGCTGTGCGAGGTCCAGCTCCACCTGGTTCAGTTGCTCAAAGTTGTCGCGGAAATGGATGTAAATAAGATCGCCCTTGTGCCCAAGCTGCGAATAGAGCGCCGATCGCGCCGGAGTTGACGGATCGCTATGAGTCAGCCCCGCCACAGACCCCGACACAATGCGCTCGCGCTCGTCAGCCGGCGTAGCCCGCCACGCCTTCCAGTCAAAACGAAAGAACTGATGCAGGACACTGGCGCCTTCAAGCGTAAGCGGAACGGGAGGAAAATCAGCCAAGAGCACCTCGATAGAGACTGCTTCATGCTAACAAAGCCGCTTGCATCAGTTGCGCAGGTCGCTCTCCAGGCTCGCCGCGCCCATTGCGGCGGCAGCGTACTGCTCACCCCATGCCTTCATGGCCATCAGAATCGGATTCAGCGCGCGGCCCTTGCGCGTCAGCATGTATTCAGGCCGCGGCGGATGATCCGCGTAAAGACGGCTGGTCAGAATTCCATGCGCGGTGAGCTCCTTGATGCGCGCCGAAAGCACGCTTGGCGTCAGGCCGGGAAGGCTGGCCTCGAAGTCCTGAAAGCGCCGCGTCTGGTGAAGGAACAGATCACGAAGAATGAGAACCGTCCACCGGTCGCCGATCACGTCGAGCGTGCACGCTATCGAGCAGCGCATGGAATACTTCCTGGCCATCTGAACCTCGCTTGTTACATATATCATATTGACTATGATATTCATAGACACATGTTGATTTGCTATCCCCTCCAAATCCCCGGAAAACCGCCCATTCTTCCAGGCGCTGCCCTGCATGCACGTTGATCATCACAGGAAATCCCGAACACACCCGCTATACTCGCTAAGGCATGATCGAAAAACTCATTGCGCTCCTGGGAGAGCTCATCAAGACCACCATAGATGCAGGCGGCTACAAAGGCATCATGGGGCTTTTGATCCTCAATTCATGCGGCATTCCCATCCCGTCCGAAGTGATTCTTCCGTTCTCCGGTTACCTCGTTCTGAACGGCCGCTTCAATCTCTTTTTGGTGGCCACAATGGGGGCGATCGGCTGCAACATCGGCTCCGCCATCGCTTATTGGATCGGCGCCAAAGGCGGCAGGCCGTTGGTCGAGCGATATGGAAAATGGGTGCTGATGAGCCAACACGACCTGGACCGGATGAGCAATTTCTTTGACCGCTTCGGTTCCATCACCATTCTGGTCGGGCGAATGCTGCCGATCGTGCAGACATATGTCGCCTTCCCCGCTGGCATCGGCAAAATGCCGCGCTTGCGCTTTCACATTTACACCACGGTGGGCTCCTGGATCTGGTACTTCTGCCTCGCCTGGGCCGGCATGAAACTCGGGGCAGCGTGGGACACGGACCCGCGTTTGCACGATTTGTTCCATCGATTTCATCTGGTGGTTCTCGCGGTATTGGCCGCGGGAGCCTTGTGGTTTGTCTGGAGTCACGTGATTCGAGAGCGAACGCGAAAGTCTTCTTGAGTTTTGCGTTCATATTCATTGCAACAACCGAAGGGAAGGAAATTATTCATGTCAACGAAGAAGAAGAGCGCGCGCAGGCCCAAAGCATCCACCAACGTTGCTCCCGCAAGGGGCAAGCTGGGAGTAATGGTGGTCGGCCTTGGCGCTGTCGCCACCACAATGATCGCCGGTGTTGAAGCCGTGCGCCGCGGGCTGTCGAAACCTATCGGATCGCTGACGCAGATGGGCACAATCCGCCTGGGCAAGCGCACTGACAACACATCGCCGCTCATTAAGGACTTCGTGCCGCTGGCAGACCTGAACGACGTCGTTTTTACCGGCTGGGACATCTTCAAGGACAACGTCTACGAGGCGGCCGCGCACGCTGCCGTGCTCGACAAGGAGACGCTCAGAAAGCTGAAACCATACCTCGAAACAATTAAGCCCATGCCTGCGGTCTTCGACCAGTATTACGTCAAGCGGCTCCATGGCACCCATGTGAAAAAGGGCAAGAACAAGCGCGACCTGGCGGATCAGGTGCGCGAAGACATCCGCAACTTCAAAAAATCCGTCGACCGCGTAGTGATGATCTGGTGCGGATCGACCGAGATCTTTCTCGAGCCGTCAGCGGTTCACCAGTCCATCAAGGCCTTCGAAAAGGGACTTGAGAACGACGATCCGGGTATTGCGCCGTCGCAGATTTACGCATACGCCGCGCTCAGCGAAGGCGTTCCGTTCGCCAACGGCGCCCCGAACCTCACGGTCGATCTCCCTGCAATGATCGAATTGTCGAAGAAGAACTCCGCGCCCATCTGCGGCAAGGACTTCAAGACCGGCCAGACGTTTATGAAGACCGTCCTTGCGCCTGCCTTCAAAGCGCGCATGCTGGGAGTCAAGGGCTGGTTTTCAACCAACATCCTGGGCAATCGCGACGGCGAGGTCCTCGACGAACCGCAGTCGTTCAAGACGAAGGAAGAGTCGAAGCTCGGCTCGCTCGAGTACATCTTCCAGCCTGAACTCTACCCCGATCTTTACGACGACATCTACCATAAGATCCGTATCAACTATTACCCGCCGCGCGGCGACGAGAAGGAAGCCTGGGACAACATCGACATCTTCGGCTGGCTCGGTTACCCGATGCAATTGAAGGTCAACTTCCTTTGCCGCGACTCGATCCTTGCCGCGCCCATTGCGCTCGACCTGGTGCTTCTCCTCGACCTGGCCAAGCGCGCTCCGTCGCTCAAGTCCATCGGCATCCAGGAGTGGCTTAGCTTCTATCTCAAGTCGCCGCAGACACGCGAAGGGCTGTATCCGGAGCACGATCTGTTCATCCAGTCCATGAAACTGAAGAACACGCTGCGGCATATCATGGGTGCGGACCTGATTACCCATCTCGGCCTGGAATACTACGACTAAACCGTCGTACGCCCAAAGTTTGAAAGGCGGCGACGCGCAATTCATGGCCAGCCTTGAGAATTTTCGCCTCGTGGTGTTCCGCGCTGTCGCGGAACACCTCAGCTTTCGACGGGCCGCCGAAGAACTGTATTTAACCCAGCCCGCGGTCAGCCTCCAGGTAAAGGCGCTTGAAGACGACCTCGGCGTCCAGCTGTTCGACCGCACCGGCTCGCATGTCACGCTCACGGCCGCCGGCGAAGTTCTGTTGCGCCATGCGCGGGCGTCGCACGCAGTTCTGCTCGAAGCGGAAGCGGAAATTGCCGCGGCCGTAGGAGAGCACGCCGGGCACCTCGCGCTGGGCGCGTCCACCACCATCGCGCAATATGTTTTGCCGCGGCTCCTGGGCGAGTTTCGCCGGCTGCACCCGCGGATCTCCCTTCGCCTCTTGAGCGGAAACACGGAGCATATCGTGCATGCGCTCGAGGAGGGGAAAATCGCGCTCGGCCTGATTGAAGGACCCGCGCGCAGCCGCGATGTCAAGACGGAACCTTTTCTTCTGGATGACCTGGTGCTGATTGTGCCGTCCTCGCACGAGTGGGGAGACGCGCACAGCGTTCCCGCGCGATCGATCCAGCAGACGCCCCTGCTGATGAGAGAGCACGGCTCGGGTTCGCGCCACGTCGTCGAAGAAGCGCTCGAGAAACACGGAATCCGCCGCAGTGCGTTGAATTTTGCAATGGACCTGGATTCGACTGAGGCGATCAAGTCCGCTGTCGAGGCCGGGCTCGGCGTAGGCTTTGTGTCGCAATGCGCTCTTGCGCAGGATGCGCGCCTGGGCGCGGCGATTCGGGTCGTCCAGGTCGAAGGGCTCCGCATGCAGCGCAAGTTCCTGATCGCGAGTCTCGCAGGACCGCAGCCGCAAGGCCCGGCCAGCGAATTCAGGAGATTTCTGCTCGCGCGCACGGCTGCCGTCAGCCGCGAATCCGGCGCACCGCGGCAAACCCGGCCGCGCACGGATCCGCGAGCGGCACGTAAAAGCGATAAGAAAAGCAAATAGGGCATCAGGACTTCTGCTTGGACGCAGGCGGCGCCGCCTTTAGACACTGGAATCATGTCGAAGAAGTTGTTTTTCCTCGGGATGATCCTCGCAGCGAGCGGCTTCGTGTCGCCGCCGCTGGCGCTGGCGCTCGGGTTGGCGTACGGATTGACGTTTGCGCATCCGTATCATGCCGAATCGCGGCAGTTGTCGAAGTTCCTCCTGCAGGCGTCGGTAGTTGGGCTGGGCTTCGGCATGGACCTGCATCAGGTGATTCGCGCCGGCAAATCGGGATTCGCATACACGGCTGCAAGCATCGCGTTCGCGATGGGACTGGGCTGGCTTCTGGGCAAATCGCTCACCGTGAAGCGCCGCGTCTCGTTCCTGATCTCAGCCGGGACGGCAATCTGCGGCGGAAGCGCGATTGCCGCGGTGGGGCCTATCAGCGAGGCTACCGACGACGAGATGGCGGTTTCGCTCGGCACGGTCTTCGTGCTCAATTCAATTGCGCTCCTCGCATTTCCCGCGATCGGGGCTTTCCTTCACCTCAGCCAGACGCAGTTCGGGCTCTGGGCCGCCCTCGCCATTCACGACACAAGCTCTGTGGTGGGCGCTTCGGCAAAGTATGGAGCCGTGGCCCTTGCCGTGGGCACCACGGTAAAACTCGCCCGCGCATTGTGGATCGTACCGATCTCCGTTGGCACCGCGGCGGCCACCAAAAGCAATGCGAAGATTCAATGGCCGTGGTTCATCGGGCTGTTCTGCCTGGCGGCGGTGGCCAACACCTATCTGCACGTTGGGCAGGCAATGTATCCCGCGCTCAAGCACCTTGGCATCATCGGGCTCACGGCAACGCTGTACCTGATCGGAACAGGGCTGTCGTTGAAGACGCTCAAGCATGTTGGCGCCCGGCCGATGCTTCAGGGCGTGATCCTCTGGATTGTGGTGGCCGCGGGTTCGCTGGCGCTCATCCGTGCGGGGTGGATTCATCTTTGATCGGGTCCGGATCCGGCGCCGATCGGCTCACCTCAATGAACAGGCCTTTGCCGTGAGCGAGCGTCTTGCCTTCGCGGTTCAGAATGCTCGCTTCTGCCCAGTGCTTGCGCCCTTCATTGCGGGTCACTCGCCCTTCGATGCGGATGGGCGCACGCGACGGCACGGGGCGCAGGTAATCCACCTCCATGTGCCGCGTCATGGCCACGATGCCGTGCGAGCGGACACTCTTGGACATGATCTCGTCGAGCAGTGTCGCGATGATGCCGCCATGCAGCAGTCCGTGCGGCCCTTCGAACGTATCGGCAACTTCCGCCATGCAGACAACCCTGCCATCATCGGCGAGAAAGAACTCGAGATGCAGGCCCGTGGGGTTGGCAACGCCGCATCCAAAGCAGCGGTTCTGCGCGGCGTGAGACAAAGGAGTGAGATTTTCGGCGGTCGGTTTCATGGTCGCGTCTGTCAAATGTCGCCGGCAAGGACGTTGCGATACACGTCGCTGTCCACATTGGCGCCGGTGAGTATGATACCGATTCGCGCGCCGCTTTGCTCTTCGGTGAGCGCTCCGGCAAGCGCCGCCGCTCCGGCTCCCTCAGCGAGATTGTGCGTGTCGCGATAGTAGATCCGCATGGCTTCCTCGATTTGCTCGTCAGACACTTCAACGATGCGCGCGACGTTATCCCAGATTCCCTCCATAGCTTTGTCATTCGGCACGCGGCAGGCCAGCCCATCGGCGATGCGCGTCCGCGAGGGAGCCTCCACAATGCGATGCTCGCGAAAACTCAGCGCATAAGATGGCGAAGTTGCCGCAACCACGCCGACAATTTCCGTGTCGATGCCAAGCGCCTTGCGCGCCGCGGAGACGCCGCAGATCGATGACCCAAGCCCGATCGGCACATAGACGCGTTCAAGCCGCGGCGCGCCGTGAAAGAACTCCATCGCATACGTAGCAGTGCCCATCACAAGCCGCTCGTGAAACGAGTCCACCATTACAAAACCTCGTTCGGCCGCGAGTGTGCGCGCAAACTCAAGAGCCTCCTGAAAGTCGTGCCCGTGCTCAATGAGCTCGGCCCCCTGCGCCTGCATCGCGCGGTTTTTCTCGGCGCTGTTGCCGTGAGGAACCACGATCACTGCATGAACGCCATTGAGCCGTGCGGCCATCGCAACACCCTGGCCGTGGTTGCCGCGCGTGGCGGCGACAACGCCGGGAAGATCCGTCTGCGCCCGCCGAAGCCAGTCCATGTACACGAGCGCGCCGCGCAGCTTGAATGCGCCAACAGGAGTATGGTTCTCATGCTTGATCCACGCTTCGCAGCCGAGCCGCTGATTGAGCAACGGCCATGTGTACTGCGGCGTCGGAGGCATGTGGCCATAGACCACTTTCTGCGCGGCCTGGATCTGGTCGAGCGACGGAAGCTGCATGGGTTCAGGATAGCCTGTGGCACGCGGCAGTTCGCCCGCGCGGTATAACAGAAGGAGTGCGCTTTTCAGCGAAACGACCCCTTGCCATGATCTGCACAATTGCAGGACCGGCAATCGCATTGACTTTCGTTGCCGGCTGCCGCTCCCAGCCAAGTCTCACGCCGCAGCAGGCAGATGGCCAGCATCTCTACGAAGCACGCTGCGCGCATTGCCACCGCGACAACGACCTGAACCTGAAGAAGGTCCCGCCTGACCTGCACAACATGTTCAAGCGCTCCACGCTACCCAGCGGAGCCCCCGCCACCGATGCCGAGGTAGAGCGCGTAGTGCTCAGTGGGAAGGGATTGATGCCGTCGTTTGCGGGGCGCTTCACGCAGGATGAGATGAATGACCTGCTTGCCTATCTGCACACAGGTTTGCGTTAAACGCCCCGGGTATCACTCGTACCTCAGCGCAATCGCCGGATCGACAGCGGTTGCCCGCCGCGCCGGAAGCGCGCTCGCCAGCAGCGTAACCAGCAGCAGGGTGAGGGAAGCGGCAAGCATCAGGATCGGGTCGCGCGAGCTCGCCTGGCTCTCCGGCGACCAGTGTGCCATAACGCGGCTGAGCGCGAAGCTCAGCACGAGACCCAGCCCCGCGCCGATGCCGACGCTTCCGGCCATCGACGCCATCACGAGCTTGAGCACATGCGACCTCGTCGCGCCGAGTGCAAGGCGGATGCCAAGCTCGTTGGTCCGCTGCGCCACCGTATAAGACACAACGCTGTACAAGCCCACTGCCGCAAGCGCCAGCGCAAGCGCGGCGAATCCGCCGAAGAGCCACGCGACGAGATGGCCTCGCGCCCACTCCGGCGTGTCGCGGATCCACTGGTCGAGGTCCTCGACGCGGCCGTTGGTCTGCTGGGCGTGGTCGACGGAGTTGACCTTGACCTGAACGGCGTGCAGCAGCGCAAGAGGCGAACCCTGCGCCGACTTCACCAGGATCTGCGTATACATCCCCACAACGAACGTGTAAGGAATAAAGGCTTCAGGCAGGATGGGCTTCGCCAGCCCGTCATCCCGTTTATCCGCCACAATGCCGACAATGAGGATCGGGCCGGACGCAGCCGGTGAGGCGAACATGAAGGGAGGTCGAGAGGATATCCGCGGCACATGGATGGAATGACCGACGGCATCGCCGTTGGGGAAGAATCGCCGCGCGAATGTCTGGTTGATGACCGCCACCGCGGCGCCGTTGTGGTTCTCGTCCGCGTTCCAGATGCGCCCCTGGAGAAGTGGAACGCTCAAGACGCGGAAATACTCGGGGCTCACGAGATTGACGCGCGATTCCTGGTCATTAGAAGATGGTTTGCCCACAATATCGAACGTTGCGGTGTAGCCGTTGTCCGGCGGCGTCGCGTTCGACGACATGCCCGCCATTGCAACGCCAGGCACCGTGCGCACTGCATCGAGCAGCTTTTCGAAATACGGCGCCCGCTCCGCCCATGACCCGTACGTGCCCTGGTGTACCGGAATTCCGACGGACATGACGTGGTGGGGATCGTATCCGAGCTTTACGTTCGACAGGCGCACGAATCCCTCGATCGCGGCGCCGGCCCCGGCAAGCAACAGCAGCGTGAGAGCGATCTGCCCCGAGATGAGCGCGCCGTGCAGGCGCCTCCGCCCGGCTCCGGCCGTGGTCTTGCGGCTACTTGATTGCATCGCTCTCGCCACGTCGGGCCGGGAAAGCTCGAGAGCGGGCCACAGGCCGAAGAGGACTCCCGTGGCGACGGCGAGTGCGATGCTGAAAATGAGCACCGGCATATTGAGGTGAATAGCCGCCTCGTGCGGGAAGGAGAACTCCGGCAGGTTTGCGACGATAATGGCGATCAGCTTCCACGCGAGGAGCACGCCCAGCGCGGCGCCGGTCAGAGACAGCAGCAGGGCTTCCGTCAAAAGCTGGCGCACCAGTCGCGGGCGGCTCGCGCCAACCGCGGCCCGTACCCCGAACTCGCTAATGCGCGAAGAAGCGCGCGCAAGCAGCAGAATAGAGACGTTGCCGCACCCGATGAGCAGCAGCAGGGCCACCGATCCAAACATCAGGTAGAGGGTGCCGCCGATGTCGTGCATGAAGTCGTCATTGAGCCCCACAACGGTGAATTTCATCGGCGTGTCAGGAAAGTGCTTCGGCGTCTCCTTCCGGAAGGCCTCAATCACCGGCGAAAGCGCAGCGTTGGCCTGGGCGTGGGTGATGCCGGGTTTCAACCGCAATCCGACGTAATAGCCGGGCACGGTTTCCTGGGTGATTTTCTTGGGCAGGTAAACGTCGCTGTCATCCCACGTGAAGCGCGGCGCCGCAACGCCCACAACCGTGTAAGCCTTGTCCAGAAGGTGGATGGTCTTGCCCACCACAGACAGGTCTCCGTTGAAGTGCCGCGTCCAGAATTTGTAGCTCAGTTCGGCCACCGGTGCCGGGTCCTGCCCGTCAATCGCGTCTGAAGGCTGAATGTTGCGTCCAGCATAGGCAGGCACGCCCATAAAGCTGAACATGTTGGAGCTCACATTGTCTGAAGCCACGTCTTCGGGCACATCGCTTCCCGTAATCGTGAGGTTCCACGTGCCGTCGGTGAGAAAAGCGTCCTCGACAACCGGCGATTTCCTGATCTGCTGCCATTGGCTTGCGGTCAGTCCGAACCCACGATTGCCGCCATCCGGGGCCATCAGGCGCATGTGAACCATGCGATCGGAATTCGCGTAAGGATACGGGTCGGCGACAATGGCGTACACCACGCTGAATACTGCCGTCGTCGCTCCGATGCCAAGCGCCAGCGAGACGATTGCGGTAAGCGCGAAACCTGGCATCCGGATAAGCTGGCGGAATGAATAGCGAAGGTCCTGGAAAAGTACTCGCATGAAGGTGTCCTCAGGATGAGCATTATGTGGGGGCCCAGGCGACTGCTTCAGCGTGCTGGATGAGTGAGTGCAAGCCGGATGCCATCGGCGGCACGGGTAACTACCAGATTTTGAAGCGGCAGCAGGGAAGCGATCGGGATGGGGAGTGTCCGTTCGGGAGAGGCGGTGTCCAAAATCGGACAACTGCGGTGCTACTCCAAGGTCCTGTGTTCCTCAGAGACGGCTCTGACCGGAGCGAAGGAAGTAGTCGATAGATGTGCGGTTGCTTCTGGGAACTTCGTGCCTGGAATCCGTCCGGGCCGGCGACATCCATGTAGGTCAACTGTCAAGAGAAAACACGAGATCTGATGGCGCGCTCCTGAGAGCGCGCGCTGGGGTAATCGGGAAGAACTTCTGCGCAGATCCGACCGGAACTCTGAATTTTGCGGCGCGAGGGCTGAAGATTCGCCAAAACCAGAAGCAAAACCCCGCCATGGGCTTCATCCCTTTGGTCGGGAAGAAGAACGCGGCGAGGCAAGCGGTTTGAGAGATAAAGAGAGAGGATGCTCGGCTATTTCTTAGCCGCGCCGCTTGGTTCAGGCAGCGAGTACGAGCCTTCTAACTGAGCATCTTCTGGACCGTTGTTGGGCTCCCTGGATGACTTGTACGTGCCCTTGCCCTTCAATCCTTTGAACTTGCCGGTGCCACCCGTAAAGGACCACGAACCTTCGCCGGTGAAGGCCCCCTCTTTCGATATACCGCCCGTGCCCTGGTATCGGGCGTAAACTT
This sequence comes from Occallatibacter sp., assembly GCA_035263625.1. Taxonomy (GTDB): domain Bacteria; phylum Acidobacteriota; class Terriglobia; order Terriglobales; family Acidobacteriaceae; genus Telmatobacter. Next base: position 154,306 of record DATFRB010000001.1, read on the forward strand.
TGTCGCCGTTTTCCATCGTAATCACAGCGTAGCCCCGCGCCTGGCCTCTCGGGCCGGACAAATCGAAGGTATCAGCGCCGGTATACCCTGTCGATTTCAACCCGGCTATTTCCAATGAAGGGTTCCAAGAACAGGAGCCCTTCTCAAGAATCAGTACGTGGCCGGCCTGATCTCCGACTTCGACGGATTGCGAGGTGTCTTCCTTGGGGCATTTGATGGTGCCCGAAACCGGGGTTTGGGCCAACGCCGATCCGGCGAAGGCTGCTAAGAGCACAGAGAGTCCAAGTGTCGTACATTTCATCGTTCGTCCTCCGAGGATTGTGGTTTTGGAGTATCTACCTGGGAATCACGCAACGACGGTATGAGACCGTGGGTGAGACTGTCAAATGAGAGAGATCAGCGATACAGGCTGGAAACCGCCGACGTGCTCACCAGGTCAGATGAGGCGTACCAGAACGGACCATGCTGACTGCCGGAAAGATGGTTGTTGGCGAGTGACTGTCGAACCGGAAGTTGCGCCATTACCGCTCCCCATCCCAGGGCATTTTCAGCTGCAAATTTCAGGCAAAAACCGCCCCCCTCCCCCACCAAAGGTAACCTCGAAGAGCGAAATATCCGCTTTACACTCGATCGCTGCATTCGTTAGATTCGGCAAATCCATGCATTCCCCGACAATGAAGTTCCCTCGACTCACCGTGCTCTTGTCTCTTGTCCTGGCCTGCGTTGCCGCAGCCCCGTGCCGTGCCGAAAAGAGGCCGCCCACCGCCCCCGAGCGCGCCATGTTGAACAACTACCGGGACGTCATCCACCGCATTCTCGACTCGTTCGAGAACGACGACTGGACCCGCGTAACAACCACCGAGTACGACCTCGACGACGACGTACTGGTCTCGAGCGACCCCGACGTTCCCCTCGACGTGGACGAGCTGATCCAACGCACCTACCGCGTCCGCCCCGGTTCCGACTACTACAACCGCGTCTACATGCCAGCCATCGAGAAGATGGAAGCCACCGACGACATGAAGGAGAAGGTGAAGATCGCCAAAACGCTCGAGGTCTCGGAAGTCACCATCATGGTCCACTTCAATCGCGCCGGCGTGTCGCTCGACGGCGACTCCTCCACGCGCGAGAAGCTCAACCTCGCTGGCCCCAGCATGGCCTTTCGCACGCCCAACGGACACGACCAGAAGTCCGTGGCCGTCGAGCTCCTCTACGGCGATTGGGCCTCCGCGGCCAAAAGCGGCGGCGACCTCAAGTACCGCTTCAAGCGCAAAGGCCGCTACCCCGCCATCGAGAACATCTGGATCGAGATCAGCGGCACGCCCTCGCGCATCGACGAGATGCTCCGCAACCTCGACTGGAAGCAGCCGAACACGGGGCTGACACAAGAAAAGTAACCGGTCGCAAGGTCGTCTCAGGCGGCTCGCGAGTAGGATCAAAACGAGGGAATCGAGAAAGAACTTAGGCCTTAGTTCTCTCCGGCTTGCTCGGGTTCGAACTTGGACGATTCAGCTTGGGCTGCTCTCGTCTGCTGTGCGCAGAGCACACCGTCAGTCAGGACACTCCACGATGCGCTTTTCCCTGTGCCGGAGAAGAAGTAAATCTGAACCGAATGAACCGGATAATTCGTGGGCAGGCTGAACACGAAAGAGTGCCCAAATTGAACTCCGCCGACGAATGCCGCGATGTAGTTCTGTCCGAGGTTTCCAATCACATTGGGGGCGGCATACCCCTGGCTGTACCCCGGGCCGGTTCCCGGATACTGGGTTTGCGGCAACCAGTTTTCTGACTCTCCGGTAGCATGGATCAGGGTTCTCGGTCCGTTGTTAACGTCGACTGTGATGGCCTGAGTGCTGGCATTGAAGAGTGCAACCGGAACTCCCATGGGCAGAGTGCTCCTCTCAACTGTCGCCGGCGGGACCAAGTACGGCCACGCCGACTATCGCGCTGCGATTACTACTATTAGCACAAACGCACACTCGCCTCGGCGGCACGCCGCCCGCACCGACCGCAGTCGTATCCGCGATATACTTAGTATTGTTATGGCGCCCGAAAAAACCTTCTATCTTGAGACCTTCGGCTGCCAGATGAACGCCCATGACTCCGAAAAGGTAATCGGCACGCTCCAGCGTGAAGGCTACCGCCAGGTCGATTCCGAGGAGCAGGCCGGGCTCATTCTCTACAACACCTGCTCCATTCGCGATAAAGCCGAGCAGAAAGTCTTCAACCGCCTCAACGATTACAAAAAGCTGCACAAGGCCGGCAAGCGATTCGGCGTGCTCGGCTGCGTGGCGCAGCAGGAGGGCGAAAAGATCTTCGAGCGCGCCCCCTACGTTTCGCTCGTCTCCGGCTCGGCGAGCTACCGCAAGCTCCCCGAAATGCTTTCACGGCTTGAAGCCGGCGAGACGCGCATCACCGGCCTCGACGACCGCCAGACCGACGAGACATTCGAGACCGAGTTCACCGCGCGCCAGAACCCCTACCGCGGCTACATCACCATCATCGAGGGCTGCGACAAGTTCTGCGCCTACTGCGTGGTCCCCTATACGCGCGGCAAGGAGCGCAGCCGAACGTCCGCCTCCGTGCTCGAAGAGGCGCGCCGCATCGCCGACCTTGGCTATACCGAAATCCAGCTCCTCGGCCAGAACGTCAACAGCTACAGGGATCCGGAAGGGAAGTTGAGCTTCGCCGAACTTCTCGCCGCCGTCGGGCAGGTCCCCGGCATTCGCCGCGTGCGCTTCACCACCAGCCACCCCCGCGACTTCACGCGCGACATCGTCGAGGCCATCGACGCCTATCCCACGCTCTGCGACCACGTCCACCTGCCCGTGCAGTCCGGCTCGAGCCGCGTCCTCAAGGCCATGGCGCGCGAGTACACGCGGGACTGGTACCTCGAGCGCATCGCCTGGATCAAGGCTGCGAAGCGGCCGATCTCGCTCTCCACCGACATCATCGTGGGCTTTCCGGGCGAAACCGAAGACGAGTTCATCGAGACAATGAACCTCCTGGCCGAGGTCCAGTACGACTGCGTGTTTGGCTTCAAGTACTCTCCCCGGCCAAATACCCCGGCCCTGGTCATGATCGACTCCATCCCGGATAGTGAGAAGGCGCACCGCCTTCAAGTACTCCTTGACCGGCAGCGTGAGATCCAAAGAATCAATTATGGCCATCACTTAGGGCAAATTGTAGAAGTCATGGTTGAAGGGCAGAATCCGGCGCGCGGCCAGATCGCCGGCCGCAGCTCGCAGAACAAGCCCGTGAATTTCACCTGGCCAAACCCCATTGCGCCGGCGCCGGGCACGTATTTGAATGTGCGCATCACGCAAACGCATCCAAACAGCCTGGTAGGCGAGGCCGTGCCGGCAGCCTGATCGCGCCGGCCCTGATCGCGGCGGCTTTGATGCGGGCATGATCCGCAAACCGCGCACGCCGAAAGGATGTTACCGGAAGATGCGGACCTCAACCGCGAGTTGTGGTTGAATAGAGGTCTACTCGGAGGGATGCCGGCGCGTCCAACCAGAAGGGGGTGTTCATGGACATCGAAGTGCGAATTCGGGGGCTCATGATGGATCCGGCCACGAACATGCCCATCGTTGTCCTCAAGGATCCAACTTCGGACTCCGTTATGCCCATCTGGGTCGGCATATTCGAGGCTAACGCGATCGCAATCGAGCTTGAAAAGCTGGCGGCGCCGCGTCCCATGACCCACGACCTAACTCGAAACCTCATCCAGCACTTGAATGGCCGGCTGGATCGCGTTGTAATTACAGAGATTAGGGATGATACATTCTTCGCCGTCCTATGGCTCCGGCAGGGCGACGACATCGTAATGGTGGATGCCCGGCCGTCCGACGCCATCGCGCTCGCCCTTCGCTCCGACTGTCCCATTTACGTTGCGGAACGGGTCATGGAGTCGGCGAGGGTCACGGCAGGCAGCGCAACCGAAGGCCAGACCGGAGAGCAGCTTCGCGGCTGGCTCGAAGGCCTGAACGACGAGGACCTCGGCCGCTACAAGATGTAAACGGCAGGGAATTCACGGCACCCCCGTCAGCCCGCTCCTTCCGGCTCCCGCGCGGATCGTTTTGCGTACCCGGCGTACATCCACAGATAAAAGACTCCCGCCGCGAGCAGCACAATCGTTGGGCATCGCGCCGTCAGCACAGACGCGATCTTTCCGAGCGCCTCATCCTGCGGCAGCCGCAGGCTCTTGTTCAGCAGCATCAGCAGCGCCACCGGAATATCAGAAGTAAGTACGATGGCTGCCGCGGTCACAAGCAGGGCAGTGATGCGCAGATTCCTGCCTTTCGTACACAGCAGGGCGCACGCCGGAATCAGTAGCATCAGGATCTTCAGGTCGTATTGCCGGTGATAGATGGGCAGCATGCTCAACGCAGCCATCGACGCCACCCCGAGCAGCGCTTCCGGCCGCGAAGACCGCCCGCGAACGGTCACCACCAGCCAGGCGAGCAGCAGCGGAGCGCATACAAGCAACGCCGCCGGGTTATAGAACCCCGGGTCATCCTTCACATAACTCAACACCGATTGCAGGTCGGTCGTCATCCCGAGGTTCATATTGCCCACCGACGACGGGCCGGGGTCGTTCAGGTCGCCGCGCATCGAAGTGGCCGCCACATTCGCATGCCATTCCTGCACCCAATGGGGAGATACGGTCGCGATCCAAAGCAGGCTCACCGCCGCCAGGCCGCCCGCTATTCCGATCGAAGCAAGCGCGCGCCGGCGATAAACGCGCCCCGCCAGCAGAAAGTACAGCCAGATCAACCCGATTTCCTGCGGCTTCAGCGCCATGCCCAGCCCGAAGCACACAATTCCAGCCGGCACGCACCGGTTCCGCAGAAAGCTCCACACCGCGAAGACGCCCAGGCTCACCGCAATTCCAGTTGCATTGCCCAGCTGGAACAGGAATTCGCAGTTGGCCAGCACGATGCACAGCAGGGGAAGCGACATCGTCGCCCCGAAGTCGGCCGCAAGATCCAGCGCCAGCCACGCGGCGATCAACAGTCCGGCCGGCATGAGCAGCATCCACATCAGATGCGCCGGCCCCCAGCCCAGCAGCGCCAGCGGAGCCACCACGAGCAGCGTCGGCGGCAGGTTTACGCAAACCGGAACCACGCGCCAGAAGCTTGGCTGGGAGTTGTTCCGGGGCAGCGGCCCGCCCTCGCGCCGGTAGACCTCGAGATACTCGCCGGACCTGTAAGGGTCATGATGATCCATCACAGTCCGCGCGCCATAGTAAACAGCCGCGAAGTCCTCGAGCCCCGCGTCCTTCGAAGCCTCAATCGAATAGCCCCACCCAATCGAGATCGCAATGCTGACCAGCAGCCACGTCAAAATCGCTCGCCGTGACGTCCGCAGGTGCGGCAGGGCAGATCCGTCCGCGCAGTGAACGCCCTCCGGCGCCGGTCTCTGGGTTGCAAGTGGGATCACGGAAATAAGATACCGAAGGGAATCGCCTCTGGAAAAGTAGGCCAGATGGTGCGGCCCGCTTGGTTGGTTTAAGTTAACAGAATATCTGTTATCAGACATTTGATGTATTGAACTCTCACCTCGGGATCAGCCCCCGAATGGCCCCGGCAATCGGCGTGTCAGGG
>DATFRB010000002.1:0-2527 GCA_035263625.1 Occallatibacter sp.
CGATGCCGGTGACGTTGCTGCGAAGCTTAAGTTCGATCGACTGGTCGTGATAAAACTCGGGCGGTCTGAGCGGCATCCAGTCTTCGGGCGCGTTCCCCGCAAGATAGTCCTTCGAGCAATTCGGCCGGTCATAGGGGGCCGTCTCGTCCGAGGAGAGCAGCGTCACACTGCCGGCAAAGCCTTCCCGCCGCAGCATCTCGGCCGCGGCGAATCCCGCGGCTCCCCCGCCCACGATCACCACGCGTTCAGGCTTTGCGCCCGAGCTCCGGGCCTTGCCGGCGGTGCGTTTGTCGGCGGGCTCGATCTTTTCGCGCACGAAAACCGTCCCATTGCGCTTTTCCACGCGCCAGCACGGCATCGGGTTGAAGGCGGGCGCTGCGACCGCCTCGCCGGTACGCAGGCTGAAGCAGGCATGGTGCCAGGGACATCGCACGGTGTCGCCGACAATCAATCCTTCGGCGAGCGGGCCGCCGTAATGCGAGCACGTCGAACCGATCGCAAAGAACTCTTTCCCGCGGCGCGCGAGAAGCACCGCATCGTCATCTACATGTCCGCCCACCATGCTTCCGTCGGAAACGTCGCCGACTGAGACGCCCTGCGCGAGATTGGGACCCTTCGGCTTGGATTGCTCGGCGCCCATGGAACCTCCTACGACCGGCGTTAACGCGAACTGCTGATGAAATTCAATGCCGTGCCCTTGATGCGGTTGAAGACGTTGCCGCGTCATAACAGCTTCTCAATGGTGACCGGCAGGTCGCGTACTCGCTCCGATCGCAACCCTTCTTTGTGCCGGTCAGCGCCAGCTCTTCACGCAGTGCGCCGAGCAGCGTCATCCGCGGTTCGACCATCAAGCTGCAGATCTGACCGTTGATTGTCATGCCCACTGGCCTGCGCTCCGCACCTTGTCAAGACGTTCGACCCACGTCGACATCAGGCTCTTTCACGACGGAGAAGCTGCTCGCTGTAGCGGTGTCGCAGAACCTGCTTCTGTTCGTCTCGCTCATTTTCTCGTCCCTTTAACCAGGGGCAGCCGGCTTCATCGCTCGGTTCAGCGCGTCGCCGTCGGGCCGGGCGTGATGGTGACTCGGAGCACCTCGGCGACGCTGGGGTAGTGAAAGCCGTCCTTCACCTCGCTGATGGGCCGGACCACGCCATGCTCGGCGGGTCCCGTGTTCGGGGCGGGCTGGAGCGGTGCCTGGTTCGGGCCCAGGCCCGGTTCCTCGTTTACCTCGGTGCCCGCATCCCAGAGCAGAATCTGGGAGGTGATGTCGCCGGCGATCGGCTTGCCGCTGGCGTCGAACAGGGCGATGCCTTCCTCCCTGGGCGCGTAGAACAGGTCGTTGGACTGTACGAACATCGTGGCGATGGTCAGCTGCTCACCGGGCTTCGCCGTGACCTTGAACTCGTAGGCGCCGCCGGGCTCGATATCTCCGGGACCGCCAGCCCCGACCGGCGTGTCGGTGAAGCCCACGTGGACGATGCCCGGCTGGGCCTTCAGGGACTCCGCCAGCGGGCCCGTAGGTCCATCTTCCGCCAAGGCCTCGAGTCCCTTACCGCGGTCCGGCTCGCCGGACGTGAACAGCGGCCCGCGGTTCGTGTGGATGACGTAGAGGACAGGCGCCACTGTCACGGGTGCCGTCTTCCCGTTGGAAAGCTTCAGGATGTTCCCCACGGACACGTTCTCGACGCGCACGGTGAACATCTCGTCGGCCGCCTGGGCCGATACGCCAGCCATGAACAGCAGCAGCGTCGCGAGCACGGATATGCTCAGAGTTCTTTGCGACATGGCAGACCTCCTTCACTGTGACTCGAGTCCCCTTAATGGGCGAACTGCGCAGTTGCGGCTGCCAGGGGTCGGTCCAGCCTGGGTGAAGCAGATCGAGGTGGAACATTTTCAAACAGCGGGCCGAGCCCCTCCGCCATTGTCGGATGCGTGAGAATGGCATCGCGTAGTTTCTGATACGGCAGGTTTGCCAGCATCGCGGTTTGCACTGCGGCCATGACCTCGCCCGCCTCGGCGCCGATCATCGTGAAGCCGAGAATGAGGTCATCATCTCCACCGACAACAGCCTTCATGAAGCCTTGTGTTTCGTCCGTCGCCTCCGTTCGCAATACGGCGCTCATCGGCAGCTTCGCGACACGTACCGCGACGCCGTCACGCCGCGCGCCCCGTTCGCTCAGCCCAACGTGCGCGAGTGGTGGGTCGGTGAACACGCAGTAGGGCACGAGGCGATCGCGCGTGCTGCGCTTTCCTCCGGACACGTTGTCCCAGATGATCCGAAAGTCATCGCCGGCGACGTGCGTGAACTGCGGGCTGCCGGCGCAGTCCCCCACGGCCCAGACGTCGGGCGCAGTGGTCTCCAACCGTTCATTGACGCGAATATAGCCGCGAGCGTCCAACTCGACCCCGGCCTCCTCGAGGCCGATTCCCTCGGTGTTTGGAATGCGACCCGCCGCGACCAGAATGTCGCTGCCCTCGATCTCTTGCTTGCCGGATGGCGTGCGCACCGTAACGCTGACTTCCTCT
>DATFRB010000003.1:0-9423 GCA_035263625.1 Occallatibacter sp.
GTCTACTTCATCACCGAAGACGTCCAGGCCAAGTACCAGGAATGGAGCAGCCGCGGGGTACGTTTCGAGTCTCCGCCAAGCAAACCGCAATGGGGCGGAATCTTCACGCGATTCGAGGATCCGGACGGCAACTCGTTTGGCCTGGCCGGCTTTGACGAGCTGACCCTCGGAGTCGAAATGCGGCGCCGCGCGCTGGCCCAAAAGCTCGAAGCCGAACGTCAAGCCGAGCACGAACTCGAAATCGCGCGCCAAGTCCAGGCGAGGCTCTTTCCCCAGAGGATGCCGCAAGCCCGTACCCTTGATTATGCCGGTGCTTGCCTCCCGGCGCGGCACGTCGGAGGAGATTATTACGATTTCCTTAACCTCGGCCAGCAACGGCTTGGCCTGGTCATCGGCGACATTGCCGGCAAAGGGATAGCCGCGGCGCTCCTGATGGCCAACCTGCAAGCTAGTCTGCGGAGCCAGTGCGCCATCGCCGCCGAGCAGCCGAAGCAGTTCTTACATTCCGTTAATCAGTTGTTCTTCGAAAATACCGCCGACGGCGATTACGCCACGTTCTTCTTTTGCGAGTACGACGACGCATCGCGTCGCCTTCGCTACGCCAATTGCGGCCACCTTCCCGCTCTCCTTCTCCGGCGAGATGGCTCCCTTGAGCACCTGAGCTCCACCGCCACGGTCCTCGGGCTATTCGACGAATGGGACTGCACTCTCGAAGTACGCCAGCTATGCCCAGGCGATACGCTCGTTCTCTATACCGATGGCGCAATCGAATCCTTCAACGATTCCGGTGAAGAGTTCGGTAATCATCGGCTGATCGAATCCTTGCACCGTCATCGCGCGCTCTCTCCGCCGGCACTGATTGACTCCATCGTCGCCGACGTTCGCAAGTTCAATCCACGCGAACAGCAGGACGACATCACCCTCATCGTAGGACAGGTTCGGTAGCGTCCGCGAGGCGGCTACACAGACTCGGCAGGCGAAAATCCCATAGCGGTAAAAACTCCATCATCGGTTTCTAACGGAAGGATTGTCGGCAATCCCGAGACTGATCGTCTGCCCGTGGCCGGGTCAATCTCCGAGTGGCCCATCATTGGCTCAGAATTGACTCCACCAGGCGCGGACGCTAGGCTTACGTCGAATTCCGACGGCTATTTCACTGCGGAGGCATCGCTTGCAAGTCACGACTGGAGTGTCCCGGGGCGCTTGCGAGTAGAGTCTTCCGCTGCAGGTTTGAGCCAGTCGTATGTCGCTCATCACGCGAAGACAGTTCATCCAGCAGACGGCGCTTGCCAGCGCTGCGCTGTACGCATGCCCTAAAACTCTTGAAGCGCAGCGAGTCGAGCAAAGTGCCACGCCACTCGATCCCGCCGCGATTCGCAAGCTGGCGTCCGAAATCGTCGGCCGTGTAATCACGCCGAACGGATCCGAGTACGAAGCGGCACGCTCCATCTTCAATCGGGCATTCGATCGGCGTCCAGCGGTGATCGTGCGCTGCGCTGGCCCGTCCGACGTCGCGCACGCTCTGGATTTTGCCCAGACCGAGAATTTACGACTGGCGGTGCGCGGTGGAGGCCATAGCCGCGTCGGGTACGGGATGTGCGATGGCGGCGTGGTGATCGACCTCTCCCAAATGAAACGAATTGAAGTCGACGCCAGCAAGCGCGTGGCCCGCGCGGAGGCAGGCGCGCTCGTGCACGATCTTGACGAAGCGACACAGCGGTTTGGGCTTGCAACAACCTCAGGCGGTTGCCCGACCGTGGGAATTACCGGCCTGACGCTTGGCGGGGGAGAAGGTCGCTTGATGGAGAAATACGGCGCCGCGTGTGACAACCTGGTATCTGCAGAAGTGGTGACCGTCGACGGGAGACGAGTTGAGGCCAGCCAGAAGTCCAATCCAGATCTTTTTTGGGCGATTCGCGGGGGAGGCGGCAACTTCGGTGTGGTGACGGCGCTGGAGTACCAGCTCCACCCAGTAGGCGAGGTTGTGTCCGGGGCGCTGATCTATTCGGCGGGACGCATTCCAGAGCTACTCGAGGCTTTCGTCAGGTTTCTCGCGGGAGCCCCGGATGAAATAGATGCGTTTGCCCAGTTGTTGCCGTCCGAAAGCGGACCAAGACTCAAGGTCGATGTCTGCTATTGCGGCGATCCACGAATGGGGAATGACTTGATAAGGCCGCTGCGTGCGCTCAAACCGCACGATGACAGCATCAAGGTCATGTCCTATCTGGAAGCCCAGGCGGCGGGTGGATTTCTTCAAGCGCCGGTTGCGCATTTCCAGACGAACCTCTTTCTGCGGGAACTCAGCGGGGCGGCCATTGCGGCGATTACGACGGCAATCAACAATGCACCAGCAACGTGCAAGTTGATCATTGTGCCGTTGCGCGGGGCTGTCAGCCGTGTGGCTTTGACAGACACGGCGTTTGCTCTGCGGCAACCGGGTTATGAGGTAGACATGACGGGTGTCTGGAGCGCTTCCCGAGAGAAGGCCGAAGCGGTGCGATGGGTCCAGGTCACGCGCGACCGTTTGCAACCCTTTGCGCACGGAGTGTACGTGAACCAACTGGGCGATACGAGTGACCAGCTTGTCCGCTTGGCCTACGGAGGGAACTATGCTCGCCTCGCGGAGATCAAGAAAAAGTACGACCCCAAGAACGTGCTACGACTCAACCAAAACATCAAGCCGGAGAGCTCGTCGAATAGTTAAGAGGCTTAGGCACGGGCGTAGCCGCCGACTCAATCAGCGCGAAGCGCTTGAACGGTGTCGACTTGCGCAGCGCGGGCGGCCGGCACCAACGACGCCACGACTGCTGACATGACGATGACTGCTGCCGATCCTATCAACGGAATCGGCCCGGGAAGCTGGAGTTCCGGAACGTAACTGCCGGCCAGGCGTGACAACCCCCAACCCACGAACCCACCGGCCGCAATGCCAATCGCAGCGATCCTCGTCCCGTCGATCAGCACGCCGGCGAGAATCCGGCGGGGTTGCGCGCCGAGTGCGAGCCGGATTGCAAACTCGCGCGTGCGCCAGCTCACCGAAAAGGCCAGAACGCCCGCAACTCCGACCACCGAAATCGCCAAGGCGAGGGCGGCGAACCCGCCGAACACAATGGCGTTCACACGGTTGTTCGCCAGAACTTCCGTGCGGACATCTTCGAGCGTGCTTGCGTGCTCGACGGGCTGTGTGGCAGCCGCAGCGCGAACGGTTTTCGTGATGGTGGGGATGAGCGCGTAGGGATCCTTCGTCGCGCGCACGAGCAGGCTGGCTCCGAACAGGGGCCCCTGCGCGAATGGCTGATAAATCGTCAGGTTGCGTTGGGGTATGATGTTCGCGTCGTCGACATCGGCCGAGACGCCCACGATGCGGCGAGCAGCAGGGCTGATGTCGGCGTACTTGATCAAAGGATCGGTCCACATGATGTGCCGGTTGACGGCGTCTTGCCCGGGGAACAGCTGTTGCGCGATGCTCTTGCTGACGATGACTACGGGTTCGGCCTCCTTCCGATCGGCCTCCGTGAAATCACGCCCCTCGAGAAGCGGAATTCCCAGAGTGGCGAAGTAGCCGGGCGAAACAAAGCGGAACCGGGCACGCAGATCATCCTTGCTGCTCTCCGTTTTTCTGCCTTCGACCGCGAACTGCAGAGTGAACTTCAGGAAACCACTATCGCGCCAGGGGGCCATCATGCCGGTTGCAGCGCCTTCCACTCCCGGCAACGCACTCACGCTACGCTGGGCGTCCTCATAGAACTGGGCGACCTGTTGGGGCGTTCGGCCGTCGGAAATCAGCGGCAGGTTTGCAATCAGAACGTGCCCGGTTTCAAAGCCCGGCTGTGCGTTTTGTAGCGAGAGCAACGTCCTTAGCAGCACACCCGCGCTCGCCAGCAGGAGGAATGACGCGGCAATCTGGACAACGGTGAAGACGCGAATGCGGCGGCGGCTGCTCCCGGTAACGCGTCCACCGCCAGCGGTGAGCACCAGCCCGCGTGAGCTATCGGCGGAAGGCAGGCGGGGAACGAAGGCAAGAAAGGCCGCCGCTGCCAAGGCCAGAGCCAAGCCCATCCAAAGCATGCTGAAATCGACAGTCAGATCCGCCGCCCTTACCGAGAATCGCAACGCGTAGCGCGCGAGTACCGTGACCATCGGTATGGCCACCAGCACACCAGCCATGCCTCCGCTGCCACATAGGACCAGGCCTTCTGCCAGCAACGATCGGCGGATGGTGGTTGAGCTGGCCCCAAGCGCGGCACGGACCGACAGCTCCGTTTCACGACGAACCGTCCGGGCAAGGATCAGGTTGGCGACGTTCGAGCAGGCAATCACGAACAGCAGGCCTGAGGCGCCAAACAAAAGCCACAATATGGTGCTGGCTTCCGCGTTGATCTGGTCCCGCAACCGCCTGGCATCGATGTGGAAGTGATACTGAGGCTTGTAAACGTCAGGATGCGCGGCCACCATTGCCGCGTACACCGTGCGAAGCTCCGCGGTCGCGGACTTAAGGCTGGCCCCGGGCGCCAACCGGCCGAATACGTCGGTCATGCGATGCTCGCGGCCCTGTACCATGGTTGCCGACAGGTGATGTGGGCTCGTGACGATGTTGGCAATCAGAGCCGTGTCCGCCGGATACGGTATGGAGGGCTCTAGAACTCCGACGATGGTTGCCGAGCGGACCTGCATCATGCTGCCGAGCCGTATCACCTTTCCTATCAGGTTGGGATCAGAATGCATGGCGGTGACCCAGAACTTGTACGTGAGCACTGCGGCGCCCTCAGCGTTGAGGCCATCGTCGCGGGCGTCGAGCAGGCGGCCGAGCACCGGCTTCAGCCCCATCACCTCAAAATAGGCGCCGTCGACAACTCCGGCGTGGATTTCACGTGCCTCGCCGAATCCCTGCGCCGTGAAGTCGACGGTCGAGAACGTGCCGAGTTTGCTGATGGTCTTCAACTGGGGGCCTATGTCAGTGATCTCAGGAATTGAGAACGAGGCATTGTCCACTTGCAGACCGGGTGCGCTCTGCTGGATGTAAATGAGGCGATCTTCATCGCGATTCACCAGCGGACGCAACAGCACGCCGCGCACGACGCTGAAAATGGCTGCGTTCGCGCCAATGCCGAGCGCTAGCGTGAGAGCCACGGTGGCCCACAACGTCGGGGTCCGGCCTAGTGAGCGGAGCGCAACCCTTAGGTCGCCCAGTAGCGCACCTGCATACCTGAGCGGACCTCCTGCCGCTTTGCGTCCCGACGTTTCGCTCGTGTAGGTCGTCATTTTGTCTCCTCCGTCGGCTTCCCTGCCGGTCCGTCAGCCAGGGGGTGAAGGCCTCCTCTAGAGGGGAGAAGATCCTCGCTTGCCGACGTTCTCTCGGACGCTGTAGGGCCAACGACGGCCGTGCTTGTATGGCGGCGACGCGAAGCCCTCCGCGAGAACCTCAAATACATACGGCGGGCAGCAACTCAGGGTTTCATGGCGCTCGGCGCGATGAGCTCGCCGTCGGCGACGTTGTCCTCCAGATTGAGCCTGGACGATCGCGCACCCTTAATTCAGGCTCTCCGCCTCGGGCACATTCAGAGGGCCCAGGATGGACAACCTCCGGGATTCCAGTACCTAGGTGCACATCTTCTTCCGGGGCACCTCTCCTTTAACTCCTTGTGCTGGCAATACTTAGTGGCTCGAAGAGAAGCGGTCATCTCACCCTTTGTCCGTTTGCGGGATGAAGGGTCGCGTAACCGGACAGCTATCCGCGATTTGTTGATCGGGCTGCGAAAAAAAAAGAACGGTGCGGTGAACGGCTGTGCGGACTAGGACTTCACGCCCTAGTTAATGGAAAATCGCGATTAGACTCGCAACGGCAGATTCTAAGCAATCCCTTCGTGTGTTGGCAATCCGGAGACTGACCGTCTTCCCGTGGCCGGGGCATTCCGCAAAAAGGATCAATAGACTTCTCTTCAATTCGATCGTGCGACCACATTCTTACCATGCCTCATTCGTAGCGCAGCGCCACAACCGGATCGACGCGCATCGCGCGCCGCGCGGGCACGTAGCAGGCCGCAAGCGCCGTACCAATGAGAAGCCCAGAAACTCCGCAGAATGTTGGCCAATCGGTTGCGCTCACACCAAAGAGCAGGTTCCTCAATATTCGCGTCAGGGCGAAGGACCCGCCCAGGCCCATCAATGTGCCGGCGACGGCCAGGACCGCGCCTTGTTTCAGCACCAGCTTCACGACCTCATCAGGTTGCGCACCTAACGCCATGCGGATGCCGATCTCGTGCGTGCGTCGAGCAACCAAATGACACAGGACCCCGTATGTTCCAATGACGGCCAGCACCAGCGCTAGGACAGCGAAAAGGGCGATCAGCGCGGTTCTAAACCGGGGTTGCGCGGTGGCCGCGGCAAATCGGTCGTCAAGCGTGCCAACTTGCGACACCGGCAGCGCCGCGTCAAGTAACTTGAGTTCGCCGCGCACAGCCGCGGCAAGACTTAGCGGATCGGCGACATCCGTCTTGACGGAAACAAACACGTCCCACGAGGGTGCCTGGCTGAGCGGCTCGTAGATGGCGGGCTGCATCGCGTCCGCCAAGCCGGTGTACTTCACATCGCCTACAACGCCAACAATCTGTCCCTTTTCGGTGATGCGCTTTCCGATCGGGTCTTCATTCGGGAAGAACTGCCGCGCGGTCGTTTCGCTAATGATTGACACACGCTGGGCGGTACCGGCATCCGCAGCGCTGAAGTACCGCCCGCTCCGCAGCGGTATCCCGAAGGTGCGGAAATAATCCGGGCTGACGAGAATCATGTAGGCGATGGCTGGCGGTTGAGAGGCCTCCACCAGGTGGCCTTCGATCTCGAAATTGTCCGAGTAATCGCTCGTGTCGGGCGGCAGGCTATTGCTTACGGCCGCGGAGCGCACGGCGGGGAGTGCCTGGATTCGTTCGAGCAAGCGCGGGAAGAAGGCCTCCAGTTGTTGTGCCTTCTCGTAGCGAGGTCCGCGCAAAGGTATCTCCATGGTGAGCATACGGGCAGTGCTCACACCGGAATCGACACGCTGCAAGCGCCAAAAGCTCTTGATCAACAGAGTTGCGCCGATCAACAGCATAACCGCCAGGGCCAGTTCCATGACCACCAGAGCGCTGCGCCAGCGGCGCTTAGGGGCGCTTTCGCTCGTGGCTCGTCCGCCTTCCTTCAACGCTCCGTCGAGGTTGAGCTTGGCCCCTTGCCACGCGGGCGCTAGCCCAAAGGCCATCCCCGCCAGTACGGACACAACCGCTGTCCAGCTGAGTACGCGCCAATCCGTTCCGATTTCGCTTAACCGGGGAATCGTATCCGGCGCCAGCCTCAAAAGCAGCCGCACTCCGACTGCCGCCAACACGAGACCCCCGACGCCTCCGGTGAGCGCCAACAACATGCTCTCGGTCAGAAGCTGCCGAATGATGCGCCCGCGGCTGGCACCGAGCGCCGTACGCAGAGATATTTCCTTCATGCGCGCGGTCGAGCGCACCAACATCAGGTTGGTGACGTTCACAGCAGCAATCAGCAGCACAAGTGTCACTGCCGCCAATAGGACCAGCAAGCCCAACCGCACGTCGCCGACAATGAATTCCGTGAGCGGCAGCACATTGAAGTTAAAGAACTGTCCGTTACGGTGCTGGGCTGAGGGGAAGCTTGTCCTGATGGAATTCGTCTCAGTCCGAGCCGCTTGCAGGCTTACATCTTTCTTCAGACGGGCAACGCCACTCAGGAAATAGGGACCGCGCCGTTTCGGTGGCTCCAACCGGACCGTCGTCCACAACGCAATGGCTTTGTCCGGAAAGTCTAAGTGCGCCGGAGCCACGCCGATGATCGTGCATGGTCTGTCGTCCAGGTTGAGTGTATTCCCTGCGACCTCGGGATCGGCAGCGAAGCGTCTGCGCCAGAGGCCGTCGCTCAAAAGAGCGACGCACGGCGCTCCGGCCCGATCCTCATCCGGGAAAAAAGTTCGGCCCAACCGCGGCTGCACGCCCAATACTGAGAAAAAATTTGACGTCACCTGCGCCGCCCGTATCTGTTCGGGCAGATCGCCACCGGTCAAATTGTAGCTGGTCGTCTGAAACGCGCCGATTTCGATAAACGACCGGTTTTGCGCCTGCCAGTCGAGCAAATCGGCCACCGCCAGCGGCGTGCGGTCGCCCCCAGCCGCCGCTGCTCCTCGATTCCACACCATCACCAGGCGCTCGGCATCTTGAAAGGGTAGCGAGCGGAGCAGGACTCCGTTGACCACGCTGAAGATGGCCGTGTTGGCCCCGATCCCGAGTACCAGCGTGAGAACTGCCGTTGTTGCGAAGCCGGGGCTCCTGCGCAGCATCCGCAGTCCGAAGCGAACATCTTGCAGGAAGGTTCCAAGCACGTGCCCGGCCCGCACTTCGCGGACCTGTTCCTTTAGTTGTTCGAGACCACCAATCTCTAGACGGGCCTGGCGATGGGCTTCCTCGGAGTTCATGCCCGCGCGAATCTTTTCGTCCGCCAGCAGCAGTTCATGCACACGGACTTCCTCATCCAATTCACGCTCCTTGCGTTCTCCGTGGAGCAGGTTGCGCAATAGGCTCGTCAGGCGGCGAAAACCCATGACGTTTCTCTCGAGAGATTTCGAGCGTCCGTGTAATCCGGCGCCAAGAGTCTCTCCTATAGAATTTCTGTAGGAAGATAGGGTCTTCGCTATAGAATGTCAATAGGAGCGAGCGTGAGCGATGATTTCCTCCGGTCCGGCACGGCCGGGTCAATCTCCGAGTGCCCCGTCATCCAGAAACGATCACCTTTTTGGAGTTCTCCTTGAGTCAGCTCTGGGGCTGCCGAAGGGCATGCTCGATGCGCCGATCAGGAATTAGCCAGAGCAGCGCGACGAAGACGTAGATCGCCTGCGCCATCCAGGACGAAAAAAGACTGCTGGCTATCCCGGCCACATACAATAGCGGCGAAACCTTTCCCTTCCAATCCCTGCCAATCGCCTTGCGGAGCACCGAGGTTGGCCCCTGGGAGACAATGATGGCCTGCTGCAAGATAAAATATGCGACGCCGGCCATGAGCAAGACAAAACCGTACATGGCAGAGGGCGGAAGTGCAAAATGATTCTGGCCCATCCAACCGGTCGCAAATGGGAATAGTGACAGCCAGAAGAGCAAGTGCAGATTCGCCCACAGAATCGACCCGGTGACACGAGTCGTGGCGTGCAGCATGTGGTGGTGATTGTTCCAGTAGATGCCGACATACAAGAAGCTCAGCACATAGCTGAGGAAAACGGGCAGCAACGGCCGCAATGCAGCAAAGCTCTCGCCGCGCGGCACCTTCATTTCCAGCACCATAATCGTGATGATAATAGCGATCACGCCGTCGCTGAACGCTTCTAGGCGACCCTTGCCCATGCCCGGCATGGTACAGGAGCCAGCCGTAAATTGTTAA
>DATFRB010000004.1:0-4197 GCA_035263625.1 Occallatibacter sp.
AGTCGATCTCATACCGGCAGATCCACATGCCCTCATCGTTTTCAGGCTGGAACAGACGAACTGGTACCTCTGTGTCGCCTGACGGGCCGGTTATGATGAGGCGTCGGTAAGCTATTAGCACGGCTGCACCTCTTGGAGTCCGGCTCCAAACGATGCCACTAATTTCCGTGTCTTGCGACCCGTGTGACGATTGTCCTGCCGTGCGGAACGATTCGAGGGCGGCGCCGATTTGTGTGTGAGGCGATTCGGAAAGTGCCTATTCCAGCTGCGATGGCTTCAGATCGGGGTACAGTTCAACGATTGGATTGATGACATCCAATAGCATGCATCCCATAGATCGCCCGATCATTCGTTTATATTTTTGAAATTCATGATCCGCACAAATGAATTGTATCTCGGCGAGGACCGCATCTTGCTCCGCTCCATGCCTGACCATCAGGTCTACAATCTTCTTCGCCGCTTCCTGAGACATCGCCTACTCCTGAACATCGACTCTTGCTTAGCCTCAGATTAGCATGGCGGATGCTTACGATCGCGTCGATCTGCAGCTAAAGGCTCGCAATAGTCTCACGCTGTTTCTCTTTGGGCGATGGTGCCGCGGGCACCGCCATTCCTTAGTCCAGCCTGAGCGGTTCAGTCACCCGGTCCACTCATGTACGTGATCGTTCACAGCAAGAGCGGGCAGATCTTTGGGTTCGGGTTGACACCCAAAAAGGCGATGGACCACTTCCTCCGTGGTCTTCTGTCGTACGACGGGCCTCGCCTCGACACGCGCCGTTGTTCGCCCGCCCTCTACCGCCAACTTCAAGCTCTCGAGCGCAGGGGTATGTTCTTTGTCGACTGCCGAATCAACCGCGACGGCGTTGCAGTTTGTCGAAAGGACATGCCGCGAGCGACAGTGGCCGTCCGAACTGCCAAACAACGTCAGCGAAAGCGCCGTTTAACCGGGCCGCATCCGAGCACCTCATAAAAGCGAATCAGCGACATGCACGCGAGCAGTGTGGATTAGGCTGGCGTGACTTCTCAACCGTCGCGTATAGGATCGGTAACATATTGGAAGCAGGGGCCCAGGCCCAACAGCAATCTCAAGCAGTTCGATTGCAACCCATCTACATGATCGTTGGCGACGGACACATCTTTGGCTTCGGACTGACTCCGGAGAAAGCGATGGAACACTTTCTCGACGGACTCTTGTCCTATGACGGACCTCCCCTCGACACGCGCCCTTGTTCGCCGGCCTCTACCGACAGCTTCAAGCTTTAGATCGCAAGGGTATGCCTTTTGTCGACTGCCGCATCAATCGCAACGGCGTTGCAGTGTGTCGAAAGGACATGCCGCGGAAGATTACTCGTCGTAAAGATTGATTTGTCGATGTCGTGGGACGTCCTCCGTGGCTGCGGGCCGCCTGTAACTTCGTATTATATCGCCCCAGTCCAGACGTTTTTGCGCATTGCGCGCCGCCACTTCCCCGATCAGCCTGTTGTACAAGTCATAGGCTTCCTGCTCTGGGATGCCCAATTTCATGAATTGGTGCGGAGAACCACCCGGCGGGTGCTTTTCGATCCAGTCGATTGAATGCTTCAGCTCGTGAATACCAGCGCTTCTGGCCCACTCCAGATTTGCCGCACGAACCACCAGCTGCTTTCTGCCGACGTTAGTCGCGCCATACGTCTCCTCGACTGGATCAACGCGCAACCGCGATTGCCAAGTTGAGAGGCCAGGATAGGCCTCCTGCATGCGCGGATGAGCGTGATGTTCGTAAAGCGGTGCAACGGTGGGTGATCCTGGCCCCATTCGCTTGCCCACATTCGGATTGACCTGATATCCCTTGTCCGGGATTTCGAAGGTCCACCGCTCGTCCGCCGCCCGCTCCAAACCTGTCGCGCGCCAAATCTCATCAGCCGACTTGCCTGCAGCCTCCATCTTCATTGCGGTAGGCAGTTGGCTCCAAGGGAACGTTCTCGCCATTGTGCCGCCGATGAGCGCGAGCTTTGCCGGCGGAAGCCAGTCGAGCGCTGCATTGAGCGTGCCCAAACCCAGATGAGCTGCCGCCTTGCCGTAATTTCCGGCCTTCGCCTCTTCACCAGCGAGTGATGCGTCCCGAGTTGACTGCACCGTGCCGGAGCCCGGCAACAGCTGAGTGAGCGCGCGCAACTTCAGCAGCGCCTCATAGAGATGTGGGCCAGCGTAGTAGCGGACATTTTCGTCCGACAGTGTGTCATGCAGCCACGTCCGAAAGTCCCTCGGTGGTGGGGGTGGGGCGGGCTCGGGACGAGGCAGCAGAACATCGCCTGGACCATAAACCGGCGGGCTCGGTTTAGTTGACGACCCCTGCGGAACGGTTGGCGTCGTCACACTTCTCTCCTCCGGAGAGAGATTGACCGAAGGTCTCTCAAACATCTGAGCGGCCGTCCCAGCAAATCCAGAACCCGCTGCGGGAGACGTATCCCACGACAACGTGCTGTTTTGACTCCGACTGACTTCCGGCAGCGTAGACCAGAATGCGGGCGGGTTGGTCGGCATCGCTAGCGCTACTCCTGCCGATGGATCAGCCCACATCTCCTCAACCGGCCGCGTGAGGTTTCCGAGAATTCCGCCACGCGAGGTCCCCGGCCACGGGGCATCCCAAGTGTCTCTTGGCGGCGCTGGCGGCGTGCGAGCACCCAACAGCGAGTTCGGCATCCAGTATGGCCAAGTCTCCGGCCGCAGGAACCAGCCTGGTGGCGGAAATTGATCGTTCATTGGAGTTTTCTCCCTTTGGAGCGTGGATGGCCGGCAACCAACCCGTGCGGGCTTGGCTGCAGGCTTCTTCGTGCAGCGAACATGCGGGGCCCGAGGTCCTGCCCCGCACCGTGGCTAGCTGGGCCAGGGGCGAGATACGGCGCAGCGAATTTCAGAAGGGCCCTCGGCAGCAGTTGGCTGCCACCCGGACAAGCGAGGAGGCCCAGCGCCACCGGATGGGTCCACCGTTTGCCTAGTGCTTGCTCCGAACTCGCGAACTGCCGCGAGGTGTTGGAATAGACCGTGACTTTGAACGCGACAGGCCGCGCCTATCGCTTCAAAACCTCTTCTGAGAGAAGAGGACGCCCGACCCGCCGAGGCACAGCCGGCCTCGAAACAGGTGCTCACGGGCGCATGTTTGGTGAATACGCTTTTATGAAAGATTCGTGTAACGCGAGTCCAGAACTTTTTTGTCAGGGAAAGAGAATGAATTTCTCCTCCCGGGAAGCCGTGGGCGAGCGCCTTTGCCGCCTAGAACAGCTCGAAATATTCCCGCTGCTCCCACTCCGTGACCTCCGAGTGGTAGCGGGCGATCTCGGCCTCCTTGATGCGCAAATAGTAGTCGATGAAATTTTTGCCGAAGCCGGCGGCGAGGCAGGCATCCTCGCGCAGCGTGGCGAGCGCCTGCTCGAGGCTTTTCGGCAAATGCGGCGCCTCGACTTCGTACGGCGCGTTCGCCGGCGGGCCGGGATCGAGCATGCGCTCCATGCCGTCGAGCCCGGTGATGACTTGCGAGGCCATGTAGAGATACGGATTGGCGGCCGGCTCGCCCACCCGATTCTCGAGCCGCGTGGCGGCGTCGCCGGGGCCGCCCAGCACGCGGATCAGCACGCCGCGATTGTCACGCCCCCAAATCACGCGGTCCGGCGCCAGCGAATAGCCGCGGTAACGTTTGTAGCCGTTGATCGTCGGGGTGGTGAAGGCAGCTGCCGCGCGCGCGTGGGCGAGCAGACCGGCCAAAAAGCTCCGCCCGGCGCGCGAAAGCCCATCGTTATCGTTCGACATGAAGACGTTGGCGCTGGAGCGCCGGTCGCGCAACGACTGATGCAGGTGCCAGCCGCTCGACATCACGTTCTCGATCTTCGGACGGGTCATGAACGTGGCGTGGCAGCCCTGCCGCCGGCAGATCTGTTTCACAGCGCTGCGGAACAGCATCATGGTGTCGGCGGGTGAAAGTCCGACCTGCGGCTGGAACGTGAACTCGCACTGGCTCGGACCAAGCTCGACCTCGATCGAGCGCAAGGGCAAGCCAAGCGCCACGACCTCGCGGCGCAACGTTTCCAGAGTGGGCTCGAACTGATCGAAGCGCGTTTCGGTCAAATACTGGTAGCCCTGGGACAGCAAGCTCACCCGCGGCGCCTCGCCCGGCCAGGTGGCATCGGCGGGCGTCAGGCGCGGATCGTCGAGCTTGAAGAC
>DATFRB010000005.1:0-59826 GCA_035263625.1 Occallatibacter sp.
GGGCACGTGCAAAGACCACCTGATCTTCCTGCACGATCCGCATTCGGTGATTGAGGGCACCATCATCGCAGGATTGGCGATCGGCGCGAAGGTGGGTTTCATCTACCTGCGAGGCGAGTACCGCTACCTGCTGGAGATTACGGAGAAGGCGGTCGCCGATGCATACGCGAAAGGGTTTCTGGGCAAGAACATCTTCGGTTCCGAGACTGAGTTCCAAGTGATTACGCAGACCGGTGCGGGCGCTTATGAAGTGGGCGAAGAATCGGCGCTGATGGAGTCGCTGGAAGGAAAGCGCGGCGTGCCGCGGATCAAGCCACCGTTCCCGGCCGTGGTCGGCCTCTACGGCGGCCCGACGGTGATCAACAACGCGGAGACGATTGCAACGGTGCCGCACGTGATCGCGATGGGTGCGGCGGCGTATGCGGCGGTGGGCACGGAGCGCAACGGCGGGACACGGTTGTTTGGATTGAGCGGGCACGTGGAGCGGCCCGGAGTCTACGAACTTCCCATGGGTTACAACCTGAAGAAGATGATCTACGAGGTGGGCGGCGGCGTCCGCGGCGGGCGCAAACTCAAGGCTGTTGTCCCGGGTGGGTCGTCGACGCCGGTGCTGCTGCCTGAGGAAATCGAAAACCTGGGCATGGATTTCGACCAAGTGGGCAAGGCGGGATCGATGCTGGGCTCGGGCGGCGTGGTGGTGATCGATGACCAGACGTGCATCGTGGAGTTCGCGCTGCGCACGATCAGTTTTTATCAGCACGAGAGCTGCGGGTGGTGCATCCCGTGCCGCGAAGGAACGGACTGGTTGAAGAAATCGCTGACGCGTTTTCACGCGGGATTTGGGACGGAGAAGGACATCGACAACATCCGGTATCTCGCCGAGAACATGATGGGCCGCACCTTCTGCCCACTGGGAGACGCCGCTGCGATGCCGACACTCGGATTTGTGAAGAAGTTCAGGAAAGAGTTTGAGGATCACTTGAACGGGAAGGAGTGCCCGTTCGCGAAACATGCCGAATTGGCTGTTGTGTAAGGGTGCAGGAGCAGAATGGCTGACGTAACATTCACCGTCGACGGAAAAAAGCTCACGGCTCCCGCGGGGACGCTGCTGATCGAGGCCTGCCGCAAGGCCGGCATCGAGATCCCCGCGTTCTGCTACTACCCGGGGTTGAGCCTGCAGGCCGCGTGCCGCATGTGCGTGGTGCGCCAGGAAAAAGTCCCCAAGCTCCAGACGGCCTGCACCACAACGGTCGCAGAGAACCAGGTGTTCGTAACCGAGTCGCCCGAAATTGCCCAGGCGCGCAAGGCGACCATCGAGCTGCTGCTCGGCAATCACCCGCTCGACTGCCCGGTGTGCGATGCGGGCGGCGAGTGCGAGCTGCAGGACATGACGTTCAAATACGGCGCGGGCACCAGCCTGATGGTCGATGCCAAGCGCCACCGCGACGAGCAGCAGTGGTCGCCGCAGGTGTTCTTCGACAGGCCGCGCTGCATCCTCTGCTACCGCTGCGTCCGCATGTGCGGCGAAGGCATGGACGTGTGGGCGCTGGGCATCCAGAACCGTGGCGTAACTTCGGTGATCGCGCCGAATGGTGAAGACCACCTGGACTGCGAGCAGTGCGGCATGTGCATAGACGCGTGCCCCGTGGGAGCGCTCACCAGCGGGGCATACCGGTATAAGACGCGGCCGTGGGAGATGAACCACGTCTCCACGGTGTGCACGCACTGCGGCGACGGCTGCAAGGTGACGCTCGGCGTGCGGCAGTCGCACGAGGGAGCCGACATTATCCGCGCCGACAATCGCGACAAGAGCGGCATCAATGGCGACTTTCTCTGTGCGAAGGGCCGCTTCGGATTTGATTTCGTCGACAACGCGGAGAGGTTGACTAAGCCGCTCGTCCGGAACGCGGCGGGCAAGCTGGAGCCGGCAACCTGGGAAGAAGCGCTGCGCGCAGCCGCCGACGGACTGAAGAAGGTTCGCGACGCCCAGGGCGGGGAAGCAATCGGCGTTCTCGGGTCGAACCGCACGACGAACGAAGAGAATTATCTTCTTCAGAAATTCGCGCGCACGGTTCTGCGCACAAATAATATCGATCATCAACGGACAGCGGACTTCGCGGCCTTTGCGCGTGCGATGGCGGGCCATCCGGAGAAAGCCGCGTCCCTGCGCGACACAGGGACGGCGCCGGCGATCCTGCTCGTGGGCGGCAACCCAACCGAGGAGCACCCGCTGCTGGCGTGGCAGTTGCGCAGTAACGTGCGGCTCAACAAGGCCCGCCTTTATATCGTCAACCACCAGGGCATCAAGCTGGAGCGCCAGGCGAAGGCCGTTCAGGGTATGCCTCCGAACGGCTATCGAGATCTCACGGCATTGCTCGACCGCAATGAGGGCGATTTCGCCAAGGCCGTGATGGCCGAGGAATCGCTGCTCATTATCTTTGGGCAGGAGTTCAGGGGTGAGCAACTTGAGGCGCTGGTGGCATGGGGCCTGAAGCGCGGCAACGTGCGGTTCGCTTACGTCGGCGACTTCGTAAACTCCCGCGGCGCGGCTGACATGGGCCTTCTGCCAGACCTGCTCCCCGGATATGTGCCCTTGACTGCGGCCGGCTCCTTCGCGCAGGAATACACGGGCATGCCATCGCAACCCGGCAAGACTCAGCCGGAGATGTTCGAAGCTGCGCGCAGCGGGGCAATCGGCGCAATGCTGATCGCCGGAGCGAACCCGATCGGCGAATCCAATATCGATCCGAACACATTGCAGAATTCGTTTGTCGTTGTGCAGGATCTGTTCCTAACAGAGACGGCGGCCCTTGCCGACGTTGTTTTCCCGGCTGCGAGCCTGTATGAAAAATCGGGCACTGTGACAAACACCTTCGGTGATGTGCAACTGGTGAAGAAGGGGGCTGACCGGCCCGGCGTGCGCTCTGACTTCGAGATCCTCGTGCGGCTGGCGAGCGCGATCGGTGCGGACGTGAAAGCCCTGGTGCCGTTCGGCCAGCGCGGAGTGCGTGCGGACCTCGGGCAGACCCGCGGAGCGCAGTCAGGCGAGGCCGACCGCCACGGAGTGTGGCTTGCTGCGCGGGGGCTCGAGCCGAAGGTAAGCCCGCTCGATCCGCTGGCTCTACTGGATGAGATCGAGCGCCTCGTGCCTGCCTACAAGCTCGACCGGATGAATCTGTTTGCTGGTAACGATGTGCGCACGGAGCCGGGATTCGTGCCCGTATCCTCGCTTACGGGGGCGCGGCCCGAAATGGTGGCACCATCGCATGATGGGTTGTTTACGTCCGGCACGCTGGGGCGGTACAGCTCGTATTTGCGCGAGCTTGAGAAGCATCAGACGCAGTTCGAGGTAGTAGGGACGGCGGCGGACTGAGCCGCACGGGATAAAGACAACCGCAGATCCTTCGACTCGTCGCCGCGGAGACTCGCTCAGGATGACAGCATCGAGAGAGGGAACACGGTGGACACTTTGACGAGAAAGGCTAAAGGCGAGTGACGATTCTCGAGTTTGTACTCTGGAGCGTGCTGAAGGTCATCGTGGTCACGGTGGTGCTGCTCATTGGCGTCGCCTACACGGTGCTGCTGGAGCGCAAGGTCGTAGGGCGCATCCAGAACCGGTGGGGACCAAGCCGCGTAGGGCCGTTCGGGTTGCTGCAGCCGCTCGTCGATGGAGCTAAAAACTTCCTGAAGGAAGACATCATTCCTGGGTCGGTCTACCGGCCCCTCTATCTGCTCGCGCCGATCTTGAGCCTTGGATGCGCGCTCATTTCCATTTCGGTCGTGCCGTTCGGTTCGCCGCGGATTGCAACGAACGGTTTCCGGTTCTTCCAGATCAGCGACGTCAACATCGGCCTGCTCGTGATCCTGGGAATCACTTCGATCGGCGTTTACGGCATCGCGCTTGCCGGCTGGTCGTCGAATAACAAGTACTCGCTGCTTGGGTCCTTGCGCTCCTCGGCTCAACTCATCAGCTACGAGCTTGCGCTCGGGCTGTCGCTGGTAGGCGTTGTGCTGCGCGCAGGCACCCTCAACCTGCGCGAAATCGTCGAGAGCCAAGCAAGGCACGGCATACTCTCCTGGAACCTTTTCGGCGGGTTCCAATTCGTCGCATTCTTCATCTATCTGATGGCCGCCTACGCTGAGACGAACCGCGCGCCGTTCGACCTGCCCGAAGCTGAGAGCGAACTCACCGCCGGCTACCACACCGAGTACAGCTCGATGAAGTTCGCCATGTTCTTTATGGCGGAGTACGCGAACATGATCACGGTTGGATGCGTGGCTACGCTCCTGTTTCTCGGCGGATGGACCAGCCCGCTCGGCGATTTGATCGGGCCGCTCCAGAGCAACTTTGCGAATGTCGTGTTTCCGCTTTTCTGGTTTGTGCTCAAGGTGTTCTCATTCCTGTTTCTCTACATCTGGGTGCGTGGCACGCTGCCGCGCTTCCGCTATGACCAGCTTATGAACTTCGGCTGGCGGTTCCTGTTACCGCTGGCGATTTTGAATGTCGTAGGAACAAGCCTCTGGCTTGCCTACAAGCAATAGTTAGGCGGGCGCGCTGCCGGCTCCGTGGCAGATGAACTGAATCACGGCGAGTGCGCTCAGTTACAATCGGAGAGGCTCTCTTGAAGCGGATTCTGCTTCGCGGCCTTCTCTCAATCTGCGAGCCGGAACGGCTTGCTGCCTGCTGCATGCGATGGAACGATGCACTTAGTTCTTTTTATCGTGTTTGCCGGACTGTGCCTCGCGGGAGCTTTGAACCTGCTACTGCAGAAGCACCCCATCAATAGCGCGCTCTCGCTCGTAGTCGTAATGAGCTCGCTGGCAGTTCTCTACCTGTTGCTCGGGGCGGAGTTCTTGGCCGCCGCGCAAGTCATCGTCTATGCAGGCGCAATCATGGTGCTGTTTACCTTCGTGGTCATGCTGCTCAACGCGGGCCGCGAAGAGCACACTCTTGGCAGCCGCGCGGCGAAGGCGCTGGGATTCCCCGCAGTTGCGGCGCTGCTGGCAGTCGTCGCAACCGTGATTTTGAAGGCGCAAGGACTCGGATCGGTTTCGCTCAGTGATCCCATCACCAGCACCGAGGAGCTTAGCCGCGTGCTCTTCCACGAATTGCTTCTGCCGTTTGAAGTGACCTCGGTATTGATACTCATCGCGATCCTCGGCGCCGTGGCGCTGGCTCGCGCTGGAAGCGGAGAAGGGAAGGCGAGCAAATGATTCCCACCTCCTGGTACCTGCTTTTGAGCGCGGCCCTGTTCAGCCTCGGCGTGATTGGGTTCCTGATCAAGCGCAACCTGATCACCGTCTTCATGTCGATCGAGCTCATGCTCAACGGCGTGAACCTTTCATTCGTCACCTTCGCGCACCAGTGGCACCTGGTGAAGGGCCAGATCTTCGTGTTCTTTGTCATGGTGGTGGCTGCGGCTGAAGCCGCCGTGGGACTCGCCATCATCATCGCCATCTTCCGCGCCCGCGCAACGCTGGCCGTCGACCGAATCGACCTGATGAAACTATGAACGAACCGCTGCTCGTATTGCCGTTGATACCGCTGCTGCCCTTCCTCGGGTTCCTTGTCAATGGACTCCTGGGAAGCAGGCTGCCGAAGGCGGTGGTGACGTTCATCGGTCTGGCCGCGCCGCTCGGATCGTTTGCGATCGTCGCGCATGCGGCGTACCTGGTCTGGTCGGGAGCGCTCGCGCTGCCGTGGATTGAGCCCGGCGCCCCGGCGTGGATTTCCGCGGGCCCGCTCCATGTCGATTTTGGCTCCGTGCTCGACCCGCTTTCGCTCGTCATGCTGCTCGTCGTGACCGGCGTGGGGTTCATCATCCACGTCTACTCCGTCGGATACATGCACGGCGACAAGGGCTACTGGCGTTTCTTCGCGTACCTGAACCTCTTCCTGTTCTTCATGACGGTGCTGGTACAGGCCGGCAACGTGCTGCTCATGTTCGTCGGCTGGGAGGGCGTGGGTCTTGCCTCGTATCTGCTCATCGGCTTCTGGTACCAGAAGACCTCGGCAGCCGACGCCGGCAAAAAGGCATTCATCGTCAACCGCATTGGCGACTTTGGGTTCCTCATCGGTATATTCCTGCTTCTCGGGAACTTCGGCACGCTCACGTTCCACGAGATTTCTGCAAAGCTGGCCGCGAACCCCGCGTGGCAGGGTGGTGTGCTCACCGCTATCGCGATTTGTCTGCTGATCGGCGCCACGGGCAAGAGCGCGCAACTGCCGCTGTATGTCTGGCTGCCGGATGCGATGGAAGGCCCGACGCCGGTTTCCGCGTTGATCCATGCGGCGACGATGGTCACGGCGGGCGTCTACATGATCGCGCGGACTCACTTCCTCTTTGACCGTTCGCCGCTTGCGATGTTGATTGTCGCGATTGTCGGAGCGGCGACGGCGCTCTTCGCGGCGACAATTGGCCTCGTGCAGAACGACATCAAGCGAGTGCTGGCCTACTCGACCATATCGCAACTCGGCTACATGTTCCTGGCTTGTGGAGTGGCGGCATATTCGGCGGGCATCTTCCACCTGATGACGCACGCGTTCTTCAAGGCGCTGCTCTTCCTCTCGGCAGGCTCGGTCATCCACGGACTCGGCGGCGAGCAGGACATGCGCCGCATGGGCGGCCTGCGGACGCGGATGCCGATCACGTTCTGGACGATGACGATTGCGGTGCTGGCGATTGCAGGAGTCTTCCCGTTTGCCGGATTCTTTTCAAAGGACGCGATCCTGATGGTGGCGTTCATGCAGGGGCCGAACGGAAAGATCTTCTGGGCCGTGGGACTATTCACTGCGCTTCTGACATCGTTCTACATGTTTCGGCTCTGGTATCTCACATTTCTCGGCAAGCCGCGCAGTCCCGAACTGCATGCGCATGAGAGCCCATGGTCGATGCTCGGTCCGCTGGTGATCCTGGCGCTGCTTTCGCTCGGCGGCGGATGGGTGGGCGCGGGACGATTCGGCGAATTTCTCGCTCCGGCCCTCGGCAACGGCACCGCGGAAGCTGGACACGGCACGCTGGAATGGATCCTGATCGGGGCAGCGCTCGCTGCCGCGTTCTTCGGCTGGCTCATCGCGCATCTGCTTTACCACGAGAACAGGGGCGAGGAACCGCTCGCGGCGATTCCGGGTGCGTATCCAGTGCTGGTCAACAAGTACTGGGTCGACGAGCTCTACGGTGCCGTCATCGTCAAGCCACTGCTGGCGGTTTCGCGATTCGTCCTTGAGTGGATCGTCGAGTTCGCCATACTCGGCGGAATCGCATGGCTACTTGGCGGCATTGTGAACTTCGGTGGTGCGATCCTGCAGCGCTGGCAATCCGGCAACCTGCGCTCGTATGCCGCGTGGCTCGCTGCTGGAGCGGCGGTTGTTCTCCTGTTCGCGATGGTCTCCTGGCCCGCGGTGCTGGCGCACTTCGGCATCCACTTCAACATGGCGGGACGGTGAGAACATGAACGGACTCAATCACTCGATTCTCACGATGATCCTGCTGGTGCCGCTGGCGGGTGCATTGCTCATCGCGTTGCTCCCCGACCGCGGCAAGCTTTCCGCGTGGCTGGGGCTCATCACCACCTTGCTCACCTTCGCGCTCACGCTGCATCTGCCCGCGCACTTCATTCTTGGTCAGCCGGGGTTCCAATTCGAAGTCAACCGGCTTTGGATCGAGAGCCCGGCCATTTCCTACCACGTGGGCGTGGACGGGCTGAGCATGTGGATGGTCGTGTTGAGCGGACTCCTCGGCCCTGTCGGCGTGCTGGCAAGCTGGAACGCGATACGCGAGCGGAAGAAGGTCTTCTACTCGCTGTTCATGGTGCAGCAGACCGCGATGTTCGGCGTCTTCGTGGCGCTCGACCTGATGGTCTACTACGGCTTCTGGGAACTGTCGCTCGTTCCCATGGCCATCCTCATCGCGATGTACGGCCGCAAGGATGGGCCAAAGGCCGCTACTAAATTCTTCCTGTTTACGTTCATTCCGTCGGCGCCGCTCCTCGTCGCGATCCTCTGGCTTTACGCAAAGACCGGCACGTTCAACTTCGGCGAACTTCGTCTAATGATTGCTTCGGGCGCGCTACCCGCCGGGGCGCTGTTCTGGGTGGTGCTGTCGTTCCTGGTTGCGTTCGCGGTCAAGGTGCCGGTGTTTCCGCTGCACGGCTGGCTCGCAGACAGCTTCAGTGAAGCGCCCGTCGCTCTCTCAATGGTGATCGCAGGCAAGCTCGGGCTCTATTCGATGATCCGCTTTCACGTCGGCCTGTTCCCGGTGCAGGCGCGCGCGATCGCACCGCTGCTCATCACGGTGACTGTCATCGGCATCCTATACGGAGCCTGCCTCGCGCTGGTGCAGCGCGATTTCTGGAAGCTGATCGCCTACGCGACCGTGAGCCATTTCAGCCTGATCACACTGGGCGTCTACGGCTTCACGCTCCTCGGACGCGACGGCGCCATCTACCAGACGCTCAACGAAGGCGTGATCGAAGGCGCTCTATTCGTCCTTCTCGGCGTGCTCGACACGCGCTACGCCACCAGTCAGATCGCAACCTATGGAGGCCTGGCCGCGAAACTGCCGCGCACCGCGTCTTTCTTTGTCATTACTATTCTCGCCATGGCCGGCCTGCCCCTGCTGAACGGATTTGTCGGCGAGTTCCTCATCCTCTCCGGCACGTTCACCGGAGTCAACAAAGGCTGGGCGATAGCCGCAACGGTGACAATCATCCTCGGCGCAGCATACGTGCTGTGGCTCGTGCAGCGCGTGTTCTTCGGGCCGGAGAGCGCCATGGCGGCGACCACTTCCGCCTCCGACCTTCGCTTCAACGAGTGGGTAGCGCTGGTTCCGCTGGCCGTGCTGATGCTCATCATGGGTGTTGCGCCGAACGCCTGGCTGCCCGCATTCGAGCGCTTTGAAGGTTCAACCAGCGTGCAGCAGGCACGCACAATCGATAACGCTCATCCGATGCCTACATCTGTTACGCAAGCCGCGGAGGCCGGCCAATGAACGCACAGGACAGCCTTCGCATTCTGCCCGAAATCATCCTCACCATTACCGGCGTGCTCGTCATGCTCGTTGACGCCAGCCTTCCCACCGGATGGCAGCGCCGCTGGCTGGGATGGCTGGCTGCGATCGGCACAACGGCCGCCCTCTGGGCCAGTTTGTGGCAGCTTACCCTCGGTACGGGAACGGCCTTCTTCGGCGCGGTTGAAACCAGCGCATTCACGGTGTTCTTTCACGTTCTTATCTGCGGCATCATTCTCGTCGCGCTGCTTCTCTCGCTCGATACGCTGCCTGAAGACAGCCACCACCAGGGCGAGTACTACGCGCTCATGGTCTTTGGCGCGGTGGGCATGTGCCTGCTGACAAGCGCCGTCGAATTGCTGATGGTCTTCATCGCTCTCGAGATCTCGTCGATCTCCACCTACATTCTCGCGGGCTACCGCAAGCAGACGGGCCAGGGCCCCGAGGCCGCAATCAAGTACTTCCTGCTGGGCTCGTTCGCTACTGCATTTCTGCTCTATGGCATCGCGATGATCTTCGGCGCAACGGGAACGACGCAGGTCTATGAGATCGCGCGGCGCGCTCCGGGTGCGCAGAATCACAACTTCATCGTCATGGGGCTCGTGATGATGATGATCGGCATGCTGTTCAAAGTCTCGGCCGCTCCGTTCCACGTCTGGACGCCCGACGCCTACGAGGGTGCTCCGTCGCCTGTGGTTGCGCTGCTCTCCACCGCGCCCAAGGCCGGCGTGTTCGCGCTCCTGCTGCGCGTCACCTACGAGATGCTGCCGTCGCTACGCGGGCTCTGGTCTCCGATGCTGTGGGTCATCGCCGTTGCTTCGATGACGATCGGAAATTTGGCCGCGCTGCGCCAGCAGAATGTGAAGCGCATGCTCGCCTACTCCTCCATTGCGCACGCCGGATACCTGCTGGCGGCCTTTGCGGGCATTGGTTCAACGGGAGTCGCCGCGGCCGCATTCTACACCGCTGCCTACGCTGCCATGAACGTCGGCGTATTTGCAGTGGTCACGCTTGCCGGCGGCTACGATGAGCAACTGCCCATGGTGCGCGACTTCCGCGGCCTGCTTTATCGCTCTCCGCTGCTCGGCATCCTGCTCATCTTCTTTCTCATCTCGCTCATTGGCATTCCCTTCACGAGCGGGTTCTTCGGCAAGTTCTACGCGTTTTCCGCGGCAGTCGGCGGAGGCGCTGTGTGGCTGGCGCTCATTGGCCTGCTCAACTCCGGCGTTTCGGCGGCGTACTACCTGCGGCTTGCGTTCTCCGCCGCGCAGCGGCCAGACGACCAGGATGGGAGACCGCGCGTTGCTCTGCCGCAATTGGGCGTTGCCGTAGGCGCCGCTCTCCTGTTCACGACCGGCGCTACGCTATCGCTTGGCATCGCTCCAAATGAGATTCTGCGAGCGTCAGAACGCGCTGCCCATACGCTGCAGCTGCCGCCCGACGAGGCCCCCGCGGCCGCGGACGTTAATCCCCAGCAGCAACCGCGTCCGTAACTGCAACCGCCCGCTGCGCCTGCGGATTCTCCAGCAGCGACGAATACAGCCTCACCGTAAGCTCGTGAACGTGGGTGCTCGCGAACCGGCTCTTCACCCACGCGCGTCCCGCCGTCCCCATGCGCTTGCGGCGACCGGGATTCTCGAGAAGACCCAAAACTGCGCTTCGAATCGCCTCCGGGTCGCCTGCCGGAACCACAAGCCCCGTGCGTTCCGGCAGAACTGCATCCCGTGCTCCGGTCGCATGCGTCGTAATCACCGGGACTTCCGATGCCGCCGCCTCGAGCGCCGCATTCGGAAAGCCTTCGCGCCAGGTCGGAAGCACCATCACATCCATCGCCCGGTACCACGCCGATGTGTCCGCTACAAAGCCGGTGCAAACAATGTTCGGATCGTCCTCGATGCGCACGCGCTGAGCCTCGCTGAGCGCGTCTTCCGAATCGTCGAACCACCCCACGAGCAGCAGCCGCGACTGCGGAAAATCCTTGTTGACTGCCGCGAACGCCTCAACCAGCTCAGGAATACCTTTGTCCCGCGTCAGCCGGCCCACAAAGCCGATCACCGGCGCATCGTCAGCAATTCCGATGCTGGCTCTCAGCTCGTCCGGCCCGGGACTGAAGTGATTCAGATCAACGCCGTTGCTGCTTCCGTTCCCGATCACGCGCAGCTTTCGCTCCGGACCGATGCCGAGCATCCGCGCCTTCTCGCGAAGGCTTTCGCTGTTGCACACCACCATGCGGCAGCACGCGGCTGCAATGTGCTCCGCCATATGCAGAATCCGCCGCGTCAATCCGGACGCGGTCTCCAATCGCAGTCCGCGCAGCAGGTAGATCCGGACCGGGACCCCGCACAGCAGGCTTGCCAGGCTGCCCAGCAATCCAGCTTTCGGCGTGCTGAACTCGGTGATCTCCGGCCGGAGCCTGCGAAGCACCCGCCACAGCCGCACAAAGGAGACAACGTCCGCCCACGGCGAGATTCCGCGCTTCATGGGAATCGCAACCGCCTCAATGCCCTCCTGAGCGGCGGTCTCGTCAAGCAAAGGCCCCGGGCTCGAAATCAACACCACCCTGAAACCCGCCTCCCTTAGTGCGCACAAACGCCCGCGCAGAACCAGGCAGGTTTGCGGATGAGTAATGCCCACCACGAGGAGAGGTTTATCTTTGGCGCCGGTAGAGGTCCGGCCTAAGCCGGGGTCTGCCTTTATTCCCAGCTCGGCTTCCGAGTCCAGGTAAACTGCGATATTTCCCATGCCGAAATGTGCGGCCTTTCCACTTCTCCCTCCCGTCCGACGGGATTCTTAGAAGAAACTCAGAGACTGTAGCAATAGCGCACACAAAGAGCGTGTGACTAAAATCACTCGTATTCGTCTGCCGGGCGTCTAAGGCTTGATAATTTCATTATGAATCAAAACCCCAGGGTTCTGCTGCTGATTCCCCATCTGGGCGGGGGCGGCGCAGAGCGGGTCATCGCCGAACTCGCCACCTGGCTGGACCGCTCCCGGTTCGATGTGCACGTCTGCATTGCAACCACCCAGGGGCAATTCTCCGAAACCCTCCCTTCCGGCGTCGAGGTTCACGCGCTTGGCGCATCGCGGGTTCGCCACGCCGCATTGCCGCTGTTACGGCTCATCCGCCGCCTGCAGCCCGACCTACTTTTGCCCGGCATGGCCCACCTCAACTTCCTCGTCCTGCTTCTGCGGCCCTTCCTCCCGCGCCGCACGCGCATCGTGGTCCGTCAAAACGGCCCGGTTCCGTCGCAGCCGAGCCGGCGCATCACGGACCTCTGCATGCGCCTCCTCTACCCGCAGGCCGACGCCATTATCTGCCAAACGGCAACGATGGCAGATGACGTCGCCTCCTACACAGGCGCGCGTCACAACCTTCGTGTACTGCTCAATCCTGTGAACGTGGACGAGATCCGCAACTCCGTCCTCGGCGCCCATTCTCACTGGACCGGCCCCGGTCCCCATCTCCTCGCCGTCGGCCGCCTCTCCCACGAAAAGGGATTCGATCTCCTCCTGCATGCTCTTTCGTCTCTCAGAAGCCGATACTCAGGCATCGATCTCACCATCCTCGGCGACGGACGCGACAAATGCGGCCTCGTCCGTCGCGCCGCCACCTTGGGACTCAAGGACGCCGTGCGCTTCGCCGGGCACGTCCCCAATCCCGCCGAATGGTTCAGCGGAGCAACCCTCTTCGTCGCGCCGTCGAGATGGGAAGGCCTGCCCAATGCGATGCTTGAAGCAGCCTGCGCCGGCCTGCCGATCGTTGCCACTCCGGCGCGCGGCGGAATGGCCGGCGTATTCGCCGGCAGGCCGGGTATATGGCTTGCGGGCGAAGTCTCCATTTGCGCACTCGAACAGGCACTGCAAACCGCGCTCGACGGCCTCGAGCCCGGGCAGCGGTTTGCTCACGCCTGGATCGACGATTTCCGGTCGCCTGTCGCCGTTCGCGCCTACGAGGACCTCATCGCTGAGATCGTAGCGGCCGTTCCATGACCTCCATCGCCTTCCTGATTCCGGGCATCGATCGCCTGGCGGGTGCGGAGAGCCAAGTCATGCTTCTGGCGCAGGGGCTTCAAAAGCGCGGCTGGCGCGTTACCGTCATCGCTCTCTCGGGCAGCGGGGGCGAGTCCGCCTCGGCCCTGGCCGCTTCAGGAGTCGGCTTCCTCACCCTGGGAATGCGCAAAGGCCTGGCCGATCCGCGCGGCTGGCTGCGACTTCATCGCTGGCTGCGGCGCAATCATCCAGATATTGTTCACGCGCATCTTCCCCATGCCACCTGGATGGCGCGGCTCTCCCGTCCATTCGCCCCGGTCCGCGTTCAACTCGATACGATCCACACTGCTGTCCCCGCAACACCTCTCCAGCGCCGGCTCTATCGCTGGACGCGCCGGCTCCCGGATCGCGTCACCTTCGTAAGCGTCGATGCCTTGAATGGTCACGAAGCGTCCGGCATGGTTCTGCCGGTGGGGGCGACGATCGTGCCGAACGGCATCGACACGGACGAGTGGCGCCCGCTCAACTCGGCCCGCGCGGCTATCAGATCCGAAATTGGCCTCCCCGAAGGCTTTCTCTGGCTGGCCGCCGGCCGCCTCGAGCCGATAAAGGACCACGTTGCGTTGCTTCGCGCTTTTGCGCAGCTTCCTGCTGAAGCACGCCTCGCGATTGCGGGAAGCGGGTCTCAGGAACAAGCTCTGCGCGCGCTTTCCGGCAGTCTCGGAATCGCAGGCCGCGTGCGGTTTCTCGGCTTTCGAAGCGATATTCGAAGACTCATGCAGACTGCCGACGCGTTCGTTCTCTCCTCGCTCTGCGAGGGGCTTCCCGTGAGCCTGCTCGAAGCTGGTGCGTGTGGCTTGCCCAGCGTCGCCACGGACGTTCCTGGAACGCGTGAAGTTCTCGCGGATGCCGCAACTGGATTCCTCGCGTTTCCGGTCAATCCGGAGTCGCTGCGGGCGGCCATGCTTCGCGTGATGGAGATGTCCCCCGAAGAGCGGCATGCCATCGGCTTGAATGCGCGCGCGAGAGTCGTGGAACGCTACCGGCTCGACCTGGTTTTGGACCAGTGGGAGCGGCTCTATGCAAAGCTGCTCGAGAGCAGTCCCCATTCGCGGCGCCGGGCTGGAACAGCGTGACGTTCAGCGGCGCGAGGCCAATCCGGTATTTACAAGTTTGCGCCGCATGCGCAGGCGCGCCATGGCGATGCGCTCGTGCATGCGTTCGAGCGCGCCGAGCCTGTGGCCGTCGAACTCGGCCGCCACGCGCTCAAATGTGGTGAATCGCTCCGAGTGCTCCCCGATGAATGCGCGTAGTTCAGCGGCCTTCGATTCCGTCGTGGAATTGGGATGAATGCAGATTGTCCAGAGTCCTTTTGACTGCGCCAGCGGAGACCACAGCTGCTGAGGAATCCACGTGACGCCGCTGCGGCGGAAAGGAACGCGGGCCAGGCCATCGGAGAGGTACAGGATGCCGTGTTTGCGGAGCGCGCGCAGGGTGCTCCGGTCGAAGCTGTGCCGGGGAGCGACCCACAGCCGCGGGTTGAGTCCGTGGCCCCGAAGGATCTCCAGACCGGCGGCGATCATGTCCCGTTGAACTTCATACGGCTGTCCTGCGAACTCGGAGCGCTCGTGGAGAGCGATGAGCCCGCGCGCCCGTTGAGTGCAGAGGTGGCGATAGCCATGGAGAGCGACAGCGGCACCGGCGGCCTCCATCTGCCGCATCTGGTCCCAGAAACCCGGGGCGAATGCCGATCTCCTGAGTTCGCGGTCCTGGTTATCGGGAACGATGGCCAGCAGTGGGCTGATTTTGTGCTCGTCGATCATTTGCCGGATGCGCTCCCAGCGCCGCGCGTGAA
The DNA here is from genome assembly GCA_035263625.1 of Occallatibacter sp. Lineage (GTDB taxonomy): Bacteria > Acidobacteriota > Terriglobia > Terriglobales > Acidobacteriaceae > Telmatobacter. The sequence continues at coordinate 14,854 of DATFRB010000005.1, forward strand.
CCGTGGGGCACAGATCGTCGATCCGAAGCAGGTATTGCGCGGGCTTCCTCATCTATCGCCAGTCCCTGACCCCTGTTCGCGGGAGAGCAGGCGCCTCGACCAGTACCGCAGGAACGCCCAGGTGGAGACGGTCCAAAGCGACGTTGCCAGTGCGATGCCGGCGATGCCCATGAAGCGCATGAGGACAATGTTCAGAACCACATCGAGCGCAAGGTTGAGCGCTCCGCAGTAGAAAACCAGATCGGTTCGCCGCATCGCGATGATGAAGCGGTAGTCGACGCGGCTGACAACGTAGAACGGGATCTGCACTGCGTACATTGCGAGCACAGAAGCCACCACGGCTGTGTCGCTGCGGCCGAAGGCCCCATGCTGGAACGTCAGGCGAACGAGAGGGCGGGCGAAAGCGATGAGCGCCGCGGCGATGGGCGCAGACACGAGCGCTGTGCGCCGCGTCCAGGTGGCGAGCGTGTCGCGGCAGCCGCGCCAGTCGCGCTGTGCGATGAGCGTCGAGAAAGCCGGAGTGAGGGCAGTCGAAATCGACCCGGCGAGCAAAGCCATCGCGACTGAGACGAACCGCCCGGCGAACACCAGCGCCGAGACCGAACCGGCCGGCAGCATGGCCGCCATGGCCTGATCGACGAGCAGTCCTCCGGACGCGACGACCGAACTGAGCAGCACCGGTACGAACTGCCGGGCCACTTCGCGCGTCGGCTCGGCCAGGGCGGGCTCCCGCATGCCGTGCCATTGGAACCGGAATCCGCAGCCGTGCGGTTGCAGGCTGAACGCCATCACGGACGCGTGGATCGCCGTGCCCGCGAGCGTCGAGACGACCAGAGCGGCGATTCCGAGCTCTCGATGAAGAGTGAGTGTGATCGCAACGATCGAGACCGGAACGAGCGCGGGCGCAAGAGCCGGAAGCGCGAATTGGCCGCGCGAGTTGAGTACGGCCGTGCAGTTGGAAGCAATGCCGCCAAGCAATACGCATGGCAGCAGCGCGTAGAACAGGTGCACGGAGAGATCGAGTTTCGCGGCCCCGAAGTTCGACGCGATAAGCGGAAAGAATGCTCGCGCAGCGAGAGCCATTACGGCTGACGCGACTGCGAGCAGCAGGCACAGGCAAACCGTGGAGTTTGACAGCAGTTGCCGCGCGCATGTCTGTCCCTCAGCGAGCCTCACGCGGATGAGCGTGGGAATGAGCGCCTGGTTCATCGACTCCGCGATGAGGTTGATGAGCAAGTTGGGGATGAGGAACGCAGCGAGGAAGGCGTCCATTGCATCGGAACGGCCGTAAACACCAGCGACGACGATTTCCTTCCCCATAGCCGCGAGCTTGACGATGATGCCTGCCGCAGTAACCGAGGCGGCGGCGCGCAGAATGCTCCGGTTGACCGGGGAGCTTCGCGGCTGCGCGAGGATCGAATCGAGTTGGGCGTTGGCGCTCATGAGTGTGAGGGCGCGGATTCTTCCTGGGCCGAGTTCCCAAAGGCCGGCCGTGCGAGCCATTGCGGATTCCCACCCGTCCGGCACAAAACCCCGGATGGATGGGGCACCTTCGCTTGTGACTGTGCCGGCTGTTTATCCGAGGATTCGGACGCGAGGCGGCCGGCCAGCGCGATGAGGCCGAACAGCAGCCACGTGGTGCGGTTCTCCTGCACTGAGGCCACGAGAGACGAGAGAAGCCATACCACCAGAGCGGTGGCCAGGCCGACACGCACGACTCCCTGGATGCGGAAAACAGAGAATGCGGCAGCGGCGAGGATGAGCGAGGCGAGAAAGAGCGCGACGATGCCGCCCTCAACGAGAAGGGCGATTGCAGTGTTGTGGGCGGTGTCGACTGGAGCGAGGCCCGCGGCGCTGACGAATGAGCCTGTTCCGGAACCAATGAAAGGCGAGTGAACAAAGGCTTGCCAGCCGGCGGCCCAGATGCTCCAGCGCTGATTGAGGTCGCCGCCCGCAAGCTGCTGCGGAATGGTGGCGAGGCGTCCTAAAGTTTCGCTGGGAAGCGCCAGGCCGACGGCGAAGGCGGGGATTGCCAGAGCGGCCGTCCAGACTGCGCGTGCGTAGTTGCGCCTGAGTAGAATCCCGCAGCCGGCGAGGGCGGCGATCGCGGCGACAAAACCTCCGCGCGACGCTGTGAGTGTCACGGCGATCAGCCCGATGGGCATGAACGCCCATGCGAGCAGGCGGGCGACGGCGCGCGTTTCGCAAACGATGAGGAGCGCGGCCATTGGGAGCGCGAGATCGAGGAAGCGCGCTACGTCGTTGGGGTCCTGGCCCTCCGGGACGAAGCGGACCTGATTGGCTGCCGGCGAAATGAAATTCGCGATGGTGAGGAGCGCGAGAATCCAGCAGCCTGCAACATATGCGCGGAGCAGTCCGCGGAAGTCATCAGGGGATTCGGCTAGCTCCCACACGCACCAGACGATCATCATCTCCTGGACGTAGCCGCGGATGTGCGCCAGAGTTTCCGAGGGCTCGATCGTCCAGAAGAGCGAACAGCAGAACCAGAGAAAGAGGGCGAGCACGAGCCAGAGCAGCGGACTGGGAGTGCGAAGGCGTCCTGATTGGAGGACGCCGGGGATGGCGGTGGCGAGAACAGCAATCCCTGCGATGCGTGCGATGTTTCCGAATGGATCGGGAAAGACGAGGGAGTACTCCCACGGAATGGTGAACGTAAAGGCGAGGAGCAGAACCCAGGCTATGCGGCGCATGGGCTAGAACCTCTGCGAGTAGACGAGGCCTGCGTAGATGCTGACTCCGGCGGCGGACTGGACGACGGACTCCATTGTGCGGTTCCACAGGTTTTTGGCAGCGGAATCGGGGACGAAGAGGATGTCGCGTTCTGCAATGGGCAGATCCGGGTCGAGTCCGCGAAGCATGCGGTGCAGGTTGAGCGTAGTGACGGTGCGCCCGTCGCCGTGAGCGTGGATGAGCAGCGCGCTCTTGAGGGCGGCATTGGGGCTGGGGCCCCAAGCGAGCGACAGGGCCTGGAGGACGGTCATGGGCTGGGCCGGCTCCATGGTGAAGCCGCCGGGCCGGATCACGTCGCCGACGACGTAGACGACGCCGGCGCGGCCTACCTGGACCGTGTCGCCGGGTTGGAGTTCGGGGTTCTGGGTGGCCGATGCGGTGACGGCGGCGTCGAGGGCTACGAGAACGGGTGCGGTGGACGAGTCGCGGTGCGCGATGCTGATGACGCTGCCGGCGGTGGGGCTTAGGCCGGAGGCGGAAGAGATGAGGTCCAGCAGGCGATGGTGGGCGCCGTATGGGTAAACGCCGGGGCGGAGGACTTCGCCTAGGACGGTGACATCCTGGTCAACCGATGAAGTGATGAGGACGTTGACCTGGGGATGGAGAAGCATGCCCTTCGCGACGAGTGCTTCGCCGACGGCGCGGGCGGCGGCGGGCTCGTCGAGGCCGCTTACGGGTATGTCGCCGATGAGCGGCAAAGTGATCGACCCGGCAGAGGAGACTCGGACGCTCGAGCGGAACTCGGGGATGTGAAACTCGCTGACATCGAGTAGATCGCCTGGAGCGATTGGACCGGGGACCGCTGCGGTTGCTGAGGCGGAGCCCGGCGTGGGTGTGGCGGGCTGGCCGTTCCAGAGCATCGGAGATTCTTTTGGATTCGGGACGGCGCGGGTGTCGCGGCTTTGTGGAATGCGGGCGACGCCCGTGGGAAGGCCGGAGGTTGAAGGAGTTGGGGCCTGTGCATGAACGGTAAGAGTGCCGGCGAGGATGGCGACAAGGATGAGGACGCGCGGGTCACGAAGAGAGGTTGTCGGACGGAGAGATTCCATGAGGAACACGGTTCCGGTGGCCAGCCAGAGGCCGGCGAAGAGAGTGATGGCCATGTAGAGCGGCAGATCGGGCGCTGCGGGTTTGGCAGGCGGGTGCGCCGGGTCTACGACTCGGAAGTCGGGGGAGCTGACGCCGGCGGCAAGTCCGGCCTCGGCGACCTTACCCTGCATGCGGAGGTAAAGTTCGCGGCTTGAGTCGGCTTCGCGGCGCATGGCCTCGTACTGGGTAGCGGCTTCGCTGGCCTTCTGGCCGGCGCCAGTTTGTTCGGCAAGGGCCTTGCGGAGCATCTGCTCGCGTTCGGCGGCGGACTGGAAGGCGAGTCGGAAGCGCTCGCGGAGGCGGGCATCTTCGGACTCGAGCTGGTGGTCGAGATCGGTTAGCTGGTCCCGGATTTCGACGACTCGCGGGAAGCTGGGCCCATGCTCGGCGGCGAGTTGCGCCTGCTCCTGCTCGAGGTCGCTGCGGCGGGCGCGCAGCTGACGGAAGGCGGCTGCTGAGAGGCCACCGCTTTCGCTTTCGAGGCGCGGATCGGAGGCGAGGACGGTTTCAGGGTCGCCTTGGGACGCGGCTCGGAAGGCGGCTTCGCGGAGGATGCGGTCGGCGCCGGCGGCGACGAGATCGCGGCTGAGTTCGTCGACCTGAAGCCATGAGGAGATGTGCTGGGAGGAGCCGGCCTGGCCGTTGGCGAGTGTCTGGGGCGCGATCAGGAGGCCGTGCTTGCGCTGGAACTCGGCAAGGTGCTGATCGTCGCGGTCAGCTTTTGCCTTGAGCTGGCGAAGCTGGTCCTGGAGCCAGCCGGATGCCTGCGCGGTGGCGACGATGCGGTCGTCGGATTCTTCGGACTGGTATGCGCGAATGAGGCGGTTGACCACGTCGGCCGAAAGGGCTGGATCGCCGGAGCGGAAACGGATCTCGAGAAGCAGCGTGCGCGGGATAGTGCGGACGTGGAGGCGGTCCTGGAAGCGCTCGAGGAGCCAGGCTTGCGCTGCGGGTGCGGGTGAGTCGGGATGGAAGTCCGGGAAGCGGGCGGTGAAACGGCCGCTGAATGCCGGATTGCGATAGAGCTGGAGATCGAGGATGACGCGCCAGGCGAGCTGGTCACTGCGGAAGACGTTGGCGAGGGTTTCGAGTTGGGTCTGGCCGGAGGCGAAGGAGCCGGAGTAGGCGGAGGCATCGTCGCCGTCGATGTGGATCGGCGTGCCGGGTGCGATGCGGAGGGCGAGACGGGCGCGGGCGTCGTACTGGTTGGGGGCGACGAGGCAATAGAGGAGGCAGCCCAGGAGCAGGCTGCCGAGAGTGACACCGACGAACCGGCGATGCAGCCAGAGGGTGCGCGCGACCGAGCGCAGCGATACGGAGTAGGCGGCTGGCCGATGGTCGTTCGAAAACGAGCCCGGTTGCGAGTTGGGGGGCGCTGGCAGGGTTGCGTCCTGCACTGCGGAAACTTCGGACAACGCGCGAAAGCCCTCACTTACATGAGATCTACATCGGGCTTTCGGCCGGGGAGAGACGATTGCTTCCGGATGGAGGTTTGATATCAGTATCAAACATGAGGGGGTGGTTTGTCGTGCGGCGCATCACAAATTGAAGGGATACGGGAGGGTTTTGGGGCCCGGCCTTCGGGAGCGAGATAGGTTTGCGACGGCGGGGAGTTCGATCGTGTATCTTGGGTTGTTTGCTTATGATGCCTTTGCACGCAACGCTGGCTGAGCCGCAGCAGTTCTCGATTGTCGAGAAGGTCCTGCTTCTGGTCCTGGTGATTGCGTCGGCCGCGGCGTTCTGGCGGCGGTTCGGGCCGGTGGCGCGGCGCATCCTGGCGTCGCGCAAGGACCCGGATTTCCATCTCGACCACGTAGGCAGGCGGGTGTGGGACTTCTTCTGGGAGGTGATCTGCCAGGCGAAGGTGATCGAGCAGAGGCCGCTGCCGGGGCTGGCGCACGCGTTCGTGTTCTGGGGGTTCTGCGCGTTTGCGCTGGTGACGCTGAACCACTTTGCGACTGGGTTCGGGTTGGGGTTTCTCGATCCGGCGGGTTGGTTTGGGCGGTTCTACTTCTACCTGGCGGCGGCGTTCGCGCTGGCGTGCGCGGTGGGGATCGCAGGGTTGTTTGTGCGGCGGTTTTTCGTGCGGCCGCGGTGGCTGGGAGCGAAGGTCTCGAACGAGTCGGGCGTGATTGCGGGGCTGATCTTCCTCCTGATGGTGACGTACCTTGCGGCGTTCTTCACGACGGAGGGGACGGTTGCGGCGCGCGTTCTGTGGTGGATTCACAGCCTGACGATACTGGCGTTTTTGCCCATCATTCCGCATACGAAGCACCTGCATCTTGTGCTGAGCCCGGTGACGATCTTTCTGTCGCGCGGAGGGTTCTCGAAGATTCCGCCGCTTGTGGGCGATGAGGACTTCGGGCTGGTGTCGGGCAAGGACCTTACGCAGCTGGTGAGCCTGCAGGCGTACTCGTGCGTGGAGTGCGGGCGGTGCAGCGAGCATTGCCCGGCTACGAACACCGGGAAGGAACTGAACCCGAAGGAGATCATCCTCGGTGTGCGGGCTTATCTGAACGGGCCGGGACCGGGGAGCGAGGAGACGCTGCTGGGCACGTACAACTCGCAGACCGCGGTGTTCCAGTGCACGACTTGCGGGTCGTGCGAATTCCAGTGCCCGGTGGGGATCGAGCATGTGCCGATTATGGTTGGGCTGCGGCGTGGAGCGGTGAACACGGGCGCGTGGGAAGACGATTACGGTGCAAAGCTGTTCAATCAACTGGAGCGCGGGTCGAATGCGCTTGGGATCGGGGCGCTGGAGCGGGACAAGTTTGTCCAGAAGCAGGGATTTCCGATCTTCGACGGGACGCAGGAGTATTGTTTGTGGCTGGGGTGCATGGGCGGATATGACCCGAAGGGACGCGAGATTGTGGCGGCGTTTGCGCGGGTGATGGATTTTCTCGGGACGAGCTATGGGGTGCTGAAGAAGGAGAAGTGCACGGGCGATCCGGTGCGGCGGCTGGGGAACGATCTTGTGTTCCAGACGCTGGCGGAGGAGAACCTGAAGAACCTTGCACAGAACAAGGTGAAGAAGATTGTGTCGATCTGTCCGCACTGCGTGCGGACGATCCAGGAGGATTGGAAGGCTTATGGGACGCCTCCGGAGATTGAACATCATTCGGAGTTCATGGCGCGGTTTGCGGACCGGCTACCGAAGCAGGAGAGCGGCGAGAAGGTCGTGTTCCACGATCCTTGTTACCTGGGGCGGTATCGCAATGTTTATGACGAGCCGCGCGCGCTGGTGCAGATTTCGGGGCTGCTTGTGGAGGCGCCGCGGAATCGCGAAAGAAGTTTTTGCTGCGGGGCCGGCGGCGGGCTGGCGTTCCTGGGCGAGGAGACGGGCGAGCGCGTGAGCCAGACGCGGGCGAAGGAACTGGTGGCCACGGGGGCGCAGACGGTGGGGACGGCTTGCCCGTTCTGCAATACGATGTTCCGGGATGCGCTGGGGGAGATGGATGGGACGGCGCCGGAGTTGATGGATGTGGCGCAGCTGGTGGCTCGGGGGTTGCCGGAGAAGCAGAACACACAAGCCTGATCGAATGGAGAGAAGAAGATGGCTCCCGAATCGGTTATGCAACGAGAACGCTTGAGAGACTGGATTCCGATCTTTCGCGCGCATCGACCATCGATGGTCTCAGTAACAATCGTATTCGTCTGTGTGGAAGCAATGACGGTTACGCAGTTCTTTGAGCTGCACCGGTTGCAACTTCAAACGTCCACGTTCTGGCTGTGTCAATTTCTGCTCGTCCTCGGGACCCTCGAGTTCTGTTCCGGGTTCCGAACACTCGCGTTGGGGGAGTTGAAAGAGGAGATTCGAAGCAAGGCCATAAAAACCTTCTCGCGTGGAATACTCCTTACAGGAGTTTCGCTTATCATGCAGGCGGGCGTCTGGGAGACGATCGAGCGGGCGCGCTTAGCCGCCAAACCGTAGATTATCTTGCGACCATAGCGAATTCGAGTAGGGATATCGCTTGGGTGGTGTGACCGACTGTCTCGGCGAGGCCGGCTTTGAGGCGTTCGAGGGCGAATCGGAGTTCTAGGTGTGTTTTCGTAGCAGGGGCTAAAGCCCCAGATTCTAAAACGGAAACTGTTGCGGCCCGGCTGAAGCCGTGCCTGATACGAAGCCCCAAAGCAGGTCATGGCTACGCGGAACCTCCGTCGCGGAGTTAGCGGCGTTGGCAGATCTAGCTGAGGGTCGATTTTGGCTGGTCAGGCGGCCTGAATTTGCTGCTGCGGCGGCATTAGGCCGGGGTTCGGATCGATGCCGGGGCCGGCGGAGGGCGGATCGGTGAAATACGGGACGGCCTGGCTGCAGTAATAGAGCGCTTCGAGAGGGTTTTTGCGCAGGTGGCTGTTGCTGGGCAGGGACATGCCGTTCTGCCTGAGTGTTTTGAAGATCATCTTCTGCATGTCGAAGCCGGGCAGAGCCTCGACTGCAATGCGGAGGGCTTCGTTGTGGGAGAGGTTACCGTTGGGGGGGAGGGGGTGGCGGTTTTGGGGTGGTTCGGAGGGTCGATTGGGGGTTTGACGGCCTTCCCCGGTCCCCAAATGCGAGGGACCGGGGGCACCCCGCCTCTGGAAGAGGTTACCGTTGGGTGGGAGGGGGTGGGCTGTTTTTTCGCTTTCGGACTGGGCGAGCTTCCAGGCGCGCATGGCGATTTGCGCAACGTGGCAGTATCGGCCGACGTCGAGCAAATCGATCACTCCCAGGGCGACGGCCTTGCCGATGCAGGCGAGGAAGGCGTGGAAGCCGGCGGGGCCGGAGAGGGTGGGCAGCTCGGCGAGGAAGGCTTTGCAGGCTTCGTCGTGGTTGTGCTCGCAGCGGAATGCTTCGACGCAGCGGTTGACGGATTCCTGGACTTCGAATTCAGGCATGAATTTCTCCGGAAATGGAAAAGGCCAGCTGGTGGGCTGGCCTTGGTGGTTGCGGTAGGTGTGTCCGGACAGGGATGAAGCGACAAGGGACCTATTGATTGAAAAGCAGATTCCCGTCGGGAATGACAGAAAGAAAAGCAAGGGCAACAGCAAAGACCAAATGAAAATGCCCCTCGCGATGAGGGGCTTTTTTGGCTCTTATTCAATGATAGCGGTTTCGAAAAGTAGATCGGCCAAGTTGGAAAGTATTTTATTGGGTATTTTTCCACAGGGTAGGCGTTTGAAGGGTTATGGTTTACGCGAAATCGGCGGTGATTTTCCACAAGGGGGTGGGGGTTGACAGGGTTGGGATGCGGGTCCGGTTTTGAGCAACGTCCCTACGGGACTCCCGGGTCTGCTCCGATTGGTTTCCCCACGCTGAAGCGCGGGGCTAACGAACGCTGCGCCTAACGGCGCGGCCGGGTGTGGGCCACGCTCTTGGTTGGGTGGTTTCCCGGGTCCCCAAATGCGAGGGACCCGGGGCACCCGCTTTTGGTGGTGGGGCTGGCTTCAAAAGGGACTGTGGGGCGGGGGTGGTTATTCGCCGGGGCGGGAGAGCTGGACGGATGCTGCGTCGGGCGGCACTTCTCCATTCAGGAAGGCTTCGCGATGGCCGGGGTCTCCTAGATCCATTTTGAAATGATGCCAGGTTCCATCCTGCAGGACCGCCATGTTCCATGGACCGGAAACCGTGTCGGAGAACTGCCAGACGATGTGGTACCCGTCTTCATTCGTGAAGCCCTCGAGGTCGGCCTGGATGATGGATTCGCCGCGCTCCCAGAGGGAGGAACGCAGGCCATGGAGGGCCGCTGAACCTTCTTCTAAATCGGAGCCCTGGAGGTGCTGGAATGCATAGACCGTTTTGACTTCCGCGAGAAACTCGTGGAGCCATTGGACGCCGCTCACGGGCTTGCAGTCCTCTGTCTCTTCAATGAACTCGGCGATTTCACCTTCGCCCAGTGAGCCGTCCAGTACGGGATTGCGCTCAAGCACTGCGATTTCGACGTCGCCGCCGGTCGAAAGCAAGAGGGATGTCCATTCCTCGTCCGTTCCTTCTTCGATGGTGAGCTTGCAGGAGGGGTGCTCGGAACGAATGAATTCGTTTAGTTCATCGAAGGAGGGATAGTCATCGTGTTTGGACAGGACTCGCGTGTAATATCCCACGGTTTCCTCCAGAGGATTGCCGACGCTCTCAATTCAGATGTTATCGGTTCCCAGGGCGGCGTCCGCCTGGCGGCGGACTTGCCCTCGGCTATTTTCGCGCCGTCCCTACGGGACTCCCGGGGGCATTTTGGGGTTCGGTTCCCCACGCTGAAGCGCGGGGCTAACGAACTTGCGCCTACGGCGCGGCTGTGACGGTTTCCCACGATTGCGCTAGAGGAAACACGCAAGGATAGGGCACGGGCACGGGCGCCTGATCGGCGACCGTCATTGCCCTGCCGTGGCCGGCTTTGCCTGATCCGGCGCGGGGGCCGGCTTCTCCTCAGAATCACGAGCGCCCGATTGGTCAATGAATTCCGTCAGCTGTTCCAAGTAAGCGACGTGTGCCTGCTCCTGATGCGTCGCGTCGATGAGCTCGCGGGTATCCTCGGCGGAGAAGTTGCCGCCCGGATTGTCACGAAGAATCGCCATAGCACGCTTCTCTTGAATAAAGAAGGTGGTAGCCGGGCTCATGTATTCGCCGATGATCAGATAGAAATAGGCGTACCGTTGGCGCTCACGGTCAGGCATCAGGGCGAGGACCGCACTTTCCCTGGCCGTTTGCCAGGCGACATCATGGAGCGCATAGCCCTTGATCTCGTAGTTGAGTTTGCCCGCGAGCGAACTCCTGTCACCCTCGGCGCGGCGCTGGAGCAAACGAGCGTCCTCGGAGAGATCGGCATCCGCGCGGGCCAGCAGTCCCCGATTCAGATTCATCGCATGGAGGTCCAGATCGCGCTCCTGATCGAGCGCGGCGCGGATCTCGGCAAGCTGGTGGCGATGATGTACCCATTCGACCGTCTGCTCGAGCCCGATGGCGATCAGCAGGCCGACGACGATGGTCGCGATGTGGATAAAGAAATCAGTCCAGCTGTGGGTGGCTTTGTGCGGAGGATGTACGTCGATCATTCTGCGTTCTTAGGCCTTGCTATTAGAGATGGATGGGATTGATTTCGATTATAACCGGCGCGATCTACGCGGTGGTTTCCCACCCATTTCGCGATGAGACTGCGAAATGGATGGGGTACCCGCCGCCACGATTCTCTTCTGGACATAATCGTTATCCCAGCAGGATAATCATCCAATGATTGATCCGGGGCCGCATCCGCCAGGGTCAACGCTCTCGTCCCCTTTGGTCAATGGGTGGACGGTCGAGCAGATTGGTAAGCTGCGGCGCATGCTTCCCATCGATTCAACCGCGACCGCGTTATTCGAATTAGCGTGTCAAGCGCCCGGCCAGCGAGTGACGTTTAACCAGGCAATCGAACGAGCAGGGCGAACGGTGGATCAGGGGCGTTCGGATCTTAGTCAGCTGTCCAAGCTCATTCGGGGGACATGGGGCAGAGATCGCAGGTGGCCGATTCACTGGGCGAAAGAGGGAGGTCGCCTCGTCTATCACGCCTCACAAGCCCTCGCCGATGCATGGAACTCCGCAACGAGATTGCGACCGTAGGCGGTAACTGTGTCGACCGCGTCTGTCCATTGAGTTTCCGCCTGGACGCCGGTTGCATGTCTAGCCAATGCTGGCCTACAACCAACAACAGTTAGCTGTTACGGTTTACCCCACTGGAATTTTGTGTTCGGGCAAATCGAAAGGATCGAAGAATGGCAGAGGTGCCCCGAACCATTGAGGAGATGCCAAAACCGATGCCAAATCTTACAGAGTGGACCTTTGCGGAATGGACCGAGCGGCGCCTGCGGCAGGTGCAGGAGATAGCGCCGGACTACCCGGTGGTAGAGCTGATTCTGGAATTGACCAGTGCGGGGCAGAAAGTTCCCTGCGCGGATATCCGACAGCGGCTGGGTTTGACTGTGGGGCAAATGAATGCGCAACTGGGGTACTTCACAAGGCGAATTAAGCATGAAATCGCCCCGGAGTGGCAAGGACTGAAATGGCACTGGCCCTTCTCGATCTACCCCGTAACGGGCCGCACCTGGGGATATTTCATGCTGCCAGAAATTCGGGCGCGTTGGCAGTCACTGAAATAGTCCCACGCCACTCGGCTACTTCTCGCAATGTATCGCCATCCGTTTCAGAATAAAGAAAGCAAGAATCGCATCCAGCCTGAAGTTCAGCGAGATGCGGTTCGATGCTAATGGCTTGGTTCCCCGCCAAAGGCGAGTTGGCGGCACCGCAGGTGACTACTTTTCGGTTAGCGCTTCTACGCCGGGGAGCTTTTTGCCTTCGAGGAATTCGAGGCTGGCGCCGCCGCCGGTGGAGATGTGGGTGATCTGGTCGGCTACGCCGGCCTGGTTGATGGCAGAGACCGAGTCGCCGCCGCCGATGATCGACGTGGCGGCGCGGTTGGCGGCGACTGCGTGCGCGATGGCGTTGGTGCCAACGGCGAAGGTGGGGAACTCGAAGACTCCGGCGGGGCCGTTCCAGGCGATGGTGCGGGCGGTGGAGACCACGTCTTCGATGGCGTCGACGGAATTGGGTCCGATGTCGAGGCCCTGCCAGTCGGCGGGGAAGTTCTTTGATGAGTCCCAGGGCTCGGTCTTCGCGTCGTTGGCGAACTTGTCGGCAATGATGTTGTCGGAGGGGAGGAGAAGATTGACGCCCTTCGCTTTGGCCTTGGCGAGAGTGTCCTTGGCGAGATCGATCTTGTCTTCTTCAACGAGAGACTTGCCGGTGGAGACGCCGAGCGCGCGGTAGAAGGTGTAGGCCATGCCGCCGACGATGACGAGCGTGTCGACCTTGTCGAGCAGGTTCTGGATGACGTCGATTTTGCCGGAGATCTTGGAGCCGCCGATGATTGCGACGAAGGGCTTCTCGGGCGACTCGAGGGCCTTGCCGAGGTAGGTGATTTCCTTTTCCATGAGCAGGCCAGCGACGGCGGGCTTGAGGAAGTGCGTGATGCCCTCGGTGGAGGCGTGGGCGCGGTGCGCGGAGCCGAATGCGTCGTTGACGTAGACGTCGGCGAGGGAGGCGAGCTGCCTGGAGAAGCCGGGATCGTTGGCTTCTTCTTCGGCGTGGAAGCGGAGGTTCTCGAGCAGGAGGACCTGGCGCGACTCGAGCTGGCGCGCCATTTCTTCGGCGACCTCGCCTACGCAGTCGGGCGAGAAGGCGACGTTGACGCTTTCTCCGAGTTCCTTGTCGAGGAGCTCGCGGAGGCGGTCGACGACCGGGCGCATGGAGTATTTCGGATTGGGCTTGCCCTTGGGGCGGCCGAGGTGCGAGGCGAGGATGACTTTGGCGGAATGGCGGAGCGCGTAGACGATGGTGGGAAGAGTGGCGACGATGCGCGTGTCGTCGGTGATGGTCTTGCCGTCTTCGGTGAGGGGCACGTTGAAGTCTACGCGGATGAAGACGCGCTTGTGGGCCAGGTCGATGTCGCGGATGGAGAGCTTGGGCATAAAACCTCAGTGGTTAGTGACTAGTGGTTAGTGATTAGTGGGCTCACTGATGATTGCGTCGAATTCGATTTCTACGCGCCACGATGGGTTGAGAAGGGCAGCGACTACTACCATGGTGGCGGCGGGGCGGATGGCGCCGAAGAATTCGCCGTGGACTCGGCCTACGGCTTGCCAGTCTTCTACACGGGTGAGGTACATGCGGGTGCGGACTACGTCGTTGAAGGATGCGCCGGCTTTGGCTAATGCCTGGCTTGCGATCTCGAAGATGCGGCGGGTCTGGCCGGCGGCGTCTTCGTTGTCGGCGCCGACCGGGCCGGTGCCGGAGAGATGAACGGCGTTGCCCACGCGGACGGCGCGGGAAAAGCCGATGATGGGCTCGAAGGGGGATTCGCCGCTGATGTTTGAGCGCATGGGCAGTGATCAGTGGTCAGTGATCAGTGGTAAGAAGGAACGTCGGATCGACGGTTAACGATGATCGTGCGCGGAATGTGTGCCCGGTGCGCAGCGGCCAGAGGTTGCAGCGTGGAATACGTGCTGACCACTGACCACTGAGCACTGACTACTGGTTTACAGGCCTTTGGAGGCCAGGAAGCCGACGAGGTCTACTACGCGGTTGGAGTAGCCCCACTCGTTGTCGTACCAGCTTAGGACCTTGACGGACTGGCCTACGACCTTGGTGAGGGGCGCGTCGACGATGGAGCTGCGCTTGTCGCCCTTGAAGTCGGAGGAGACGAGTTCGTTTTCGTCGTAGCCGAGGATGCCCTTGAGGTCGCCCTGGCTGGCGGCCTTGAGCGCGGCGTTCACGGCCTTGGCGTCGGTCGTCTTTTCGCTGATGAAGGTGAGGTCGACGATGGAGACGTTGGGCGTGGGGACGCGGATGGCGAAGCCGTCGAGCTTTCCGGCGGTCTCGGGGATGACGAGCTTGAGGGCCTTGGCGGCGCCGGTGGAGCTGGGGATCATGTTGAGGGCGGCGGCGCGGGCGCGGCGGAGGTCCTTGTGCGGGAAGTCGAGGATGACCTGGTCGTTGGTGTAGGAGTGGATGGTGGTCATGATGCCGCTGACGATGCCGAACTCCTTGATGAGCACCTTGACGACGGGGGCGAGGCAGTTGGTGGTGCAGCTGGCGTTAGAGATGATGTTGTGCTTCGCCGGGTCGTACTTGTCCTGGTTGACGCCGAGGACGATGGTTATGTCTTCGTTGGAGGCGGGGGCGGAGATGATGACCTTTTTCACGGTCGCGCCGAGGTGCGCCTTGGCGGCAGTGGCGTCGGTGAAGCGGCCGGTGGACTCGATGACGATCTGCGCGCCGGTGTCGGCCCAGGGGAGCTTGGCGGGGTCCTTTTCGGCGAAGACCTTGATTTTTTTGCCGTCGACGACGATGAAGTCACCGTCGACCGAGATCTGGTTCTCGAGATTGCCGAGGATGGAATCGTACTTGAGCAGATGAGCGAGGGTCGCGGGGCTGGTGAGATCATTCACAGCCACGAAATCGATGTCGGATGAGGGATTGCTGATGGCGGCGCGCAGAACGTTGCGGCCGATTCGGCCGAAGCCGTTGATGCCAACCTTCACTGCCATAGTATGGAGTCTCCTTCGTACGCGTTAAGAATGGGATTGAAATCGCGGTGTTCGGCGGCCAGAGAACAGGCCAAGAGGCAAATCCACCAAACCCTTGATGCTAACACCGTTGCCTACGGGAACCAACTCGTTAAAGTGCGCGGCGCATGCAACGAAATGCACTGAAACTCCAGTTTGCACGTCGAAGCGGGCGATTGGATGTGACGGAGTGCACATGATCGCTGAAGCGGCGCGGGACCGTGCGCGGGTTGCGGAGAGCGGCTGCGGAATTGCGGAGGCCGGGCTGCAGGGATCAAAGGAGTTATTTGCAGCCCCGTCGGGCGGTATGGTATCCCGGTAAGGAATGGGCAGGTGCAGAAAGAAGGCATGAGAAGAAGGTCACGACGCGGCCCCAACCTTTCGGAATCCACTGGAAAGATCGGACAGGAACTTCCCTCAAATCAGCCGGCTCCGCTGATGCCGAGTTATCTGGACCAGCCGGGGGCGCGGACGGCTGTGCCGCAGGAGGGCAGGCGGCATCAGCAGGAACAGGGTCACCGCGATCAGAGCCGGCAGGATCAGGGTCACTCGGCTCACGGTCACCAGGAGCAGCGCCCGCAGGCGCAGGCCAGGGCTCCGCGGCCGCAGCGACAGGAGTGGACGCCGGGTGCGCAGCCGGGCAAGTTGGAAGTGGAGACGCAGCCTGAGGTGCCGAGTGTGCCTCCGCCGGAGCCGCAGGCAGCGGACCGGTCGCCGCAGGCTCCGAAGGGCTATGTGGTGCTGGCGATCGGGTTGCCGGGATCGGGGAAGACGACGTGGTTCCGGCGGCGCGGGGTAACGCCGCTGTCGAGCGACCTGCTGCGCAACATTTTGTTCGATGACGTGGAGGAGCAGCGCTACCAGGGGCTGGTGTTTTCGACACTGCGCTCGCTGTTGCGCGCGCGGTTGATCGCGAAGATGCCGTGGAACTACGTGGACGCGACGAACCTTTCGCCGCACGAGCGGCGGCAGTGGATCAAGATGGCGCACAGTTTCGGGTACGAGGTGCAGGGGGTGTTCTTCGATGTGCCGCTCGAGGTTTGCCTGGAGCGGAACCGCTCGCGCGACCGCATGGTGAGCGAAGACGTGATGCGCAAGATGGCCGAAAAGCTGAAGCCGCCGGTGTTCGAGGAGGGGTTCTCGAAGATTACGGTGGTGCGCGTGAAGAGCGCGGGCTGATGATGACCGGCCCTGAGGCGGTGCAAATGCGATGGAGATGGGTTGGCTACCGCGCTGCGGCGGCCCGGGTTGGGTGCGCCGGTTTGCTGCTGGCCGGTTTGGTTGGTGCATCGCGCGGGGCGGTTGCACAGAGCGAGGATAGCGAGCAGCAATCCTGCAGGGCGTTTGTGCAGAAGTTTTACGACTGGTATTGGAACCCCGAGGCGGACCAGGCTGATCAGCCGGGGTTTCATCAGACTCATACGCCCGCCGATGTGGTGAAGATGAAGCCGCCGGTGCTGGCGCCCAATTTGCTCAGGCTGCTGAAGAGTGCGGCGAGGCTTCCAGGCGGGATCGCCGGGATGGAGTTCGACCCGTTTCTGAGCGGGCCGGATCCGCGCGGGAAATACACGGTCGGGCAGGTGGCTGTTTCCGGAGATGAGTGCCGCGCGACGCTCCCGGCGGGGCACGTGGTCGCCGAAGTGAAGAAGGCGGGCGGGAGCTGGGTCTTCGCCAATTTCCATTACAGCTTCTATTACAAGGACGGGACTAAAGAGGATGTTCCGGATACGGAACTGATTCAAATGCTTACGATGTAGGATCTTTCGCGAGGCCGGGACTCGACTCGGGCGTCGATTAGCTATTTTAGCTATAATAGCTATTCTGGAGGGCCCGGCAATGATTACGAAGACTTCGGCGGAAGCCCAGAACAATTTTGGACAGCTGCTGGACACCGCGCAGCGCGAGCCGGTGGCGATCACGCGGCATGGGCGGACCGCGGCGTTTGTGATCTCGCCAACGGAAATGGAAGAACTGCAAAGGTTACGCGATAAACGGCGAAAAAAGATCGCCACGGATTGGGAATCATGGCGCGAAAAGGCGCGAAAGAGCATGACCCCGGAAGCCGCGGCCTTGACCGATGAAGAAGTTAACCGCATGGTTCATGAGCTGCGGTGAACCTGCGAGTAGTGATTGATAGCAGCACATTGGTGAGTGCGGCACTCCGGCCCGATTCGATTCCAGATCAGGTCTTAAATCGCGCGATTCTCTTCAATCATCTTTTCACGAGCACAGATACGCTAAGCGAGTTGGAGCGAGTGCTGGCACAGAAGAAGTTTGACCGTTACATTAGTCGAGATTTGCGTGTTGATTTTCTTCGAAAACTCCGGCGGGATTCGATTTTGTGCATGCTCACATCATCCATGCTCGAGCAGACCGTAGGTATTTGCCGCGACCGGAGAGACAACAAATTTCTCGCTCTGTGTCTCGCCGCCAATGCGGACGTTCTGGTGAGTAGCGACCGGGACCTTCTCGTTCTTCATCCCTGGAACGGGATACCGGTTTTGACTCCGGCGCAGTTCCTGGCTGAATCTGAAAAGTGAGATTGCATGGGAGGGTCATGCATGAGTGATTCTTCGTTGTCTGCTCCGTACATTGAGCCCTGGCTGCGCGGGACGCATGCGGATGTTCAGGCCGTGGGGCGCGCGGTGCTGCATGCGCTGGAACTGGCGGAGGACGACCTGGCGAAGTGGACGGAGGGCCTGAGCGATGCGGAAGTGCACGCGCAGCCACTGGGGCTGACGTCGGTGGCAACGCACCTGAGGCATATTGCGGGGTCGGTGGACCGCATTCTGACGTATGCGGAAGGGAACCAGCTTACGGCGGATCAACTGGCCGTGATGAAGGGGGAGCAGACGGGCGCGGAGACGCTGGAGGATTTGCTGGGCGCGGTCAAGGCTTCGTTTGAGAATGCGGCGGAGCGGGTGAGGGCGCTGGCGGGCGGCGATTTCAATGCGGCGCGGGCGGTTGGACGCAAGCAGTTGCCTACAAGCAAGGGTGGGGCGCTTGTTCACGTGGCGGATCACACGCTGCGGCACGTGGGGCAGGTGGTGACGACGGCTAAGGTGCTTAAGGGGCTGCGCGGTTGATCGCGCTGGATTGCGATTAATTTCGTGGAGGGTAGAGCGTGCCGAGGAAGCGCCAAATATCGATTCCGATAGTCTTCCTCGCGCTCTTGGCGGGGTGCACCGGCTTGCGGAACCCTGAGTCATTGATTGTGCAGAAGAACTTGATTCATCAGGCGGAAAAGTGCCGGGGGAATGCAACTTGTTTCATAAGCGTAAAGAGCGCAACCCCGTTTGACTGGGACGAGATGTACTTTTTCGATGTTGGTTCATCTCGTTCCGAGCGGGAGCACGCAGTTGGAATCAAGGGAGTAGAAGTTTCCGATTTGGAGGGCGAACTGGTTTTTACGAGGAGCGGAAGGATCACGCATCAGGAACCTGTCCGAACCGGCGTGGAAGAACCTTTGAAGAATGAGATCTCGTTTAGTGGGCTCCCCGCTACTGGCGGAATTCTGAAGTTCGCGTCAAGTGCCCGGTTTGAGGTGCAACAGGAAAGTTCAAAAAACGGCCCATACTTCATTCTAAAAAGTGCTCAGTGAAACGCCGGCGCTGATTCGCTGCAGGCTCGTGTGTCTGCCGCCGTGATTTGTTGTCGGACTTGGTTCTTACTACAATCCTTCCGTTATCTGCGCGCATTCCACAGTCGGGCGCTTATCGCCTGCTAAGTTAGTTAGGATGCCATCGATTCCGACACCCAGGGGAAAGGGTCTGCGCAATCCCGTGACGCTTGTTGTTTTCGCTGCGGCGCTGATTGCGCTTGCGGTGCAGTCGGGGGAGCTGGGGTCTGCGGACACGACGCACCGGTTGCAGTCCGCGCATTCGTTCTGGACTTCAGAGCCGCCTGTGTTTCCGAATGAGTATCCGGAGTTCGGGATTCACGGCAAGGACGGGAGTCTGCAGAGCTGGTACGGCATCGGGCAGTCGCTGCTGATGCTGCCTTCGGACATTGTGGGCACAATGATCGAACGGCTGCCGGTGTTCGCGAATTACAACGGGAATGATCCGAGCGTGCGTAACATCTTCGTCAGCTGCACGGTGAATACCGGGGTGAATATGCTGACGGCGCTCGTCTGCATGCGGTTTCTGCTGCTGCTCGGGTTCAGCATGAGGCAGCGGGTGGCGGGAACGCTGGCGCTGCTGGCGCTGACCACGCATCTCCACTACACGCAGAACATGATGGAGAACAACTACATCTGCCTGCTCACGCTGACTGGATTCGCGTGCTATTGCGAGTGGACGCAGACGGGCGGGCGCAAGGCGCTGCTGCTGGGTGCGTGCGCGTTCGGGCTGAACCTGCTTACGCGGCTGACGACCGGGCTCGATTTGATTGCGGGCATCCTGTTCCTGTTGCTGGTGCTGTATATGCGGGGCGAGCGGCGGGCGCAGTTGTGTGCGCGGTGCCGCACGTTTGTGGCGACGGCGGTGCCGGTGTTTGCGGTGTTTGGCCTGCTGGACCGGCTTTACCAGTACCACCGCTTCGGCTCGTTCTTCAATACCTATGTCTCCATTGTTGCCCGCGAGGCGCGCGACCGCGATCCGCATTTACCCGCCACGTATCCGTGGACAACACCGTTCCACATCGGCTTCTTTGGCGCGCTGTTTTCGCCGGGAAAATCCATTTTTCTTTTCGATCCGCTTCTGATCCTGGCCATCCTGGTGTCGATCGCGGGCTGGAGACGATTCTCACCCGAGGTCAAGGCGTACACGCTGGCCTCGGCGCTCCTGTTGCTCGCTTATCTCAGCTTCTATGCCCGTTATTTTGCGTGGGCCGGCGGCTCGGATTGGGGCGATCGCTACGCGGAAACCGCGGTGGAGCTGGCCGCACTGCTGGCTGTGCCGCTGCTGGTCAAGTTTCGCAAGCAGTTCAGCCGTTTTGTGATCGCGTTCGGCGCGGTCGTCATCGCGGTCAGCGCAGTCGTCCAGGCGGGGTCGGTCGCGTTCTGGCAGCCGCTCGAGCTCTACCAGATGGAGACGCTTCCGCGGCCGATGTTTGTGGTCGGGTTGCGGATGGAGAACATTGTCGCGTTCGCGCTGGGCAAGATGGAGGCGTGGGGTTTGAACACTGCGTCCATGCGCGAGGACGCCTGGGATTACGTGCACATCACGAGCTGGAATTTTCTGCCGTTCGTTTTGAAACGCGGCGGCGAAGCACCCATGTGGGTGGTATGGCTGACTCTGGCGTTCTGGCTGGCGGGGCTGGCGGCGCTGGCGTGGGTGCTGGTGCGGCTGTGGCGCGTGCTGCGGGTGGCGGAGGTTGCCGAAGGGTGATTTGCCGCATTTGAGTTCTTTCCGGCTCAGACCGGCGAGTTCATGGATGCAGCACGGTGTCGCACCAATTCGTTGGATGGTCGTCGCTGGCGGGCCACTGGCCGTACAGAATGCCGTCCGGTGTGAATCCGCAGGCGAAGGCCATCAACGCGAGAATTGCCGCCATGAACACGAGGATGAAAGCGCTTCGAACGAAGTTGCGCACACGACTGCCCCGGTGAATTGGTCAGCAAGTCGAGGGCCGGAATTCTGGGGGAATGGTTAGAGAATCCTAACGGGACTGCACCCTCTTTTCAATCAGTCCCTGTCGTGGCCATGGTCATGATCTTTTCCATGGCCGTCGTCGTGACCGTGGCCGTTGCCGTGGTCCTTGTCCTTATCTTGTCCGTAGTGGTGCCCGTTATCGTGGCGGTGTTCTTCGTGAATTTCGTTGCCGCGAAAATGCTTTTCCCAGCCCTCGTGCCTTCCCCAATCCGGCCTTTCGCCCCGCTGCGGAAACTGACCTCTGTATCCGAAGCGCGGATCGTAGTCGCGATTCACATATCCGTGAAAGCCTTCGGGGCCACGAAACCACGGTCCCGCACCAATGAAGACTCCTCCGGTGAACCACTGCGGTCCGTAGTATCCAAACGGAGCGCAGGAATACGGGGCGTAATTGTAATAACCGTATGGACACACCGGGGCGACCCCGATATTGATCGTGACCTGCGCGGGTGCCTTCCGAGCACCGCTCGCAACACAAAGTCCGACAAGAGCGATGGCGACACAAAGCCGCGATCTCTTCATTTTGTCCTCCATATAGATCGGTGAATGACCCGAGCCAGTCTACCTGACCGGAGTTCTGACAGAAGCACTGAATATTTGTTCGGACCCACTAAAGTCATGCCCGTGTTACAAGGCCTGCCAGCAGAATCTTTGCGGGAGTGACAGAAAGAAAAGCGAAAGCGCGGAGACGCTCCAGCGCAGGTTCGCTCTAATCGGCGATGCCTTCTTCTTCGCTCACCATTGTGTCGAGGATGTGGCCCATCTTTTCCTGCTTGGTGCGGAGGTAGCCGGCGAAGGTTTCGTGGGCTTCGACTTCGGCGGAGACGCGCTCGGTGACCTGGATGCCGGCGGCTTCGAGGGCGGCGACTTTTTCGGGATTGTTGGTCATGAGCCGGACAGCGGACACGCCGAGTTGCTTGAGGACCTCTGCGGGAAGCTCGTAGGCGCGGCAGTCGGGCGCGAAGCCGAGCTCGACGTTGGCTTCGACGGTGTCTAGGCCCTTGTCCTGGAGCTCGTAGGCTTTGAGCTTGGCCATGAGGCCGATGCCGCGGCCCTCCTGCTGCTCGTAGAGAAGGATGCCGGCGCCTTCGGCGGCGATCTTGCTGAGGGCGAGCTCGAGCTGGAGGCGGCAGTCGCAGCGGAGCGAGCCGAAGACGTCGCCGGTGAGGCACTGCGAGTGAACGCGGACGAGCGGCGGCGCGGAGTGGATGTCGCCCATGATGAGAGCAACGAGTCCGTCGACGGTTTTGCCGGAGCGTGCGCCATTTTCGCAGCAGGGACGCGCTGCTGGAAGGATTCCTTCGAAGCCCATGATTCTGAAAGCGCCCCAACGGGTAGGGAAGTCCGCCTCGGCGATCTTGTTCACGCTCTCATATGCCATGCGTCTATTCTACGGTGGGAGCGCGACCGGCGAACGCGCGTGATTCACGATCCGGAATGCACGAATTGCAGAGGGTGTTCCTGAATGGCGCAGAAGAACGCAGCTGTCGTGATTCGCATCGTGGAGGGCACGGAGGAGCTGGCTGCCGTTCGCGCGCTGATGGAGGAGTACTGGAAGTCATTCGGGTTTACTCCGTGCTTTCAGAACTTCGGGGAGGAACTGGAGCGGCTTCCGGGGGCGTACGCGCCGCCTTCGGGCAGGCTGGCTCTGGCGTTTGTGGATGGTGAGACGGCTGGTTGCGTGGCGCTGCGCCGGGTGGATGCGGCGCGGGGCGAGATGAAGCGCCTGTACGTGCGCCCGGTGTTTCGCGGATTCGGAGTGGGGGGCTCGCTGCTCGAATGGGTGATTGGAGAAGCGCGCGGGGCGGGGTACTCGGAGCTTGTGGCGGACACGATGCCAGTCATGACCGATGCGCTGGCCCTTTACGAGCGCAGGGGATTTGAACGGACGAGGCCGTATCTCGCCAAGCAGGCGGAGGACGCGATCTGCATACGGCTTAGGCTGTAGAGCAGTGGCGCGGGCTTTTGTGGTTTCCCTGGTCCCAAGATCGGGACCCCGGGCACCCTCGTGTCGTGATTGAACAGAATTCCTGAAGACTTGTGGTGCGAGCTTTTGTGGTTTCCCACCCATTGCGCGGTGAGGCTGCGCAATGGATGGGGCACGCTCTTGTGGCGGCCGGGCTGGCTTGCAAAGACGTTTGCTGCGGGCCTTGGTGGCCTTCAGGGATTTGGCCGCATATGCCTGAAGCGATAGAGTGGAGGCGTGACCAACACCCTCATCCTGATCACGCTGCTCATCAAGATGGGCGTGGCCGCCGCGGTGGCCAGCGCGCTGGCTCGCGCGCGGACCTTTCAGCGGCTGCTGTTCGCGGAGAGGCGATCACGCGGGCAGACGCTGGCGCTGCTGGCTTTCTTCCTGGTGCCGCTGACGCTGGGCGTGTGGGTGCGGACCACGGTCTCGAATTTTCTTGCCGCCGATATTTCGTTTGAAACGGTGATTCTGCTCGGGCTGCTGGTGGGCCCGAGTTGGGCCATGCTGAGCGGAGTTGTGCTCTCGCTGCCGGCCGTGTACCACCACGAGTACCTGGCATTGCCTTTCAATGCGGCGCTGGGGCTTGCGGCCGGGGTGCTGGGGAAATTTGTCGAGAAGGAAGAGATCTGGGACTTCACACCGTTTGTCGACCTGAGCCTTTACCGGTGGGCGCGGCGCATCATGCGTCAGCCGCGGATCGATCGCCAGTTCACGATGCTTTTTCTCATTGTCGTGCTCGAGGTCATTCGCGAGTGGATTGCGCGGGCTTATCCGAAGCGGTTGTTTGCGCTGCACTCGGACGTGCAGGGGCTGCAGTTCCTGGTGTGGCTTTCGGCGCCCGTTGTGGTGGGCATCATGCTGAAGGTGTGGAATGCGCTGCGGATCGAGCTAAAGCTCGACGAGCAGAAGAGGCTGCTGCTGGAGGCGAGGCTGGACGCGCTGCAGAGGCAGATCAATCCGCATTTTCTGTTCAACACGCTCAACTCGATTGCCTCGCTGGTGCGCATCAAACCGGAACTTGCGCGGGAGATGACGGTCAAGCTCGCCAATATTTTTCGGGCGCTGTTGAAGGAGCATGACAGCTACGTGCCGCTGCACCAGGAGCTGAGTTTCACGGACGACTATCTCGACATCGAGGTTGTGCGGTTCGGGGCGGAGAAGCTGAAGGTGGAGAAGGAGATCGATCCGCAAACGCTCGATCTGCTGGTGCCGAGCATCCTGTTGCAGCCGCTGATTGAAAACAGCATCAAGCACGGGCTCGAGCCGCGTATTCACGGCGGGACAGTGACGGTTCGCAGCAGGATGACAGGCGACCGCGTCCTGATCGAGGTGGCCGATGACGGGGTGGGCATGGTTGCGCAGCCAGCGTCGGCACTGCGGCGCATGGGCAATGGGATCGGGATGAAGAACGTGCGCGAACGGCTTGAAGTGCTGTACGGAAACCAGGCGCGGTTCGACGTGGTGAGCAATCCGGGGCGCGGCACCGTGGTTTCGATCGAGCTGCCGGCGAACCAGATGCGCCCTGAAAGCTGATGCAGACTCAAGACACGAACGGAGGCCGCGGATGAGCTACCAATCGCATACGCCCGAGTCGGTGGGGCATCTCGAGAAGATCATGCAGATCGCCATGACGGTGACGGACCTGGCGCGCGCGAAGGACTTTTACCTGAACACGCTGGGCATGAGATTCCTCTTTGAGACAGGACCGCTTGTGTTCTTTCAGTGCGGGGATATCCGGCTGATGCTGAGCAACACCGAGCGGGACAAGCCGCGCGGCGGCACGGTTCTTTATTTCAAGGTGGAGAACCTCGAGGCGGCGTATGAAGCGCTCCGGCAAAAGGGAGCGGAGTTCATCGAGGCGCCGCACCTGATTGCGAGGATGCCGGATCACGAGCTGTGGATGGCGGTTCTCAAGGACCCGGACGGAAATGTGCTGGGCGTGATGAGCGAAGTGAGACAGAATTAGAGCGGCGGTACTGAGGCACCGCCCTGGTGCGTTTTGGAATCGAGAACGCGCAACCCATTCTCATTACGGGCATGCGCCATTCACAGTGATGGCCATCTGTGATTCGAGTCACGGCAGCATCCGCGCAATACGCGCATTGTGGTGCCGTGAACCCGGGTAAACTTTTTCTGCTTCGAACTCTCGTCCTCTGCCTTTCTTTTGTAGCCGGACCTCTCGCGGCCCAGCACAAGCTCAAGAACGAAGACTGCCTCTCTTGTCACGGCGACTCCACGCTCAGTGAGGACGTGAACGGCAAGCCTCGCAGTCTTTTCGTCGATGCGGCAAAGATGAAGCACTCCGTCCACGGCTCCATGTTTGCCTGCGTCGACTGTCACACCGACGTCAAGAGCCTCGCGCACGAAACGCCGCCGAAGAAGGTCTCCTGCGCGCAATGTCACGCCGATGCCGGAACGGCCTACGGCCACAGCACGCACGCAAAGCTGACCACTGCCGGCCACCCCGCCGCCACCTGCGGCGATTGTCACGGCAACGTGCATGAAGCCGTCGCCGCCACCGATCCCAAATCGCCCGTGGCCCATGCCAACATCCCGCAAACCTGCGGGCGCTGCCATGGCCAGCGCATCCTCATGGAGTCAAACGGCCTGAGCGCCCAACCGTTCCTCTCCTACCAGGACAGCGTGCACGGCCGCGCCGTCGAGGGCGGATCGCAGAAAGCCGCCGTCTGCACCGATTGCCACGGCGCCCACGAGATCCTGCCTGCCAACGAGCAGGCCTCGCCCATCTACAAGTTCAACGTGCCCGCCACGTGCGGCAAGTGCCACTCCGCCATACAGCAAACCTTCGCGGCCAGCATTCACGGGCAGGGCATCGCCCACGGAAACGAGCTCGCCCCCGACTGCACCGACTGCCACGGCATCCACTCCATCAAGCGGCACCAGGACCCCAACGCACCCGTCGCCGCGGCCAACCTCTCGCGCGACGTCTGCGCCCGCTGTCATGAAGGCGTTCGCCTCTCGCAGGAGTTCGGCGTTCCAGGCCACAGCGTCTCAAGTTACTTCGACAGCTATCACGGCCTCGCCACCGAGGGCGGGTCGCTCATCGCCGCAAACTGTTCGAGTTGCCATGGCGTGCATGACATCCTGCCATCGAGCGATCCCCGCTCGACGATCAACCGCGCCCATCTTGAAGCCACGTGCGGAAAGTGCCATAAGGGCGTCAGCCAGAAATTCACGCTGGCCCACGTGCACCTGCAGGACGGCGGCGGCCCCGGTCCGCTCGGCGGCGGTGGAGGCGGCGACGTCAACTCCTTCGCCGTACACCTCGTTCGCCTGATCTACATTCCGCTCATCATCCTGGTCATCGGCGCGATGGCCCTGCACAACCTCATCATCTGGCGCCGCAAGCTCGCCGACCGCCGCAAGGCGCACTCCATCACCGTCGTCCGCATGACCTCGAATCAGCGCAGGCAACATTTGGTTCTGCTCGCCAGCTTCATCGTGCTGGTCATCACCGGCTTCGCGCTCAAGTACCCCGAATCGTGGTTTGCCCAGATGCTGCACATGACCGAGCGCTGGCGCAGCATCATTCATCGCATCGCCGGCGTTGCGCTCATCGCCGCGGGCCTGTACCACGTCCTCTATGTATTCATCGCCCGCGAAGGCCGCCGTCTGCTGCGCGATCTCGCGCCGCTGCCGCGCGACCTGCGCGGCGCACTTCTCGCCATGCTCTACTACATCGGCCTGCGCAGTGAAAAGCCAGAGTTCGGCCGCTTCAACTACGCGGAGAAAGCCGAGTACTGGGCGCTCGTGTGGGGCACCGCGCTCATGGGCCTCACCGGCGTCATGCTGTGGGCCAAGGTATGGGTCGGCAATCTGCTCGCCCGGTGGTGGGTCGACGTTGCAACAGCCATCCACTTCTATGAAGCCATCCTCGCCACGCTCGCCATTCTCGTGTGGCACTTCTACCAGGTCTTCTTCGACCCGGATGTCTACCCCATGAACGGCGCATGGCTCGACGGCAAGATGCCCCTCGATCACTACCGCGAAGAACACGCTCTCGATGCCGAAACTGAGCCCCAACCGCTCCCCGGCAACGCAGCCACGCAGCACGGGCAGGATTAACGCAGATTTCGAGTTGGTGTAATAGTGTCTTGTAAGTCAGTTGATGTCGCTCTCAGTCCAGATGTGAAATGCCCCGAATACAAGATCTGCTGGTTGCCTCTGTGCCGTTGAACGCATTGTTATTAGTTCCTCAGGATAGTCTGGCTCTTCCATGCGCTTTTCAATCGGCTGTACGCGGTCTAGTTCCAAGAGGATGCAATCAATCGTCGGCACTATTCGTTCGACTCGTTCGGTGAACTCGGTTTCTGACTTGACCGAAGCCACTAGATTTACATAGGCCCCTTTGCCACTCTTCCCGAATCGCCTGAAGCCCTTACACTTTGGATCGGCAACCAGGCAGGCTACACCCGTCCAAACTTCCATCTCACGTTCTCCCAGGCGTCCGCAGCAATTCTAACGAGTAGATAACAAACACATCCTCTGTCCACACGAATTTGCGCTAATTTGTGCTGTGTGCCGACGGAATGTATTAGCGTCGCGTGTTTTCGAGGGCCATCACGGCGTAGCCTGTGGCCGCGTCGCTCATAAACTGCGCCGCGGGCGAATCTGGGTCGCGGTTCTTGTTCAGCGACCATGCGGGCCATGCGCCGGTGTTTTTGTCCTGGTTTGCCTCGAGCCAGGAGATGCCGCGCGCAATTTGAGGAACCGAGTCTGGATCAGCGAGCCCCTCACTTCTCGCGAGTACGATCAGGCCCGTTGCGTAGCCATCCGAGCGCGTTTCGAGAGCGGTGCCGTCCCGCCGCTGCCACGCGCCCAGATCGGATGTGCTCCAGCCGCCGTCCTGGCGCTGGAGACCGTCAATCGTCTCAGTCAGCTCGCGCCTTTGCTCGGCGGTCACAATGCCGGGACAGGAATTGGCGAGCCAAAGCGCCACTACCTTGTTCAGCAACGGCTGCTTTTCGTAGTGGGTCTTGAGGTAGCGAGCCAGGAGGTCAAAATGCGGAGCGATCTTCCTGTCGGTCAGGTATGCGCGAGGCTGCCTGCCCGTGAGCAATAACGAAAGCCGTTGGTGCGGAAAGGGGCCCTGTTCCCTCAGCGCGGCGATGGCCATCAGCGCAGCCCAGTGATACTGCGACTCCTTCGACTCCCAGGGCGTGTAGGCAAAGTTCTGCCACACCCAGGCGCCCGCGTCCGGGCCGGTCTTCGATTGCAGCTCCCACGCATGGTCGAAGGCAAGGAGAGTGATTTCGTGCAGTTCAGGTTCGTGCGCGGCGTCCCGGCGCGCGTCATAGCTTGAAAGGATTACGGCATTCAACACCGATTCGGCGTTGCGCGACTCGATCGCCTTGCCCTGGCCGTAGACCTCATCGCTGTAGAAAGGAAGCGCGTCCTTCCACGCGCGGACGCGCCATTCAACGTCCGAGAGCATGGCGGTTTCTGAAGGCGCGAATCCGGTTTCCCCGAGCGAATTGCGGAGCACTGGGCGGGCCAGCGCATAAGGAGCCTGCGTGTGGCAGGAGACGCACCTGGTCCCATGATCCCGCTTGTCATGGTCCCACTTTTGCCACCAGTCCTCGCGCGCGTCCAGGTAGCGCGCAGCCGCTTTTTCATCCCATGCCGCAGCAGCGGGAGCGGCGTGCACCTCGGGACGATGCGCACAGATCACGATGGCGGCAAGAGCGCCGGCAAAACATCCGGCCAGGGCTGCGGCAGCACGCTGGGTGGAAATCGGCACGTTTTGACCTCGGGCTTCAAGAAAGGATAAAGCCGATTTCGCCTGGGCAAGCGATTTTCTGAAGTAAGGCCCGGGAACGCTTCCATTCCCACGATTCAGCCGGCCACCTTGTCGGCCTGAGCATGCGGCGCGGCGTCGTGCTTGTGGCGGTCTTTGAGCCACGCGGCAAATTCGTCCTGAAGGGTAAAGCCGGGCCGCTGGAACTTGCGCTGACCCAGCTTCATGTAGGCGAGGAACTCGTTGTACTCCTCATTCGAAGGATGCGGCCTGTTATCCCCCGCGGTGGAGAACTGATTCAGATCTCCGTAGACGTGGGATGATGCTGAGTTCGGAAATGCCGGAGCGGAATCCGCCTTTCTCTCTTTTCGGAGAATGAGACCAGACCGCACAGCGTTTACATAAGCGGGAAAGAAGATCACAGTTCCTATCAAGCCGCCACTCAACACATGCGGACTGTGCAGGAATGCCAGCAATCTTTCGGTCGTGAACATTACGAGACCAGCTATCGACCACGGCAGAGAGAGGCGATAGACGCGCCATGCCACGACTGCGAACAGTGCGGCATCGATAAGGCCCCATCCATTCATACCCATTACAGGCTGGTCAGAGAAGATTGCCATGACGTTGGCTGTAGCAGTTATGGCCGCGAACAGCCCGGCGGCTAACGCTCCAATCCTCATTCCATGGACGGCCTTCTTGTGGTTCGCGGCAGATTGCCCCCGACCGCTGTCGTTGTCAAACGGCATCGTGCGCTCCGCAAAAAAAGAGTTTGCACCAATTTTAGTGCGACTTAAATGCTATGCAATCACGCTTTAGTGGGAGTCGTGCTGAGCGGCGTTTCCAGACGGCGGGGCTGGTGCAGGCTTTTCCGGCAGTGAAAGGATGGGCAGGTAACTGACTGGTAACGGCAACCGGTGCGCGGCGCCGGGTG
The DNA here is from genome assembly GCA_035263625.1 of Occallatibacter sp. Taxonomy (GTDB): domain Bacteria; phylum Acidobacteriota; class Terriglobia; order Terriglobales; family Acidobacteriaceae; genus Telmatobacter. The sequence continues at coordinate 44,019 of DATFRB010000005.1, forward strand.
CGGCTGTATGCTCAGAGAATGGTTCGCTTCACCGTGCTTGCTTCGGGTTCCAAGGGAAACAGCACGGTTGTCTCCGGCGGGCGGACGCGCATCCTGGTGGACGCAGGGCTGAGCTGCCGGGAGTTGTTCAAGCGCATGGCGCTGGCCGGCGAGGATCCGGCGACGCTGGACGCGATCATCATCACCCATGAGCACCAGGACCATGTGAACGGGCTGGCGGTGACGGCGCGCAAGCTGGGGATTCCTGTTTACTTTACCGAGGCGACACATCGCGCGTGGGTGCGATGGCTGACTCCGCGGCGGCAGATGACCTATGCGCAATGGCTGGAACAGTGCCGCAAGCAGGCAGAGGCGACGCAGGCCGAGTCCAGCCCTGAGCAATGCGAATGCGAGGACGCCGAGAGCGCGGTGGAGGATGGCGCGGCGGCGGCGCTGGCAGAGGCTGATACGACAGCGCAGGCCGCGGCTGCGGAGGCGGCGAAGCCGGATCCGGCGTGGCTGCCCAGGGTGGAGTATTTCGAGGCGGGGCGGCCCTTCAAGGTTGGCGACATTGCGGTGAGCCCGTTCACGATTCCGCACGATGCGGCCGATCCGGTGGGATTCGTTTTTCAAGCGGAAGGAGTGCGGCTGGGGGTGGCGACGGACCTGGGCTACATTCCACCGAATGTAAAAGCGCAATTGAAAGGGCTGGATTTATTGCTGCTCGAATCAAATCACGACCTGGAGATGCTGCGCGATGGGCCGTATCCGTGGCAGGTGAAGCAGCGCGTGCTTTCGCGTGTAGGACATTTGTCAAACGAAGCGACGGCCGACTACCTTGAGTCGGGGTACGATGGGCAGGCCGCGTACATCATTTTGGGACATTTGTCTGAAAGCAATAATCTTCCGGAGCTGGCGAGGGTGGCGGCGGAGCGGGCGTTGAGCGGGCGGGCGAGCCTGCTGGCGAACCGGCTATTGCTCGCTGCGCAACATGAGCCGTTATCAACTATCAATTTTTGAGTGGGAAAAGTTAAAATGGTAATGCACGGTCATCACTCGGGGGTCAGCGATCCGGTACGGGTCGTCCGGGCTTGAGCGGCCAGGGAGTGCGTTTTTGGCCGGTCACATAGCCCGGAAAGCTGCATTTCGGGGCCACGGGAATCGATCCCGGGGCATCGTAACGCGGAGAACGTCCATTTTCTGAAGCGAAAGCGGCGCCAGCATGGGCTTCAGGCCTGAATTTTTTGCGGAAATGAGTGATAACTATGGCGAGAACCCGATGCAACGACCAAGTGGTCGGCGCGATCCTGGCGAGCTGGAGATATGACATCTCCGGTATTTCGCCTGAGATGCGGAAGGACTACGAGCAGCACCTGGCGGACTGCCCACATTGCAGAGGCCGGCTGCAATTTCACCGCAGCCTGGATGTAACGCTTGCGGCGCTGACTTCGCTGGCCGTGTTCTTCTTCCTCTTCGCTCTTGCGGTGCTCAAGCATATTGAGCCGTTGAGGCACATGGCCTTCAACGTGTTCGGGCTGGATATGGAAGATACGTACCACATGCTGTTTTCTGCAGGGATTGCGGGGCTGATCTTCTCAGTGATTGCGCTGGCGCTGGTGCTGACGGCTACGCCTGCCTCGACGTACCTGGGCGGTATTGCGGCGGAGCGGGCGAAGTCGATCGAGGAGCATTTGCCGGAGGCGATTCGCTCGCTGCGATCGCGGTCGTAGAAATTCGGAATCGACCAGGCGGCCTCCCTTTGCGGAGGCCGCTGGTGTTTTTGTTTGCAAGAGCGGATTCCCAGACAGGCCATCAAAATTGGAACTGCGGGGGCGGTGTTTCGCGTAAGGGATATTGATGCGCCTTCCCTTACTCATCGTGCGCCTCGGGCTGGTGTGCGGAACCGCTGCGGTTGCCGGCCAGGCTCCGCCCGCTCCCGAACCATCCGCTGCCGAGATCATGATGCGCGTGGCTGCCAACCAGGACCAGGCTGAGGCTGCGCGAACGCATTACATCTATGTGCAGCACGCGAAGATGGCCTCGCGGAAGGGCGAACAGGTGATGTGCGAAGAGGTGACGGATTATCGCATCTCGCCGTCGAGCGGCGGCGAGCACGAAGAGCTTATGAAACTTGACGGGCGGCTCAGAGTCAAGGGGAAGTATGCGACGTACAACACGCTTGCGCCGGTGGGCGAGAAAAACAAGTGGGATAAAGATGTGAAGGGCAAGGACGGGAAAGAAAAGAGCGCGCAGGACAAGGACGCGCAAGACAAGGACGCGAAGGATGGGGCGGCGAAAGGCAAGGATGCGGACGAGAACGGCGACTCGGATGCGATCGCGATCACGATCGGGGACGAGGAGATGGATCGTGAGCTTGTTGAAAACCTGCGCAGGGACCTGATGCACAACAAGTCAAAGGACGGGATCAATGCGCATCTATTTCCGTTGACGACAAAGGAGCAGGGCGATTACACGTTCGAACTGGCTGGGCGCGAGCGGCTGAACGGGCGCGACGTGTATCACATCCGCTTCCGTCCGAAGGACAAGAATGAATTCGCGTGGAACGGAAACGCATACGTGGACGCGGCCGCGTTTCAGCCGGTGCTTGTGACCACGGAGATGTCGAGGAAGATTCCTTTTGCGGTGCGGACGATGCTGGGCACGAATGTTCCGGGCCTGGGGTTCACGGTGGTGTACGCTCCGCAGGCGGACGGGGTGTGGTTTCCAGCGTCGTTTTCGTCGGAGTTCAAGATTCACGTGCTGTACTTCTTTCACCGCGAGATCTTGATGAATGCCGAGAACCGGGATTTTGAGAAGACACACGTATCGTCGCGGATATTGGAGGGAATGACGCCTGTAGAACCGCAGAAGCCTTAAGGCGCGGTTCGGGCGATCGAGAAGCATTTGCCGGAGGGGATTCGTTCGCTGCGATCGCGGTCGCAGGAAATTCGGAATCGACCAGGCGGCCTCCCTTTGCGGGAGGCCGTTGGTTTTCTTGCTCGCGAAAAAGCGTGTGGCGATTACAGGTTCTTGAGGATCATGTTCAGGTCGCTCACGATCGCGGACAGCGGGCTGCCTGTTCCGTTGAGGAGGCCTGCTACATCACAGAGCAAATTGCCCAGCAGATTGCCGGCGCCGGGAACCGCGGTGATGTTGAGGTTGACCTGATTGAGGTCGATCACGAGTCCAAGGACGTTCAAGTGGAGCGGTCCCAATGTGAGGTTCAGGATGGAGCAACTGGGATCGGCCCCCGTGACGAGCGTGCTCACGGTCTGACTCACCTGGCTGGTAGTTCCATCGAGGTTGGTGATGGTGCCTGTCAGCAAGGCGTTTGCGACGATCTGTCCATTCTGAACGGCGAAACTGGTTACGTTCAGAACTCCGCTGAAGGTTCCTGCGGCGGTACCGGTGGGAGTTGAAACGGGGCCCTGGACCAGCACTTTCGAGGAAGACCCGCGAGCGTGCGGGTTGGTGATTGATTGCGCATGCAGGGCCTGGGGGGCCAGCAGTGCAGTGGCTGCGAACGCTGCGCCCAGTAAGGCACACGCCAGCTTATGCGACTTTATATGTAGCATTGGGTACTGCTCCTTCTAATTTATTCCGCCGCTCCCTTGGCTCGAATCCGGGTCGGGCGGGTGTACCGGGAACGGAAACACAGTGGATGTGGTGTTCCGAGTACGACGTTGGGATGCCGGGCTGTTTCGAAGGAGATGTCCGCAGGATTGAGAATCGTCTGATTCGATTGAGAGGCGGAGAGAGGTGAGCCGAATCCGGCGTTAGAATCATTTTTATTGTTTCCAGTCCAATGCAGCTGAAGCGGGAAACTTGTGCGACTCATTAAGATCGCTTTTGCGCTTGCCGTCATCGCCTATATTGCGGGCATGGGCGTGTTCTTTGCATTTCAGCGGAGTTTGCTTTACTACCCGACGCATACGTGGGTTCCGCTTGCGGAGGCGCATGCGAATGCGGCGTACCGCGAAGTCTCCGTTACGACGGAGGATGGAGTGGCGCTGAAGGCGTGGTATGCGCCGGCGACTACGAAGCCGTTCACGATCGTGTTTTTTCATGGGAACGCGGACTTTATTGCGAATGCGGCCCAGGGTGGCGATGCATACATTGCGGCTGGATATGGATTTCTGGCGGCGGAGTATCGCGGATACAGCGGATTGCCGGGGAAGCCTACTGAGAAGGGTCTCTATGCGGACGGGCGCGCGTATGTTCAGTACCTGATCGGTGAGGGAGTCGATCAGGGGAAGATCATCTTGTTTGGGCAATCGCTTGGGACCGGCGTGGCGACGGAGATGGCCAAGGAGTTTCGCGTGGGCGGGCTGATGCTGCTTTCGCCATACCTTTCGATTCCCAAGGTGGCACAGGTTCATTACCCGATTTTTCCGGCGGGGCTGCTGGCGCTCGACCGTTATGAGAATGCGAAGAAGATCGGTAGCATTCATGCGCCGGTTCTGATTGCGAACGGGACAGTGGATGATATTGTTCCGCCGGCGCAGGGGAGGGAATTGTATTCACTTGCCAATGAACCGCGGGAGTTCCAGTCGATTCCGGGGCGCGGGCATAACGATATCAACGGGGATTTTTTGCCGGTGAGTTTGGAGTGGATTGGGAGGGTGTGCGGGTCACCTGTCTTGTGACATTCGACTGGATATGAAAAGCTCAATGCATCTTCAGCGAGGGGCCTATTCATTGCGGATAAGAGAGGCGCTGTTCGGCCTGAGTCTCGTGTTGCTGAGCACAGGCGCGTGCGGGGCGCGGGCGCAGACCGCTGGCGGCGCGTTTTCATTCGACAAGGCCCGAGAGCCAGTGGCCTCGCTTGACGGGCAATGGCGGTTCCATCCGGGAGACGACACGCGGTGGGCGCAGCCGGACTTCGACGACAGCAAATGGCCGCTGATCGAGACGGGCAAGAACTGGTATGTGCAGGGCTACCCGCACATGGATGGGTTTGCCTGGTACCGGGCGACGATCGAGGTTCCCGATCAGCCGCAGGATCTTTCCCTGCTGGTGCCTTATGTGGTCACGAGCTACCAGGTCTTCGCGGACGGACGGATGCTCGGCGGCGTGGGGGCGATGCCTCCGCGCAAGCATCCGATAGCGCAGGTTCACGCCAATGCGGTATTTCGCCTGCCGGCCGGCGCTCTGAAAACGCATTCGGTTGTGATTGCCTTTCGCGTGTGGCACTCGCCCCTGTGGCAGGACCTGATCGGGGGCGAGATCGGCGATGGAGTGCGCCTCGGCGCCACGCCGCTCATCGAGCAGCGCAGGGATAATCTTTGGATCCAGTTTCTCTGGTCCGAGGGCGCGGTGTATTGTCTTGCCCTCATCGCTCTGCTAGCCGCGTGCGCCTCGCTCGGGTTCTACCTCAGGCACCCGGCGGAGAAGGAATACCTGTGGTTCATGGCGGCGCAGGTGTTGACCGCCGCGACCTCGGTTCTCGGGTCCGTTCGCGGGCACGTGGTGATGGATGTCGGGTTGCGCGATCTCGTGCACAACCTTCTGATGTTGGCCTCGATCTGGGCAACCGTCTGCTTCTTCCGACTACTGCTGGGAGGAGCACGCGACTGGCTGTTCAAGGTCGTGCTCGGCTCTGTTGCAGTTCAGTTGGTGCTGGCGCTGCTATTCACGGTTCCCATGCTCTACGGCTCCCAGTGGAGACCGTTCTCGATTGTTCACTGGAACGAATCGAGCGCCGTGCTGTTCACCATTCAGTCGTTCTGGGTAGTGGGGCTGCTGATTCGCCGGGCGGTGCAGGGAAGGTTTGACGCACGCCTGCTGCTGGCTCCGGTGCTGGTGGGGGAGCTGGCGGGGCTGGTCGCTGTCGCTGAATGGATTTTTGATTTTGTGGTCGGACACAGGCCCGCGTTCTACGTCTGGTTTTTCAGCCTGACCCGATGGCCGTTTCCCATCTCCGTGCCGGACGTGTGCGATTTTCTGTTCCTTGCCGGGATGCTCGCCATTTTCGTGCATCGTTTTCAGCGCACCAGCCGCATGCAGGATGCGCAGCAGCGTGAGCTCGAGGCCGCGCGGACTGTGCAGCAGGTGCTCGTGCCACAGGAGACTCCGGCTATTCCGGGGTTCGCGATTGAGACTGTGTACCGGCCGGCGGGCGTGGTAGGCGGCGACTTCTTCCAGGTGCTGCCGCATGCAAGCGGTGCGCTGGCTGTCGTGGGGGACGTGAGCGGCAAGGGATTGCCCGCGGCGATGACGGTGTCGCTGCTGGTGGGCACGCTGCGCACGCTTGCGCAGCAGACGGTGAGGCCGGGCGAGATTCTCGCCGCGATGAACCGGCTCATGCTGGGACGGAGCGACGGGGGATTTACGACGTGCCTGGTTCTGCATGCCGGCGCGGATGGATCGCTGACCGCGGCGAGCGCGGGGCACCTGGCGCCGTATGTGGATGGGCGCGAGGTGGAAGTCGATACTGGGTTGCCGCTGGGGCTTGGGCCTGCGGATGCGTATCCGGAAACAAGCTTGCGGCTCGAAGCCGGGCAGCAGCTTACGTTGATCACCGATGGTGTCGTGGAGGCGCGCAATGAGCGCGGCGAGCTGTTCGGATTTGCGCGGGCCGCGAAGATGAGTGCGAACACGGCGGAATCAATCGCCGAGGAGGCGCAGCAATTCGGGCAGGAAGACGATATTACGGTCGTGACGATCGAGCGGGTAGCGGCGGAGGAGAGGCGCGAGGTGGTGGGGATGGCTCCGGCCGCGGCTCCGGCGTAGGGGTGCGGGGTTTTGTGGTATCCCGGGTCCCAATAGCGGGACCCGGGGCACCCTTGGGTGGTCAGAGCAAGGCGAAAAACAAATGCAGGTCCTTCGACTCGGTCCGCCGCGGCGGACTCCGCTCAGGATGACGGCAGTAGTGTGAGAACGGGTGTCATAAGCAACCTGGGCCGTCCCCGCTGGATTCGCTGGATGCTTCCGGCTATAGCGCCTTCGCGCTGTGGGCGGATTCGATTTCTTCGGTGAGGGCTTCGGCGGCGCGGATGCAGTCGGCGCGGGTGACGTCGTTGTGGGTGACTAGGCGGATCAACTGCGGGCCTACGGTGCTGGCAAGGATGCCGCGGTCTTTGAGGCGGGCCAGGAGGGTTGAAGTGCCGATTGCGTCGGAGATGCGGAAGATGACGATGTTGGTTTCGACTGTCTCGGGGTCGATGGAGACGCCTTCGATGTTGGCGAGGGCTTCGGCGAGAAGGCGCGCATTGGCATGGTCTTCATGGAGGCGCTTGGGCATCTGTTCGAGGGCGATGAGGCCGGCGGCGGCGAGGACTCCGGCCTGGCGCATGCCGCCGCCGAGAGCTTTGCGATAGATGCGGGCCTGGGCCATGTGTTCCTCGGAGCCAACGAGCATGGAGCCGACGGGCGCGCAGAGGCCTTTCGAGAGACAGAACATAACGGTGTCGAAGCCGCGCGTGAGGGTTTTTGCGTCGGTGCCGAGAGCGGCGGCGGCATTGAAGATGCGGGCTCCGTCGAGGTGCACGCCCAGCCCTTTGTCCTTCGCTTTGGCGCAGATCTCGTCCATGACGGCGAGGGGCGTGACGCGGCCGCCGGCCATGTTGTGGGTGTTCTCGATTTCGACGGCGCCTGTGGCGGCGCGGAAGTTGCCGCGGCCGTAGACGACGGGCTCGATGTGACGCCAGGTGAGGATACCGTCGGGCGTGGGGATGGTGCGCAGGAGGCAGCCGGAGAAGACGGCGGCAGAGGCCATCTCCCAGTCGAGGATGTGGGCGCGGGCGTCGCAGACGATCTCCTGGCCTGGCTGCGTGAGGAGGCGGAGGGCGACCTGGTTGCCCATGGTTCCGGTGGGGACGAATAAGGCATCTTCGCGGCCGAAGATGTGGGCGGCGCGCTTTTCGAGGAGATTGATGGTGGGGTCTTCGCGGTAGACGTCGTCGCCGACTTCGGCGGCGGCCATGGCGGCGCGCATCTCGAGCGTGGGGCGGGTTACTGTGTCGGAGCGGAGGTCGATGAGCATTGGCTAGTGATTAGTGGCTAGTGGTTAGTGGTTAGAGGCCAGTGGTTAGTGGCTAGTGATTAGTGGTTACTGATTTGAGAGTCGGGGTTAGTGGACTAACCACTATTCACTAATCACTGACTACGGTATTTGTGCCATGGGGAGCTCCATTACGGGGGTGACTTTGCCGTTGCTGGAGGAGTAGGCCCAGAGGCCGTGGAAGCTCTGGCGCATGACGGGGTGGGCCTTGAGGAGCGCGCTCATGACTGCGGTGGCTTCGGTGCGCTGGGCCGCGGGGTCGGTGACGCCGGTGGACTGGTAGGTGATGCCGAGGTCTGCCTGGTGAAGCGATGGGTCGAAGCGGATGGCATCGATTTTGAAGGTGCGGTCGCCGGACTGGAGCGAGGCGGGGAACTGGTCGGCGGGAGAGCCCTTGATCTGCGCCTGTTCCTGGCCGAGTTTTTCGAGGTTTGGCGAGGAGATGAAGTCGACGGGCAGGAGCAGGTAGCGCGCGGCTTCATAGCAGTAGTAGGCGGCCCAGGGCGAGTCGGAACGCGCGAGCTCGCGTGCGCGCTGCCAGTAGAAGACGCCGTCGTGGCTGTCGAACATTCCGGCGCGGATGAAGAGGCCGCCGAGCTTCCAGGCGTTGGCGTCCCAGCCGAGGATGAAGCCGATCTGGCCCGCGAGGGGGGCTGCGGCGGCGTCGGCGAGGACGACGGCGTAGCGGCCGGGAGGCAGTTCGCGGAGCGAGACGGTGACGGTCATGGCGCCGTTAGCGCTGGAGCAGAAGAACTGGGTGTCTGCGGGAGCGGCGTTGCCGGTGGCGTCGAGGACGTAGAGGCTGCGGAGCTGCGGCTGGCCTCCCTTGACGGTGGGAGCGTTGTAGGTGAGGGCGCCGCGGATCGAGTCCCATTGCGATGCGACGGATGGAAGGAGTGCGTTATGGAGGGTGGTTTCGTCCTGCTGAATGACGGCGGCGGCGAGGCGCTGACCGGTGGAGGCGAGGAGATCGCGGTCCTGGGGGGAGAGTTCGGCCTGGGTGGTGCAGGTGGCGGCGCGGGTGGCGAACGGGGCGGCGAGAATAAGGGCTAGAATCAGGAGCGCGGCCCAGGTTTTCGAGAGGCGCATGGATGATCTCTCCGGCCCGGAGACTTGAGTTTGAAGATTCGAGGGCCTGATTGCGTTGCGAGCCCGTGTGCGAGCGCAGCAGTTCGAGCGTACTCGGGCCACAACTAGTCTAGTCTATAGACGTGGAGAATATTGGCGCGCAGGACTCAGCCAGGGGATGATGAGGGAGAGGCGGTTGTGATGGCCGATTCGGTTTTGCATGCGCGGACGGCAGGATGTGCGGCGATGATGCGCGGGGTTGGCGCCGTGGCGCTGGGGCTGGGGATCGCTGCGGGAGGCGCGGGGCTATCGTGGGCCGCGGGTGCGCAGGCTGCTCCGGAAGCGAAGTCAGCGATTAACACGCATCCGAAGCGCGCGCTGCACAAGCGGGCCGCGGCGGTAGCGCCTGCTCCGGAACCGCAGGCAGCGCCTGTTCCGCCGGAGCCGGAAAAGCCGAAGTGGCCGGCAAATCAGCCGGCGAATCCGCCGTATGTGAGGTGGGACAGCCAGGGGTTGAAGATTTCGGCATTCAATTCGGACCTGAGCACGATTCTCAATGATGTAGCGAATGAAACGGGCGCGAAGATTGAAGGGCTGGGAGACGACGAGCGGGTGTTCGGAGATTATGGCCCAGGACAGGCCCGCGACGTGCTGGCGCAACTACTGCACGGGTCGCCATATGACTACATGGTGCTGGGCGACCAGGGGCAGGGAACGCCGCGAGAGATCATTCTGACCAAGCACCGCGAGAGCGGCGCGGCACAGCAGGGGAATGCGTCGAGGCCGACGCAGGAGAACCAGGACGACGACTATCAGCCTCCCGAGCCGGATGATCAGCCGCAACCGCCGGTGTTCCGGCCGCAGATGAACCCGCCGGGGATGCCGCCGCGGACGCCGCAGCAACGATTCGAGGAGATGCGGCAACGGCAGTTGCAGATGCAGCAGCAGCAACAGCAGCAACAGCCGCCGGAGCAGCCGGCGCCGCCGCCGCAGTGAGAAACAGGGACAAAGGGATAGAGGGATAAAGGGAGGAACGGCCGGACACTTTGTCCGGCCGTTCTATTGGTGCGAGGTTCGCACGGTCCGGAGGGCGGGACTCAGGGCCTGATTTGGGCAGCGGCGCGGCGGGCGGCGTATTCCCTTGGCGTGGGGACCGGGGCGAGGTTGCGGCCGGCGAAGAGGTCGGCGAAGAGGCCGACGAGCTCATCGTGGATGAGGCCGTTGGAGGCGAGGACTTCGCGGCTGTCGAGGCGGAAGGGGCCGCCCGAGAAATCGGTGATGCGCCCGCCGGACTCTTCGACAAGGAGGAAGCCGGCGGCGGTGTCCCACGGATTGAGATTGAATTCCCAGAAGGCTTCGAAGCGGCCGCAGGCTATGTAAGCGAGGTCGAGGGCGGCGGAGCCGGCTCGCCGGACGCCGTGCGAGCGCAGGGTGAATTCCTGGTAGAAGTGAATGTTGGGGTTGTCGTGGCGCTTGCGGCTGGGGAAGCCGGTGGCGATGAGCGACTCGGCGAGGTTCTCGACATGCGAGGCGTGGATTGCGCGGCCGTTGAGAGCGGCTCCGCGGCCGCGCTCGGCGGTGAAGAGCTCGTCGCGCATGGGATCGTAGATGATGGCGGCAACGATCGTGCCGTCGTGGTCCGCTGGGATTGAGGCGGGGCGGTGCTCGAGGCCAAGCGATACACAGAAATGCGGAAAGCCGTGGGCGAAGTTGGTGGTGCCGTCGAGTGGATCGACGTACCAGCGGTACTCACAGTCGAGGCGCTCGCGGGTTCCTTCTTCGCCGTAGATGCCGTGGCCGGGGAAAGAATCGGCGATGCGGGAGCGGATGAGTTTTTCGACGGTGCGGTCCGCAACGGTGACGATGTCGACGTCGCCCTTGTACTCGGTTTCGACGCCTGAGGCCAGGAACTCGCGCAGCCGTGCGCCGGCTTCGCGGGCGATTGAAGATGCTTCAGGAACCCACTCGAGCTGGGTTGAGGATTCCGTCACTGGCTGGGACCACCTGGAGCGGGGAAACCCGCGACCTTGGAAGAATCCCTGGGGCCGCGACGCTTGCCGGCCTCGGTGATGGTGCGGATCTGGTGCTTGTAGATGAAGAGGTTCGGCCGACCATCGCGGGTGAGGCGCAACATGCCGTCATCGAAGTACTCGATCCAGCCTTTGACGACTTCGCCGTCGCGAAGCTTGACGCTGACGGGGACCTGGCGCTCGCTGAGAGAACGGAGGTAGAGCGCTTCCTGCCCGGTTTCGCCGGGCGGAGGAGTCTTGGAACGGCGGCGGTTCGGCAGTGGTGGGGTCATAGATGCCATTTTAGATGCGGGGGAGGGTAGCGGCGGCAGGGGAAAGCGCTAAGCCGACGGAAATTCTTGACAATTCCGGCGGTGCAGGAGAGTATGGCGGCGACCCTCTCCTTCCGTTATTTTCGCAATTCCGGAGTCAGCGCGCGCGGAAGGCCAGCGGACTGCTTCATTCCCCGGGTGCAATTCACGGTTCGAAAGGAGCAACCATGCCGGAAGCGAATCCCTCAGGTGTTACCGATAAATCAGGATTGTCAGACAATGCGGCGGGCGCGATTGCGTATGTGACGATCATCCCGGCGATCATCTTTCTCGTCGTGGCGCCGTACAACCGGAATTCGTATGTGCGCTTTCACTCCTGGCAGTCGATCTTTCTGTTCATTTCCGCGATGGTGATCGACTGGGTGTTGAGCATCGTGCTTGGGTTAACGTTTGCGTTTGCCCCGTTCCTGCACCTCGCGTTCTGGCCGCTAATCGAACTGGCGTGGCTCGCGATATGGATCATTTGCGTGGTCAATGCGGTGCAGGGCAAGCGGTTCAAGCTGCCGGTCATCGGACAGCTCGCGGAACAGCTAGCCAATAAGTAGGACGCAGTTGAGGGCGGCTAGTGCGCGCGCGGATTGCGCGCATGGCGGTGTCGTGTGTCTTCATCCCGGATGATTGGGTTAGTGCAAATTTCAATCGACGGGGACTTTGCGGGGCGTGGCGGGGGGCTCGGAGTAGTAGCCGGTTTTGCAGCGGATGCTGTAGACGCCTGCGGCGGCGCGGGGGACGGTGACGCTGACTCGGTGGAAGCTGAGGCCGGGAACCTGCTTGTGGGGGTAGTAGCCGATGAGGTATTGCGTGCGGAGGTCGTCGCTGACCTGAGCGAAGGCCTTGTCGAGATGGCCGGATTCGACGTAGAAGTACTTGCCGCCAGTCTGTTCGGCGATGGTGATAAGGGCGTGCTCGCCGCCGGTGTCGCGGCCGGCGCTGGATTCGACGGGGACGTCGATGACGGAGTAGATCATGACCTCGGCGCGGAGGGCCTGCTCGAGGGCCTGGGGATACGTTGTGCGGTCGACGGTGTCTCCGCCGTCGGAGACAATGACGAGGACCTTGCGGCCATGGAACTTCGCGAGGCTCTGGGAGGCGAGATAGATGGCGTCGTAGAGGGCCGTGGCTTCGCCCCGGTGGAGCCCATTCAGGCCGTGGTCGAGCAGGCTGACCTTGTTGGTGAAGGGCACGAGCTGGGTGACGTCAGTGGCGAACTCAATGAGGCTCATCTTGTCCTGCTCGCGGAGCAGGGAGTGGATGAAGGTCTTGGAGGCGTTGCGCTCGCGGTCGCGGTCGATGAATGTGCTGGCGCTGGTGTCGATGGCGAGGGTGAGGTTGAGCGGCATGCCGGATTCGCGCTCGAAGACGGCGATGTCCTGGGGACGGTTGTCTTCGGAAATGCGGAAGTCGTCCTTGGTGAGGCCGCCGACGATTGAGCCGCTTTGATCGGTGACGTTGACGAAGAGGTTGACGAGTTTCACGTCCATGCGGAAGGTGGGGGTGTTGTCGGGAGTGGGGTTGTCCTGGGCTGGGAGGATCGGAATCAGAAGGAGTGCGAGGATAACAGCAAGGGAGAGCCTGCTCGCCGAGACGATTGACCCGCGCAAAGGAATATTCCAAGCGCAGTCCCTAAGGGACTCACCTGTGAATTCCATTAACGAGCCTTCCCCACGCTGAAGCGCGGGGCTAACATGCATTGCGCCTCCGGCGCGCTCTGTCCAGCTCCGCACAGAATGACCGAGTTCGGGTTGGGTGCGGGCAAAAGGCAACCGCAGATCCTTCGACTCCGCAGTTCGCAAAAAACGCGACCTGCTCCGCTCAGGAAGACAGCCTTTTATTTGCGCACGATGATGCCGTGGTGTGATCTCAGGAGGCATGGGGGGCCTCCGAGGGGTGGATGGCGATGGTTTCGGGGAAGGGCTCGCCGTCGGCCCAGACGGCGCCGTCGACGAAGGTCTCCTTTTTCCAGATGGGGACGGTGCGCTTGAGGGTGTCGATGAGCCAGCGGGAGGCTTCGTAGGCCTGGGCGCGATGGGCGGAGGCGACTACGATGAGCACGCTGGTTTCGCCGACGAGGAGCCGGCCGAGGCGGTGGACGATGACGATCTGGCGGACGCCGAAGCGCTCGCGGGCCTCGGCGGCGAGAGCGGTCATTTGCCTGAGGGCCATCTCTTCGTAGGCTTCGTAGTCGAGATGGAGGGTCTGACGGCCGCGGGAGTTGTTGCGGACGATGCCGTCGAAGACGACTACTGCGCCGTCGGCGCCGTGCTTGATCGCTGCGACGAGGGGAGCGGCATCGATTTGGTCGCGGGTGAGACGGATGTAGGGTTCCGAGTCCTGTTGCGGGTTTTGGGGCGCGCCTCCGGAGACGGGCGGGAGCAGGCCGACCTCGTCGCCGTTGCTGAGAATCCGGGTGGCGGGAGCGTACTCGGCGTTGACGCTGACGGCGATGGAGGACCAGAGATTGGGCGAGACGGCGCCGCCGGCTGAGAGACGGGCGAGGAGAGTGGCGACGGTTGTGCCCTCCGGCAGTTCGAGTGTCGCGAAGCCGACATAGTCTTTGAGTACGCCGAAAGGTAGAACACGCACTTCGATCACGGGAAGAGAATATCGCCTCAAGGGGATTAGACGCGCGGAGAAGGCGGGTGGCGAGGCGGAATCCGATGCGAGGGCTCAATGACGGGAGTGTATTGCCCGGGGCGGTAAAAGGTGAGACAATCCCGGGCAGTCACCCGAAGCTTGCATATGAGACCGCTTCCCCGCCACCAATGCTTTATGTATGAAGGCGCGCCTTCTGTCTACCTGACGCCCGTAGCCAAGGTCATGCGCGAGAAACTTGCGGCGCACTGGCGGTGCCTGTACATGAATACCGCGCCGATGGTCGCTGGGATGCGAACGTGCCTCGAGGCAAACGGAGTCGATGTGGAGGCCGAGGCCGGCCGGGGAAGCCTGTTGTTCCGTTCAGAGCGTGAGCACCTTGTGGACGGCCGGTTTAACGTGGAGAAAATGATCGGGGGTTTGAAGAATTCCCTCGACCATGCGCTGCGCGATGGTTTTCAAGGGTTGTTTGCCACCGGCGACATGACCTGGGAGTTCGGGCCGGCTGGGGATTTTGAAAAGCTGGTGGAATATGAGCTGGAGGTGGAATATTTCATTCGCGCACATCCAAAGTTCAGCGCGATCTGCCAGTATCATGCGAGCACGCTGCCAGCCGAGGTGTTGCAGCATGGGATGGCGGCCCACCCGGGAATCTTTGTCAATGAGACGCTGTCGCTGATCAACCCGGAATTTGTGGATCGGCGCTATAAGAACCGGACGAATGAGGTTCGGCCGGAGAGCCCAGCCGTCTAAGCTCGATTTTGCGGGCCCCACAGCAGATTCCCTTCGGGAATGACAGAAAGAAAAGCAAGTACAAATGCAAGAGGCCGTCTGCTCCAGGCTGAAGCCGTGTCCTTCTTACAAAGCGCCCCACTGAGATCAAGATTTTTCGAAGCGTATGACCTGGCTCCGTGCAAAGAAGAAGGCCGACGGGTGTGCCGGCCTTTTTTGTGCTGGTGGAAGTTACGCGGCTGCGGACGCCGGCTGTTCCGCGGCCGCGGAAACGGCGACCGGGTGCGCCTTGAAGTGAGGCAGCGCCACGGCGAGTGCGTCGTCGATAGTGCGCGCGTAGTGGACGGAGACGCCTTCCATGAGCTCGGGGGTCAGATCCTCGTCGACATCCTGCTTGTTGTCGGCGGGGAGGATGACGGTCTGAACGCCGGCACGGCGCGCGGCGAGGAACTTCTCCTTGATGCCCCCGACGGGCAGGACATTGCCGCTCAGCGTGATTTCGCCGGTCATCGCGGTAAGCGGCTTGACGGGCATGTCGGTGAGCAGCGAGGCGAGCACCGTGGCCATGGTCACGCCGGCGGATGGGCCATCCTTGGGGATGGCGCCCGACGGGACGTGAATGTGGATGTCGATGTCCTTGTTGAAGTCCTCCTGCAGGCCGAGGCGACCTGCATTTGAGCGGACCCAGGTGAGAGCGGCCTGCATGGACTCCTGCATGACCTCGCCGATCTGGCCGGTGATGGTGAAGCCGCCCTTGCCCTTCATCTTGTTGGCCTCGATGAAGAGGATGTCGCCGCCCGCGGGCGTCCACGCCAGGCCCACGGCAACACCGTGCCGCTTGGTGCGCTCGGCAATTTCCGTGTCGATGCGGATCTTGATGCCGCCCAGAAATTCCTGCACGATCTGCGTGGTCACAACCAGCTTTTCAGGCTTGCCTTCCGCACTGCGGCGCGCCTGCTTGCGGCACATGGTGCCGATGTTGCGTTCCAGGTTGCGCACGCCGGCTTCACGCGTGTAATGCCGCCCGATGAAGCGAATGGCATCTTCCGGGATCTCGATCTGTTCCGGCTTCAGCCCGTTTTCTTCGATCTGCT
>DATFRB010000006.1:0-4260 GCA_035263625.1 Occallatibacter sp.
ACCGGTTTACCTGCCTGGATTTCGATGAGTTTTGCCAGTATGACCGGCTGTTCGACGTGGCCCATTTTGCCGCTCATCTTGGGCTTCTCGGCTTGACGCACTTTGGCGCGCTGAATCACTTCGACTCGCTGGTCGGCCAATTCCAGGCCGCTTACCAGGCGGGAACCAAAGACTATTCCGATCAGCGCTTGCGTCTCTATAAAGCCATCACCTACTTCAAGCTCGGCCGATTCGTTGCGCTGGTACAGCAGCCTGAGGGGTGGCGGCAGATGCTGCCCGAACTGTTGGACGCAGCCCGGTGCCTCCTGTGACGAAGCTAGGAGTGAGAAGTAAGGGAGAACACTAACCTTGAACCTCGACGATGTGCTCTCGGGGCGTGCCAAGCTGGAAGGCATTCAATGGCTCTTGCTCTGCGCAAGTCCGCGGCGGGTTTTGCGGGACCAGCTCAAGTCCTTGCTCTCCAACCGTAGCATGCTGGGCCCCTGTCGCCTGCGGAGGGCCAAATTCAAGCCCGGGCGTAAGCTCACCGCCTACTATGACGCGCTGATCCGCAGGCCAGGCGACGCAGCATATTGCGCTCGTCCTGTTGCGGTCACCTGGGGAGCGGAGGGCGATGCCCGTCGGCAAGGGGAGTACGATGAGGCAGCGATGGAAGCGGAGGCGCACCACCGTGGGGTGGCGGCGCCCTTCGGCCGACTGACAATGGATCTGATACCGTGGAACATGCACATCAGCGTCTCGCCCATGGACACGCATTTCACGCAGCTCGTCCGCCTGACGGATCCGCGGTACGTGCGCGACATGCTGGCAGCCGTCTGCCCCACCGCACCGGATCGATCCCAAGCCGGAGCGCACGCCGTGACATCGATCCGCTACCGCCCGGAACAACGCCACGTTTTGCGCTATGAACGCTCGGACGGGGCGAACGCGGTAGTGTTCGCTAAGCTTTACACCGATTCCGACGGAGCACGCGTCTTCCACGTGGCTAGGCAAGCGGCAGAATGGCTCGCACAACAGGTAGGGTTCGCGGCGGCTGCAAGGGCGCTCGCCTACGTCGCTAAGGATAGAGTCGTTCTTTATCCCGGATTGTGCGGGGTGCCGCTCAGCAAGGCTTTGTGGCGCCGCGCCCACAGCACGGCACACTGGCTGGAGCGCGCCGGAACGGCGCTTTGCGCCTTACACCTCCTTCCGCCGGCAGTCGCGGGCCCGCTCCCGACCCACGATTTCGAGGCCGAGGTTGGTCAGACGGCGCGGGCCGGCGCGCACATTCAAGTGCTGCTGCCGCCGGCAGGGGCGGCCATTGACGCTCTCCTTGAGCGCGCACGTGCACTGCACGGCCGGCTTCCGCAAGAGCCATCAACCTTCACCCATGGAGACTTCAAGCCCGAACATGTGTGGCGCGGTCCCAGCGGGCTGACACTGCTCGACTTCGATTCCAGTCAGTGCGGCGATCCGGCACTCGATATCGGCAAGTTCCTGGCCCACCTGCAACTGTGGCATGTCCTGAATGAGCAGGCGGGCTTGGAACGGGCGCAGGAACGATTCCTCGCCGGGTACGCCGGCCGCATGGCGGATGGGCGCCTGCTGCGCGCCCGCCTCTATCAGGCAGTGGAGTTGGTAAAGATAACTGCGCGGCGTGTGCCTTTGTTCGACCCCCAGTGGTTGTCGCATACCGAGCGGTTGATTACTTGTGCCGATCGTGTGATCAACGATCTTGAGTCCATGTTCGATCGACCGGCGACCCGGTCCCCAGCCCTCATTCCGGGAAAGGAGCACGCTACTCATGCGTAAGAACGAGGCCCGCAAAGAATGGGTCCGGCACTTCCTGCCCTTGCTTCGCCCATTCTGGAAGCAACTGCTCTTGGCGGTGTCGGCGATGGTAGTGGATGCCGCGGTCAGCGTGTTTCGTCCTTGGCCTCTGAAGGTGGTGATCGACCGCGTTCTCTCGCACAGACCCAGCCGCGTGCCCTTCCTGCACGCCTGGCTGGATAACGCACCGTTCAGCCGGACAGAGATCCTCTATGGCGCGTGCGTTGCGACCTTGGCGATTGCGGCCATCACTGCCGTCTTGAGCTACTACTTCACGCGGGCGATGGGAAATCTGGCCGAGCAGTTTGCTTTTGCCATCCGACGGGATTTCTTCGCGCATTTGCAGCGACTTTCCTTGCGATTTCACGATCGTCAACGGACCGGGGACCTGACCACGCGGCTGACTGCCGATACCCAGGCGATCCAGGAGATGATTGCCAATGGCGTCACCGTGCTCGGCACCAATAGCTGCTTGCTGGCAGGAATGTTGGTGATGATGTTCTGGCTCAACTGGCGGTTTGCGCTGGTCTCCCTCTCCGTAGCTCCGCTGTTATTCTGGACCGTACTCCGCTACAAGCGGCGTATCAAGGCGGCCTCGCGCAAAGCGCGGGCCGGCACCGCGCAGCTGGCCTCCCTGGCTCAGGAGACGCTTGCTTCCATTCGCATCGTGCAAGGGCTCTCGCAAGAAGAACAGCAGGACGAGCGATTCCAGGAACGGAGTGAGGGTCACCATCAGGCGTACCGGGACGTCGTGCGGTACCAATCACGCATCGTGCCGCTTGTGGAGGTCTTCGCCGGCATCGGAACCACCATTGTGATGTGGTACGGAGCCACGCGCGTGCTGGCCGGGGAGCTCACCACCGGGGATGTAGTCCTGTTCTTCACCTATATCACTAGCCTGTACAACCCTATGAAGGGGCTGGCGCGCTCCACGTATCTGTTCAGCAAGGCCAGTGTGGGGGCCGAGCGGATAGCTGAGGTCATGAGCGTACAGAGCGAGGTGATGGACCGGGAAGGGGCGTTGGTGGTCGCCCGGCTGAGGGGTGATATCGAATTCCGCGACGTAGCGTTCGGATACGAAGCGGGTCGGATCGTGCTATCGCACATCAACCTGAGGATCGCACCGGGAGAAAAGGTGGCCATCGTGGGAGCCACCGGAGCTGGCAAGAGCACGCTGGTGAGCCTGATTCCCCGCTTCTACGACCCGAGCGGCGGCGAGGTGCGCATCGATGGCCAGGACATCCGGAACTATTCGCTACAGTCGCTGCGGGAGCAGATCAGCCTGGTTCTGCAGGAGTCGCTGCTGTTCAGCGGCACCGTCCGCGACAACATTGCCTTTGGGCGTCCCGGAGCCAGTGACGAAGAAATCGCCGCCGCGGCGGTCACGGCCAACGCTGACGAGTTCATTCAACGACTCCCGGAGGGCTACGAGACCTTGGTGGCAGAACGCGGCACAACCCTCTCGGGCGGACAGAAACAGCGGATCGCTATCGCGCGTGCGATCCTGCGGGACGCGCCCATCCTGATTCTGGATGAGCCAACCTCCGGCCTCGATTCGGTAGCAGAGCAAACCGTCATGGAGGCCCTGGAGCGGGCCGTTGCGGGACGCACGACCTTGATCATCGCACACCGCATGACGACCGTGCGTCTCGCGGACCGTATCGTCGTCCTTGACCGCGGCCGGATCGTGGAAGAAGGTACCCACGCCGAACTAGTGGCGCGCGATGGCAGCAGATATGCGCGCCTCTATCATCTCCAAATGATGGCCGAGACCGCGAGTACTCTCGTCTCACCCGGTCGGGCTTCTCCCCCGGACGGACCGGACTGCAATACGGTATGAAGCCATTGCGCCCGCTGGGAGCTGCGAAGCATAGAAGAGTTCATCCTACGCAAGGCGGTGGACAAGACCGAGACTACCCGTAAGATCAATCTCCGTGCCGACGCCTTCAATGTGCTGAACCATACCAACTGCAAGACCTATGTTGGCACGGTCACCTCTTCTTGGGTTCGCGAACGGCTTATCCAGCGAGAGAACTCCAGTTAGGCATCAGGTTAAGTTTCTGAAATTCCAGGTTGCGGGCCATCCTCTGTCCCGGACAAAGCTCAGCACCACTGGTTACAGGGGATCTTCCGTGGGCACAAGTAGGCCATGGCATCTCGACTTCTATGAGAAGACCGCCTTTTGCCCGCATTGTGGAAACCACTCAGCACAACGTATTGTCTTCCGCCATGAATCCCGAGGGAGAAGTCACGACGACAAGGTCAAGTCTGAAGAAGCACTTTCAAGTGTGTTTTTCCTCGCTCTCTGTAACTCATGCGACCAACCTTTGTTGTATTCCATCAGCATGGACACGGAGCCGTACCGAAGCGGGCACGCTTGCCAATTCCATCAAAATTCCGTTCTTCTCTGGCCTGGCGGCAAGCTGCTGCGGCATTATGGAGCGGTTTGGG
>DATFRB010000007.1:0-2418 GCA_035263625.1 Occallatibacter sp.
GGACCTCGCCTATGATGCTGCCCGTCCGTTAACGGCAAAGTCGTTTGATCGTAAAGGTCTCGTTCTACTCTGCTCGTCGTTCTCGAAAACTCTATCGCCGGGATACCGTATCGGCTGGATGCTGGCAGGACGGTTTCGGGCCGAGGTGGAGAGGCTAAAGCTGTTCACCAGCGTGGCGGCCCCGTCGCTGCAGCAGTTGGTGGTGGCCGAGTTTCTGGAGTCTGGCAGTTATGACCGTCATTTGAGGCGGTTGCGCGCGACGCTCGCTTGCCAGGCGGAAAATATGCGGCAGGCCGTCGCAGAGTATTTTCCGGCGGGCACCCGCATCAGCCGGCCTGCGGGCGGTCACATGTTATGGATTGAACTGTCCCCGACAATCGATGCTCTTAAACTGCATCGGGCCGCCTTGACGGAGCGCATCAGCATCTCGCCGGGAGCCCTTTTTTCCGCGACGGGCCGATACAAAAACTACATTCGCATCAATTGCGGACACGTCTGGACGAAGAATCACGATCGAGCGCTGCTGACCTTAGGCCGCCTTTGCGAGAGGCAGGTATAGGGTTGGCTCCCGCGCCAAAAACCACAACTGTTCCGGTCGAAAAATCTAATTTCTGCATCTGTACTCCCCCCTGCAAGCCGGGCTAGCATTTTCCTGTAGCCACTAGGCACTCAGGGAGATCAGCTATGGACGCTTCAGGCTGGCTGGAGAACGTAGGAAACGATTGTCGCTACGCGGCACGCAGGTTGCGCCAAAGCCCCGGATTTGCGGCGGCGGCCATACTGACCTTGGCGCTCGGCATCGGCGCGAACGTGGCGGTGTTTACCGTCGTCCAGGCAGTCCTTCTGAGTCCGTTGCCGTACCCTCATCCCGAGCGGCTCGTTCGTATCTACGACGACTTGCGCGGCTCGAACAGCCGCGACGTTGGGATTTCGGCGCCGGAGCTATGGGACCTCCGCGACAAATCCGATGTTTTCGAGGACATCTCTGCTATATACCCCTCCGATGGAAATCTCACAGGGGGCGAAAAACCGCAGCGCATCGAACTGCTCGCGACGAGCACCAATTACTTCACCATGCTGGCGGCGCGGCCCGAGTTGGGCCGCGTCTACACCGCGAACGACGAGCAGCCGGGATTCGTTGAAGGCGTCGTGCTCAGCGACAGTTTCTGGCGGCGTACGTTCGGCGGGGATCCGAAGGCTCTTGGAAAGCAAATCCGCGTCGATGGCGACCTCTACACCGTCCTTGGAGTGATGCCTCCGGACTTCAGGCACCCCGGCCGGTCGCTTGCTGGTGACGTAGATGTGTGGACGGCCGCGGGATTTAGTGGGCCTCCGTGGCCCGTGCCCGCGCAGAGATCTCTAAGAATGATTCCGGGAGCCATGGGGCGGTTACGGCCGGGCCTTACCATCACTCAGGCGCAGGCACGCCTGGATTTACTTACAGCGCAATTAAGCGGGCAATATCCTACCGACTATCCGGCGCCCGCCCGATGGGGATTGCGTTTGGTGTCCCTGCAGGAAGACCTGGTCGGCAACATGCGGACCGAGTTGTTCGTACTGTTCGGAGCCGTTGGGTGCGTTCTGCTGATCGCCTGCGTGAATCTGGCGAATCTGCTGCTGGCCCGCTCGGCCGGCCGTCAACGCGAAATAGCCGTGCGGCGCGCTCTCGGCGCCGAAAGAACGCGGCTGATCGTGCAATTGCTCGCTGAAAATGTTCTGCTCGCGCTGATCTCGGGCGGATTTGCTTTGTGTGCCGTTGTCCTGATGAAGACATGGCTGCTGAGCTTGGCGCCGCCCGAACTTCCGCGGCTAAGCGAGATCGCCCTCAGTCCAGGAGTGTGGTTGTTCGCATTTGCGGTTTCGATCCTGACGGGACTGGTGTTCGGCTTGATGCCCGCACTGCAAACAGCAGGTCCCAACCAGATCGTAAGCCTCAGGGAGGGTAGCCGCGGATCGGGAACAAGCAAACGTCAGAAAAACACCTCGCGTGTCCTGGTGGGCGCCGAAGTTGCGCTTTCGCTTGTTCTGCTCATTGGCGCCGGTCTCCTCCTGCGAAGCTTTTGGAACCTTCTTGAAGTGCGCCCGGGCTTCGACCCCCACCAGATGATAACCGCGAGAATATGGCTGCCCGTCCCGAACAATCCGGCGGACGATGCCTATCGCCTGATCGAGAAGCGCGGGGCATATTATCGGGAAGTTCTGCGCCGGGTCGGCGCTCTGTCCGGCGTGGAGCAGGCGGCTGTCGGTAGCGCCGAAAGTCTTCCCTTGGGCAATAAACGGAGAAAGAATACTTTTACGATCGAGGGCCGTGCTGCTGAATCCGAGCGAGTTCCGGTAGCCGAGGTCGCCAGCGTAAGTTCAGGATACTTCGAGGTCTTGAAGACCCCTCTTCGAAAGGGGAGAGTGTTCACTGAGCAC
>DATFRB010000008.1:0-217833 GCA_035263625.1 Occallatibacter sp.
CGGATGAAAATCGCAACCTATAATCACCATGACGTTGGCTCCTTCCTCCGGGCCATGGCCTCTTACGCACAGCCAAATCTACCCGCTCGATCGGGCCAACGTCCTCATGCCATCAAAGGGCCGCACGCCTGGGGCCCCGCCGCCTTTGGCGGGGTAAGCGGACCGAGGGATCTGTGGTTGCTCCTCGCCCGCCCAGCCACAGGAGCTCACCCAACCGGCCCCAGGTTTTGGGGCCGGCTCACCCAACGCCTCAGCGCCCCATCGCCCGCAAAAATCCGCCTAATACCAAGCGCACGGAGACGCATGCTCACCGGCGCCTTCCCCCGCAACTCCCGCTCCCAACAAAGGCGTGTCATCCCGAAGGGCCGCACGCCTGGGGCCCCGCCGCCTTTGGCGGGGTAAGCGGACCGAGGGATCTGTGGTTGCTCCTCGCCCGCCCAGCCGCAGGAGCTCACTAAACCGGCCCCAGGTTTTGGGGCCGGCTCTCCCAATGCGTCAGCGCCCAATTCGCCCGCAAAAATCCGCCTCATACCAAGCGCACGGAGACGCACGCTCACCGGCGCCTTCCCCGCAACTCCCGCTCCCCCACAAGAGCGTGTCATCCCGAAGGGCCGTACGCCTGGGGCCCCGCCCGCTTTTGGCGGGGTAAGCGGACCGAGGGATCTGTGGTTGCTCCTCGCCCGCCCTGCCACAGACGCTCACTAAACCGGCCCCAGGTTTTGGGGCCGGCTCACTCAATGCGCCAGCGCCCCACGCGCACAACCTCAAGGTGCCCCGGGCGCAATTCCCTGTGGAAATCTCTGCCCAAAAACGCCTGTCAAGTAGGGAAGAAAAAGCGAAAAACAGACAACTGGCTTTATATCATAAGGTTATCCCATGAAAATTTACCCGGGAAAGTGGCCGATCCACTTTTCAACCCTGTTAGACTTAACAATAGAGGGAAAACACCCCTCTCAAATGCCCGCCACACGCGGGCATTTTCGCTTTTCAGGCGTACCCGGGCCTCCCAAGACTCCGCCGCCTCAACGGCCGGAAGAGGAGTTGAACTTACTACAAATGTGTACGAAATTTACTGCATATGTGTAAGAAACTTACTACAAAAGCTGGTCAGGGACAGCTCCGGACCCCGCAAAATCAAGCCGAAAACCCGGCATTTTTTGACCGGGAAGAGTGCCCTCCCCCTTCCCCTGCGGACGATGCCAAACGATCACCGCGCTCCGGGCCTGTTAACCAGAAAATAAATACCCCCCCCCCTCCTGTAACCCCTTTGGAATGTGAGGGGCAAAAAGTGGGGCAAAACGACTAATCAATTGATAACAAATAACTTGACTCAATTTCCAAATGTGCCCAAATCGCCACTTTTTTAGCCCAAATCGCCACTTTTTTCACCAACTCTGCTGGGAATTTACGAGAGTTGGAAATCGGGCGCGCTTCCGCCTAACTGCATTTCTCAAATGGCCGACATGAGCAATGCAATCTAGACCATCGCCCGTTCCTTCACCGTCAGGTACTGGTTCAGCACCGCAGAGGCCAGGTTTGCCGGGTCCAGATCGAGCGTGAGCGCGCCCTGCTCGCGGAGGCGCGACAACTGCAATTCGCGCCTTCCAGCCATCTCCTGCGCGGCTGTGGCGCGAAACATCTGCTCCACATTGCGCGGACGAGCGGCGGCAATGCGGTCTACCTCCGGCTGCGCCATGGCAACGAAAAGCAGTACATGGCGCCGAAGAAGCTGCATTGCTCCATCAATCACTTCCGGCCGCATGGCGGTCTCGGCAAAGTCCGTAACCCAGAGGATCAGTGACCGGCGCGGTTGCAGCCGGTTGAGGACAGCCGTTGCGCGCAGGTGGTCTGCTTCACCGGCTTCGGCGCGTGCCTGCGCCAGTAATTCAATCACCTGTCGCAAGTGCGCGGCGCCTCGCCCCGGAAGCATCCTCTGCTGGATCGCCTGTCCATAGGCGAGCAGGCCCACTCGATCGCCCGAATACAGCGCCAGTTGCGCCAGCGCCACGGCGGTAGAGCAGGCATGATCGAGCTTCGAATGTACCGGCTCGACCGCGCCGGCCTCGACTGCGGTTTCGCCGGCATTGGCGGCCAGTCTGGAACGCATGAGTCGCCCGCAGTCCAGCACGATCCATACAGCCTGGCTTCGTTCTGTCTGGTATTGGCGTGTGACCAGGCTGCCGCGGCGAGCCGTCGCTGTCCAGCACACGTCCCGCAGGTCGTCGCCCTCGCGATATTCGCGCAGGCTCTCAAAGTCGCGCCCGAGCCCGCGCTGGCGTGCCTGGCGAAGCTGCAGGTCGATCTGGCGGCTGCGCGCGAGAAAGATCTGCTGCTCCTCGGTCGTGCGCAGCGCGGGATACACCCGCACAGTCTGCGTCAACGGCGCCCTCGCCCAGCGCTCCGCCAGCGCGAGCGGCGAGCGGTAGCGCACGTACAGCCACCCGGTCTCCCAGTCGCCGCGCTCGCGAGGAGTGACGCGATACCGGACGCGCGCCGGAACCCGCGGAAACGCCGTTAGGCGCTGATAGACAGGCTCGGAACTGAGGCCGGACGGCAGATCGTCCGTGAGCCTGCACTCGACGATGACGCGGCCGTGATTTTCGATCTTCAGCTCGATCTCGGTTTCGCTGTCGAGCGCAGGAGCATTGCTCCAGCTCCTCTCGGCCGCCAGCAACGAAGCCTGGGGCAGGCGCGTCCCGTCGAGCCACGCGGCGAGGAGAACCAGTCCGTCCCACACGAGCATCGCGTAGCTCAGGCGGGCGACGTAGAACCCGGGAATAAGCAGGAAGAAGCCGGCCACAAGCAGTCCAATGGCGCGAGGCGTAAGCCCGAACGCGAGTTTGCGGCGTCGCTCGCAGGCGGCGCGGATTGGTTCAGGATGGAGTGATGGGGAGATCATGCGAACTCACGATGCAATGTCGAGTGCTATTCGCAGCGCTCTGTCCAATTCGGCCAATCTCGCGCGCGAGAGAGAACCAACCCAATTTCGCAATTCTGATTTCGGGATGCTGGCGAGGCCGTCGCAGTGGATCCAGCTGTCGTGTTTCAGCCCCTCCTCGATTCCCACGCGAACTTGTGTCGCAAGTCCCTGCCCTTCGCTGAAAATGGGCGCGCAGATAAGGGTCGCGAATCGCGTATCGATGATCGACTGACGACTCACGATCACAAATACTCGATACCGCTTAGGGTCTTTCGGCGGGTTATGTAAGCGATACAACTCTCCCCTGCGCATAGGCTTAATCCTCTGCTCGATATTCGATCGGAGCCTGGTAGCGAAGTACGTCCTCCATCTCGCTATTCAAATAGTCGGCGTTGGCGTTGATGAGCTCGGCGTCTCTTGCGTTCAGGGCTTCCCGGACCTTCGCCTTGAAATACTCGCGCAGCACGGTCTCAATGAATTCCGAGCGCGAACCGCTCTCACCCGCGCCCCGGTCGATCTCTTTCAGCAAGTCCGACGATAGTGTGATAGATGTCTTCAGCTTCATACTACCAGTATACTCCTATCGTGCTTATCGTCATTGCCTCGGCACCGGCACCGCCGCCACCACGTCCTGCAGCACCCGGTCGGCGTCAAAACCCTCAAGCTCCGCCTCCGGCTTCAGCATCACGCGATGCCTCAGCACTGGCTGCACGGCGCGCTTCACGTCGTCCGGAACCAGGTAATCGCGGCCGTCGAACGCCGCTGCAGCCTGCGCCACGAGCATCAGGCACAGGCCCGCGCGCGGGCTCGCGCCCAGCAGCAGGGTCGGCCACTCCCGAGTGCGCCTAGTAAGCGCAAGGATGTAGCGATAAAGCTCGGGCTCGATTCGGATGCGGCGCACCTCTGAGTGCGCAGCCGCCAGCAGCCCCGCAGGGATCGGCGCAATCGCCGCGTCTTCGAGCAGCCCGGCGCCCGAACCGCGGTGGTGCATCTCCAATATCTGCGCCTCTTCAGCCTCGGATGGATACGCCACGCGAATCTTCAGCAGGAAGCGGTCCAGTTGCGCCTCGGGCAGCGGGTACGTTCCTTCGAAGTCGACGGGGTTCTGCGTGGCAAACACCGTGAACCACGCCGGGAGTGGATGCCGCACGCCATCCGCCGTCACCTGGCGCTCCTCCATACATTCGAGAAGCGAGGCCTGCGTCCGCGGTGGCATGCGGTTGATCTCGTCCACCAGCAGCAGGTCGGTGAACACCGGGCCCGCGTGAAAAACGAACGCATCGGACCCGGGCTTCAGGATGGTCGTGCCCAATATGTCGGCAGGCATCAAATCGGGCGTGGCCTGTACGCGCTGGAAGCCCAGCCCCAGCAGCCTTCCCAGCGCCTTGACGATCAGCGTCTTGGCGATGCCCGGCACGCCTTCAAGCAGCGCATGGCCCCGGCACAGAAGCGCGATAATCGCCTCCTCGATTACCGCCGACTGCCCGGCAATCACGCGCCCCAGCTCTGCGCGCGCGTGCTCGATCAGCTGCCGCGTCGCCGCGAGCGACTCCGCCCCGTTCGCGCTGTCGCCTGGTGCGGCTGTCTCGCTGCCTGCCTGTGTGGTCTCTTCGCTCATGAATCCTCTTCTGTGAATTGGATGAGT
Organism: Occallatibacter sp.; assembly: GCA_035263625.1. Classification (GTDB taxonomy): domain Bacteria; phylum Acidobacteriota; class Terriglobia; order Terriglobales; family Acidobacteriaceae; genus Telmatobacter. Next base: position 4,566 of record DATFRB010000008.1, read on the forward strand.
GACGTATCTACGATACCTTTGTCCGCGCGCCTGACCGTGCCGCCGCGTCGAGTTCCTGCGCGTGCGCCGTGAGAACCTGCACCAGCCGCAGCCCATCTTGGGGGTTCAGCGCCTCGTTGCCCGCCGCTTCTTCGCACTCCACGAGATCTGCCTCCAGCGTGTCACCAATGGCCGGGAATCGACGCCGCACCACGGCTGCCAGCTCTCTCGCGTCCACGCGCAGCATGCGAACGCCGCAGAGCCGCAGGGCATGTCGTCTGAATCGCTCCCAGGCGACCGCTACCGCCGTTGAGGTAGCGCCGGCGCTGCGATAAAGCGATCCCAGCGCGTCTAGAAACTCGATGGGCGTAGCCCGCACCGGTGGAGGCAGTTCGCGCACCGGCCCGCTGCGCCGGCTGAAGCTGAACAGGATCAGGAACGCCAGCACCGGCAGCCCGATCTGCAGCATACGCAGCGCCGGCCCGCTGGCGTAACTCCAGTTGGACCGGATCTCTCCGTGCAGCGACTCGTCCCAGTAAAACCGGCGTCCCTCGCGCGGTCCCAGCGAGTTGAGAAAGAACTCCAGGTCCTGCGCCCGCGCCACCGACCCGTTTTCGAGCGGAGTGGAACTCGCCCACCACACAACGTGCCCCTTGCCCCAGTCATACTCCACGACCGCAGGCTGCCCGGCGCAACTGTACTGCACCCGCGCCGCCGGATTGCCGACATTCCAAGTCGACGCGGGCACCATCCACACTTCGCCCGACCCCGCCAATGAATCCAGACCCTCCGGTTCGAGCTCGCAGGCAGCGCGCGTGAACTGCGTGCTCGGCCTCGCATTCTGCCCGGGCAGCAGAAATCCACCCAAGAACCCAGTCGCCAGAACGCGCCCGCCCTTTTCCAGAATTTGCCGAACAGCCTTCACATCGTCAAGCTCGCGCGTAAACGGCTCAGCGAAGATCACTACAGTTCCCGGCCCGGCCTGTGCCGCCAACTCACCCAGCGGCCTCTCCCAGCGCTCCACCGGATATCCGGCTCGCTCCAGCATCTCGTATGCGGCCAGCGCGCCATGCTGGCCGGAAAGGTAGGTGGAGGGCGTCAGGTTCTCGTTGCTGTCTCCACTGGGAAGCAGAACCCCCGCAAGCACCGCCAGCACAACCGCAGCGCTTAGAGACCAGAACAGCAAGCGGCGGTCTTTTGCGTCCAGCGAGGAAATAAACCTCATGCGGCACCGCCTCGCGCCCCGTCGGTCCCGGCAGTTTCAAGCAACTCGGCCGCGTGTTCCTCCGCTCGCTGATAGTCGGTCTCGCTCGCCTGCCTTCCTCCGTACCATGTCCACTCGAACTCGCGCGTCAGGGCGCCCAACCCAGCCTTGCGCGGATCGTCTCCCGCCACAAGCGCGAGATACTCCCGCGGCGTGCGGGCGCGATCCGGTGGCCACAGGCGCTTCGACTCAAGCCGTGAAATTGCCGACCAATAAATAAAGTGGATCGCCTCGCGCCACCGGCCCGCAGCCGCTGCCTCGCGCGCGTCCTTGAGCCACAACTGCCAGTCGCGCGCGGAAGGCGCACCCTCAGGCGGACGATCGACGTCGGGTACAAGGCGCACCCTCCACCGGCGCTCCAGTTGAATCAGAGCCCATGCCAGCCCAACGCCCACTGCCAGCAGGAATCCCCAGAAGAGCGCGCGTCCCACCCACGCAGCATGCACCTGCAGCCTGCCCAGCTTCTCGAACTGACGGTTCAGCCAGTTGCTGAATCTCTCGAGCAGACTCTCGCCGGCATCCTGCTGCTTCAGCTTGCGGAACTCTCTTCCGGCAAGCACCTTTGTCAGCACGGCGCGCTCGACCGTACGCGATGGGTTTGCACCCGGCGACGCGTCGGCCTCCGCCAGGTCGTCAGCCAGCCGCGTCTGTGCGTCCGCAAGCAACTGGGAAGTGGTCCGCGGCGTTCCCCACGGCGATTCGGGGCTGCCAGGCTTGGGCGTCTCGCGAGGCTCATCCGCAAGCTGCCCCCGCGCATACAGGGTGCGCAACCAGCCGTAACGGATCAGCCTTCTGGAAGCTTTCGCCTCCGTACCCAGTGGAACCCGGTCGTCGGACCCGACTAGCTCCGGCTCGCAGCTCTTTGTGTCGCGGGCCTTCGCGCAGGCTTGCGTCAAGGTCTCGAGCGCCAGCAAGTGCTTTCGATAATCGTCCGCCGAAACATCTTGAGCGTTTGCCGAACCCGGCTCGGGCTCAGCTTGCAGTTGCTGTGCGCGAGAAGGTGCGACGCCGGCTCCAAGAGCGAGCAATACCAACCCCATATTTCTTATGTGCCTGAGAGATGGATTCACGTCATCCACCCCGCGGAAATCGCACGTGCCGGCAGACTCAAGCGGCTCCTCCCGCTGTGTCCGGCTCCGCGTTCGTGGTTGTCGCTGCGCCCGTTTCCGAGAAATGCTCACCCTGGGCGGGAGCATTGGCAGGCGCTTGCACCGGCGGCATCCAAGGTTCGGCTTCCAGTTGCGGCGCAGGTTCGATTGTCATGCCGGCTTGCCGCATAAGGAATTCGATGTCGAATCCTTCATGACGCACGCGCTGGTCGTAGTAGAACAGCACCAGGGCAATGGCATACACCGGCATGGTGAGCGCCTGCACGGCAAACGAGGCCCCATACATTCCTATGAGCATGACGGTCCCGGCCACCTGGGCATGCTGCGGATTGTTTAACCCCGGTATCAAGGCCATGGCAAGGAAGAGCGGGGCCATCAGCAGCAGCGATGCGATATAGCTAAGGGCCATTCCCAGCAGAAACAGCACCAGCATCCGCCAGCGAGTGCCCACGCACAACGACCACGCGCGCTTGATGGCATCGACCACCGGGGCATGCTCAACAACGGAGACGGGAAAAGCCAGGCACAGCCTGAGCAGCATCCACACGGCATACACCGCGCCGCCCGCAAACGCGAAGAACGTCAATACGCCGGAAATTGCTGCCACGCCGACCCCGGCGGTTCCCCCTACCGCCGCGCCGACGGCCGCCATCCCCATCATCACCATCAACACCACCACCGGCGCCGCCACAACGATCAAACCCAGAAGCAGGTACAGGCCCACGTACTGCCATCCCCGCTTCCACACCCCCCTGAACGCGGCGGATATGGTGACGGGTTCTCCAACTAGCAGTGAGTTCGCGGTATGGCACATCGCCGCCCCGCTCAAAGCATTTGCTCCGATCATGAGTGGAAGCGCCAGGACGAATAGCCCAAGGACGCCGATGCCCAACGCCGCCTGGACCGCCGGATCCGTTTTCCCGGCCCCAGACGTCCCGGCCCACGCGAACAGCAGCACCGCGGCTCCGGCGAATCCCAGGACCACTCCCGCCGGCACGCTCGCAATGCCGAAGAACACGATAAAGCGAGATCTATAGAGACTCGCTGTGCGGTCAAGAATTTCCCCAAGCGTCGACGGCCGCAACCAATCTTTCATGCGGACTCCTCTTGTGCGCCGGCCTCGGGCGCCGCTGTCTGATCCAGCGCGGCGATTTCGAGAGCACCACCCGCGGGCGCAGCATGAGGTGGAGTCTCGATCGGCAGAATCGTTTCTGGTGTCTCCACGCCATGAGGCAGCACCAGTCCCGCAGCCTGCATCATCCACTCGATGTCGTACCCCTCTTTGCGTACTCGCTGGTCAAAATAAAAGAGGGTCAGGCCCGTCGCCAGAATGGGGCCCACGAGGATATTTGTTGCCACGGATGTTATCTGCGACAAGATGTTCAGGCCGAGGGGCAGCTGCATGTGATGCCTGAACATATAGGTGTAGAAAGCGCTCTGCGTAAGTAGCAGCAGGCCCGCCTGAATCACTCCGACCAGCAGAAAGAGCAGGAAGATGCGGCCCCGTGACTCCTTGCTCAACTCTACGCTGCGGCGGAGTGCCTTGCGAGCCTTCAGGCCTTCAACCACGCATGCCGAAATTCCGAGCGCGTAACGCGCCCCAAACCACGCCATGACCGCAAATATCCCGACATCGAACAGCAAGCCTATCGTGACGCCCGCGATAAGCCCGGCTTGTCTCGAGCCTTGCAATACAACTGCAACTGCAGCGAGGCCGATTGCCATCACGACCCCCAGCCCAATCGCCGCGACGAGCGCAATCCCCAGCAGTATAAGAAGGGCCAGCACCATCAGCCAGATGTACCGGCCCAGCCGCCGCAGAGTGCTGGCATATGCGCTGCGAATAGTCACCGGTTCACCCAATTGGATCCACGCCACTGCGCGCGTGATGGCGGCAATCGAAGCTCCATAAAGCACCATTCCAATCAGGCCGATGATCGCGGCCGATAACAGGGCCACGCCGGGGTGGAATCTCATGCCTGATTGAATGGCAGCCCGGTAATCTGACGATAGCCCTTCAACGAGCAGCGCCATTGCCAGCACAATGCCGTTGGTCACAGCGAAGATCCCTGCAAACAGCACAAAATTCGTGCGGTAAAGCTGGGCCGTGCGGTCGAGAATCTCGCCCAGCGTCAGCGGGCGAAGGCTGGATTCCATCAGCGTGGTCTCCTGAAGTGCGATGCCGGGATACTAGCACAGGCCCGATGTCGGATGCCCCAACTGTTTTCTAGGGAGCCGTGGGCCGCATAAACCGGAGAACCTGGCATGATGTCGAGGGAGCCTGCCCGCCATTCCGGCAGAATACCTTCATGTTGACATCCGACCCAAGCGGGCGCATACTCAGGTCGTATGCCGACCCAAAGGGACGAAAACGACCGCGTCGCCCTGCTTCAGGGCACGCTCGACCTCCTCATCATGCGCACCCTGCTTTTCGGCGCCTGCCACGGCCAGGGCATCGCGCGCACCATCCAGCGCCAGTCCGAAGAAGCGCTATTCGTGGACCACGGATCGCTCTACCTTGCACTGCAGCGTCTTGAAGACGGCGGCATGATCAGCGCGAAATGGGGTACTTCAGAAAACAATCGCAAGGCGCGCTTCTATACGCTCACCGCGAAGGGCCGCAAGGAACTCAACGCCAAGACGACTCAGTGGAACCGTCTGAAGCGGGCCATGGAGTTGATTCTGTCGCCGCTCGGGGAGGAGCCATAGCCATGCGCATTCGCCGCCGCCGCACCGCTGAAGATTATGCCCAGGAGATCAGCGCTCATCTCGCCCTCGAAGCCGATGAGCTTAAGTCGGAGGGAATTGCTGCTGACGAAGCGCAGCGCAGGGCGAAGGTGGCATTCGGCAATGCAACTGTTTCGCGTGAGCGCTTCGCTGTTCGCGGTCGGGCAGTATGGCTTGAAAACCTGCTGCACGACGTGCGCTATGGCGTACGTGTTCTCCTGCGCCGGCCCGGGTTCACGCTCGTCGCGACGTTAACTCTCGCCATCGGGATCGCCTCCAGCACAACCGTGTTCACATGGATCGATTCGGTCCTGCTCCAGCCAATGAGCGGCGTCGCTGACCCAGGCCGTCTTGTCATGCTCGAAAGCGTTACACCCAACGGCGAATGGGTTCCCAACTCCTATCCGGATTTCATCGACTTTCGCGACCACCTGCGGCTATTCGCCGGCATCGCCGTTTCTCATCCGGCCGCCTTTAGCGTAGGCAGAGAAGACCACTCCGAGCGCGTCTGGGGCGAACTTGTCTCCGGCAATTTTTTCGCGGTGCTCGGGGTCAAGCCCGAGACGGGACGAATGTTTCTGCCCTCGGAATTCGGCGACACGCCCGGCGCTTATCCAGTGGCCGTCATCAGCGACCGCTACTGGCGCTCGCACTTCAACGCCGACCCCTCCATCGTCGGCAAGACCCTGCGCATCAACCAGCACGAACTCACCATCGTGGGAGTCGCCGCGCCGGCGTTTCACGGCTCGATGCCCGTGGCAGCCTTCGACCTGTGGGTGCCTTACATGGAGCAGCCCGTGCTGAACGGTGTGGCCTTGTGGATGATGCACGACCGCCACGACCGTAACATGCTGGGCATCGCGCGGCTCAAGCCCGGAGTAGCGTTTGAGCAGGCGCGTCTTGAACTCAAAGCGCTCGCCGACCGAATGGCCATCCTGAACGCCGACGTGAGCGAAGGCATGAGCGCAACGCTGCTGCCCTTGTGGAAGTCGCCGCACGGGCCGCAGGGGCTTCTGGTCGGCCCCCTGCGCATCCTCTCCGGAGTATGCGTGCTGGTGCTCTTAATCGTCTGCGCCAACGTTGCCAACCTGCTGCTGGCCCGCGCCACTGTCCGCGAAAAGGAGTTCAGTGCCCGTCTCGCGCTCGGTGCCGGCCGGGGGCGCATCGTCCGCCAGGTGCTTACGGAAACGCTCTTGCTCAGCATCGCCGGAGCGGCCCTTGGCATTGCCGTGACGCCGTCGCTCGCCTACTCGTTGCATTACCTTATGCCCCCCGGTCCGGCGCAATCGATTGTCTCCGTCGATCACCGCCTTAACTTCGCCGTATTCGCATTCACTGCCGGCCTGTGCCTGCTTTCTGCCTTGGCTGCGGGTCTGTTGCCGGCGTTGCACGTGAGCCGCATGAACATCAGCGCGCGCATGAACGAAAGCGGCCGCAGCGGCCTCGCCGGGAATTCGCACAACCGGCTTCGCGCCGCCCTGGTGGCCTCCGAGGTGGCTCTGGCGCTCGTCACGCTGGTGGGCGCAGGCCTGTTCGCGCGCGGCTTTCAGCAAACGCTGCACATCGATCCCGGCTTCGATCCCAGTCAAGTGCTGGTGAACCAGTTTTATCTCTCCACCAATGCGTACAGCCTCGCGCAGCGCAAGGAGTTTTGCCGCCGCCTCGCCGAAAAAATGTCCGCCTCTCCCGGCGTTGCAGGCGTTGCCTACTCCGACGGCGTTCCGCTCGGCTTCGAGCCAAGCTGGTGGGAAGAACTGCGCATCGAAGGCTACGCGCCTCACCCCAACGAGAACATGAACATCTTCCGCAATGTCGTCTCCCCGGGGTACCTTCCGCTCATGAGAATCCCGATTCTCGAGGGGCGCAACTTCAACGAGCAGGACAACGAGAACGCGCCGGCCGTGATGATTGTGAACCAGGCGTTTGTGCAGCGGTTCTTGCCCGGCCGCGACCCCATCGGCGTCAAGGTGAATGGCTGGGGCACCTGGCTCCGAATCGTCGGCGTTGCCCGGGATTCGAAGTACCACTACCTCGGCGAGTCCACGCCGGCCTACTTTTATGTGCCCTTTCGCCAGTTCTATCGCGCAGACATGAACCTTGCCTTCTACGTGCGCACTCCGGGCGAGCCCGACTTGATTCTCTCGACCCTGCGCGCGCATACGCGCTCCATCGACCCTAACGTGACGGTCTTCGACGCCGCGCCTTTGCGGGAGTTCATCCGCGCATCGCTCTACCCGCAGAAGGTAGCCGCAAGCCTCATGGGCGTGATGGGTTCGATCGCCCTCTTGCTGGCCGCGGTCGGGCTGTACAGCGTGATGGCTTATTCGGTCGCGCAGCGTACACAGGAGATAGGCGTGCGCATGGCCCTGGGCGCGCGTCCGTCGCAGGTTCTTGGCCTCGTGGTGCGTCAGGGCCTCTCCCTAACCGCGGCCGGGCTTGTTGCGGGTACGGCGCTGGCGGTCGCCGCGAGCAGGCTGATCGCCGGCATCTCTTTCACGAACTCGGCCATGGGCGCGAACGCGAAACTCCTCGGGTCGGGCGCGTTCAGCCCGCTCGTATTTCTCGCCGCCATCGCGTTCCTCAGCGTGGTGGCCGCAGTCGCCGCGTTTTTGCCGGCCCGTCGCGCTGCATCCATCGAGCCGATGCAGGCCCTGCGGACAGAGTAGAACTCGGACCCACTCGCCCAATTTTCCCGCCAGAGGTATTTTTTACCCGGTGCCGTCGTGCCGCGGCACGCGCATCATCAAGTCCGCGCACAAGTTGACTTTGGCATTTCGCATGCTTTTGTCTCATCCTGAGCGAGAGAGAGCGGTTCGGAGAAGACGGAGGCCCCAGGCGGCAACGCACTCCGGACCGCAAGACCTCGGGAGGTTGTCCCAAATGAAGTCGGACATCAAGCGCTGCCTGTTTGTCAGTTTTTCGCTGATCCTGGCGGCACTCACGGTCCGGCGCTTCGGCCAGGAACTGGAAATTGCGGGCGGCGTCGGCAAGCCCGATTCAAAGCCCGGCCCCGATGCCGCTCCCTCGATCGAACCTGACAAATCAGTTTCTCCGGTCCTGACAGGCACTGCCCCGCGCCCCTTTTCGGCAACCACTGTCACTTTCAACGGGACGGTGATGCGAAAAGGCAGCCGTTTCGTACTGCGCGAAACTGCGGGCGAATTCTATCCACTCGAGTCAGCGGGCCGGGCCTGGTGCTACGAAGGCGAGGACGTGCGAGTCACTGGAAAAATCGATCTATCCACGCGCCTTCTCCACGTGGATGCAATCGAATTGGTTGCATAAATCTGTTTTGAAAGGCCATGTCGCCACAGCTTTCGGCAAACTCTACTCGAACCTGCATGATGCAGCCGGCCCAAACCTATTCGAGCGTCTTGATCTGGGTATCTTCGGAGAGTTGGAGCTGGAACTGATCGTCTTTCAAGGCCTGCTGTTTCACCTTCTCAACCGTCAGCACAACCTGGAACTCCGCCTCCGGTTTTTTGCTCTTGATGGTCACCGTCGAGGGGAACTTTCCGCCTTCAAAATTCAGGTAATTCCCGTACGTGACCACGGTTTCCAGATTCCCCTGATCGTCATAAAGATCCTGCTGATACGGCATCAGGTCCTCGCGATGGAAAGTGATCACGCGGACGGCCTGATATTCGGAGGAGCTGTTCGCCTTTCGCCGCATAATGGTCAGGATGTATTCGGGAATGATCAGCAGGTGCTTCTTCTTTACGTCCTCCACGGTATCTTGATCGGCTGTGACCATATGGTCATCGCCGGGCTGCACTCCCCGCACCACGAGCGCATCGAGGAAAAACCCGGGCCGCAGGTTCTCGATGGCATTCGGCGATTTGTGCGTGAGCTTGTTTGGGCCCTTGTAAGCCTTATCCTGGGTGGGCAGATACAACGTGAAATCATTGCCGTTGCTCACCATGTCGAAAATGCGGGTGCGCACCACAGGCGCGAAGCCCACCACGCGGAGCATCTCCGGCTTGCGCAACAGGATGATGCCGGGGATGGAAGTGTAGTCCTTCGCCGTCCCCTCGCTCGACTTCGTCACGCTGAGCTGTATCTCCACGTTGGCATAGAGCGACTGAAGCGCGTCCCAGTTCTTGTCCAGCCGGTTCACCAACTCTTCAGCCGACGCAGACTGAACGATGGTAGGAGCTTTGGGTACAGGCAGCTTGCGAGTCGTGAAAAGGCAGCCTGAAAGAAGCAACGCCGGAATCATCAGTACAACGGTCGCCGCGCGGCGACAGCCAACCGTCATTGCGGCCCCGCTTTCTTCATGGCGTCGCGGTAACCGGCAACGTTCTTGTTGTGCTCTTCAAGGGTTGAGGCAAACAGCGACTTCCCCTGCGGATTCTGGCTGGCCGCGACAAAATAAAGGTAGTTCGTCTGCGCCGGCGCCATCGCTGCTTTGAGCGACTTCACCCCTGGATTGGCGATTGGCCCTGGCGGAAGGCCTGGATGGATATAGGTGTTATAAGGGGTATCCCGCTGCAGGTCGCTCGCGTAAATCGTTCCCCGCCACTGGTTCTGCAATTCAAGCCCGTAAATGACCGAAGGGTCTGTCATCAGCGGCATGGACTTCTCTAGCCGGTTGGCGAACACGCTGGCGACCAGCGGCCGCTCATTATCCAGAGCCGTCTCCCTCTCCACCAGCGATGCCATCGTCACCACGCTGTGAAAATCGTGCTGCAGCCCGATCTGCTCCGCGGCCTGGCGAAATCTCTTCACCATCGTGGCCACGATCACCGGCATCTCCTCTTTTGGGCCAATCTTGTATGTGTCAGGAAACAGGTAGCCTTCGAGGGTCTTCGCCTGCGGATCGAGGTCTGCGACCAGCCCCGCCTCCTGCCGTGCAACGTCCACGAATTTCTGCCGCGGCCCAAACCCGGCTTGTTCCAGCTTCGCGCCAATGTCGAACATGTTCGAACCTTCCGGAACCGTCACGGAGATGGTGTAGACATCGCCGCGCCGGATTCGGTCGTACACCTCGCTCACCGGGGCCGGATGATCGAAGCGATAATCGCCGGCCTTCAGCGTTCCGTGCTGCATCCAGCGCATGGCGTCGAAGGCATATTGGCTGCGGACAATCCCGGACTCCTCGAGTTGCCGCCCGATGCGAACCGTGGAGGAGCCGGGAAGCACCTCCAAAAACGTCTCCTGCTGTGGTCCGAATGGCGATAAAACGACGTATGCCGCCGCCCCAGCAGCTGCAAGAAGCGCCAGAAGGAAGACGGCCAGCAGGGTTCTCCCCCAGCTTGAGCCGCGGTTCTGTCCCATCGTCCGTTTGCGGCTCGCCATCCTGGTCCCGGTTTCCTCCGTGCTTTCTCTTAAGACGCTGAAATCCCTCCCGGGATTCCTCTCATTAACAAGATTGTAGCGGTCGGCCATCGGCCCTAAGCTCGAACAGGACACATTCCGGACTGTCCTCACCTTCCGCGTCGCCGGTTCCGGCGCGCGCCTCCGCCCCGGCCCGATAATGGTTCGAGAGGAGCTCGCAAAAGCTGACCCAGCCGCCCAAACCCCGTTATCTCGCTCTCGATATCGGCTCGAAGCGCATCGGCGTAGCTGTCTCCGATGAGCTTGGCCTCACCGCCCAGCCCGTCATGACCATCGAAGTCCGCCGCAATCCCCGAGACGATCTGCGCTCCATCGCCCGCCTCGCCCGCCGTTTCAGCGTTGCCGGAGTCGTCGTCGGCAACCCGCTCCATCTATCCGGCGCCCCCAGCCCCCGCGCTACAAAAACACAGGCCTTCGCCGCCGAGCTGGGCAAGCTCACAGGGCTCCCCATCCACCTCTGGGACGAGCGCCTCACCACCCATGAAGCCCACCAGATGCTCTACGAAGCCGGCCACGTCCGCCAGCAACACCGCCGCGTAGTCGACCAGGTCGCCGCCACCCTCATCCTTCAGTCATTTCTGGACGAGCAGAACCCGACGAAGGCAATCCCCGGCTCAGACGCGAACGATTGATTCTTCCAACCGGCGAATCCATCTAATCGAGAACGCGAGGGGAACAGCTCCGAAGACTCCGAAGCTGCAATCGACAAGCCGCCAAGGCAGGGGAATTCCTCTAATTCCGCCCATCACGAGCGCCCATGGGACCACCGCCGCGCAGGCAATCAAACCAAATTCAATAACCCACTTATTCCGCACGGGATCGATCCATGGCCCCACGAACGCGACCGCAATCGCGAGATGCGCAAACATCAGCCAGTCAGTTCCATACGCGAGAATCGGATACGTCGCGTTCGTCGTTCGAACCGCATCGTAGACGAATTCGATCCACGAAAGCAGGCCCGTCGCCTGCGCCATCGGCATAACAGCCGGGGTTCGCAGCATCGACACCAGCCATCCGAGTTCAGTCTCCAGCGGACCCGCGGTGATGCCGCTCGCGACGAGCCCCGCAATGAACACGGCGAGCGACACACGAATACGCCGGACAGGATTTGTCCCGTTGCTCATGGGAAAATCATTGTCTCCTGGTGCAACTGCATTTGCCTTTTTGTCTGTCAATCCCGCAGGGAATCTGCTGTTGACCCTCGCTGGGATACACCAACTGCAGAACTGCTTGGCTCAAAGAGAGTGCGCTACTCGTGCAGCGGCGCCGACACCGCCGCGCGTTGACCCGAAGGCCACGCCACGACATGTGAGCCCTTGTGTTCGATGACTCTCGCCGGCTGAACACCGCCAAAGCGCCTCTCCCTGTGTCGGAACTCCTCGAGCGCCGCATCCAGGTCAGAAGCGTCGAAATCCGGCCACATGCGATCAGTGAACAGCAGCTCCGCATACGCCGACTCCCACAGCAAATAGTCCGAAAGCCGTTTCTCGCCTCCGGTCCGGATCAGTAGATCCACGTCGCACCCATCGCCGCCAAGTTCCTGATCAAGCAGCGCCCGCATCGCTTCGGCAGAAGCCGGCTTCTCCACGCTCATCCGTGCCGCCGCCCGCGCAATCGCATCCTTTGAGGAGTAATCGATCGCCACCCGCACGTGGATCCGCCTACACTCCGCCGTCGCCCGCTCCGCCTTCTCGATTGCCTTGAGCGCCGTCTCCGGCAGCCGGTCGCGCCGCCCAATCGCCTCGAGGCGCGCCCCCTCCCTGCGCATCCGCTCCGTCTCCAGCCGCAGAAACGCCCGCAGCAGCCAGAAGATGCTCTGCACCTCGCCCTCCGGCCGTCTCCAGTTATCCGAGGAAAACGCGTAGAGAGTAAGCCGCCGGATACCAATGTCCGGCGCGTGCTCGATCACTCTCCGCACCGCAGCAATCCCTGCCCGATGCCCCGCCGCGCGCGGCAGCCCGCGCCGCGCCGCCCAGCGCCCGTTGCCGTCCATGATGATCGCCACGTGCAGTCCCCGTTGCGCAGCGCCATTTTTCGTCGAATCGTAACTCACAATCGAACTCCGTCAATCTGCCTGGTCCCCTTTTTCCCGGACCCTGATTCCGATTTTTGGTTGTGTGAGAGTTGCAGCCTGCGTCTCGGTTCGACCCCTCATCGAGCGCCTACACCGTCCCGCTCGAACCTGCCGCTCCCTCTGCCATGTTCCGGTTTTCTGAACCCGGCAGCGTTCCGTACCAGTCGATCTTTCGCGTGAAATACATGACAGCGGCAACCGCCAGGAAGCTTGCGACAGCTCCCACCAGCAGCGCATCGTCCTCCAACCGGAGCAGCAGATAGATCAGCAGATACAGCAGCCCGAAGACTCCCAGCGCCCTCAATCCCTGCAGCCGGCTGACAAAGATCCATCCCGCGTTCGCGGCCAGCAGCATGACTGTTGCCGTTCCTGCAATCAGAAACGCGAAGTCAAAGCCAACGCGCTCGGCGAGTGACAGCAGCAAAAGATAGAAGATGACCTGCGCCACGCCCACCAGCACGTATTGCGCCGGGTGAATGCGCTTCCCCGTCGTCACCTCAAATATGAAGTACGAAAGAAACACCAGCCCGAGGAATAGCGGCAAATACTTGAGCGAACGCGTCACCGACTGGTACGGATCGGCCACCTCGATAAACGAAACCCCCAGCGCCGTAGCCTCGAGTCCTCGAATCGCGCCTGACGTTCCCTCTGAACCTACGCCGCGCGCAATGAACGGTACCGTCCAATCCGCCGAGAACCCCTTCTCTCCCACGCTTCGCCGGATCGGCAAGAATCCGCCGTCAAATCCAGGGCTCGCCCAATCGCCCTGCATCGCAACATGAGTCGTCTTCCCATAGGCCAATAATGCAGTGCGTTGCGCTCCGGAGAACCGGAGCGCCGTCGTCACATTGAATTTCGCATTCGCCTTTGCCACTCCGTCGGCGGCCGCTCCGAACAGTGTCAGCGCGCTCGCCTGACCATCCTCGCGATTGAAACTCATGTCCGGAGAAACATGCGCCGGAACCATCGTCGAGCTCTTCCCATCAATTACCGCCACCGCGTCCGACTGAGCTCCGCGAGCATCGCTCACTCCAATCACGAGTTCCGCCCGGCTCCAGTCGAGAGTCGCACCGTCCGGAGCAGCCGCTGGCACGCCGGTCAAATCGAAAGCCGCGTCCATCTTCAAGTCGGCCTGGAACACCGGCACCTTGAAGAGCCCTCTCTTGCGCTCTTCCGTTGCCGTGTTCACTGCGGCGGTGGCTGTTGTCGGAAACACCAGGTAGATGCCGTGCTTACCATCCGTGGGGACATCGTACGGAATCGCGAGCGTCGGCCCCAGAAACGTCTGTTGCCCTCCCACATGCCCGCTGATCTCCTTCACCACGTCAGCGGCCCGGCTCGTCCGGTCCGAAATCAGCGAATCTACAAACAGCGCCGGAATAGTCATCACCAGCGCCAATCCGCACACAACCAGCAGCTTCACTCCCATGGACCGCCTCATCCGGTCCCGTTCCGTCGCCTGCATCAACCCGAACTGGCTCACCGTGTCATCCCTCCGTCTCAACTTTGCAACACAAAGTCACTGCACAAAAAAAATCACACCACCCGCGACACCGACAGCCCGCCAAGCAGCGCCTGCGCCGCCTCTTCCTTCGCTCCCTTTGCCGCATCCCGCACCACCTGCTCGAGCGTCGTAAGGTACTCGAGGTACCGCTTCCGCCCCGAAGGCGTAATGCGGCACACCGTCAGCGGCCGGTTCTTCTCGTGCCCCTTCACGATCTCCACCATCTTGTCGAGTTCGAGCACGCGCAGATGCCGGCTCAGGTTGCCGTCGGTCAGCGCGCACAGCTGCTTCAGGTCGCCGAACGTCAATCCCTTCGGATTCGTTATCAACGACGTGAGCACGCTTAATCGCGCTCGCTCGTGGATCACGCGGTCCAGCCCTTCGTATGCGAATCGTCCCTCATTCGAAGTTGTCTTGGCTTTCATCTACTCCCTCCGGGCTTGCGAAGAACAGGATCGCCGCCACCAGCAGCTGCCCCGCTCCATAAGGAATCCCCATGGCCCACGGCGAGAACGCATGTCCCTCGCCGACCGCAATGCACCCCAGACCCGTCATCAGATACCAGGCGCCCGCCGCCAGCATTGGCCGCGGCAAGAACCGGCACGACGAAAACACGCCCAGGCCGAAGATCACCTGCCACAGTCCGGGCAGCATCCACACCGCTTGTGGTGCCAGCCACGCCAGCACCACCGTGATCATCGAGCCTGCCGCCACGCTGGGCAAAAACTGCTCCACCGCCATGCGGATCATCTCGTCAGCCATACCCGAGTGGATCCGCCGCGTTCGTGCATGCATCTGCGCGCCGATCAGCGCCGCCGAAAGCATTGCCGTCGAAACCCAGATCCCCAGATAGACCGGAACATTTCGCGACGGATCCGGCAGCCACAGCGCCTGAGCCGCCGCGGCAACCGCCGCAATCGCCCCCGTTGCCGCCAGCGTCGCGGGTCCATAACCGCGAAATTCCGTGCTCTGCGCCATCTGGCGCCGGATGCTGCTGATGTCGCCAAGTGCCTTGTTCAGGTCGTACATTGCGCCACCCACTTTACAATGCAAAGTAATCGCCTCACCCCGGTTTGTCAAGTGCTTCATTTGCGATTCCTGCGACCATGCCGTCGGTTCTTCGCCGGGTCCTTCCCGCTATAATGAAAGTTCGAGTGTTATCACCTTTTGCGGTCTGCGCGCCCCGCCAGTTACCGCTCACGGACAATGGATGCCCCAGCACATTAAGAGTCAGCTTCAGAAACAGATCGCCCAACTCGAGCACGAGTTAGCGCACGAGTTGCCCGCCGAGATCAAGAAGGCGGTAGCCATGGGCGACCTGTCGGAAAACGCCGAGTACCACATGGCCAAGCAGCGACAGGAGTTCGTCAACGCGCGCCTCGGCCAGCTCAAACGCCGCATGGCCGAGCTCTCGCTCGTCAACCTCGCCAACATCCCGCGCGACAAAGCCGGATTCGGCTCCACCGTCGTGGTCTACGATTCCACCAAGGACGAAGAGATCGAGTACCGCCTCGTCACCAGCGAAGAGTCCGACGTCGCCAAGGGCCTCATCTCCACCACATCGCCCATCGGCCGCGGCCTCGTGGGCAAGCGCGTCGGCGACATGGCCACCGTCGTCACTCCCAACGGCAAGCGGGAAATGGAAATCCTGAAGCTTACCACCATCCACGACGAAGCCGGCGGCGACGACGAGGAGGATGGTGAAGGCGATCAGCAGCAGTGAGGAAAGAAAGACAATGACCTGGACAGGTCAGTTCGGCCGAGCATGCGGCTGGCTTCTCGATAAAATCGTATACGGCTTGGCGCTCACGCGCATCTCCCCCAACGTCCTCACCTTCATCGGGCTCGTCATCAACATTGTCGCCGCTTTTTTCTTCGGCCACGCCAGCTCCGTAAATGCCGGCCGTTACTTCTTCTACGGCGGCCTGGTCATCATCGGCGCCGGACTGTTCGACATGGTTGACGGCCGGGTAGCACGCCACACCAACCAGGTCACCGTATTCGGCGCATTCTTTGACTCGGTGATCGACCGCTACTCCGACGTGGTCCTTTTCTTCGGCATCCTCGTCTACTACGCGCGCGCAAACCATCTCCGCTACGTCGTGTTGACCGCGTTTGTCATGGTCACATCGCTCATGGTCAGCTACACGCGCGCACGCGCTGAAGCCCTCATCGGCCAGTGCAAGGTCGGCTTCATGGAGCGCCCCGAGCGCATCGTTCTCATCATCCTCGGCGCTCTCTTTCAATGGGCGGGTGTCATGGCCCCGGTGCTGTGCGTCCTCGCGGTTCTCTCGACCATCACGGTCGTCCACCGCATCCAGTACACCTACCAGAACACCAAACACCTCGCACCGCTCAACCAATAGTCCGCAGAGCACGTTAATCGGATGCTCGCGCACCTTCCGGGTTAGCGGGAAACCACACGCCGCCCCCTCTCGCGCCCGGGAAAAAGCGAAGGTCAAGTGATGAGCCGCGCCGGTCAGTCCGTCTTCTTGGCGCCTTCCTCGGCCCCGTGTGCCGCACCTTTGGCGGTGCTCTTCGTCTTGTTCCACGCCTTCTTGGTGCCGTGAGTTGTTGCGTGAGCCGCGTCCCTGGTTCCCTTCTCGGTGGCGTGCGCAGCCTTCTTAGTTTCGTGCTCCGTGGCGTGGGCAGCTTCCTTGGTGTCGCGCTCGGTAGCGTGGGCTGCCTTCTCAGTCTCACGGGTTGTGGCGTGGGCGGCTTGCTTGGTGCCGTGTTCAGTCGCGTGAGCTGCCTTCGTGGTGCCGTTCTTTACATCGTGGCCCGCATCCTTGGCTGCGTGTTCCGTGTCGTGGCCTGCAGCTTTCAGGTCGTGTTTGACGTCATTATTGTCTTGGCTAGGGGGGTGACTCCATCCGAGAGCCGGGGCAAAAACCAGGGCGGCTCCCAGAACGACGATTCCATTGAGTATCCGCTGTGCTCTCATGCCACGGAGCATATACCTGCCCTCAGTCAACAGACAAGAGTGCCGCTCCCCCTACTCAGGAAGGCTGTGCACTAGTTCCTTTCCCTGGCGCTGGGCGTGAGTTTGCGCAAGACAAACTCCTGTATCACGGCATTCACCATCCGCACGCCGGTCGTGATTGCAAACCCCTGAAACACCAATCCCGCGCCGCGATTCGATTCCGGATAATAGAAGTTCGAAATCGCGCCTGAGGAAAGATCGCCCATCAAACTCGAGTAATTCGGCTGCGGCTTCCCATTGTCTCCCCTGCAGATAAACGGGCTGAACATCGCGTGGAACGCGCGGGACTTTGTTGTGCCCGTGCCCTGGTAGAAGTAACGGGGGTCCTGGTGCAGCAGCGACGGCAGGATGGCGCCGCCGATGAAGATATCGGTCGTGGTATCGGCATAGCCGGCCGCCACGCGCTTGCCATAAGCGTCCCAGCCCTGGCCGTAGTCGGGGATGTCTCCCGCCTGGTAGATCGCCGCCATGAACGCCACTCCCAGGAAGGTCACCGCGTCGGTGTTGGCCCTGGTTGCCAGCCTGAACTTCAGCCGGGTTGTCAGCGGCGCGGGGTCGTTCTCATATGTCACGTAGAAATTGGGGAAGACGCCCAGCACGCGCTGATGCTCCTCGAGAGTGACCTGCTGCGTGGCGATCTCCACCGGCGACGCGGACACGGTCACAGAAGCGACCACCGCTGGAAGACTTAGCTTGATGTCCTGCAGAAACAGGTATTGGCCCGGGTTGAGGTTCACCGTTGGCGACTCCCAGTTCTGAAATCCATCGGCTCCCACCGTCACGCGATAGGGAATTCCCGGCTTGAGGTCCTCGAACCGAAAAGCGCCGTTGTCGCCGGCCACCATCTTCCTGCGATCTGAAGCGTCCGCGCCTTCGAGCACAATCGTCGCACCGGGGACGAGGTCCCCGTTCACAGTGGTTACGGTGCCGCTGATATTTGCCGTCGATGGATCGAGAGCCGAAAGGCCGGCCTGCCGGGCCCCATCCTGCTGGCGATACTTGATCGCAGCGTCGTCCTGGCTCTGGCCCGCAGCAGCAGCCGTTGCGCCGAACTGGGCACACAGGGCGGGATTGCAGAGAATCCAAAGCGTAGCTATAGGAAGCGTGAAGGAAATAAACTGGCGATAAAGGCGCATCAATTCACCACCTTCCGATGATTCGGTGGTGCCTTAGATAAGGTATTGTGGATGGGCCATGGCGCGGCATTAGCAGTTCTGCCAGTGAGCCAGTGTCAGATAGGTTCTAATGTTGCAAGCGGACGGTGTATCGTGTCCCATCACCTGACGAAGTTCAGGCGGCTTCGCGGGTAGGAACACGTCGCCCGTTCGCAAATGCATGGGGATAGAATCCCATCACATCTCCCCGGCCGGAGTGTATGGCTCCCATGGGTACTCAAGAGGCTGTTCACCCCCGCGACCTGGTTCTAAGTTCTTTCCCGGCGGAGTTGCGCGATGATTCCGGCATCCTGGGGCTTGCCTCCATCGTCGACAGCTTCATCAGTTCGACGGACCTCGCAGCCAGGCTCGATGCCCTTGTCTCCCTCGTTGCGTGGACGACAGGCGGCAAGCACATGCCCGGCTCCGTCGAACTTACCCGGCTCCAGGGCTTAGTTCACCTCATCGAATCGCAGCCGCAACTCCAGCTCGCCTTTCAATACGCGATCGGCGAAGTCGTATCCGAAATGCGGTCTGTCGAGTTGTTTGCCGAGAGCGGCCTGCACCCGCGCGGCCGCTGGTGGTCCGAAGCGATCCGCCGCATCACGCAGCGAATCCTCCCATCCGCGCGCAGCCAATTCGACCTGAGCGCGCTCCTGGTCAGGCTGTATCCGAACTCCGCCGCAATCGACCGGCTCATCAATCTGCCCGACGAATGGTTCGGGCGATTGGCGCGCGCTCTTTCTCCGCCAGCCGGTTCATCCTCATGGGAGGCACAGCGCTCCGACCTGACGCAGGCATTTCAACTGCTCGCTGTCCATGTTGCCGGCATTGGATTGTCGCCCGAGGTCCGCCTCCGGAGCTTCCCGCACGCAATCGAGGATTCGCCTTTCTACAGGATCCAGCTATCGACGGTGGAACTGCTCAAGGAGCGCGGATCGCCGTCGGCAATCGCGGCATGGCGCGAACAGGCGCATCGCATCCGTCTCGAAATGCGGCAGGTGCACCTGCGCATGGAAGACGCCGGCGTGAGCACATCCCTTGTCTTCGACTTGCTCACCATCGAGCACGCGCTCAACCGCATGGATTGCATCGCCGATGTCCTCTTTGTCGCCGAGCCGCACGAGTCGATCGCGGCGGTAAAGCGCCTTCTTGACGACGTGATGCATTCCCTGCGCGATGAAATGACCCTGCGCGGCTTGTTCCGCGAGAACACGTCGCTGCTCGCCCGCAAAATTGTGGAGCGAACCGGCAAGGCCGGCGAGCACTACATCGCCAACACGCGCAGGGAATACCGCGCGATCTGGTGGGCCTCACTTGGCGGCGGTCTTCTTACCGTATTCACGGCCGCCATCAAAATGCGCATCTGGGGCGCGCACTTTCCGCCTTTTGTGGAGTTTGTCGCCGCCGGAACCAACTACGCGGTGAGCTTCATCGTGATGCAGCACCTGCACTTCGCACTGGCCACCAAGCAGCCGTCTGTCACCGCGGCTGCGTTCGCCGGAATCGTGCGCACCACGCGCGGCCACGAGCGCCAGGAAAGGGTCGCGGAGTTCGTAAGCCGCATCACGCGCAGCCAGCTCGCTTCAGCCGCCGCGAACCTGATCGCCGTCGGCGTGGGCTGTGTGGCATTCGCAAGGCTCTGGGAGTTCCTGTTTTCCCGTCGCTACCTGCAGGCTGAAAGCGCGCGATACGTGTACCGGACGCTCGATCCGCTGGCGTCAGGCACCATCATCTATGCCATACTCACCGGCCTGATCCTGTGGGTCTCCGCGCTTGCGGGCGGATGGTTCGAGAACTTCGTCACCTACGACGGCATTATTTCCGCGATTGCACAGCACCCGCTCGGCGAGCGCTTCGGCAAAGAAAGAATGAAGAAGCTGGCAGCCTTCGTCGAAGCCAACGTCTCCGGCTGGGTCACCTGCATTGTTCTCGGCTATCTGCTGGGCTTCGTTCCCGCACTGGGCAAGTTTCTCGGCGTCCCGCTCGACGTGCGGCACGTAACCCTCTCCACAGGAACACTTGTGCTGGCCGCGGCGAGCTTTGGGCGGGACTGGCTCTATCGCGGCTGGTTCGTACACACGCTTTACGGAATCGCCGTGACATTCGTGTGCAATTTAGGAGTCAGCTTCGGAATTGCCGCATCCGTTGCCATGCGCGCCTACGGCATTCCGCGCCAGACGCACCTGCAACTTCTGGGATACACAATCAAAAGCTTCTTCCGGTCTCCCCGCCGCTTCCTCATCCCTCCGCGCGAAGACAGAACCGGACTCTCCAATTCCTAGTACATTTTCAGAGTTGGTGTGTCCGATCCTGGAGAATCGTCCGGACCCTTGAGGAATGCACTTAAGCGCCGGTAGAAGCACCTAAGCGCATGAGTTCACCCCCGAATTTGTTCCAACTCGTGGGACAAGTTAAGGCGCTCCTCGAGTAAGTCCTTTATTTACACCTACCCAGAAACGGCTCCAAGCTCTTTGTGCGGCGGAAGCGCGCCCGATTTCCAAATCTCGTAAGTGACCTGCAAAATGGGTGAAAAAAGTGGCGATTTGGGCTAAAAAGTGGCATTTTGGGCACATTTGGAAATTGAGTCAAGTTATTTGTTATCAATTGATTAGTCGTTTTGCCCACTTTTTGCCCCTCACATTCCAAAGGGGTTACAGGAGGGGGGTGGGGGGGGTATTTATTTTCCCGGTTAAAAATGCCGAGTATTCCGCCTTGTCGACGGCGAGCTCCGCCTTGCGCCGATTGTATTTCCCGGTTAAAAATGCCGAGTTTTCGGCCTGATTATGCGGGGTCCGGGGCTGTCCCTGAGCGGCTTTTGTAGTAAATTTCGTCCTGTATGTAGTAACTTTCGCACACATATGTAGTAAGTTTCGTACACATTTGTAGTAAATTCATCCCGTCTTCCGGCCGGTGCGGCGGCGGGGTCCGGGGGCCCTGAAAAGCGAAAATGCCCGCGCTCGGCGGGCATATGGAGAGGGGTTTTCTCCCACTCTTCTTAAGTCTAGCAGGGTTGAAAAGTGGATCGGCCACACTCCAGGGTAAATTTACATGGGATAACCTCATGATATAAAGCCAGTTGATTGTATTTCGCCTTATGTTCCCTACTTGACAGGTGTTTTTGGACAGGGATTTCCACAGCGGATTGCGCGGGGATTTCGATTCAAGGCTCCTGGGCCGGACCCGGCAACACGTGAGGCCGCTAGCGCGGAACCGCGGTAGGTGCATCCGGCAGGCTTGTTGCCTGGAGACGGCGCCAGCAGATTCCCTCCGGGAATGACAGAAAGAAAAGCAAAAGCGCCTGGACGCAGCTACGTTGGTTCCGTGCCCTTGTTACAAAGCCCCTCAGAGTTGAGTTTTTCCGCAGCCTGTAAAGTCGTGCCCTGACACAAAGCCCGTGATCGCGCGATTTACCAAACACTGCCTAACCGCTAATGCCTGCCCTTAGCAATTCACCGCCATAATCGAGCACCCCTGCTTCGCCGGCTTCCACTGCACCAGGAACCGCGTCACCGCGCTCTCGTCCATGCGCCGCATCTTTTCGAACTCCCCGCTCTTCTGGCTATAAAGCAGCTTCCCCGTGTCGCTCAGCACCGCCGCAGCCGGCACGCCCTTCGCGAGCGGGATCTCATACTTCCTGGCGAGGTCGAGGTTTGCGTCGTACTCTCCGACATTCACATCCACCAGCACGAAGTTGGCGTCGAGGATCGGCTTGTTCTGCGCATTTTTGAGATACATGTCGAGCACGATGCAGTCGCCGCACCAGTTGCCGCCGAAGATCAGCAGCACCCGCCGGTGGGTCTGCGCCGCCGATTTGAGCGCTGCCGCAATCTCGCTCTTCGCCAGCGACGGATCGGGATAGAGATCGCGCCCGACCGGCCAGGCGACGACAGCCGCAGCCAGCAGCGCGGCAGTAAAAACAAGAGAACGAAACAGTTTCAAAGGAAGCGCAACCTCCGCCTGATTCGATTCTAGAACCACCTCGCAAAGCGCGCATTTTGCTCTGATTCCAAGGGTGATCATCGTTTTCATTTTCATGCGACCGCAATCGGGGACCTTCGTGTGAGCTGAATCACCGCCATCGGCTTCGCGTGCACATGAGATGATTCCGTCGGCACGTTCCGGCAGTCCTATACTTGTGAGGACCATGAGCGATCTGCGCAAGCGCCTGGAGTCGACGCCCTTCCCGGACCTGACTTCCATGATGGAAGGCTATGCGCGGGCGGCCGTGGACACGGCTCGTACTGACTATCGCCACACCCTCGACTACACAGCGGACTCGGTCGACACTCTCGACGAAATCCTCGTTCTCGTCGGCGAAAGCCCCGACCACGACGTCGACTTTGAAGTGCGGCTCTGGGGCAGCTATCTTGGGGAAATCATTCGCCGCCGCTACGCCGGCGGGTGGGAGATGACGCAGTACCCCGGCGGCACCGTCGCCGTGCCCGCAATCGAAGTCCGCGGCTCACGCCTGTTCCCGCTCATGAAGGTCTACCGCCGCCTCACCATGGGCGAAGAGGAAGACCTGCGCAGCTTTTACACCATGGTGACGGAGCGCCTCGGCAAACCCGCCCAGGTGAACTAGAACAAGGCCAGCGAACAAGTGGATTGAACGCGTAAACTGCGCTTGTGCGACAATAAAGACGTCAAAGCAGCGCGCCAGCGGCACCAGCGGCGTGCGGAGGATGAATTCAATGGGCGATCTATTACAGCCATGGCACCTGATCGTGCTCGCCGTGGTCGCGTTTCTGCTGTTCGGAGCCAAGCGGCTCCCCGAGCTGGGCAAAGGCCTCGGTGAAGGACTCAAGGGTTTCAAGGAAGGCCTGAAAGGGCTCTCGGATCCCGCTCCACCGCCGCCTCCCCCGCAGCAGAACGCGCAGGTGAACCCGCCCACGACGCCGGTGGAACACAAGTAAGCGATGTCCTCAGGCGCGGCGCCCTACCCGTGCCCGCGCAATGCGAGGGATGAACAAAAGGCCTGTGCATTCTGCACAGGCCTTTTGCTTTCCTTGAAGCGGCATTGCCGCCCGATGCCAGATTATTGCTGGTCCTGGGCCGAGGGGTAGTATCCGGTCTTGGCAACCACTTCCAAGCCTGGGCGGTCCACGCGCACGTCGATCTTGCGGAACTTGCTGTCAATCACCGGCTGGTGGCTCAGGTAGCCCAGAGTGTACTGGTTGCGCGCTTCCATGGCGATTGCGGCGTAGCTCTTTTCAATGCCGTTCAAGCCGCGCTCCGAATCCAACGTGCCGCCCGTGGCCAGCACGTACTTGGCCAGCAGGTTGTCGTACATGGTGAACGGCAGGTGGATGCGGCTGATGCGGCCCTCGCCCCAGCGAGCGGCGTCCCCGACAAGCGTTCCGTAAATTGCGATCTTGTTGGTCTGCACGTAGCGCAGCACGTCGCGATAGCTCGCCTTGCTGCCGTATTCCTTGCCGTCCGAGACCACGTAGATGATCCGCCGGAATTCCTTGGGCCGGCGCGAAAGTTCCTTCGCAGCCGCGAGGATCCCGTCGTTCAGCGTATGAATCTCCTTGGGAATGGTTATGAAGCTCCCATTGCCCGCCGAGCGCCCTGACTGAATATTGGGATCGACGCAGTTGCCGTTCGCCCGTACATTGCAGCTTGCAAACGGCCCGTCGTTTACCGGGGGCAGCTGTTCCGTGCCCGCGGACTTGGCCATCGACACCACGAAGGGCGCACGTGCACTCTGCGCTCCAGTGAATCCTCCCGACCGGTTCTGGGCGCCATTGCTGTACGTGAAGATCGCGATCTCGTCGTAAGGCGTCAGCCCGCCCTGGATCGCGTTCAGCGACCGGTTCACATTGGCCATCACGTCCGCGGGCAGCGTCTGGTCGATCACAAAAGCGATCGAGAGCGGAAACGGATCGACGGTAAACAGCGACAGAGGCTCGCGCTGGTCGTTCTCAAAGATCTTGAAGTCGCGGTAGGTCAGCCCGGCGATCAGGTTTCCCTTGCCGTCCTTGACTGTGACTGGGACTTCGACGAAGTTCACGTTCAATTGCAGTCGGTATCCAAGGTCTTCAGGACCCTGACCGGCCTCCGGAATTACCGGCGGCTTTGTCTGCACGTTGTCGGTTGCCGGCGGCGGCGGGCCCTGGGCCGGAGGCGCCGGAACTACTTGCGGAAGCTGATTCGTGGGGCCGGGCGAGCCTTCCGGCGGCGTTGCTGCCGGCGTCTCTGTTCCAGCGCCTCCTCCGGGCTTGATGGGCCCCTCGGCTGCATCAAGAAGAGGAACGGCCTGGGGCCTGGGCGCGTCGGGAACGGCGGCCGGCGCAGGCGGTGGCGTCTGTTGCTGCGGCTGTGCCGGAAGGTACAACCCGGGAGATATGGAATAAAGGCTCAGGAGTGCACTCAACGCCGCTGCTTTGATTCCAGGCTTCACAGGTCTCCACGTCCTCCCGAAACGCATGCAAACCACGCAGGCGCAAAGCACTACCACGCGAGCTGAGGCACAACTCGTGGGGCTTCATCCGTCAGATTATCAGACGCGCGGAGCCGTCGCAGGTTTGCTCCCAATACTGCCAGTGAACCGGTACTTGCGTTTACTCCGCGCTCGCCACCGGTGTTCGGGTGTACTATGCTCTCCTCAGCGCGGAAATCCGCGTCTAATGGTGTAACATGCGCATCCGCGGTGCATCTGTTTCGCTTCTGCTTCTTCTCCCCTTCGCTTCTGCAGCGTTGGCACAGCTTGCGCCGTCGCCGGATGCCCCACCTGTGAGTCACGCTCCGGTTGCGCCGGAAGACGATCAGCCGGTCGCCAATTTCAAGCTGCAGGTCAACCTCGTCGACATGTTCTTCACCGTGAAGGACAAGAGCGGCCAGCTTGTTCCCCACCTGAACCAGAGCGACTGTTCCATCGACGAAGACAAGCAGCCGCAGAAGTGGAAGAATTTCACCGCCGAAACCGACCTGCCGTTGACCCTGGGCATCCTGCTCGACACGTCGGGCAGCCAGGAGTATGTGCTCCCGCTTGAGGAGACTGCCGGCGCCCAGTTCCTCGACCAGGTGCTGCGCAAAAAGGACGAGGCGTTCCTTCTCTCCTTCGACGTGAACGTGGATCTTCTGCAGGACTTCACCAACAGCGCCCGGCTGCTTTCTCATGCCATGGCCAAGGCGCAGATCAACACCGCGGGCGGCAATGGCGCAGGCGGCATTCCGGGGCTCGGCGGCGGCACGGTTCCGGTACAGGGCCAGCCCAAGGGGACGCTGCTCTATGACGCCATTTATCTCGCGGCCACCGAGAAGCTGAGCCAGGAGACGGGACGCAAGGCCATGATCATCCTCACCGACGGCGAGGACCAGGGCTCGAGGACGCGGATCCAGGACGCCGTCGCGACGGCGCAGAAGTCGAATGCGATCATCTACGTGATCCTGATCGCGGATACCGGGTTCTACGGCGGCTTCAACATGGGTTACAGCGGCTACTCAGCGGCGAAGAAGCTGGCCGAGGAGACGGGCGGCCGCGTGATCAATGTGGGCAACAACGGCAAGAAGCTGGCCGACGCGTTTCAGCAGATCCAGGACGAGCTGCGGACGCAGTACGTCGGAACCTATACGCCGACGAATGCCAAGCTCGACGGGACATTCCGGCATGTCGGCATAAGCTGCGGCGAAGGCACGCACGTGCAGGTGCGCAAAGGCTACTTCGCGCCCCGGCCGGAGTCGCAGGGCAGCGGCAACTGAAGGCAGCTCTCCTCAATTCGGCGTCGGCTGCGCTTCGATGTGTTCAATCACAAGCACCGGCTCGGGCCGCTTCACTTTTACGAGCTTCAGGCCCAGCTCCCTGCTCACCGCGTCATAAAACGACACCGCTCCGTTCGGATCCGCAGCAGCCGCAACTTCTCCCTGCGGCGGCCCGTCCCCGCCGTGAAAGCCGGGCATATTGTCGCCGGAACTCCAGTTGAGGGTGAAATCCCACCCGCCTTTGAGCCCGGTCTTGTCCACGGGCGGGTAATAGAGGTAGTAGTTGGCGAATTGAGGAAACTGTTCGACGGCCTGCGCCATGGTCACGTTCTGGCAGGTCAGCAGCATGTTTTGAATGGGATGGGTGGTGCGCGGATCTTTTCCGTCAGGCCCCGGGCCGATGTGGCAGTTGGTCCGGCTCCTGGGATCGGCCGGGGTGAGCTTCGGCTTCACTGCGACAAGCTCATAGGTATCGACGGGCTGGTCTTCCATATGAAATTTCATCTCGAACCTTTCGATCAGCAGCGCCTTGAGCATCTCCCGCAGGTCATCGAACGGCACCGGAAGTTGTCTGCGCGGGTCTCCTTCCGCCATGCTTTCGGCCGCCACCTTGGCCTCCAGGTCGATCTTTGCCGAATCAAGCCACTTGGGAGCCCCCACGATCGCTCCCCTGTCGTTTGGGTCCAGTTCCCAGACGATATAGATCAGGTCTCTCATCGGAAAGGCTTTGACGTTGACCTGGTCGCCGGCGATCCTCCCGTTAGGTGTCTCGCCGGGTGCGCTGGGCTTGATGGTCGCCACCTCGAACTGCGCGGGCGGCAGCGGCGGCATGGTCTTTGCCAGGTCCGGCGCATTCGGCGTGGGCGTTTCATTCACGCGATCAACAATCAACACCGGCCGGGGAGCGCTGTCGAGCGCAAGCTTGAGGCCCAATTGCTTCTCTACCGCATCGAAGATGGAAATGCCCTCTGACCCGGCGCGCCCGAGCTGTCCGCGCGGAGTCCATTTGAGATCGAAGTCATATTCCCCCTTGAGCCCGGTGGAGTCCACAACCGGAACGGTCAGGTAGCCGCCCGCCATGTTGTGCACATCCTCGGCAAACTGCTCCATCGTTTCTTTGTGGCAGGCGACGAGAATCTGCCGAATCGCTCCCGGTGCCTGGTTGGCGTCCGGGCGCCCATTGCATCCCGGTTCACCTGACTCATCGGACTCTTTCAGCTGGACCTTCCCCCTGGGAGCGGTAAGCGCGTAAACCGGCATCGGCGCATCTCCCGTGTGAACAACGAGACCGAATCTCTGCGCCAGCAGAGACTCAAGCATCTGCTTTGCCGTCGCCTCATTTGTGCCCGCCGGAACCTTCCCGATCACGTCCCACCGATTCCATTCGAGCCAGCTTGGGCCCCCGTGCACGTAGCTCGCATCCTTCAGCCCGTACGCGGTTGCAATCAGGTCCACCATTGTCGCTTTACGAAGGATGTACCGGCCGTCTTGGAGATATGGCCCGTCGAAGAAGGGATACCGGCTCGGCAGGCTGGCGTGGATGTCCGCAATCTCAAACGCAACCGGGTTCCTGGCTGCGGCGGGATTCTTCGCAGCCCCCTCCGCTGGCGCCGGCGCAGAAGAGGACTGCGCACACGCCACCCCGGCAGCAGCCGAAAGAAGAACCATCCACGCAATCGCTCGCATTCTCAAGGCAACCTCCAATCGATCCGCCGGCATTGGATTTTGAGTTCCAGAATAGAGTTCCGGGGGCGCCGCCCTATGCAGGCTACGATCGGGCCGTCCGCACGTTCCCGCCTGCCGAATCCAGGAGCGTCCTCATATCGACCAAGCTATGCTGCCCTAGAGACGCGTGGCAAGGCCTGTTGTTATGTCCAGGCGGAGCCAGGATCGCGTCCGTGCATCGCCGGCTGTGCGGAGATTGGCGTTTGGCTTTCAAGAGACGGAGGAACCACACTGTAAACGATCGTGAGTCCCGTGCGCATTGTCCTGCCGATGCTTCCCGCTCCAGGCCGGCGAGCGGCGGTGTGATTCGCCGCTCTCCAGCCCGCACAGGCGTTCGATTCTCCTTCAAATCCTTGCTGCGCGGTCCCAGGAGAACAGGTTATGGCTGGTGGCTCGTGACGTACTCCGTGTGCACGCTTGACGCATCGTAGCCGGAGTAGATCGCTATCGCATTTCCCGAGGATTCCACGGCGGCGGCTTCCGGCGAGATAGAGTTGCCCGGCCCGGGGATACTGACCGGAGCGCTCCACGATCCCGCTGCGGTTGCCCTTGTCGCTGCGCGGATTACGGGCGTTCCGCTGCTCGACAACCAGATAGCCACTGCCGCGCCGCTCGGAGCCGCGGCGAAGATCACCTGACTTACTGACGTGTCGCTGCCCGACAGTACCAGCGGCGACGACCACGTGTTGCCGTTGATGTTGCCGTTCACCGCGAACGCCTGCGATGTGGGATATGAAATCGACTCGTAAACCAGTGTCACCTGGCCGGCGTCGTCGCTCGCCAAATTGGAGATGAGAATTGTGCTTTGAGAATTCAAGGCGGTCTTGAACGCGCTCCAAGCGCCGCCGGAGTTGCCCTGGGTGGAAGATACGTAAACGAAGGCGCTGTTCACAGCAACCAGAATCGCTCCTCCCGCCGAATCCAGCGCCACTCGCGCGTCATGCGCGGAGCGATCGGGTCCCATCAGCGCCCCCGAGTCCGCCCAGGCGTCAGTGCCAGCGCTCTGGCGCGAGGCATGCAGAACGTAATTGCTGGTCCCGCAGCCGTATCTTCGGCAGACCGCGGTGTATGTTTCCCAGGTGACAACCACGTCGCCAGAGTCGCCGATTCCCGCATGGTCGGCGATGATATGCGCATTGCTGGCGACGACCTGTGGCGAAGTCCATGCTCCTCCGGCGCGCCGCAGGACGGCCATCACCGATCCGGTGGTGCTGCGCGGACCGCCTCCGACGATCCAGGCAACTGCCGCGTCGCCTCGCGAATTCATGACAAAGATCGGACTGGCCGCGCCCCGGACGAGAAGCTGCGGAGACTCCCATGAGGAAGCGGCCGGCCGATCGGCTGTCCATATGCCGCTCGAATCGGTCCATACTGCTGTGGCAAACCCAGCGGTAGTAATTCGCACCACGGGAAAGACGCTGGTTGTCTGCAAGGCTGGGGACACATTGGTTGTCGCCGGTCCCCAATTGGTGCCGACCGCTTTCGAGCGCGACCAGAGCTGGTCCTGGGTTGTGCGCTCGTCCCAGAGGGCGAGCGAGTTGCCGTCTCCGTCGATGGCGGCCGCTGCCTCCCAGCCCTGACCGCCGGTGCTCAGTGCTACAGGTGCAGTCCAGGTCTGCGCAGACAACTGCGCTGCCATCAAAACGGTTACTGCAATAAGAATCTGTCGCGATGCCTCGATCATATTTTTCATCAAAGACCTCATTTGTCGTCTGCCGCTGCGGCGTTCCACGCGCGCTGCCGCGGCGGACAAACCGGTGTATTGGCCCGGTCATGTTTCTCTCAAGATCGCCGGGCGCGAGAATTGGGAATACAGGGAAAGCGGGCAGCGATTCTCGAGTATCGGATTCACTGGGCTCGTCGAATGAGCCGAGGCCGGGGCTGTCCGCGCACAATCTCCAGCGAGACGGTGGCCTCCCGGCTGTGGTGTTCGCAGTGCCGGGCAGATGATTTTGAAATCACGGCCTGCGGACCCGCCATTTTCGAGCATGAACACGATGGCGCGGCGGGATGTCACCACAGTGTCATGCTCGGGTAAATTCTTTTTGGAGCTACCGGGCCGTTTCCCGCGAGTAAAAAACATTCAGCGTTGCATGCGTCCCAGGCTCACGAATTGAGTCCCGGCGCTCTCGAGCTTTGAGCAGGCGTGCGCGGTTGGGTTGGCATTCTCTCGATCTCGATTCCGGGTGGTACACTCGCGGACGATGAAAAACACACGTATACGCACTCTCCTTGCAGCGGCTTTTCTTGCTTCGGCGATGGTGTCGATCGCGCAGCAGCAATCGCAGATGAAACCGGAAGAGACGGAGGTGTGGAAGCCGGTTCCGGCAGTGGTGACGCCGGGAGATGCGTCGACGGCTTCGGCGCCTTCGGACGCGATTGTGCTCTTTGACGGCAAGAACGAGGACGAGTGGGTTTCGGCGCAGGACCATTCTCCGGCGAAGTGGTTGGTGGGCGACGGCGTGCTCACGGTGGCGAAGGGGACGGGAAATATCGAGACGAAGCGCGGGTTCAAGAACTATCAGCTTCACATCGAGTGGAAGATCCCGTCGAACATTGCGGGCGAAGGGCAGGCGCGCGGGAACAGCGGCGTGTTCCTGGCGTCAACCGGACCTGGCGACGCGGGGTATGAACTGCAGGTGCTGGACAACTACCAGAACTCGACTTACGTGAACGGCATGGCGGGGAGCCTCTATAAGCAGGCGATTCCGCTGGCGAACGCGGCAAGGAAGCCGGGCGAGTGGCAGTCCTATGACGTGGTGTGGACTGCGCCGGTGTTCAACGACGACGGTTCGGTGAAGACGCCCGCGTATGCAACGGTGTTCTGGAACGGTGTGCTGGTGGAAGACCACTTCGAACTGAAGGGGCAGACGCTGTATATCGGGAAGCCGTTTTATAAGAAGTACGACCGGGCTCCGATCAAGCTGCAGGCGCACGGGGATAAGAGCGAGCCGATCAGCTTCCGGAATATCTGGGTGAGGGAATTGCCGTAGAGACAGGGAAAAGGGATCACGGAACAGGGACCAGCGACCAAAATTCGCCGTCAGCGATAAAGAGACAATCGCGGAGAAAAATAGTCCGGACCGGCTTAGGGTCGGTCTGCTGGCAAAAATTACATCTTTGCGGCTGAATGTTCCGGGAGCAAAACTGGCGATGGAAGCAACCTCGTTTTTGAGGGTCCGAATCTAATTCCTTCGGCCAGAAGGTGTTACGCCCAATTTAGTCGGGCGCGTGACAGTTTGGCGCTCCAGATGCAAATCTCTCTTGCGTTGCACGACGTTCCCCGCCGGCCATGGCGGGCATAAGAGACGGCGGCACGAAACGTAGCAAGAGGAGACTTTTCCCCATGAAGACAATCAAGATCTTCGTTGTTGCGGTGGTAATCCTGTCGAGTTTTCCCCTCCTTGCGCAGCAGGCTGACGCGAAGGTTCAGCAGTCAAGCTCGGCGGCTGTGAATTCAACCAACGCCAATCAATCCGCAGACGCTCAGGCGCGCGCAAATCGCCGTGGCGCGGGTGTGAACGGCTCTGCCTCGGGCTCGCAAGAGATGCGTCCAGTACAAGGCGAACTTGTCGGCAAAGTGGACGCGAAGAGCGCCAGGCCCGGCGATCCCGTTGTGTTCAAGACGACTGAGAAGACGCGCACGGCTGACGGGGTCGAGATTCCGAAGGGCTCGCGCATCGTCGGGCACGTCACCGAGGTGCAGGCGCACGGCAAGGGCAGCGAGGACTCACGCCTTGGGCTCCAGTTCGACCGCGTGGAACTGAAGAACGGACAATCGATGGCGATTCATTCGGCAATCGAGTCGGTGACGCCGCCGGCGTATGCAGCGGGCGCGGCCGGCGCGATGGATAGCGATGGCGTCTTCGGGCCCGCGCCGATGAGCGGCGGCGTTGCCGGCGGCGGCATGGCAATGGGCGGCGCGCGGTCAGGCGGAGGTTTAGTTGGGGGCGGCGGAGGCGGGCTGGTTGGCGGGGCCGGCTCGCTCGCCGGCGGCGGCGTTCGCGGGGCGGGATCAATGACCGGGAATGCTGGCGCGGCTGCGGGACAGGCGACGGGATCGCTGGGAACCGCGGCCGGCGGAAGCGCGAATGGCGCGCTGGGAAGGAATGAACTCGGGGGCGGGACGATGGCCGGGGGCGCAGCGAACGGCATGCTGGCTCCACGATCCACCGGAATTCCCGGGCTGACGCTTGCGGGAACCTCTTCGGGTAGTGCCTCTGGAATGCTCTCTGCCTCACGGAAAAACGTGCACCTCGACAGCGGCACTCAAATGGTGCTCGGAATCTCATCGGCAGGCTCGCAGTAGGAGCCGGCGGTCCTGTTCCGGATTCCGGCGCCGAGTGGCTGCGGTTCAGGAGTCCGGAGCGGATGCCCGGGCAACCTTTTGAAGCCTGTTCGGAATTACACGCTCGACGCAAAAACTTCTGGCGTGCGTTGGATCGCCCCGGCACTAAGGAACCGCGGGAAGTGGGGCGGTTAACTGCGTCAAAACACATCTCTTCGCTCACTGGCAGCAGTTCTTGCAACTCTTTGGCACGCGCGTTGCACAACCTCCGTTGAATTCATGCGCCCGGCGGACGAAGTCGGCACAAGGCGCATGGACCCCAACGGAGGTTTATTTTTATGCGAGATCTAAAGCTATATGTGGCGGCAGCGACCCTGGCGGGATTCGCGTGCCTGGCGGTTGCGGCTCAGCAGCCGTCGCCGAACCCCGCGCCCGACGCGCCGCAGCCGGCACAGAATCCGAGTGCGCAGACTCAGGGCGCTCCGGCTGCGCAGCCGGCAGAAGGCGCGAAACAGAGCACCGCTCCGTCGGCGCCTGTGCAGAGCACGGCCAGCGCGCCGGAGGCGAGCAGCGCGGATTTGCGGCCGGTACAGGGCGAACTCGAGAAGAAGGTCGACACCAAGAACGCCAAGACGGGCGACACAGTGGTGGTGAAGACGACCGAGCAGGCCACGACAGCCGGCGGCGTTGTGATTCCGAAAGGGTCGCGGATTTTGGGCCATGTGACCGACGTGCAGGCCCACGACAAGAACAATGAGAATGCGAAGCTTACGCTGCAGTTTGACCAGGCGGAGCTCAAGGGTGGGGAGACGGTGCCCATCAAGTCGGTGATTCAATCGGTGGCCCCGGCGCCGCAGACCGTGGCGCCGACGGATACGTTGAATTCGCCATCGGCGATGGGCGCCCCCGCGGCGCCGACCACTGGCAGCGCAATGCCGTCGTCGGGAGGCGGAGGAACGCCGGGCGGGATGAGGCAGACACCGGCGACCTCAGAAAACCCGGCGCCAACGCCTTCGACCGAGGCCTCGTCCCAGGGCGGCGCGAGCGCCGGAAACACGGCGAGCAGGAGCGCAGGAGAGACGGGCACAGTGGTGGCCAAGCAGGGAAACGTGGACATCAAGACGACTGCGATACCCGGCGTGCTGCTTGCGGTGGCGGCGAATGGGCAGCCGTTCTCGAATGCGTCGGGCGCTCTGCTGGGCGCCAAGCAGAACGTGCGGCTCGACGGCGGAACGCGGGTGGAGCTCGCGGTGGCTGATGCGGGCGGGAAAGGCGCGAGCGTTCGCTAGGCGGCTCGCGGTGTAACAGGTTCATGCGAAGGCCGGAGAATTGAGTTTCTCCGGCCACCGGGAAACTTATGAATGACGATGGCTCCCACGATGAAGGGTCGATTCCTGGGAGTTAGAGGTGATAACTGTCCAGTTTTAGAACAGTCCATTACTTTCGTCGCATAAAGATGCCGCGAGTCCGTAATCTAGCGGACACAATGGCTCTTCGCTAACATCGGCGTGAGTGGCGAAGACTTGAGGCAGACACGGAAGAAAGTTGAGCCGGAAGTTTTCGCATCTAACTAAGCCGAGGGAAGGTGAAATGATTCCCGATTACATGACCCAGGAAGCCGTCGAAATCAGCCCGCGTTTTCGCCGCACGATTGAGCAACGCATCGAGCGGCTCGAGAAAGATGCCGACTTTGACGAGGCGCAGCTGGCGCGCCTGCTGCATGACGATCACGTGCGGCGGCAACTGCGTCTTGTGGCGGTGCAGCGCGCGGAGGCACTGCGCATGAGGATCTTTCTCGATCGCGCGGGAACCCGGCTGCCACGGCCTTTGATTGCGCTGTAGAGGTGATATAGAGAACCAGGCCGGAACTTATCGAAGACTTATATCAACGGGGACTTATATCGAACGGGCAAAAATGATGAACCGGAGTTGCGGGCCTCTCCTTCCCGCGGCTCCGGATTTTTTATGCATTGCGGACGGGAAGCGGCGATGAGAGCGCCGATGTGCCAAAAGCTTGCGCTAGATTGGAATCGGGAGGCATCGACAGGATGGCGCAGCTAGAGTACTTCGTGGTGGACGTCTTCAGCGATTCGGCGCTGGCAGGCAACCCGCTGGCGGTTGTGATGAACACTGTGGGCCTGTCGACCGACCGGATGCAGGCTATTGCCCGCGAATTCAACCTCTCGGAGACTACGTTCGTCGAACGCCGGACGCCGGAAGCGGAGCGCGAGCACGGCGTGCGGGTGAGGATTTTTACGACACAGGAAGAGCTGCAGTTCGCCGGACATCCGACCCTGGGGACGGCCAGCGTGCTGAAACTTGTCGCGCCCGAGGCGGTGCGTGAAGGGGTGGTGACGCTGGCTGAAAACGTCGGGCCGATCCCCGTGAGGCTGGGCACGAATGATGTAGATTTCGGCGCGGGCGCGGGCCTGTTCGCCGAGATGACGCAGCGGGACCCGGAGTTTGGCCAGGAATTGGACCGCGCGGAGGTGGCGCGGCTGATTGGACTGCGGGAAGAGGATCTCGATCAGGCAACGGCTCCGCAGGTGGTCTCAACGGGAGCGGCGTTCGCGGTGGTCCTGCTGCGTTCGGTGGAGCCGCTGGGGAGGCTCGAGGTCCTGCAAAAAGAAAGCGCGGGGTGGCTGCGGAGTTTGGGGGCGCGCTGGTTCTACATCCTGGCTCCAGCTGCGGGTGCTTCCGCGAAAGTCCAGGACCGGGAGGTGAGCCGGTGCTTCAGGGCGCGGATGCAGTTTAACGGCGGCGAGGACCCGGCTACGGGATCGGCGGCCGGATGCGCGATCAGCTATCTTGTCCAGCAGAAAATCGTTTTGCCGGGGGAACCGGCTGTTTTTCGGCAAGGAGTGGAGATCGGACGTCCAAGCGAGATTTTCGTGTCCGCGAATGTGCGGGAGGCGGGGGTCGGAGATGTTCGTGTCGGGGGCAGCACCGTTCTCGTTGCACGCGGGAGCCTTTTCCTGCCGTGATGCACATGGTTTCAACAGGAATTCATAATCCCAAGCGCCTGAATTTACATGAAATATACAATTTCCCTCCGGATGGCCGTTTTTTCCACCGCGATTTTCGCCTTTATTTCCCTCTATTCAGAATATTCCATTCGTCATAGTCTTCGAAAGCATTGATGACATTGAGCCGGTTCGCGTAGCCGGTTTTCCCAACGTAATCCGGACGCGGGAACGAGAGCGAACTTCCCCTGGGCCAGGAAACGTCGGAGTGTGCCACGTGGTTGGCGAGCCTGTATGGGCGCCGGCCTTGGTTGCGTGCGGACTCCTGCGCAAATTTCGGCCCCAAGGGATTCTCAAACCTAAACCCCCGTCCCATTGACCAGGAGCGCGTGTCGCATTCGGCCGGCCGAACAGGCAGGCGAGGAGACGTGTTGCTCGCGAAGAAGCGGACCAGAGAAATCCCAAAGAAGTCGACAAAAGAGATTCAAGGAGTGTGCCTGGAGATGCGGCCCAAGAAGATCATCCTTTGCGTAGGAAACAACGAAGCGGAAATCGGCGTGCTGGCCTTCATGCTGGCGACCAACGGCTACCGGGCCTTGTCGGCCCATAACGGCCAGGAGGCCATTGAGCTGTTCAATGAACATGCCGTGGACCTGGTTCTAACGGACTTTCAAATGCCGCCGATGAATGGCGATCAGCTGATCAGGAGACTGAAGCAGATCGCCTCGCACGTTCCGATGATCATGCTCGGCGATCCGCTCAAGATGGGTGATCAACTGCACGGGGCCGACGCACTGCTGGCCAAGAAGAACTGCTCTTCGCTGGAGCTGCTGGAACGCATCAAGGTGATGAGCGCGCGCAAGCGGGGGCCGCGCAAGGGGAGCACGCGTATGCCCGCGGCGCAGCTGGCCGTTGCCTCGTAGCGGGCGGGGAAGAACGTGGAAGTGTTACGGAGCGACCGGATGGAGAGGCGGCGATGTTCAGCGGGACCGCGCTTGAGGCATGGTCCCGGCCCCTGTCAGGCTACGGCGGAGGGCGATGCCTGCTCTTCGGCTTCGAGCTTGTTGCCAACCTCGGCGGCGGCGGCGGCAAGCACGCGATGGTGGATGGTGAAGAGCGCGAGCTCCAGGCGGTCGCTCACGCCGGTCTTGTCGTAGATGGAGCGAAGGTAGTTTTTGATGACCTGCTCGGTGGTCTTGAGGCGGAGGGCAATTTCGCGGTTCTTGCAGCCCTGAACGATGAGCGCCACGATGCGCATTTCCTTGGGAGTGAGGCGATCGCGCACCCTGGTACCCACGACATCCTCTTCGGCGGCGTCTGCCACCACCAATTGAGGAGGAACCCAGGTGTCGCCGGCGGCTACGCGGCGAACGCACTCTACCAGGGCCGGGCTCGTTACATTGCGGAACACGACTCCGCGGAACCCCTGCTGGAGATAAGAGCCGGCGGTTTCGGAGTTCTCTGCGATGACGATTCCGCGGCTACCCGTTGCGTCGAGCCTGCTCCGGAGTTGGGCCATATCAGGGCGCAGGGTCGCGGCAAAGATGACAATCGAGCCGGGAAATGTGGTGACGGCATGCAGCAGCCGCTCCAGATCGGCGCACTGCGCGATAATGCGCAGTTCGTCGTCGGTCGCCAAAACTTTGGCGGTCCCGGCGCGAAAGATGGCCTGTGAATCCGCAAGAATGATCTTGTTCATTTCGTGCGCCCCATCCGCGATTTCGCGCACAGCCGATCGGAGCCGTGCCGCTCCATCTCGATTGCTTTTTGTCGCATTGCCTTCTCAAGGGCTTGTCGCCCTTGATCCCCTATCGGCAACCCGGCAAAAAACTCCCCCGATTTTTTGATTCCGGACACGACGCCGTTAACGCACCAATCGCCACGTTTCCCATTTTGGCGCCAGTTTAAGTTCGGAATCGATGAATCTCCTAGAGAGTACGTGGACTCATGGTTGAAAGCAAGAGATTGCATGGGTGCGACCGAGGTCGTTATTAACACTTTTGGGACATTTACAACTCCACTTTCAGGCTACTCCGAACTTTCAAAATGGCGCGGAATTGGCCGAGCGAAGGCTTCAGGTTGTGGAATTCGGGCGATGCTCCCTGCGGGGACGGGAGCGCGGCTGACCTTCAAAAATAGGAAGTGATCCACGCCGGCCCGCTGCTGCAGCGGGTGGGTTCCTGGCCAAGGCATCGCCTCGAAAACTATTGATATAGCTGCAATTCTCGCCGCCGGGGGTGTAAAACAAGGGGAGCAGATGCCTAAGCGCTCCAAACCTGGTTCTGGTCCGCAGCCGGGACAGCCCATCAGCCTGCGTACCCTGGGCGAATACCTGAACCTGTCCCCGGCCACGATTTCGCTGGTGCTGAACAACGCCCCGGGGGTCCGGTCCATTCCCCAGGAGACCCGGGACCGCGTAATCGAGGCGGCCGCCAAGTTCGACTACCGCCCCAGTTTTTATGCGCGGTCGCTGCGCAAGCGCCAGAGCTTCTCGATCGGGGTGCTGGTGCCCGAACTGAGCGATGCCTACGGGATCGAGGTGCTGGCCGGGGTTGAGGAGTACCTGATCGAAGAGGGGTATTTCTACCTCACGGCGAGCCATCGGCGCCAGCCCGACCTGATCGAGGAGTATCCGCGGCTGTTGATGGAGCGCTCGGTCGAGGGTTTCATCGTGATTGACACGATCCTCGAAAAGCCCGTTGCGCTCCCAATGGTGGTGGTCGCGGGGCACCGCAAGATCGAGGGCGTGACCAATGTGGTGCTCGACCAGAGGCGCGCCGCCGAACTCGCCCTGCGCCACCTCTACCAGCTCGGGCATCGCAAGATCGCTTTCATGCGCGGCGGCAGCCACAGTTCCGATGCCGACGAGCGCTGGAGCTGCCTGATGGACGTGGCTCGCGATTTGAAGCTTAACGTGGCGCCGCAGGCGTGCGTGCAGCTCGAGCTCCGCGTGTCGACCCCCGAACTGGGCTACGTGCCGACGAACGAGTTGCTGCAGCGCGGCGCGGACTTTACGGCCCTGGTGACGTATAACGACATCTCCGCGATCGGCGCCATTCGCGCCCTGATGAACGACGGACTGCGCGTGCCCGAGGACGTGTCTGTGGTGGGCTTCGATGACATCCAGAGCGCGGCGTACCACAACCCGAGCCTGACGACCATCCGGCAGCCGCTGCACCAGATGGGCACGGTGGCTGCGCGCATTCTGTTGCAGCGCATTCGAGGGCAGGCGAGCTTTCCTGACGTGGTGCCGATCCATCCCGAGCTCGTGATTCGCGAGTCGACGTGCCCCCCGAATCCGAAACGTACCCGCGGCCGGCGGCCGTAACGCTGCCGTAGCGGGCTCAGACTTTATCCAGAGACTTGAGGCTCATCGGCTGAAGATAGACGCCAAGCAGGCGGCGGCTCCACCATGCGCCTGTTTCGCGCTTCTCCTGCGGAGTGGTGTATCGGTACTGGTACATCAGCGCGCGGATCTGCGCCGGCGGTTGCGCAGCGAACGGGTTGGCGCCCATGAGGCGCAGGATCTGCCTGTCGCCCTCGAGCAGCTTTCGGATGAAGCGGAGGAACCACAGACTGTAGCCGCCGACGCGGATTCCGCTGCCGGTGACGATGACGGAGAAGGGGAGAAACCAGATGAGCCAGTCGAGCCGCAGATGATAGGGCGCGACCTGCGGAGGCGTGCGCTTCGTGTCGCCGGGTTTTGCGCGGAAGCCGTATTCCTGCCACCCGGTGCTGGGGGTGGCGACGTGGTCTGCCGTTCCTTCGATCACGATCTCATAACGCTCCTTGCCGACTTGCCCGAATGCGCCGTAGGTTCCGACGAGATGAAACGGGTTGTAGCTGAAGTTCATGAGCTGGCGGCTCGAGAAGAGATTCATTACGGGCTTGATGCTCATGAATACGGTGGCTGCAGCGACGGCATAGAGCAGGATGTCGAATGGAAGCGGCCGGCCGAGGAGATGCGGCACCGAGAAGGGAAGAGCGAGACCGAGCACGCGGTCGTCGAATGCAGAAATGCCGAGGACCACGGTGAGCCAGTTGAGCCACGAGTAATTGCCGCTGATGATGAGAACGAGCTGATGGGCGATGATGAATGCGCCGGCGATGGATGCGACGGGCTGCGGCGCGAACAATCCGAACGGCGCAGCCACTTGCACGAAATGGCTGAAGACAACCGAGAAGCGATGCAGCCACGCGGGCAGGCGATGGAAATACCAGCTAAGCGGATTTGGCAGTGGCTGCGTTTCGTAGTGGTAGTACATGCAGGTCAGATCGCGCCAGCAGCGGTCGTGGCGGAGCTTGATGAGGCCTGCGCCGACCTCGGTGCGGAACAGCATCCACCGCAGGATGAGGACGGGCAGGATGGAGGGCTCGACGCGCGAGGGGCCTAGAAACGCCGAGAAGAATCCCGCTTCGAGAAGCATGGACTCCCACCCGAAGGCGAAAAATTTCTGGCCTACGTTCACAATGGAGAGATAGAGAAAATAGAGCAGAAGCCATACGGCGATTGAGACCCAAACCGGGCCAGCTTCGGTGAGACCGCAGAGAGCGCAGGCGGAGAGAATGAGGCCCGTCCACGCGACGACATCCAAGAGCCGATCGGAGTAGTGCCAGTGAAAGATACTCGGCGAGTTGCGAAAGCGGAGTTGCTTGAGATAGGCCGGGACCGGCAGTAGCCCGTGTTCGCCGAGCAGCGGCTTGAACTGCATCGCGACGGTGAGGAACGCGACGATATAGATGGCCGCCATTCCGCGCTGAAGAAGCAGGCGGGTGATCCAGACGTGACCGAACCAGACATTCATGGCGGCGTGCATGCCCACTACAAAGCATTTTGGATGATGCCGGTAGGTGACGCGCCGCCTGATTTCGGAATTCGCTTGTTCCTATGGCATCACGAGCACTTCGACGCCGCTGGCCGCATCCTTCTGGCGGAACACCTGTTCGGTGGCCTTCCTGAAGTCCTCGGGCTTCGCATTCGGAATGTCCGTGAAGGTCTGAGGGTTGCGATCCGTCAGCGGGAACCACGAGCTTTGCACCTGCACCATGATGCGGTGCCCGCGCCGGAATGTATGGAACAGGTCGGGCATGGTGAAGTTGACGTCGGTCTCTTTGCCCGGCACAAGCGGCTCGGGTTTTTCCCAGCTTGAGCGGAACTTGGCGCGGAAAGGTTCGCCTCGCAGCATCTCCTGGTAGCCGCCCATGTGCAGCGGCGGGCCTTCGAGGATGCGCTTGTTGCCGCTCGACGTTCCCTCAGGGTCGGGATAGTCGTTCGGATAAACGTCGATCAGCTTCACGTCGAAGTCCGAATCGGTGCCCGAGCTCGCAATCTTCAGCTTCGGCGAGATCGGCCCGGCGATCGTGACGTCCTCTTCGAGAGGATCGGTCTCATAGACGAGCACGTCGGGCCGGTAGCTGGCGAAGCGCTGATCGTCCACCATGTAGCGCTGCGGCACAGTATCCGTGGTGTAACCAACGAACGGCACCGGATGATTGGGATCGCTCACATACTCATCTGCGCCCTTCGCTTCGGCAGGCGGATCGAAGCTGAGCTTGCCGTTGGCGTGGAAATACAGCGTCTTCGGCTTGGCCTGCTTCGGCGGCCACTCGTCGAAATGCCGCCACACGTTCGTGCCCGTCTCGAACACGACGGCCTTGGGCTGCGCGCCTGCGGATTTCCCTTTAAGGTAGTGCTCGAAGAACGGGAACTGCACATCGGAGCGGAAGTACTCGCTGGTCTTCGCGCTGAAATCGATGTCGCCGAGGCGGCCGCCTTCGCCGCGCGCCCATCCGCCGTGTACCCACGGGCCTTCGACAAGCGTCGTCGGCGTCTCAGGATTGAATTTGTTGATCGCGTAGAACGTGCGGTAAGGGCCGCTCAGGTCTTCGGCGTCGTACCACCCGCCGACTACAAGGACCGCGCATTTCACGTTCTTCATGTGCCGCGACAGATCGCGCGCCTGCCAATAGCTGTCGTAGGTGGTGTGATTGGCCTGGTCGTTGAAGAGCCAGTTCGATCCCTTCAGGTAGAGCTTGTCGAGATTGTTGATGTTGCCAGCCTTCAGATAGAACTCATAGCTGTCGGGCGTGCCGAAGTCGAACCGGACCGTCTGCTTCGGCGTCTGCGGCTCGGTCTGCGGCCGGAAGAAAACGTAAAAGCCGAAGTTCGCCGAGAGCATGAACGCGCCGCCGTGGTACGCATCGTCTCCCTTGAACAGATCGGTCATCGGCGCCTGCGGGCTCGCGGCGACCAACGCCGGATGCGAGTCGATGATCGAAGCCGACGTGTAGAACCCCGGGTACGAGATGCCCCAGATGCCCACTTTGCCGTTGTTATTGGGTACGTTCTTCAACAGGAAGTCGATCGTGTCAGACGTGTCGGATGCGTCGTCGGTGTCCTGCGCGGATTTCTTGTCGTCGATGTGCGGGCGCATTTCGACGAATGTGCCTTCGCTCATCCAGCGGCCGCGCACGTCCTGGTAGACGAAGATGTAGCCGCTCTTCTCGAACTCTTCAGAGGGACCGAGATGCGCCGGGTACTGGTCTTCGCCATACGGCGCCACGCTGTACGGCGTGCGGTCCATCAGGAACGGGTACGGCCCGGCGTCCGACCCAAATGCCGATGCCTTGGGCACGTAGACAGAGGTGAACAGCCGCTTGCCGTCTCGCATCGGGATGCGGAACTCGTACTTGGTGTAGTGCGCGCGGACGAACTCGCCGGCGGGCGCGGGGGGTTGTTGTGCGCGGGCGGCGGTGAAGGCAGGGGTAAGAAGCGCGAGAGCTGCAAAAGCGCGAGCAAGCGATCGGATCATCGTAGGCCGTGATCTCCTTGATGAACCAGACTATCGCACCTGACGGTAAGCCACTCGCTCGCGCCGCCTGGCTACTTCTTCTCAGCCGGCGCCTTCTCCGGCGTCGTTAAGGGCTTGGTGATGTCGTCGAGATAGTCCGGCTGGCCGTCGACCCGCTCGAGCACCGGGTACCGCTCG
This sequence comes from Occallatibacter sp., assembly GCA_035263625.1. Lineage (GTDB taxonomy): Bacteria > Acidobacteriota > Terriglobia > Terriglobales > Acidobacteriaceae > Telmatobacter. Next base: position 46,369 of record DATFRB010000008.1, read on the forward strand.
CCGTCGTGATAGTTGATCTCCGCATTCGAAACATACGAGTCAGCCTGCACGATCAGCTTTATGGGCTCGCTGGTTCCCTTCGCCGCCTTGATGGCGTCGCGCAGGTCGTCGGCTGAAAAGATCTGCCCGTTCACGGCAATGATCTTCTGCCCCGGCGCGAGCTGAGCCTTGTCCGCGGGCCCGTTCCACCGCACATCGGAGATCGTGCCGTCGCCGCCGAGCCGGAGCCCGAGCGAATACCAGCAGTCGATGCCGCCGCCGCGCCGGGCAAACGCCCCCGCCATCATCTTCTCCGACGCGCTGGGCTGATCCTTATAGACCAGCTTGTATCCTCCCTGCTCGATGCCGGCGAGATCGGCGCGCGGGTTGATCTTGTCCACACGATCGTGCAGGAACGTTGCCCAGTCATACGGCACAACCTGGTTCAGGTCCTGCACCAGTTCGTCGAACGTATAGGTAACGATCATTGGCCCGGTATTTCCGCCCTTGGCAAGAAATATCTTCTCGAAATCATCCAGCGACTTCTTGTTGCCGCTCATCTTGCGGATCAGCGTGTCCGCGTCGAGCCACAGCAGTTCGCCCTCCTGGTAGTAGTCCTGGCCGCGCCGCCAGTCGGACCAAGCGGGATTGCCTCCGCGCAGAATACTGGCAGCGATGGCGGTATCTTCCGTCGACCGCCAGTCGCGTCCCGGCTTGTAATCGAGATTCGCCGCGCTCATCGCCAGCATGTCGCGGTATTGCGCCTGCGATTTGAGCCCGGAGCGCGCCGCCAGCACATTGCCGAGGTACTGCGTCATGCCTTCATACACCCACAAAAGCGCGCCCTGCTGCGCCGTGGCGAAGTCCGGCTGATAAAGGCCCACAGGCCTGCGGTACTTGCCGTTCCACGAATGTGTGAACTCGTGCGAGAGCAGGTCGGATTCGGCGAGCTGGTGCGCGTCATCGGCGTAGCCCTTCTCGCCCACGCCGTTGTCGCTCGACTGCCCATGCTCCAGCCCTTCGCCGCCCGCTACATCGGAGAGCGTCAGCAGGAAGTGGTAGACGTTGTAGTGGTGCGACGCGTACTCGGCGCTGGCTTCGCGCACGAGGTTGTTGATCTCGGCAAGAGTGGCCGGGCGCAGGTTCGAGTCCTGCGACTGGTCGGACACAACGTCGATATAGTGCTTCGGCGTGATCTCCGGCGCCAGCGCAAACTCGTGGAAGTACTGCCCCGTAATGACCGGTGAGTCCTCAAGCTGCTCGACGGTCGTCGCGGCAAATTTAGTGGTGCTGCCCGACGCGGGAACCGGCCACGAAGACGCGCCGATAGGCTGCAAGGCAGTTCCGACGCCCCAGCCCGCGGGCACCTTCACCGAAGGCTGGATGGGAATATCGCGCACCGGCGTGTGCGCGGGGTAGAGCATCAGCTTCTCCCACTCGAGCACGGCCATCTTGTGCGAGACGCGCCCCGTGACGATGCAGTCGAGATGCGCGTGCAGCGAGCTTGCCCCCGCCGGAATCGTCACGTGGAACTCGTACATGTCCACGTCGTCGCGCCGCCAGGTGATGGGCTTGCCATCAACTGTGAACACAACGCCCGTGATGTCGCTGACCGGCCCGGTCGGGCGATGGTTGCCGGGGATCCACTTGGGCGTGGTCAGCTCCAACGGCCCAGGCGTGACGGGCAGATCGATTTCGGCGTGATAGAGCTTGCGCGGGGCGTCGGTCAGGTCGGCGACGATCTGAATTGGCGTCTTCTGGGCGTGGGCTCCGGCGGCAATCAGGCCGGAAAACAGGAGAACCGTGAGCAGGGAAGCAGGGAAGCGAAACCTGTGCATACGTCCTAGCGTAATCGATTGCGGGCGGCTTACTTACCCCGGAAAGCCTCCAACGACCGTCCGAGATTTGCACCGGGCATCTTCCTGACAGGCGCGGCCCCGTCGGTTCCTGGCATCGAAACCCTCAACGTGGAATCGAAGCCGCAGATCGCAACTTGATGGTTTCTTTATCTCTCGGCTGCTAGATCAGGAAACACGATTTACTTGGCGTGAGAGCGGCATAGAGGGGCGGCTGCCGCGCCAGAACTTCTTTGAGCAAGCTCAAACGAGGGTCAGTTTGCTATTGAATCCGCATTAGTTTTCGGTCAAGATAGGTGCTACTTTCAATCTTGACCTGCCGCTCCCCTCTTTCAAGCGGCACGCACTACTTCATTTTGGAGTTTGCAGTTCGGGGTCGCGAAAAACCGAGCAAGGTCGGAAACAACGAACAGAACTAAGTCATCAGCGATGCGGCCGCAAGCCCGCTGCACCGCACAAATTCACTTCATCCGGAGCGGCAGATTCCAGTGCCGCCGGACATGAATTATTGGAGGAACTGGCGTGAAAAAATCACATTGGGGATGGATGCTGTGCTGCATCCTCTCGACAGCTTCGCTCGTCTTCTCCCAGATCGCAACCACCTCGCTGAGCGGCACCGTCAAGGACCCCTCGGGCGCGGTCGTACCCGGCGCGGCGGTGACCATTACAGCCGCATCCACCGGTCGGTCTCAAGCCACCACCGCCAACGCATCCGGCGTCTACAATTTCACGCAGATCAGTCCCGACCGGTACACGATCAAAGTCACTGCGCAGGGTTTTGGCGACCAGACCAAGTCCGCCGAACTGCTGGTGAACCAGCCGGCCGCGATCGACTTCGCGCTCACCGTGCAGTCCAGCACCGAAACTGTTGACGTCTCTGCCTCGGCGCAGACCCTCAACACCGCGGATGCATCTCTCGGCAACTCCGCCGACAGCGCCGAAATCCAGGCCCTCCCCAGCGAAACCCGCAACGTGCCCGACCTGCTGTCGCTCCAGCCCGGCGTCCTCTACATGCCGCCGCCCGGCTATGGCGCCGGCGACAGCCGGAGCGGCGCCGTCAACGGCGGCCGGTCCGACCAGGGCAACGTCATGATCGACGGCCTCGACGATAACGACCAGGTCAACGGCATCGCATTCCAGGGCGTTCTCCGCCAGACTCAGGACTCCATCGAGGAGTTCCGCGTCGTCACCGGTGACGCGAATGCCGATTCCGGGCGCTCCTCCGGAGCCCAGATCTCCATGGTCACCAAGTCCGGCACCAACAAGTTCCATGGCGCCGCCTACGAGTACAACCGGCCTACGATCACCGTAGCCAATGACTGGTTCAACAAGCAGGCACAAGCCCGCAGCAACCTGCCCAATATTCCTGGCAAGCTCATCCGCAACATCTTCGGCGCCGATCTCGGCGGCCCCATCCACAAGGACAAAGTGTTCTTCTTTGGCAACTACGAGGCGTCGCGGCTGGCCGAGAACCAGCAGGTCACTACTACCGCGCCGACCGCATCCTACCAGGCCGGCAACATTACCTACGTATACGACGATGCCGGCGATACGGCGACCGTCAACGCCTCCCAGATCGCAGCCATGGACGCCGGCTGCCAGGTCTGCAACTCGGCAAGCTACCCCGCCCCTCCGGGACCCAATCCGAATTCTCTGACGTACTTTAACCAGATGCCGGCCGCGAATGGTACGGTCAACGGCGATGGCGTGAACGAGGGCTCCTTCTCCTTCTCCTCGCCCGCCCCGATCCACCTCAACACCAGCATCGTCCGGCTCGACTACATTCCTTCTGACAGGCATCGCATCTTCATCCACGGCAACCTCCAGGACGACACCACCGCCTTCGCGGAGCACTTCCCCGGCCAGCCGCCGTCGCGCACCCTCGTGGACGACAGCAAAGGCCTCATCGGCGGCGACACATGGACCATCACCACACGTCTGGTCAACGACATCCGCTACGGCTACATCCGTCAGTCCTTTGCCTTCAGCGGCATCGGCTCGGGCGACTATGTAGACTTCCGCTTCCTCAACTCGCCCACGGCGGAAACTCGCTCAACCGCTACGAGCGTTCCAGTCAACAATCTCGTGGACAATCTGAGCTGGAACAAGGGGAACCACACCCTCGGGTTCGGAGCCAACTGGCGGCTCATCCACCAGAACCACATCAGCAACGAGAACTCGTTCAACAGCGGAACGACGAATCCTTACTGGCTCGGAGGCGGCTATCCGGATCCGAGTTCGGTGGGCCAGCCGTCGGTGAACTCCGCCTTCGCCAACTCGTACCAGATTGCCCTGGCGAACATGCTCGGCACTGTCCCGCAGATCACCGACGTCTTCAATTACAAGCTCACCAGCCCCACCGCGGGCTCGGCGCTGGCAGACGGGGTGGCCCTCGAGCGTCACTTCGTCTCCAATGAGTTCGAGTGGTACGCACAGGATGCGTGGCGTGTTCGCCCCAACCTGACCCTCACCTTCGGTGTCCGTCATTCTCTGCTGCAAACGCCGTATGAGAACAGCGGCCAGCAGGTGGCGCCGACCATCGACACGCACACCTGGTATCAGAAGCGCGAAGCTGCGGCGCAGCAGGGCCAGATCTATGAAGAGGACCTGCTATTCGCTCCGGCCGGAAACTTTTACGGCAAGCCCGGCTATTACCCCATGCAGAAGCTCAACCTTGCGCCTCGCGTCGCCGTCGCCTACTCGCCGGACACCAGGACCTCCATCCGCGTCGGGGCCGGCATCTACTTCGATCACTACGGCGAGGCCCTGGTCAACAGCTTCGATCAGAATGGCTCCTTCGGCATGAGCTCTTCCATCTCCAACCCTGCCGGCGTCTACAGCATGCAGGGCAGTTCCAGCAAGCCGGGAAGCCCTCGCTTTACCGACAGGCGCACCATTCCCAACATTCCCCTCGGCGTCACGCCCGTCACCGAAATCACCTTCCCGTATCTCTACCCGCAGGACAACTTCGCCATTACCTGGGGGCTAGACAGCAAACTCAAGACCCCCTATTCCGAGACTTTCGACGTCTCCGTTCAGCATGAGTTCAATCGCGGCTGGACGGTTGAAAGCGCCTATGTGGGCCGTCTCGGCCGCCACCTGATCCAGCAGCTCGATATGGCCGAGCCCACCAACTACGTCGATCCGCTGGGCGGCGGCGACTACTTCGCTGCCGGCAGAGCCCTCTCGCAGCAAGTCGATCTAAACGACGGCGGGGCGGGCACGGTGCAACCCATTCCCTACTTTGAAAATGTCTTCCCGTGGATGGCCGGCTTCGACTATGCGGGCGAAAGTGCAACCCAGGCAATCTACAACAACGAGTGGATGCCTTACCGCGCCAACCTTGGAGCGACGACGGCTCTTTCCGATATTGATTTCTTCGGACCGCTCTTCGGCTTCTATCCCGCGCCCGCGAACTGGCAGCCTCACTTCTGGCAGGATCAGTTCTCGTCGCTCTTTGCCCTCTCCACAGTCGGAATGAGCTACTACAACGCGGCCCAGTTCTCGCTGCGCCATCCCACCAGCCGCGGCCTCACGTTCGATATCAGCTACACCTACTCGCATTCCATCGACATGGGCTCCGATACTGAGCGCAGCACCGAGTTTGGCGGCTTCAGCACCAACACCGGCGCCTTCAGTGAGCTCACCAACACCTGGAAGCCCTGGCAGGCGCGAGGTTCCTCCGACTTCGACACCCGCCACCTCATCACCGCCAACTGGGTTTACCAGCTGCCCTTCGGAAGAGGCAAGATGATAGGCGGCGGCGTGAACCACCTGGTCGACGCCTTCATCGGCGGATGGCAATGGTCGGGCATTTCGCGCTGGACCTCCGGCCTGCCCTTCAGCCTCTTCGATCCCGGATGGTCCACCAACTGGCAGATCGAAAGCTTCGGCGTGGAAACCGGCGCCGTGAAAATCCACAAGCACTACGACTCCGCCGGCAATCCGCAGTACTTCGCCGGCAACGATGACGATGGCGCTAACAACATTAACAACAACATCGCTTGCGGCGGATGCAACGGCGGGAACGTCCGCCTTTCGTACCCGGGAGAAGCCGGCATGCGCAACAGCTTCCGCGGCGACGGCCTCTTCGATGTCGATTCCGGCGTGAGCAAGAGCTGGGGCTTCGGTGAGTACGGCACTCTCAAGTTCGGCTGGGAGGTTTACAACGCCACCAACACCGTCCGCTTCGACGCTGCGTCCGTCGGCTCCGGCCTGACCGGCGGCAACCTCGGCATAGCCAACAGCACTCTCAGCGTGCCGCGGCGCATGCAGTTCAGCCTGCGCTACGACTTCTAACCGATCGGGGGTGGGTGTGAAGTAAAGCGCCGGTGGGTCTCACGACCTTCCGGCGCTTTTCTTTTCTTCAGTTGCCGGCCTGCGCAGCCAGCCCGTTCATTCGCATAAACTCCGGCACCCTCCCCTCGAGGTTCTTCACGAGGATGGAGATCCTGCGGTTCGAAGGATCGTAGGGGTTCGATTTCACGCGCAACATCTGGTCAGCATAGCCGCGTACCTGGGTTACCTGATCGCCTCGCACGCCATCCTGCTGCAGCAGCCTCCGCGCCGCGTTGGCGCGGTCCGCCGAGAGCTCCCAGTTGCTGTACGTGCGGTCGCTTGAATAAGGCTGGGCGTCCGTGTGGCCCTCGATCAAAAGCGGGAAGGGAAGAGTCTTCAGCTCGGCCGCAAGCAGCGCCAGCAACTCCTGGCCGCTGTCACTCAGGCTTGCGCTGCCGCTCTGGTAGAATGTGCCGTCCTTGCCCTCGAGCAGCTCGATCCGCAGTCCTTCCGGTGTGACTGTAATCTCAATTTGCTTTGAGAGCTTGTCGAATTGCTTCTTGGCTCGAATCTCCTGCTCCAGCCTTCTCTTGAGCTCCTGCAGGCGCTGATCGTTTTGGGCCGGGACCTCAATGCCTGTACCTGACATCGTTGTGCCCATCAGGGTGGCTGTGCCGCGCGGGTCGTTGAAGTATCCCGCGACGGCCTTCCTGATCTTCTCGCTCGAGTTCATGAGCCACAGCACGATAAAGAGAGACATCAGCGCGGTGACAAAGTCGGCGTAGGCCACCTTCCACGCGCCGCCGTGATGGCCGGCGTCACGGCGCTTCTTCCGGATGACGATGACCGGCTGTGGTTTTGCTGTGGCCATAGTTCGCGTTCCCTTCGTCCTACGCCGCCGCGGGCTTTGCGACTGCCTCGGGCGCGGCCGCCGGCTGCTGTTTGCAGCGCTTCTCTGTCTCGTCAAAGCTGGGGCGCACGTGCGCGGGAATCGCGCGCCGCGCCATCTCGATGGCGATCATGGGCGCCGAGCCCTTGAGGAACGAAAGCAGCAGAACGCGCAGGACGTGGAGGTAGGCGTTGTGTTCTTCGGCGGCCTTCGCCATGTTGGAGCTGAGCGGGCCGGCCACGCCGTAGCAGAGAAGAATGCCGAGGAACGTGCCCACGAGCGCGGCGGCGACTTTGTGGCCGATCTCATCCGGGGGGCCTCCAAGCGCGCCCATGGTGATTACCACGCCCAGCACCGCGGCCACGATGCCCAGCCCGGGCAGCGCGTCGGCGGCGGTGGCGAGCGCGACCACAGGCTGGTTCGCTTCCATGTGATGCACTTCCATGTCCAGCTCCATCATCTGGTCCATGTCGAACGGTTCGACACCGCCGGTGACGGCCATGCGCAGCGTGTCGCAAACAAAGTTGCGCACGTGGTGGTCGTTGAGAAACTCGGGATAGTTTTTGAACATCGGGCTGGCTTCCGGCTTCTCGACGTCCATCTCCACACTCAGCAGGCCCTCTTTGCGCACCTTGTTCAGGAACTGGTACATCATGCGCAGCGTCGTCAGGTATCGCTCCTTGCCGATGCGGGAGCCCTTGATCACCCCGGCAATGCCGGACCCGATGCCCTTGAGAATATGGGTCGGGTTAGCGACCAGAAGCGTGCCGGTGGCCGCGCCCGCAATGATGAGCAACTCCGCGGGCTGCATGAGCACAACGATGTGCCCCTTTTCCATGAGGAACCCGCCCAGAACAGCCCCGAATACTACGAGAATGCCTATGATTGCGAACATCCAGCCCTCCCCGGCGCGAGCGATACGTGGTTTCCCCCGCAGCGAACGCTGGTTTGCATTGCGGCCTGCGCACGCTCAAGCATTTCCGCGAGTGAATCGGCGCCTTCAGCTTCGGCCGCGCCCATGCTTACCGTGAGCGGGATTCGATCGCCCCACCAGCGGAAGTCGGCTGTGCGGGCGATGCCGGCCAGCACGCGGCCGTGGTTGGCAAGGACCTCGCCGCGGCCCTCCTGCGAGAGAATGATGAACTCGATGTCGCCCCAGCGGCCTATCTCACCGCCGGCGCGCAGCGCGTTGGCCAGCGTGCGTTCCACGTTTTCGAGCATCGCTTCGCAGGCGCGGGCGCCGTGAGTTTTGCGCAGGTCTTCAGCCTGATCCACCGCGACCCAAAGCACGCCGAAGGGAACGCCATCCCGAAGACGGGCGTCCCAGGCGGCTTCCAGGCGGTCATGCATCTCGGCCTCGCTCTCCCGCACCTCCGAGCCGTCAGTAGTTTCGCCGTGAGGCAGTGCCGTGCCATTTGCCGCAATGTGAAACACCGCGGCTGCGCCTATGCGTGCGCCCAGCCCGTCCCGCAGCACAACCTTGCGCGTGATGAGGGGGACGTCGGAACCTCCCGCATGCTGAGCGTGCACAAGTGCGCCACGGCCGGATAAGAACCATAGCGAAGACCGGACACTCGCTCGTTGTCCGGATCGGACACGAGGGCGGCCAGCGCCTGCGGAAGCTGACGCGCCACCAAGCTGGACCTGTTGTAGCCGGTGGCGCTCTCTGCGGCGTGGTTCCAGAACACCACCCGCCCCTGTTCGTCGAGCAGGGCCAGGCCTTCGGGGTACACCTCGAGCGCAGCCTCCAGCAACTCGCCTCGATCGGCCATGAAACCCTCCACAGCCTTCATCGGCAGGGCGGGCGGCAACTTCACTGCGGACAGGAACAGGGGAAGGCAAGTGGCCGCACGCGGGCGCAACAACTCAAGGACAGGGAAGGAACAGAGGGAGGGTTCGACCGCGCTACGGTGTTGAATTCGGTCGTGGCAGGCGGATGATGAACCGCGTATCGCCGGGTTTTGATTCGACGTCGATTCGTCCGCCGAACTTCTGCGTCACGATGCGATGCACGATCTCCAGCCCGAGTCCGGTGCCGGACCCCTGAGGCTTGGTGGTGAAAAATGCTTCGAAGATGTGGGGCAATACATCCTCGGGAATCCCCGCACCGTGATCGCCGATGCAAACCACGAGCCACTCGGGCTCGTTCCATGTAGCGATCTCGATGTGGCCATTCGCGGGCGAGGCATCCGCCGCGTTGTCGATCAAGTTGGTCCACACCTGGCTCAGCGCGAAGCCGCGCGTTGCGATCGTGGAGGGCGAGGCGCCAAAGCGCTTCTCCACCCGGATCTGCTTGATGCGCAGCTTGTGCCCAAGAATGGTGAGAGTGCTTTGCAGGCTGTCGTGAACGTCGAGTTCCTTGGCCGGCGACTTCTCGTTGTAGACGAATTTCTTGACCGAAGCGACCAGCTCCGACACGCGCCCGATGCTCTCCTCAATGGCGCACACCTGCGACATGCTCGAGAGCAGCGCGCCAAGCCAGTTGAGCGCGTCTGAAAATCCCGGCGGGTCAAAATAAGCCCGCGTGCATTCGAGTTCGCTGGGCTGAAAACCCGTCTCTACCAGTACCGGGCCGATGGTGAAGGCGTTTTCAACTCCCGCGGAATTGAGCCACTCCGACATCGCCTCCTCGGCATCGGATTGATCGATGCTGCTGAGCGCCTGCATGTGGCAGCCCCTCACGGCATGCTCAAGCAGCGACTTGACGCAATCGAGCTGCTCGCGGGTCTTGGGCCGTTCTCCCATGCGCAGCGCGAGTTCTTGCAGCCGCTTCAGGTTGTCTCGCAACTGTGCGGCCGAGCGCTTGGCAGCGGCTCCGGGGTTGTGCAGCTCGTGCATGAGCCCTGCCGCCATCTTGCCCAGGGTGACGAGCTTCTCGCGATGCAGCGCCTCCACCTGGTATGCCTGCAGCCGCCCGGTCATGTCTTTCACGATCTGGTGGCGGATTGCGGGACAGCAGGACAACAGGTTCCAGAACTGCTGCTCGGTGAATCGCACCAGGGTCGAATCCACCTCGGCGTAAACCCAGAACGACGACGCGTCCTTGCCGTGCATCAGCGGTGTCTCGCCGAACCCCTCGCCGTTTTCCGCGTAGCCGACGGTGGTGAGAGAGCCATCGGGTTCGGGACGATCGGCGCGCATCTTCCCGTCAAGCACCACGGTGTACAGCAGGGGACACATGCCCGGCTCAGTGATTGCCGCTCCCGCGGGCGCGTGCACCAGCTCGACGGTCTCGACATCGCGCAGAACGCTCAGGTCAGAAGCTGCGAAAGAGGGAAAGCTCCTGAGCCGCTCCGCGACGTCTGCGAACGGAACGGCTTCGCTGCGTACCGATTTGCCGCCTTCCTCGTTCAATGCCAGATCCAATCGTTCTCCAATTCTCAGCCGGCCCGCTATCCTCTTCGGGTTAGCGTGATCTCCGGCTTCAGAACCCCGCGAGGTACTGATGCACAAACTGCACAGCGATGGAACCCTCGCCTACTGCCGACGCCACGCGCTTCACCGAGCCATGCCGTACGTCCCCGGCCACGAAAACACCGGGCACGCTTGACTCGAGAAGAAACGGCTGCCGCGACTCGCGCCACACGGGGGCCAGCTTGCCATCCGTGTGCAGGTCAGGCCCCGCGAGAAGAAAGCCGTTGTCATCGCGCAACACCTCCCGGGGCAGCCATTCCGTGCGGGGAGCCGCTCCGATGAACACAAACAGCGACGTAGCGTTGACCTTCGACTCGCCGTCGGGGCCTCGCAGCCGCAGGGTCTCGAGATGATCGTTCCCCAGCGTCTCGAGTACCTGGGTCCGCGGTCTCACCACAATATTCGATGTTCGACCGATCTCATCGATCAAATATTTCGACATGGTCGCCCCCAATCCGGCCCCGCGAACCAACATGGTCACGCCGTGCGCGTACTTGGAGAAGTACAGGGCGGCCTGCCCGGCTGAATTGGCCCCGCCGACGATGTATACATCTTCGTCCCTGCAGGATTCGGCTTCGACCAGCGCCGCGCCGTAATATACGCCGCGGCCGGTGAGCTCGTCGGCGCCGGGAATGTCGAGCTTGCGGTACTGAACTCCCGGCGCGAGCAGCACGGCCTGGGTGGAGACCTCGCTTCCGTTGGCCATCTGTACGAACCTGTACTGCCCATCGATGCGCAGCCCGGTGGCGCGCTGGGTCACGAATTCGGCGCCGAAGTGCGTAGCCTGCCAGTGCGCGCGGCGTCCCAGCTCCTCTCCGGTGATGCCCTGGTGGAAGCCGAGGTAATTTTCAATGCGCGACGTGGTGCCGGCCTGACCTCCCGGCGCTTCCGGCTCGATGACGAGCGTGCGAAGCCCTTCGCTGGCGCCGTACACCGCAGCGGCGAGCCCGGCCGGACCGCCCCCCACCACCACAAGATCGTAGAAATCCTGGCTGGCCTGCACCTTCAGGCCGACGCGCAGGGCCAGGTCCTCCGGGCTTGGCGCTTTCAGCACCGTGCCATCGGGAAAGAGCACAATGGGAAGCTCGTCCGGTTCCACCTGCCGCTCCTGGAGCAGCTTGGCGGCTTCCTCGCCCGTTACGTTGAGAAAGCGGTAATTCACGTGGTTGCAGCTGAGAAAACTGCGGATTTCGTGGTCCCGCGCCGACCAGCGATTGCCGATCACCCGCAGCCCTTCGAATGGCGGCCGGTAGGTCCCCCTCCAGTCGTCGAGCAGGTCGCTGAGGACCGGGTAGAGCTTCTCTTCCGGAGGATCCCACGGCTTGTTCAGGTAGTAGTGAATGCGGGCCGTGTTAATGGCCTGGATGGCCGCGTCGGTGTCGGCATAGGCCGTGAGCAGGACGCGGCGCGCGTCGGGGTAGAGCTCCATCGAGCGCTCGAGGAACTCGACTCCCGTCATGCCCGGCATGCGCTGGTCGCTCACCAGCAACGCCACGGGTTCCTCGCGCGCCTTGACCTGGCTGAGCGTGTCAAGAGCAGGTTGGCCGCCTGCGGCGCGCATCACGCGGTAGTCGGCGCCGTACTGCCGCCGCAGGTCCTGGACCACGGCCTCGAGTACATTTATGTCGTCATCGACCGCCAGCAGTATCGGTCTCGCCATAATCCCAGTTTACGCATTCGGCTTCGCGGGCAGCGATTCCCGGCCGTTCGGGGTTCAAGTTCGATCCGGGTCAACCCAACCGAATGCGGACAGCATTTGAGCACTTCCCGGCGCCCGGCGCGCGAAAGGAATCACGGCTGCGATAAACTGATGGAACACGAGCGTTTCCATCCAAGCGGAGGGATGGGTGAGCGGTTGAAACCGGCGGTCTTGAAAACCGTTGTGCCCGAAAGGGCACCGGGGGTTCGAATCCCTCTCCCTCCGCCATTTCCCTTAAAGAACCGTGTTGAATCTCCCTGCGCTCCATCGGCCTGCCAATTCCGAGAACCTTGCTGTGGCCTACAATAGTCAACGCCTCTCGGAGATTGCGCGGGGTCATGGGCTGCGACGCGGTAGCGTGAATGTGTAGCGATCGATGATGAATGATTCGGGGCGAGTCCGATGGTTTTTGGCTGGGGCTATCGTGCTCTCCGGCGCAATGTGCGCGGGCATTGCGCAGAGTGCAATGCAGGCGAACGGGCAAGATCAACCCACGGCATCCATTCGTGGCACGGTGCGCGATTGGGCGGGCAGCCCGGTTGCGGGAGCGCTGGTTCATGCTGAGCGGAAGGACCGTCCGGGGTCGATCGACACCGAGACCGACGATCGTGGCGATTTCCTGTTGAGAGTGGCTGCGGATGGCAGCTACGTCGTGAAGGCCCAAAAGGGAGGCCTTGAGAGCCGGCCGGCAGAGGCGGAAAGTTCGCACGGCGGGCCAAAAGAGATTGCGCTGGTTCTGGAGCAGGGGCAGGCCGGAACGCAAAGCGCGGTCGCGGCGATGAAATTCAGCGATGAGCCGGATTTCAAGATTGCGGGCGTGACGGACTGGACGGCAGCGGGCGGGCATGGGTCGGATGCGATCCTGCGCACCAGCGAGGCGCTCACGCGCGACACATTGCACCTGCAACCGGGAGCGAACGCAGGCAGCGGCGAACCTGCCCGAGCGCCAGAACCGGAACTGCGCGCCGCGCTGGCGCTTGAGGAGGCCGGCAAGATCGAGGAGGCCCGCCGGCTGGTTCGCTCACAGTTGGCCACGCAGGGGCTAGCCGCAAAGACATCGGCCGACCTGCTTCGAATGGAGGGGCGGCTCGACGAGAAGCTGGGCGATCCGGTGCCAGCGGCGAAAGCATTCGAGACTGCAACGCGCAATGATCCGAGCGAGGAGAACTATTTTCAGTGGGGTTCGGAGCTATTGCTTCACCGCGCCATCTGGCAGGCGAAGGACGTGTTTACAGCGGGCGCACAGAGGTATGCGCGATCGCCGCGCATGCTGACGGCGCTGGGCGCGGCGCTGTTCGCGTGCGCGCTCTACGACGAGGCGGCGGAGCGCCTGTGCGAAGCGGCGGATATGAATTCATCGTCGCCGGATGCGTTCCTTTTTCTTGGAAAGGCCGAGGCCGCGGCCCCCGATGACTTGAAATGCGCGGAGCAGCATCTCGCGGACTTTGCGCGGCAACAGCCCGCGAATCCGCTGGCAAACTATTACTATGCGATCGCGCTGTGGAAGCACAGCGGGAGATCGACGGACGCGCACGTCCGGGAGCAGGTGGAGGCGCTGCTGAACAGGGCTGTGGCCCTCGACCCGAAGTGCAGCGAGGCCTATCTGCAACTCGGCATTGTTGCGACGGCCGGGCGCGAAGATGCGCAGGCGATCGGGTTCTACCAGAAGGCGATTGCGGCCGATCCGCAGCTGAGCGAAGCGCACTACCGGCTGGGCGTGGCCTTCGATCGCATGGGAGAGCGCGACAAGGCGAAGCAGGAATTCCAGTTACATGAACAAATCGAGCGGCAACAGAAGGCCCAGGTGGAACAGCAGCGCCGGGAAGTAAAGCAGTTCCTGGTGGTCGAAGACAAGCCCGCGGAAAAACAACCTTAGCGAGGCGGCTTAAATGTTGAGATAATCCCGTTGCCTTCGCGAATTGTAAGAATCTGATTGGCCTTGACCTGCGTGAAGCGCTCGAGCTTCTGCGTCGTGGGCCACTTGATTTCAATCGCATCCACCGTTGCCGCGCTGCCGAGGCCAAAGTGCAGGCGAAGGTCGCTTTGCGACATCACGCTGGTTCCGCTGTGGACCTCATCCATCTGGATGTGCTTGCCGGTGATGACGCGGGCGCGCGCGCCGATCGCCGTGCGATTGCACTTTGTGCCGATAAGCTTGAGCTTGATCCAGTTCTGGCGCGTACCGACGTTGTGGAGAAGCGAAGGCAGGTCGTTCATGTTGAGGATGAGGATGTCCATGCCGCCGTCGTTGTCGTAGTCGCCGAAAGCGGCGCCGCGGCTGGAGTAGCGAGCAAGAATTCCAGGTCCCATCTCGGATGAAACGTCTTTGAAGCGCCCGTTGCCGAGATTCTTGTAAACCAGGCGCTGGTTCTTGAACGTCTCGCCGAAGTTGTAGTTGTCGATCTCGGGATACACGTGGCCGTTCACCTGCACGATGTCGGCCCAGCCGTCGTTGTCGTAATCGATGAAGCCGCAGCCCCAGGCGACGTACTTGTTGTTGATGCCGATGCCGGAGTTGAACGACATCTCGGTGAAGGTGCCGTCGCCGTTGTTGCGATATAGGTCGGACGTATCGTCGGCGAAGTTGGTCTTGAAGATGTCGAACCATCCGTCGCAGTCGTAATCGGCGACGCCGAGGCCCATGCCGGCCTGCTCGTGGCCGTCGTCGTTGTAGGCGCAACCGGCCATGACGGCGATGTCGGTGAATGTGCCGTCGTGATTGTTCTTGAAGAACATGCTCGGCTCAGAGTCGACGGCGACGTAGATGTCGGGCCAACCGTCATTGTCGAAATCGTAGGACGTGGCGGTGATGGAGTAGCGCGGGCCAGGTTTGAGTATGCCGGCCTTCTCTGAAACGTCCTTGAATGTGCCGTCGCCGTTGTTGTGGTAGAGGATGCAGGTGTCGCCCGGAAGGCCGCGCGGTCCGCACATCGTAGGCACACCCTTCCATTGGCAGAAACTCGCGTTGTCGATATGGACCGGCGCGTCTGGATCCAGCTTGACGAAATTACAGACGAAGAGGTCGAGCGAGCCGTCGCGGTCGTAGTCGAGAAACGTGCAGCCTGTGCCCCAGCGGCCGTGCTCCTGGTAAAGGCCCGCCTTATGGGTTACGTCCGTGAACGTGCCGTTGCCATTGTTGTGAAAGAGGATGTTGCGGCCCCAGAACGTGCAGAATAGATCGTCCCATCCGTCGTTGTCGTAGTCGCCGACGCAGACGCCGGTTTGCCAGCCAGAGCGGGCGATTCCTGATTTTTCAGACACGTCGGTGAATGTGCCGTCTCGGTTGTTCTTGTAAAGATGTGTTGTGGGCTCTTTGCCAGCGGGCCAGTGCGCATCGAAGCGGCTGCCATTGGTGAGATAGATGTCGAGCCAGCCGTCCTGATCGTAATCGAAGAAGGCAAGGCCGCTGCCCTTGGTTTCGATGATGACGCGTTTCTTGTCGACACCTCCCCAGACGTTGGGAGTGTGGAGGCCGGCCTTCTCTGCCACATCCATAAATTGCACGGGCGAGGCCGGAGAACTGGTGACGGCCGCGCGAACAGTATCCTGCTTCCATCGCCAGAGCGGTGTGGTGAGGACGTCAAGCAGCGTGCCGCCCAGAACGAATGCAGATGAGCCGAGGAATCGCCGACGTAAGAGGTTCATATCGATGGATCAAGAGTAAGACAGTTTATCTGGCTGGATTCACGGTATGGCATCCGGTTCATCGAGGGCGCACCTTCGGAAATGGATGCGGAACTATGCCCGTGCCCTCTTTGACGGCGATGATTGCGTCGACGGGCACATTGGCCAGGCGGTCTACATGGCCGCTCGGCCAGGTGATGACAAGCGAATCGATTTTGGCTCGCTTGCCAAGACCGAAGTGAATGCGCGGATCGCTTGCGGACATGTAGCTGGTTCCGCCTTTCGCCTGATCGACGCGCACGAGGTCTCCGGCTGTGAGCTTGAGGACCGAGCCGATGCCGTCTCGATTGGATTTTGTGCCTATGAGCAGGACTTCAAGCCAGTGATTGGCTGCGGCTCCATCGTTGCGGAGCAGTTCGGGAGGATCGCCGCGGCAGACCACGGCGAGCCCCACAGCTCCGCCGTTGAAGAAATCGGCAGTTGCGAGGCCACGGCCCGCAATTGGATGGACGAAGTCGGGGCCGAGCTGGTCGGATACTTTTTCGAAGTGGCCCTTGCCCAGGTTGCGGAACATAAGCAGAGGCTCCTTGTAACTGATCAGGCTGTGATAGAGGTTGACGTTGTCGACCATCGCACCGTTCGCCTGGACGATGTCGGGCCAGCCGTCGTTGTCGTAGTCGATGAACTTGGCGGCTACACCGCTGAGGAGCATGGCCTTGTTGCCGATGCCGGAGCTGTATGTCGCGTCGGTGAACGTGCCGTCGCCGTTGTTGTGGTAGAGGCGGTTCAGCTCGAAATCGAGATGCGTGATATAGACGTCAAGCTGACCGTCGCCGTCTACGTCGGCCGCATCGATGCCCATGCCCGCCTCGTACCGGCCGTCCTCGCTGGCGGCGAGGCCGGAGAGGAGAGAGACGTCGGAGAAGGTCCCGTCGTGGTTGTTCTGAAAGAGGAAGTTGGGCCAGGTGTCGTTGGCGATCGCGATGTCGGGCCAACCGTCGTTGTTGAAGTCGGCGAGAACGACTCCCATGCCCTTCGATTCGGGAAGGCCCACTCCGGACTTGACACTTACGTCGGTGAAAGTCCCGTCGTGATTGTTGCGATAGAGCTTGGTCTTCAGGCCATGATAGTCGTTGGGATTGCAGTAGGAGCGATAGCCGGGCGCGCGCTCTCCGCAATACAGATTATTTTTGGGGTTCCAGTCGATGTAGTTGGTTACAACGAGATCGAGCCAGCCATCTTTGTCGAAGTCGAACCATCCGGCGGAGGTGGACCACTCCCCTTCGTCGGCAACGCCGGCTTTGGCGCTGACATCGGTAAATGTCCCGTCGCCGTTGTTGTGGTAGAGGATGGCGCGGCCGTAGCCCGTGACGTAGAGATCGGGATAGCCATCATTGTCAAAGTCGCCCACTGCGACGCCCTGGCCATAATGGCCCTCTCCGCCCACATGGGCTTTGTCGGTTACATCCGTAAATGTCCCGTCGCCGTTGTTGTGATAGAGAGCTGAGCGCAGGGGATGCACAGTCTTGTAGGCATCGGTTTCGCCGGACTGGACGAAGTAAAGGTCGAGAAGGCCGTCCTGGTCGTAGTCGATCCATGCAACGCCCGTGCCCATGGTTTCGAGGTAGTACTTTTCGTCCGTCTCGGTGGAATCCTGAACGAACGTGATACCCGCGGACTTGCGAATGTCCGTAAAGCGAACAGGAATGGAAGAGTCGTGAGACTTGGGCGCCTGCTGAGCGTCGCCTTTGTCAAAGGACGGCGCGCACATGCCTGCAAGAATGACGAAGGCCGCGCCGCCGCGGGAAAAGTAGCTCATAGGGTGCGGTCCGCAAGCGAGAGTGCCAGTTGCAGGAATTGCGCACGATCAGCCATGGAAAGGGAGGCGCTTGGAGTGGTGGACGTCGCAGAAGCCTGGTCGAGGACCTGCTCGATGCGATCGACGTCGAGACTCGAACTGGCGCTGGTGTTCCTGAACCGGCTAAGCACTTCGCGGGCCTTGCCGATCTGACCGGACTGGAAGTAGAAGACGCCAAGCGCTGAGTAGCCCCCCGGCCACTCCGGAAGGAGATCGACTGCGCGCTCGAATTCTGTGGCGGCCTGCGTATTGTTCCCCTCGAGGACAGCAACCAGGCCGAGGCCCCAGAAAATCTTGCCTGACGCGGGGATGCGCTTTTGTCCATTCAGCAAAGCCTGTTTTGCACTGTCGACGTCGCTGGTGCGAAGTTGAATGAGCGCGAGCGACAGATAGTTCTGGTCGTTGTCGGGGTTGCGGGCGATGGCGTCGCGATAGATTTCGATGGCCTGCGCAGTTTTGCCGAGGTGGGAGTAGATATCGCCGAGCAGGGCGAGGCAGGCATCGTCCTTCTGGGCCTCCGGAGAGATCTTCTGAGCCTGTTCGAGAGCGTCGGCATATTTGCGCTCGCGAAACAGTGCATCGGCAAGATCGAACCGCGCATCGTCGGAGTTGGGGTTGGCTGCGAGCGCGGCCTGAAATTGCTCCACAGCATCCCCGTAAACGTGGTAACGCGCAAGGAGGACACCGAGACCGGTGAGCGTGCGATAGTCGCCATTGGTCAACTTGTCAAGCTGGGCTATCGTCTCACGGGCCTGCTCGAGGTTTCTCGCCCTGAGGTAAGCCTGGACGAGCAGGTACATGCCTTCGGGCTGGTCAGGGTGCTCGCGGGTCTGTTTCGTTATGTCATCGATATCGAGCTGGTTACGGGCAGTTCGACCGAGTTGGGAGCGGTTCTCGAGATAGTCAAAGAGATTCTGGTAAGGGTGAGGACCGTCAGGGGCGCTGCGGGAAAGAGTTTTGAAGACCTCGAGGTCGCGCTGTGCAGCGGCCGATTCGTGAAGGCTGCGCTCCGTCATGGCCAGCTTGTAGTACCCCGTAGACGGGTCGCGGCTGACGCGAACGAAGCGGCGAAGCAGGTCCTCAGCCTCGGGCAGCCGCTTTTCGGCAATCCGCAGATTTGCGAGTTCGAGCAGCGTGTCGGGGAAATCGGGATTCGATCGAAGTGACTGCTGGAAGTACTTTTCCGCTGCGGCATTGTCGCCCTGCCGCTCGGAGATGAAGCCGAGGTTATAGAGACACAGGCTATTGTTCGGTTCGAGTTTGAGCCCCTTCATGAACTGCTGCCTGGCCTCATCAAAGCGGCCCATGTTGCGGTAGCACAGGCCGAGGAACGCATATGAGCGGGCAGATTTTTCGACTTCGATGAGCTTGCTGAATTCGTCGATGGCTTTGTCGACCTTGCCGGCCATGAAGTAGCTCTCGCCAAGCGCGGCGAGGAACTCGGGGCGGCGAGGAGCAAGGCGCACGCCGGACTCAAGCAGCGGAATCGCATCCTCGAAGTAGTTTTGCGACATGCTGATCTGAGCCATGAGGAACAGGATGTCAGTGTTCTCGGGAGCGAGCTTATTCGCGCGAACAAGCAAGTCGAGGGCATCGAGGGGGCGGGACTGGTTGGCGCACGCCTGGGCGAGCAGGTACATCGCTTCAGGGGATGAAGGCTTCTCGTCCAGTGCGCGCCTCAACACCGCCTCGGCCTTTGCATTCTCACCGGAGCGCAACATGTCTTCGCCGAGATTAAAGAGGATTTCGAATGTTCCCGGCCTGAGCGCGTCGGCTTTTTCGAATTCCAATTGAGCGGCGCTGTACTGCCTCTGCGATGCGAGCAGAACGCCAAGCGAGAAGTGCACCTGCACATCCTGCGGGTTTGCCGCGGAGAGATCGGATGCCGTACGAAGGGCAAGGGCGTTCTGCTTCGTGGCAAAGTACGCGCGCACAAGTTCGAAGCGCGTGGCCTGGTCTTGCGGATGCACCCGGCGAAAGTAAACGATCGCGTCGGACGGAGAGCCCTTGAGCAGGGCGATAGCGCCTAGCCCGTAATGCGCATCGCGGTTTTCGGGATCGAGGCGAAGGACAGCTTTAAATTCCGGCTCGGCGAGATCGGGATGGTTCTGCGCCATGTAAAGGCTGGCCAGATTGTCACGGCTTTTCACAGAATCGGGCTTGAGCCGGATGGCGGTCTGAAAGGATGTGGCGGCGCCCTGGTAATCTTGCTGGCCTCCCAGGATGATGCCCAGAAGGTTGTAGCCCTCAACATTGGATGGATCGCGCTTGAGCAAATCCAGGACGCTGGTTCTGGCTTCGTTCAAGCGGTGCTGCTGAATAAGAGACTCGATCTCGTGGATCTGGGTGTTGCGCGCGTCAGTGTTCTGCGCAAAAAACGCACGCGGGCTGCACAGCGAGGTGAAGAGAAGCAGACCCGCCAACCCTCGCCAACTCCGCATGACCAGCCCATTCCTCGACGCCACACGGGCACGCTTGCCCAATGCGCATCGCGATCTTTCGCATAGGGCGGTCATTGTAGCATCTCCAATGCTTGGCGCGCGTTTGCGTTTCCGGGCTGAACCTGGAGAAGGTCGAGAAGGACTCTCCGGGCTTGTTCGCGGTTGTTCTCGAAGACGTAGAGGCGGGCGAGATTGAGATAGGACTGATCAAATCCGGGCGACACGCGGATTCCGGTCTTGAACTGCTCTTCGGCCCGCGCGAATTCCTGCTGGTGGACAAAGACAATGCCGAGATTGTTCAGCGCTTCGGGGTAGTCCGGCCGCAGGGTGAGAGCCTTCTGCAAGTACCCGGATGCGAGTTTCGGCTGGTCCTGCTGTGCGTAGAGCATTCCAAGGCTGTAATTGATCTCGGGATCGTCAGGTAGAAGTGAAAGGGCGCGCGAGAGGCAATCCTGCGCCTTGTCGAACACATGTTGGCGGCGGTAGACATTGCCGAGGTTGAGGAGCGCGATTGCGTAGTTGGGACGCAGGGCAAGCGATTGCTGGAAGTTGCGAACCGCGGCTTCGTAATCTCCCTCTTCCGCGGAGATCATGCCGAGGTTATTCCACGCTTCCGAGTAATTGGGCTGCAGCTTGATCGTCTCTTCGAGATACTGGCGCGCCCCGGCGAGATCGTGACGGCGAAGGCTGAGCGTGCCGAGATTGTAATGCGCGTCGGCGTTGATGGGCTTTACTGAGATCACCTGGCGGAAAGACTCTTCCGCCTGATCGAGGTAGCCGTGCTGGAACATAGCGACGCCATAGGTAAAGTCGTTGCGTTCGAACTTGTCCTGGACGAGGACGCCGGGGAATGGGAGCGCGCGGCGCATCCGCTCCTCCTGGGCAGAAGGAATCGAATCGGTGTCGCTGCGCAGCCGATCTGAATCAATTGCGCCCTGATACACCTTGACGATCATGCCGTCGCGGTTGAGCAGAAAGGAAACCGGAATGGGAAGATCGCGCCGCCGATCGAACAAATGACGATAGATGAGGTTGTAGATACCGCCGACATCCTGCGTGGAAAAGAGGACGGGAAAGGCGAACTTCTCATTCTGTGCGATGGCCCGCGCTTGATCGATACCTGAAGGCTGATCGACGTTGACTGCAAGGATGTTGACGCGGCTTGCGGCCGCGCCTGGATGGTCTTGGCTGAGCTTGTGAAGCAAGTCAACGCTCAACGGCGCCGCGCCGGCCCAGAAGACAAGCAGGACGGAATTGCCCCGCAAGGATTCAAGTCTGTGCAAGGTTCCCTGCAAATCGGGAAGCGAGAACGCAGGAGCCTTGAGCGGCTGAATTAGCCAGGTTTCAGAGGCGGCGGGTAGGGCCTCCGGCTCAGGAGGAGGCGAGGGATGCTGGTAAGCAGTCGTTGCGAGAAACGGAGCGGGACGTACGGCTGACGCGCCTTCTTCAATCGAGAAGCAGTGGTTCGATGGCAGATTTTCGAAGACCTGGTGCAGGCCGCTCGGCCACCTGATCTCGGCGCGACTGGTTGTGGCATCTCCGACACCGAAGAAAAGCTCCTTTGAATGCTGCGCCAGGAAACCGGCGCCCGCCTGAAGGTATTTCGTTTGGCGAAGCCCGTTGGCCTCAACTGTGACCGCCGCGCCGATTGCATCGCGGTTGCTCTTTGTGCCGCGCAAGCGGAAGCTGATGGATGCGCCAATCGTTGTCATGGCGTTGTGCAGGACACGAAGCTGCGGAGCGTCGCGATTCTTCAGCAGGACCTCGAGGCGCCCGTCGTGATCGATGTCTGCAAGAGCGAAGCAGCGGCCATCTTCGGTGAAGTCGAGCCCGACGACCCCGGACGCCTCGCTGAATGTGCCGTCGCGATTGTTGACGAAGAAGACATTTCGCGCATACCCGTGCCATGTGCGATCCGACCGGACTAATTCGTTGATTGCGTTCCACCCGCGCTCGTAGGCAAGAGAGGGAGTGGCGTCTTCCGGAGATTTGGCAACGACCTGGCGCCAAAAGAAACTAGCGACGTCATCGCGATCGGGACCGGAGATGTATCCGTTCGTAACGTAAAGATCGGAATAGCCGTCATGATCGATATCCCAGAAATCGGAGCACCACGACCACCTGCCCATCTCGACGCCGGCATGTTGGCCTGTGTTTTCGAACTGGCCGTTGCCAAGGTTCCGATAGAGCGCGTTGCCGCGGGCATGACGCTGGTAGAGCTCGCGGATGTTCGGCGGCGCGCCGTTGTGGAACTGAGCCTGGCCAGAGACTCTTTGCCCCGCGGCTTCCCACATGCTCGGCACATAAATGTCCTGCCGGCCGTCGTTGTCGTAGTCGCACCAGCAGCAGCTCATGCCCGCGCCGACGCTCTCCACGTGGGCTTCGCGAGAGACCACAGTGAATGTGCCATCGCCGTTGTTTCGGTATAGCTGAGAGCTGCCGAAGTCGTTCGCGACAAATAGATCGGGGAACCCGTCCCCGTTGGCGTCTCCCCATGCGCACGCGAAGCTGTAGCGGTTGTTGTCGGCGTCGAGCCCTGAGGGCCCGGTGCTTTCGACGAACGACCAGTTGCCTTCGTTGTGAAAGGCGCAATTCGGAGGGCCATTGCGCGCGTCGTAGTAGGGAACAGGGTAGTGGTATTGGTCAAGGCCAAGGTAATACATGTAGAGGCAGAAGTAGATGTCGAGGCGTCCGTCGCGGTCGTAGTCGGCGATGGCTGCATGAGTGAACGTGCCCTGGGGAGGCCGCGCGAACTTGAACGCATCGCGCTTCAATCGAAATGTTCCGTCGCCGTTATTGATGAAAAGCACTGGCCCTGTTCCACACACCACAAGCAGGTCCTGGAGCCCGCGATTTTCGAAGTCTGCGAAAAGCGCGCAGGCGGTGTTGTCGAGCACGCCCACTCCCGCTTTCTCGGTCACGTCTTCAAATGTTCCATCTCCGCGATTGCGATATAAGCGGTTTGGCAGGCCTGCGGGCTGACATATATAGAAGTCATCGAAGCCATCGTTGTCGAAGTCGCCGAAAGAGACCCCGTTGTTGCAGTACACATCGACGCCAATAGCGGCATCAAGCAGCGATCGCCAGTGATTAGCGCCTCGAAGCAGCTGACTCTTGTATGACCCGGCCGAGCCGAGAGCGCTCGAAGTCACGTCGACGAATCCCGGACCGTTAGCGATACAGGAGGTTTCCTCGCCCGCTTGCCAACGCCGCGCCAGCCATCCCTGCGAGGCGTCGCGCATCCATTCGACAGTCCATGTGCCGATTCGCTCTTCACGACGACCGTCACTTCGGTCGGCGACGAGATCGTAGCGGATTCTGGTGCGCACGGTAACCGGAGAGTTGTTGATCTCTTCAATCCCGTAGATTTCGAAATCTGCTGTTTGCACCTTTGCAGCCGGACTAAGCCAAGCCTGGAGAGAGGCAGTAAAACGTTTTCCAAACGGTTGGAGCGCAGACTCAAACTGGCAGCGGATCACGTCGATTCCATGGCTGGAACGAACCCGGGTCTCGGTTGGGTGATCGAAGAGGCATGCCTGGAGTGCGGGGTCGATTGCGCGATCGATTGCGGCGGTCTGGTGAAAGGAACCTTTGAGGGCATTCCCCCAGTGACGAAATATCGATTCGATCTCGGTTGCGTATCGCTCGGTGATGTACTCGTCGGAGCCGGGAGGAACGAGCGCGATGACATCCGCGAGCGGCGAGCGATCAGGATAGTGCGGCGTGAACCGCGCATCGGACCACCCAAGTCCTGAGGCTGAACTCACAAGCTTCGCAGGCCCTCCCGACTGCGGAAAACCCAATAATGGCGCGGTCCGAAACGCGATAGGGGCGAGCGCCATGCTCTTGAGAATCGCTCGACGTTGTATCGAATGAGGCACGGTTGGTTTGGGTGTCGAGCCATGTTCCGGGGCGTCGGCAAGTTGAACGAATCATAGCATTGCAAATGATTTCCTATTGTGCAGCTGGTCCCGTGGCCCAGGTGGTCGTTGAGAGTGCCGGACGCCCTGATGGGATGCCAACCCCGGGTGCCTCGGGGCGGAGCGCCGGGGTCGTGTGCACGTCGATTGATAGCGTGAAAATACCGTGGAGTGCATTAAATCAGGTTACGAGGCCGGGAGAAAATTGCGCGCAGCGATAAGATATTTATATTTCATATAGTTACGGAAGTTCCGTGGCCGTTTGAGAGTGTTCGCCGCCAGAAGATGGAGATCAATCTCAACCTTTTGATTGACAACGGGCTCAAGAATGTACTAGGCTTCGGGCCAATCAAAAAGTAACCGTTTACACGACGGTTCCATTTGCTGTCCAGATTCTTTCCCCGAAGAAACGCTCGAACTGACAAAAAACTAAGAGGGAACCGAACGGAGGGTATTTGGATGGGCCTGACGCGCAGTTCATTCCGCCGATCGGGGATGCTGATGTGCATCCTCGCAACCCTGAGTTTCCTCTTCGTCCCCGCTCGTTCTGCATACTGCCAGGTGGACGAAGGAGCTATCACCGGAAACGTCACTGATTCGACCGGTGCAGTGGTGCCCAATGCACAAGTGAGCCTGCTGAACACCGACCAGGGCATTACTCTCGAAACCAAAACCAGCGCCACCGGATCGTACACCTTCTCTCCGGTCAGGGCGGGACACTACACGATCACCGTGGCCGCTACCGGCTTTGCCAAGACCACGCAGAAAAATCTCACGGTCAACGTAGCCCAGACGCTGCAGGTGAACCTGGCGCTCAAGCTCGGCTCGACCACCGAGACTGTGGAAGTGAATACGGCGCCTCCGCTCATGCAGACCGAGGAGGCATCGGTCGGCCAGGTAATCAGCTCGCAGGAAGTGAACAACCTGCCTCTCAACGGCCGCAACTTCACGTTCCTCGCGCAGCTAGGCGCAGGCATGCAGACGCCGCAAGCTGACACGCGCGGCAACGCAGCCTCTGGCGCATTCTCGGCCAACGGACTTCGTCCGGCGCAGAACAACTATCTCCTCGATGGCATCGACAACAACTCGAACGCGGTTGATTTTCTCAACGGCACGAACTTCGTGATTCTTCCCCCGGTGGACGCGATCCAGGAGTTCAAGGTGCAGACGGCAGACTTCAGCGCCGAGCTGGGGCGCGCCGCGGGCGCTGTTCTGAATGCCACGATCAAGTCCGGCACCAACAGCCTCCACGGAACGGTCTGGGAGTTCTTCCGCAACGATGTGCTCGATGCAGCCGATTGGTTTGAAGACAACTCTCCCACGCCGACCAAAGGCAAGCTGCGGTTTAATCAGTTTGGAGCCTCCGGAGGCGGCCCGATCATCAGAAACAAGTTCTTCTTCTTCGGCGACTACGAAGGCAAGCGTCGCGTGCAGGGCACGGCATTCACCAACCAGGTGCCAACCGACACGGAGCGCCAGAGTGGCTACACCAATCTGCAGGACATCCTTTCTCAGCAGGGATCCAACAATACGTGTTCAACCGCGCCGAATCTCCCTCAATGCCGACAGGACATTCTGGGCCGGACGGTTCAGCGAGGCGTGGAACTCGATCCCGCCACCACGCGTTTCGTAGCTGCCGGCAAAGTCGATCCGGTATCAGGGTTGGTGAACAATTCGGGGTCGGACGGCTACGTCAGAGATCCCTTCAGCACAGTATGCGGTCCCGCAACGAACACCTTCGATGCTGCAAACTGCTCCGATCTCAATCAACTGCCTTCAGGCCGTATCGACGCCAACGCGGTGAAACTGCTGAATCTGTATCCTGCGCAGAACTCGGGACTCGGTACATACCAGGACAGCCCTGCCCTCTACGAACATTCCAACACATTCGACACGCGCGAAGATTTCAACCCCAACGACAAAAACCAGATATTCGCCCGCTACAGCTATTCGGACGATCCCCAATTTATTCCCGGACCGTTCGCGGGCGTGGCGGATGGCGGCGCCTTCCAGCAGGGCGTGCAAACGGCGAAGTCCTCGCAGATGGTCGCGGCATACACGCACGTCTTCAACACCAACACCATCAACCAGGCACGAGCCGGTTTTGCGCACCTGCACACCACCCGTTTTGGTCCGGTGGCCACGCAAACCGGGATTCCGGAGCAGTACGGAATCGCAGACATTCCCCAGGTGAACGAGAACGGGGGCCTGCCTAACTTCTACATCGGCAACCTCACCAACCTGGGCAGCAACAACTTCCTGCCTTCGGACGAGGTCAGCCAGACTCTCCAGGTGACGGATGATTTCAACAGGGTTTACGGCCAGCACGGCTTCAAGGCCGGAATCGAGTACCAGTACGTGAAGTTCTCCACGCTGCAGCCGGCATGGTCGCGCGGCGCGTTTAATTACAACGGCAACTTCACCGACATTCCCAACCAGGGCAGCACCAACGGCGGCATCGCGCAGATGGTGCTCCCGCCGGCCGCGGCCCCTGCCACCATCGCGGGCAATCCAAACCCGAACGGGTTCAGTTATTCAGGCGGCTCGAACGGCACATACGCCTCAAACATCAACAAGACCTACGACCAGAAGATGTACTTCGCGTCGTACTTCCAAGACGACTGGAAGATGACTTCCAAGCTGACCTTAAACCTCGGCTTGCGGTGGGACTATTTCGGTCCGATCAACGAGCAGAACGGTGGGCAGGCTAACTTTGTCCCCTATCCGCTGCCTGCGCGAGGGATCGGCGCGCCAACGTTCATTCTTCCGGCAACCGGAAAGGACAATCGGACGCTCTCCACCAACGGGACCTGCTCGGGAATCGGTTGCTGGGGACTGGTCGACCTGCTGGCGGCGGACGGAATCACGCTTGACGAGACCGACCGATACGGCAAGGGCCTGCTCCAAACCCAGAAACTGAACTTCGCGCCGCGCATCGGCGCTGCGTACGAGATCAACCCGAAGTGGGTCGCTCGCGGCGGCTTCGGGCTGTTCTACAACTCGTTTGAGAACCAGGGATACGGCCCGAACATCGGCGAGAACTACCCGTTCGTGTTCAACCTTTCCTACTTCCAGCACGCGAATCCGTCCGATCCGGGCGCGGCGTCGCAGGTTGCGCCGGTGAGTTACAACACGCCGTTTGCAAACTGTGCGACAGCGGGGGGCGGCGATCCTTCAACCGGAAAGGGGGCGTTGACGTTCGAATCCGGGTTCTCCTGCATTCCGCTCAATCCGGCCGCGGTGAATGCCGTCGGCCTCGGTCTCCAGGGTCTGCAGTTTGATTTTTCGACTCCCCGGACGTACAGCGCGAACTTGACACTCCAATACTCTGTCACACGTTCGATGTCGGCGACGGCGTCGTACGTTTACACGCACGGCTCCGCCCTGCAGGGAGGCGTCGGTTATCAGAACGTGACGCAGATTCTACCCGCAGGAATCAGCACCGGCATCGGATGCCCCTATGGGACCTTCCAGGTGGGAACCGACCCGACCAAGAAGAGTTGTTACCCGTTCCCGGATTTCGGAGGCGGCAGTTATCAGGCCACCTACGGCTGGAGCGGCTATCACGCCCTGCAAACAAAACTGGAACAGCAATACGCAAACGGCGTGACGTTCCTGCTCACCTACACCTGGGCGAAGGCGATGTCGAATGCCGGCGACCTGCTGAACGGCGGCAGCACCGGCGCGCTTCGCGCCTACAACGTGCCTGGACTCGGACCGAAGTTCGATTACGCACTCGCCGACTTCGATATCCGGAATGTTTTCCACTTCAGCGGCGGATACGAACTCCCATTCGGCGAGGGCCGGAAGTACATGAATCACGGGGGAATCGCCAATGCAATCCTGGGCGGCTGGGCGATGAACTGGATCACCACGCTGCAGGGCGGCCAGCCAATCAACTTCGGATGTCATAGTGGCACCACATCGGGTCTGGGCTGCGATGACGTTCTTGTCGGCAGCCCGCATCTCGGGATCAAAGTCACCACACTGGGCGGTTACCATGGCCCGTTCTGGATTGGCAACCAGGCGGCGTTTAGCCAGCCCTGCCAGTTGGGCGGCTCTCCGGGTTCTCTTACTCCGATTACCGGGCCCGGCGCGGTGCAGAACTGCGTTCCGCTCAACGGCTCGGCCGCCCTCGGCAGCAAGCCGGGGCAAATATCCGGGCCGGGCATCCACCGGTTCGACTACTCGATGTTCAAGGATTTCAATATCACCGAGCGCTACCGGGTGCAGTTCCGCTCGGAGTTCTTCAACATCCTCAACCACCCGAACTTCAACGCCCCCAACTTTGGCGGCAATGGAGTCAATTCAATCGGCGGTTCAGGCGACTACACGAGTCCAACCTTTGGAGCAATCGGTTCAACGCGCTTCAATCCATACGATCCGCGGCAGATCCAGTTTGCTCTGAAGCTCTACTACTGAGCTAAGATGAACGAGCCCCGGGAAGGTGCGCCTCTCGGTGAACCTTCCCGGGGCTTTTCATTTGGCGTAAGATTGCTTTCCACGAGAGGCAAGGATTGGAGTGAGCAACCCGGCTCGTTTGCGAGCGTTGGCGTTGGGCCTGTTATTGGCGGGTTCGGGAGTCGCGCTTGCCCAGGACAAGTCGAAGCAGGAGTTGGACGCTCAATACCAGGCAGCAGTAGCCGAATTCAACTCCACGCAATTTGATGCGGCGGCCCTCAGGCTCGAAAAACTCCTTCCCTACGCGACGACCAGCCCGGAAGTCCATGAACTGCTTGGACTGGTGTATGCATCGCAATCGCAGCCGGATAAGGCAATTGATCAACTCAAGACCGCAGTCCAACTCAAGCCGAACTGGGTCGAAGCCAGGACGAATCTCGGCACCGCCCTGCTTCAGGCTGGGCAGAGCGGGCTCGCGGGCGAACAATTTCGCAAGGCGCTCGCGCTCGACCCGCACAGCTACGACACAAATCACAACCTTGGCGAATACTATGTCCGGGCCGGCAAAATAGCCGACGGACGGCCCCTTCTCGAACAGGCTCACGAACTCAATCCCAGCGCCTACGACAACGCCTACGATCTCGCCATGGCCGACTTCCTCTCTGGACGTCTCGATGAGTCGCGGGCGGTGATCTCCGGTTTGGTCACGTTGAAGGATGCCGGGGAGCTTCACAGTCTGCTCGGCCAAATCGACGAAAAGCAGGGCAAGTTCGTCGATGCAGCCAACGATTATCAGACCGCTGCACATCTCGACCCCAGCGAAGAGAACCTCTTTGACTGGGGCAGCGAAATGCTCCTTCACCGTACCTATGAGCCGGCCATCTCCATCTTCGAGGATGCGGCCCAGCGCTACCCGCGTTCCCCCCGCATCCATATCGGGCTTGGGCTGGCTCTCTACTCGCGTGGCCGGTACGACGACGCGGTAAAGTCGCTTTTAGTTGCAGCTAATCTCGACCCCTCCGATCCGCGGTGTTACATATTCCTCGCCAAGGCGTACGACGCTTCCCCGCAGCAGGCCGATGAGGTCATTCAGACCTTCCGGCGATACGCCGAGCTCAAGCCGGATAATGCACTGGCCCAGTATTACTACGCAATGAGCCTGTGGAAAGGCAGGCGGGCCGAGGATGCCGGCCTCGATCTGAGCAAAATAGAATCGCTGCTCACGCGCGCCATCACGCTGGATGACTCGTTGGCTGACGCTCACTTTCAGCTTGGCAACCTGTATGCGGACCAGCATCTGTACACCAAGTCCATTCCACAGTATGTGCGAGCGCTCCAACTTAACCCCAACCTTGCCGATGCGCATTACAGGCTCGGCACCGACTACGTGCACGTCGGACAGAAGGACGACGCGCAGAAGGAGTTCGCGGTCTATCAGAAGCTGCGCGCAGAGCATCTCAGCGAGGTCGACAAGGAGAGAGCCGAAGTGCAGCAGTTCGTCTACTCCACAAAGGCGCCCCAGGCTCCCAACCAATAACTCAGGCAGTCCCCGTGCGCAGGCAACGCGCGATGAAGACAGTGAACGAGGAGAACCGGATGGAGTCTGAGATTCACGTGGATCCCCTGGCCGAGTGCGCCGCCGCCGTCGATCCGGCATCCATCATTGACGAATCGAAGCGGACATTCCTGCGCGCCGCGAGCCTCCTGGCGGCCGGCATGTTGCTTCCCAAAGCGCGCGCCTACGGCCGCTCTGAAGGAGCAATCGGGAACGGGCACAGGGTGATTCTCGTTGTAATCGGAGGTGTACGCCGTGAAGAGACGTTTTCGCACGAGGGCCTGGAAAATGTTCCGCACCTCGCTTACGATCTCCTCCCGCAGTCGCTCTTCTACAATCACGCGCGCAATGAAGGGGTGACGGCGCACTTCAACGCGATCTCAAGCATCCTCACAGGCAACTGGCAGCGCGTGGATGACTGGGGCAAGCTCGCGCCCACGACTCCGACTCTCATCGAGCAATTCCGCAAAGGCCATCACATCGAGCGCAGCGACACGTGGATCGTCGCAAGCAATAAGGCGTTGACGAGCATGATTGGAGCGAGTTCTGCCACCGGCTACGGCCTCGACTACGGCGCCAACGTTGTTTTTCCAAAGCAGTTGATGCTGATGGCAATTGCCGACGCTCTCCGCGGCGGCCGTACCGCGAACCTTGCGGACCGCAACAAGATCGAAGCCGAACTTGAGAGCGCGATGGAAGGCAGCAACTACGAGGGCCTCGGTTGGAACGTCTTCGATGCAGCCGACAGGCTCGATCCGCGCGTTCAAGACACGGTAAAAAGCGCGGTGGCGCGCTTCGTACGCAGCGGAGGCCCCACATCAGGCGATGAACTCACGTTTCTTATGACGAAGGAAATCATGCACAAGTTCTCGCCGCGCGTTCTCGTGGTTGCGTTTTCTGATGTGGAAGCGGCGCACTTCGGCTCCTACGCAATGCACGTCTCGGGCATTCGCACGGCGGACCGCCTTACGCACCAGTTATGGCAGGAAGTCGAAGCGGACCCGGACTATCGCGGCAAGACAACCATGGTGGTTCTGCCCGAATTCGGCCGCGATCCTGACGGATCATCGACCAACGGCTTCTTCAATCACCGCGCCAATGACGACTCGACGCGGGACACATGGATGATGGTGCTTGGCTCGGCCGTTGATCGGCCCAACGTCATCGAGCGGCCGATCCGCCACGTCGACGTCTGCCCCACGCTCGTCGACCTGCTCGGCTGTCATCCGCTCGAATCTCAAGGCATGTTGCTCAAGGACTTTCGCGTGTAATCCCGGAACGGGCGGCAGCGCGGCCCATGGCAGGGTAGAGGCAGGTGCATGGCGGCTTCAGGGCAGTTACCGGAAGACATTAAGGATGCGCTGAACCGTGGTGTCCTCAAGCGCATGCCGCTCACGTTTCTTCCTTTCGTGAATCAGCAACTGACCGAATGGGAATACCTGTTCCCCAATGAGCAGCGATCCATTCAGCGGCTCATTGCTTTCGTCGCCGGCCTTGACGCGCAGCAGTCGCAGGAACTCTTCCGCGAGGTCGTCTCCCTCGAGCAGAGGATGAACCTCCACCAGGGCAAGTTCTCCACCAGCGAGCAGACCATTGAGAACGCGTCGCTGCTCGCTCGATCGCCATATTTTCTCGAGTGGCGCAAGGCGGTGCAGGACGTCTTCGATGAGGCCGACCGCCATGCATCCGCTGCGAACCTGGAATCAGGCGGGGCAAACCGCCTTATTCTCATCGGCATTCCTCGCCCGCTCACGGTCAATTCCGCAACTGCATGGCAACGCTGGCGGCAGATCGGCTCCGCGGTCAATCTCGACATCCCTGAAGATCAGGCGCCGGGCGGCGTCCTTCATGCTCTTCTGCTCGGCAGCTTCAGCGGCGCTGGCACTGGAATGCCCGGACTGCTCGAGATTTTGAGCAAGGGGGGGCAGACTGCGATCGCCGACACGTGGTTTGTGGATTCGGACCGAAGCCTGATCGATTCCCTCGTCACTGTGCAGCCCACCAGCGGCCCGCGCCCGGTTCTATTGAGCTATGCGCGGCTTGATCGGTACCGCGAGAGCTTCTCGCACCAGATGAACACCATGCAGAAGGACTTGACCGATGCCGACGCCGTCTACGACCGTCTTCGGAGGGTCGACGTCCTTCCCTGGTGCCCTCCTGAAGTCGCCGCCGATCCGGCGACGCGCGAATTTGTTCGAGCCCTCTATCTTAGCGGCAACGGCGCCGTCATCTTTGGAAACTCATTCGTGGAGTGGGCTGCATCAGAGGCATTCCGCCGCGCCCGGCCTCGCGTGCTCGCGGCGAAATTTGGCGTTCGCAGCAAACCCAAGCCGTTTACCGGGGTAGCGGTCTTCGATAATCCCGATCAGATCAATCCTCTTCCCGCGGTCGATGATATTCCGGGCAGTTCCACTGACGCTCAAATGCTCGCGCTCTACGTGTGGCTGGCCGCCATGCGCTTTCCGGAGTACCAGCGATCGACGCTATGCGTCTGTGTGGCCGAGAGTCTCAACCAGGCATATGTGATCGGCCCGCCGGAATCCCCTCTCGCGACTGCGCCGCGCCCGCTTTCGCTCAGCGCGCTTCACCATGCACTGGCTCAATGGATCGCATGACGAGTTACTCGGCGTGAGACCACAACGGTCCGCTCAACCCCCGCATTGAAATCGCGCCCAGCGGGCCGTAGTCAAAAACAACCACTTCATTGGAGCCCTTCCGCAGCCACGGCGCGGGGAGGTAGAGCGACTTCTGCGGCCCGATGTTCCAGGTTCTTCCCAAATTGTGCCCGTTCACCCACACAAAGCCCTTCGTGAGCATGCTCGTATCGAGGTAGGTGTCGGCAACGTGGTCCAGCTTGAATGTTCCTCGGAAGAACGCAGGCCCAGCGCTCGCACTCCGGCTGGGTTTCCAATTTCCGATCGAATCAGGCGACTCCATCGGCAGCGAAAAAATCTCCCAATCCGAAATCCTCTGGCCGCCAATACTCACGGCCTCGGTGATCCCCGCCCGCCCATCCTGCAAGTGCGTCCCAAAGTTGATGCGTCCCGTATTCTCGACGAGAATGTCGAGAGTCTCATGCGCGCCCGTGATCTGAAGCGGCAGCGAGTTCTGCCCTAGACGCCGATCGAGAGTTCCCACAAGCTTCTGGTCGAGATACACCGCGGCATAATCGCGCAGATCGTCGATCGTCAGGCTTCCCGATTGAGCCCCAGTTAAATGCGCGCGGTACAGAACATAGCCATACGCCTGCCCCAGGCTCTCCATCGAATGCGGTTCGGGCGAACTTACCGGCGCGGGAAGATTGTCCCATAGCGACGCGTATTCGCTGAGCTGGAAATCAGGCACTGCGGCAAGTGGAATCGCCGCAGGTAGCGGAGGCGGCGTGATTCCCGTGCGCCGTTGAATCACATCCCGCAGCAGATAGAACTTCGGCGTGGGCCGTCCCGCTTCATCGAGCGCCGCGTCGTAGTCGTAGCTCGTGGTCTGCGGCTCGTAGCGCGCATTCGGGCCGGCACCCATGTTCGCCCCGTTCATGAACCCGAACGTCGTCCCGCCGTGAAACATATACAGGTTCAGAGAATGCCCCTGGTTCAGAATCCATTCAATCTCTTTCGCCTGTGCCTCCGCGTTCGTGTGCACGTGTTCCTTATTGCCCCACGCATCGAACCACCCATCCCAGTACTCGCCGGTCATCATCGGCTGGTTCGGGCGCAGCGTCGCCAGCCGCGCAAAATCTCGTTGCGCCTCGCCGGGGCCGAAGTTGATCACCGCGAGAACGCCGGGCAGCGCGTCGTTGGGCAGCTGGTCGACTCCGTCCGAGGTGTAGAACAGCGAGTCGCCCAATCCTGCCCTGATGAGCGCCTGGTGAATGTCCTCCATGTACTCCTTGTCGTGCCCGAACGATCCATACTCGTTCTCGATCTGAATCGCGATAATCGGTCCGCCACGCGAAGCCTGCAGGCCTGCGACTTCCTTGCCCAGCCGCGCCAGGTAGCGGTTCGCCGCCTCGAGGAACCGAGGATCGCGAGTGCGAACCTTCAGGCTGGGATCCGCAAAGAGCCAAGCCGGCAGCCCGCCTGCTTCCCACTCCGCGCAGACATACGGCCCGGGGCGCAGAATCACGTTCAGTCCGTCTTCCTGCGCCATGCGGATAAAAGCCGCTACGTCGAGCTGACCGCTGAAATCGAACACCCCGGCCCGGGGCTCGTGCAGGTTCCAGAACACATACGTTTCCACGGTATTCAGTCCCATCGCCCGGGCCTTCTGCAAGCGGTCGCGCCAATAAGCGCGAGGCACGCGCGCATAGTGAATGGCGCCGGAGATGATCTGATAGGGCTTCCCCTCGCGCACAAAATGATCGCCTTCGACCGTCACAATCGGGGTGCGCCGCTCCTCTGCCACGCCGTGCGGTATCGAAGCCAGCTGGAGAATTGCGCAAATCGCTGTGAACAACAAGCCGCGAGCCGAAATGATTTTCATGTTCTCCCTCGATTTCGAGAATTCTAACGCGACAGCATTCAACGAGCCGACCTTCCTCCGCAACGCTCGCAGGCTCAGGCGGCGCATCGGTCATTCGTTCGCACAGCTCCAGCAGACTGGCGTTTGCCGTTTGCGCATGGAGCAGTCTCCCGGCTTTGCACAGCATCTATACGAATAGGCAGACGCGCTTGGAGTTCCCCTGCGCACAACCGACTCGATTTCCCCTGAAAATCGAGAAACATTGAACTTCCAGGAGCGCGGTTGAAAAACGGCTTCAAACAGCATCTGCATCGCTTCATCTCCGCACTTGGTCCTGGCGTCATTACGGGCGCAGCCGACGACGATCCCTCTGGCATCGCGACTTACTCCCTCGCAGGGGCCCAGCTTGGAATGACCATGCTCTGGACCGCCCCGCTCACATGGGCGCTGATGGCTCCGGTACAGATGATGTGTGCGCGAATCGGCATGGTCACCGGTTCCGGGCTCACGACTGCGCTTCGTAAGAGATTCCCCCGCGTCGTCGTGGGCGCGGCCGCGTTCGCACTCCTCTTCGCAAACACGCTCAATGTTGGAGCGGACCTGGCTGGGATGGCGGACGCCGCCGAAATGGTTTGCGGTCTCAAGTCCCATTTTTTTGTGGTCATCTTTGCAGTTGCGATTTCGTGGGCCACAATCGGGCTTCGCTATTCTCAGATCGCTGCCTGCCTGAAGTGGCTCTGCCTGGCTCTATTCGCGTACGTGATCGCGGCAATTCATCTGCGCCCGGATTGGGCAGCAGTGTTCAGGGCAACGCTCGCTCCGTCGCTTCCCCATGGCAAGGACGCCTGGCAGATGCTCGTGGCAATCCTCGGGACCACCATCAGCCCGTATCTATTCTTCTGGCAGGCGTCGCAGGAAGTCGAGACAGAAAAGGCTGAAGGGAAGCGAACTCTCTGGCAACGAATTGGCGCCTCGCAAAGGGAGATCGTCGATCGCAAGTTCGACGTTGGTCTGGGCACATTTTTTTCGAACATGGTGATGTTCTTCATTATCCTCACCACCGCGATCACGCTCCATGCGCATGGGATTACAAATCCCAAGACATCTCGCGACGTCGCCGAGGCTCTCCGTCCTCTCGCTGGAAACCTCGCATACTGGCTTTACACACTCGGCCTGTTGGGTGTTGGATTTCTCGCGATCCCAACACTCACCGGATCGTCAGCCTATGCGTTCGCCGAGCTTTTCCATTGGCGCCAGGGACTGGACCAGGAGTTGCATAATGCCCGCTCGTTCTACGGGGTCGTGATTCTGTCTACGATTCTCGCGGCGGCAATCGATCTTACCGGCATCAACCCGATCAGGGCTCTCTATTTCTCGGCGGTTGTAAACGGGGTCGTTGCGCCGTTCTTGCTGGTCGGAATTGTTTTCATTGCCTCCGACGTCAAGCTGATGGCAGGACAACCTAGTTCGCTCATTGGCCGGATTGCGGTGGCAATCGTCGCGGTCCTGATGTTTACAGCCGCGGTTGCGATGTTTATCCCGTAACGTCTTCGCACCTGACGGACCGCGTCCTTCTTCGCCAGTGGTTTCGGGATGCCCTTTTCCCGCCTATACATATTGTCAGTAGACCGCTGTGCACTTACGAATGAGAATCCTCGTGCCAGGCCCAAATTAGCCTATGCGATGAACGTGAAGGAGGAAGTCCGTGGATGCGCCCGTGATCATGTCGAAGGCGGAGGAAATCGTATTCGCAGTGGTGGCAATCATGATTCTTGTCATGGGGATATTCGGACTTGATGCCATCGTGTTTCGCAAAAAGAGAGCGGCCGATCAGGATCAGGAGCTCCACAGCCACCGCGTAAGATACATCGTCGAAGAAGACTCTGAAGAGCAGGATGGCCGAGTTCCGCGCTGATTCCTTCTTGTGCCATCGCCTAAGCGCGGGAGGCACGGACGCTTCGCGGACGTCTTAATTAGCTAAAACTGAGGTTGCGCCTACAGCCTTCTCCATTGAACGGGCGCGTTGAATCAGCACGTCAAGGCGCGCGATCGCAAGATCGAAATCGAACGCTTCGAGGTTCAAGCAAACTTCTTTCATTTGTGCTTCGAGCGAACTGCCCCGTAGTTTGTCCGCCGCTTGCTCGGCCACTTCTCCTGCCTCGCTGTCGCTTTCTTCCATCAACTTCCTGAGCCTCTCCAGCAGAGCCATGAGTTGAACCGGGTCGATCGGTGCGCCTTCAGCGTCGGAAGCCCGGTCCTCGTGCCTGTCCAACCGGTCCAGTCCTGCCAATACTATGCCGAGCGCGCCTGCAACACTCGAAAGGCGCATCTGAACAGATTCTTCTGAAACGCCTTTCCGGCATGAAGATTCCAGCTCTGCGGCAGCCGCCTGCACGTCCCGGGCTCCGATATTTCCAGCAGTACTCTTGAGTGTGTGGGCAAGTCTCTCGGCCGCCTTCGGGTCGGAGTCACTGCGAGCCGCCTTGAATTGCTCGTAAAAATCGCGCTGGCTGTCGCGGAACCTGTGCAGCAGCTTCAAGTAGAGTTTCTGGTTGTGCTGGGTGGTAGCGAGCCCCGCTTTCACATCGACTCCTGCGAGCGCCGGAAGCAAAATGGGGTTCTCCTCCAGTACCTTTCGATTCGCCCCGGTGTCCGAAGGCATCGCCGCTCGCTTCGGCGTTATCCATTTGGCCATCTTTGCAAACATGTCATCCACGTTGATCGGCTTTGCGATGTGGTCGAGCATTCCCGCTTCGAGCACCTTTTCGCGATCTCCCGTCATGACGTCAGCTGTCATGGCGATGATCGGAAGGCCGCCAAATCCGGGCATCTTGTGGATCCGTCGAGTCGCCTCGTAGCCGTCCATCACCGGCATTTGACAATCCATCAGCACACCATCGAATTGGGGGTCCCGGGCGAGCAGGTCCAGGGCTTCCTTGCCGTTGTTGGCGACCGCCACTTCCACGCCGGCGCCGCGCAAAAGCTCGCACGCCAGTTCCTGGTTCATCTCGTTGTCTTCCACCAGGAGCACGCGCGCGCCTGCAATCGTGGCAATGCTGTCGCTTTCCTTACCAGATCCGGCTTGGGCAACTGTTTCAGCGGCTCTGCCGTTCCCGAGCGCTTCGCCAATCGCTTCCAGCAGAGTTGACGCTGTGACCGGTTTGCTCAATGCGCCTTGCAAATGAACTCCGGATTTTTCTGCCGCTGCGATTGCCTCTTCGCGTCCATGAGCGGTCAATATGATGCATGCGGGTGGCTCTGCCGACCGCTCTTCCTGCAATCGAATGAAAGTCTCGATGCCATCCAGCACAGGCATTTTCCAGTCCATCAGGATCACATCAAATGGTTGCTTATTCCTTGCGGCCTCCTGAACCATTGACAATGCCTGCACACCATCGATCGCGATCCGGGCATCCATCCCAAAGTTGCGAACCGTGGTTGAGAGGATCTCGCGCGCCGAGGCGTTATCATCCGCAATCAACACCCTGGTTCCGCGCAACTCGTCCGCGTGAGGCATGCGCCGCGCGACTGGTTCGGCCTGCAGGCCGAATGTGGCGTGGAAGTGAAAAGTCGATCCCCTGCCGAATTCGCTGTCAACCCAGATTCGGCCATCCATCATCTCCACAAGCTTCTTTGAGATTGCAAGTCCCAGCCCAGTGCCGCCGAATTTGCGCGTCGTTGACACGTCTGCCTGGCTGAAGGACTGGAACAGGCCTCCGCATTGCTCCGGCGTCAAGCCGATGCCGGTATCGCGAACCCAGAAATGCAGGGTGACCTCGGATTCGGCCTGTGAGACCCGTTCGACGCCCATCACGATTTCGCCCTTTTCAGTGAACTTCACCGCGTTGTTTCCGAGGTTCGTGAGTATCTGTCCGAGCCGCAGCGGGTCCCCGGTCAGCGCCATTGGGACATCGGGATGGGTGTCAAACAGCAGTTCGATTGCTTTATCCTCAGCCTTCAGCCCGATCAGCGTGGCAATGTTGTCCAGCACGTCCTCCAGGCGGAAGCCGACCTTCTCCATCGACAGTTTTCCGGCTTCGATCTTTGAGAAGTCCAGAATGTCATTGATGATCGCGAGCAGATTCTCGGCGGCGCGGTGCACCATCTCGATGTATCGCCGCTGGTTCCTGTCCAGCTGCGTCTGGAGCGCGAGGTGCGACATTCCGATGATGGCATTCATCGGTGTTCGGATTTCGTGGCTCATATTCGCAAGGAAGCGGCTCTTTGCAGCCGTCGCCTCCTCGGCCGTAGTCTTCGCCCCCAGGATCTCCGCCTCGATCTTCTTTCTCTCCGTGATGTCGGAAAACACGACCACGCTTCCCACAAATGCGCCGTCCTTCTTGATCGCGTTCGTTCCGTACTCAACCGGAATTGGCGTGCCATCCTTGGTCCAGAACACTTCATCGTCAGTGCCTCGCGGCAGCCCATCTACCGCGGTCAAAAACATCCTGCATTCCGAGCGTGGAAACTCGCGGCCGTCGGGATAGTGGTGGTGGGCCAGCGTATGGAGCACCTGGCCGAGCACTTCGTCTTCGCGGAAGCCCAGGATCCGGGGTGCGGCGGGGTTCATGAACGTCACCAAGCCTTCGCGGTCGAGGCCAAAGATGCCCTGTTCCACCGACGTGAGCAGCAGGCGGCTGCGTTCCTCGGCGGCGGCCACTTCATCCAGCAGATGCCGGGTATTCTCATTTCTTTCCAGGATCTCGAGGCTGGTCGCAAGAATTGGAATCAGTTCTTTCATCAGGGTCACATGATCAGCCTCGTGCTCTTCAAGAAGCGCCAGCTCGATCACGCCGAGCAGCCGGGCGCCGAGCTCAACGGGCAGCACCACAATCGACCGGGGTGCTGAATCGCCCAGGCCCGAGCCGATGCGAATGTAGTCGGCTGGAGGGTGGGCAATGACGATCGGCGCCCGATCGGCAGCGCACTGGCCGATCAGCCCCTCGCCAAGTGCGAAGGATTGCTTGCCATCCTCTCGCTCCATGCAAGCGTATGACCCGGCAAGCTGCAACCTCTGATCGCTCTCTCGAAAGAGGTACAACACGCCATGGCCCACCTTGAACATGGGGGCAATGTGAGCCAGGAACCTGTTCGCAAGACCGAAAAGGGTGGTCTCCGACTGAAGTTCGCGCGAGATCGCAGCCACGTTGGACTTGATCCACCGCTGCGCTTCCATCTGCCGGGCCTCATTCTGCAGAACCACGATCGCGCGGGCCAGGTCGCCGATCTCGTTCGTGTATTCGGCGTGCGGCATCGGAGTCTCCAGATGACCTGCCGCAAGCTTGTCCACCGTCGTCCGCACGCTATTCAATGGCCCCCGGATCGAAAGGCTGACCAGGATTGCCGCCAGCAACGCCAGGCCGCCGCCCAGGATCAGAGTGAGCACAGTTACCCGTTCGCCATTCGCGGCAATCAATTCCGACCGCTGAGCGTCTTCGTTGGTCTTGTTCTGCAGCACCTGCACGGCGGATGTGAGTGAATCGTCAGCGCCCACAAAGGCGCTCTCCATTTCCGCAGAAGCTATCAGGCTGCGCGCCTCGGCCGCACGGCCGCTCTGGTCCAGCGATTCGGCCTCGTGCACGTAGCGCGCGTACGTTGCAATCCGGTTCTCAACCCCGGGCAGTTGCGCCGCATCGTCCGAGGCAAGGTGATTGCGCGCGTTTTCAATCTGGTCGTGGACGCCGGTTTCCGCCTCCAGCAGGCGCTGCGCCGCCTCGCCGCGCGTCTTCGCATCGTCGGCAAGGAGCATTTGCCGCAGGTAGCGGCTCATCTTTACCTGGTAGAGATGCGCATTCTCAAGGTCGGTCATGCCGACCAGTCTTTGCTGATAGAGCCGGTGGATTTCGTCGCGAAGTTCGCGCTGGTTATAGATGCTCAGAGCGGATATGACCAGGGTCACGCATCCGACGATGAAGAACCCCAGCCCCAGCTTTTCACCCAGCCTGCGTCTCTCGAGAAGAGTCAGGAGCCCCTTCACTCGAATCCCCTCCTTGCGGGCCCGTTCACCGCCTCATGCGCTCGCAACGCCAACCCGCACCTGCTGCCCGATTGCCGCGGCATGAGCAGTGAGGGCATGATCGGAATCGCGGAAACGGGCCGCAATCGCCTGGAACTCCCCCGCAATTCCGACAAACGTATCGACAAGGTCGGGATCGAACTGTGTCCCCCTGCCCTCGGCGATGACCGCGACCGCCTTCTCGTGCGGCATGCCATCCTTGTACACGCGCTTGCTGATCAGCGCATCGTACACGTCGCCAATCGACATCATCCGCGCCGAGAGCGGAATGTCCTGCCCGCGTAATCCGCGTGGATAGCCCATGCCGTCCCATCGCTCGTGGTGTGCCCACGCAATCTCCTTGGCGCACGACAGGAACTCCACTTTCGTTCCCAGTTGTTCCTCTGCATGAGCAAGCGCGTCCCTGCCCAGGGTCGCGTGGGTTTTCATGATCTCGTATTCATCCGGATCCAGCCGCCCCGGCTTCAGCAGGATGCGGTCGGGGACGCCGACCTTGCCGATGTCATGCAGCGGCGCGGACTTGAACACGGCGTCGATCTGGCGAGGCGTCAGATAGCCCGCGAACCGCGGCTGTTCGCTCAGTTTCTCCGCCAGAGCCCTTACGTAGAACTGGGTGCGGCGGATATGACCGCCCGTTTCGTTGTCCCGCGTCTCGGCCAGCGAGGCCAGCGCAAAGATCGTCACGTCCTGTATGGCCACGATCTCGCGCGTTCGCCTGGCTACTTCGCTTTCGAGGAACGCGGCCTTGTCCTTGAGAAAGTCCTCTGTTGCCTTGATGCGCAGGTGCGTCTTCACGCGCGCCATCACAATCGGCGGGCTGATGGGCTTCGTAATGTAGTCCACCGCGCCGAGATCGAACCCTTTCCTCTCATCCTCGATCTCCGACATTGCGGTAAGGAAGATGATCGGGATGTGCGCGGTGGCGGGGTCGGCCTTCAGTTCGCGGCATACGTCGTATCCGCTCATGACCGGCATCATGATGTCGAGAAGAATCAGGTCCGGCGGGTTCTCTCCGCGGACAATCTTCATCGCCTTCTCACCGCTGTTGGCTGCCTTCACCTGGTAACCGTCCTTCAGCAGCTGCGACATCAGCGTCAGGTTGTCGGGAGCATCGTCGACAACGAGGATCGATTCCTTCTTTTCCAACTGCAG
Organism: Occallatibacter sp.; assembly: GCA_035263625.1. GTDB lineage: Bacteria > Acidobacteriota > Terriglobia > Terriglobales > Acidobacteriaceae > Telmatobacter. The sequence goes on from DATFRB010000008.1 coordinate 87,909, forward strand.
TGAATCAACCATTTGGTTCCCCTATGATTGCCGCGCAGCTACACGGCGAAGGCCGGCGAGGCCCACGGCACACCAAATTGGCTAGGACTATACCTCGCGATCTGAATATTGACGACCAGCGATTTTGCCAGTTTTCGCCGGCCCCGGCACTCAGAACAGATCGCGGCAAGGCAGTCCCTGATTCGGCTTTGAAGCGCCAGGCCGGAGCATTGCCAGAGCTGATGCATCCGAGATGGACTTTCCGGTCTGTTAACCAGAAGGTAATAATGCGGGTAAGTTTCACATGATGAAGCGGTTGAAAACGGCGGTATTGGACAAAGCGGGAATTCACGTAAGTGCTTTATTTGCAATCATCTGACCTTTATATTTTTACTCGCAGGAAATTTTATAGGGGGGGAGGGGGGTGGGGGAGGGGGTGGGGGGTATTTATTTTCCGGTTAACATATTCGCATTGTTCCGGCTTCCCGGGGCTTGACACGCAGGTACTCAAACTTGCGGCCCCGATCGGGGACTCGACATACAGAACCCAGCTTTGGATTGCAGTGAGCCAGGAATTGCGGTTTACGGTTTGGGGCATGAAACCCCGCCAGGCTACGCCAACTTTTAAGTATCACCCGTGCAGCGATTTGGAGGAAACGTTTCACCAATTATACTCGTCGTTCCGACAGGGCGGCCGGTTCACTTTGGACTGGAACCTTGGACCGAAGGGGTTCACGGAAGCACGAAGCCGATCCGCAGCCGATTGCCGTGCTCGAGAGGCTCCCACTTCACCGATCCGGCGAACTTCCGCATCAGCAGAATCCCGTTGCCGCCGATCTTCATTTCTTCGAGCGGCACTGCGGGCGTTTCCATCGGCGCAACCGTCGGGTCGAAATGCGGCGCCGAGTCCTCAACAACGAACGACAGCTCACGTTCCCCGTGCGTCTCAAATGCAACCGTCATCGCAGAACCGGCGGTGTCCTTGTAGCCGTGCCGCACCACGTTCGCGAGAGCTTCTTCAAGGCACAGATTGATGGCGAACACAGTCGGCGGGGGAATCGCATGGTATTCGGCGAGCGCCTCCACCCAGGGGTGCACCAATGCGAGGTCTTCCATCCGGCTTTCGAGCCTTAACTGCGTGGGCACGGGACACGCAGGCTTGTCGCTCATCGCTTGAGCTCCAGTGGATTTCCGCAGGGCTCAACCCCGCAGCGCGGCCAGGGCGGAATCCAGGTCGTGATGGATGGGAATGATCGAACCGATGCTGGCGCCTTTCAACACGTCTTCCACCATCGGAATCGGTCCATAAAGCACCATTTTGCCGCCCCGCCTCTTGATCGCCTGGGCCGGCAGTACGATCGACCGCAGGCCCATTGAGCCGAGGAAGGTCACTCCGGAGAGGTCCATCAGCAGCTTGTCTGCGCTTCCCGCAATCACGTTGACGCGAAGGTCCACGGCTTGCGCGCCTTCAATGTCCATCCGCCCATCGAGCACGAGGCGCGTGATGCCGCCGTCGATCTCTTCGATCGTGGCTTTCATTGCCATCGTTCACTCCTTGTCCGAGAGCCTCTGCGGGCCCTGGCTGCCGAGTCCTCAAAACTATTGCAGATACAGCCGTTATGGTAATGGCGAATTGTGACAAACCTGTTACATGGCGGCCGTTCTGATGGCCAGGCTGATCTTCGTTCCCGGGGGAAGAATCCCTGCTCCGGTGACCACATGCGGGTTGAGGTCCGCGGTCATCAGCAGGCTCTTGCTGAGCAGGACGTCTGCCTCCGCGCTGTTCGACAGTATCGGCGCCGTTCCACCGCCGCCGTACACGGCAATGCGAAATGAGTGCCGGCCCTGCGGAACGACGAGTTCGTTCTCGGTTGAGAGCCCGGCCGCGCCGCTCCAGTAGGGCGATCCGTCCATCTGGACGGTCAGCAGCACCGCCGACGGGACGCTGTCGAATCCAAGCCGCATCCGTCCGCTCCGCCCCGGGTCGAGGTTATGCGGATTGAAGTTTGCCGGCGCGGCTCCGGCCTGAGTCGAGTTCGCAGACACTGCGCTTGCCGCGCTGCCCGTGCCCGCGGTCGACGACCCCGAGGCCGATGAATCCGAAGCAACCTCCCCGGTATTCGGATTCAGCCGAAGCTGAAGCAAATACCGCGCTCCCAGCGCGACGACCGCCAAGGCGATAATCCACACCAGAATCGGAACGCCCTTTTTCTTCGCAGGCTCCTCCGGGACGACTCGAGCCTTTCGCCCGGATAGTGTCGCCATCGGAGAATCTTCCTGCGAAGCCGTTTTCGTTGCGACGGCCGGTTTTGGGCTCGGAGTGAATGTCTTTGCGAGTGCCGGCGCCGGCTCGGCCGCCCTGGGCGCCGGCGCGGCAGTCTTTGCGGCCGGATACGACTGCGATACCGGGCCCGCCATGGACGCCGCAGGAGACATTGTCCGCTGCGCCGGCGCGACCACCTGAGGTGCCTTCGGCGCCTGCTGCGGGTAGGCCTGCGGATTCGACCGAATGCCCGTCCCGGAGGTCTGCATCGCCGGTTGCGCCGTTTGCATGCCGGGCGCCGTGCTCCGCGGCCCCATCGTCGCAGGGTCCGGCTGTCTCGGGTACTGCGGAACCGGCATGCCCGGACCGGCGGTGTTCTGCGTGCCGGCGGTCATGGTTCCCCACTGGGGCGCCCCCTGGCCCGAGTACGTCCTCTGCGGCGGAGTCATATCCACCGTGGCGCCTGGGTCTATACCCGGCCCCGCGCCCGGATAGGGCGTCTGCGGCGCCTGGTAAATACCTGTCGCCTGCGAGCCCGGCCGCGCGGCGGCAAGGTCTGCCGCGAGCTCATCGCCCGTCTGGTAGCGATCCGCAGGGCTCTTCGCGAGGCACCTTTGCAGGACTGCGCCGAGCCTTGAGCCGATGGCCGGATTCAACTTCGAAGGCGGAATTGGATCGGTGTGCACCACCTTGTACGAGACCGCGGTGATGGTCTCGCCGCCAAACGGCTGTTCGCCGGTCGCCATCCGGTAGAGCATCACGCCGAGGGAGAAAAGGTCAGCGCGTCCATCGACAGGCTCGCCGGTAAACTGCTCCGGAGCCATGAAGGCCGGAGTTCCCAGGAGCTGCCCTGTCGATGTGATCTCTCCCCCGGCCAGCTTGGCGACACCGAAGTCGGTAATGCGCGGCCGCTCCGCTCCGTACACCTCGCGCGAGGTCATCAGGATATTGGCCGGCTTGATGTCTCGGTGCACCACGCCGTTCCGGTGCGCGTATCCGAGCGCGTCCGCTATCTGCTGCCCGATCTCGCACACCCGTTCGAGCGGGTAGCGCTCGCCCGTCTTCATGGCGTCGGCAAGCGTCCGACCCTGCACCAGTTCCATCACCAGGAACGGGATGCCGTCGTCTTCGCCAACGTCGAAAACGGGCACGATGCCGGGGTGCGCGAGCGCGCCGGCGGCACGCGCCTCGCGGAAGAACCGTTCGCGAAACTCATTCTTCTGATCGCCGTCCAGCGCTGCGGAATGAATGCACTTGAGCGCGACCGAGCGCCCCATGGCGGGGTCGCGCGCGCGCAAAACGCTCCCCATCGCGCCCCGGCCCAGCTCATCGACGATCTCGTACCGCCCTATGGTTTTACGGTCCATATCTAATCAGTGTTTTTCAATCTAGCACGCCGTTCCGCACCTGTTGGATCACCTTTTGGGCATCGGGAATCTGGTTACCTGCGTGAGTGCCCGGCGTCTCCGCCAGCGCCCGACTCCATGACCCGAAAACTGCGAACTGCGAACTGTGAACTACCCTGCCTCCGGCTCCCGGTACCTGACGATCAGCAATGTCACGTCGTCCGAGGCATCGGCTCCGCGGCAGAATTCATTCACCGACTTCAGAATCGTGTCCTGAAGTTCCCCGATCGATTCGTTTCCGTGCCCGTCAACCGCGTCGCGCAGCCGTGCGTACCCGAAGAGATCTCGTTCGGGGTCCTGCGCCTCCGTTACGCCATCGGTAAAGAGGATCAGCTTGTCGCCGGGCTCGAGCCGCGTGCGCGAAGCCTTGAACTCGGCTTCTTCCACCAACCCGAGCGGGAAGGATCCTTCGGTGTAGAGTTCGCTTACCTTGTTTCCGCGCAGCAGCAGCGGCGACGGATGCCCGGCGTTGATGAACTCGACAAAGCCATCGCTCGCGACGATGGCGAAGAACATCGTCGCGTAACGTCCAACAGACGCGTGCCCGCAGAGGAACCGGTTGATGTGGTTGAAAACCTTCACGGGTTCAACCCCGAGCGTCATGCCCGAGAGCGCTCCCTGAAGCATGGTTGTCAGCAGCGCGGCTCCCAATCCCTTGCCGGCCACGTCCGCAATCAGAAATGCCGTGCGGTCTTCGCCCATCGGGAAGACGTCGAAGTAGTCGCCGCCCACCTCCTGGCACGGGAACTGGATGCCGGTAACCTGCAGGTGCGGAAAATCGCTCAACCCGTGCGGCAGCAGCCCCTGCTGGATGTCGCGCCCGATCGCCAGTTCCTGCTCGATCCGCTGCTGTTCGCGCTCGCGTTCGACGAGGCGCGCATTGTCCAGAATGCTCGCGGCCTGTCCACCCAGCGCGTCCAGAATCTGCCGGTCGAGATTCGAGAACGCCGCCGGCCGCCGCGAATCCAGGTAGACGGCTCCCAGCAGTTTGCTGGCCGACTGCAGCTGCGGCTCTTCCGATGTGGCATGAGTTACGGCAAACAGGGGAATGGCCACGACCGCCCGCAGCCCCTGGATCACCACGCTCTCCGCGCTCTTCAGGTCGAGTCCGGCGAGGCTGAGGTCGTCGGTGATCACCGGCGTCCGCTGCTGCACGGCCTGCCGCAGCGCCGTATGGCTGGGAGTAATGCTCTCCGGCGGCAGATCCGTTCCTTTACTGCCGCGCGCGAGGCGTACTCTCAGGTTTCCGTCCGCATCCGGCTCCAGAAGCAGAGCGCGATCGGCGCGCACAATCGAGATCGCGTGATCCAGCATCGATGCGAGCACAGACTCGAGCGGCAGCGACGAGTGGAGCAGGGAACTCGCTTCAAGAAGCAGGTTCAGCTTGCTTAACCCGCCGCCTCCCTGCCCGGTCACCGCGGACGAGATGCTTCCAATCCGCGTGAGCATGCTCTCTACGGAGTTCCGCGCAAGCGATGAGTGGAACGTGATCCGGTATGAATCCTCGAGCCCGAACCCGATGACGTCCCCGTCCTGGAGCTGCTTCTGCTCCACGCGGATCCCGTTGACGAAGACCCCGTGCCGCTGCCCGCGGTCTTCCACGCGAAAGCTGCCGTTCGCGGACACGATGGCCGCGGAGCTGCGGGAGATGCGGGGGTCGTCGAGCACAAGGTGATTGCCGCTCTCGGCGCCGCGGCCGACAAGGAATGGGGACTGCGTCACCGGAACAAATTCTGGCGCGGAGCCTGCTTTTACAACTTCAAGGACGATGTCCGAACCAGCGGATTGACTCAACATGATTGGTTTGTCCCTGAATGTTAACACGCGCTCATGGCCGATCTTTTTGGGCGGTGAGAGTGCTGCGAATTCCGCCGGCGCGGGCGGGGGCGTCCGCGGCGTGCCGGGGAGCTTCATATGCCCATGTTTTCCCCGTTATTCCCGTAACGCGCCTTGGCGCTCCACAAACTGCAAAAACACTCAACTGCCACAGGCCGTGCATGCTACATTGTGGTCACTCAGAGAAATTGATTTATGACCGAAAGTGAATCGAGACAGCAAGATTCATGGGTGGTTGGGAGTGCGCCGGGTTGCGACCTGCGCGTTCAGGACCCCGTAGTTTCCGGCGTGCATTGCCGGGTTTCCCGCCGCAGCGGAAACTTCGTTGTCGAGGATCTGCGTTCGACCAACGGGACTTTCGTAAGCGGCTCAAAGCTTTCGCCGGGCGTTCCGGTCCAGGTGCAGTACGGGGCCCAGGTCATGCTTGCAGGCCGCGTCCAGATGCCGTGGCCGACAACGCGCGCCAAGTCTTCCGCTGACCCGATCGACGTTTCCAGCCGTTCGGGCACGCGCGTCGTGCCGCCGCCGCCGGGAACAAAGCGAACCGAGATCACGATCGGCAGGTCGCCGGATTCGACCATCCGCATCGACTTGCCCATCATCTCGTGGAACCACGCCGTCATTCGCGAAGAGAGCGGCAAGTGGGTCCTCGAGGATAAGAACTCGACCAACGGCACTTCAATCGGGCAGGTCAGCAACCGGATCCAGCGCGCCGCTCTCGAGACGTCCGACGTCGTTTTCTTCGGATCCTACAAGATGGCGGCGTCGCAGCTGCTCACCAGCGAGGGAACGGTCGAGATCGGCGAATCGCCATTTACCAAGGTGCCGTTCAAGGGCGCGTCGATGGAGATCGGCCGCGACCCCGACTGCGACATCCCGCTGCCGTATCCCATGGTGTCGTGGCGCCACGCGCGCCTTACCCGCACTCCGGAGGGCACCTGGGTCGAGGATCTTGGATCACGCAACGGAACCTACCTCAACGGAGTCCGCATCACCGGGAGGACGCTGGCGAAGACCGGCGATGAGATAGGGCTCGGAAGCTTCCGATTTCATTTGCTTGAAGACGGCCAGCTCGCGCGCCGCGAGTATTACGGCAATGTGACCATTGAGGCGACTGAGATCGTGGTCAACGCGCCCGGCGGCAAGCAGCTGCTCGCTCCAGTTTCGCTCACCGTCTTTCCTTCGGAGCTTGTGGCGCTCATGGGGCCCGCCGGAGCAGGGAAGACCACGCTCCTCAAGGCCCTCAACGGGTATACCCCTCCCGCGCACGGCTCGGTCCTCTTCAATGGCGCCGACCTCTACCGTTTTTATGATCGATTCCGGCAGCAAATGGGCTATGTTCCCCAGGACGATATCGTCCACCCGCAGCTCACAGTGCGACAGGCTCTTTATTTCTCCGCGAAGCTCCGCACCGATCTGAGCGACGCCGAGATCGACCGCCGCACCCAGCAGGTCCTCGAAGACCTCGGCATCCACGACAAGATCGACACGGTAATCGGCTCGCCCGAGCGCAAGACGCTCTCGGGCGGCCAGCGCAAGCGCGTCAACATCGGCCTCGAGCTCATCACGGACACGCCGGTTCTCTTTCTTGACGAGCCAACCTCCGGCCTTTCGTCCTACGACGCCGAATCGGTTGTCGATCTGCTCAAGGAGCTCTCCAAAGCCGGAAAGACCATCATCACCACGATTCATCAGCCCAGCCTCAAGGTCTACCGCCAGTTCGACGACCTCATCATGGTGTCGCGCGACAGGGGCGAAAAGCCCGGCGCGCTCGTGTACTTCGGCCCCGCATATCCCGACGCCATCCAGTTCTTCAATCCACCCAAGGGCCCTAAGGCACCCCAGGCGCAACCCGACCTGAACCCCGAGATGCTGTTCTCCGGCATGGCCGCGGTCCCCGAGGGGTCGCGCACCGACACCTGGCGCCAGCGCTACGAGGTGTCGCGGTATCAAAAGGAGTTCGTTGCCAGCCGCTCGGGCAAGCGGCCCCAGGGCGGCGAGAGCAAGACCGGCGAAGAAGCGCCGCGGCGCCAGTTCGGGTTGACGCAGTGGTTGGCGCTGGTCAAGCGGAACGTCTTCGTCAAGCTGCGCGACCGCGCCCAGACCGCGGTCCTGCTCGTGCAGGCGCCGCTCTTTGCGCTGCTCGTCTGCCTCGTCATCTATCCGCTAAAGGCCGCGCTGCCCGGGGCTGCGAGCTTCGGCGACCTTGCGGAAAAGCTGCCCGTCGTTCATTTCCTCATGGTGGTCGCGGCAATCTGGTTCGGCTGCAACAACGCAGCGCGCGACATCGTGGGCGAGTGGACCATCTACAAGCGCGAGCGCATGGTCACGCTCAAGCTCGTGCCCTACCTATTTTCAAAGCTCACTGTGCTGCTCGGTCTCTGCGTCTTCCAGTGCGCCACGCTGCTCGGACTCGTGGACTTGATCTGCGGTCTGCACGGCGGTTTCTTCTCCGGATTCCTGGTCCTGCTGCTGTCCTCGATGATCGGCGCGGGCCTGGGGCTTTGCATCTCGGCGCTCGCCAAAACTACCGAGAGCGCCATCGCGCTTCTGCCGGTTGTGCTCTTGCCCATCATCGCGGTCGGCGGCGGCATGCGCCCCGTTTACCAGATGCCGAAAGTTGGCCAGATGTTCTCGCTCGTCATCCCCTCGCGCTGGGCATACGAGGCGAACCTGGTCCGCGACGCGCAATCGCCGGCGTGGGGCGAAATCAAGGCCACTCCGGATTTCTCCTGCACGCTCGAGGGCTCACCGTCGATCGAACCGTCCCTGGCCGCCCAGTCCGGAAGTCCTGCTGCAGGTGCCGGCTCCGCGGCTGTTCCGCAACTGCCGCCCGGTGTTACGCCGGAAATGGCGGCGAGCATGGCGAAGAGCGGGCAGCTACCGCCCGGGGTAACGCCGGCTATGGCCGCGGCCATGGCGAAGGGCGGCAAGCTCCCGCCGGGAGTCACGCCCGGCTCGGCACAGACATTAACTCCCCACGTTGCTCCCGCCGGAGCGGAAGTCACTTCGCTCACCATCATGGGCGACGCCGCCGAGGTGGCAATTCCCAACTACGTCATCACCGCAAAGGGCCCGTCGGGCAAGGAGGAGACCTGCCGCGCTTCGGCTAAACAGGCCTACCCGGTCTCGAATCCCACGTCCCACGCGGTCAGGTTCCGCCACACATTCGGCACATCGATCATGGTTCTGTGCTCCATGTTCTTCGTGCTCACGTCGGGCGCGATCGGTATCCTCAGGAAGCGCGACAGCGAGCCCCAATAGTGACCCGCGTCCATGGAGGGCGCAGCTATGAGCAGCAGCTCGGTACAGAAAGGGGCCCTGTCCTTCGGAGAAGCTTGCGACCGGGGCAAGGTCCGGGAAGAGAACCAGGACAGCATCCGCCGCGCATCGACCCCTCTCGGCGAGCTGGTGATCGTCGCCGACGGCATCGGCGGCTACCGAGGCGGCGCAACCGCCTCGCGCATGGCGGCCGACACCATCGCCGCGTCGATCGGCGCGCAACCCGCGAATTGCTCCCCCGCACGCGCCATTGCGGAAGCCGCGGCCGTCGCCAACAACAGCGTTATGGATGCCGCAGCCACAGGCGACGCGGCCTTTCGCAGTATGGGCTCGACGGTGGTGCTGGCCCTCATCACAGGCGGCGAAGCAGGAGTTAACCAGGCTCCCGTCCAGGCGTGGATCGGACACATTGGCGACAGCCGGGCCTACCTCGGCCGCGCAGGCCATCTCGCCCGGCTTACGAGGGACCACTCCGCCGTTCAGGAACTCATGGACCAGGGGCGGCTCACGCCCGAGGAAGCTCGCCACAGCCCTCACGCCTCCGTGCTCACCCGCAGCATCGGCCACATTCCCGATGTCGAAATCGAAATGTCGATGGTGGATCTCGAAGCCGGCGACACGCTGCTTCTCTGCTCCGATGGCCTGTGGGGATTCGTCCCAGAACTCGCCATTGAGCAGGTCATGACCGACCCCGAACGCGATGTCCAGGACATGGCCTCCACTCTGCTCAACTTCGCTCTCGATGCCGGCGGCCCGGACAACATCGGCATCCAGGTCGTCCGCTTGTCGAGCGTCCAGGGCGCCGCCGCCGTGCCGCCTCCGTCCGCAAACCAGCCCGAGCCCACTGCCGAACTTCCTTTACCCGGCGCTCCGGGAGAATCCGTCGCTGCGGCCGGTGCTCTTTCCGACGAGAAAGATATCGTCACTGCGCCCGCACCGCCGGCGGACGTGACGGAGCCTGCCTCCGCGCCCTCTGAAGAGACCGCGCCGCGCAGATCCGGCGGATGGGGGAAGACCCTTTTGATCTTCATCCTCGTCCTCGCAGGAGTGGCAGCCCTCGCCTGGTACGCCGGGCAACAGCACTGGATTTCGGGGATCCACTTCGGCCAATAGCTCCCCGGCGAACGGGCAGAAATGAGCGGGGTCTTACACGACCCGCGAGCGCAATCTTCGTTTCACACACCGTGCGTATAATTTCCGCAATCGTTGGATCGCGGCATGAAGATGACCGCTCGTTTAGTTTCCCTTGACCGTTCCCAATCTCTTCGTCTGCGACCGCCCGTCAATTCTCACGCTGGATCAATCGACGAGGCCGAAAGTCTCGCTCGTCAAGGAGAGCGCCGATGGGTACCGCCCGTGCATTTGGAGACCCCGACCTCACTCCCGACAACTTCAACGACTTCAGCGCCCAGGAAATCTCAGCCGACAGCAAGGCAACCGGCCTCACAATACTGGAGCCTTTTCCGGCGCCGCGCAGCACCGCTCCTATGGATCTGGCGAACGTGATCGGTTCCGCGGCAGCGAACAAGATCCAGCAATCAGGCAATATTACTTTCCACACCGTCGGCGACACCGGAGGCATCCAGAAGCCGGAGTTCCAGTTCGCCGTCGCCGATGCCATGGCCCGGGATGCCGCGGCCTCTTTCTGGTACCACCTCGGCGACGTGGTTTATTACTTCGGCCAGGAACAGTACTATTTCGAGCAGTTCTACGACCCCTATCGCGACTACAACGCGCCTATCTTCGCCATCCCCGGCAATCATGATGGCGCTGTGTACAAGGGTGAAACCGCCAAATCACTCGCCGCGTTCAGCGCCAACTTCTGCACCGCAGCTCCGCAGCACAGCCCGGACAGCCAGGGCGCGGTCCGCACGACCATGGACCAGCCCGGCGTCTACTTCACGCTGAACGCACCGTTCGTCAAGTTCATCGGCCTCTACTCCAATACCGGCGAAGGCAGCACAGAGGGCGTCATCTCCGGCGGCAAGGTCGGCAATGCCCAACTCGCCTTCCTCCAGCAGCAACTCTCCGCCGCCAAGGCAGAGCGCGCCAACGGGCAGGGACGGGCGCTCGTCATTGCTACTCATCACCCGCCGTTTACCGGCAGCCCCGAACACGTCCCGAGTCCCACCATGCTTCAGCAGATCGACTCCGCATGCAAGGCCGCCGGCATCCAGCCAGATCTATATCTCTCCGGACACGCTCACCTGTACGAGCGCTACACGCGCACCGTCGGCGGCAAGCAGATACCGTTCCTTGTCGCGGGAATGGGCGGCTACTACAACCTGCCCGGCCTAAAGCCCAACGCTGTTGCTCCGCCGAAAACCCCCGCCTCCGGCACGGATCAGAGCAACAACCCGCTCACACTCGAGGTATACAACGACACCACGTTCGGCTTCCTGCGCATCACCGTGTCTCCGTCCGCAATCACCGGAACCTTCGTCACCGTCGATCCCTCCACCGGCAAAACGGGCGTCGGAGACACCTTCTCCGTTGATCTCAACGCGGGCCGGGTCTCCAACTCGCACGCTGCGTCCAAAGTGCCCACCAAAACCGCGTCGTCCAAGTCATCTTCCAGCCGGACAAAAAAGAAAGTCACCTCGCATCGAGCAAGCGCCGCAGCAAAGACGTCGGCAAAAAAAGCATCGTCCTCGCGCAAAGCTGCAAAAAAGAGCCCCGCGTCGAAGCGAGCCCGTAAGAGCTGATCGCAACAACCGACGCCTTTGTCAGCGGAGCGTTGCTTATACCTTCACCCACCCACCTGTTTCCGCAGACTTGAATACAGCTTCAATCACCCTCATGTTCGCGATGCCATCCTCCAGCGTCACCGGAACCTCGCCGCCCTCGAGGATCGCTCGCGAAAACGCATCCCCCTGCATCGTGTACATGTTCGCCGTCGGGAACTCCTCCACCGCGATCCCTTCGCCGAAGATGCTCCCCACGCGATCCACGAAAATTCGCGTTGGCCGGTCCCACGGCGCGTTGAATGGGATCTCGATCTCGATACGCCCCTTCGTCCCCACAAAATGCACGCGCTGATACGCCATCGTCTGCGTGCTGCAGGTGAAGACCGCGTGCCCTCCGGGAAAATCCAGGAGCGCCGATGTCAGCCGGTCAGTGCCCAGCTTTGGATCGCGCTCGATCAGCCCCACCACGCGTGTCGGCAGCGTGCCAAACCCGGTCCGCGCCGCCTGGATGCAGTAGCATCCGATGTCGTAGAGCGCCCCTCCGCCCGTCTCCAAAATATTGCGAATATTCGTGGGATCGACGTTGAAGTAGCTGAACCACGCCATCACCGCGCGCAATTCGCCCACCGCGCCTTCAGCCAGCAGTTCCTTGAGCCGCATCCACTGCGTAAAGCTGCGGATCATGAACGCCTCGCCAATCTTCACGTTGTTCTTCGCCCGCACTTCAAGCAGGCTCTCCGCCTCGGCGACCGTCATGCTCAACGGCTTCTCGCACAGCACGTGTTTTCCCGCCTCGGCAGCCTTCGCCGTCCACGGCACATGCAGCTGGTTCGGCAGCGGATTGTAGATTGCATCAATTTCGGGGTCTGCGAGCAACTCCTCGTATGATCCATACGCCTTCGCGATGCCCAGTTCATCAGCCGCCTTCCGCGCCCGCGCCGCGTCGCGCGAGGCGATCGCCGTAACTTCGGAGTGTTTCCCCAATTGCATGGCGGGAATCACCTTCTCCACGCCGATCTTTGCCGTGCTCAACACGCCCCAGCGAACCTTGTGTGCCATGGCGACCATCATAGTTCCCGGCTCCTCCTCGGCCCACGCTCCCCTTACGCGCAACCATCCCGCAAGGTGCAACTTTCCGGTCAATCTCATTTTCCATGGACTGAAGTTCGGGTATCCTTGAAACAAGCCCGAAACCTGCCCCCTTCCCCCGCATGGGCAACCTGTGTACAAGCCAGACCTCAGGTTTCAAGGGGTGCATACATTAGAGGAGTCGCATGCCTGTTCTCACTTTGGAAGCTAACTCTGCCATCCAGCGTCACAGCCGCCTATCTCCGTTAGTCCGCCTCGTGCGCCGTCCGCTCAGAATTCCTGCATGGGCAGCCGCCGTTGCCGTTGTTCTCGTGGGGCTATTCAGCTTCGCCGCGGGGCGCACGCATCCGCCGCATCACTACGTGTCCTATTTCGGTTATCCGATGGTTCTCGATACCAATACGGGCAAGGCCTGCTATGCCGCGCCTCCGAAGCCATCCGATTCCGCTCCGGTGCAGGACGCCGCGTATACTCCCGATTCGAGCGCCGGGGGCGTCGCCGTGACGGCTTCCGCTGGACCGTCGATCCCGCTCTGCGGACACGAATAGGCCCGGCTCCGGCCCGTCGCAATCTCCGCGGTAAACGCGAAATCGCGCTCCCTGCCTGCAGATCGGGCTCATACGCGTCCGCACCCGCGGGCCCTCGCATCGCGTGAGTTGAAGTCCGGTCTGCGATTCAGCCGCGCGGCCTCTGTTACTCAATTTTCATCTTCGGTGTCGCTTGCCTCATCAGGTTTGGCCGCGGTTCTGTGGTCCGCGCATCCTTGTTCAATCTTCTCCGCCCGCCATCATCTCTTCTCCGCGACTCTCTCCAATTTCCGACGCGCTCGATGGGATTCAGTTAGATAGGTCTTCGGTGTACGAAGATTTCACTTGTCATCGCCGCAGTGAGTCGTTAGAGTGTTCTCCGTTAATCCCCCATACAAGAAGCGCAAGTTAGAAACCGGGGGTGTGCTGTGCGCCTGAACGTTTCCGATGAAAGGTGGACGGGTTTCATGCATGTTTTACGTGCCGTGGTTAAGTGCGCTTTGCTTTCAGGAGTGCTTGCCGGAACATCGATTGCCCAGCAATCCGCGACTTCACGCATCTCCGGACCCATCAACGAACATCAGCTTGTGGCCCTCAAGAACACCGTGAGTTCCCTTGCCACACGGCAGAACGATCGCGGAGCGGTTGCCGACGACATGCAGCTCGGAAGGGTCCACCTGCTGTTGCAGCGCAGCAGGGCGCAGGAATCCTCGCTGCGCAGCCTGATCCAGGAGATGAACACGCCCGGCTCGCCGAACTATCACAAATGGCTCACGCCGGCGCAATTCGGCAAGCAATTCGGCCCGTCCGATCAGGACATCGCGGCCGTCACGAACTGGCTCTCGAGCCACGGCCTAAGCGTCACGCAGGTCGCGCCCGGCAAGCAGATGATCGAATTCACCGGGACCGCCGGCCAGTTCCGCGGCGCTTTTCACTCGTCGATTCATCAGTACCAGGTGAATGGCGAGAAGCGGTTTGCCAATTCGAGCGATCCGCAGATTCCGGCGGCGCTCTCCAATGTGGTCGGCGGATTCGTCTCCCTGAACAACTTCCGGGTCACCCCGGCAAGCCATTACATTGGCAAGGCAAACTACAACCTGCAATCCGGCCAGGCCGCTCCGGGTCCCGGCTGGACGATGGGCAGTTCAAGCACCGGCTTTTTGTTCCCGGTGGCGCCCGGCGATGCGTATGTCCAGTACGACCTGAACCCGCTCTACGCCGCCGGCGTGAACGGAACCCAGCAGAGCATCGCGGTCATCAATGAGTCAAACATCAACGTGGCGCAGGTAAACCAGTTCCGCAAGATGTTCGGCCTGCCCTGGAACCCGCCCAATGTCATCATCGACGGAAACGATCCAGGCATCGATGGATCCAAGGATCCATTCGGGCCGAACTTTGCTTCGACGGAGGCCTACCTCGACGTCGAATGGGCCGGCGCCATTGCGCCCAATGCAAACGTCAACCTGGTCATCGCAGGCGACACCACTCTCGAACCCGGCCTGCTGCTCGCTGCCGAACACGCAATTTACGGCAATGTTGCTCCCGTCATGAGCCTCAGTTTTGAAACATGCGAACCGGGAAACAGTCCTTCCTCCCTGCTGACAATCAGCGATCTCTGGGAGCAGGCGGCGGCACAGGGCATTTCGGTGCTCGTAGCATCGGGCGACGAAGGCGCAGCCGAATGCGACCGCGGCGACATCTTCGCCATCTATGGCGCCACCGTGAACGGCCTGGCGACATCTCCGTGGGACACTGCCGTCGGCGGAACGGACTTCTACTACAGCTCGTACAACCAGGGGTCGACGGCGATCAAGGCGCAGCTCGGCAGTTATTGGAATCTTACGCCGAGCAACAGCGCCCCGGCTGTTTCCATCAAGGGTGTCATTCCCGAGCAGCCCTGGAACGATTCGCAGTTTGGCCTGAACCTATTTCCCACGCCAGACGGGTACCCCATTGTCGGGGGCGGTGGCGGCGTGAGTTCATTCTTCACCTGGAAACCGGCGTGGCAGTCAGGGACCGGCGTGCCGGCAGATGGCGCCCGCGACATTCCTGATGTTTCACTGTTCGCCGGCAACGGGATCAACGGCAGCTTCTACCCGATCTGCGTTGCGGATGGCGATTGCCAGACACCCACGAGCGGCCAGGAGGTCCAGATCTCCGGTGTGGGAGGCACGTCTGTATCAGTGCAGTTGTTCGCCGGCATGATGGCGCTCGTGAACCAGCAGTACGGGCCGCAGGGCCAGGCGAACGTCGTGCTCTACCCGCTCGCCGCGCAGTTCCCCAAGTCATTCAATGACGTGACAGCGGGCACCAACTCGATGCCGTGCGACCTCAGCGATGCCACCCCGGATTGCATTGCGGTCGCGAATCCCGTCGTCATTGACGAAACGACCATAGGGCAAATCGGCTCCGGAACGACGCCCTGGTACAACGCGACGGCTGGGTACGATCTCGCCACGGGCCTCGGCACCGTGGACGCCAACCAGCTTGTTACCAACTGGAACAAGGTGAAGTTCGCCTCGTCTTCGGTCACAATGACCCCGTCGAGAACGAGCTTTGCCCATGGCACCGACATTACGCTCGGCGGCGCCGTTACGGTTCCCAAGGGCATTGCCACCGGCGATGTGTCGCTGATGACCGACAGCACGACCCCGGTCAACCTGTCCGAGGCTTTCTTTACACTCGATAACACCGGCGCGTACACCGGGAGCATTAACTACCTGCCGGGCGGTACATACAACATCTGGGCGCAGTACGGCGGGGATACCGCCAACGCCGCAAGCTCCTCGGCCAAGACGCAGATCACCGTGGCTCCGGAAACCAGCGATGTGCTCGCTTATTTCACCGCCGGAGCCGGAGGCCTGCCTCCGGGAGCCTTGACCGTACCCTACGGCGCGCAGGTTATCGTTCATGCGCGGCCGGTTCCGGATACGTTCTTCAAACAGTGTGTCGTAGCCAACCCGCCGGCCGCCTGCAAGACCGCATATTTCAGTCCGGCTACCGGCTCCATTGCTCTTAACGATGGCGCAAACGCTGTTTCCACTTCACAGCTCAACTCCGAGGGATTTGCCCAGTACAACGCTGTGTTTGGCGTCGGCACGCATTCTGTTACCGCCGCCTTCGCCGGCGACGGCAGCTACAAGGCTTCAACCAGCGCGGCGCTCAACCTTACTGTTACGCAAAATACGCCGCAGCTCTTCGCGGTCGTTCCTGCCCAGACTTCGCCGACCACTATTCAAGGTGGACAGACCATCGTCTACCAGATCTTCGTGGCCAACAGCGCCAACATTCCTGCGCTGAACAACAGGGGCGCGCTGCTGCTCAGTCCGGCGATGGCTCCAAGCGGGACAGTGACCGTCACCGGGCAGCCTGGCGCCGGCTCCCAGACGGGCACCCTGGTTCCCGAGCTCGATCCGGACGTGCTGTTCCCGGAGGGCGTCGCAACTTTCTCGCTGCCCGCGAACACTCCTGCCGGGACGTATGCCCTCACCCTCACGTACTCGGGCGATGCAAACTACACATCTGTAACGGAGTCGGCCCCGATCACAATCGTTGTGCCGGCCTCGGGGTTGGCATCTTCGATCACAGCCAACCTCAGCGGGACTCTTTCGCCTACCAGCCCGGGAGTTACGATCAGCGGAACTGTCACCGGCCAGACTGGAAATCCGGCGCCGACCGGCACTGCATGGATCTATGCAAATGGCGTGGTTGTCGCCGCTCCGGACCTTGTCATCGGAGCAAGCGACAGCTCAAGCTATTCCGCAACGCTCGATTCGAACATGTTGCCGCCGGGCACAAATCAGGTGATGGTCCAATACAGCGGCGACACGGTTTACAACCCGTCGGCCACGACCCTCTCCGCCTCGATCAACAATAACCATCCCGACTTCACGCTGCTTGGTGCGAGCCAGGTTGCCGTCAAGGCGGGCAGCAGCGGCACGGCCACCATCACCTTTTACTCAGACCGCGGATTCGCCGGGACTCTGACCCTGGTGTGCTCGCCGGCGCCTGGCGTCACCTGCTCTGTCCCGGGTTCGGTAACGCTGACCGCGGGCGGGACGGCGACGGCGACTCTCACGATCAACGCTTCAGCAAATACGGCCAACCTCAACTACAACGTCGGCGTAACGGCTACCGATTCGACCGGTGCGTACGCCCACACCCTGGGGATTGTCGCGCAGGTGAGCGGTTCGCCCGCCGGCAGCCAGAGCTTTTTCCTCAGCAACAGCATCCAGCCCATGAACGTCCAGGCTGGAACGGGCTCCGGCAATACGGGATCTATTACCGTCTATCCGCTCGGACGTTTCAGCGGGACCGTGAACTTCAGCTGCGCCGTCACCAGCTCCACTTCGGCCGGCGTTCTGCCGCTCTGTACCTTCACCAGCAACTCGCTCACGCTCAGCGGCACCAACCCTCAAACCACAACCGTGATCATCAACACGCAGGCCAACGGGCAGGCGTCAACAAAGGACGGCGGCCGTAATCTGCTCTGGCCGACCGGCGGAGCGGCGCTTGCAATCGTGCTGTTCGCCGGAATTCCGAAGCGGCGCCGTAACTGGCTGGCCATGTTCTGCCTCGCCCTCGCCCTGGTGGCGCTCGGCACGATGGGCTGCTCTCACGTAAGCAGCGGCGGTCCGGGCAACGGCCCTGGCGGCGGCAGCGGATCAACCGGCGGCACCTCGGCCGGCTCCTACACCGTCACTGTCACCGGAACCGCGAACAACATCAGCAACAGCACCAGCTTCAGCCTGACCGTTACGCAATAGGCGCTTCAACTACTCCAACCGCGATGGCCCTTCCGAACGGAAGGGCCATCGCATTTTGACTCGGCGACACGATAATGCCGGCTCGGCTTCGATCGCGATGGATTCATCTCGTCAAGAGCGACCGGCGTGCGGGGAACTGCGGCTGCTGTTCCCTCGGCCGATTTATTGGAAAAAATTTTTTCGGGCGTGTCGATTTTGGGGTTTCCGGTTCGATGTGTAAGTGAGACCGGATGAAATGCTACTCTTCTCCGGCACCCAATCAATGGAGGTTACTCGTCATGCGATTCCTGAGCATCTACAAGTGTCCTGAACGCAACACCCCACCCAGCCCTGAAGAGATGGCTCGCATGGGCAAGATGATTGAAGAGTCGATGAAAAGCGGCAAGCTGCTCGGCACCGAGGGATGCCTCCCCACGGCATTTGGCGCGCGGGTCCGCATCGACGGCGGCAACTTCACCGTGAAGGATGGGCCTTTCACAGAGGCCAAAGAGGTGGTGGGAGGATTTGCCATCCTCGACGCCGCTTCAAAAGAGGAAGCAGTCGCATTCGTGAAGGAGTTTCTCGAGGTGATGGGCCAGGGCGAGTGCGAGCTGCGGCAGTTATTTGACGCACAGGGCGGACAGACCATGGGGGACCAGATCGAGGCTGCGGCCGCGGCGAACTGACGTGCGGATTCCGATTGCCGGCCGGAAGGAGATTGCGTTCGCTGAGCGCGGCATGATGTGATCGGTGGCAATGTCTGCTGCCGATAGCCGAAGCGCAATTGATGCCGTCTGGAGGATGGAAGCCGCGAAGATTATCGGCGGGCTCACGCGCATTGTGCGCGACGTGAGCCTCGCCGAAGATCTTGCGCAGGAAGCTCTGGTGGTGGCGCTGGAGAAGTGGCCGGCAACCGGCATTCCGCCTAACCCCGGCGCATGGCTCATGGCTACGGCCAGGCATCGCGCCCTCGATCACTTTCGCGCCGCAGGGCGCAACGGCCTGAAGCATGAAGAGCTGAGCCGCGAGTTGCAGGAGCTGGAACGCACGCCGCCGGACCTTGCGAATGCGCTTGACGATCACATCGGCGACGACGTGCTGCGGCTGATCTTCACCGCGTGCCATCCGGTGCTTTCCGCCGAGGCGCGCGCTGCTCTGACTCTGCGGGTGGTGGGCGGGTTAACGACGGACGAGATCGCCCGGGCGTTCCTGGTTCCTGAGCCGACCATCGCGCAGCGCATCGTCCGCGCCAAGAAGACGCTGGTGCAGAAGCAGATTCCGTTTGTGGTTCCGCGCGGGTTGGATCTCGCGGCGCGGCTGTCGTCGGTGCTGGAGGTGATTTATCTCATCTTCAACGAGGGTTACTCGGCAACCGCAGGAGAAGACCTTACTCGCACTTCGCTGTGCGACGAGGCGCTGCGGCTGGGCCGCATTCTCGCCGAGCTGGAGCCCGGCGAACCGGAGGTGCACGGTCTCGTGGCATTGATGGAGATCCAGGCATCGCGTTCGCGCGCACGGGTGACTGCGACAGGTGAGCCGATCCTGTTGATGGAACAGGACCGGGCGTTATGGGACCGGATGCAGATCGAACGCGGCCTGGCCGCGCTGAAGCGAGCTGATGCGCTTGCGCACGGGCGCGGACCCTATCGTCTGCAGGCGGAGATTGCAGCGTGCCATGCGCGGGCCGGGACTGCGGCGGAGACCGATTGGGGACGGATGGTTTCCCTCTACTCGGAACTCGCGGCGGTGGCGCCGTCGCCGGTGGTGGAACTGAACCGCGCCGTTGCCGTGAGCAGGCATGCCGGGCCGCAGCCGGCGCTCGAGTTGCTGGAGCCGCTGCGCGAAGACCCGCTGATGAAGAACTATCACCTTCTGCCCAGCGTGCGCGGCGATCTGCTGGCCAGGCTGGGGCGGCACGCGGAGGCTCGCGCGGAGTTCGAGCGGGCGGCGGGAATGACCCAGAATGCGCAGGAGCGGAAGCTTCTGATGGATCGCGCGCGGGCCATCGCGGAGTCGGCACAGTAAGCGGGCAAGTGACATGATCGCCGCCGCCGCGTCTATGTTGATGTCAACCTAACCCCTGGAAATTAATTTTTGGAGGAGAATCATGTTACGCAAAAAGACCGCTACAATCGCGGCGAAGAGTGCCGCGTTTGTTGTGCTGCTTGGCTCGGCCTGGCACGCGATAGCACAGGATGCCAAGTCGACTTACCCAAACATGGCCCCGGTGGATCAATACCTGATGGATCGAGACGCCGAGATCGCGCTGGCGCGCAGTGCGGCGCCAGAGTCCATCTCGCGCGATGCCGGCGTTCTGGTTCTTGGACGCCACGGTTTCGAAACCGCGGTCAAAGGCACGAACGGTTTTGTGTGCCTGGTGGAACGTTCCTGGACGGCTCCAATCGACGACCCGGAGTTCTGGAACCCGAAGGGGCGCGCCGCGCTCTGCCTGAATGCCCCGGCCGTGCGGACTTACCTGCCGCGCACGATCAAGAAGACGGAGTTGCTCCTGGCCGGACGGACGAAAGCCCAGATGATCGACACCGTCAAAGCCGAGGTCGAGAAAAAGGAATTGCCTCCGATCGAACTCGGCGCGATGTGTTACATGCTTTCAAAACAGAGTCACTTGAGCGATGGCGACCCACACTGGCATCCGCACCTGATGTTTTTCCTTTCGCAAACTGCCCCGGCGGCATGGGGAGCGGGTGAGCAAGGCTCCCCCATCTTCGCCTTCAATGACAAGTGGGAAGACCTGACGATATTCCTCGTTCCCGTTCGAGAGTGGTCGGACGGAACCGCCGATCACTGAGAAGGCTGAAGTTAACGGGTGAGGCGATTGGGGGGAAGCAGACACAGGAATGGTGGGCGCTATAGGATTCGAACTTGAGCCGATTTGCGGGCGTCGGAGCCCGCAGGCCAAATCCTGACCCAGAATGCAATGAAGGGGTAGGGCCTGAACGCAGGAATGGTGGGCGCTATAGGATTCGAACCTATGACTTCCACCGTGTGAAGATGGCACTCTACCGCTGAGTTAAGCGCCCTGAAAATGCGGTACCTGCAAGATAAGAACCGGAGGGGGTTCCCGTAGGTTAGAGTAACATTTGCGGGCCCGCAGGACCAAACCGCGAAGCTGAATTCTCCTCCCCCCGCATTGTAAGGAAAAGAGTTCGCCTCATAACGCATGTTGTTTCGATCGAAATCAATCCGGCCGTGGGCCGACTCGCTACCCGAAGGCGATGCGGGTGGCCTTCGTCCCGCCGCGGCCACGGCCTTCAATAGTTACTTCGACTCGGCGCGGCCCCTGGACCGGACTCCGGTCCTGGCCGCGACGGGAGGCGCCGGAGGCTCGCCGGGAGCCGGCAAACGGCCTTCCCAACCCGGCCCGAAAGACGCAAATTCAAGCGCCGAAGAGAGCGAAACAGCGCAACAATCTAAAGAGGATGGGGTTGAAGAAGATATGGCGACCCTGGTCCTGGACAGGCCGGTGCTGGGAACGGGTCCGGCGGCTATCCCGGACGCGCGAATCGAAGCGCAGCTCGGCTCGGCCGCGGCCGACCCGGCAAGCGACGCAGCCGTCATGCTGCGCGTGGCGGCCGGGGACGAAGCGGGATTCGGTTACCTGGTCCAGAAGTACCACCGGCCGATGATCAGCTTCCTCTACCGCATGGTGCATAACCAGTCGGTGGCGGAGGAATTAACCCAGGAAGTGTTTTTGCGCGTCTACCGATCCAGGGAGAGCTACAGGGCCGAAGCAAAATTCACCACCTGGCTCTACCGGATCGCGACCAACCTGGCGGTGAACTACGCGCGCGATACGAAGCACGAGCGCACCGCGCAAAATGTTTATCTCGACGTGCCCGACGAGGAGACAGGAACCACGCCGGAGATCGCCGACGACGAGCTCACCGTGGAGCAGCGGATGCTCCGCGATGAGCGCATGGCCATGATCCGCAAGCACGTGATGGCGCTGCCGGAGCGGCAGCGGATGGCGGTGCTGATGCACAAGTACCAGGGCCTGGATTACCGGCAGATCGGAGAGGTTCTCAAGCTCAGCGAGTCGGCCACCAAATCGCTGCTCTTTCGGGCCTATCAAACGCTGCGGGAGAAACTGAAGGAATTCATCTAGAGACCGAGAGACTATCGGCAAGGAAACCGGGTCAACAAAGTGGGGTGATGGAGATGGAACGGAACACAACAATCTGCGCGGGCATGGAGACGAAGCTGGCGGACCTGCTGCTCGATCCTGAGAATGCGCCTGCGGCGGTGAAGACGCACGTGGCTGAATGTAACGCCTGCCGCGCCGAGCTCGAAGAGCTGCGCGCGACCATGGCGGCGATGGATGCATGGGAAGCCCCGGAGCCGAATCCCTACTTCATGACCCGGTTTCAGGCGCGGCTCGAAGAAGAGAAGCAGGCTGCGCCGCCGTCGTGGCCTGTGCGGATCATGGACCGGATCCGGGCGCGGATGATGATTGGTTCGCAGATGCACGTTCGCCCGCTGGCTGCGATGGCTCTCACGGTTCTGTTGCTCCTGGGCGGCGGAACTTATCTCGATCTTTACTGGCAGACGCCTCCGGCGGTGCCGCCGCAGACCGCGGTGGTGCACGATTTGCAATTGCTCGACAACAACGCGCAACTGCTCGACCAGCTTGAGAATATCTCGGCAACGGATCAGGATTCGGGAGACTGAAACCTGAACGAGACAAATAGAAGTTGAAGACAGAATTACTGGTGACTTTTAAGAACTGCGGACGGGAGTAACACGGTGATGATGGGTGGGGCGAAGGCGACGGGACTGCGCCGCGCAGCGGTGGCTGCTGCGGTTGCGGCACTGTCGCTTCCCATGGGCTGGGCCCAGCATGGAAACCAGCACCCGGCACCGCACAACCCGCCCCCTCCCCGCCAGCAGAGCCGCCCGCAGCCCCATACCCAGGCGAGGCCGAATTATGTGCCGCCCCCTCGGAACACGCCGCCGCGGCCAAATGCCAGCCCGCAACCCAACCAGTATCCGCAGGGCTCAACGCGGCCGGCGTACCCGGAGCCGTCTCAGGGGTCGCAGTTTCTCGGGCCCGCATCGGTGCGGCCCGCGTATCCCGGCTATCGTCCGCCAAACTATGCGACGCCTGGCCACCTGCAATCGTGGCTCAACGAGCACCGCAACGTTCCCGTGGCAAACCAGGAGCAGATGCTGCGCAGCGATCCCAGCTTCCGACGTTTGCCGCCCGGCGAGCAGCAGCGCCTGGTGCAGCAACTCCACAGCGTCGACTCGCTCTCCCCGGAGCAGCGCCAGCGGCGGCTCGCCCGTGCGGAGAACCTGGAGCGGCTCTCGCCCGAGGAGCGCATGCGCGTGAACCGTTCGTCGCGCGAGTGGGGCGCGCTTCCGCAAGACCGGCAGGCCATCATGAGGAATGCGTTTCGCGATCTTCGCTCTGTGCCGCCCGATCAGCGCAGCATCGTGCTGAACTCCGCGCGTTACCAGGGCCAGTTCAGCCCGGAGGAGCGCGGCATTCTCTCCGACATGCTCAAGGTTGAGCCGTACGAGCCGCCGAAGTAAGGCAGGGATCAGGGACCAGAAAGACAAGAGGCGCGATTCGCTGACGCGGATCGCGCCTCTTGTGTCTCCGGGTGTCAGGCAGCTACCGCAGCACTCACGTCGTTCAACCGATGGATGCTGGCCGTATCGAGTTCGAGGCTCGTAGCGGCAACCAGATCGTCAAGATGTTCGTCGCTGGTGGCGCTGGCGATCGGCGCAGTCACGCCGGGCTGCGCGAGCATCCACGCGAGCGCTACCTGGGCCGGCGTTGCCTGGTGCTCGCCGGCGATCTCCGCGAGCGTGTCCACGATTGCGAAGCCGCGGTCATTGAAGTACTTCTTCACCATGCCGCCGCGCGCGGATTTCGACGTGTCGGTCCCGCGCCGGTATTTGCCCGTCAGAAAGCCGGCCGCCAGCGAGAAATACGGAATCACTCCGAGCTGATACTTCTCGACGGCTGGCAGCAGGTCGCTTTCGAAGGGCTGGCGCTCGAGCAGGTTGTAGTGCGGCTGGATCGAAATGTAGGCGGCCAGGTTGTTCCGCCGGCTCGTCTCCAGCGCCTGGGCGAGCCGCTTGCCCGTGTAGTTCGAAGCGCCAATGTGCCGGACCTTTCCTTCCCGCACCAGCTTGTCGAAAGCGCCGAGCGTCTCTTCGAGCGGGGTGGGCTCGTCGTCGGTGTGCGCCTGGTAGAGGTCAATATAGTCGGTCTGAAGACGGCGCAGCGAGTCTTCGACAGCCTGGGAGATCCAGGCGGGGCGCAGGCCTTTCTTGCCTTCCTTCTCGTCGCCCATGTCGAAGCCGACCTTGGTGGCGAGGAACACGTCTTTGCGGCGACCGGAGCGGGCAAGCCAGTTGCCGATGATGGTTTCGGACTCGCCGCCGCGGTGGCCGGGAACCCAGCGGGAGTACATGTCCGCGGTGTCTATGAATGTGAGGCCGGAGTCGACGGCCCGGTCGAGCTGGCGATGGCTGTCGGCCTCGGAAAGAGTCCAGCCATAGACGTTGCCTCCCAGGCAGATTGGCGAAACTGCGGGGCCGTTGAGGCCAAGGTGGCGGGTCTGCATGGGGAAGCTCCTTTCGGCATGAGAAGCGAGAGAGCGGCGGCCGATGCCGTGGACTTCGATTGTAGGCCGGGTCCGGGAATAAAGGAACGGGGTTGCGGTTCAATCTGTCGCTTCCACGATGTGGATTGCATGGACGCTGGAATCGAGACTTTGGATCCTCTCGAGAGAGATCTTGTATCCGAGGTCCGCTTGAGGCGTAGAATTTCCCCCTAAGCATTGCTCGCTGTGATTCATCCAGAGAGGTGCAGCCGTGTTAGCTCCGCCGGTCGCCAAAGCTCAGACGAAAACGGCCTCCGGTTCTGCCGACAGGGAGACATCGCGGCAATCGTTGTCTGGAGCGCGGACACTTGACTCCGGCGTCGAGGCGTCTGCCCTCGTGTGGAATCCCCGCAACATTCCGGTCCATCCGGTTGTTGGGCCCGGCATAAGGCCCGGCGTTCAGTCCGCGGACAGGTCAGATGGCACACCTCAACAGGCGGCAGTGGAGATCCGCGGCTCGAAGCATCGCGAGAGCAATGAAGCAGAAGCCGAATGGGCTGCCCGTTCGGTTGCGGCGCTCCCTTCGGGCAAGCCGGCTCTGCGTCCACAAGAACCGCCGAGGCCCCTGCCTCGAAGCTCCGCTGCCGCTCCGGTTTCTGCCGGCCGTAGATTGCCCGATCCGGCTCGCCATTTGTTTGAACATGCATTCGGGTATGACCTGCGATCCGTTCGCCTGCATGATGACGCCATTTCCGGCCGCGTGGCGCGCAGCATCGGTGCAGCCGCCTTTGCCCGGGGGCCGCAGATCGTGACGGACGGGCCGGTGAGCCAGCATGTGCTGGCGCATGAAGTCGCCCATGTGATCCAGTCCGCGCTTGAGCCGGGGGCGCCGGCGATTCATCGCTACGAATCTCCGGAGCATGAGGACCTGGGCGACAAAAGCCTCGATGAACTCGAGGACTTCGTGCAGACCGAAGAGGGAAAGAAATGGGCTAAAGACCATGGGATCGATGCTGCCAAGCTGGCCGCGGAGATCAAAGCGGATCCTCTCAAAAAGGCCGGCGGCAAGATTACCGCCGGTTCGCGTTCGGTTGCAGGCAAGGGCAAACAGGACGTCAAGCTGTCGCCAGGCGAGATCACCGCGCTGCATGGCGATTTCTACGAAAGCCCGGACGCGATTGCAAAAGCTGCCTCGCAGCCGCTCGAGAAGGAAGGCGGGAAGAATGAGATCGACAAGCTGATCGAAGCGATCGATCAGGAACGGAAGGGAAAGCTCTCGGATCCGAACAAGACCTATAACGAAATCACGCAGGGCCGCTATCTGGACCTCGCCAAGAAGAACGACACGCATTTTGCGCCGCTCAACCGGGTCGAATGGAGGCGTCTGCATACGCAGGCGATTACGGAGGCGAAAGCGGCCAAGGATGATCGCGGCCTGCAACATGCGCTGCTGGTGGATGCAAGCGGCGGACACTTCCTGACCGATTCCTATGCCTCGGGACACCTGTTCGACAAGGCCAGGCTGATGGCCGAAATCACGCGTTATCTTCAGACAAACCCGCTGCGCACCGAGAACCCCGAAGCACAGCTTTACGCGGGCATCGTCTCGCTCAGCGGCAATGCAGAGCAACTCGTGCTCAAGAGCATCCATGACCGGATGAACCATGAGGGGTTCGACGTCACGAATGGCGCAGGGATGAAGTGGCGCTCATTCGGCGACGCGCAGCTTGCCAAAGCGCCGGATACAAGCAGGATCGCCGCTCTCGCCCTATTCAAATCGCGCCAGCAGATCTACGCCGCGCAAAAAGGTGGGAATCCAGACCCCAAGGAAGTGGAGGCGCTGATGCCCGACGACGCGACAATCGAACGCGCGACGACCCAGGCGGTCTCCTACATTCCGGCCGCGGCGGCGGACGTTCAGGGTGTGATGTACCGGGGGCGGAGACTGGCTTCCACCCAGTTTCCCAAGCCGATTGGAGCGCTTGTGCAGAGCAACCTCGAGACCATTGCGAGCCCGGGCCGCCAAAAGCAGCTTCTGGACCTGCAAAGGGCAAGCGAGGAAACCGGGTCGGGCCCGCGTCTCGCGCCGCAGTTCACCCTGGGGACGTTCTAGCCACATTCCTGAACATGCCGCGGGCGGATTGCCTGCTTCGCGAAAAAGTCTTGCGGGCAAGCCATCATCAGGATCCGCTTCTTCGCGTGGAAGGCCGCGCGAGGGTGCGGCGCGGTTGGTAGGCTTTACGGATGGGAATCGAGTACGGCGCCGCCTGGGCAGGATGGAATGAGCGCGTTCAGTGCTTGCGCGGCGCGCCATGATGCGCCGTAGTGGGGACCGCACAGCGACTGACTTCGAGGCCATCGGACTGGCGGTGGCGGGGTTCACGCTGTGGGTGCTGACAGACAGCACCATGAAGTGGATCGGACGCTACAGGCTGCCGGCGTATGAGGTGGTCGCGTTCCTGGGGCTCTTCATTTGCCTGTGCCTGGCCGGCTATGCGGCAGCGCGCGGCGAGATGCGGGTGCTTCGGCCGGCGAACCTGCGGAACCAGCTGGTGCGGTCGTGCCTTGACCTCGCGAACAACCTCGGCGTGGTAATCGCGGTGTGGCACCTTCCGCTCACGCTGTTCTACATCCTCATCTTTTCGGCGCCGATGGTGGTTTCGACCCTGGCGGCGGTGTTTCTAAAGGAACAGGTCAACGCGAAAAAGGCATTGGCGCTGCTGGCGGGTTTTGCCGGCGTGGTGATCGCGGTGAACCCCTTTGGACGGCCAGCGGGCGGAGACTGGATAGGCTACGCGGCGTGCGCGGTGTGCGTGGCGTGCTTCAGCGTGAGCATGGTGTGGTCGCGCGTGCTTACGCGGACCGAGACGCCGGAGAGTCTGACGTTTTTTTCGGGCGCGGTGATGGCTGCGGCGGGATTCGGCGCGATGGCGTTCCACGGTACGGCGCCGGGCGGGCTGGTCCTGGCGGAGTTGTTCGTGATGGGGGTGTTCTGCGCGGGCGGCAGCATCTGCTTCTTCATGGCCATCAAGCACACGTCGGCGTCGAACGTGTCGCAATACCACTACACGCAGCTGCTGACCGGCGCGCTGATCTCGTACCTGGTGTGGCGTGAAATTCCGACGGTGTGGATGGCTCTGGGCGGCGCGCTGATCGTGGCTTCGGGGCTTTATATCGCGTGGGTTGCCGCGCGGGGCGGGGGCGTGGCGGAGGAGGTCCTGGAGCATCCGTTATAGGGCAGCGGATGGGCCCGCCGGCAGCATGGTTACGAGTGAGTAAGGGTGTACTAGCAATGTTGCTAGTACCGGGAAACCTGGTCTGTCCTTAAACTCTTGGAAAGTGTAGCTAACAGGTCAGTTGCGGGTTGTGTCCCCCCTCCGGATGACCAACTCCTGCAGCCTCGCCGCCACTCGCACGATCCGCCCCGGGATCGCGAGGTGTTCTACCTAATGTGGTGGCGGCCTGGATTGGCCCAGTGCGCTGCACTTCCCTCGGAAGTCCTCATAAGCCACCGCGGGCCGCTCGGAATAATAAACCGAACGGCTCGCGGCCCCGCCTTACGCGGTGCCAACCGTGGGCAAACTGTGGCCCGATCTGCCGTCTTGCGTGTTCTCTGTCAGCGGTCGCGGAGGAAGCTGGCGGGGATATTGACGACCTTCTTCTGGCGGATGTCGCGCGAGCTCGAGCCGGCCTCGATCTCATATTCGCCGGGATCGGTGGTCCATGAGTTGGTTGCCGGGTTCCAGTAGGAGAAGGCGGACTCGTCGAGGTGGAAGTGGGCCCACCTGGTTTCGCCGGGTTGGAGCTCGATGCGCTGAAAGGCCTTGAGCTCGTGGACGGGACGGTCGATGCGGGGCTTGTTCGGATGGATGTAAATCTGGACGACCTCCGCGCCGGGGCGTGTGCCGGTGTTCTGCACGCTCAGGTCGACGCTGACGGCGAAGTTCGACTTGCTGCCGTTTCGGGAGAGACGCGGCGTGGCGCCGAGGTTGTCGTACTGGAAGGTGGTGTAGCTGAGGCCGAAGCCGAAGGGGAACTGCGGGGCGACGTCCTTGGTGTCGTAGTGGCGGTATCCGACGTAGATGCCTTCGGCATAGTCGACCTTGAGATTCTCGCCGGGATAGTGGCCGTAGCAGGGGCAGTCCTCAAATCGTTTGGGGAAAGTGACGGGGAGCTTGCCGGAGGGGTCGGCATCGCCGAAGAGAATGGCGGCGAGCGCTTCGCCGCCCTCCTGGCCGCCGTACCACATGTCGAGGAGTGCGGGCGTCGAGTCGATCCACGGGGTCATGGTCACAGGATTGCCGGTGTTGAGCACGACGACGGTGTGCGGATTGGCCTTTTCGACGGCCTGGATGAGCGCATCCTGACCAGCAGGCAGGTCCATGTTGGGGAGGTCGGCTGACTCGTGCTCGATCTTGCTGGATCGGCCGACGACGAGGATAGCGGCGTCGGCGTGCGAGGCGGCTTCGACGGCCTGCTGCAGGTCGGCCGCGCGGGCTTCGGGTGTGTCGTGCGCGGGGTCTTCGCCCTCCATGCCGGCGCCGAGGGCATACGTGACGGTGAGAGCGCTGCCCGCGCGCTTCTGGATGGCCTCAAGCGGTGCGGTGGCGGTTTTGGGGCGGACGTTGGAGCTGCCTCCGCCGCCGGTGCGGGCGACCGCTGCATTGGGGCCGATGACGGCGATGGAGCGGATTTTGGCCGGATCGAGCGGGAGAAGGCCGGCGTCGTTCTTGAGCAGCACGATGCCTTCGGTTGCTCCTTTGAGTGCAATGGCGCGCTGCTCGGGCGTGTCGACGTCGCCGCCGCCGGGGTGAGGATGGTCGAAGAGGCCGCTTGCGAAGAGCACGCGCAGGATGCGGCTGACGTTGTCATCGAGCTGCGCCTGGGTGATATGGCCGGCAGTGATCTCGGCCTGGACTTTGTCGGGCGTGAGCCAGAGGTCGCCGTTGCCGGACTGGACGGTTTGTGGAAGCACGATCCACTTCTGGGCAGGCTCGCCGCCGGGCATCTCGAGGTCCATTCCGGCGTTGACGGTGGGCGCGGTGGAGTAGGTGGATCCCCAGTCGGAGACGACGAAGCCCTGGAAGCCGAACTCCTTTTCGAGAATGTCCCGGAGCAACGGCTGGTTTTCCGCCATGTGCGCGCCGTTCACGAGCTGGTAGGCGGACATGACGTTCCAGGCTCCGCCCTCCTGGACGGCGGCCTTGAAAGCGGGAAGATAGATTTCGCGGAGAGCACGCTGGCTGATGGATTCATCGATGCGGTGGCGCTCGTACTCTTCGTTGTTGGCCACGAAGTGCTTGACGCTGGGGATGACGCCCTCGCTCTGCACGCCGCGGACGTAGGCGACGCCGAGGCGGCTGGTGAGGTATGGGTCTTCGCCGTATCCCTCGAAGTTGCGGCCCCAGAGCGGCTCGCGGTTGATGTTGATGGTGGGGCCGAGGATCATGTCGCGCCCGAGGGCCTTGGTTTCCTGGCCGATGGCGGCGCCTTCTTTTTGCACGAGGGCCGGGTCCCAGGTCGCGCCCATGCAGATGCCGGAAGGAAACGCGGTGGCGTAGACCGTCTGCGAGGCGTTGGCAGCGGAGGTGAGGGCGGAGCTGCCGTACCAGGCACGGACACCCATGGGTCCGTCGGCCATTTTGATGGCAGGGATGCCGAGGCGGGGGATGGGGGTCGACTCCATCCAGCCGGAGCCGGCGAGCATCGAGATTTTCTCGGGGAGAGTCATGAGGGAGAGCAGATCGGCGACGCGCTGATCGACGGGAAGACTGGCGTTCTTGTAAGGGGCGTCAGCCGGCACCGGAGGCGGAACGGGCGCGGCGACGGCTTGTTGCGGCGTGACCGGCGATTGCGTGGCCGGCGATTGCGCGAGGACAGATACGAGGTTCAGAGCCAGGGAAGCGAGAAGGGCCGCCGGGGCGGCGAGTCGAATGCGCATGCGATGCTCCTGAAAGGTTGGTGGTTCCCGTGGAGCGATTCGGGGTAATCCTAGCTGACGGGTGCATTCAACTCAAAATGGGCTTCGAATCGCGCGGACGCTGTCGCTTGCCCGGTCCGGCCCGGGCGCCGCCGGTTGTCCGCGGCCGGTACTGAGTTCTCAATACGATAAAATAGGAATTGGTTTCGATCCGACCTTTTTGCGTCTTATGACGCGATCCCAGCAAGGAGTCTACTGTTTATGGCGATTCCCGCCACCCAAATGCGTCCGGGCATGATCATCAAGCACAACGACCAGCTTCACCTGGTGTTCAAGGTGGAGCACCGCACGCCCGGCAACCTGCGCGCCTTCATCCAGGCCAAGCTGCGCAACCTGAAATCCGGGGCCATGTTCGAGCACCGCTTCCGCTCTGCCGACGCCATTGAGAAAGTAGTGGTGGATGAAGTCGCAATGGAGTATCTCTACAACGACGGCGACGACTACTACTTCATGAATCCCGAGAACTACGAGCAGACGGTGCTGAAGAGCTCGACGCTCGGCGACGCGGTGGAGTACCTGACGCCGAACCTGCAGATCAGGGTTAGCTACCACGACGGCCTCGCCGTGGGCATCGAGCTGCCGACGTTTGTGGAACTGACGGTAGTGGAGACCGAGCCGGGGTTGAAGTCGGCGACGGCTTCGAGCGTAACCAAGCCGGCGAAGACCGAGACGGGCCTGGTAGTTCAGGTTCCTCCGTTCATCAACGAAGGCGAGAAGATCCGCGTGGACACGAGCGAGGGCGCTTACCTGAGCCGGGCGTAGAGGACTTGGATATTGGAGAGAGCGGCGTCCTCGCGGGCGCCGTTTCTGTTTGCGGATCGAGAAGCGAATCAGGATTCACATTCTCTCTGAATCACAGCTGGGAGATTCTTCATCCATGTGCCAAGGAGAATCTTGCTCATGCCTGTTCCAGCCTCAATCGTCACCGCCTCCCAGCAGTACGGATTCAACAATGGCTTTCTCGTGAAGATGGTGGATGAACTTACTCCGGAGGAGTGGCTCCGCCGGCCCGACGAGAAGGCGAACCATATTGCCTGGATCGTGGGCCACGTGACGTGGACGCGGAAAGCTCTCTTGAAGCGGTTGGGGACCGAGTGGTCCCAGCCCTGGCTGGACATCTTCGCGCGCGGCGTGAAGATTGACGAGACAACGGCGTATCCCTCGCCCGAAGTTCTGCTTCAAGGCTGGAAGGAAGCGGGCGACGCGCTCGCACAGGTGTTCGAGAATGCCTCGGAGGAATCGCTGGCGCAGCCGGCGCGACAGCCGGGACCTCCCAGCACGGACGGCAAGGAAAGCGGGATCGTCAGCTTTCTGGCGTGGCACGAGACCTACCACATCGGGCAAGCATCGTACCTGCGGTGTTGGCTCGGGCACAAGGGGCTGATGGGATAGCCGGCAGCGAAACATTGAAGCATTGAAATAGTGAGACCGGGAGTGCGGCGCGAAACACCGTCGTAACGGCGGGTGCGCGTTACTCCCGGGTAGTTTTGTTTGCGCGATCCCCTGTTGTCAGTGGCGCAATCCTCTGTTAGGCTGTCCTGAGTTTCCACACAGATTCCTGCCTCACAAGCTTCAGTTTCAACTGGGCCGTTCTCCCCTGTTTTCAGCTTCAATTCAGGGCCATTTGCTCCATCAGCCGTGCTTTGCCTGGAGGTATCGATGCGTGTGTGTGCTGTCCGAAAGGCTTTTCCCTGCCTCGTTGCGCTGTTTCTAACTGCTGCTGTTGCAATCGCCCAGACCGCCCGGCCGGTGGCCAACGCTACCGTCGCCTCCGGCCACAAGGATGCACTCGGCGCCAAGCCAAACCCCACTCTTGAGGTCGCGTCAGGAAGTTCGGTCTACCTTCAGTTCGACCTTTCCTCGATTCCCAGCGGCTCGACGCTGAAGCAGGCCACGCTGCGGCTCTTTATCGACAAGGTGAATACGGCGGGTTCCTTTGATGCGGCGCCGGTGGAGGCTCCCTGGCAGCAGACGACCATTACTTCACTGAATGCCCCCGGATTTGGCGCTTCCGCTACGGGCGGGCATCCGGTGTCGGTCACAGCCGCCAGCGTGAACCAGTTCGTGGATATCGACGTCACGTCGCTGGTTGAGGACTGGCTCTCGGGTGTGGAGACGAACAACGGCATCGTGCTGACGCTCGAAGGCGCGCACGGCGACTTCCTCTTCGACAGCAAGGAAGACACCGACACCAGCCACGGGCCGGTCCTGCAATACCTGCTCGCTGGCGCCGGAGAGCAGGGACCTCCGGGGCCCCAGGGCCAGCCCGGTGTTCAGGGGCAACCAGGCGTTCAGGGTCAGCCCGGACCAAACGGTCAACCCGGAGTTCAGGGCCAGCCCGGTGTCCAGGGCCAACCTGGAGTTCAAGGTCAGCCGGGAGTTCAAGGACAACCAGGCGTCCAGGGGCAGCCCGGACCAAACGGCCAGCCAGGGCCCAACGGCTTGGCAGGCGCCAATGGTCAGCCGGGACTTCAGGGCCAACCCGGAGTGCAGGGCCAGCCCGGACCTAACGGTCAGCCAGGAGCCAACGGTCAGCCAGGCCCCCAGGGACCTCCCGGCAGCCTGAACGCCCGCATGATCTTTTCCTCATTCTTCCCGGGTTCGCTTTCCAATACATGGACGGGCAGCACCATCGTGCTCGATCAGCCCATCACCGTGCTGCGTATCGGGGCGCAGGTGAAGACGCCCACGGGCCAGGGATGCCCGGCCGCGGTGTTCCGCATTACCGACGGAACGCAGGGGCAGGACCTCGTTCTCACTCCCGGCGCTTATTGGGCCGACAGCGGCCCGACGTCCGTGATGTTCGCCGCGGGAGCTACCATCCAGGCGCTGCTGCGCACTGCCGCGGGTTGCGGTCCCAACCCGGGGTCGGACGCGAACCTGATGGTCGAGTACAAGATGCAGGAGTCCGGGGACGCGGCCCAGTGTTCGGGAACGTCCTGCTCCTCCTACTGCGTCGATACCACGAAGGACACGGCCAACTGCGGCGGATGCGGCACAGCCTGCGCTTCCGGGCTGGCCTGCATCGGCGGACTTTGCGGCGGCTCCTGCTCGTCCAACTGCGGAGCCGGAGTGTCGTGCACCAGCGGGAGTTCGTGCAGCAGCGGAGTCTGTACCTCCGGCATCTGCGCCGCGCCCCTGCCTGACGGCAGCGCCTGCACCTCCAACGCCAACTGCCAGAGCAACAGCTGCAGCGGCGGAGTGTGCGCGTCACTGTCGTCGAACGGCGCCGCCTGCTCCACCGGCGCCACCTGCACCAGCGGGAACTGCGTCAATGGCGCGTGCTGCGGCACGGCTTCCTGCAACGGCCCTTGCCAGACCTGCGCCAGCGGGACCTGCGCCCCGGTTGCGGCGGGCACTGCGTGCGGCGCGAACCAGGTGTGCGACAGCTCCGGCACCTGCGGATGCGCCCCCGGGTTCACGTTATGCGGATCAGCGTGCGTGAATACCCAGACGGACATGGGGAATTGCGGCGCTTGCGGGCAAGCGTGCCCGACCGCCAATCCATACGTGGTGTGCAGTTCCGGAACGTGCGCAGTAGCGTGCACCGGCGGCCTGACCAACTGCGGCGGGCAGTGCACCAATGAGACCAATGATCCGAACAACTGCGGAGGCTGCGGCGTCAAATGCCCGTCAGGGCAGAGCTGCAACGCTGGCTCGTGCCAGACCGTGCAGAGCCCGCTTGGCGCCGCGTGCAGTTCCGGCGCGTCATGCGCTTCCGGATTTTGCTCGTCGGGCGTGTGCTGCAACACCGCGTGTAGCGGCAATAGCTGTCAAAGCTGCCTCGCAGCGTTGACAGGCGGCCAGAACGGCGTATGCGGCAACGTCACAGCCGGACAGGCCTGCATCGGCGCAACCGGCATCTGCCAGGCCGGAGGCGTGTGCGTGAACCAGTGCGCCGACAACGTAAAGGATGGCACCGAAACGGATGTCGACTGCGGCGGTCCCAATTCATGTGCGCGATGCGCAATCGGCAAGGCCTGCCTGGCCGGCGCTGACTGCGGTTCAGGCATTTGCTCGAACAACATATGCGTGGTAACTGCCCCATAGTGCAGCCGCTGCAGATAAGGCACCTGCGATAGCTCAAAGAAGGATAAGGAGAAACGATGTTTGGTAAAGCAGTATGTTGTGCGGGGCTCGGTTTCGTAGTGATGGCGTCGGTCCTCGGCGCGCAAAGCAACGCGCCCGCGAAGCCTGTCTCAAAATCGCAGCCCGTGAAGGCTGAATCTGTCACCATCAACATGCCCGAGGGCATGACCCGCGACCAGGCCGACGCCATCCTGAACGAACTGCGCGAGATCCACAAGCTGCTCCAGAACCAGCAGAACACCGCGGCCGCGGCCCAGCCCGCGGCTCCGGTCCAGCCGGCCTCCGATAAAGTCACCATGAGCATGAACGCCTCGTGGGAGGCGATGGGCAATCCCAACGCGCCGGTTACGCTGGTGGAGTTCACGGACTACCAGTGCCCGTTCTGCCGCAAGTTCGAGTCCGACGACTTCGCTCGCTTAAAGAAGGACTACATCGATACCGGCAAGGTGCGCTTTGTGCACCGCGACCTTCCGCTCGAGTTCCACCCCAACGCCGAGCCCGCCGCCGAGGCAGCCCACTGTGCCGGCCGCCAGAAGAAGTTCTGGGAGATGCATGACGCGCTGATCCAGGACCCCTCTGCCGACCTGAGCCAGCAGGCGCTCATCAACGATGCGCAGAAGCTTGGCCTCGACGCCGCATCGTTCAAGTCGTGCGTTGAAGCCAAGCCGTTTGCCGAGTCCATCCGCAAAGATGCCGCCGACGCGAATACGCTCGGGGTCAGCGGAACTCCCAGCTTCGTGATCGGCAAGACGGGCAGCGACAAGATCGACGGCGTCCGCATCGTCGGAGTCGTGCCCTACCAGGTGTTCGACACCACGATCAGCAAATACCTGGGAAATTAGCCCACACCCGCCAGGCTGCCCGAAGCTGCGTCAACTCGCCGCCTCGGGCAGCGTAACCAGCCTGGCCTCGAGCAGCGCTTCAATTTTCATCAGCGCGTTCAAGGCGTCCTGTGGGACGGGCGGGTCCACCTGCACGACCGCGAGCGCCTTCACGGGCTGAACTCCGGAGCGGTCACGGCCAAGTGCGAAGTTGGCGATGTTGACGCCATGCTCGCCGAGGGTGGTGCCGATCTTGCCGATCACGCCGGGCACGTCGAGGTTGCGGCAGACGAGCAGCGTGCCTTCGAGCGGGGCTTCGACGTCGATGCCGTCGAACTCGAGCAGGCGCGGGTGCGAGCCGTGAATTACGGTCGCGGTGGCGTGACTGGTGCCGCTTGAGGTGACCAGCTCGACGGCGAGGAGATTGCCCGCGCCGCCGCGGTGGCCGTCCTGCTTTTCTTCGTGCACGCGGATCCCGCGCTCCTCGGCGACGGCGGCGGCGTTGATGCGGTTCACGTGCTCGGATCCTTGCAGAAGGCCGGCGATGGCCGAGTTGCGCACCAACTCGGTCTTGGCCTCAGTCAACAGGCCGCTGTAGTAGATCTGGATGGCCTCAATGCCGCCCTGCCCGGCAGCGGCGGGCTTGCCCGTCTGGGCGAGGAATGCGCCGAGGCGGCCTGCGAGATCGATGAAGGGCGCGAGCTGCACGTACTCTTCGTGGCTGAGAGAGGGCAGGTTGACGGCGTTCTGCACGACGCCGAGCTTGAGGTACTCACGGACCTGGCGCGCGATCTGGATACCGACGGCCTCCTGCGCTTCCGCGGTGGAACCGGCGATGTGCGGCGTAAGGATGACGTTATCGATGTTGGCGTAGACGAGGTTTTTCGGAGGCTCCTCGCGGAAGACGTCGAGCGCGGCGCCGCCAACCTGGCCGGATTGGAGAGCTTCGACGAAGGCGGTGTCGTCGATGAGTTCGCCGCGGGCGCAGTTGATGATCCGGACGCCCTTCTTCATGGCTGCAATTGTCTTGGCGTTGATAATCCCCTCGGTCTGCGGTGTGAGTCCGACATGCAGCGTGAGGTAGTCGCAGCCGGCGAAGAGCTCTTCGAGGGTGACGAGCCGGATTCCGCTTTCGCGCGCAACGGCCGCGGAGACGAAAGGATCGCTGCCGATGATTTCGAGACCGAAACCGCGGGCGCGCTTTGCGACTTCGAGGCCGACTCGGCCGAGTCCGAGGATGCCGAGCGTCTTGCCGCGCAGCTCGGTGCCCTGGAGATTCTTCTTCTCCCATTTGCCGGCGTGCATGGTGGCCGTCGCGGGAGGCACCTTGCGCGCGAGCGCGATCATGAGGCCGATGGTGAGTTCGGCGACGGCGACGGCGTTGGCGCCGGGCGTGTTCATCACGACGATTCCGCGCCGCGTCGCGGCTTCGGCGTCGATGTTGTCCACGCCCACGCCGGCGCGGCCAATCACGCGCAGCTTCGGGGCTTTCTCCATGAGCGCGTCATCAACTTGCACGGCCGAGCGGACGACAAGCGCGTCGGCATCGGCCAGTGCGGCACCCAGGCCGCCATCGCCGAGCTTGTCGTGCGTGAGGACTTCCCAGCCGGGCTCGGCCGCAAACACCTGCAGCGTGGCAGGCGATACTTTTTCCGCCAGAACAATCTTCATCGCTTCTCCCTTGTCCGCAGCGGCGGACGCGTACCCGTCGAAACGGACGCCTTCCTTTTCGCACAACAGGTCGAACATGCGCAGCACGGCGGCGTGCGGTTTGCCCTCGCCGCGCTCGTACTTCCAGATGGAATTGGGGTGCACGCCGAGCCGCTCGGCCATCTGATACTGGAAGAGGTCGAGCTGCTTGCGGGCGATGACGAGTTTTTCGCCGAATGAGAGATCGGGCATTGGGGCTCCGGTTTGAGAGTTCACAGTTCGTAGTTCACAGTTCACAGACAAGGCGCGGGGCCAAATTGTGAATCCAGTTCGCAACAGGACCAAATCGAACTGACTACCGACAACTGACGACTGAAAACTGACAACTCCAAACTGTGAACTGCGAACTGTGAACTACGAAGTTGCTTGCTCCGCGTAGACTTGCTGCGCGGCGGCGACCGCTTCGCCGTACTTGACGGGCAGCTTGAGCGTGTCCTTGGCGACGTGCTCGAGGGCGGCGAGCAGGGCCACGGTGTCGAGATAGTCGAAGAAGCCGAGATGGGCGATGCGGAAGATCTTGCCCTGCATCTCGCCCTGGCCGTTGGCGATGATCGACGCGAAACGCGACTTGAGTGTCTTGACCACGGCGCTCGAGTCCATGCCTTCGGGAACGGCGACGGCCGTAGCCGCTGCCGCTGGAGCCGTCGATGCAAACAGCGTGAATCCCAGCGCGACAAGCCCGGCGCGCGTGGCGGCGGCATTTACCTGGGCATTGTCGATGAGTGCTTTTCGCCCGGCTTCGAGGTCGCCTCCGGCCTGGCCGGCGATGTAGTCGAGCGCGGCTCCAAGGCCGGCGATCAAGGCGACGGCGGGCGTATAGGCGCTCTCACCTTTGGCGGCGTTCTTGCGCTCCTTGCGGAGATCGAAGTAGTAGCGCGGGTTTTTCGTGGTCTCCATGGCGGCCCAGGCGCGGTCGCTGACGCTAAGGTAGGCGAGGCCGGGCGGAATCATGACAGCCTTCTGCGACCCGCCGATGAGGACGTCGATACCCCAGCCGTCCACGTCGAAGTGCGTGGTGCCAAGCCCGGTGATGCCGTCGACAACCAGCAGCGCGTTCGGCGCGGCTTCATTGCGGAGCTTCGCGATGGCTTCGATGTCGTGGCGGGCGGCGGTGGAAGTCTCGGTGGCCTGGGTGAAGATGGCCTTCACGTCCGGAGTGAGCGCCTTGCGGATGGCCGCGAGGTCGAAGGTCTGGCCATACGGCGCCGACACCACGACGGGGTCGCAGCCGAAGGCCTTGAGCAGGCCGGTCCAGCGCTCGCCGAATTTGCCGGCGGTCAGGACCACGGTCTTGTCGCCGGGCGAGGTGAGGTTGGAAACTGAAGCCTCCATGGCGCCTGTACCAGAGCAGGCGAGCAGCAGGACGTCGTTTTTGGTGCCGACGAAGACCTTGAGCTGGGCCAGCACCTTCTGGAAGAGGGCTCGAAATTCTGGGGTGCGATGGTGGATGTCGGCGGCGGCCATGGCGAACTGTGCGGCCGGGAGCAGGGGGGTGGGTCCTGGAGTAAAAAGGCGGGTTTTGCGGATCATGCGCTCACTCTCCTCGTTTCCAATACCCACACTATACACAAAAATGTGAGAAATGTGATCGATTGAGCTGTGGATATTTGCGGCGTCTGCCCAGATAAATCCAGTTGCGGGTGAGGGGTTGCAAATGCGAGCCTGAACCGGCGTCCACAGGGAGGTCCCGATGGTTGATCGTTCGAGCCGCCGGCTTGGCAGAAGCTTTCTCGCTCTCTTCGCGGGATTTCTGGTGGTGCTTGTGCTGTCCTTGACCGCGGACATCCTTCTCTACAGGTTCGGCGTATCGCCGGCGCCGGGACAACGGATGCCGGACCGGCTCTTGCTGGTTGCGTTGGCATACCGGACGGTGTTTGCCGTGCTTGGCAGCTATCTCACGGCAAGGCTTGCTCCCTATGGTCCGATGCTGCATGCAATGACCGGGGGCGTCATCGGATTCTGCATTGGGATGGCGGGAGTTCTGGGAACTTGGAATTCGCCGCAGGCCGCCGGCGCGCATTGGTATCCCATTCTGGTTGCCGTGGTGGCACTTCCGGCAGCTTGGATTGGCGGGAGCTTGTATCGAAATCCGGCAGCGGCAACAACAGCATGAAGTTGGCGAAGTGTAGTTCGAGCGCGCTGCTTCAGGCAGCGAGCGCGGACGCGCGATCCTCGTGACCGGGAGTTACACTCGGAAGTGAGCTCTCGTAATTCCAACGATTGAGGAACGATGACCGACGCAGGCGCACTCGAAGCCCAGGTGACACAGCAAATGATAGCCGCGATGAAGGCCCACGACGCGGAGCGCACGGGCACGCTGCGGCTGATCAAGACCGCGCTGAAGAACAAGGCGATCGAGAAGCGCGGACCGCTTACGCCGCCTGAGGAGCAGCAGGCTTTAGCGACCATGATCAAGCAGCGCCGCGACTCGATCGAGCAGTTCACCAAGGGCAACCGGCCGGAGCTGGCAGCGAAGGAAGCCGCCGAGATCACGGT
Organism: Occallatibacter sp.; assembly: GCA_035263625.1. Taxonomy (GTDB): domain Bacteria; phylum Acidobacteriota; class Terriglobia; order Terriglobales; family Acidobacteriaceae; genus Telmatobacter. Next base: position 127,394 of record DATFRB010000008.1, read on the forward strand.
GATCGAGGAGTTCCTGCCCAAAGCGCTGGACGAGGCCGGCCTGAAGGCGCTCGTGGACGAGGCAGTCGCCGGGCATGCGGCCGCGACTGGGCAGAAGCCAGGCCCGAAGGACATGGGGCCGGTGATCAAGGCTGTGCAGGCGAAGATCGCCGGGACCGGGCTGCGCGCCGAGGGCCGCGCGGTAAGCGAGGCAGTGAAGGCGGCACTGGCGGGCTGAACTCTGCGCTTGCTAAGATTCTGACGTTCTCCCCATCGGGTAGTTTTCTCCTATGCACGCGAGGTTCGGCATGTTCCTTTGCTTCCGCCCCGCAGCGGCTCGTGAGCTGCTGCTCGTTGCGCTGTGCTGCACGCTGCCGGCTTCGCTTTCCGCGCAGCCTAAATCAGCTCAGAATCAATCCGCGCCGGCGCAATCACCTCACGTTTTCTTCCGGGTCGAGGCGGGGTCTTCGCTCACTGCGCCGATCAGCGGCCGGCTGCTGATCTTCCTCAAGCAGGGCTCGGGCGACAAGGAAGTGGAAACGGACGAGTTCAGCCCCACGAATACCTGGGTATGCGCAAAAGAGATTAACAACCTGGAACCCGGAGACGCGGTTGACGTGGACGCGGATGAGACGGCGTTTCCGAAGCCGTTTGCGGAGCTATCTCCCGGCATGTACGAGGCGCAGGCTGTGCTCGACGTGGACCACACGTACAACTACAGCGGCCGGGCACCGGCGGACTGGGTGAGCACGGTGGTGACGCTGGCCGGCTGGACTCCTGGAACGGGCACGGAGCCGGAACTGGTGCTCGATCAGCATCCGGCGGCGAACCCGCAGCGCACGGCAGCCTTCGAGAAGCTGAAGGCGAGCGCGACGAGCGACGTGGCGCAGTTGCAGGAATTTGAAAGCCCGCTTCTGTCGCACTTCTGGGGCAGGCCGACGAAGATCAAGTCGTGGGTGATTCTGCCGCCGGATTATGCCAAGGGCGGATCCGGGACGTATCCCACGGTGTACTGGACGCACGGATTCGGCGGCGATATCGACGGCGCGCTGGTAAGCGGCCTCCGGATCTACGAACGGATGAAGGCGGGTCAGATGCCGCCCATGATCTGGGTGATGCTGGACGAGTCATGCCCGCAGGGGACGCACGAGTTTGCCGACAGCGTGAACGACGGCCCGTGGGGCGCGGCATTGACGACGGAGTTCATTCCATGGATCGAAAAGAAGTACCGCATGGACGCGCGGCGCGACGGGCGGTTCGTGCAGGGGCACTCGAGCGGCGGATGGGCGTCGCTGCAGCTTGAGGTCAACTATCCCAAGGTGTTTGGGGGAACATGGTCAACCTCGCCCGATCCGAGCGATTTCCACGACTTTACAGGCGTCGACCTGTACGCCTCGAAAGCCAATGTTTATCACCGCGAGGATGGCTCGCCGTATCCGCTGGTGCGCGATCACGCCAAGGTGATCGCGACGTTCGAGCAGTTCGCTCAACTGGAGCGGGTGCTGGGGCCGTACGGCGGGCAGATGGCGTCATTCGACTGGGTGTTTTCCCCCAAAGGGCCGGGCGGCGCGCCGGAGCAGATGTTCGACCGCACAACGGGCGACGTGAATCCCAAGGTGATGGCGTACTGGCACGACCATTTCGACCTGGCCAACATACTAACGACGAACTGGACCGAGCGTGGCGCAGACCTAAAGGGACGGATTCATGTGTATGTTGGGACCGCCGACACGTTCTACCTTGACGGTGCTGCGCACAAGCTGGACGCCGTGCTTCAGGGCCTGGGGGCCGATGCGCATTTCACGTTCATTCCAGACCGGACGCACTTCGATCTGTACATGGTCGGGAAAGACCGGATGGGGCTCTTCGACGAGATCGGCGAACAGATGTGGCAGGTGGCACGGCCGGGACAGAACTGGAAGACAGCGGCCGGCAAATAGGGGCAGGGAAGGGCGGCCGGAGTCAGCACTCGAACTGGAGCAAAACCAGCACCGCTGTGTTCCGGCGCTTTTGCTTTTCTTGCTGTTATTCCCGGAGGGAATCGGCTGCTCCCGCCTCTCGGCAACAACCCCCCCGGGACACACCAACCGTGGAACTTGTCCAGGGCCGCCAGGACCAAGGTTGGCGTCGATTATTTACGCCACATTTATGTCGCTCAAACGACCGGGCTACGCGTAACTGGCTTTGATCCAACCACTTCCCCGAGATGGTTTATATCGCGGATGCCGCGCCTCGCAATGGGGTACGGCGCGAGGCCGGATTTCGGTATTCTGGAGGAGAAGGGCCACTCAGTGGCCTCACCGCAGACTGGGAAGAGGGTTTCCAAAGCCTTCAGGCTGATGGCCGGCGTGTTGGAAGGCTCGTCGTACGCCCGGCCGGCTCCGTAGATCGACATTCCTGTCTGCAGAACCCCCAGGAGGACCATTAGAAATGGCAGATACACCCAAAAAGACCCGGACAACTGCAACCAAGACTGCGACCACCGCCAAGCCGCGGAAGGCCGCCACAAAAAAGAACGCGAATGGCGTGTCGTCGGATCCCGTAAACGGCCACGACCACACTCATTCCCAGGATCGGTCGGTTTCGCATGACGAAGTGGCGCTGCTGGCGCACCGATTCTGGCAGGAGCGTGGACAGAAGCACGGCCAGCACATCGAAGACTGGGTCCGCGCAGAGCAGGAACTGCTGCGCCGGGCATCGTAAAGACTGCGATCGGGCACCAGGGACCGGGGACCGGAAGGCAAGGGATCAGGGTCAGGCTCCGCATCAATGCAGCCATCATTTACCTGGGAGCCTGCTTGCAGGGTCAACCTTTCCGTCAGGTATCTCCTGGCCCTGAAACCTGAGTTCTGAACCCTGTGCCTAGAACATCCTCAAATCGCCTTCGACCGGCGCGAACTTGAGCAGGCCCATCTCACCGGCCAGACGCTCAAGTCTCGCCCGGGTGGCGGCCATGGGCGTGACAAGCGGCAGTCGCACCGAGTCGCTGCATTTGCCCATCAGGCTCAACACCGTCTTGACCGGTGCCGGATTCGACTCCCAGAAGTTTGCTTCGAACAGCCGCCCATAGCGGCGCTCGATGTCGCGGGCCTGCGTCCAGTCATTCATGAGGGCAGACCGGATCATGCGTCCCACCTCGGCTGGCGCCTCGTTTGAAGCCACGCTGACGAGCCCATGCGCGCCAATGCCGATCGCGGCCAGTGCCATGTTGTCGTCGCCGGAGAAGACCTTGAAGCCGCGCGGCACGCCGTGGACCACCTCGGCGATCTGGGGCAGCTTGCCGCTGGCTTCTTTGATTGCCTGGATGTTGGGCGCGGCTGCCGCGAGACGGATGACGGTTTCAGGTTCCAAATTTGCGGCGGTGCGGCCCGGCACGTTGTAAAGGCAAACAGGAATTGGCGCGACGGCCTGGGCCAGCGCGAGAAAGTGCTGGTATTGGCCCTCCTGCGTGGGCTTGTTGTAGTACGGGTTGGCGGAGAGCACCGCGCTCACGCCCTTCACCTGCCGCAGCATTCCGGCCAGCCGAAGAAGTGTTCGCGTGGAGTTGTGCGTGCATCCGGCCCATACCGGCACGCGCCCTGCCGCGGCATCGACCACAATGCGGATGGCTGCGAGCCATTCCTGCTCGTCGAGCGTAGCCGCTTCGCCCGTGGACCCGCATGCCACGATGAAATCGATTCCCGATTCAATCTGCCAGTCGACCAGCGACCAGAGAGCCCGTTCATCGACCGATCCATCCGCCCGAAAAGGCGTAACGATTGCAGTACCGCAGCCGGTTGTATCCATGACAGCTCAGTTTATAACGGCGGGTGGAAGTCAGGAGCGCGATCGCCGATGGTCAATACCCTCATTCAACCAGCTGTGTAAGGTGCTTCGAAGGGCTTCTCCGCCTGTCGCAGGGGACTACCACGCGAAATCATCCAACCTGGAGTTGCTTCTCGTTGACATGCAGCGACGCCGAATCTATCGTGCGGCTATGACCGCGAACGAGACGAAAGCAAAGATTCTGCAAGAAATCGAAAGACAGCGAATGGCCTATTCATTCAAGATGCTGCTTTTAGTGTTTATGGCAGAATTGGCGGACCGAGAGGGCCGTGTCCCTCTCAGCGTTCTTGCTGAGCGGTTTGCAGAGTTCTTTAGTCAGCGCGTGAGACAAAATAAACAGGTCGAGAATCCGAAGAGACCAGGGGATTTCGCCAATCGCCGAACTGACGAGTGGGAGAAGGTAATAATTCGAGACCCCGCCCGGAGGCTGGGGCGATCCTTGCTTCGAACTGAGGAAAGCTGTATTCGCTGGGCTCCTGAAGTCTGGGATCAATGGACTCCAGAATTCAAACAGGAAATCATCTCTACTGCTCACAGCCGACTTGAAGACTACTTCGACCGTAACGCCGGAGGGTTTTAATCCCTACTTACAGTTGGTCGAAGATTTCGCGGAATTCCCACGCGCCGGGCTTTTTTTGCTGAGCCAGCCACTCCGCCCCGCGTACCGCTCCGATGGCGAAGCCACGGCGGCTGAACGCATCGTGACGCAGTTCCAACTCGTCCACTTCGCTCTTAGCCTTGACGATGTGCTCGCCCTTGGCGTCGGCTATGCGGTGCGACTTGATATCGATGTCGGCTCCAGGCCGGACGCCCTGAATGATTTCCTTCAGCGTGAGCGCGGTTCCCGAAGGCGCGTCGAGCTTCGTGACGTGATGCGTCTCGGTGATGGAGAACGCATAGCCCTCGAGCTTTGCCAGCTCAGCGGTGAGGCGGAAGAGCTTTTGCACCCCGATGGAGAAATTCGTTCCGTAGAGGATCGACCCGCCGCGGCGGGCGGCGAGCTCGCACAGGTCGTCGAGCTGCGCGTACCACCCTGTCGTGCCGACCACGATGCGGCAGCCCAGCGAAAGCACCGCCCGCATGTTCTCAACCGCCGACTCGGGGCTCGTGAAATCGATCACGGCGTCTACGCCGGCGAGCGTAGGAGCGGTGAGAGCGGAAGCGCCGCGGTTCTCGTGGATTTCGAGTGCGCGCACGCTGTGGCCGCGCTCCGCCGCCACTTCGGCGACGAGCGAGCCGGTTTTGCCTTTGCCGAGGATGAGGAAGAGCATTGCTTTCAACCTTTCCTAATGTCCGTCCGCCGTCTGCGCCTGGTAGAAGCGTATGTGCACGGCCCGCTTGCCGTCGACAGTTGTTAATTCGAGCGTGCCGACGTAGGCCCCGCCATTGAGCCAATCGTACTTGCCCTTCGGCGCTTCAAAAACGGGCGAGGTGAGAAGCGCACCCGGCTTGCCCTCGCTGCTCTTGCACTGGGTTCCAACATTGCGCACGTTGATGATGACGCCATCATTGGTCTCGATCATGTAATCGGCATGTATTGTGAAACATCCTCCGGAAGATGCCAGTTGCCAATCCCATCCGCCAGGCAGGACGCGGCCATTGAGTCGCGGGCCCTTGAACATTCCTCCGGTGATTGGCACGATGTTGCGCCGTCCCTCGGGAGTTTCGCCTACCGGCTGATCGGGACCGAGGGTGACGAACTCCTCATACACATAGACCAGGGATGGTGAAGGCGGCACAGCTTTCACCGAGACCTGCGCATCGGCACAGAGAGTCGAGAGCGCAAAGAGCGCGCAATGTGTTCCCAGCAGGATTCTGTTCATTTCAGGGACCGGGAGTGACAAGCTGCTTACGAGCCTCTACGTCAAACACCGTCGGATCTGGATTCTGGAAGAACGCTGCATGCAGCGAGCGCACCGCCTCGTCTGCGTCGTCTTCCTCGATCATGAAGCTCATGTTGATCTCGCTCGCGCCCTGCGAGATCATGCGCACGTTGATATGCCGGATGGCCGCGAACACCTGCGCCGCCATGCCGTTCTGGCCGCGGATGTCTTCGCCGACCATGCAGACCAGGGCCTTCTTGCCCTCGTATTTCACGTCGGCGAGCTGGCTCAGGTCGGCGGCGATCTGCGGCAGCTTATCGTTTGAGTCCACCGTGAGCGACACCGAAACCTCGCTGGTCGAAACCATGTCCACTGGGGTCTGGTGCTTGTCGAAGATGGTGAAGATCTCCTTGAGGTAGCCGTGCGTCATGAGCATGCGGCTGGCCACCAGGTCGATGATGCTCAGCTTCTTCTTGACCGCGATGGACTTGAACGGGCTCTGGCAATGCGGCGCAAGCGAGATGATGCGCGTGCCGTCGTTCGACGGGTTGCGGCTGTTGAGGACCTGGACCGGGATGTTCTTTTTAACCGCCGGAAGAATCGTGGCAGGGTGCAGCACCTTGGCGCCGAAGTAGGCCAGCTCCGCGGCTTCCTCAAAACTGATGGTTTTGACGCGCAGCGCGTCAGGACACACGCGCGGGTCGGCGGTCATAATGCCGTCCACATCGGTCCAGATCTCGATCGACTCGGCATGCATGGCGCCGCCGATGAGCGCGCCGGTAAAGTCCGAGCCGCCGCGGCCGAGCGTGGTGGTGATGCCGGCCTCGTTCGAGGCGATGAATCCCCCCATTACCGGAACCCGTCCCGCGGTGATGTGCGGGAGGAGCTTTTCAGCAGCGCGCTTCTCGATAATTGCGTCGATCGGGATCGCCTTCTGGTACGACGAGTCGGTGACGATCACGTCGCGCGAGTCCACGTGCTCCGCGCAGATCCCGTGCTGGCAAAATGCCGCGGCGATCATCCGGCTCGAGATGCGCTCGCCAAAGCTGACGATGAGGTCGGAGATGCGCGGCGTGAGTTCGAGAATTGCGGCGAGCCCGCGCAGCACCTCGTCGAGCTGGTCGAATTTCTTGTCGATCCAGTTGGCCAGTGCGGCTGACTCCTTCGCATCCTTCACCAGCGCCGCAGCGGTGTCACGGTGCCGGCAGCGAAGGCGCGAACTGATCGCCAGCGCCCCGGTCCGGTCGCCAAGTGAAGCGGCGGAGGCGCAGCGCAAGAGCTGATCTGTGACGCGGGCCATGGCGCTGACGACGACGATGGGCTTCTTGCCCGCGGAGACCCGTCCCGCGACGATGGCCGCGGTGCGTGCGATTGCCGCCGGGTCTTCGACCGACGTGCCGCCAAACTTCATGACCACAAGGTTCATGTGCTCTTTCTCGTCCAAATCCGGAGATACACGGATCCCGATTGCGGAATCCTGAAAGTGAATCTTCTGCCTAGCCGCGCATCGCTGCTTCGGCGACCGGTTCAAGCTTTCCGAGGCTCGCCAGCATCTCGGCGTTCAGGATGGTCGCCCCGGCCGCGCCGCGCACGGTGTTGTGAGAAAGCAGGACGAACTTCCAGTCGAGCAGGCCGCACGGGCGAAGCCGGCCCACCGTAACCGTCATACCCTTGCCGCGATTACGATCGAGCCGCGGTTGCGGGCGATCGTGCTGCGGAGCGAATTCAACCGGCTGCGAAGGCGCAAAGGGAAGATCCAAACCGGCAAGCGGATGGAAATCTGCCCATGCCGACAGGATGTCCTCGCGCGTTACGGGCCGGCCCAGCTTGTTTCCGAGCTTGATGGAGACGCACTCCGTATGTCCGTCGACAACCGGAACGCGATTGCAGTGCGCCGTGATCTTCGCAGGCAGCGGGACCACGGAATGGGAATGTCCGTCCAGATGGCCCAGCAGCTTCAGGGTCTCGGCTTCCATCTTTTCTTCTTCGGTGGCGATGAACGGAACCACGTTGTCGAGGATGTCCATCGAGGCCACGCCGGGATATCCCGCGCCGGAAACCGCCTGCATCGTGGTGACAAAGATCTGCTCGAGGCCGAAGCGCTCCTCGATTGGCTTAAGCGCGACGACTAGGCCCATCGCCGAGCAATTCGAATTGGTGACGATGTAGCCGCCGGATTCCTTTCGCCACGGCTGCCCTTCGATCATCTCGAGGTGATCGGCATTCACCTCGGGCAGCACGAGCGGGACGTTGGGCGCCATGCGGAAAGCGCTGGAATTCGAAATCACGGCGCATCCTGCCGCTGCGAACTTCGGTTCCATCTCCCGCGCAATTGCAGTATCCACGCTCGCGAAGATAATCCTGGGTATGGATCCTGGGGGTGCGCCCCCGGGCTCCGCGGGAGACACGATCATGCGGGCGATCCGGTCCGGCAGAGGAGTGTCCAGCCGCCATTTAGCGGCTTCGCCGTAGGGCTTCCCGCTGGAGCGATCGCTCGCGGCGAGCCACGTGATTTCGAACCACGGATGATCTTCGAGCAGCTGAATATAGCGCTGGCCAACCATTCCGGTGGCCCCAAGAATTCCGATTGGATATCTCTTTTGCATGGCGACCAATAAACATACCAGTGTACAGTAGTGCATCATTCCCCAGAGGCTGGGGAGAACCTAAGCTTGCGCGGACCGAACGAATTCCCTTATAGGAAACTGCGGTCCAATTCAGTTCGCATGGCAGCCGCTCGCGCGGCTGCGTCCAACCCGACGGAAGGAGAACAACATATGGGTCACGGGATCATTGCGTGGATCATCATTGGTGTGCTCGCCGGCTGGATCACCGGAAAACTGATGAAGGGCTCCGGGTACGGGTTCATCATGGACATGATTGTGGGTCTCATCGGAGCGCTGATCGGCGGCTTTCTGGCATCTCACATGGGATTTGGCTCGATCGCGGAGCACGGCATCCTCGTCAGCGTGCTGATTGCCGTGGTCGGTGCGGTGATCCTCACCCTGATCGTCCGCCTGGTCACAGGCAATCGATCAGCCAACCTATAGCGCCGGACGGACGGGGGAGGCGCTGTTCTCCCCCACCACCGTCGTCCACTCGCGCACGTACCAGCGCTTCACCAGCCCATTCAGAACATAGGGATCGGCCCGGGCGAACTCCTCGGCCGCGGCTGGAGAGTCGCTCTTGAAGAGCAGAATCGCCCGGTCGATCGGATCGGTCAGCGCTCCGGCCAGCACCAGCTCGCCGCTCTCGCTCGACGACCATGCCTTGCCAAGATGCTCCGCGCGAAACTCGGCGCGGCGCTGCGGGTAGTCGTCGGCTAATTCGTAGAAGAGCAAATAGTGCATCAATCAAAGGTCCTTGTGCCTTCCGGCAGTTTTATCGTAAACCCCGCAAGGGCGATGAAGCTTATCTCTCTTCGCGCGTGGCGGTCAAGCCTCTGCGCATCGTATCGGGCGCCCGCGGCGCGAAACTCCCATCTCGATGGTGTGTGGACGTTCGTCACTTGACGCAGCAGCAAATTGGGAATTAGTGTCGCTCGCAATTTAGATCTTGCCGGTCCGCTGAACGAGTCACGCGACGAGCGATCGGTATGGACCAAATCTCGTACGTGTGAAAAATGGAGGTCGCACACATGAATAAGTCAATTTTTGTTCCACGATTCGCCGCGCCCGTCCTGGGCTGCATTTTAGCCGCATCCTTCGCCGTTCTTCACGCACAGGCGCCGAAGATGGACTTCCAGGGAAATCCCGGCGGCGTGCGGTACCTGGAAGAAGGCCAGCCACCGGCAGTGGTGCATCCCACAGTGGAGGCCATGAGCGCAGCACGAGCAGAATGGGCACAGCATGGAGTTACGGAACAGGCCAGCACCACGAACCAGCTCTACTACCATGGCGGCGTGGGCGGAATCGGAGTAGAGACAGCGCCGAGGGTCTACCTGGTGCTCTGGGGCGCGCAATGGAACAACAATGACCCCAGCGGCGAGGCACAAATTCTGGAGAACTTCTACACCGGCGTGGGCAGCAGTTCCTGGAACAACTCGGTCACGCAATATTGCCAGGGGGTAGCGAGCGGGACGTTCTTCTGCAGCGGCGGCCAGCATGCCGGCAATCCCTCGGGGATGTTCGCCGGCGTTTGGGCTGACAGTGCAGGAAACGCGCCAAATCGCCCCAGCCAATCGCAACTGGCAGGCGAGGCAGTGCGGGCAGCCCAGCACTTCGGCAACACTACGTCCTCGAGCAACGCGAGCGTCCAATACGTAATCGCCACGTCCCACGGTCACAATGCGAGCGGGTTCGGCACCCAATACTGCGCCTGGCACAGCTCCGCCAACTCGTCATTTGGCAACGTAGCGTACACGAACTTGCCCTACATCACCGATGCCGGCGCAAGCTGCGGCGCGAACTTCAACGGACTGGGCGCCAAAGCCGGAATCACGATTGTCGGCGGCCACGAGATGGCTGAGACCGAGACCGACCAGTTCCCCAACGGCGGCTGGCTCGATTCCAGCGGCTCTGAAAACGGCGATAAGTGTGCGTGGATCTCATCCGGCCAGGGAGCGTCGGCAAAGGTTACGTTCCCCAACGGCAGCAGCTTCCCGGTGCAGTCGCTTTGGAGCAATGCCTTCAACAGTGACTCGGGCGGATGCGTGTTGTCCTACTAGGCTGCTTCACAGAGCCAATCCGCGACAGCGACCAGGACACAAATAAATCGCCGGGGCCAGGCGGCTCCGGCGATTTGCTTGTGGATTTCGATTGCCCTAGGCCATCGCGGCAACCACGGCATCCGCAAATTTCGACGTGCCGCATTGCCCGCCTACGTCGCGGGTGAGACACTTGCGGTCGGAATAGACCCTCTCCAATGCCTTCTGCACCTTGTCTGCGGCGGCTTCCTCATCCAGATGGCGGAGCATCAGGATGGCCGACTGCAGCAGGGCCGTCGGGTTGGCGATGTCCTTGCCGGCGATGTCGGGCGCGGAGCCATGCACGGCCTCAAAGATTGCGCAGTCGTGGCCCAGGTTCGCGCCGGGCACCAGGCCCAGTCCGCCTACAAATGCCGCGCACAGGTCGCTCACGATGTCGCCGTAAAGGTTCTCGAGCAGCAGAGTGTCGTACTGGTAAGGGTTCATCACGAGCTGCATGCACGTGTTGTCGATGATGTGCTCGCCATACTGGATGCCGGGGAACTCTTCGGCCACACGGCGCGCGCAGCGCAGAAACAGCCCATCCGACAGCTTCATGATGTTCGCCTTATGGATCGAATGGATCTTCTTGCGCCCATGCTTGCTCGCGTACTCGAAGGCGAATCGCGCGATGCGCGTTGAGCCCTTTTCGGTGATGACCTTGATCGATTCCACCACGCCGGGAACGACCTCGTGCTCCAGGCCAACGTATTCCCCCTCGGTGTTTTCGCGCACAATGATCAGGTCCACGCCGGGCCATTTCGACTCGAGGCCCGGCAGGTTCTTGATGGGCCTGAAGTTGGCGAAGAGGTCGAACTTCTTGCGCAGCGTGACGTTGATGCTCTTGAAGCCGCCGCCGATGGGCGTCGTGACCGGGCCCTTGAGCGCCACCTTGTTGCGCTCGATGGAGTCGTAGAGCGCCTGCGGAATGTACTCGCCGAAGATCTCGAAAGCCTCGGCGCCGGCAGCGTAGCGCTCCCATTCGAATTTGACGCCGGTGGCTTCAAGGATTCGGACGACAGCCTGCGTGACTTCGGGGCCGATGCCATCGCCGGGGATGAGGGTGATTTTGTGGCTCTTAATCTCTGGCATGCGCAGCTTCCAACTCCTGACTTCTAGCGTATCGCGGCAACGTCATGAGCTTCATCCCTTAAAGAGTTCCCGTCGGACGCCGAAATAGGACCCAGGGAGGTCGAATAATGGCAAGACCAGAGGTTCAGGGGGTATCCCCGCTCATTCGGCAACGCATTCTGGGCGATCGAATCATGAGCGGCGTGCTGTGGTTTCAGCTCGCGTTGACACTTTGCGTGGCCCCTCTGCACGGCACCTGGCGCGAAGCTCTTCTTTGCGGCTTCGGCATCGTTGTTCCCACCCAATTCCTTCTCCTCCTTCGGACGGGACATCGGGCCACGCGCGTTATTGCCGCAATTGCATTTATGTGCCTCTCCGCCTTGCTCATCAACCAGATGCACGGAATGATCGAAATGCATTTTTCCGTATTCGTGCTGCTGGCGTTCCTTCTGTTCTATAGCGACTGGTTGCCGGTAGCGGTCGGAGCCGCCGTCATAGCCATCCATCACCTGGCCTTTCACTTCCTCCAAACTGGTGGATATCCGGTGTGGGTGTTTCCCCACGTTTGCGACCTGAGCATCGTGATTATTCATGCGGCGTTTGTGGTCTTCGAAACATTGCTGCTCGTGTTCATGGCCATTCAGCATGAGAAGACTGCCGTGGAAACCGGAGAGGTGATCTCCATGCTGCAGGCGGTTCTCACAACAGACCGAATCGATCTCCGTGTCACATCAAATCTGAACACCGGGTCTGCGCCGCACTTCAGCAAATTGATCGGCTTGCTGCGTGAACTGGTGGGGCAGGTCATCCGGCACTCGGAGACGATTGTAGGCAGCAGCGAGAGGATCGCAGTGTCGGCCTCCGAAGTCTCAACGGCGAGCGACCTTCAGAAGCAGGAGATACGGCAGGCGGCCATCGCCATGCAGGAACTGCGCAGTGCCATCGCCGAGATCAGCCGTAACAGCCACGAAGTCGCCGCGAAGATGATGGATTCGAGAGAACAGGCGATCGAGGGCGGCAAGGTCGTAACCGATACAATCGCCACCATTCAGGATGTGTCAATGGCAACGCGCGACACCGCGTCGACGATCGAGGAACTCGGAAGGGCGAGTCAATCCATCGGAAAAATCGCCGACACGATCAATGAAATTGCCGGCCGGACGAATCTTCTGGCGCTCAATGCCTCGATCGAAGCGGCGCGCGCCGGAGAGCACGGCCGCGGCTTCGCGGTCGTGGCCGGAGAGGTGCGCGGCCTGGCCGAGCGCACCGGGAATGCAACCCGGGAAATCGGCGAAATGATCCTTGAAATCCAGCAGGGGTCAGCCAAGGCCGCCGAGTCGATGCGCATTGGAATGGAGAAGGTGAACGCCAGCGTCCAGGCTGCCGAAAAAGCGGGAGATGTCCTGGAACGGATCATCGGCGCCGCCGAAGCCCAGAATTCGCTCATCTCCATGATTGCCACCTCCACCACCCAGCAGGCCGCAACCACCGAGCAGGTGAACGGCAACATGGACGAAATCATGAGGATGGTGGAGAGATCGGTCACCAGCGCCGGCCGCTCCGCGGATGAAAGCGGCGGCCTCAATGGCCTCGCGGTTGAACTCCGCGGCCTGCTGCACCGGTTCTCTGTCTAGGCAAGGACAGCCAGCATGATTCCGCCTCACGCGGCAAAAGGAGGCTTTGCCAGAAAGCCGAGCTTTTCCGCGACCCTCGCAAGCCCATCGTCGTCCGTCCAGAGTTCGGTCGGAATCTCTACGATGATGAGCGAAGCGATCAGGTGGGCATCGACGAAACCGATGCCCTCTGTATACAGCTTTCGCGCTTCGATCAGCTGACGGACCTCGTCAATTTCTGCGATCGGCAGTTCAGGAAGAAACTCCAGGGAAGCTAAAGTCATGGCTCGTTCCCGAAGACCGCCGAGAGCCAGCTCCGCGACAATGAATGGATGCATCACCACTCTGCCGGCATCCAGCAAAGCCGACACATCCCTGTTCTCGTGCCTGAAATGGCGGGTCCAGATGTTTGTGTCAATCAGGATGGGTGCGCCCGCCGGAGTCATTTTCGCGGCATTCTCCGGCGCGGAATGGGTTGCAAATCGGGCATGGTGCCGCCCAGAGCAGCCAGCCTCCGTGCAGCCTCGCGCTGGACCAATTGCTTCAGCGCTTCCCGGACCAATGCGGCCTTCTCCTTGATGCCGGTGTACTGCGCGGCCTGCCTGACCAGTTCGTCGTCGAGTGCAATCGTGGTGCGCATCGGAACCTCTAGTGCGGACTTTAGCATCATTGTGGTGCTAATAATAGTGCCTGATTTTACATGCACAACCAAATGAGTTGGATACGGATTTCACGTACAATCGCGTTCACAATGCAATCTCCAAATAGATTGCCCCGGATTGCGTCGATCGTTGCATTTCTGCTCGCCGGGACCATTGTTCTTGAAGGGCTTCTGGGTCCGATTGTCGTCCTTCCCTTCGCGCTCATTCCATTCTGTGCCGGCGTCGGTATCTGGCGGAACAAAGTCTGGAGCGCGTATGGATTCGCGACGTACTTGATTGCGCAGTTTCTGCTTGTGCCGGTGATTCTGCTTCGGCCCGGATCCTCAACGGGACGTGTGCTACAGATCGTTGCAACGGGCTTATGCTCCCTGGGGCTCGGAGCCCTTTACCTGTTTGCAGGACGCTCATTGGCCGCCTCGGGCGCGCGCCGAGGCAGAGCATGGCCGTGGATCGTTGTCTCAGCGCTGATCTTCGTTCCATTTCTCTTCGTCCAGAATTTCGAAATTCCATCGGAATCGATGGAGAACACGCTCTTGCCCGGCGACCGCATTCTGGCTCAAATGTTTCCGCTTCGGCCTCCGGCGCGCGGCCAGCTGATTCTCTTCCTCTCTCCGAGAGATCGCGGTCAAATCCTCATCAAGCGAGTTATTGCTGTTCCTGGCGATCGTCTCCGCATCGCGGACAAGGTTGTGATTCTGAATGGAAAAACGCTCGACGAAAAATACTTGACCCACGAAGCCGGTCCGGAGACGTTCTATCCGGAGGACTTTCCAAATGACGTCGAACTTCCCGATTGCGCGGAGGGGAATGAAATGTTGTCGCGGCATGTCTCTAACGGGGAGATTGTCGTGCCGGCGCAAAGCTATTTTGTTCTCGGGGACTGGCGGGAGAATTCGCTTGATAGCCGCTGCTGGGGCTTTGTCAGTTCGAGTGAGGTAGTCGGCAAACCGCTCATGATTTACGAATCAATCGATCGACCGACGGATGAGGCTTCCCGTCCCAACGAGGATTTGCTGGGACGCCGGCGATGGGCGCGATTGTTCAAAATCCTTTAGGGACAAGGAACATATCGCTGTTCCGGCTATTTCTTCCCCTTGCCCCCCCGATGTCCCTCCAGCAACCCCTCCAGCTCTTCCTTGAACTCCCGCACATCCTTGAAATCCCGGTACACGCTGGCAAACCGGATATAGGCCACCGTGTCGAGGCCCTTCAGGTGATCCATGATCAACTCACCGATTTCGCGCGTGGTCCGCTCGCGCTCCGGCGAATCCATCAGGAACTGCTCTGTCGCGTCCACGACCTTCTCAAGCTGGCTCGATGAAACAGGCCGCTTTTCGCACGCGCGGAGAAGCCCACTCAGGATCTTCTGCCGGTCGAATCGCTCCCGCCGGCCGTCCTTCTTCACCACCATGTAGGGGATCTCGTCGATGCGCTCGTAGGTGGTAAAGCGGCGCTCGCACTTCTCGCACTCCCGCCGCCGCCGGATGGAGTCCGCTTCCTTGCTCTCGCGCGAATCCACCACGCGGTCCTGGGTGAACCCGCAATAAGGACATTTCATGCTAGCAAAATTGTAAAGGCAGGGAATCGCGATGAGGGATCGGGCCGTGTATGCGCATATCCCAGCCGCTCTATCATGACGATGCATGACACACGGGCTCCAAATTCGCCCCCTGAATGACGCCGACCCGGAGGTGATGGAGCGGGCCTTCTCCGCCATCGGCTGGAGCAAGCCGGCCTCGCAGTTTCGCCGCTACCTCGGCGAGCAGTCCGCCGGAACTCGATCCTGCTGGGTCGCGATTCTGAATCAGACCTTCGCGGGGTATGTCACGGTCAATTGGAAGCCGCCTTATCCGGCATTCGCGGAGTACGGGATCCCCGAAATTCAGGACCTCAATGTGCTGTCCTCGTTCCGAAGAAAGGGAATTGCCTCGGCCCTTCTTGATTTCGCGGAAACCGAAGTCGCACCTCGCTCCGAACTCGTCGGAATTGCCGTGGGCCTGCACCCGGGGTACAACGCTGCCCAGAAACTCTACGGAAAGCGGGGCTATATTCCGGACGGCCGAGGAATCACCTATAAACTCCGCTCTGTGCAGGAAGGGGAACAAGTCACGCTGGATGACAGTCTGCTTTTGCATCTCACCAAGCGCATCCGCTGCTAACTCGCGCAGTGCATTTCGATGCCGGCGTTCTAATTCCCAAGGTTGGGAAGTCTTTGCATATGTTATTGATGCCCTTCGCAGAGCGATCCGGATATTTGCCTCACCAGGTTCGACGTTGTCTCCACGAGGACAGTGCTCTCTTATCCGCCAAAACGATTTAGCAGATTACCCTGGGACCCTCCCCTCAGGCGCCCATAGTTGAAAAGCGACAGCGAATCGCTATATGGTTGTCATATTGCGGGATTCTTGACGGTGTCCCAATTGAGGACGCCGCCCCCGTCGATTTGTTTCCAGAGCGATACGATTTGCGCAGCATCCAACCGAAGAGGAAGTAGGAGATCGGCACATGGAAAACAAGCCGGCACAGAACATTCAGGACACGTTCCTGAATACCGTTCGCAAGGACAAAACTCCCATCACCATTTACCTGGTCAGCGGCGTCAAGCTCACCGGTAAGATTCGGTCCTTCGATAAGTACTCGGTTCTCCTGGAGAACAATAGCCAGGAGCAGTTGATCTTCAAACACGCTATCTCAACCGTGGTGAGCAACCGGAGTGTCCTGCATGGGGAGCATCGCGCCCCTGGCATGCACACCGGGCTGGGACCCGCTCCAGTGAGCGTCTCTTCGTCATCCCAAACGGGAACCGGCGAGAACGCGCGAGGAGCTGTATCGATTGGAAGTTAAGTCGAACAGGAGCCGCCTGAACGGTTCATGGTCCCCGGAGGCGCAACTGGATCTCCGCGGCAACCGGCCCGAACGGGCCATCCTTGTGGGAGTGGATTTTCAGGACCGCTCCCGTATCAAGCGTGCAGGAGCCGAAGGCGCGCGCGCGGCGTTGCGTGTGATCGAAAGCGGGCCGGAGCCCGAATCACCCCGTCGGGAGTCGCTTCGTTCAGCCCCCCTGCAGTCTGGTGCCCCGTCCACCGCACTCGACGCGGAGGAGTCCCTCGCCGAATTCCGCGAACTGGTTTCAAGCGCCGGCGCTGAGATCGCGGCCGAGCTACTCCAGCGCCGCCCCAAACCGGATCCCGCCACGCTGATCGGAGCAGGCAAGGTGGAAGAGATCGCAGGCGTGGCCGCGTCCACGCAGGCCGACCTCATCCTGTTTGATCACGATCTCTCGCCCACGCAGTTGCGCAACCTGGACGCAGCCTTGCCCTGCCGCGTGCTCGACCGCACCCAGCTCATCCTCGACATCTTCGCCCGCCACGCTCGCACGCGCGAGGGCCAGCTCCAGGTGGAGCTCGCCCAGCTCGAATACATGCTCCCGCGCCTGACCGGCCGCGGAAAAGCCATGTCGCAGCTCGGCGGCGGCATCGGCACCCGCGGGCCCGGCGAAACAAAGCTCGAAACCGACCGCCGCCGCATTCAGCGCCGCATCGACCAGCTCAAGCTCGATCTCGACGGCGTACGCCGCGTGCGCCGCCAGCAGCGCCAGCGGCGTGAAGCCGTCCCCGTGCCCACGGTCGCGCTGGTCGGCTACACCAACGCCGGAAAGAGCACGCTTTTCAATCGCATCACGGGCGGGCATGTGCTCGAGTCGTCGCGCATGTTCGCAACGCTCGACCCGAAACTGCGCGCCATTGAACTGCCCAGCCGCCGCAAGGTCCTGCTCTCTGACACCGTGGGATTCATCCGCAACCTGCCGCACACGCTCGTCACCAGCTTCCGCGCCACGCTCGAAGAAGTCGAGCAGGCCGAGGTCCTTCTGCACATTCGCGACGCCGCATCCACCTATGGCGAGGAACAAAAATCTCAGGTCGAAAGAGTGCTGGACGAGCTTGAAGTATTGAAAAAGCCTCGCGTCGAAGTTCTGTCCAAGATTGACCTGCTCGGCGCGGACGAACGCCGCATGCTCGACGAAGGCCGGTCGAACGGAGCGGTCTCCGTTAGCGCGCGCACTGGTGAAGGCATTGATGAGCTTCTGAAAGCGATCGACGGCGCGCTGCACTCTGACCCGCTTGTCGACGCCGACCTTCGCGTTCCGCAACAAGAGGGCGCAGTGCTCGCGGCGATCGATGCGGGCATGATGGTGCGCCACCGCAGCTATGAGGGTAATCTCGTGCTGCTTTCCGTTACGGGACCGGCTTCGCTCGTGGGACGGTTGCGCAACTACCGGCTGCGCGAAGTCTAATCCGCCGCACCCACCTGAGCAATCCAATCCGCCTAATGTGAAACCTGCGTAGCAGTCTCCATGCGCTTCTGCTTTTCTTTCTGTCATTCTCGGAGGGAATCTGCTGGTGCCGCCTCCCGGCAACATGCCCGCCGAGATATACCCCTAACATAGATCCGCTCTAAGGATTCGCGCTCAAAATCCGCAACTGCGAGCCGAACCGGTGATAATCGCGGAACTCGATCTCGTGCAGGATTTTTTCGGTTTTTCCCAGCTGCATCCGCATTTCTCCGCGCACGGGAACCAGGTAATCGTGGTCATTCATCGTTACGTAGTCGTAGTCGATGCCGAGCGACGAAGCATGAATGGGCGAGTCGGCGGGAATGTCGTCGGCCTCGATCGTGATGCGCCGCACGCCGCGCGTTGCTGCATCGATGAATACCTGCCCGTGAAATGGAACCAGCCGCGAAGGCGCCGGGAGCGGCGTGACAGAGAAGCGCGAGTGCTTCCCATCCACGCGGTAGTTGAAGACTTCAACGGCGGCGCCGTCGAGCGAACCGCGCTGCTGCCACTCGAACCTTGCATCGGACTTCGGGTCAAAGACGACCTGCAGCACGCCGCCAAATGCGCCCTCCAGCCGCGCGCCCGTCATGTCCACTTGGTGACTGCTGCCCGCAGCACCGTTGACTTCAAGCACTTGACGCGACTCTTCGTGATTCTCGTAGGTCAGCAGCTCTGCGATCTTGTCGTGACGCGCCCTGCCGTTGCCCTTGTGATCCACGTAGCGGTCGGTCATCTCGATGCACCTGAAGTTCACGAGCGACGCCAGGTAGCTGTTGGCGCGTTCCCGGGCTCCGTCGAGCAGCGCCGTGCGAAATCTATCGCTCGGCGGATTCGCCTTAGCCGCCGGGATGAATCGTCCTGTGCCTGCGTCCAGATCCACCGGCACGCTTGCAGTGTCCTCGCCAACCACATCGAGCTGCGCCTTGTCGCCAGGATTGCCGGCAATTGTGAACATGAGATTGCGCGACGCCTTCTTGTCGCCCTGCGCCAGTGTGAAGTCTGCGCGATAGGTGCCGGGCGGCAGTTCGGCCGACTGGATCGTCGCCAGTTCCACATCTGCACTTCCGGCGGCAATCTTCGAGTCGGAGCGCGTCACCGTCTTGCCGTCGCGGTCTACATTCAGTGTCAGCAGTCCGTCGGGTCCTGAAGGATCGCGCCGGATCTTTACCAGGAACGAGATCTGCTGCGTGCCCGAAGACACCGTGTGATCGAGACTCGGCACCACTCGCGCTTTCTGGTACTCCATCGGCTCCATCGCGTCGGTCGCGCCGTTTGCGGATTGCATGTGGCGAACCAGCACCACGTCGCTCAGCCACGGCCCTTCAGGCGGCGCCGGAATCGAGAACTCCGTTCGATTCGCGCCTGCCTTCCCCGAAACATGATCGACAACCACCGACTCGAGCACATAATTTCCCGGCGCTTCGGTGAAGTGCCGCTGTAGCGTGAGCGCCCCGTTGCGTGCGGCGTCAATCGACTCCAGCGCACCATTGCGCGCAAAATCCTGGTGGAACCGCTGCACCACCACGCCCTGCGCGTCCTTGATCTCCGCGAGAACCGAAGCGCGCGCACCGTAGAGCATCGTCTGCTGGTCCCGCCGCAATTCCAGATGCGACATGGGCACTTCGATGGCCGCTTCGTCGCTGTCCTTTCCCGAGCCCGCCCCAAGATGAAAGACGGCCTGATTGAACACAACTTCAGTTGGTGGTTGCGCATCGCTCAGAAGCTTCAGCAGCGGAGCCTCCGACGGCTGCACGACCAGCGAGCCCGCGGCATCGGGCGGCAGGGCAAAGTAGCCGGAGCGCGATCGGACGGTAATGCCTGCACGGACGGCGCGAATCTCCAGCGGATGGAACTCGCCGTCATAGGCCTTCAGGTCCGGAGTGTAGGTGGCCTCGTAGTAGCTTCCGATGTCCGCGTTGAGGCGCGCCAGCGGCTTTTTCAAATCGTCTCCGGTGCTGATCGCAAACCCACCCGTTCCCGTCGCCAGAAAGGCAAGAGCACTGCCTTTCGATCCAGCAAGATCGCTCTGGACCGGATTCGATCCTCTGGCATTGTTCTGCACGCCCGCCAACGCCGTGACGTTGCCTTCGAGCGACCCCTGCCACATGCCGGTGACACCCGCTGAGTACCTTGGCGCCAGTTGCTGCCCGGGCTGATACATCAGGGTGAGCACATCGATCGACTTGGCCGGCACGCCCTTGGTGTCGACCGTGTAAATACTCACTCCCGCGCGGCTCGCCGCTTCGACAATGTCGCGGATCAGCTCATCGGTGGCGCTGTTCGCGCGCACGCCTTCTGAGAAGAACACGATGACCTTGCGCCCCGGCAGGTTCTGCTCTGCGCGCGCAAGCGCCAGCAATCCGGCCAGCGCGGCCGGAGCATGGCGCTCCTGCACAATGCGCTGCGAGTCTTCAAGCGCGCCGAGCATAAGCTTCGCATTGGCGCGGTCTTCCACGCTGGCGTTCGCGCCCGAGGGCAGCGTGCCGTTCTGTGTGATGGAGACGATCGTCTTCTCGGCGTCTGCAAGGCCCTCATGCGGAATGCCGTCCGGAACCTGCATCACGGCGGCACGCTCCGCGAGGCGGTCGGAGGAGTAGTCCTCGAGAAGCCGCAACCCGCGGTCGGCGCCCAGAACTGCGAACGCGCTCTGCGGCGGAGCCTTCTCGATCAGCTTTGAAGCAAAGTCGCGCGCCAGCTTTGCCGAAGGCGCGCTCATCGAGTCAAATACCATCGCGATCCGCGCGCTCGCGCCTGACTGCGCCGTAACCAGGTGCAGGCCGGATAGCTGCACAGGCTGGTCACCGTCCGTGACCGAAAGATCGGCAGCGTTCAGGTTCGCTACCGGCCTGTTCTTCCTGTCACGCGCAACCAGGTCGAGGATGATCTGGTTTTCTTCTGCGTGCATCTGCGGTATCGCAAGCGGCCTGCCCTCGCCCCCGGCATTCGGCCCCTGCCCGCGCAAGGGGGTCGCGCAAAACATCCCTGCCGCCAGCAATAGAAGTAAAGAACAAGCGAGACGCGCACGCGTCGAGCCATGGGTAACTGCATCCATCGATGGAGATTGCACGGTAGGGATTTCCTCTATGTTGGAAATAGTACCCGGACTTGTCCCGCATCGACTACTCAATCTTGAGAACCCCTTCCGGTTAACCGGCGCATTACCTGCCCGTGGCACACTATTTGCTGTGGCCGACAAAGACTTACCCGAATCAGGCGCCGTGCCGAATGCGGCATCGATTACCACTCTCTCGAGCCGCGAAATCTACCGCAACCCGTGGATGCGGCTGCGCGAGGACGAGATCCTGCGCTCGAACGGCAGGAAAGGGATCTATGGTGTCGTAGAAAAGGACGAATCGGCCATCATCCTGCCCATCGACCAGACTTCGAATCCACCCCGCATCTGGCTCGTCGAGCAGTTCCGGTACACCATCCAGGAACGCGCAATCGAGCTTCCGCAGGGCGGTTGGGAGATGGCGGTCGAAAATCCCGAAGAGCTGGCCCGCGGCGAGCTTCGAGAGGAGACCGGTCTCGACGCGGCCGAAATGACCTACCTCGGTCGCCTGTGGATCGCCTACGGATTCACGCGCCAGAAGCAGCACGTGTTTCTCGCGACCGGGCTCACCCAGCGCGAGCGCGACCCCGACGACGAAGAGCACGATATCGTGGTGCGCTGCGTGCCGATTGCCGAGTTCGAGCAGATGATGGTCGACGGAGCGGTGCGCGACGGCTGCACGTTGGCGGCGTGGGGGTTGTATCTGATGTGGAAGGGCAGGCGCGAAGCGGGCCCCGCGGCTTCAGACTGAAGCCTACTCAGGGCCGGTCAGCAACGGGCACCCAGTGCTGCGGGTACTCCGGCCCGATGTATTCGGCGCGCGGCCGGATCAGCCGGTTGTCGTTGAGCTGCTCGATCACGTGCGCTGTCCAGCCTGCGATCCGGCTGATGGCGAAGATCGGCGTGTACAGATCGATGTCGATGCCCAGAGTCGCATACGTCGAGGCCGAATAGAAATCCACGTTCGCGTTCAGCTTCTTTTCCCTGTTGATATAGAGCTCGATGGCCCGCGACATCTCAAACCACTTGGGCTGTCCCGCGTCCTTGCCCAGTTGCTCGCTCATGCGGCGCAGGTGCGTGGCGCGCGGGTCCTCGGTTTTGTAGACGCGGTGACCGAAGCCCATGATCTTCTGCTTGGCCTGAAGCATGTTCTTCACGTAATCCACCGGGTCGGAGCCGGCCTTGTCGATGGTCAGCAAGAGGCGCATCACGCCTTCATTGGCGCCGCCGTGCAGCGGTCCCTTGAGGGCGCCGATGGCGCCGGTAATCGCCGAATGAATATCCGACAGCGTCGCCGCGATCACGCGCGCGGCAAACGTCGATGCATTGAGCTCGTGATCGGCGTGCAGAACCAGCGCCATGTCCAGCGTGCGGGTCGCAGTTTCTGAAGGCTTTTCTCCGTTCAGCATCCACAGGAAGTTGGCGGCATGCGAAAGCGAACGGTCCGCGGGGATGATCTCCTTGCCCTTCCGGATGCGGTCGTAGATGGCCACGATCATGGCGATCTGCGCAGTCAGGTTATAGGCTTTGCGAACGTTGGCGTCGTGGGAGTTGTCTTTCTCGTCGGCGTCGTAAAAGCTCAGCGCAGAGACGGCAGTGCGCAGCACCTCCATCGGAGTAGCGGAGGTGGGAAAGCTCTTGAGCAGGTCGATGATGCGCTGATCGAGCACACGCGCAAGCGCCAGTTGCTGCTGGAATTCCTTGAGCGCTGCGTTTCCGGGAAGGGATCCGTTCCACAGCAGGAAGGTGGTTTCCTCAAAGGTCGAATTCTCGGCCAGTTCATGGATATCGATGCCGCGATAGGCGAGCACCCCGGCTTCGCCATCGATCCAGCAAATGCCGGAGTTTGCCGCAACAATGCCTTCAAGTCCCTTGCCTGCTACTGCCGTTGACATAATTCTGGGATCTCCCTGCTCTTCTTAGGATGAGTTTTTGGTGGCTTTGCGGCACTTCCAGCAAGCGCCGTAAAAGCCCCGGCGCCCGAAAATGGAGCAAATCTCTTTATAAATTAGCGCTTCCCCGGTTGTCACTGCTGGCGGGTCAGGGCGCGGGACGGAAAAGGCGCCCACCCGGCAACTTTTCAATAACAATCCGCATCGATCCATCGTCGCGAATCCGCCGGTCCACCGTCTATAATCTGTAGTTTCCCAGTTAAAATGCGGCGGAGGCCTTTGATAATCCGGTTACCGCAAAGGTTGGGGAGTTCCTGGGCAGAGTACCCCTTGGGATGGCGCTTAACGGGACAGAAGGGCGCCCCAGATAAATGCGGCTCGGTGCGGCAGAAGGCACCCGCCCGCAGCGGAGAAAAAGAAGCCTTATGACTGAACTGGAATCTACCCCCCGGAGCTATTCTGGCGCGCTTCTTGCCGCCATCGGGGTTGCGTTATTGTGCGCGCTCATCTCGCTCATCTGGGCATGGAACCTGAGCGGGAGACTTTCGGCTCAACAGGCCGAGCTTGCCGAAGCCAAGCAGCGCAACGTGCAACTCGCGGCCGACCTGCGCGAAACCGACGCCCGCCTGCGCGTCACGACCGATGAGCTGGGCAAGTCGCTCGGGCTCACCCAGAAGCAGATGGATGCCCGCGCCGAGCAGTTGCTGGCCCGCGAGAAGGCCGAAGAGGCCGCGGCCAAACGGCTCGAAACCGCGCAGAACCAGACCGCCCAGCAGGTCAACGCCGTGGCCAGCGACGTATCCACCGTGAAGACCGACGTCGGCGGAGTGCGCACCGATCTGGGCAAGACCCAGAATGACCTCGCCGGCGCCGTAGCGCAGTTGACGTCAATGAAAGGCGACCTCGGCCAGCAGAGCGGGCTCATCGCCAAAAACCACGACGAGCTCGAGCTGCTCAAGCACAAGGGCGACCGCAACTACTACGAGTTCACGCTCGACAAGAACCAGCGCAAGCCGGTGGGAACCATCAGCCTGGAGCTCAAAAAGGCCGATCCAAAGCACAGCAGGTTCACCCTGGTCGTCGTCTCGGACGACCGGTCCGTCGAGAAGAAGGACCGGAATGTGGACGAGCCGCTGCAGTTCTACAGCGGCAAGGATCCGGCGCTTTACGAGATCGTGGTAAATGCCATCAACAGCAAGAACCAGGTCACCGGCTATCTCTCCACGCCGAAGAGCGCCCCCGTGCCGCCGCCCGTCGGGCAATAGATCCGTTCCCGCGCGCCATTAACTTCAAATGGCTTCTTCCCTCGGAAGAAGCCATTTGCGCATGCCCTGGTGTGTCCGTAGCTTCTATTGTTCGGTGACGGTAGGGGAGTCGATCTTCAGCTCCGGCCGGTACCGGAAAGCGACTGTGTAGTCCATCCCCTTGCGCGCTTCGAACTGCTGCTTCGTCATCCGGAACGCGGTGACGAAATCGCCCTCCAGCGTCTGACCGCTTTCGATCGTGGTCTCCACAGGAATGGACGCCCCGTGGAGAGCTGCGAGTTCGGGATACGCCTTGAACAGGCGCTCGTAATCGACAGGCGTCGCGGCATAGCTTGAGTGGATTCCGTCGTCGAGCGTAACGTTGGCCATTACCTGGTGAAGAAACAGAGGATCCTTGCTCTGGTTGTGCAGCTTCACGTGCGAGAACAGGAGCACCTGGTCGAACTCCTCCTTGGGCATCGGCGCGCCGCTTGCGTCGAGCCCCGTCGTTTCCCGGTGCATCATGTGCGCCACGACGCGCGTCACCTCGCCGGTGGCCGCCGGCGGCTTCTGCTCCGCCAGGATATAAATCGCGACCGCAACCGTTACCGCAACGGCCGCAATCACTGTGGCCAGCACAATATGGCTTGTGCCCTTGGTTAATTCTTCGCCGCGGGCGGAGTCGTCGAGGCCGGAGGGGTCCTGCTGCAAAAGGCTCATAACGCAATCATCATAGCCCCGTTTTGGTTGGGTTCGCACCATTCCGCCTGCCGCACAGGCAGGTTTCCCCGATTTTGCCCAATCGCCAAACGCACGAGACCCACGCCTCGAGTCCTTGGCGTGGGTCCCTCTTTTATGTTTTGTATTTATTTGTAAGGAATCGCTCTTATCGAGAAGCTCTCTCTCGCATGCCAACTGCGGGCGGTATCCTCTGGTGCTCAATCTTCCCGCGAAACATCAGCGTTTCGCCTGGTCCCGGTTCCCCTGGCCTTGGTTTGCCTGGTCGCGGTTCCCCTGGTCATGCGTCTGCGGAGAGGTCTGCCCGCCGCTGAAGCCGGTGTTGCCCGCGTTTGTGTGCTGGCCGCTGCCACTTCCGGACTGCGAGTGTTGCCCGCTGCCCGACTGCTGCCCGTGCTGGCCGCTGCCGCCTGATTGCCACTGTTGTCCGCCGCTGCCAGAGTCCCGGCGCTGGTCGTCCGGACGCCCTGTTTCGTGTCCCGACGAGCTGCCGGTTCCCGTGCCCTTCTGAGAGCTCTTCGAGGCGTCGTTCATCTGTGTATTGCTTCCCGACTGTTGATCCTTGCGTTGTTCGGAGCCGGTGCTTCCCATGTTTCCAGAGCTGTCCTTCATCGAGTTCCTCCTGTCCCATTTCCACTGCCGGTACGAACACATACCGTTTCCCGGCACTCGATGGGATGCCCTGCTCCTCCCGCGGTGTTGTTTCAAGCCGAAATACCGTATTTCCAGCGCTAAAGCAACCTGCGCGCCGCCTCACGCCGACAGAACATGGGAGGGTTCCAGCGTTAACGACAGCACCGTAATGTCGTCTTCCTGACCGAATCGCTGCGCGGTCTCGGCAATGCTTTGCGCTGTGCCGGAGCTTGCCGATCGTGTGCGGTCGAAGCCGAACAGCTCTCCGCTCGCATCGCGGGCTTCCACCACACCGTCCGAAAGAAACATCAGGGTCTCGGCCGGGCCGAGCTGCACGGTCGTCTCCAGGTATTCGGCATCCGGCGCGATGCCGAGCGGCAGGCCGGGCTCGATCGCGATCTCCTCGCGGTTCCGGTACGGAGCCAGATGGCCTGCATTGGCCAGGGTCACGCGCCCCTCCGCCTCGATCCGCGCGCACAGGCAGGTTACGAATCCACCCTCCTGAGCCTGCGTCAGCTGCTGGTTCAGGCGCGCGAGCAGTTTCGCCGGCTCCAATCCTTCCGCACTCAACGTGCGCACGGCGCCGATGGTCAACGCTCCCGTCATCGCCGCCTTCAGCCCTTTGCCGCTTACATCACCCACCAGCACCAGCACTGCGCCGTCCGGCTGCGGAAGCACCTGGTAGAAGTCGCCGCCCACCTCCTGCGCCGGCAGGTACGCAGCCTCTATCGCATATCCTGGCACCGCCGGCAGCACGGCGGGCACCAGCCGCTGTTGAATCTCTCGCGCCGCCTCCAGTTCCGCCGCCGCCCGTGCCTGCTCCCGGCTCACCCGCGTGAAGCGGTAAGCCATAACCACCCCGATCGCGAACAGGAACAGCAGTCCCGCCAGGTCCGACGGATTCAGTGGGATGGGACCCAGGTAGATCGAATTGTCCAGAAAGCCCAGGTTGCCCCAGCCGAGGTAGATGGAAAATGTCCCCAGGTTGTAGAGCGAGGCGACCGCCGAGGGCAAGAGGCTTGGCAGGATCAGCAGACCAGCCTCGCGGTTGCCCCTGAGATACCATGCCAGCAAAAACACCGGCAGCATGATCGCCACCGGAGCCACGATCGCGGCCTCGATCAGGATGTACGCGTCGGGGTAGAAATGTCCTGTCCAGCAGGGGACCACGAGCAGCAGCGGAAGAAGGAGCAAGACCTCATAGACGCGCAACCAGCGATACACCTTTCGCCGGGTAAAGCTGAAAGTGAACTCGATCTGCGCGATGGTGAATAGAAACACCAGCGGATCGGCGAAGAGTGCATTCACCGAGATCGGCAAAACTCCCGTTCGCTGCGCGATCCAGAAGCCGTTGCTGAGCCCGTACAGCGCAAGGTAGAGCCCAAGAAACAGGTATTCGCGCCCCCGTTGGCTGAAAAACAACGCCAGCGTCCAAAGGCCTCCCAGCGTCACCAGCAGGTTGATGGCTGCCGATGGGACCATCTCGTAAAGCCGTTCTCTTTCCAGCGCCTGGTGCTCGTACCGGATTGCCGTTGGCCCGCCCATCGTGATGTACAGGAACAGGGGCAGCCGATGCTCGGAATACGCCGGCGTGATGAATGTTCTGAATGCGATGTCGAATTCGCCCTGGTCGTTTTCGAGCTCGAACACCCGCTCCTTTGGACGGGTCGCCCTCAGCGAAGACAGGATCGCGGCGCCCTCCACGCGTCTCCCGTTCACATAGAGTTCGTAGGTTCCATCGCCTGCTGAAACCAGCAGCCGCACCGTCGAATGGTCAGGTCCCACATTCAGGTGCTTGCGATACCAGCGCCAGCCTGTCTGCGCGGGGCCCATGTCCTCGACGTCATCCACTGCCTTCCAACCGGACTCATCCACCGCCGGTTGCGCCCAGGCGAGGTTGTCGCCTTCGTGCTGAAGCCAGTTTTCGTTGATTTCGCTCAGGCCGGATCGCCACTGCATAGGCGCTTCCTGTGCCGCTGCCGCAGAAGGGGGAGCGTTCGGCGCTTGCGCCGCTCCAGCCGGCGCAGCCAGGGCTGTGAACAGGATCGCGAGCGAAGCGGCTCGCATGCGAAGAAACATGCCAGCATCATACCCCGCAAAACCGTCACAAATGAAAGGCAGCCCGCGACCCGCTCCGGAGAAAGGCACCTTCAACTGAAGGTGCCCCCAGAGGGTGCCCCCGAGCCTGCCCTGAGCCGGTCGAAGGGTCCCTCGCATTTGGGGACCGGGGATGAAGCCAATCGCCCACGAAGCAATCGCCTTGGAGAATCTGCTGCCCGCGCCCGGCTTGGCCACGCCTTTTTCGCGCCATCCAATTTCCGGGCCCCGTTTTTCCCCGCCAATCCAGACCCCGATTGAATACCACACACGTAGTAGATTTCTACCACGAAGAAAAAGCAAAGAACGATTTTCTTATCACATCATGGGAAAACCGCCGCGGAGCCGCCTCCCGAGGAGGCTGCCGTTTAGCTACTTGGCGCACGTGTCACAACGAATTTCGCTGGGAAGAACCAACCGCAGAGCTGCTCTCAGAACTCCGAATTCCAAATTGCGAACTCGAACTGTGAACTGTAAAATGTGAACTGCGAACTGCACCCATCCAAAGCTGGACACTGTATGTCGAGTTCCCAATTAAGGCCGCAAGTTGGGATGCCCGCCTGTCAAGGCCCCGCGATGGGCCAAAAAAGCACCGGAAATAAGGCAAAAACAGCAGAAAAACACCCCCCCACCCCTTAAATATTTTTTCGTGAGCGTCGCGGGAACCGCCAGATAGCAGGATGTTGAAAATAAAGGGTTTATCTTAACTGCGTCCCTGGCTTGTCCCACAAACTGGAACTCTTCGGGTGGAAACTCACGTGCTTAATCACCCTTTGGGAGCGGTTTCGGAGCCGAACGCGCGCAGGCCGCAAGAGCCTTCCTCTAGGGGAGAACCCGAAGACGGTAATCCGAGTAGTCGATCGTCACCACGGTGTGCCCGAACATGCCGCCCGACTCAGCCCGCGCGTGCGTCGCCATAGCGTATCCATCGATCAACCGGTATCGGCGCATCATGTGCGTCGTCCCGGCAAACGCAGACGGCTTCTGCGATGCGATGCCTTCCACTTCGCAAATCGCGCCGTTCGCCGGATCCACCCAAAGCGTTCCATCAATCATGTTCGGAGCCTTGCGCTTCGGCTTGATTTCGACAGCCACGCAGTCGCGCCCGTCCACCTGCTGCCTTCTGTCCGGCTGCGCGCGCATCTCGTAATTCGCCGAAATGATCCACGAGTTCTGCACCTTCGTCGGATCGTTGATCTCTTTCTCGTTGTCCAAGAGCGGCTGCAGTCCAAACTTCTGGATCAACCCCGAACCCGACCGTGAAAGTATGTTGTAATCTTTGCCCACGCCCTTGCGATACGTCGTCTGCACCGTCATTTCAGCAGATGGCTTGGTTTTGTCCGCGCCGCGAAAGACTGCGTAATGTTCCTTGTCCGTGAATTCCTGCACGTGCTCGTACCGGGTCTGGTTCGTCGCGTCGATCCGCCGGATCAGCTCGGCACCATCCACCTCCTGAGCCAGAACAGGCCTTGCGAAGCGTGACAATCCCGCGGCCAATACGGCCACACTCGCCGTCAGCATCAAGACCGATCGACCAGGCCCACGCAATCTCATCGCCTTTGAGATTATCGAGCGTTCGTCCCGGTTGCCGCCGTGATTAGGACACAACCGAGACTGTCCCGCAAGGCCTCGGATCACCATCTGACCACTGATCACTGGCCGCTGACCACTGTGCGCTTCAGTCCTGCCAGAAACTCCTCCGCCCCGCGGGTATTCAGCACATCCTGCGGCCCCAGCCACGCCCGCCGCAGCTGCCGGATGCCGAAGCTCATCTCGCCCAGCGTTCGCGTGTCGTGCGCGTCGGTGGCGATGGTGATCTTGCAGCCAAGTTCCTTCGCCATTCGCAGGTCGCGGTCGCACAAATCCAGCCGTTCCGGAGCGGCGTTGTGCTCCACGGCCACCCCCAGTTCGCTGGCGCGCCTCAACACTGCCGCCATGTCGAGCGCAAAGGGCTCGCGCCGCAGGATAAGCCTGCCGGTTGGGTGGCCAAGGATGCGCACGTGGGGATTCTCGATGGCCCGGATCACTCGCGCCGTGGTTTCTTCCCTGCTTTGGTCGAAGCGCGAGTGCACGCTCGCAATCACCACCTCCATCTGCGCCAACACTTCGTCGTCCAGGTCCAGCGCGCCGTCCGCCAGGATGTCTACCTCGATGCCCGTGAAGATGCGGATGCGCCCCTCCATCTCGCGGTCCACCTCGCGGATTCGTTGGATATGCTCGAGGGCGCGCTTTTCATCGAGGCCATTGGTCATCGCCAGCGCCTTTGAGTGATCTGTGATGGCGATGTACTCATATCCGCACGCAATCGCCGCCTCCGCCATTTCGCGGATCGAATTGTGCCCGTCCGTCGCGTGGGTGTGCATGTGGATGTCGCCCTTGAGGTCCCGCTCCTCGATCAGTTGCGGCAGAACGTGATTTGCCGCCGCATCGATCTCGCCCAGGTTCTCCCTCATCTCCGGCGGAATCCAGTCCATCCCCAGCGCAGCGTAGATCTCGTTCTCCGTCGCCGCCGCCACCACCGACTCGTCGTCGAGCCGCGCCAGCGACCACTCGCTCAGCGTGTAGCCCATCTTCAGCGCCCGCTGGCGCAGGTTTACGTTGTGCGCCTTCGATCCGGTGAAATACTGCAGGGCCGCCCCGAAGCTCTCCGACGGCAAGAGCCGCACGTCCACCTGCATGCCGTTTTCAAGATGAAAGCTCACCTTGTTCTCGCCCTTCACGATGAGGTCCGCGATCCCCGTGTATGCCGCGACGTACTCCACCGCCGCGCCCGTCTTGTCAGGGGCGCACGCCGGGCCGGTGACGAGCAAATCCAGATCGCCGGCCGTCTCGCGCCCGCGCCGCAGCGAACCGGCCGGAGTGACCCGCTCAACCCCGGCGAAGGCCATTAAATATGCCGTCAGCCGCTGCGCCGCCTCTTCCGCCTGGTCGATGCGGAATCTCCCCGCGCTGCGCCGGTAGTCGTCGATGCCTTTCTTGATCTTCTCGATCTGCTTCTTACCCATGCGCGGCAGCTCTTCCAGCTTGCCGCCCTCGATGGCCGCCGCAAGCGCGTCGATCGAATTGATCTGCGCCGCGCTCCAGAACAGCGCGATGGTCTTTGCACCCATCCCCGGCAGCTTCATCAGCTCAAGGATGCTCGCGCCGTACTTCGCAAGCAATTCGTCGCGCAGAGGCAGCGTACCGGTCGAGGCCATCGCCTTCACGTTGGCGGCCATACTCTTGCCGATTCCCGGAATCTCCAGCAGCTTCGCCGTGTCACTGCTTAGGACAGCCAGGTCGGCGGTGGTCTGCGTGATGGCTTCGGCCGCATTGCGATAGCTCCGGATGCGAAAGCTATCGGCCCCGTCGATCTCCATTAAGTCTGCGGTCTGCTCCAGCAGACGCGCCATGGTCAGGTTATCCATGCGTGCCCCGCTCCGCCCCCAGTATCTGGCAACGCGCTCAGTACGTAAATGGAGGAGCCGGTTGAAAGCGAACTACCGGAAGGGAATTGGAGTATGAGGGGACGTTCAGGGAAGGACTTTTCGCGCCGGGCACACTCATATTTCGCCGGGCGTCTTCGACTTACCGTAGCCGGACGTTGAACCCAACTTGTGGCTGTGTACAACGCCGCGCGATACGCACACTCATGGTGTGCCACCTTGAGGCGGTGTCACTCACTCCGCGACCCAATCAGCCGATCACCGCTGCAGCCTGCCTTCGAGCTATTTCGAGGTCTCAGGCTGCGTTGTTATGGGCGGCACTATCCCTCAGCCGGATAACTGCATCGGCCTGAGGTCCCTTCTGGCCCTGGACGATGTCGAACTCCACATCATCGCCCTCTTTCAGGGTTTTGTAACCGTCCAGCTGAATCGCAGAGTAGTGGACGAAAACATCCGGTCCGTCTTCACGTCCGATGAATCCGTAGCCCTTGGCGTTGTTGAACCACTTAACCTTACCTTTGTACTGAGCCACAGGCCCCCGCCTTCCTTGCATTTGAGGAGTGCGCAGCCAGGCGAAACGTTCATGAGGGGAATCGCCCGCGCCGCTTGAGCAGTTCCTGTAGCTTTAGACCCATGCTCAACCGATAAGTAGCTCTTCCTCAAACTTTCGCCTGGAAAAAGCCGCATTAAAGGATGTCAGTAAGGCCGAAAGTCGGCAGGGAAACCACTCTTAAAACACTAAGACGGGAATTGAGGGTCAAAGGTTGATTGGAAATTGCAACTCGCTGTTCATAACGTGGGACACAAACTCTACCGGGCAAGTCATAAACCATTGCGAATCATCGAGGCACGCGGCAGCAGTCATCTTTTCCTTAGAGTCGCTCTAACTGAATATCGCAATTTGGTTGGTCAATTTCTTTATGCCGCGTTCATGCTCTGATCTGACGCGCGTACAAGAGCACGCTCGTCAGCGTCTTTCCATCCATGATGCCGCCCCTCTCGATCAGCTTGAGAACATCTGATAGTTTCACCAGCCGAATCTCGATGTCTTCATCATCCTCGGGCTTCGCCTCACCCGCCACCAAGCCTTCGGCGAGAAACACCTTCATCGATTCAGCCAGAAATCCGGGGCTGGCGAAGTACTCCACCAGGGGCCTCCATTTCTTCGCGCGGTATCCCGTCTCTTCTTCGAGTTCCCTCTTGGCACCGGCCAGGGGGTCCTCGCCTGGATCGAGCGTTCCCGCCGGGAGCTCCCACAGCATTCGCCCGGCCGCATGCCGATACTGCCGTTCCATCACGATCCAGGGGTCCTTTTTCGTCTTGCCCGCGTCCACTGCGAGGATCACCGCGCTTCCGTTGTGCCGCACGATGTCCCTTGAGCTTTCCTTTCCGCTCGGCTCAACGATCCGGTCCTTCGTCACCCTGAAAAGCCTTCCCTGGTACGCCACTTCCGAGCTAAGGACCTTCGCCCGCTCTGCATCCGGCCCAGCGGCAGGCCTTTTCAGCTTCGTCTTTTTCGCGGACTTCGCCTTCGCCGCACTATTCGCGCTTTTGTCCTGCATCTTCTTCATCGCCATCGCGAACCATCTCTCCTCTGCGCCAATTCAAGTCGAGTATAAGGTCCGGGCCCGCGCTCAGAGCATTTCCCCTCCTGGTCCCTTGCTCACTTTGTCCGTATGTCCAATTGTGCCCGCGTTCCGCCTTTCTGCATCCCCGACGCCCGCCATGTCATCCTTAACTGGAGCCGTTTCGCAGCAGTACAAATCATCACTCACAACCGTCGCAAACCGAAAGTGAAGCCGTTGCCGACCGTAGACTGTCATCCCATCACCGTTGCTCCGGGTTTGAGCCGCCTCTTCACCGATTACTGCGCCGGCGACCCCTCCGCGCTTCGCTTCTATGGCAACGTCTCGTCCGAAGCGCCCTGGCAGAATCGACCTGCCAATCCCGCTCATTGGTCCGAAATCGTAGAAATCCTCGCGCGGCAGAATTCATCGCCCTCGGCAGCGGCTTCCATACAGGCCCTCCGCGACGGCGCCGGAACCATCCTCACCGGCCAGCAGGTCGGTCTCCTCGGTGGACCGCTCTACACGCCCTTCAAAGCCGCTACCGCCATCGCTCGCGCTCGACAGGCCACCGCCGCGGGCCGGCAGCACGCAGCCATATTCTGGCTCGCCGGCGAAGACCACGACTTCGCCGAGATCAACAACGTCACGTTCCCGTTTCGCCGCGAACTACGCAAGCTGATCTACGAGCCGGCACCTGATTCCGCGGTCCCCGTGGGCGGCATCCTTCTCGACGAGACAATTCAGCCGCTCCTCGAGCAGGCCGGAGAGATCCTCGGCTGGTCGGACGCGATTGAAGCCCTCAACGCGGCCTACCAACCCGGCCGCACGTTCGCCCAGGCCTTCGCTGACTTTTACTCGAAGGTCTTCGCTGCACAGGGCCTGCTCATCTTTGACGCCTCCGATCGCGAAGTCCATCGCCTCGGCGCTCCAGTCCTTCGCGCAGCCGTCGAGCAAGCCGACGAGCTCAACGAAGCACTCGTCGAGCGCGGCCGCGAGCTCGTCGCCGCCGGCTATCACGCGCAGGTCGCCGAGCAGTCGAGCCTCCTCTTCCTCATCGATCGCGAATCAGGCGCCCGCGTCGCCCTCAAACGCATCCCGCCCAGCGCCGAGGAACCCGGCGGCCTATGGCAAGCCGGCCGCGAGCGATGTTCGGCCTCTGACCTCCTTGGCATTTTGGAATCCGAGCCCGAGCGCATTTCGCCTTCCGCCTTACTCCGACCCGTGTTTCAGGATTTCCTTCTCGGCACCACGCTCACCATTGGCGGCCCCGCTGAAATCGCCTACTTCGCTCAGTCCGCCGTCCTGTTCGAAAGCATCCTCGGTCGCATGACGCCCATCCAGCCGCGTTTCTCCGCCACACTCATCGAGCCTGACATCGCCGAGCTCCTCCGCCGCCACGAGCTGACACTTGACCGCGTCTTCGCCGAAACCCAGGATTCGCTCGCCCAACTCCTCGCCGCCCGAGCACTTCCCATCGACGGCAAGCGCCGCCTGGCCGCCGCCGGCAACGCATTCGATGAAGAGCTCACCGCGCTCCTCGACTGGATGCACTCCATGGACGCTGGCCTCGGCCGCTCCGGCGACACCGCCGCCGAAAAAATGCGTTACCAGATGAACCGCCTGCGCCGGCTCGCCGCCGACTTCCAGTTGCAAAAGGAATCCTCGCTCGCCCGCCACGCACAGGCCGTTCATAACGCGCTGTTCCCCGGAAGCCAGCTCCAGGAGCGCGTCCACGGCGCCGCTTTCTATTTCGCTCGCAACGGCTTCCAGCTCGCTGAGACACTCGTCGAGCGCGCCGCGGACACCTGCCCCTCCCACATCGCTCTCTGGCTCTGAAGGGGAAGGAACGCCGAAACGGCGATTCCATATCTCACCCAAAACCAACTGAGTCACTGCAGCTCTGCATCTATCTTCCATGAGCAGACATGCCCTGTTACAGGGGATGCGTGCTCCTGCATTGGTTCAAGGACCAGCTATCGAGAGGGAATGAAGATGATGACTGCAAGATTCAGATATTCCTTGGCTCTCCTCGCATTTGCAGCGTGCGCGATGATTTCCGCGCAGGAGCCGAACCCAACTGAACCCCAGGATCAGCCGCAGCAGCCGGTGGCGCAGATCAACGGCGGCGAGCCACTCTACCGGATTGAGGTAGTGGGCCGGGACATTCCTGCCATCAACTACTTCCATCGCAGCGGTGCGACACACATCGGCTTCCAGGGGACGCAGCTTCTGCCGAATGCGCATGGGACGGCGAAGGTGGAGGCGAATGGCGGCCGCACGTCGATTGACCTTGACGTCGAAGGGCTGAGCCCCGCGAACGGGTTTGGCGCTGAGTATCTGACCTACGTCCTCTGGGCGATCACTCCCGAGGGCCGTCCCGTGAACCTGGGTGAAGTCCTGCCGACGGGAGATCACGGCAAAGTGAAGATGCAGGTGACGGCGAACTTGCAAGCCTTCGGGTTAATCGTCACGGCGGAGCCATATTATGCGGTGGTGATGCCGAGCGATCTCGTTGTAATGCAGAACACGGTGGAGAATCGCACCACCGGCGTGATCGAGACCGTTAACGCGCACTACTCGCTTTTGCCGCGTGGCGCTTATGCACAGACCGCGGGGCGGAAGAGCGTGCTGAAGCCGATCGGCCGTAATGGCCGCTCGCCGCTCGAAATCTACGAAGCCGAGAACGCGGTGCAGATTGCCGAATCTGGAGGAGCGGATAAATATGCGCCCGATTCGCTCACCACGGCCAAGACCGCGCTCGAGAACGCGGAACAGTCCGACGTGCACAAGGGGGATCGCAAGCAGGTGATTACGTATGCGCGCGAGGCTGTGCAGGCCGCCGAGGACGCGCGCATCATCACGATTCGCAAGATCAAGGCCGAAGACGAAGCCGCGCAGGCAAAGGCGCGTGACGATGCCGAGCGCCAGGCGCGCGACGCGCAGGCACAGCAGCAGCAAGAGGCCGCGCAGCGCGCGCAGGCTGAAGCCGCGGCGGCGCAGGCAAAGGCTAATGAAGAAGCAGCGCGCGCAGCCCGCGAGCAGGCCGAGGCGCAGGCCGCGCAGGCGAATGCCCAGGCCCAGGCCGCCCAGCAGCAGACGCAGCAGATGCGCGAGCGGCTGCGCGAACAGTTGAACCAGGTGTTGCAGACACGCGAGACGGCGCGCGGACTGATCGTGAACATGCCCGACGTGCTGTTCGACTTCAACAAGTACATGCTTAAGTCGGAGGCGCGCGAGAAGCTGGCAAAGGTGTCGGGCATTCTGGTGGCGTATCCCGACCTGAAGGTGCAGGTGGAGGGGTACACCGACAGCGTCGGGTCGGACGAGTACAACATGAAGCTGAGCGATCAGCGGGCGGATGCGGTGCGCGATTACCTGGTGGCGCAGAGCGTGCCCGATTCGAACGTGACGGCGCAGGGATACGGGAAGTCGGATCCTGTAGCGGATAACGCGACGGCATCAGGGCGGGCGCAGAACCGGCGCGTGCAGCTTGTGGTTTCGGGCCAGTCGATCGGAATCCAGGAGAGCACGCCGGGACAGACGGGCGACGCTTCGCCGCCAGGGCAGGGAAGTCAGACACAGCAGAGCGCGGCTCGACCGCCGCAGCGGTAGCAATGGATGGAAAGCGTGTTGGAAGCCATCGCCTCCAACACGCAGGTTGGCCGGGGCTCGTCAATCAGTCCGCGCCTGTCCTCGATTCTGGTGCGCAATCTCGAGCGATGTCTCGAGAATCAATCCGAGCGCCTCGGCATACTCTGAAAAATACTTCTCGTCCGCTTCCGAGAATGAGGGATCCTCCGGGTCCTTTATCATCTTCAGAATCGCCATCAAATTCTTCTTCCGGTCGAGCACGGGCATGCACAGCAGCCGGCCCTCGCCGTAGTCCTGTTCGTGCCGCATTGCGAAGTCAAGATACGATTCTGCGCCTCCCTCGAGCAGTCGCAGAATTCCCCGACCACCTTCGCCATCCGCCGTTCGTGCAAACCGCGCATAGAGTTCGCTGCTCTCAGGATTCACAATGAACAGCGAAGCCTTCCCGGCCCGCGGAAACTCTTTCAGCTTGTATGCAACCGCCTCGAGGATCTCGAAGACCAGCGACTGCAGCGTCTCCCGGCTTCCCAACTCGATCGTCTCGAGAATCCACTGCAGGTCCTGGCCGACCTGCTGTACAAGATCGCGAAATTTATCGTTTGCCAGCCCGCCGACATATCTCACAAGGTCGCCGCTGCGCTGCAATTGAAAAATTGTTGTAAGAAAGCGGCTCGAGCTGCCCTCAACCGTCGACTCGAAACTCGATACGCGCCCCTCTTCAAGCGTCAGGATGCGATCGGCGATATCCAGGATGCGATAGTCGTGCGTTACCAGCAGAATCGCGCAGTTCTGCCTCCGCACCAGCACCTGCATCAGCTCCACCACTTCGCGGCCCGATATCCGGTCGAGCGAAGCCGTCGGCTCGTCGGCAAGAATAATCTTCGGCTTCCGCACCAGCGCACGCGCAATCGCGACGCGCTGCTTTTGCCCGCCCGGAAGCTGCCGAGGGTAATAATCTTCGCGGTCGCCAAGCCCCACTTCCTCGAGTGCCGAATGGCACGCCGAGCGGACCTTATCAGGGGGCACACACTGCGGTGCAGAACGTCGGACTGTCGCTCAGATTGTGGCCGGACACTCCAATCGCAAATTCACCTTGCGCTGCGCGCGTGCGCGGAGCTGCGCGTTGCAAGTGGTCGTCAGCACCTGGACCTAGCACAGGCCACAGGCACGGTCGAGTCGCTTGAACTGAAGCCCGGGCACCGCTAGCACTGCCGCTGTGCTCAGCTTTTCGGCGGCTCGGGCCCGCCCAGGTCTGCCGGCAGGAAGGCGCCGGTCTGCTCGTCCTGCACGATGCCAATCACCCCGTCAGGCGTCAGTATAGGTGACCCAAAAACAGATTCATCAACCGGCTGCGAGAGCTTTATAGAGTTCCCATCGCGCTTCGCAGTGATCTGCAAGGGCTCGACGATGCGCTCTCCCGTTGCGGAGGCCGCCCGCAAGCGGAAGACGATGACCTTGTCCCAGCTATCCTGGGCCGCCACTGCTTCAGAAGCTGCCGCAAGGCCGGCGCCGGCCGCCACTCCGCGGGGTGTGAGCACTGCCATCGAATAAGGAGAGGCACGTCGCAGCACTTGAACCTGCTCGCGGCTCTTGCCAACAGCCGTCATCTTGTCCGGCGCGGCGTTCCCGCGGGAATCGGTGGAAAAATCAGCGGCGCCCAGCGACAACGCCGGAGCGCTGCCAGCGAGCGAGCGAACGGTCACTTCTTCGCTCTTTTTCACCAGCTTGACCGCTCCGCTTGAAAGAGCAGTTTGGAGTTCAACATCGTACTTCCATGGGTTGAGCATCTCGGCCGAAGTCGCGATCTTGCCCGATGAGAGCCTGAATCCGAGCGCCTCCGCATTGACTCGGGAGGGCGTGGACGCCTGGCTGAGTTCGTAGCTGGATTCGACCACTACGAGATTGGGCTGAGCCTGATTCTCAGCGTCGCGAATCCATGCCGGCCGCACCCCTTCGATCAGCTTTGCCGCCGTACCGTTGCTTTCCATCTCGGTGTCGATCGCCGACAGAACCCCGAGCAGCAGGTTGCGCTCGAGCGAAGTTCCGCCCACTTCGACCGGCACATCCTGCCCGATCGGAACCACCACGCGGGGATGCTGCGAGTGGAGCGCTAGCTTGCCCAGAAAGTTCACTTCGACGCCGGCCACCATCTCGCCCTGCACGTGAACGTTCTGTTTCTCGATCATCTCCCGCAGCGGGCGCGCCGTGTTCAGGTCGCGAAAGTAAAGAGTGATTGAGACCGGCGGCAGCGCCACGGATTCGCCCTTGTGCAGCGCAATCTCCTGGTTCACGGGCGCCGCAAACACGGGCAGCCCATTGAGGTGCAGCGAACAGACCTGGATGTTCTTCAGCGTGGCCGACTGCGAAGGTATGAGGATGAGGCTTACGTCCACCTCGACCTTCGAGACAGAGATGCCGGAGATGCTGACGTTCCTGACCTGGATGTTGCCGACGCTGGTGGTGACGCTGGTTCCGGCTGAGTCTGCCTGCGCACCGGCGTAAGCCGATACCGCAAACAGGACGATCGTCGCAGTAAACCGCAATCCGGACTTCAAGCAGCACCTCCTTTACGTAGTGCGGGAGCCGCCGGAGAGCAGTGTGCTCGATGGCTGGTCCCGCGGGCACGCGTTCATTACTGCTTGAATTGCGCCATCTTGGCGTTCACGTATTTGTCCAGCAGCGGCGGAAGCTCGGTGTTCATGCGGTTCACCATGTGGTCTTCTGTCGACCTCATCCGCGAATCGAGATTGGCAAAGAGCTCGTCCTGCGCGGCTTTCATCTTCGCGTCCATGCCGCGCTCCATACGTTCTTCGTCAGCCTTCAGGGTGCCGTCAAGGGCGTCCATCCGCTGGCCCATGAGCGTGAGGCGAGCATCGAGCGCAGGAGTGAACTGGCTGACGGCGTTTGCGTTCTGCGCCTGAAGTGAGTGGAGAGCGTCCTGGTTGGCCGAGACCTGGCTTTCGAGGCGAATTAACAGGACCGCCAGGACCACGATGACCACGAGGCTGACGCCCTGCAGGATCTGCATCATCCGCAGGCTCTTCTCAAGCCCTCGCGTATCCACTGTCGCCGGAACGGATGAGGCGGCGCGTGCAACCGGCGTCATAACCGGAGACGGAACGGGAGTGGTGACGGGCCGGGGAGGAATCTGGCCGCGCCCATCGCCGAAGCCGCTCGATTGAGGTGCGCGCGATGACAGAGGAGGGGCCTGGCGCTGGGCCGGTTCTGAGGGAGGAGCGGGAACATTCATGACCTGCGTCGGCTGGCGGCCCGAGAGATCACCGGACAGCATGACCCGCGTGGACTCGCGCCCGATTTCGCGTGCGGACACTTCGCCGACCTGCATCACTCGCGTGGGGTCATGGCTGACGCGCGGGACCGCAAGTTCAGCAAAAGATACGCGGAGCAGCGGTCCCTGCTGCCCGAGGCGGAGCACATCGCCCGACAGGATGTAGGCGCCTGAGTCCACGGGCTGATCATTGAGATACAACTCTCCATTGCCGGGGTCATGCGCGCCGACGCGCAACGCACCGTTGACGACTTCCAACTGAGCGTGGACTACGCCGACGGTTGGGAATTGCCGGGCAGGCAATGCAATCTCGCACGACGATCCGCGCCCGATGCGAATGGGCGATTGATTGACAACCCACCGATTGGGTTTGCCAATAACCTCGATCTCGATCTCCATAGGATTCCTTCCGGCCGAAATTTACGACGCCCCACCCTGCATCCCGGCTCACTTTGAATAATGCACAGGGCTCGAAAGCAAGCTCAATTGCGCGACCGCTTGAAAGGTCCGGTCGCGTAGATCTTCTTGCGTGTGCTTTCCCATTCCTCGCGTGCGCCCGCGCTGGCGAAGGCGAGCACCGCGGAAACTGTCATCAGCGCCTTCTCGGCTCCGTCGCGATTCTTCTCTCGCGCCAACTGACGCGAATTCTGTGCCGCCTCAGCCACAGCAAGGTCGGCGAACGATTGCTGCCTCGATCTGAACGTCTCGGAAATTGCACCCAGAAGCGCGGGGTCCGAGACAGCATTTTCGGCCTGGCGGAGCAGGGCGTCGGAAGCGGAAAGGTCGACCGGCAACGCCGCGTATGCTCTGCCCAGCGTGCGGAAGACGGCCTGCTGCCGTTCCTCTTCAACGGCTGCGAGAGTGGACTGCACACGAACCGATGCCTGAATGCCCTGCGGCTGCATCCGGAGCAACTGGAGCGCCTCGTCGAGCTTGCCAGACTGGATCAGGTTC
Source organism: Occallatibacter sp. (assembly GCA_035263625.1). Lineage (GTDB taxonomy): Bacteria > Acidobacteriota > Terriglobia > Terriglobales > Acidobacteriaceae > Telmatobacter. The sequence goes on from DATFRB010000008.1 coordinate 167,870, forward strand.
GCCGCCGCGGCCAATGCCGAGGAAATATGTTTACCCTGGGCTTCGCGGCCGGCTGTTGCCTGGTCGAGCAGCATGCGCAGCGCCTGGTCCTCATTCTGGCGCAGGCAATCATCGAGGAACGTGATGGCGGAGTCGAACATGGCCTGGTCGATGAGCGACTGAGCATGGCTCATATCGTTGCGGAGCTTGGTGACCCTCTCGTGGTCACGCGCTTCGCCGCGGGCAAAATCGAGCAGAGCCAGGATCTCGGATGAGGCGATGCCCTCCGCCTCGCAGAACTCGAGCGCACGCACGGCGTCGGCGTACTGCTGTTTGCCCATGAACTCCTGGGCGCGGGCGAGGTAGTCGCCGCGGCGCTCATCTACGGTCTGCTGCCGAAGGCGTTCGCTGAGAAGGGCTTCGAGCGACATAAGGCGCTCGTCGCCGGGAACCTGCGCCTGCGCCTGGCGCACACGTTCGAGAGCTTCGCGCGGGCGCAGCTCGCGGCAGGCGAGCACGGTGTCTTCGATGAGCTTGCGGTTCTGATGGTCGCGGACCAGCCGCTCTACCTGTGCGTTGAGCCGGAAGAGCCTGGATTCGGACGGCATCTCCGCCATTGCGCCCTGGATGGACTGCGCGACCAGTTGAAGCTGTTCGTAGCTGGACGCCTGCGAAACCTCTTCCTCAAGCCGGGCGATCACTTCCTGGCGCCGGCCCTGCTCCACCGCTCTCTTGGCGTCGCTGACGAGGATAGGAAGTTCGGGGTAGGTGGGGTCGAGATCCTCCACCTGTTTGAGGAGATCGACGGCTTCGTTGTACCGGCGCGCATTCATTTCGGCGCGCGCCGCGTTGACGAGCACCTTCGCCTGGGCACGCCGCTGGGCCTGCTCGGCCTCAGACGTCAGCTGGTTGCAGAGCGCAATGATGCGCGGGTTGGTCTTGTCGACCTTGCGCGCTTTCTCCGCATTCGCAAGTGCCGATTTGAAATCGCCACGGCGGCGGGCCGACTCTGCCTGGCCGAGAAGGTCGTTGACCTTGTTCTGCTTCTCCTTTTCCTTCTGAGCCTTTTCGCGAAGTGTCTCGAGATCGGGGTAAGACGCAAGCAATTCGCGGGCGCCTTCCAATACGGCCAGACACTGGTCAAACCGCTTGCTGGCGAAGGCATCTTCGGCCTGCTGCCGGACCTGCTGGGCGGTGAGCTCGCGCTTGCGCTGTGTGAACTGGCTCTGAATGTGAGCGAGCAGGTCACGCGCGGCGGCATTCTTGGCGTCGATGCGCAGCACCTGATTCAGCACAGTTCGGGCCTGAGCCAGCTGATCGGACTCGATTCGCTCGCGCGCCTCAGTGATCATCTCCTCGACCTGGCCCTGGCGAAGTTCGGCAACGATGCCGGAGAGCTCAACCGCCATCTCCTCGGCCGTCGAATAACGGTCCGATGGATCCTTGGCGAGGGCGCGGTCAATGATGGCTTCAAGCGCACGCGGGCATTCGATGCCGAGTTCCGCCATCGTCGGATGCGGATCCTGGAGGATCTTCTGCATCAGGACGGTGTCTACGCCGGTGAACGGAAGCTGACCGCCCACCAGCTGGTACAGCACAACACCAGCCGAAAAAATATCCGAACGCCCGTCGAGAGTTTCACCGCGCAGCCGTTCGGGCGCCATGTACGGAATGGTGCCGATGAGATGGCCGACGCGCGTATGGCCGTGCTCCTGGTCGCGTTTTTCCAGGCGCGCGATGCCGAAATCGAGCAACTTGGCCTTGCCGTCAGGTAGCACAAAGATATTGGCCGGCTTTACATCGCGGTGGATGACGTTGTTCTGGTGCGCATATCCAAGCGCGCTGCAGGTTTCTTCAACGATGCGCAGCCTGTCGGCCAGCGGCATTTCTTCGCGCGCCGCGATGATCTTGTCGAGGGGGCGCCCCTTGACGCTTTCCATGACGATATAGGGCGTGCCGTTTTGGTCGCCGACCTCATACACCGTGACAATGTTGGGGTGACTGAGGTTGCCGGTGATGCGCACCTCGTCGTAGAAGCGGCCAAGCATCGATGGATCGTCGGCGAATCCTTCGGTGAGTGTCTTGATTGCGACTTCGCGGCCAATGGCTTTGTCGATGCCACGATAAACGACTCCCATGCCGCCGTGGCCGAGTTCTTCGACAATTTCGTACTTGCCGACGCGGCCGGCACTGCCGGCGAGCGGCCGTTCAGGATTCTCCACTCTTCACCGTCCCCCGAAAAGATGCAGCGAACTCGCTTCCGTCTTCCTTATCGGCCCCCGCTAAGGCGGAATGAATCCGAAGTTACTGTGCAGCCGAAACAACCGGATTCGGCTTCATGTTGAACTGGTCCTGAAGAAACTCTTTGGCGTGGATTACTTCGGGCGAGCCATCATCGGGCCAGATCTCGAGGAAGCGCATGTAGGCTTCTCCGGCTCCGTCGAGGTCTTCGCCAGTCTCCCTGTCCTTGGCCTGCTGGTAGAGTTTCTTGGGCAGTGCCTCGACGCGCTGGCGCACCGCGCCAACAAGCTCGTCAACGGCTGAGTTCGACAGTCCGGTCAGGAATTCAACCTGGTCGACGGCCGTGTCGGTCTGCTTAGGGGGCGCCGTGTCTTCGGCCTTGACATTCTCAAGTACCGTGTACTTCTTCCCGTCTTCCCGAGTAATCGGCACCATCTCCGCGCGCTCGCTGCTGAACGCGTCAACGATGCGGAACTGCATGTGGATCGCGCCCTTGAGGGTCACGGTCTTCCTCGTGTAGGAGTAAGGCCGGAGAACGTTCTCGGTGACCGTCTTGGGTGTGGAGTCCAGGACCACGTGTGCATCCTCGACGACTTTCTCGGCTTCGTGGGCCGATCTGGCAAGATCCTGCACTTTGCGCTTGTCGCCCTTGGCTTCGGCACCCTGCAGCAGGTCCTGCGCGGTCTGCAGATCCATCTGTGCCTTTTCGTAGGCACGATTGGCTTTGTTCCAGTCCTCGCTGATCACTTCACGGGTATTGGCTACATATTGGGATTCAATCGATTCCAGGACGGGGGCCGCGTTCGCGCTGCGCTGAAGAACATCGCCTTCCAGCAGATAATCCGGATCGACGGGCGTGCTCTCACCGGCGCGCACGACCTTGACGGGGATCTTCGAGGTGTCCAGGCCGGCGATGACCGCATTCTCAAGCTGGCCGGCAAACCCGGCACTGTCGCTCTGCGAGGTCGAATCGCGGAATTGCACGCGAATCGAAAGCTTGGAACGGATCGCATGCGCGGCGGCCGCTGCGACCTTCGCATCGCGAACTGCGCTAAGGTTGCTGGCCTTGTAACCTTCTGCCTCGGTGAGATAAGTCCACGCAAGCTCGGTTCCCGAGCCGGCCGGCTTCGCGAGGAGGCGCTTGGCCTGATCGAGCAGGTACGCGCTCAGTTCCTCGCCCATCAGGTCCATGCGATCGTGGAATGACTCATCGCCGCTAAGTTTGTACGCCCGCGCAACATAGTTATATGCGCTCAAGATCCCTTCTTCGTCCGACAAGCCGCGCAGGGGTTCGTGCGCCTGCCGACGCTCCTTTGCAAGCTGCGAGCAGCGTTGCACGTATGCGGGCTGAAGACGATTCAGATCGTCCTCGACCAGCTTTCGCTGAGAAGGCGGCAGACCGTCGAGTACCTCGTAGGCCTTGATGATGTCCTTCTCCTGTTCGTAATTCGCGCTTGCGGCCTGCGCTTTCTGCGCGGCATCCTTATCCTGCACGATCGTCCACTGCTCGCGCGCGTGAGCCAGCTGGTTTTTTGCGTCCGGCGTGTTCCTGGCGTTGGCAGCTTTCTCGAACTCTGTGATTGCCGCGTCCCAGTTTCCCGATGCGGCCGCCTGCTTGCCGCGGTCCATGTGGTACGCGTAGTTGGCCTGGACGACTGCCGCAATGCGCGGCTCCTCGTCCTCAAATGACCGGTACGGTGTGACCGACACCAGCGCCTGGTCGAACTGCTTGGCCGTAGTCGAGGACTCAGCCTGGCGCATGGCGCTCTGCACGGCGTTGTAGTCCTTCATGACGTCGGCCTGCAGAAGGTCGCCGCTCTTCGTCATGGCAATGCCGTTGGCGGCTTCCTCCAGGTTCTTTGCGGTTCCGAGGTGCGCATAGCCTGGGGTCTTCGCCTTCAACGCCGCGCGGTAGCTGTCCAGCTCGCTCCTGCCGTTGTCGAGAATTCCGGATAGGGCCTTGTGGACGGATTCATCGAGCGTCGCCACTTCAGGCAGTTGTGGCGCCAGCGCGCGCGCCTGCTCCTCGGCATCGTGAGCCGACTTCAGGTCGTCATAAGCCGGCGTTGCCGAGGCCGCCGTCTTCTCGTAGCTCTCGAACGACTTAGTTCCCGATGCGGTGAACAGCCCGGCGAGACGCTTCTTCGCGTCCTGCGAGTGCGGGGCGGTTGGATACTTGGCCAGGTAGTTCTGCCACGCGGGAATTGCGTTCGCTCTCTTCGCCCGCAGATACTCTGCCAGTTCAACGTCCGGCGCAGCGACGAAGACCAGGGTGACCCCTCGCCCGAGCGCCGGAACCTGCGCTCCCGGCTCGATTGCCGCGCCGCGAAGTACGGCCTGATCGGCCAGTTGTGCCGGCGACAGCGACGCGCCATGCTCAAACTTTGCATTCTGGGGCACGACGACGGCGGTCGTTCCATCCGGCGCCGTGTACCGCAGCACTCCATCGACGCCGCGTTCAAGCATGCCCCCAACGGCGAGCGTCACCTTGGCCAGCTTGTTATAGAACCCATGATCCATGGGCGTCTCAGGAGTGGCGGTTGCGCGCATTTCGGTCTTGGCCGAAATCAGCACGCCCATGATCTGCACATACGCGGCACCGGATGGCCCATCGTAGAGCTCAATCGCGGTGAGCGGGGCTTCCTTGCTCCAGGCCAGGTTGGCAACTAAAACGAAACATACGATCCATATCGCCAGAAGGCGGACCCGAATGCCCATTCCGGGCGATTTCAACTTTCGAACAACCAGCAATTCCATGACTCCCCCGGAAAGACTTCAGTCTGAGAAAAATCTGCCGAACAAGATAACCAAAGGGCGCACACCGCTGTACGACTTTCCAATCATCCGCTCGGGGGAATCGCACGGAATGCTGGAAACAAAGATTTACCGCTGCTCAGGATTTCTGCTAATCTACCACTTCCCCTGAGGCTCCGCAATGCAATTCCCGCTGCGTTTCGGCGGTGCGAGAGGTGCCTCGCGGACAGGACGGCAGATGTGAAAGCGACGGGCAACCCGGCCACAGATCGCACTCATGCGGCGACCGCGATCATTGAAGACTCCCCGGGCGGAGGAGCATTTCTCTCCGTCAAAATCTGCCCAGATCAACAACATTCTGCAGCATTTTGGGACGAGTCCGTTCTCGAGTGTGCCTTGGTTCGGGATGTCGCGCTGGCCTCCGGCGGGCTGCCCGCCGAGCAGCAGGGTCCCTTTTTTGTAGCGCGTTTCACTTCGGTACTATCGGCTGCACTTGCTTCGAGGCGCCTGCAGTGGGCTGTGCAGGGCTTCTCCGATTCGGGAATGACTCGCCCCTCCTTGACCGTTTTGATACAGTCTGGCGAGGATATCGCGCGCTCCGGATTCGACAACCAGGCCTTGGATGAGGCGGAAGGCGGCTGCATCCTTATTGCGGATGCAGCAGTGAAATCTCTCGAAGACGTTCCCGCGTTCGTGCTGAAGTCCATCAAGGGGGACGGTTACGCCGGACGGCGCGAACTCACGTGGCGCGCAGCGGAGAGCCGGACCACTCGCCAGGCGGACGAGGATGTGCTTGCGCGCTTTATCGAACAAACCGGCCGCGCCTCTTCCACTGCAGCCGATGCTGTACCCACTGGCGCAATTGCGGGGGCGCCGGTCCAAGCGAGATACGAGGTTGAGGAATACGCGGAGGCTGACGCGCCGCCCCGATCACGCAAAATGCTCTGGATCGGGCTTGGTTCGGCTGCGGCGGCCATCGGTGTAGCAGCGATTCTGTTCCTTCAACCGGGAAATCGCGAAAAGACAGCCGCTCCCGCAGCGACCCAGGAGCCATCGCAATCGCCCGCAAGTCCCGCGCAGGCACTCACGCAGGCAGTAAATGCAACCGTACCCGCAATGACTACGGAGCAGAAGCCGCAGCAGGGTCTGACTCGCGCGCAAAGACGTGAGGAACAACGAAAGGCCAAAGAGCAGGCTCAGACTGCCGCCAATGCCAAATCGTCGGCCCCCGATGCTCAGCCGTCGCCGCAGCAGGAATCCAAGCACGGGGATCCACCGGCCCGCGTGACGGGGGGCTGCCAGTATGCCGCCGATCAGATTCCCGGCCTCATTTCGCTCGCCGAGAACAGCCGCGCGCGCCGCCAGTACAAGGATGCGCAACGCAAACTGCAAGCCGTGCTCAGTTGCGAGCCGGGCAATGGGCGGGCAAGGGAAGAGTTGGAACTTGTACGCCAGGCACTAGCGGCCGAAGGCGGTTCGTCCGATCAATAAGATGTGCATGCCGCGATCAGGGCTGAAAGCCACGATGCGGCGAAAGGGCCCCGGTGTGTCCGGGGCGATCGGTGTGAAGGGAAGCCAGAGGCGATCGTTAAGTAACACAAGCAGGCGGGTTGTCAGGTCGTGCGCGGGAGACGCAATGCGTAGCAGAGCGGTTGACAAGAGGTTTTTCAGGCCCCAAATGGTTCGCATTGCGCAAGCGCTCTTCTCCATTGTCGTATTAGTCCCGGCGGCCTTATGCGCAGGCCAGGCTGTTTCCGCGCTCTATGGAGCCCAGGGTGTTTCCTATGCCGGGGTGCGTCAGGGTGGCTTGGGAAGCTGTTATTTCCATGCCTCCATCGCCGCTCTAGCCAGGACATATCCCGACCTTCTTCGCGGAGCTATCCAGCAGAGCGGTCCCGAGACCTTTGTCGTTTCTTTTGCTACCGGCGCTAAAGAAATCGTGGATCTTGAAGACGTGCAGTATGCGCGCGAGCATGGCTTCGATCACTCCGACGGCTTGTGGGTAGCGGTGTTGCTGCGGGGTTATGGACAGGCCACTTTGCGCAATGCTTTGCTGGCCTCGGTCGCTGCCACGAGTTATCCCGACACGCTCAAGCAATTGGTCACCGCAATGATTCAGCAGAACAACCTATTGCTGAACGCCTACGACCGCGCGATTCGCACGACCGTGGAACAGTCCGGAAGCTTGAACGGGACCAAGCTAATCGAGACTGTGGATCACGAAATGTCGGCCCTCGGCGTTCCGATCATGGTGCGCATGCAAGTGAATCAGTTTCTAGGCCAGCAGTCCTTCGTCGAAACACTGGCGCAGCAGGTGCAAGCCAACGGGGAGCTGTTCGGCGCTTACCGGGCGATTGGCCAGGGCGGCATTGTGCGCCGCGTGCTCGAGGCATTTGGGGGAAAGGTCAGCACGGTCGGTTTTCAAGCCGATCCCCAGGACCTGAAGCCGGCGCTGCGCCTCATTCATTCCGGCAAGGAACCTGCGGTGGCCGGTTCGCGGCCCACGGGCGGCGCCGAAAGCCCTGCCGGCGACATGAACTGGTGGGTGCCGAGCCATGCCTATACGGTGCTCGATTACGACGAATCCACCGATATGGTCACCCTGCGCAACCCGTGGGGCGATCACCCTGGTCAGGATGGTGTCTTCCAGCTGCGTACTGTGGACTTTATACGCAACTACGAGTTCATGAATCTGGCGTCGTACTAATCCGCGGCGCTTTGGCGTCCGGGACCCGCCTTACCTGGACTGCACGGCGATGTTCAACGGATTCGCAATCGCATAGGGCGAACCCTTCGCCTCCGTCACGGAGCTTGCGGTAATCGTGTAAATGCGCAGCTTTCCGGTCGACGGGCTAAGCGCGTAGAGATGATTCGCATTGTCCCAGAACATCTGGGAGACGGAATCTTTCGTCAGCACGTCTGTGAAGTGGGTGGGTGGATGCGCACCATTGAAGTGAAAGACCTGCAATCCGCCCGTTCCTCCCACTGCAAGCAGGTTTCCCGCGGGAGAGATTTTCATATCCTCGACAGACGTGATGGCCGTATCAGGCATTTCTGTCGAGGTGTTGGTCGATGAAAGATTCCCTTGTGTATCCGCAGTGAACGATCCGATCTGGATTGGCACGCCCTGTGAGCACCCCGGGGGCACGGCCGCCTCCATTGCGACGGCAACGTAATTGGATGGAGCGGCCGCCGAAAACATCGGAATGTAAATGTTGTACCCGGCTGGCGGGGGCGGCATCGTCGCCGAAGTGTTGATCGATACCAGGTCGCCGTTAGTTGTGCGCTGGAACGCCCACGTCGTGTAGTACATGCAGTTGTCGTTTACTGCCTCGTAGCCGAACTTGTTGTCGCCGACGAACGTGAGGGGCAGATACACGCCTGAAAATGAGCCCGCTCCGCCCTCAGCCGAGCCAAGATAGGTGAGCTCGCCCGAAGCTTGAACGCGGAAGGACTGCATCGTGTTGTTCGAGCAGTCGCCGTCGAAGTTCATCGCATATAAATCCGCGCCGGTGCGATCCGCAAAGATCCAGCCTGCCGCCCCGCAGCCGCTTGGGTTATATGAGGCGTAATCCGTCGATCCGACAGCATGAAGCGCGCTGTCGGCGGCAATGGCGTATCCGTCAATGTCGGTCCTGGATTGGTTGATGCCGTAGAGCTTGCCGCCCGCGACTGCAAGCACGTTATCGTTGGCGGGGAATGGTGAGCCCGTTACATGCTCAATCTGGCCGCTCTCGCTGATTCCGTATACGTGCACCACATTCGGGTGGCCCTGGGCCGGTGCGCTCGAGACGAAGACGTAGGCCACGGGCGTGCTCGAGGATGTCGCCGTGGCGTCCTGGCCATGCAAGACTGCGGTCCCCATCGCCGCAACCAGGCAGGTAGAGAACATTAATTTGAACGATGGCTGAATAAACATAGTTCTCCTCCAGCGGAGAGGGGGTCGCATCAACGATTCCGATGGCAAGTACAGGACAGAGATTCGCCTGCGAATCAGTTAGGACGATATGCCGATCGAATGGGAGCGCATGAAGCGAGGCGCACTAATCTATCAGTTTGTTAGATCAATAATTCTTAAATCTGTTCCGGCCGACTCAAATGGGAGTCACAGGCTTGGATGCCGCAAAGTACCCCATCGGTGGCCCCGGGGCCGGTGCGGTACGGCCGATCTCCAGATCGGCCGTTGTGCGGGTATCCTGGTTTTGCACATCGCATTTGCGTAGCTGTAATTTCAACAGCTCGCTCTAACTCTTTGATATTTAGGTGGCTGACTCCTGCTAGCGCCCTCCACCTTCCTCCACGATCGCCAGGTCCCACGGCGCGAGCGTCAACACCGCGCCGTGCTCCACGGACTTTCCATCCAGCAGATTTGTTCCTGCCGCGTAGGCATAGTTGGCCTTCACTTCCGAAGCAGAGTAATTGAAGTAATAATGCAGGAGCCGCCCCATTCGATTGACCCCATGCTGCACGTGCACCGCCGCGGGCACGTTTTGATCGGGCCCCGTGAGGCCCGCTTCTTCCAACGCATGGCGCAGCACCGCCGTCTGCAGGGGATCTGAGAGGTAGGTCCCTTCGTAGAGCAGCATCCCTGATCCATATTGATTCTCCGCAATCGCAGGCCATTTGCCGAAAAACGGATGATCGTAATATGCCAGCGGCTTCGCATGCTCCGGCATCAGGAACTCGGCCCAATAGCGTACCTTGTTGTTTTCCGCGCCAACGTGAAATGGGTCGTCCTTGAGCGCGAGCGGATGTTCCAGATTCGAGAACTCCTGGTAGCTGAAACCCGCCGCGTCGCGCAGAGGCCCGGGAGCGCGCACCCACCGGACAGCGGAGTTTTCGTTGGCGAACCCGCTCTTGAACGTCATTACCACGTGACCCCCGCTCTTCACGTAGTTCGAAATACGCTGCAGCAGTGCGTCGTCCGCAATGTAAAGCGCTGGAACGATAAGTACTTTGTACGCGGAAAAGTCCTTCGTCTCCGGGAAGACGAAATCCGATCCGATGTTCAGGTCGTAGAGCGAGCGATGAATCTGCTGAACCAGCGATCCATAATCGGCCGTAGGTGGCGCGAAGGTCCACTGCGGTCCCGAGCTCGTAAACGGCATGAAAGCGATCGCGTTGTCCGAGTCGCGGCTCCAGAGAATCGCCACGTCGTTGTGAATCTTCAACCCTACGATATGCGGCCCGATCTTCTCGAGCTCATGCGCCGTGCGGCTCACCTCGGCGTATGCGCGGTTGGGCTCGAGGTCGTGACTCAGCACGCCCTTCCAGTACGTCTCCTGGTTGGCTGCAATTGAAGCCCAGTGCCAGTACTCCACCATGTTGGCGCCGTTCGCAATGTGCGTGTACACGTCCTCGCGAAGTTGCCCGTTATAGGGCGGATACTGGTGTGCAGACGTCCAGTCGGTCGATTGCGCGTTGGTTTCCGTCACCAGGAAATTTGAGTGCTTGAGCGAGCGCGTAAAATCCGCCTGGATCGACTGCTGCACTCCGTCGAAATGATCCTGCGACCCGTGATAGATATTGTCCGCCGGAATGTCCAGCGCCTCGGCGACTGCCTCCTCGTTGATGTCGCGTTTCATCATGCCGCCGTAGTCTGTGGTGACGAACTGTCGAGGCCCAGCACACTCGCGCACCAGCGCCGCCTGCCAGTGGAGAAAATCTGTCACGCGCATCTGGCTCCAGCGCGACCATTCCAGCTTGTACCCCGTTGACTGCGCCCCATCGCGTTTGGGCAGATCTTCCCACGTGTGCAGGTTCTCGCCCCAGTAATTCAGGAACCATGCCTTGCTCAGCTCTTCCGGCGTATGAAACTTCTTCTCGAGATAGTGCAGAAACCCGATGAACACGTCGCGGTTGTCGGCGTCGTAGCTCGACGTTTCGTTATCGATCTGCCATCCGAGCACCGTCGGATTGTCCTTGTAATGGGCGACGATGTGGCGAATCATGCGCTCGGCATAAAAGCGGTAAGCGGGTGAGTCAGTGTCCATGTTCTGGCGCATGCCGTACGTCGCGGGCACGGCTTTGCCGCCGAACGTTCCGCCGGGAATCCGGTCAGCGAGAATCTCTGGGTGCTGGTGCGCCATCCATGCGGGAACCGAGTACGTTGGCGTGCCGAGGATTACCTTGATGCCCGCCTTGCCCATTGCGTCGACGATATGATCCATCCACGCATATTCGAAGTGGCCATCCTCCGGCTCCCAGAGGCTCCAGGTCGACTCGCCCATGCGCACCACGTTCAGGCCCGCAGCCTTCATCAGCGCGATGTCTTTATCTAGCCGAGCGGCCTGATCTCCCGGCATGTACTCGTTGTAGTAAGCCGCGCCGTATAGCACTGTGGGAAAGCTCAGGTCTGGCTGCCGCTCCTGTGCTGCAGCTTTCTCCTGTGCGCTCGCCTCCACACCGCTGCTGATGATTGCACCTAATAAGACCAGTGCCAGGACATGAGCGAAAATTGTTTTTGCCATCCGTACATAAAAAAACGTCGTTGCCATTTCGCACCTTTTTGATTGCCGGAGCAAACATCACCCTATCGCAATTCCGCCGGTGCGGCAACATGCCAGCGCTCAGTGAAAATCGTGTGATCGAACGTCTGCGTTCGTGATGCCGATTGGCTCGATGCGCTGAGCCTTCACATGGATCACTCCATCCTGCCGCTGGAGCCGACCTTCAACGCACACAAACCGGCTTCGCGTTACCACCATACGATTCTGCTCAAACACATCTGGCGCGAGGATGACGTTGGCGATTCCGGTCTCATCTTCGAGGGATAGAAACACAAATCCCTTCGCCGTTCCCGGCCTCTGCCGCGCTATCACGCATCCGGCGACATGCACCCACTGCTCATTCACGTATCGAGTCAAATCATCGGTGCTCGCGATGCCCTGCACGATCAGTGCAGCGCGGTGGTATGCCATCGGATGCGGCCCAGTTGTCAGCCCCATGCCTGCAAAATCCGCGGCAACCCGCTCATCGGTGCTCATCATCCTGAGTGGTCTCGTCGGACTCTCCTTCGCGGGAGCCGTGCCGCGCAGCAAAGGCCCAACAGGCCTGCCCGCCTGCTCCACCTGCCAGAGCGCATCGCGCCGATGCTCTACGCCTTCCAATGGATTTAGTGCACCGATCCGCGCGAGCGCAACCAGTTCCTTCCGGTTCAGCTCCGGTGCCCGCAACGCCAGTTCATCCACCGACCTGAATGGCCCATCCTGCATCCGCGCGGCAAGCATCGCCTCAGCCGCCGCCTGCCGTAATCCCTTCGCATAGTTCAGGCCGATGCGCAATGACAGTGAGCCATCCTCTTCCTTTTCCAGAGTGCACAGCCACTCCGACCGCTGCACGTCGATCGGCCGCACGCGCAACCCATGCCGCTGTGAGTCCTTGATGAGCACCGCCGGCGCATAAAAGCCCATCGGCTGATTGTTCAAGAGACCACATGTAAACGCGGCAAGAAAATGCACCTTCAGATATGCCGACGCATACGCAATCAGCGCGAAGCTCGCAGCATGCGACTCCGGAAATCCATACATTGCAAACGAAGAGATACCCTGCACAATGCTGTCCTGCGCTTCCGGGCCGATCCCATTGCGCGTCATGCCGGAGCGCAATCGCCCTTCCAGGTCCTTCATCCTCTGCATCGAGCGCCGCATGCCCACCGCTCGCCGTAGCTCTTCGGCCTCCGCGCCTGTAAAGCTCGCTACCACCATCGCCATGCGCAGGAGCTGCTCCTGAAACAGCGGGACACCGAGTGTTCTTTTGAGCACCTGCTCGAGAGATGGATGTGGATAGCTCACCTCCTCGCGACCCTGACGGCGGCGCATATACGGGTGCATCATCTTGCCCACGATCGGTCCAGGCCGGATGATCGCAACCTGCACCACCAGGTCGTAGAAGCGAGTAGGCGCGTTGTGCGGAAGCGACGCCATCTGCGCGCGGCTCTCCACCTGGAACATTCCCACCGTGTCCGCCTTGCACAGCGTTTCATAAACGACGGGGTCCTCCGGTAATGCCGCAAGATCCACATGCTGCCCGTAGTGGCGTGGGATCAACTCCAGCGAGTCCTTCAGCACCGCCATCATGCCGAGCCCCAGCAGATCCACCTTCACCAGTCCTAGATCGGCGCAGTCTTCCTTGTCCCACTGCACTACAGTGCGTCCGGGCATCGACGCTCGCTCCAGCGGAACAACACGGTTGAGCATTCCCGCGCAGATCACCATGCCCCCCGAGTGCTGGCCAAGGTGTCGCGGCAAGTCCTGCATGCGCATGCAGATGTCAAGATAGTGCGCAATCCGCGGATGGTTCACGTCGAATCCCGCCTGTGCAAAGTGTTTGGCCATCGTGTCGTTTGCGCCACGCCACTCCCAATGGCCAACGAGGCTCGAGAGCCTCGCGATCTGGTCCTCCTCGAACCCCAGAGCCTTGCCCACTTCGCGCGCAGCAGAGCGGCTGCGATAGCTGATCACATTCGCCGTCATCGCCGCGCCAAGCGCCCCGTATCGCTCGTATATGTACTGGATTACCTGCTCGCGATGATCGCCCGAGGGCAGATCGAGATCGATATCAGGCCATTCGCCGCGATTCTCATTCAAGAACCGCTCGAAGAGCAGTTCCATTCCCACTGGATCGACTGATGTGATTCCCAACGCATAGCAGACCACGGAATTCGCCGCCGAACCGCGCCCCTGCACCAGAAATCCATTCCACTGGCAGTAGCGGATGATGTCCCACACGATGAGGAAGTAGCCCGCAAATCCGAGCATCTCGATCAGCGCCAGCTCATGCTTTACCTGTGCGCGGGCCTTCTCGAGCAGATGCCGCTTCAACGAAACTCCGTATCGGTTGCGCACGCCTTCGTCCACACGCTTGGCCAGGAAACTGTCCATCGTATCGCCGCTTGGCAAAGGATACTGAGGAAACTCGTAACCTAGATTGTCCAGAACGAATTCGAGCCGGCTGCTCGCGATGCGCGTGTTTGCTATCGCCTCAGTAATATCGCGAAACAACGCGGACATCTCGGCCGGCGTTCGCAGTGCGCGAGCTGCATTCGATGTCAGCAGCCTTCCAGCCTGATCGAGCGTGGTGCCGTTACGGATCGACGTGAAGACGTCGAGCATCTCCCGATCCCGTGCTTCGGCATACCGCACACCATTGGTCGCGATCACCGGCAGATTCAAAGATGACGCAAGCGCGAGCAGCGACTGGTTGCGGCATTCCTCCTCACGAAGCTGATGACGCTGCAACTCGACATATATATTGTTGCGGCCGTAGATAGCGGCCAGCCGATCGAGCCGCTCGCGTACGCCAGCTTCTCCGCCGCATTCGAGCGCGGATGCGAGTGGTCCTTCATCGCCGCCTGTAAGGCAAATCAGCCCCGCCGAAAATTCTTCGAGGTCGTCCAGTGTCGCCGCGCCTTCCGCCTTCGTTTTCTCGCGCATCTTGAAGCGCGTGATGAGCTGGCAGAGGTTCTGATATCCAGTCTGCGATGCGCACAGCAGCGTGATGCGCGGCGGTTCCGCGGCGCACTGATGCGGCAGCCAAGCCGGCGGCGTGAGACGATCGCCTAACGACGAAACGGCGATCTCCGCTCCAATGTGCGCCCGCACGCCGCATTGCTTTCCCGCGGTGTGGAAACGAGCCACGCCGTAGAGTCCATTGCGATCGGCGAGCCCCATTGCCGGTATGCCCAGCTCGCCAGCGCGCTCGATCAGCGCCTCGGGCTGCGAAGCGCCATCGAGGAAGCTGAATGCGCTTGCGGCGTGCAGTTCGATATATTCGCCGCCGGTCGACCGCAATCGTGTCGCGATCTCAAAGCTCGCCTGTTCCTCATTCTGCCGATGATACTCATCGTTCGGATGACAGACCGGCGTGCCTGCAGAATGTGCGTTCGGAATGCGAAAGCCGCCATCAGTCATACACGGCCTCAAGCCGCCACTCGTTCCGCCCCGCTTCCCGAACCAGCAGGCACGCGAGCGCTGCGCCATCCTTGCGTCCCGCGAGCACATCCCACTCTTCGGTGTCCCACGTCTCCGACGACCACCAGCAGCCGCTCGAGTGCCACGGCCCGTACGCTGCCGCTACTTCATATCGGTATTCGCCATCGAAAAACGCTGCTGGCTGTCCGTTTCGAACCGTCACGCGCACCTGTCGTGGGGGTCGCACACAGCGCAATGCAGCACGCCGTTTTGCGATCTCTTCATTCGCCTCGACAGCTTGCCCGCTGAACATCGAGATGCGAAAGCTCCCGCGCCGATGCGTATCCTCAAGGACGATCGCCCCAACGCGATCCTCGCCAACTATGGCCTTGAGCCGCGCCAGCGTCACGTCGAGTCGCGAAGGCTCGGGCGTCTGCGGCACAAACAGTCCGAGCTGTACCGTGGTGATCTGCGCGGCATCCGCCTGAAGCTCAACAGCTATAACCGCACTCTGTGGGGGATGCGCCGCGATTTCCAGTTGCAGCAGCTTGAGCAGGAATTTCCGGTCCGCGGAGGGAACTGCCGGCCGCAGCTTCAACGAATGCGCCGCGCCACCTTCTAGCTTCAGGTGCACTGTCAGAGAAGCCAGCGCGAGCGCACGGCCAGTTGCGCGCGCAATCAGACAATCGATCATCCGCGCACCGATGAACAGCAGCGAATCAACCTCTTCGACCGGCGTGTCGAACTCGAGGAACTCCCTGAGCGTGAACTCTGGTTCGAGAGGCCGGAACATGTGTGGGTGTAAGCCCCAGGCCGCTTCACTCCATGCGCGCGCCTTCTGACCCATGCGCGCGATCAGGTCCACAACGGGCAGTGCGGCGATCTCGCCCAGAGTGCGGATGCCCCACATTGCGAAAGTCTCCCGGTCTTCATCGGCCAGCTCTTTTGCGGCCAGTCGAAGCGCATCAACCGGGAGTTTGGCGAGTGCGACGGCTTCCTCGCCTTCGGGAATCAAGGTGATGCCGCGCGAGGCGAACGCCTTCATGCGTGCTGCATCGTAGTTGACACTCACCGCGATCGACACGCGAAAGCCCGCGCCAGCCAGGTTGTTGCGCAGCCGTTCTGCTAGCCGCACAGGCGGTCCGAACAGTCGTTCAGTTCCCGCAATGTCGAGAGCATACGCGCAGCCCGTGCCGTTGCTCGCCTCTTCGATGCGCGGTGAGAACTTTGCCGCATGCTCAAGCATCACCGCGCGCGCCGCAGCCTCAGTCTGGGTAGATCGGGCAAGTAGCCTCACGCCCGGCAATGCCTCGCAGTCCAGGCGCGTCATCCCCAGCGCTATGCCCCGGCGCAGCGCATGCGAATTCATGGCGCACACAAACTCCTGCGGCGCGCGTCCATCAAGCACCGCAACCGGCTCTGCCGAAAAATTGGGTCGCAATCGAAGAAGAGCCTGTGCCGGAAACTCCACGGCATGCACGCAGGCGAAGAGCGTGTTGGAGCGCGCACTCATGCGCGTTCCTCTGCGTCACACCATGTTTCCGGTTTCCAGGCTGTGCTTGCAGACCAGGTCGAGGCGGGCAGTTTGCGAGCGCCGGGCGCTCCCAGGAAAAACCGCTGGCGCCCGCGGCGCAACTCATACCGGAACCCCCTCAGCACCGTATCCCCGGCTGTCTCCGCGCGTGCCGGGAGGCACTGCAACTCCAGAGCTGCGCTCGATTGTGAATACGCGGCTTTGCCCAGCACCAAAAGGCAGCAGCGGGTGCGATCGGCCGCCTGCCGGAATCGGAACCAGGTCGCGAGTGGGATGCGTCCCCCATGCTCGACGGCGGTATCCGCCAGGTCGAGCACGATTGCGGCAAACCCGCCCGCCTGGAGCAGCAGATCTGTGGCCCGCAGAGCCTGGTCAAGCCTAGCCCAAGGCCGCGATCCCTCTCTTATGCCGAATCTACCTGCTCTGCGTGCCGCGCGTAGCCGTTCATCCCCGCAGCGCACCCACAAAAGCTGCTTCAGGTTCACGCCGCTCGCCGCTGCCGACTCCGGATCCAGCGCGTCGTTGTTATCCACCCAGGCGCACACCCGTCCTTCGTCGGTCCGCTGCGCCAGAAATGCCAGTGCAAGGCTCGTCCGCCCCGAGCACGCCGGCCCGGTGATCTCGCAAATCGCCCCCAGAGGCAGCCCGCCCTCAAGTACCCGGTCCACTGCGTCAATCCCCGTATGCGCAACCTCGTGCGATGCGCGCGGAGCAGGGGAGAGCGCAGCTGGAAACCGCTCCTTGAGATCGAACTCGATTTTTTGGCGAAGAGCGGCGGCTGCGGGCATATATTCGCCTTTTCTTCGCCAATGTTCGCTCCTTCCACCTGCCTCTGTCAAAGCTATTCAGCCGAATTTCGGGCACTTGCCTGGATCCTTCTGAAACCACTTGCCTTAGATGCCGTTTTCTGTGAATCACAGCAATTCGTGCTTCTGCAAGTTCAACCTTGCGTTTTCCGCCATTCACCCGTATCATCGCCCTATGCAAGTTCTCTCCTGTTGTCGCTGCTGTATGCCCCATCGCGCGCACAGGAGACCTGCACATATGTAACCCGTCGTAATCCAGGTTTCTTGAGGCCGCGATGCCACACATCGCGGCCTTTCGTGTTTTTGCGGCAAAGTTCATACCCCTGCAGAGAAATGTTGAGGACATCATGAGTCAGACGATTCCGGAAAAAGAGACCAAGGCGCAGCGATCCGAACGGTTGAAGCTCGCAAAGAACCCCTGGGAAGCCTTCGACGAAGTGCGCCGGTTTGCACTCCAGGGCCGCGCCAGCGTGCTCCCGGAGTGGGCTTCGTTTTACTTCAAGTGGTGGGGCATCTACACGCAGGGCGACGGCGTGGGCGCCACCGGCGGAAAGGGCGGCGAGGGTGTGGCCACGGAATATTTCATGCTGCGCGTCGGCATCCCCAACGGCATCCTTACATCGCACCAGGCTCGCACCATCGGCGGCATCGCACGCAGGCACGGCCGCAACCTTGCCGACATCACCACGCGCCAGAACATCCAGCTCCACTGGCTCACCATTGAGTCCCTCCCAGAAATCGTCGACACGCTGGCCTCCATCGGCCTCTCTCCTAAGGGCGCCTGCGGTGACGTTGTCCGCAATGTCACTGGCTGCCCGCTTGCGGGAATCGACGCGGACGAGATCGTCGATGCATCGCCGGTCGCCCGCGGCATCTCACACCTGCTCGCCGCCAACCCCGAGTTTCGTAACCTGCCGCGGAAGTTCAAGATGTCGGCAACGGGCTGCCGGCAGTGGTGCAATTACCCCGAGATCAATGACGTAGCCCTCACCGCTATCGAGCGCGATGGCGAAATTGGCTACTCGCTGCGCGTCGGCGGAGGACTTTCCAAAGAGCCTTTTCTAGCCGAGCGGCTCGACGTCTTCCTGCGCCCCGACCAGGCGATCCCAGCCGCACGTGCCGTCGCCGAAATCTTCCGCGACCAGCAGGGCCTGCGCGAAAGCCGCGACCGCGCCCGCCTCAAGTACCTATTCCTCAAGGAAGGCTGGACTCCCGAAAGCTTTCTTGCCGAGTTGCAAAACCGTGTCGACTTCCCGCTTCTTCCCGCGGCGCCAGAAACCCTGCCGAGTGGTACCCTGCGCGACCACGCCGGCATCCATCCCCAAAAACAGCCCGGCCTCGCTTACGTTGGCGCCAGCGTCCTGCGCGGCCGCATGACCGGCGAGCAACTCGAAGCCGCCGCTGATCTTGCCGATCGCTTCGGCAGCGGCAACCTGCGCGCCACAATCTCTCAGAACCTCGTCTTCGTCGACGTGCCCTATAAGAAGACCTCCGAGCTGGCGCGCGAGCTTGGCCAGATCGGTCTTCACGTGGACGGAACCGTATTCTGGCGCGGCGCCATCGCATGCACCGGCACTGAATTCTGCAAGCTCGCTATCACGGAAACCAAGGCCTTCACTCGTTGGCTGGTCGAAGAGATGGAAGAGCGCCTGCCCCAGTTCGACCAGGAGCTGCGGCTCCACGTCACGGGCTGCCCCAACGGCTGCGGCCAGCACTGGATCGCCGATATCGGCATGGAAGGCAAAAAGATCAAGCACGAGGGCAAGCTGGTCGACGCCTACTACTTCTGCCTCGGTGGCGGTGTAGGCGAGTACGCGGGCATCGCGCGGACGGTTGGTTACCGCTGCCCTGCCACGCTGGTGCCCGAGTCGATCGAGCGCCTCCTGCGCGAGTACCTAGCCACGCGCCGCCGCGACGAGCCTCTGCGCGCGTGGTTCCGCCGCCACGGCGATGGTGAATTGCGGGCTTTCCTCGCTGGCGAAGAATTCGCAGCTGTCGAGCGCGACGTCCCCGCCGGCGCCATCCCGCATGGTATCGAATAGCCAATCCAGACCGGAGGAGCCAGACGCATGACTCTGTTGCCCATCTTTCTGAAACTGGAAGACCGCCGCTGCCTGCTCGTCGGCGCAGGAGCAGTCGCGCTCGATAAGATTGGCGTGCTGCTCCCTACGGGCGTTCGCCTGCACGTGGTCGCGCCGCAAGCGCGCCCGGAGATTCGTGCGCTCGCGGCCGCCGGATCCCTCGAATGGATTGAGAAGTCATTCGATATTTCCGATCTCGCCGGCGCCGATCTCGTCATCGCCGCCACCGACCAGCCCGAAGTCAACGCCGCGGTCTATCGCGCGTCCGTTGAGCGTGGAATCTTCTGCAACAGCGTAGACGACATTCCAAACTGCGACTTCTTCTTCGCATCGATTGTGCGTCGCGGACCGCTCCAGATCGCCATCTCCACCTCGGGTGAAAGCCCAGCGTTTGCGCAGCGCCTCCGCCGCGAAATTGACGCCCTATTGCCTGACAACGTCGGCGAATGGCTTGCTAATCTTGGCGAAGTCCGCCGCGAAATTCTCAACTCGCTTCCGCCGGGCGAAGAACGCAAGCGTCTCCTGCATGACCTCGCCGAGGACGGCCCCGGCCTGCCCGCCTCAGTCCCCGCCGCACTGGCAGCGTTTTCCGGGCACCTCGACGCACCAGGCAAAGTCTGGCTCGTTGGCGCCGGTCCCGGCGATCCCGAATTGCTCACCATCAAAGCCCTCCGCCAGATTGAGCGCGCGGATGTCGTTCTTCACGACGACCTCGTGCCGCAGGCAATCCTCGATCTCGCTCCGCAGGCTGAAATCGTCAACGTCGGCAAACGCTGCGGCGCAAAAAGCATCACCCAGGACGAGATCAACGACCGCATGATTGAGCGCGCCCGCGCCGGCCGCAGCGTCGTGCGCCTTAAAAGCGGTGACCCGCTCATCTTTGGCCGCGCCGCCGAAGAAATGGACGCCCTCCGCGCCGCCGGCATCGCCTTCGAAGTCGTTCCCGGCATCACCTCGGCGCTCGCGGCCGCCGCGGCCATTCCGGCTTCGCTCACAGATCGCCGCAGTGCCTCCAATGTCACCTTCTCCACCGGCCACCACGCGCAGTCGCATAACCAGGCTCCTCTGCGTGCCATTGAGGACAGCACTCGCGTGGTCTATATGCCGGGCCGCGACCTCAGCCTGCTCGCGGCCCAGTGGCTCGACGAAGGCCTTCCGGCGGATTTCCCTTGTGTGCTGGTCTCGCGTGCCGCGCAACCAGAGCAGGAAGTACACAGCACCACGCTTGGCGCGCTTCCGCAAGCGCCGCCGATGCAGGCTCCGAGCATGCTCATCGCCGGATGGGCCGTCGCAGATTCCGCCGCTCGCGACATTGTCGTCGACGCGGCCTCCTTCTCATCGACTGAGTCATAGCGTCCTTAGTACGAGCGCCCGGTATACTGAACTGTTTGTGGAACGCGTGTGCGCGGGCTCCGGAA
This sequence comes from Occallatibacter sp., assembly GCA_035263625.1. Classification (GTDB taxonomy): domain Bacteria; phylum Acidobacteriota; class Terriglobia; order Terriglobales; family Acidobacteriaceae; genus Telmatobacter. The sequence continues at coordinate 188,594 of DATFRB010000008.1, forward strand.
AGCCTCGCGTAAGGGAGAGCGATCGTTGGCTCAGGCAGAAATAGGCATCATTGGCGGCAGCGGGCTGTACAGCATGCCCGGATTCACCAACATTCATGAAGAGAGCGTAGAAACGCCGTTCGGCGAGCCCTCCGACGCATTCGTTCTCGGCGAACTCGAGGGCCGCAAGGTCGCCTTTCTCGCGCGGCACGGCCGAGGGCATCGCATCCTGCCGTCCGAGCTTAACTTTCGCGCGAATATCTACGCGTTCAAGAAGCTTGGCGTCGACCGCATTATCTCCGTCTCTGCGGTCGGCTCACTGAAGGAAGAGCACAAGCCCACAGATTTCGTCATCCCCGGCCAGTTCATCGACCGCACCTTTCACCGCATTTCAACGTTCTTTGGCGATGGCATTGTTGGCCACGTTGCCTTCGGCGATCCCGTCTGCGCCACGGTCGCAAAAACTGCAGCCGAGGCCTGCGCCAAAGCCAGTGTGGTGGGCAAATTCGGCGGCACGTATGTCTGCATGGAGGGTCCGCAGTTCTCCACCAGGGCTGAGTCGAACCTTTATCGCAGCTGGGGCGCCGACGTTATCGGCATGACGAACCTTCAGGAAGCCAAGCTCGCCCGCGAAGCCGAAATCTGCTACGCCACCGTAGCCATGGTCACCGACTACGACTGCTGGCACGAAGGTCACGACGCCGTCACCATCGAGCAGATCGTCGCCGTGCTGCACAAGAATGCGGCGAATGCCTGCGAAGTGGTGAAGCAGGCGGTCGGGGCCATGCCGGGCGAGCGAACCTGCGCTTGTGCCTCGGCCGCGAAGTATGCTGTCCTCACCCAGCCCGACGCCGTTCCTACCGCCGCAAAGGAGCGTCTGAAACTGCTCTTCGGAAAATACATGGGCTGGTAAGAGAGTTCCTTGCAGTTGAGGTCATCAAACACTAACTTCGCAAGCTCTGCTAATTCCGCTGAAAAAAGAGAGACCACTTCATGTCCATTACCGTCGTTGGAAGCGTTGCGTTTGACTCCGTTGAAACCCCCGCCGGCCGCCGCGAACGCTGCCTCGGCGGGGCAGCCACCTATTTCGCCCTCGCGGCGAGTTTCTTCACTGATGTCCGCATCATCGCTGTCGTTGGCGAGGATTTCGGCCCCGAGCAGCAGTCAGTCTTCGACGCGCACCGCATCGACACGCGAGGCATTGAGCGCGCCGCAGGCAAAAGCTTTTTCTGGGAAGGCTCATATCTCGAGAACCTGAACGAGGCCAAGACTCACAACACCGAGCTCAACGTCTTCGGTGCATTCCAGCCCAAGATTCCCGATGCCTACCGCGATTCCGAGTTCCTATTTCTCGCCAACATCGACCCGATCCTTCAACGCCGCGTGCGTGAGGCGATGCCGGGCGTCAAGCTCGTGGCCGGCGATACCATGAATTACTGGATTAAGGACCATCGTCCCGCTCTGCTTGAAGTCCTGCGCGGCCTCGATATCCTGCTCATCAACGACACTGAGACCAAGATGCTTGCCGGCAACCCCAACCTCGTAAAGGCGGCACAGGAAGTCCTCACCATGGGCCCGCGTATGCTCGTCGTCAAGCACGGCGAATACGGCGCCACGGCCTTTTACGGCCATACGAATAACGGCTTTGGCGCAAAGACCTTCCGCGCTCCGGCCCTCCCGCTCGAGGAAGTTATCGACCCCACCGGCGCGGGCGACAGCTTCGCAGGAGGATTCTTCGGCTACCTCGCCTCGCAAAAGGAGCTCACGCCGGGCGCCTTCCGCCGTGCTATGTTCTACGGCAGCGTGATGGGTTCATTCGCCGTGGAGCGCTTCGGCACCGAGCGTCACCAGCAGCTCACCCGCGAAGAGATCGACCAGCGCTTCCAGCAGTTCCGCGAGTTGACCCACCTTGACTGAGCATCGCGTTGGCCGCTCGGAGGCAAGGGCCGTACTTGCCGGCTGTGCGGCCGCCTCGCTCGCAGCCATCGCGTGGAGCTGGCGCCACGACGCGCTTCTCAACTACGGCGACGCGGAAGCGCATCTCCACATCGCTCGCCGGCTCATCGACTCGCACCGCCCCGGTCTCATGCAGCTTGGCTCCGTCTGGTTACCGCTGCCGCATCTGCTGCTCGTACCGTTTGTCGCTGTGTATTCGTGGTGGACCAGCGGTTTCGCCGGCGTAATTCCCTCGGCGCTCGCCTGGCTGGGCTCGTGCTGGGGCATCTACCGGCTCGCACGCCAATGGCTGCCCATCGCTCCTTCCGCGCTCGCGCTGGCATTTTTCGCTCTTAATCCCAACCTGATTTATATGCAGACCACGGCCATGACCGAGCCGCTCTTCGTCTGCGAAATGGTTTGGACGGCCTTGTGGCTCGTCGAATGGCGCGCCAGCATCGAAGACCCTGCCTTGACACGCCGCTGCAACTCACTCGTCTGGCGCATCGCGCTGATCCTCGTCGCCGCTGTCTTCACGCGCTACGACGGCTGGATCATGTCTCTCATCGCCTGGACTGCCATCGCAATCGCTCTTCTGCGCCGCGGTCAGTTACGGTCGCGCACCTTCTGGATCGCCACCTTTCTCGTCGTGGCCGCGCCCATCGTCTGGTTCGTCTACAACTCCGTCGTCTTCGGCGACTGGCTGGATTTCGCGCGCGGCCCCTATTCTGCAAAGACCATTGAGATCCAAACAGCCGCGCCGGGCTCCGGCCCTCCGCATCCGGGATGGCATAACCCGTGGGTCGCGCTTATCTTCTACCTCAAGGTCTCCGAAATGGACGCGACCGCGCTCGCCTGGGGCAACATTCTTTTCGTTGTCGGCGTTCTTGGCACCGCGTGGGGATGGCTTATTGCGCGCCGCAAAGCATTCTCCTGGTCGCTGATCCTATGGCTACCAGTGCCGTTTTATGCCTGGTCCGTCGCCTACGGCTCAGTGCCCATCTTTCTTCCCGTCTGGTGGCCGCACTCGTACTACAACACCCGCTACGGCCTCGAGTTGCTTCCTGCGCTCGCTCTCGGCGTAGGCCTGGCGGCAAGCTTCCTTCTCACTGCTGTGCGCGAATTCAAGCCAAAGTGGGTGTGCATCGCCATTGCAGTTCTGTTCTTCCTCGTCGCATTCAATGCCGTCAGAGTCGTTCGCCAGCACCCGCTCTGCTACGTCGAAGGCACAAAGAACGCACACGCCCGCCGTCCATACGAGCGCGTTCTCGCGGCGGCCCTGCGCAGCGCACTCGCCACGCGTCCTGGCGGCACGGTCCTCATGGACACTTCCGTATACCCGCAGGTCGTCGCGCTCACCGGCATACCTCTGCGCCAGACCATCAACGAAAGTGACAAGGAGTACTACCAGGCGGCGCTTGTCGAGCCAGCACGTCATGCAGCGCTGGTTCTCGCGCTCGAAGGCGACGACATCGACCGCGCGGTCCGGACCCATCCGTCCGGCCTTCAACTCGTGTCCCGATTCAGCTCTCCGGGCCAGCCTTCCGCCACGCTTTACGCCTCCGATACCTCATCCGTGCTCGTCTCTCCGGCGCCTCACGAGCGGTGATAGCATCGGGCAAGGAAGCAACTTCGAATGGTATCCCTCGCACACGTCACGCAGCCGATGAAACTGGATTGGCTTGAACAGAGCACCGTCGCCACAGGCGCAATCAGCCGCCTGCTGTTTGCCGCCCTCCTCGGTGGCATGATCGGAGTTCAGCGCGAAGTCAAGCGCAAAGACGCGGGCGTGCGCACTAACCTGCTCATCTGCATGGGCAGCGCGTTCTTCACGATCCTGTCCATCTATCTTGCCGGAGACTCAACCTCGAACAAGGGCCAGGTCGCCGCCAATATCGTTCAGGGTATCGGGTTTCTTGGCGCCGGCCTCATCCTGCACAATCGCAGCCGCGTCAGCGGCCTCACCAGCGCCGCCAGCGTCTGGGTTGTTGCGTCCATTGGAATGGCGTGCGGCGCGGGCTTGTACGTTGCGGCTGGCATTGCGACTCTGATCGGGATTCTCGCGCTCGAACTGGTCGGCTTCCTCGAGCACCAGATCAGCCTCAAAGGGTATCCCCTCATCTACGAAGCTCGCGGGACGGATTCGACCCTGATGATGAAATCGATCCTCGACGCAATGGACAGGACCGGCGAGCGCCTGTGCAACGTCGATCACGACGCCATCGGCAATCTCCAGCGCGTCATCTTTTCCCTGACCGCAAGCCGCAAGCAGCACGACAGCCTGCGTGGCCGCCTGAACGCAGAACCCGCGATCGACGTCATCCGCACCTTCCGCGATCCGGAGGCAGATTGATCCAATTCACCAAGGCACACGCCTGCGGCAACGATTTTCTTATCGTGAACGAGGACGACGCGCGCGGTCACGACTGGGCCGAAGTCACCCGCCGCCTCTGCGCTCGCAATTCCGGCATCGGCGCCGACGGCATCGAGTTCTTTCGCTGGACTGGTCCCCGGTCCGGTCGGATCCGCCTTCACAACGCCGATGGGTCTATCGCCGAAATCAGCGGTAACGGCACACGTTGTGTTGCGGCGTGGATGGCAGAGGCCGTCGGTGCGCAATCCGGAGATGCGCTTGAAATAGAAACCGACGCGGGCCTTCGCGTCTGCAATGTCAATGCCGTCAATTCACGCGAAGGCTTCACTGTCGACATCACCACCGGGATGGGCATTCCTCAATTCGCGTCTCGCACAGTTACCATTCCCGGGGGCGTGCAGATCGAGGGCATCGAAGTCTCCACCGGCAATCCGCACTTCGTCATCGTCGTCGACAATTCCGACTTCACCGTCGACAACCAGCGGTGGCAGAGCATCGGACAGCAGATCTGCGGCCATCCCGGCTTCCCGTACCAGACCAACGTCGAATTCGTGCGCATTCTTTCGCCCGCCGAAATCGAGATCCGCATCTTCGAGCGCGGTGTCGGCCCAACAAGTTCATCCGGCACCGGCACATCTGCCACTGCGACCGCCGCGATTGGCCTGCATGGCTGCACGTCGCCGTTGCGTGTCGTCGCGCCCGGCGGTGCTCAGACAGTCGCGTGGGAAGGACCGGGCTCGGAACTGCATCTGACTGGTCCGGCAGCGCTCATCGCACGTGGCGAGGCCTACGGTGAGGTCCGCTGATGCCGCCCCTCATCCATCTCAATCCAATCCCTGACGGCGCAGGCGTCAGCGTTGTCGCACCCGCGTCGTTCGCCCGCCCCGACCGCATTGACGACGGCGCCAAGTCCCTGCGGGCTCTCGGCTTTGAACCGCGCTTCGCCCCGCACGCCCTCGATCGCGGCCCCCTGTTCTTCGCCGGCGCAGCCGACAATCGCATCGCGGATCTTCACTCCGCTTTCGTCGATCCTGAAACGCAGGTAGTCATGAGCCTGCGCGGCGGATACGGCTCCAACTACCTCCTCGAGCGCATCGATCTTGAGCATATCCGCAAGCATCCCAAGCCTTTTTTCGCATATAGCGATCTCACCGGCCTGCAACTTCATATGCTCGACAAGCTGGGCCTCCCCGCGTTCCACGGCCCCATGCTTGCCGCCGATTTCTTCCTCGAAGACGGCGTGCATCTCCCGAGCTTTCAGTCCGCGCTTGCGGGCCGCGGCTACAGCGTAGGAGTTGCCGAAGGGTTGCGCACCATCCGGCCCGGTTCTGGCAGCGGCGTTCTCTACGGCGGCTGCCTCAGCATCATCATTTCGCTGCTCGGCACGCCCTGGGAGCCGCAGACCGAAGGCAAGCTGCTCTTTCTTGAAGATGTCGGGGCTAAGCCTTACCAGGTCGATCGCATGCTTTGGCACCTGCGCAAGGCGGGCAAGCTCGATAACGTCTCCGGTATCATCTTTGGCGAAATGCTCGATTGCAGTTCGCCCGGCGCAGATCCGGGTCTCCTCGAACAGGCCATCCTCAGCGCCCTCGATGACTTCCCGGGCCCCATCGCGTTTGGGCTGCGCAGCGGCCATGTCTCGCGCCAGAACGTCACCCTCACCTTCGGTGTCGAAGCCGAACTGGTTGTCGCGGATGAAGCACAATTAAAGATAAGCAGCAGGGAGCCGACCTGATCGTTACGGAGTCATAAGCAAACGTCATGCCCGCCAACAAGCACATTCACCTATCCGGAATCTGCGGCACGGCAATGGCCTCGCTCGCGGGCCTGCTCCGGCTGCAGGGTCATCGCATTACCGGGTCCGACAAGGCCGCCTACCCGCCCATGAGCGACCTGCTTCACGGGCTGGGCATCCCGGTATTCGAGCCGTACGCGGAGTCGAACCTCACGCCCACGCCCGATCTAGTCGTTATCGGCAATGCCCTCTCGCGCGGCAACCCTGAAGTCGAACGCGTCCTCGACGAGCGCATTCCGTTCACGTCCATGGCGGCGCTGCTCAGGGACGAGTTCCTCAGAGGCCGCGAGTCTCTCGTTGTTGCCGGCACCCACGGCAAGACCACCACAACCAGCATGCTCGCCTGGATCTACCAGTCCGCCGGCCTGGAGCCGTCGTTCCTCATCGGCGGCGTCGCGGAGAACTTCGGCTCCAGCTTTCAGCTCCGTCCGACGCGCACCTACATCGTCGAGGGCGACGAGTACGATACCGCGTTCTTCGACAAGGGCCCGAAGTTTCTTCATTATTTCCCTGATGCCCTCATCCTGACCCACGTCGAGTTCGACCATGCGGACATTTACGCCGATCTCGACGCGGTCAAGGTCGCATTCAAGCGCCTCGTCAATCTCGTTCCGCGCCGCGGCATTATCGTCGCCTACGACGGTAGCGCCAACGTCACCGAGTGCATCGCATACGCCTTCAGCCGCGTAGAGCGCTACGGCTTCTCCGCCACCGCGGACTGGCAACTCCGCGATCTCCGCCACGATTCAGGCCCGCAAGGAGCCGTCACGCGCTGGCAAGTCATCCGCGCGGGGCAGCCCTGGGCCGAGCTGGAAATGCATCTTGCCGGCGAGCACAACGCGCTGAACGCCACCGCCGCGGCCGCCCTCGCCGCGCATCAGGGAATCGCCAAAGACGCTATCGTCGCCGCACTCCGCAGTTTCAAGAGCGTCAAGCGCCGTCTCGAGGTCAAGGCGGAGGTTGGCGGCGTCACCGTCATCGACGACTTCGCGCATCACCCTACGGCGATCCGAGAAACGCTGAGGGCCCTGCGCGCCGTCTACCCACAGCGGCGTCTCTGGGCCATCCTCGAGCCGCGCTCCAACACGCTGCGGCGCAAAGTCCTCGCGGCCGACCTCGTCGAGAGCCTGCGCAATGCCGACCGCGTTATTCTCGCCGGCGTCTACCAGCAGCAGCGCATTGCGGAAGACGAGCGCCTGCATCCTGAAGACGTGGTCCGCGCGCTGAACGAGGCTGGAACGGCCGCATCGCTATGCCCCGACGTCAAAGGCATTCTCGGTGAAGTTGTTCCGCAGTTGCGCGAGAAGGATGTTGTTGCCATCCTTTCCAACGGCGGATTCGACGGCATCTATGAAAAACTGCCTGCGCGCCTTAAGCAACGCGAGTAGTAAGGCATGATTGCCTCTCTCATCCTCGCCGGTACCATCGTGGTTCTCGGCGCGCCCGTGGCGCTCGTGTGCATTCCCTGGGCCATGATCACCGGCGACGCTACGCCGCTCTATAACGCTTCGCAGTCCATCGTACGCATCGCATTGCGCCTCGCGCGCATCCGCGTTCTGGTCGAAGGCCTCGATCGCGTGCCGGCGCACACGTCCTGCATCTTCATGTCGAACCACGTTTCCAACCTCGATCCGCCCGCGCTCATCCCGCGCATCCCAGGCCGCACGTCGGCATTCGTGAAGCGGTCGATCATGAAGATTCCCGTTCTCGGTTACGGCATGAAGCTGGGCGAATTCGTCCCTGTCGACCGCGACGGCCGAGCCGAGAGCGCTATTGAAAGCGTCATCACCGCGCGGCGCGTGCTCGAGAAGGGCCTGCACATCACCACGTTTGTCGAGGGGACACGTTCGCGCGACGGCCGCCTGCTGCCCTTCAAGAAAGGCCCGTTTTATCTAGCCATGGAAGCGGGCGCGCCCTGCGTGCCGGTCTCGATACACGGCACCGAATCAATGATGGCAAAGGGTTCCATGCGCGTGACGCCAGGCGCGGCACACATCGTCTTTCATGCTCCGCTTGACCCGAAGCGGTTCGCCACGCGCGAAGACCTCATGGAAGCCGTGCGCACCGCGATCGCCTCCGGTTTGCCCGAATGGATGAGGAATTAAGGCGCCTCATCAGGGCACTTGCAGAGTTGGCGTACCGGAGCAGTCTCGGATTCTGCACACCTCGATCGTCTTTCGAGCAAGCCAAAGCGATTGCGACGGCGCGCCAAGAGAATTAACCTGATTGCAAACTAATGCGGAATGGCGTTTGAAGGCGAGGTCGAGCAGGAAGCGCGACGCAGAGAATTACCGCCGCGTTTCGTTTATCATCGAGTTATGCTTAATACTTTTATTTTCAATTTGTTATGGATTGAATGTGCGGGTTTATAGTCAGCAAGTCAAATCGAAATAAATTTTTTAGGGGGGGGGGGAGGGGGGTATTAATTTACTGGTAAACAATTGCGATTGCTTCTGCTCGGGGGGCTTGACAAGCGGACACTCGGAATTTGCAAAGCTCGGGCGAACTTCTCTATAGACCCCGACGTCGATTTCAGCCTAGCAGAGACAGCCCCTTGATTCAAGATCTCTAAGGCTGAATCACCGCGTTATACCCATCACTGAGCAACTTCTGCCGCATCGTCACGGCGTCGTTGTGGTTGTTGAACGGCCCCACCTGCACGTGAAGCAGGTTGTCTGCCGGGTCGTGCCGCGCGCTGACCGTGTATCCCCGCTTGCGCAGCGCGCTCAACAGCACATCGGCATCTTCCTCATGCGACACCGCTGCAATTTGGACCATCCACTGGCCCGCCTGCGGCAATGCAGGCTGCACCGTTTGCCCAACTGCGGAAACGGGTTGCGCCGCCGTTTGCGCCGGCGACGCCGTCTGCACCACCGCCGGAGCGGCGGCTGGAGCCGATGGCTGGTACGTCGCGGGCTCCGCGCTCGCCGCAGCCGGAGGCGATCCAGCATCAGTTGCCGCCGGAGCTCCGGTATCGGTCGCAGGCGCTACGCTGCTCTGGCTGGCGTCAGGCTTGGACTGGTTGTCCCTCAGCAGTTGCGCAGCTGACGGGCCGCTCGCCTCGGGCCGCGCCGCAACCGACTCCGCCGGGCTGCGATGCCCGATCGCATAGCCGGCAACAAAACATCCGGCGCATAGCGCGCCAAGGACGAGGACGAATCCGGTGAGAATCGTCGGTCCCACCGTAATTTCACGGTCGCGCCCTTCTTCTACGGGCTCAAATGTCGTACCGCCAAAACCTCTTTGCATACCTGGCTCTCTGCTTCAAGCCCTCTTCCGCGGCCTGTCGATCGATCTCCGGGACAATCGCACAAGCCCCGCTGATTTACTGCTGCTCTAAGTTTAGGTGTTCCGCCGCTTTTGCAAAAGCCGGAAATGCCCGTTTTCAGCTGGCCGTTCCCCGAACGATACGGCTACTCCCTCTCTCCCGGCGCCGCAGATATTGACGACTTGTTCAGCAGCGAAAGCAGTTCCACGGGCAGCGGAAACACGATGGTGGTGTTTTTCTCCACGCCAATCTCCGTAAGCGTCTGCAGGTACCTCAGTTGCAGCGTAATCGGCTGTTCCGCCAGCAACTTGGCCGCATCCACGAGCCTCTGCGCGGCGTTGAACTCGCCCTCGGCGTGGATGATCTTCGACCGCTTTTCGCGTTCCGCCTCGGCTTGCTTGGCCATGGCGCGCAGCATCTGGTCGGGCAGGTCCACCTGCTTGACCTCGACCGATGTCACCTTGACGCCAAAGGGCTCAGTCCGCTGGTCGATGATCGATTGAATCCGCAGATTCAGCTTGTCGCGGTGACTCAGCACCTCGTCCAGCTCCACTTCTCCGAGCACGCTGCGCAGCGTCGTCTGCGCGAACTGCGATGTCTGGTAAACGTAGTTTTGCACCTTGATTGCGGCCAGATTTGGGTCGATCACGTAGAGCGTCACCACCGCGTTTACCTTCAGCGTCACGTTGTCGCGCGTGATCACGTCCTGCGGAGGCACTTCCAGCACATCCTGCCGGAGGCTGATGCGCACCATCTGGTCGAATGGCCTGAAGACGAGAATGATTCCCGGCCCCTTAGGCACCGGCAGCGCACGGCCGAGGCGGAAGATGACCGCACGCTCGTAATCGCGCAGGATCTTGATGGAATTCAGCAGGTAGAGTACGACAATCGCAATGGCAATCAGAAGCGCAACACTCATGTCGGGCACCAGTCTTTCCTCACTTCCGCACGAATTGTACCCCAGCCTCCGTTACGCACCGGGGTTTAACGAACCGGCATCCGACGCCGACACGCGCAGCACGTTCCCCTCTCGCCCTGTCACGCGCAGCCGGGTCCCCGCGGGCATCGCCTCTGCCGCCACGGCCAGCCATATTTCGCCATCTACGAGCACGTGGCCCCGAGGGCACAGTGCCTCCATTGCGGAGGCCGACTGGCCCACGAGTGCATCCGCGCCCAGCTTGTGCTTCTGCCGGCGCGCCCGCACCGCGAGCCGGATGAGAAACACTGTGATGCCGCCGAAGCCTGCGCTTACCCCGATGGCCACCCACGGATTCACCGCCATCTCCGGGATCGGCGCCGCAACCAGCGTGAGCATTCCAAGGGTCAAGCAAATGATCCCCGCGATTGCCAGCGCCCCGTGGCCGCCGAATTTCGCCTCCAGCACGAGCAGAACCAGACCTGCGAACAGCAGCATGACCGCCGTGTAGCGGATCGGGAGCAGGTTAAGCGCAAAGACCCCGAGCAGAACCATCAGCGTGCCCAGAGCTCCAGGCACGATCGTCCCCGGTGTGTTGAATTCGAGGTAGATCAGCAGCGCGCCGCCCACGAGGAGCAGCAGCGCGATATTTGGATCCACCAGCCAGTCCAGCAGTTTCTCACGCAGCGTGGGCTGCAGCCTCTCGATCCGCGCATTCGCGAGGTGCAGCGTCTGTTTGCTGCCATCCAGGCGCGTGATCTCGCGGCCGTCAAGGTTGCTCAGCAGTTGCTCTTCACTGGAGGCCGATACGTCGATCAGGTGCTGCGTCAGCGCTTCCTCGGTGGAGTACGAGTGCGAGTTCTGTACCGCGGCAACGGCGGCGTCTACATTGCGATTGCGCTTCGCCACATAGGACCTCAGGAAGGCCTCGGCGTCGTTCTCGACCTTCTGCTCCATGGTCTGGTCGGGTTTGCCGAATTCGAAGACCACGTGCGCCGCGCCCGCGTTTGTCCCAGGGGCCATCGCCGCAACGTCCGCGGCCTCCAGCAGAAAGAATCCAGCCGAGCCAGCCCGCGCTCCGGCCGGGGCAACGTAGATGATTACCGGAACCCGGGAGCTCAGGATCGCTCCCGCCATTCCCCGCATCGACTCCACCAACCCGCCGGGCGTATTCAACTCGATCAGCAGAGCTGCCGCTCCATCGGAGTTCGCCTTCGCCAGGGCCCGGTCGAGCTGCCCTGCGGTTACCGGCTGGATCGTATCGTCGAGAACGAATTTGTCTACGCGAGGCTGTTGCGCCCCCGCGGGCGCCGCAAGGACAGCCGCCGCAACCGCAAAACCCAATGCCGCTCTCGCAAGCGCTTCGATCATGGCTTGCTCCTTCGCGTCCCTACTGCTTCATTGCTCCCTGCTTTGCCCCCACCTGCCGCAAAACTTCTTTTGCCGCGAGGCTGTTGGGGCTCAGCTTCAGAGCCTCGTTCGCGTTGTGGCCGGCGGATTCGAGACTGTTGGCAGCCAGGTCAAGCCGGGCCAGCACCAGGTATGCATCCGCCGAGGGAGTCAGCGCCAGCGCTGCCTGAGCCTCTTTGCGCGCCCCGGCCGTGTCGCCCGTGCGCTCCCTCACTTCGGCCAGGCCCCGGTGGGCCTCCTCGCTGCCGCCGTCAGCGGCAATCGCCTGCTGATACAGTCGCTCCGATTCGAGCATCAGTCCGCGCGAAAGATATTCCCGCGCCTGCCCGGCGAGCGTATGCGCGCGCTGCTGCGGCGAAAGCGTTTCAAGGCGCGCAGCCTCCACCTGGTCCAGCATCACGGCGGCCTGACGGAACGCTACCGCGTCAAACCCGCGCTCGATGCGCTCCAGCGGCTCAACGCTCGATGCTGTTGCCGGCTGCTTCCACGCCTCCTCGATCGCCTGCGCCTCGCTGTCATTGGGCCGCGCCTTCAGGTACTGAGCCATCTCCGCCTGGCTGCCGCCCTCGTCGCCGTGGCGCTTAAGGCTCACCGCGAGGTTGAAGTGGTAGTCCGGCGTGTTGGGATCCGCCGTCTCCGCCTGCCGGAACAGCGCCGTGCCATCGTGCCCCTGCCGGCTCACCGCTACAGCCTGGTTGTTCAGCACCGGGGCAAGCGGCAACACCCGCGCCACCTCGGCAAAGGCCGCCTCCGCCTCGGGATATTTGCCCGAAAACATGAGGGCCAGGCCGCGATAGAACCCAGCTTCCAGCGCGTCCGCATCGCTGCCTTTCACCTTTGCGAAGGCTGCCGCGGCCTGCTCGTACTGCTGCCCGGAATAGTCCTCGCGTGCCAGCGCCATCCAGGCCCGCCCAAAGTTCGAATCGAGCTTCACGGCTTCATTCAAGTGCTGCAGGCGCTCCGCCTGGTCCGGCTCGGTAATGCCGCGGATGTATTGCTCGAACGCCTCGAGGTGGAGATTCGCACCGGCCGCAACAAACGTCTCCTGCGACCCGTTGAAATCGGGGTCGAGGTCCTTCGTCAGTTTCCATGCAAGCGCGTTAAACACTGCGATCATGTTGCGCAGATCGCCGTGGACCATCACCGCCTTGCCCATCCTCAGCTGTGGCACATCGATAATCTGCGCGTTCGCCTCAATCTCGCTGCCGTCAGTCGAGTAGCCGCCAACAATGATTGAGTCCGCATCCAGCGTCTGGGCGAGTTTCAGCGAACTTGCATGCGACGGCTGGAACCCCTGCGGCAGCCCGAGATGATCCAGGGCGTAAAGCCGGTCTGCACGGCTCAGAGGCGCAAACCCGGCTGAAACAAACCGGCTCGATAATATTTCCGCCGCTGCCTCGCGGATCCACTCCAGGTTTGGCTGGCCGGTTTTGTTGTCGAACGGCAGGACCAGCAGGATGCGCCCTTTTCCGCTTGCTCCCGCTTCCGGCGCAGTATCCGGGGGCCCCTGCGCGAGTGCGCTGACGGACGTCAAAACAAGCAACGCGAGCAGCAGCGCTCCCGGCGCCATGAGCCACCGCAAAAAAACAAATCGCTGGGAAAAAGATCGAGACACGGCTGACCAGATTATAGGTGTTTGCCGTTCTTCGCGCCTCGAGAGCGACGAGCCGACCTGTCCTCAGGCCAATTCTGTGGCCGTCTCAGAGAATTTACTATACACCGTATAGTTCCTGTGCTATACAGTGTATAGATGAAGAACCACGAGGCCACATCCGGCCGTATCTACGAATGCGCGCTTCGCATCCTCGAGGCCGAGGGGCCCCAGGCTGTCAGCATGCGGCGCGTCGCGGGGGAGACCGGCATCACCGCCATGGCCATCTACCACCACTTCGCCAACCGGGAAGCCTTGCTCCGGCAGGTTGTCGATACCGAGTTCGAGAATCTCGTGGACTTCTTTAATCGCCCGCTGGGCAGGGGCAGCTTCGAATCCCAGATGATCCACGTCCTCGATGGCTATATCGACTATGCTCTCGCGCATCCCCGCATCTTCGACTACGTCTTCTCGAGTCCCCGCCCTGGCGCACGGCGCTTCCCCGAGGACTTCCGCGCCCGCAAGTCTCCCACTCTCAACATCACTGCGGACGCGGTGGCCGCCTGGATGAAAGAAGGCAAGCTGAAGCGCGATGATGTGTGGGAGATCGCGATGGAACTCTGGGCGCACGCGCACGGCTACCTCATGCTCTATCGCGCCGGCCGGTTCAATCTGCCGGAGGCGGATTTCCGCAAGCTTGTTCACCGTTCCCTTCGGAGGTTGCTCCATGGTCTCAAGGCCTGATTCTCCCCGCCGCGCTATCCTGGTCGCCGCTGCCACACTGCTCACGGCAGCCGGCTTTTACTGGTCGTATGGGCTTTTCCCGGTATGGTGGCTCATCTGGATCGCACCGGTTCCGGTGCTGTGGCTCGCGCCTCGGGTAAACGCGTGGACAGCCGCCGGAATGGCGTTTGTTGCAATGGCCCTTGCCGGGTTCGACAAGTGGAGCTACTACGGCCTGCTCCACTTTCCCCTGTGGCTCAAGATCGCCATCGTGATTGAGCCGGCCATCGTCTTTGCACTCGCCGTCTTTTTCTATCGCAGCTTTCTGCGCCGCAGCCGGCCAGGGCTCGCCGTGCTTGCCTACCCCGCCGTAATCGTCGCAGCCGAATACCTTGTCAACCTTTCGCAGGGCACCTTCGGAAACACGGCCTACACGCAGCTCCGCGATCTGCCTGTCCTCCAACTCGCAGCGCTTACCGGGATCTGGGGCATCTCCTTTGTGGTTGCGCTCGCTCCGGCAATGGCGGCAGCGCTGCTCAACCTCGAAGGCAAACCTCGCCGTAACGTTGCCATTGCGCTCGCCTGCGCCGCTGTGGCGGTCCTTGCCTATGGGACGATTCATCTCGCTGCTACACCGCCTGCCCCGGCCACGATCCGCGTCGGCTTCGCCGAGACCCATGTCGGTCCGTACATGTTCCCGGATACGCCCGCCCCCACCATGAGCCTCATGCAGGGATACGCCGATCAGGTGCAGGAACTCTCCGCACGGGGCGCGAAAATCGTCGTATTGCCGGAGATGTCCGCGCTGGTCGTTGACAAGTCCCAGCCGCAACTGATGCCCCAGATTGACACTCTTTTCGAACAGGCGGCCCGCGCATCCGGCGCACAGATACTCCTCGGAGTGCTCCACGTTACGGAGGGTGTCGCATATAACGAAGGGCGCCTCTACTCGCCTTCGGGCACGATCGAGACCGTCTACCGCAAGCATCACCTCGTGCCTGTGGCCGAAGGCCGCACTACTCCCGGCACGGCCATCTCCATCCTGCCCCAGCAGGAAGGCAACATCGGCGTCCAGATCTGCCGCGACATGGACTATCCGGAGCTTGCACGCCGTTACGGCAAGGGCGATGTCGGGCTGGTCCTCGTGCCGGCATGGGAGTTCGGCCCCGACTATCTCTCCCACGGCCACATGTCTCTTATGCGCGGCGTCGAAGACGGCTTCAGCATGGTTCGCTCCGCCAAGGCGGGCTACCTCACAGCCAGCGATGACAGGGGCCGTATCCTCTCAGAAAAACTCACGTTGCCCGAGACGGGGTTCGTCACCATGCTCGCCGATGTTCCGGTGCGTCACGACGCCACGCTTTACCAGAAGTGGGGCGACTGGTTTGCCTGGCTCAACCTTGCCGCTTTGCTGTTTCTCCTCACTGCCTGGATCGCCGGTGTTGGCAGGCGGGATCGCAAGCCGTTCGCCACGCCGGCAGCCGAGGAAGAGATGAGGGAGCACGCGTGATCCAGTCCGATTGCGCTACGGGCCGGACTTCGCCTCGAACTGGCGGTTGAATCGGATGAGCGCCACCCACATACCCTGGTCGGCGCCTTTCCATTCGAGCGTGCCGCCGAGGCGTTGGGCGATCGCCTCCGGCACAAGGTCGTAATGCAGCCCGAAGTAGCGCTCGTCGAACTTTCGCCCGAAGTTCACCAGCGGCTTCGGGTCGGACTTGGTTGAAAACACCAGCGCCGCCGAGTACCTTCCGGGGTCCTGCGCCGCTCGATCCACTTCCTCTGCGGAGAAGTCATTGATCGCGAACACGTCCCAGGACTCCTTGACGTATCCAAGCTCCGGCCTCGTCAACTCGTCCGAAACAGGCCATGCCGAAAGCACCGTTGCTCCCGGATAACGTTTCGCAAGCTGCGCGATGGCGGCCTCATGCAGCCGGATCACATGCGCGTAGGCCAGGTTGTCCTCCGGTGCAAACCCATACGGCGGATTCACGAAGATGCCCACGACAAAAGCGGCCGCCGACAACAGCGCCAGCCCCTGCCACCACGGCACGCGCCTTCGGAACGTCGAGACTGCCGGCAGCAGCACCAGCGGGTACATCGGCAACAGGTAGCGGCACAGCAGCGCTCCGCCGAGCACGCTGAACAGCAGCGCATTCACAACTAGCAGGATGAGAATCCGGCGCAGCACGCCGCGTGCGATGCCGGAGCGCTCGCGCCCATCGGCATTGAGGCGCGGGTTCAGCATCAGCGCCGCGATCGAAAGCAGCATCGGCACGAACATGTTCATGTGCGCCGTGAGGTGCAGCAGGCGATGCGCAAAGGCCATCAGGAACCGCACCGAATCCAGGTTTGCCGCAGCGTTGTAGCGCAAGAACTGCGGGTTCCCGAACAGGTATCCGGTTTTCGCGTAGTGCCACCCGTACCATGCGGCAAGCGGCAGAATGCAACTCGCCAGCCATGCGGATTCCCTCAGCAGCCGGTTACGCGCCGGACCTCGCGAGCGTATCGCGTGAATCCCGTAGCAGACCGCAAGCGTGAGTGGAATGGCAATAGCGGTCTCTTTCGAAAGAGCGGCCGCCCAAAACCAACCTGCCGCTGCCCTTGGATTGCGATTTCGATCGGGAAGCGCATATACGAGACCCCACAGCGTGCACGCCGCGGCAAAAATGTCGGCGTGGGCCAGCGAACTCTGTGCAAACCAGATGGGATAAAGCCCCGTCAGCACCGCCGTCCAGAATGCAATGCTTTGCGAACCGCTCAGCCGCAGCGCCAGGCGCCACACTGCCAGCAGCCCGAGCGCCGCCACCATGAGCACAGCCTCGCGCGTCACCTCGGGATGGAATCCCGAGAGCTTCCACCAGAGTGCGAGGTAGATGCTCGGCAGCGGCGGATGAGCGTTGCTCAGGGTCGTCGTCGGGATCAGGGAGCCGGTACGAAAAAAATCCCAGGCGGCGGGAATGTAGTAGCCGGCTTCATCCCAGTAGTAGGGCAGCCGCAGCAGGTTGAAATGCGTGGCGTAGAGGGCCATGAAGATGACCGGAAAGATCATCCAGAGCGGAAACGGAGCGTCCAGCGACGGTTCGAAAAGCCTTCTCCAGCGCAATCGAAATCCTCGAACGAAAGACTCAAACGTGTCGATTTAATGGACGGGTCCGGACGGGAAATTGTGTACCTGGGGCTCGAGCGTGAGGGTTCCGAAGGCCTGCTCGTACTGCGCGAGGTTCTGCCCCAGCACATTCCACAGGGCCTTGGCCTGTTGCGGGCTCAAAAAAACGGCCTGGTGGTTGCGGATCGTCACTTGCTCGGGAGATTCGCTCGAGGCGAGCCCGAAGACGAGCTGAAAATCCCATACGCTCACGCGGACCTGGACGCTGTTGGCGTAGGACTCGCGGTAATCGGGCGCTTGCGTGAGGGTCAATTGGGGCTGCTGCGGAGTCGGATTCATGATGAACCAAGATTACTCCGCTGGAGCCGGTGAATGCGCAGAAGCGTGGAAGGCGAGGATTGCTCTATTCCTCGTCCTCATCCGGCATGTTGCGCAGCATTTCCGCCAACTTCTCCTTCCCGCCCTCCTGCCAACCTCTGAAAAGGTCTTCAGGCGTCGGCATCGAGGGCCTGTTGACTGGAGCTGGAGGTCTCGAGGCGACGAGTTGATCGAGGAAGCCGTTCAGCAAGTTTCTCAACTGTTCCCTGGAAAGAGAGGCCGACGAGGATTCGTCGCCGGATTCTACCGGGGCCGATTTTGATTTGTTTTTGCCGTTCCATTCCTGCGTCGACTCGTTATCCATTTTGTCTTTCATTTTCTTTTCGATCACGTTCATTTGTCAGGCGATCTTCCTCTCTCGCCTTCAGGATGCGCTCCGCGTACTTTGCCCGAATCTGTTCCATGGCCTCGAGAAACTGCTCTGGAGATGGCATGGTTCCACCCGCGATCATCTTCTCCGCGAGGTCCTGCATCTGGCCCGGTTCGAACATCGCGGACCCTTCTCGCTGTGCATGCTCTTCGTCTGACATTCTCTTCTTCCAATCCGTTTGCGATCTTCTCAATGACTGCATGCTGCGGAGGTCAAGCAAGGCGGTGGCACCTGATCCGCCCTGCTCCCTTCGCGCCGGTAGCGTTCCTGCTTCTCGAGTTTGTGGCCTGTTTACGTCTTGCTCTCGTTGTACTGCTGGTCTTGCTTCTGGTTGTCCGGCTTCTCTTCCGGCGTGCTGACGGAAGGCGCCTTCGATTTGGTATCCGGTGCATCGCCGAGGTCCTCAAGAACCTCATGGATTACCGCTTCCTCAGCTTCAGCAACCTGCCGTACGCCTCCGAGAATCGAGCCCAACTGCTTTTCTTCTTGCGGTGTGAGGCGTCCGTGTCTGCCGAACAGCCCGCATGTGATCGTCCAGCCTTCCGAGTAGACCGGGTCGTCCGGTTTTGCGGGGCCGAGATCTGTATTCCCCGCATTCCGGGTCTTTGGTTCAGTCGTTTCCTGCATGTCTTTCCTCCATTGGAAAACCGTTCAGGTGTACGCGGTTCATGCCGCGAAGGAGTTGTTCGCGCCTTCGCCTTCGACTTCGATTGACTTTGCGAAAACGCGACACAGGATCTTTCCGTCGCGCCAGATCTCGACCGACTTGCGATCCTCGGCGAGCGAGGCAGTTTTCACGGTCACGGTCCCGCCTGAGTCGATGGTGAAGTACGGGTCAGGCAATGTATCGGGCAATGCGAATTTCTTTGTCATCTCATCTCGTCTTCCCGGAAGTCAGGGCAGCGGCAGGTCAGAGCCAGCCGCTACACCTTGCTTCGCATTCACTCACATGAGAAAGGCTGGATCGGGCGCGGCACCCATTTGCTTCTGAATTTTCCACAGGTCGTAAACAACGCGCTCCAAGTCTCTCTTCGCCACTTGGCAGTCGGGGTCGATTTCTACTGCCGACTCGAAGGCGTCTCGAGCTTCCGGCAAGCGGCCGAGCCTGCCCAATGCCACGCCCTGCCCATGAATGCATCCTGCAATCACTGACGATGGCATCCAGGAGCGCAACCCGATCGCTTTCCGAAAGACTTCTATTGCCTCGGTGAATCGGTTTTCCCAATTCAGCAGTGTGCCTTCTGCGGACCAAAGGAGAGGATGGTCCGGCTCATACTCCCGGCCCTTCAGAAGACAGGCATGAGCGAGACCGGGGCGCAGCTCTTCCCTGTAGGTGGCGCCCATCGCGTAATACATCATGGGGATCGAAGGCTGACCCCAAATCAGCGGCTTGGCCGGGTTCGGGTGAGCGCGCTGATAAGCGAAGTACTCGCACTCAACCCAGAATGCCCGGATCAAGCAATCCTCGCGTTCCTCAACTGCCTTCCAGTTCTTCGGCAGGGAGTCGATCGCTTTTTGAACCAGCGACCGTGCCTCCTCATAGCGTGATTGATTGAAGAGGTCCGAGAACTCGTTTTCAAGCATGACGGACATTCGCGCTATCTCCTCATCGGAATAACGCGGATCAAGGCTTACGATTTTCGGCTTGTCGAGCTGGTCTGCATCCTGCTCGATTCTCGATTGTTTGGTTGGTTCCGTCTTCGGTCTCGGATCGCTATTTTTGGCGCCCTGGAGCAGCCAGCGACGGCCACCGGAAAGATCTCTTCTTTCGCTCACAACGTTCTCCTTTTAGCCTTCGACTTCGCGTCAGGGGCGGCAAGCTGGAAACAAATCTCCCCTTGGTCGTTTTCCGCAATGGCAGGCGACCGGCCTGTGAGCCGGGTTCGACTTGCACTGATTGAGATGTCGCGTTTGTTACCCGCTTGGTTGCCCTCTTCAGGGCCGCATCTCAATGCCGCGTCTCCACCTTGCCCGGGTTGGCAGGTTGGTATGGGTCGAACCCAACTCTTGATGTATTCAATTGTTCCTAAAGAATAGCACGAAGGTCTGATGCGGCGTGCGTCAGCAGCATTCCGGAATTCGGGAGTTAACTTTGCTGTTCCTGGCTGAATGCAGCCTCAATGGGCACCCGGGCTTCAATCACCGTCCCGCCTTTCGGTTTGGAATCAACGCTGATCGTACCATTCACCAGCCGGAGGCGTTCGCGCATGCTTGTAAGGCCCAGCCCTTTGCCGCGCGATGCTGCTTCAGTATCAAATCCTCTGCCCGAATCTCTCACAACCAGGCGCAGCGATTCGGAGTCCTCTCGTAGTTGCACTTGAATTTGCCTTGCGCCGCTGTGCTTGACGGCATTTTGCATTGCCTCCTGCAAGACTCTAAACAGGCTGACGCCAATTTCGGGCCGGATGGGGCTGCGCACGTCGGTTGTGAATTCCAGTTCCAGCTTGTGGCGTTCGGCGAAGTCCCTGCTCCAGCTTTCCATCCCGTCTACCGCGCCCAGAAATTCCAATCTGGCGGGGTGAAGATCGTGCGCCAGAACCTGTACATCTGTCGAAATTTCGCCGATTCGATTGCGGAGTTCCTGCGTGCGCCGTTCAATCTCGGCGGGATTCGATTGCAGCTGCCCTACTTCCAACGACAAGAGCGCGAGTCTCTGGTTGATATCGTCGTGCAACTCCCTGGCTATGCGGGAGCGTTCTTTCTCCTGCGCGTCAATTAACTTTCGAGACATATCGGAGAGCGCCATTTCCATCTGCTTGCGCCGGGTGATGTCCTCTGCAAAGATGAGGATCCCTCCCACGGCGCCTTCAGCGGTCTTCCAGGGGCGAACCTCCCAGCGAGCCCAGTGAGGTCCTTCTTTCCCATCCCAATGGTCTTCGTCGGCTCTAACCGTTTCTCCTTGAAGACCGCGGCGGTGAACTTCTTTCCAACGCTCCGGCATGTCCGGAAAAGTCTCATAGTGCGAACGCCCCAGTACTTCCTGTCCGCCACGCAGGTATTCGGTTCGCCACCGGTCACTGATCTGCAGATAGCGCATGTCACGGTCGAACATCGCGACTGCCGCCGGCACATTCTTAACGAAGATTCTCAGCAATTCCTCGCGGGACTGCAGCAACGCCGTCTGTTCCGCCAAGGCATCCCGCGTCTCCTTTTCGTCGGTAATGTCTTCGACCATCGCGAGAACCAGGGGAGACGCATGGCCACTCAGAATTGAAAGATTGAGCCGCCCCCACATCAGCGAGCCGTCACCACGGAAATAGCGCTTTTCGAGCTGGTAGTGATCTATGGAGCCCGCTCGCAGCTGCTGGAAGAGCGCCCAGTCCTTCGACGCATCCTCGGGTGGGGAGAAGTCCTGACAGTGTTTGTTGCGCAATTCTTCTTCTGTAGATCCCAGCATTCTGCACAGCGCCGGATTGACAAAGAGGGGCTTCCCCTCCAGGGTCTCCACCGCAATGCCGATTGGGCTCGCATTGAACGATTCACGGAACAGTTCGCTGTCTTGCGTTGCGAAGGTGTTCACTTTTGCCATAGGACCATGTGTATAGCACTGGAATTGGCTGCACGCAACAGGAGTTGAGAAGGATCTTCCCGTCCCGCCGGATTTCGCCCGCTGCACGCCCCGAAAGAAGCGCCGCAGTTCTGACGGCCGCGACTCCGACCGCGTCAATGGTGAAGTAGTTGTCGGGCAACGTATAAGCGGTATCGGTCACGAATCTCGCGCGCCTTCGCCAGGGCGAATACCAACTCGGGGAACGGCGTCGGGGCCCGCGCCCAACCTCAGGAGGCGCGTGGCAGGGCTCGAAGCGGTGGGGTGAAGTCCGCTTCCTTTGGCGGTTTCCTGGGAACCGGGATTACGGAAAGGAACACCCCGGTCGGAGGAAGGCTTATGGGCGGTTCGGGTTCGCGATCGAGCCAGGAAGCCAGCCGGTGGGTATGCCCGTCGCTGGCGCAACAGAAGCAGGATGAGTCATTCAAGATTACGCGGCAGGACTCGCAGTACCACGCCTCATTGAGGGGAATCGCGAAGAGTTCAGCGGGGGGAGCGAAGATGATCTGATCTCGCATCAGAGTACCTCCTGATGGTTCAGTGATTTCCTCTGTTCGTTGACACGATGGCCACGGCGGCCGGCTGCGGTCCTATCGCCGCTTTCGGGTCGTAGGGGGCAAGGCAACCGACAGTGCGGAAACGCCTCAGCATCACGGGGTTAGTGATGAAGGCGGGGCGAATTCTCTAACTATTGCTATGGCCGCTTTCTTTTCTCGGCCGTTCTGACTCAAGGAGAAACCAAAAACAACGGGACAGTCAACGTTGCCATGATGGCCATAGTCGGAGCAGGAATCAACTGGGAATCCTGACAGGCGGCGCCCGCAGAGGGTAAACGGAAGTTGAGTTTGTCAGGGAAAGCAGGTATTAGGACGCGGGTGGGTACAGAATTGGGCACCGCGACCACAGGTCGAACTTCAGAGTTGCTGTAAAGTGTTGGTGCGAAAGGAGGGACTCGAACTTGAGACGTTTTGCGGGCGTGACGTTGACGCTGAATGAGGTGAAGAGGAAAGGCAGAGCCCGCAGCCGAAATCCAGAGCGGAGCGAAGGACCTGCGAGTTCTGGTGCGAAAGGAGGGACTCGAACCCTCATGGGTTACCCCGCCAGATCCTAAGTCTGGTGCGTCTGCCAATTCCGCCACTTTCGCTTGAAGCGCAGCTCATTCAAAGTCTAGAAGCTTTTGAGCCGGCGAGCAATTCGCCGAGGGCTCAACCTCATCGTGCACTAAGGATCGTTCGGCGCGAGCCGGTAGAAGGCCGGGCAGTTCCCTCCGAGAATTGCATCCTGCTGATCAACAGGCAGTTTGGAGATGTAGGCGAGCACGATCTGCATGGTTGAGCGGTAATCGGCTGCCAGCGTGCACACGGGCCAGTCGGACCCGATCATCAGGCGCTGCGGGCCGAATGCTTCGAAGACCACATCAAGGTAGGGTCGAAAGTCAGCGGGGCTCCAGCGGTTCCATTGCGCTTCGGTGACCATGCCGGAGAGTTTGCAGAAGAGATTGGACTGCGCAGCAAGCGACCGCACATCATCTCTCCACGGCGCAAGCACGCCCTCGGCGATAAGCGGCTTGGCGATGTGGTCGAGGACGAATCGCTGCTCAGGAAATTCGTCGACGAGGAGACGGGCCGCGCGGAGTTGGCGGGGATAGACGAGGATGTCGTAGGCAAGTCCAAACTCCGCGAGCAGTCCAATGCCGCGGCGGAAGTCGGCGCGGAGCATGAATTCATCGTCGGGCTCGGCCTGTACGACGTGGCGAATGCCGACGAGCTTCGGATCGCGGGCTAAGGGCTCCAACTGGGAGGCAACGTCGGGCGAGCAAAGGTCGACCCAGCCGACGACGCCGCGGATGAAGTCGAATCGATGGGCGAGGTCGAGGAGAAAGAGGGTTTCGTCGAGCGTGTGACAGGCCTGCACGGCGATGCACCCGTCAAAGCCGAGCCGCTGAAGCAGGGGCAGCAGGTCGGGCGGCAGGAAGTCGCGCTTGAGAGCAGCCATGCGATCGTCGATCCAGCCATACCCGGCGGGGTCATAGCGCCAGAAGTGCTGATGGGCGTCGATTCGTGGCATGGCGAGGCAGCGAGTTCGCTGAAGACGTGGCTTCGTGGACTACTGTGCAGGACATTATATTGCTCGTATGTTCTCCAACAAGACCTGCAGCGTATTTGCGGTTGCGACGGTGCTGTACAGCAGCGCAGCTTTTGCCCAGTCTGCGAAGCCGGCGATTTCGCTCGATGAGTTCTTCAACACCACTGACATTACCTCAACCGCTCTTTCACCCGACGGCCAGGCAGCCGCGATCGGAACAGAAACGCCGGACTGGAAGAACTCGATCTTCCGGCATGATCTCTGGCTCTGGACCGCTGGGGGCGGCCTGCGGCCGCTCACACACATGGGAACTGAGAGCTCTCCCGCGTGGAGCCCCGACGGCAAATGGATCGCCTTCGCGAGCGACCGCGCGCTGCCCGGCGAACAAGCCGGAACTGACGGCGCGGCCGGCGAAGACGCAAAAGCTACGCGGATCTGGATAATTCCCGTTAACGGCGGCGAAGCCCTTCCGCTTTACGCGCAAAAACTGGACGTGCACTCATTTGCGTGGTCCGCAGACGGAAAGTCGATCTATTACTCGGTTACGCAGCCGCTTACGCCCGACCAGGAAGAAGCGCAGAAGGAAGAGTGGAAGGACGTGATCCGATGGCGCGAGCAGAACCGCGGCGATCTCCTGCTCAAACAGGATGTCGCACAGGCGCTGGCATCTGCCGTTGCAGTTCCGCCTCCCAGCCAGAACAAGAATGAGAAGGACGCGAAGAAAAACCTGCCTGTGCTGCCAGAAGGCTCGGAAACAATCGCGCGCAGCGTTTTTGCCATCGGCGAGATTGCGCCGTCGCCCGACGGAAAGACCGTTGCCTTCAAGACTGATCCGGTGCACCACAGGGTCGAAAATCCGGACAATTACGAGATCTACCTGGTGGGCTCGAGCGGCGGCGAGGTGCGCCGGCTGACGAAGAACGATGCGCTTGAGTCGGGACTGCGCTGGTCGCCCGACAGCAAG
This sequence comes from Occallatibacter sp., assembly GCA_035263625.1. Taxonomy (GTDB): domain Bacteria; phylum Acidobacteriota; class Terriglobia; order Terriglobales; family Acidobacteriaceae; genus Telmatobacter. The sequence goes on from DATFRB010000008.1 coordinate 213,038, forward strand.
TCGCTGCACTTCATTGTGACGTCCGGTTCGGGTTCGCTTGAGGGTAAGTATCGCGACGTTCAGGGGCGGTTATACAAGCTGGATGTGGACACCGGAAAGGTGGATCCGCTGGGTGTGTCGTTCGACGGATCGTTCGAGCAATTTGGCCTGCTGCCGGATGGCCGCGAACTGGCGTTGGGATTGAAGGGCGCTGAGGAGCAGGTGTACAGCGTAGTTGGAGAAAAAGCGGAAAAACTGCCGGGAATGGCGGGCAGCTATGGCGGGCTTGCGACTTCACTGAAGTCGAACGCGGTGCTGATACAGCACTCGACGATCAACGATCCCACGCAGGTGTATCGCGCGGCCGATCCGATGCATCCCGATCAACTCGCGGCGCTGACGAAATTCAATCCAATCTTTGGGGAGCGCGCGCAGCCGGAGTGGCAGACGTACACGTGGAAGGCCGACGATGGGAAGACGGTCGAGGGCGTGCTCATCTATCCGCCCGGAAAGAAGGGTGCGAAGCATCTGCGCATGTTCACGCTGATTCACGGAGGGCCGGCGGATGCGGATGGAGATCGCTTCGGCTCCGGCTGGTACGACTGGGCGACGCTGGCAGCGGCGCGCGGATGGCTCGTGTTCAGGCCGAACTACCGCGGATCTTCGGGCTACGGAGATGAGTTCATGCTGGAGATTATGCCGCACCTCGTTTCGAAGCCGGGCCGCGACATTCTGGAAGGCGTGGACGCGCTTGTTAAGGACGGCATCGCCGATCCGGATCACCTTGCGATCGGCGGTTACAGCTACGGCGGATACATGACGAATTGGCTCATTACTCAGACCACTGAGTTCAAGTCGGCGGTGACGGGCGCGGGCGCGGTGGAGCACGCCGCAAACTGGGGCAACGACGACGAGACGTGGGATGACGCGTGGTACCTCGGCGGAAAGCCGTGGGAGGATCCAGACCTGTACCAGAGCGAAGCAGCGCTGTTCCGGTTCGACAAGGTAAAGACGCCGACGCACATGGTGCAGGGCGGCGCCGACATCCGCGTGAGCTACCTCGAAGGAGTGACGATGGAGCGGGCGCTCGATCAGCTTGGAATCGCGCACAGGTTCCTGGTATTTCCGGGAGAGGGTCACGGCCTGGGCAAAAATCCGTGGCACGGGTATATCAAGGTGCGCGAGGAGTTGAAGTGGCTGGAGAAATATGATGGTAAGTGATGGTGCAGCGGCAACTTTCGGGAAGCCCGGAGGCGGCCTGGCGCATCTTGATCGATAGCATATGAATCCGACGACGGCAGAGCATCGGAAGGCGGTTGAACACCGGCGGCACACGTTCGAGCAGACGCTCTTGAGCGCGCGACGCACCATGGTGCTGAGCGAGATTCTCAAGATCGCGATCGACAGCTTTCGCGCGAGCAAGCTTCGCTTTGCTCTTACCGCTCTGGGCATGGTCATCGGGACGGCCTCGGTCATTCTTGTGGTGACGATCGGCCTCACGGGGCGCGAATTCATCCTGGCGGAGATTCAGAAGATCGGCACCAACGAGGTGGAACTTGAATACGCGGGCGGCGGCGCATCAGGCTCGGAAAACGCGGTCTATAACGACCCCCTGACGCGCGAGGATGAGAAAGCCGTTGACGAGCAATTGCCGGGCGTCATGTATTCATCGCCGGTGGCGGAGATGCACGATCGCATCAGCTTCGGCGGTGGCGTGGAAAAGGATACGCTTGTGCTGGGCGTGAGCCCGCAATACCAGTACATCCGAAACCTGCTGGTTCCGTACGGGCGGTTTTTCGATGAGACCGACGATACGACGCACACGTTCTGCGCCGTCGTTACCGAGACGTTTGCCAGGCTGCGCTTCGGCAGCGAGGATGCCGCTGTGGGCCGCCAGTTCGAGATCAAGGGCATCCCATTCACGATCATCGGCGTGTTCAAGGAGAGCGTGACCGATTTCGGCGAATCGGAGATTGCGGATGAGACGATCCTGATCCCATTTTCCGTGGCGCGGTATTTCAGCGGCACTGAGAATGTGAAGCAGATTTACTTTTCGATGCGCAGCATGGCGGAGGTGCCGGACGCAGCGAGGGAGATCACGCGCATTGTGAGCGCGCGGCACCGGCCGAACTCGGTTTACAAAACGCAGGACCTACGCGAAGTGCTGGACATGGCGGCGAAGATCTCGAGCATCCTGATTGCGGTGCTGGTGCTGGTCGCGGCGGTGACGCTCGCTGTCGGCGGCGTCGGCATCATGAACATCATGCTGGCGACGGTGCGATCGCGCATTCGCGAGATCGGGATTCGCAAAGCGCTGGGCGCTACATCGCGCGAGATTAAGCTGCAGTTCCTGGCCGAAGCGGTGATCATCTCGCTCGCCGGCGGCCTGGTCGGCACAGTCCTGGGACTCACGCTGCCGCTCTCGGTGCGCTTCTTCACCGAATACGACTTGCCGATTTCCAGTTGGTCTGTGGTCATAGCGCTTGCTGCGGCTACATTGGTCGGGGTGGTCTTCGGCACCGTACCTGCCACCCGTGCGGCTCAACTTGACCCCGTGGAATCTCTGAAGTATGAGTGACCCAAAAGTATTGAAGAACGACGACCACGACAGCGACCTCGACAAAGCGCGGCGGGAAATAAGCCTCGTGAAGATCTACGGCTGGATGCTTGTGGCGCTGCTGGTTGCCATCGGCCTGGCGACGCTGATCGTGCTACCGTTCTACCGTCACCGATAGGCCGCGTCGTCAATCCACTTCCAGCATCCGCTGTGATTCGATCTTTGCCGGATCGAGCTCGACGCCGAAGCCCGGAGCCATGGGCAACGCGATGTGTGCCTGGTCGACGATGGGCGGGGTCTTCTCGAAGTGGTGGAAGTGTCGCATCTTGATCACCAGGTACTCGCCGAGCGGGAAGGTCATCGGCGACTGGCTGAAGATTGTGTGAATGGCGCCGCGCAAGGCGTGACCATGAGGGATCACCTCCACATCGTGCAGCGAGGCTACCGTTCCGATCTTCACGAGCTCGCTCACGCCGCCGCACCACTCGGGGTCGCACTGGACGACCGATAGCGTGCCTGCTTCCAGGTAACGCTCGACCTCCCAGCGGCCGTAGATGTGTTCGCCGGCGGCAAGCGGCACGCTGGTGCCGCGACGAATTGCGGCGAAGCTGTCGATCTTTTCGGGATGAGTCACTTCCTCCATCCAGTGCGGGTGGTACTGCTCTACTTGCTTTGCCCATTCGAGCGCGTAGTCCTGGTCCCACCCGCTGTAGGCGTCGAACATCAGCTCGGTGTCGTCGCCGAGCGTCTCGCGGAGAATCTTCACGAGCTCGACGTTCTTGCGCATGCCTTCCGGGCCTGAGCCTGGGCCGTAACCCATAAACCATTTCTGGTAGCGGAAACCCTGGTTTTTCAACTCGAGGCAGCGGCTGCGAACGGCTTCGGGCTGGAGCGAAAAGCCGAGTGCGCTCGCATACATCTCCACCTTGTCGCGCGAGGGGCCGCCGAGGAGACGCCACACGGGCACGCCGTAGTATTTGCCGCGCAGGTCCCAGAGCGTGTTGTCGACCGCACTCATCGCCATGAGGAAGTAGCCGGCGCGCGAGTGGCGGTTTGAGCGGTACATCTGGTCCCACAGGATCTCCCCCGCGAGCGCGTCCTTGCCGACGAGAAAAGATCGAAGGTCTTCGGCGATGACGCTGGCCGGTTCAATGTCGATCGGCCCGTAGAGGCCTTCAAGGCCGGGCGCGGTGCGAATTCTCAGGTAATACGTGCGGTAGTGAACTTCGCGCGTCCCGTCGGGGCGGTCGGAATAAGGCGCAGGCCGGTTGGCGTCGTACACGTCGAGCGGATTCACTTGCGCCTGATGATCGACGCCCGCGGGCTCGGTGTAGCGTCCATTGAGTTCCAGTACGTCCACCGCGTCAATCTTAAGCGGGCTCGTACCGGCGGGACGATCGGCTGCGGGCGCCGCAAAGGCTGTCTGCGTGACCGGCAGCCCTGCGGCGAGACTACCCGCGGCAAAGCCGGAGAGAAAGCGGCGACGGTTCATTTGAGAGTTCATTTCGTAGAGCCCTTTTCTGACACGGAATGTTTCGCGGCAGATTCCCCGTTACCTTGCAGCGCTGCGATGATCTGGTCTGCATCGTAGACGCAACCGCCCCACACGCCTCCGCTCGCATTCACCAAAGCTGCCCAGAGCCGCGTGTCGTCCGGCAGTCCAGGATGACGGTGCAGGTCGCGCCGCGGGCCGCGGGCGGCAAGGCGGCGCACGCCCTCCTCCGCGTCGAACGACTCGCCCTGTTCGCCAACCAGATTGACTGAGCCTGTGAGGTTTGCGCGGTCGATGACGATCTCGATCAAATCGCCCTCGCGAATTTTTCCCACGGGACCGCCAGCGAGCGCTTCGGGGGAAACGTGTCCAATGCAGGCTCCGGTTGAGACGCCGCTGAAACGCGCATCGGTGAGCACCGCAACATGCTTGCAGTGCGGCAGCTGCTTGAGCGCGGATGTCACCTGGTAGGTTTCCGGCATGCCGGCGCCCATGGGGCCGGCACAGATGAGCACAACCACGTCGCCGTGTGCTACATCACCGGACTTGACGGCGGCGATGGCGGCTTCTTCCGTGATGAAGACCTTCGCCGGGCCGCGATGGCGGTAAACATTCGATTCGTCGATCAACGAAGGATCGATGGCAGTGCTCTTGATGACGGAGCCCTCGGGCGCGAGGTTCCCAACGGGAAAACAGATGGTCGAGGTGAGCCCGCGCGACCGCGCAAGATCCGGGCTCATGATCACGTCGCCGGGATCGATGCCGTCC
>DATFRB010000009.1:0-5707 GCA_035263625.1 Occallatibacter sp.
AGTTACAAAAAACTAACCGTTTTGAGGGTGTGGCACAAAGGACCCATTCTGAACATTCAATGGGCTGATTTGGAATTGCGGCAGAATAAGGATCGAGGAACAAATACATGAATCGCATGGGGATTGGCGTTGCGATTGGTATAGCGATCGGAGCTGCGATTGGGGCCGCCACACACCACATGGCTCAATGGGTCGGATTCGGTGGGGCAATTGGTGTGGTTATCGGAATCGCTATGAACAAGGCCCGACGGCGCTCAGCTAAATTGATCCATTCCGCTCAGGTAGACTGATTCGCGCATTCACAGGATGTGGAGCGGGTATTTTTCTTTCCAAGTAGTGGTCCGGTTTTGGCGGGCGGCACAGATTGGCTGATTGAAGTGCGGAAGGAAGTTCTGGCGTTAGGCGGAACGGGACTTGAGGATGTCGTTCCAATCGTGTTGGGCGGGACGGAGGCGGCGAAGCGAGGGATGGAAGGCGATCATCTGTGCGGCCATGGCATCACCTGTGGCATCGGCATCAAAACCACAATAGACGGCAAGGCGTTGGGATAACAACGCAGGCAGCCAACGCGGGCGGGGTCGGGCTCCAGAGGTGGATAGGCAGAGCGAAGAAGGATGAAGCAGAAGGCAACTGATGGCGTCGATGGCGGATTCGCACAGGATCACCATCGTGGCGTCCGGAGCCTGGACGGAGAAGTAGCCGAGATCTTTTTGCGAGCCGGGCGCCATGCCGCGCCAAGGTTGCGGTCCGGTGCCGCGCAGTTCGGCGCCCACAGGTGTGTGTTCGTTTCCCAGCAGGAGGAAGACCGCATTGCCCCGACGATCGGCGTAGAGTTTTCCGCACGCAATGAGGGAGTCCGTCAGCGAGGGCGTGATCGCGCGCTCATGGACCAGGTAACGCTTCACGGAGGAAAGCTGGCTTGGGTCCGGCGGCGGCATTGTCAAACGGCGCGGGGCCGGCGAGGGCTCGGAATCCGGCGCAATGGGAAAGTGACGCTGGAGCCAAGCGACAGCCGCCTTGAAGTCGAGGTCGTTCAGGTGCATGGACAAATCGATCGCACCTCCCCCGCCGAGGCTCCGATGCCAGTTCATGAACTTCACGCCGGTGATGGAGATGGCGCCCTTGGGTGTGTGCCACTTGGCCTTGTCATAGCGATCGCGTTGGGCGCCGGTTTCCCGCAACACGGCTGGTAAGGGGACGCGGCGGAGTTGGTCGAGTCGATCCCCAAACATCATGATTCGGGCTTCAGCTTGGGCCGGAGGCTGACGCAGTTTTTCATGTTGATGACGTGACTGTTCTCGGTGAGGCGGTCGATGAGAGCTGCCGTCAAGTGATCGTTTTTCAGAAACGATCGCCATTCGCTGAAGCCCAAATTCGACGTAATCAGCGTAGGCTTTTTGCGGTGGCGCTTGTGCATCAGGGTGAAGAACAAGCCGACTTGCACGGGTTCCACTTCCACATAGCCGACCTCGTCAACCAGAAGGCAATCGTAGGCCAGATAGCGCTTGAGGATTTGCTGCTCCGAATGATCCGCCACCGATCGGAACAACTCCGCCACCAACTCGGCAAACATGACGTAGCGGCCCGTATACCCGCGTTGAATGGCCTGGATGAGGAAGCCGGTCGCCAGTCCGGTCTTGCCGCATCCGGTCGGGCCCACCCAGATACAGTTACGATTCTGGGTCATGTAATCCAAGGCGTCGTACAGCGAGAGCATGTGTTTCTTATCCAGCTTCGGCTGGCGCTCAAAGGGGAAGGTTTCCATCCGCCACAGTTCGGGTATGCGGGCGCGGGCCAGCCGCAGTTGGCGGGCATGCTCCTGGCGGATCTTGGATTCTTCTTCCACCACGTGACGCAGCAAGCGAACCGGCGAGAACTGCTTCTGGCGCGCCAGGGTCACGTACTCGTCCCAATGCGCCAACAAGCCCCGCAAGCGGAGATAGCGCAAGGTCTTCATCAGTTCGTCATCCATCGTTGCCTTCCTGGTCGTCGAGCATCTGGTCGTAGAGGCCAAAATCGGGCGCGTCGGTCAGATGACCTTGCTGGTAGGCTTCACGCTGGCGGAAGCTTTCGTCCACCTCCACCCCGGAGAGTTGAAACTCCTGCTGGCTGATCGACAAACGCGCGATGCGCCGCAGCGTTTCGATGTCGGTGATCCGGTAGCGCAGCGCCCGGTCGATGGTTTCGATAAAAACCGCAGGCGTCATCCGGCACGATAAGGTGAACAGCTCCCGCAAGAACCGGTGCTGTTGCACGCCGGCGTGGAGAGCGAAGTTCAGGTAGCCGTCTACGGTGGCGGACATCGCCCGCAGGCGTTTCTCCTCCTCCTGAGCCGGCTGCTTGCGATTGTTCGGTTGGCGCGCAGGCCGGGGCATGCCCTCCGGGCTGAACACATGGTTGCGGACTCCATCGGCCGGCAGCGCGTACTCGGCCACACAGTGGCCGTGTTGATAGATCTTCAGGCGGTCCGCATATTCGAATACGTTCACCTCCTCGCGGCTCGTGCCGGGCACCCAGTAGTAGTTGCCGTCGAAGGCGGCGTAGCCATACTGATCGGTGTCCCGTTCATGTACCAGGTAAGGAGCGGGAAGATGCGCCGGCAGTTTCACCAGGTAAGGACGCTCATGGTCGAACGCTCGGGCCGGAATCAGCCGGCTTTTGGCGACCGGCCGGTGTTCCATGCGCACGGTGGCCCACTGCAACGCCTGCTGGTTCAGATCCTCCAGACTCTGGAAATGCCGTCCCGGAAGAAAGTTCGTCTCCACCGTCCAAAAGCTGCGTTCCTCGCCCGCTTTGCGATTGGCATGACCTTTTTCATGGCACACGAAGCGGAATCCATACTGTTTGGCGAAGGCTTCCATCTCCGGCGCCATCACCGCGTCCTGGCCCGTTCCGCGCAACCGTGCCAGATTGGTGTTGTCGATAATGCAAACCGGCGCCGCATGTTGCCAAAACATCAGAGCCTCATGTAAGAAGCACTTCATCCGGAAACGGTTGAACATCCGATAGAAGCGCAGGTACCGTCTTTTGGAGTACCGCAGGTACAGCAGGCTGGCGATCAGCGGGGCACGGGCGCCACCCAGCAGAATCGGATAGCGCGTGGTGTCGTGTTGCATCTCGGCGCCCGGCTCATCCGGCACACGTTCGCAGCGGGGCTCCCGGCTGCGCCTCAGGCCCAGCTCGCGCAGCAAGCGCGTCAAGGTGGAGTACTGAATCGGGATGCTTTCGTCTTCCACCAATTTTTCGTGCACCCGCTGCGCGTAGCCGTCACATTCCTGGTAGAGTCGCTTCAGCAGATCCGGATCCACCTGGATCTTGTCTTTGCGCGTGTGGACCGGCATCTCGCCTTTTTGTTCGATGATGACGTCGACCGTGTTGGGGCTGATCCGGAGTTGACGCGCGATCTGATTGCGTGCCATCCCCTCCTGGTGGAGGAGAAACACTGCTTGGCGTTTGTCCGCATCGATCATGCAGTTTCCTCATCACCTCGAAGAAAGCTCGTGCCTGGCTCAAGATCCCGGCCGTCAGCAGATGTGCCTGCGCGAAAAACGCCGGCGTCCTCAACCGCCGGTCTTGGCTTTTTCCCATCACCCGCTGCATGTACTTCTGCGTGATCTCCAGATCTTTCAGCAACACGCGTTCGAACTCGTTGGAGCCATCCGGGTCTTCGGGCACTTGCCGGAACCAGTCCAAAGCTAGGGCCACGTGTCCTTGCCGGATCGCCTCGCGAAACGAGTCCGGCCCTCGAAAATATCCGTGCGCCAGTTGTTCCATCTCGCGCACGCTGAGCTGCTTGCCGGCCAGCGCCACCACGAAGTCTTCGATGTCCCGCTTGCTGACGCCGTTCATGCGCATGAGCTGCCGCAATGTGTACATGTACGGGTAAACCGGAAACTCACCGCGGAAGAGTTTCTCCCGCACCAGGGCGCTCATCTCGGCCATCAGACCCAGCCGCATGCTCACCCAGGACTTGCTGCGCGATAGCCGGCCGGCGATGTCGGCAACGGTCATGGCATTGCGCTGGCGCAACTCCTCGATGAAGCGGGCCTGCTCCAGAATCGTCAGCGAGCGGTCGTTGGAAACCCGCAGCAGAGTAATGATCGCGGCCGCCTCATCTTCTCCCAGCGACGCATAGGGCGCCATCCGGAGGCGTAGCTTCGAGGCGCATCGATACCGCTTGAACCCGTTCAGCAAAATGCTTCGGCCGGCCGCATCCACGCCCTCCAAAGCTTCCTCGATGCCACGCTCGGCGATGGAGGCCAGCAGGCGCCCCTCCGCCGCCGGATTCCTCATCCGATAGCTTTCGTATCGCAGATCCAATGCCGAAAGTTCCACGCTGCGTGTCATCTCTGCCCTATGGACCGTGTTGGTTCAACTGGGCCACAACATAGTCCATCCGGCGGCGGCGCGCCATGCTGTGTTGTCTCATCGCCCTCACCAACCGCTGGAGAATCTCTGCTTCGCTCACACGCCGACTCTCGATCAGACTCGCCACCATCGCGACGTAGCTCACCATGCCGGAATGCAATTCCTGGGCTCCGGTGACCGGAGGATTCGCCTCGGCGCGCACTGCACCCTGGGCCCGCTTGCCGTTTTGAATCTTCTTCTTCCCTTTGCCTTCCGCGGTGGCGTAGTAGGCGACGCTACGCTTGGTGGAACGCTGCTTGCGATGCGCTTCCCGGCAGCCAAATGGACACCGCAAGTCGCTCCGCCCGGCGTTCCGGGGATGGCTCAAAAAGAAAATCCGGCAATGCCGGCAACGCCTCAAATAGCGCCGCAGATGGGATTGGCTGCGCAGCACGGACCGCAACACGACGTAATACTGCTTCACCAAAGCACAGGCTTCGCCCTGGCGGTACCAATCCGGTCGGAAGTGGAAATGCGCCTGGATTTTGACTATGACAAACCCAGGGTCTCGCTTATAATGCTGGTGTTGTTTGACATGTCCTTGTCCTACCCGATCGACGCTCCGGTGTCGAGAGGGTAGCGACAAGGACTTCTTCCCTGGGCTGCCTGCTCTCTTTTGGATCTAGGTCCGGCCCCATCATCCAGCCGGCTCTACCTGGAAAGGAAAAATTCGACGCGCACGCAAACGGCTTTCAACCACCGTACGGGCCGTACCGGATCAATTTACCTGAGCAGGGCCCGTCAATTTAACTGAGCGCTATAGTCTGAAACCCGTCCTTCGCCCGTAGAGTGTAGTGGCGGACTTCCAAACCCAGGGACTGTGCGACGGCTTCATTGGTGGGGAATCCAGGATTGGGCAGCACAACGTTGGCTCCAGGCTCGGCGGCCAGATGAAACAAGATTAGGAGCGCTTCGGCCGCGCCAGTCATCACGAGCACGCTCTCTGGCTCGACTCCCTCCATGCGCGCCAGTTCTTCACGGAGTCCCGCCGAGCCGGCGGGCGGTGTGTAGAACAACGTCGTGTCGAGGAGCCCGTCGAGATCGCCACCTAGTGAGAGCAGTTCTCGCAACGTCCAGACCGGTCCAGTACTTGATCCCAGGTCGAACTCGATGGGCGGATTAGCGGAGAACTTTTGTTCCAGCCATTGGTCCAGCAGGAAAGGAGGCAGCTTCATGCTTGATCATATCCTGATTCGTGCTCTCGTGCCGCGAAGGGGACGTCGCGGATATGACGAAGACCGTGAGCCTTTTACAGCCGGCGCGCGCCGGTCTCTCATTTACGATGGCAAGATCGGGTTGG
>DATFRB010000010.1:0-3880 GCA_035263625.1 Occallatibacter sp.
TCGCCCCCCACAGATCCGGACGCGCAGATTTCCCCCATCCGGTTCCTCACGCGAGAGATTCGTTCCAGCTGGTGTAGCGGTGGATGATCCTGGCCGCTGGCAGCGGATGACGGGCGAGGAACGCGTTGAAGTTAGCCCATAGGAGCCTCCGTCCTCGCGTTCGACGTTCCAACCACTTGTGCCATATCCTCGTGACTTGGTAGCGATACTGCTGTAGCCGCCAGATGTTCCCCGTGATGCCATAGTAGGCATAGTGACCGACGAGTACCGCAGACAACCAGGCGCGCTGTTCGCGTGCGGGCCGATGCCGGTTGGTCCGGCACCAATCCTTGATCGCGGCCAGCGAGCGGGCAAAACGGCGCTTGGCCGTCATTTGCCGCACCACGCTCTTGCCTTTCCGCGACCTTCCCCACGAGTGGGTGAAGCCGAGGAAGTCGAACGATTGGACCTTGCAGTCTGGCGGCGTCCCACCACGTCGCTGCGGGCGGAAGTCGATGAAGCTCGTCTTGTCCGGATGCAGCTTGAGGCCGAACCGACCAAGTCGTTTCCCCAACACATCCATGACCCGCTTGGCATTGTAGTGGGTCTCGAAAGTCATCACGAAGTCATCAGCGAACCGTACCAGGGTCGCCTTCCCCCTCATGCGTGGTCGCACCACGTCCTCAAACCACTTGTCCAGCACATGGTGCAGGAAAATGTTCGAGAGCATTGGTGAGATGACACCGCCTTGCGGGGTTCCTTCAGTCGCGAAGTGCAGGTTTCCTGCTTCCAGGACTCCTGCATTCAGCCATTTATCGATCATTCGCCGGATGACACCATCCGTGACTCGCTGGTCGAGGATTTCGCGCAGGTGTGAGTGCGGAATCGAATCGAAGTACTTGCGTAAATCAACATCGAGCACCCAGTGCTGTTGTCGCACCGTGATGACGCCTGACAGTTGTCTCAGCGCCTGGTGCGCCGACCGCCCTGGTCTGAAGCCGTATGAGCATGACAGGAAGTCCTGCTCGTAAACGGCCTCCAGAACCATCGCGATTGCTCTCTGTGCGACCTTGTCTTCGAATGTCGGGATACCGATCGGCCTTTGCGAACCGTCAGCCTTGGGAATGTAGGTTCTGCGCACCGGTGGCGCCGGCATAGCGTCCGGATTTGATGCGCTCCAGGAGGTCCCTAAGGTTGGCCTCGAGGTTCGCCTCATATTCCTGCGCCGTTGCGCCGTCGATGCCCGTCGCCCCATCCTTGCGGGTCCGCATGTAGGCTTCTCGCATCCATTCGAAATCGATGACGTGGTTCAGCGAGAACAGCACCGTTCCCGGCTTTTTCCTCGCCAGTTCGACTATCCAATGCCGTTTCGTTAACAGGTTTGCAGGGTCCATGTCCCTTCCCGTGTTGCCTGGCAGTGGTTCTCTCCACGCGGCGCCTCCCTTCCCTCCTTCGGGTCCCAGCGAGCCTGGTTCCCCGCTCTCACAGGTACTATGAAGGCGCTACGACTTCCCACTTGCGCATCAGCGGTCGCTTATTTTGTTCGCTTCCGCCGCCCACGTTTCCTCCTGCTTTGTGTTCGCCGTAGCGCTTCGGAAGGAGTGGAGGTCTCCTCCCGACCCGGGCACTTGGGTGCCGACCGCCCGTAGTTCCGGCTACTTCCCGTGGACGCCAGTGGGATATCTCAGGTCTCCAGGTGATCCATCTTGTGTCTTTGCTCCGCTCCTAGACCCCGGTCGAACCGATGTGCCCTTGCCTTGGCGGTCACATCGATGCTGCCCCCGCTTCGTGAGACAGCGAAGGCTTCGGACAATGCGGATTTCGGGGCTCACTCACGCAGCCTCGACACCTGCTCTCCTACGCTTCGCGTTTCGTGTTGCCACTCACGCGCAAGGCTGGCTTCCGGCTGGCTGGCTGGCCTTTACCGGGAGGGCGTCGAACCCTCTGGATCACTACGAAAGGTTTCCGATCACATGGTCATCCCCCTTTCCTGTCCTCCTGACGCTACTCACGTTCCATACAGGAGCCCGATCGAGAGTCGCGCCGCCTACATGCCGGATGCCGCTTGGGCGGTCTCAGGCGTCCCCCAAACTGATCCCGGAGGCAGGGTCAGCCCCCGGTTTTGACATCGCCTAATCAGCTTTCGACGCTTCTGCAGCGGTTGGACTGAACGGCTTCGCCGTAGGGGGCATGTTGCCGGGTTACGGCTGGGGTATCTACTCGGGTGCCGGGACAGAGCTCCCTGGTGTGAACCCGAATGGAGAACAACGATGACCCCGTTGCGTCAGCGTATGATTGATGACATGCGGCTTGCCGGCTTTGCCGAGAGGACCCGGGACGTTTACATCCAAGCAGTCCGCCGGATTGCGGCCCACTACATGCGCTCGCCCGATGTGCTCAGCGAGGAGGAGGTTCGCGCCTATCTCCTTCATCTGCGCGATGAGCGCGGTGTCGCGCGTGGCACCTTCAAGACCAATCACGGCGGAATCCGCTTCCTTTATTCGAGGACACTCGATCGCGATTGGGCACTGTTCTCCCAAAAAAACGCGTTCGCGCGCCGAGGAAGCAGCGGCTGCCGATCGTGCTCTCTCATGCCGAGGTCCACGCCATCTTGGCTGCGGTACGTAATCCAATCCACAGGACCTGCTTTCAACTGATGTATGCCTGTGGCCTGCGCATCGGCGAGGCGGCCAAGGTTGCGATCGGCGATATCGATAACAGCAAGGGAGTGCTGCGAATCATCGGCAAAGGCAACAAAGAGCGGTGCGTCCCGCTGCCCGAGCCAATGCTTGCCAAGTTGCGCCGTCTGTGGTCGACCCACCGCAATCCGCGCTGGCTCACGCCCGATCGCAGCGGCGCCGGGCCGGTTAGCAAGAACGCCCTCTGGCGCACATTCCGCCTAGCTGTCCGCGCCGCCGGCATCAAGCGCCAAGTCCATCCCCACGGACTGCGCCACAGCTACGCAACACGGCTGCTCGAGCAGGGCACCGAGGCGCGCGTGGTGCAGATACTGCTCGGCCACGTCAACATCGCAACGACGGCCATCTATCTGCATCTGACCGAGCCCACACGCGCCTCGCTCAAGGCGACCCTCGACAAGCTCATGACCGATCTGTGATCCCGACGACCAGTCGTGGTCGCACTCGCTGACGTCTTCCGCCGGTTCGCGGACGACTATCTGTCGCGGCATGGCGCGTCGGTGCTGCCCTCGCACCGGCGTGCCATCGCCGACATTCTCGCCTGCCGAACGCACGCGCTCGGCGGACACCTATGGCGCTGTAATCGCTGCAGCAGCGAGATCTACTCCTACCACTCTTGCAAGAACCGGAGCTGCCCGAGATGCCATAAGGATCAGACTGAGCGCTGGATCGCGGCACGCGAGGCCGAGCTGTTGGCGTGCCCCTACTTCCATGTCACGGTTACCGTGCCGGCGGAACTGCGCGAGGTGCTGCGCGCCAACCAGCGCGACGGCTACGCCGCGCTCATGAAAGCAACCGCGGAGGCCATTATCGAGTTGGCCCGCGATCGGCGCCACGTCGGCGGCACCGTCGGCGTGATGGCGGTGTTGCACACCTGGACACAGCAGCTCGTCTACCATCCGCATGTACATTGCCTCGTCACCGGTGGCGGCGTATCCGATGACGGTCGCGACTGGCATCCCGCCCGCAATAACTTCCTGATCTCAACCCGGCCGCTTGCAGTCCTGGTGCGGGCCAAGATGAGAGCTGATCTGGCCAAACGCAGGCCCGACCTCGTCCTGCCCAAGGCGGCTTGGAGGAAGCCCTGGGTCATCCATTGCACGGCCTGGGGCGACGGCGCCGAAGCCGCACTGCGCTATCTGGCGCGCTACGTTTTTCGAGTGGCAATCACCGAAGGCCGCATCGTCCGGCTCGATGACGAC
>DATFRB010000011.1:0-194752 GCA_035263625.1 Occallatibacter sp.
CGGCGGCGATTGCTCTGCTGCCACCAGTCCAGGCACGTGGAAAGCGTTTCGCCGCTGGCGGTTTTCACGCTGGTATCGAGCAGGCCCGTGTCGCGCAGGTGAAGCATCACTTCAGGAACGCCGCCGGCGAGGAACACTTGCACGGTTGCGAACCCGCGCGGACCGTTGGGCAGTGCGTCAACGAGGCGCGGAACCTCGCGATTGACTTCGGCCCACTCGTCTACAGTGGGACGGCGCAATCCCGCCGAGAACGCGATGGCGGGCAGATGCAGCAGCAGGTTTGTCGAACCGCCGAAGGCTGCGTGCAGGACCATCGCGTTGCGCACAGCCGCCGGCGTGAGCACGTCCACGACGCCCATGCCGGACTGATGCAGGAGCAATAAAGCTCGCGAGGAGCGGCGTGCAGCATCGAGCCAGATCGGATGGCCCGAGGGCGCAAGTGCCGTGTGCGGAAGCGAAAGGCCCAGCGCCTCGCCCACCACCTGTGCTGTTGCAGCGGTGCCGAGGAACTGGCATCCGCCCCCGGGCGATGCGCACGCGCGGCAGCCGACATCGGCCGCGTATTCGAGCGTGATCTGCTGCTGGGCGAAACGCGCGCCGATCGTCTGCACTAGGCCGGCATCCTCTCCCTGCTCGGGAAGAAGAGT
The DNA here is from genome assembly GCA_035263625.1 of Occallatibacter sp. Taxonomy (GTDB): domain Bacteria; phylum Acidobacteriota; class Terriglobia; order Terriglobales; family Acidobacteriaceae; genus Telmatobacter. Next base: position 648 of record DATFRB010000011.1, read on the forward strand.
GACGCCGCCGGGCACGAGTACGGCCGGCAGCGGCCCCGATGCAGCCAACGCCATCATCATCGCGGGCAGGCCCTTGTCGCACGTGGCCACGCCCAGCACACCCTTGCGCGTGGGCAGCGAGCGCATCAGGCGCCGCAGCACCATCGCGGCATCATTGCGATAGGGGAGCGAGTCCATCATGCCGGTCGTACCTTGAGTCCGGCCGTCGCAGGGATCGGTGCACGCCCCGGCAAAGGGCACCGCGCGCAGAGATTTGAGCTCGCGTGCCGCTTCGGCCACGAGCAACCCGACTTCCCAGTGGCCGCTGTGAAAGCCAAGCGCGATTGGAGTGCCGTCTTCCGCGCGCACGCCGCCGTGGGTGCTCAGGATCAGGAACTCCGGATCAAGCAGGCGTGGCGGGTCCCAGCCCATGCCCGCGTCCTGCGTGAGGCCGAAGAGATTGCCGGAGGGCGCCGAGCGAAGCATCTCCGCCGTAATTGGAAGCGATCCCGACGGGCCGGATACGTGGGTGACAACACGATAGAGGTCGGGGTCTTCGGACTCGACGATGGATTTGAAGGAGATCGCGGTCATTCGTCTATTTTCCGCTCCTGCTTGCGGTCGCCGCAGGGTTGAAAGTATGCAGCGCCTCCCATTGAACCGGTGCGCGAAGGATTGGATCAACGAACGTCGACTGTTTCTGTGGAGCGATCACCGGATTGGCTTCGGCCGGCCGCGCAAATTGCCCGATGACCAAGCTTTGAGCCTGGGCTGCTTCAACAAGCAGTACAGCAACGGCAATCGACCACGAGCTGGGCTTCATTCGATATCCCCTGGTTTTGCAACCTCCGAGGTTCGCCGATAGAAGCTTAACGCCGCGTCGCCCTGCTTGAGCAACCGGTCGCGCGTCAGCACGCCATACGACTCATCCGGTTGGCTATTGCGCCGGTGCTCGGCAATTACGAGAGCGTCTCCATTCAGCAGGCCTGCGGCCGAGCTGCCCAGAAGTCCGAGCGCGGCGCCGTATTCGGACTCGCCGTCATAAGGCGGATCGATGAACACAAGATCGAAACCCGAATCTGCGCCACCCCGTTTCAGAAATGCAGCAACCGTCCCGGCAAAAACTTCGAAGCCGTCCCGCAAGCCGAGCCTCGCCAGGTTCGCGCGAACGGTCTTGAGCGGGACGGCGGCACGTTCGACAAACACGACGCTGCGTGCGCCACGGCTAAGCGCTTCAATCCCCACGGCTCCGGAACCGGCATACAAATCAAGGAAATGTGCGCCCGCAATTCGCGGCGCGAGCACGTTGAACAGCGTCTCGCGGAGGCGATCGCTCGTAGGACGCGTGGCCAGCCCGGGCGGCGCCTGCAATGTGCGTGAGCGAAGCGTTCCGGCGATGATGCGCATTGCCTGACAGAATACTCGACCGGAACATCGGCGCGACCCTCTACAATAACTTGTATGCGAGGCTGGTCAATCCCTCTTGGCCGTTGGATGGGCGTGGAACTGCGCGTTCACACGTTTTTCCTGCTGCTGGCTGTAGTATGCCTCGGCCTCGGCGCTTCGGAGGGCGGTGGGCCGTATGCCGTCGCACGCGGATTCGGGCTGTTTCTCACGCTCGTCGCGGCAGTAGTCATTCGCGAGATCGCGCGCCTGCTCGTCGCCGCGTGGCTCGGGCTCAAATTGCGGGCGATTCTGCTCCTGCCCATTGGCGGGCTCTTCGCGTACGCCAATCCCGAGAGCCAGGAGATCGCAAGCAGCGGAAGAGGCCAGTTTGCGCTGGCTGCTGCGGGTCCGCTGGCCAATTGCGCTACAGCCCTGGCCCTGGCCGGATTTTTTGTCGGCGCGGGCGGAAACTTCAATCTCGTTGCGCTGCCGTACATCTCCTCGGCCTACCTTCTGCGCAGCATCGTGTGGATGCAGGCCGGTCTCGGCGTACTTCATCTATTGCCGGCCTATCCGCTCGATTTTGGGCGGATGTTGCGCGGCAGCTTTGCGCGGGCGCACGGCGCGGGGCCGGCAGCGCGGGCGGCCACCGGGCTGGGACAATTGCTTGCCCTGGCGGCAATGGTCGGCGGCCTGCTCCTGCACAGTCCCTGGCTCATCATTGCCGGATTCTTCATCATGATCGGGGCTCAGATCGAAGACCAGGGCGTATTCTTCCAGTCGGTCGTGGACACCGTGCGCATGCGCGAGGTGATGCTTACGGACTTCGCAACCCTCTCGCCATCGGACACGCTGGCAGACGCACTCTCCCGCTGCGTTCACTCGCTCCAGGAGGATTTTCCGGTAGTCCGCGGGCCGCAGCTCGTCGGCATCGTTTCGCGCCAGCGGATTCTCGACGCGCTGCGCAACGACGGCAACGGCTACGTGCAGTCCGTAATGTCGCGGGCCTTCCAGGTGGCGCGGCCGGAGGACACGCTCGGCACGACAATTCGACGCATCAGCGCGGGCCGCGGGCTTTCGCTCATCCCCGTGACTGAGAGCGGCCGCGTCGTCGGCATCGTGAGCGTGCAAAACCTGATGAGTTCCATGACGTTGCTCGCCGAGCAGCGCCGCTACGAGCGCCAGGAAACCGGAGAATAGCTCCGCATGCCCGGGGGCGACACACCTCTCGCGCCAGGCCTCTATCTTGTTGCAACCCCCATCGGCAACCTCGGCGACATCACGATTCGCGCGCTCGACGTGCTCAAGCGCGTCGACCGCATCGCCTGCGAAGACACGCGCCAGACGCAGAAGCTGCTGAACCATTTTCAGATCGCCACGCCCACCGAGAGCTGCCACGAACACAACGAGCAACAGTGCGCCCACCGTCTCGTCGAGGCCGTAAGAGGCGGCGCGCGCATCGCTGTGGTCACCGACGCGGGCATGCCGGGAATCAGCGACCCAGGCGCGCTTCTCGCCTCCGCCGCCATCGCCGCCGGAGTCGCCGTCATTCCCATTCCCGGCGCGAACGCCGCAGTCACCGCCCTCATTGCGAGCGGCTTGCCATCGGCCGAGTTTCACTACCTCGGCTTCCTTCCCGAGAAGGCAGGCCAACGCCGCACGCGCCTCGAAGCGATCGCCGCGGAAGCCGGCGACACCTCGCGCACTCTGATCTTCTACGAAGCCCCGCACCGCATCCTGGACACGCTGGCCGATCTGGAAGCCGTGTTCGGTCCACATCTCAAGATCGTAGTCGCCCGCGAACTGACCAAGGTCCACGAAGAATTCCTGCGCGGCACAGTCGCCGAAGTGCGGCGGGAACTCGAAGGCCGAGAGCGCATGCGCGGCGAGATCACGCTGTTGATCGAAGCCCCCGCCGCGAGCGTTCAGAGCACAGGCAGCGCAGACACAAGCGTCGCCGACCGCGTAGCCCGCATGAAATCCGAAGAAGGAGTGGACGAGAAGGAAGCGCTCAAGCGCCTGGCCCGCGAACTCAACCGCTCGAAGAGCGAGCTCTACCGCGAATTGCAGCGTGAGCGGGCGCGGAAGCGATGAGCGGCTGGGGAACAGGGCCACTGATCACTGAGATCATAATCGACACGACGCTCAAAATCCCGGTAAGTTCCGGATAGTCGACAAACCGGGAATTATCGTTATGAGCAGCCGGAAAATATCGAGGAATGCGTGAAAACTCTCAAGAGAATTGGGCTGGCCCTGCTCATAACACAATGTTTATTCAACGTTGCGACAGTAGCAGTTTTCCTGATTGCCGGGCCGATTCTGCACTATCAAGATGGGCGCTTCTCCGCGATGCGCTCCCTGTTGATTTGGGGTGGAGCGATATTGTCGATACCGACGGTCGGCATATTTAGCTACGCAACCCAACGGGAACAAACCTACCAAAAGGCCTCAAGCGAAAGCCCCGAAGGAGGGAAAGTGGCGCAACGAAATCTAACCCTCGCTATTGTTGCATTCGTGTCTCAAATAGTAACGCTCTATTGGGTGCTTTGAAATAAGCGAACACTCAGCCGTCATGATCGGTCTACCACCAATACGGAGCATACCCTTTCCGCACCAGTGATCGCTGACCACTGATCACTGACCACTGTTCAGTGTTCCGCCTCAAGCTCCCAGGGCGACTCCGCCTTACCCGTCTCGTCTTCACGTCCGCGCAACCGGTCGTAAAGATATACGTCGCTTGTCGTTCCCAGTGCCTCGTTATACAGCCCCAGCGCGCCTGTCACCTGGTTCAGCTCTTCGGTAAATTCGTGGATCGCGTGCAACTGCGCCGCCGTTGCAGGAAGCTCGAACTTCGATGTTTTGATGAATTTCTGATACCCGCGGTCCACGAGCCGCGCAATTTCCCCGCGAATCACGACCCCCGGCGTCACGGCCAGACGGGCGCCGCCGCTCTCCCAGCGGTCGTCCGTCAATCCCGGCAACACGACAGCAGCCACTCCGCCCTTGCTCACCTGCATTCCTCCTGCGACGCCGGCAAAGGGTGCCACATCAAACTTATGGCCGCGCAGGCTGTCGAGCATTTGATCAAAGTTGGGATTGCGGGTTTTTCGGGCCATAGACATCGTCCATTTCTGAGAGGATAGAAGCAGCGCCGAGGTTTCGCGGCTTGACTTCCATGATAGCCGCAGGCGCCGCCTCGCAAGGCACTCGCCCCACATCGGATATGACAACGGAAATTGCACATTCGCAGCCCGGCACGCTGCTCACTGAACGTATCGGCAACACGCCCCTGGTTCGCCTCGAGCGGATCGCGCGCGATCTTCCCGGCATCACGCTTCTCGGCAAGGCCGAATGGAACAATCCGGGCGGAAGCGTCAAGGACCGCGCCGCCTCGGCGATTCTTCGCGACGCCCTGGCGCGTGGTGCGCTCACGTCGGACAAGACCCTCATGGATGCGACCAGCGGCAACACCGGAATCGCCTTCGCCATGCTGGGAGCGGCGATGGGATTCAAGGTGCACCTGGCCATGCCCGCCAATGTTTCGCCGGAGCGCAAGCACATTGTCGAGGCATACGGGGCCACCGTCGACTGGACCGATCCCGACCAGGGCTCCGACGGCGCGATCCGCCGCGCGCGGGAGCTGGCCGCCAATTCGCCGGAGCGGTTCTACTATGCCGATCAGTATTCGAACCCCGCCAATTGGAGAGCGCACTACCGCACCACCGCACCCGAAATTTGGTTCCAGACACAGGAACAGGTCACGCACTTTGTCGCCGGCCTCGGAACCAGTGGGACTTTTGTGGGCACCACCCGCCGTCTCAAGGAACTCAACCCCGCCATTCAGGCCATCAGCATGCAGCCCGATTCGCCTTTTCACGGACTCGAAGGCTTGAAACACATGGAGTCGGCCATCGTTCCCGCGATCTACGACCCAACCCTCGCCGACCGCAACGTCGAAGTCGAAACCGAAGCCGCCTACGCAATGGTCAAGCGGCTCGCGCGTGAGGAGGGCCTGCTGATCGGCATCTCGGCCGGTGCGGCGGTGGCGGCGTGCCTCGAGATCGCGCGGCAGGAGGTTGCGGCAGGGCGCAAGGCCGTCATCGTCACGGTTCTGCCCGACTCGGCCAGCAAGTATATGAGCGAGCGCTTCTGGGAGGAGAGTGCATGGTCGTACTCCATCTGACGCCGGCCGTCTATCAGGCCATCCGCGCCCACGGCGAGGAAACCTATCCGCACGAGTGCTGCGGGGTCCTGCTGGGCCAAAGCGGCTCAGAAGGGTGGCGCGTCGCCGCCGCTGTGCGAGCCGGCAACACGCGCACCGATTCCGCGCACAACCGGTACAACATCGCCCCCTCTGAGTTGGTCAAGATTCAGCGCGACGCGATGCGGCAGGGGCTCGATATAGCCGGTTTCTACCACTCCCACCCCGATCATCCGGCGAAGTGGTCCTCCACTGACTTTGCCGAAGCTCATTGGTTGGGTTGTAGTTACGTCATCACGGAAGTCGCTGGCGGCAAAGCCGTGGCTACCAATTCCTTTCTGCTGGCCGGCACCATGGAAGAGAACAAGCGCTTCGAGGACCAGGCCATTAAAATCGAGGAATGAATCGGAACCGGCTTCTTCTGAATCATTTAAGTACAGCTCAGTAGTGCGAGGAATCCTGCACATGATCATCTTCATCCCTACTCCGCTCCGTCAGTACGTCGGCGGTCAGACTCAGATCGAAGTCAACGCGCCCACCGTGGCGGGGGCCCTGGACGCCCTCACACTCGAAAGGCCTGAACTGCGCAAGCACCTCTTTAGCGGCGAAGGCCGGGTGCGCGCTTTTGTTAACCTGTATTTGAACGACGAAGACGTTCGCTATCTTCCGCAAAAAGAAGCCACCGCCGTCAACGCGGGCGACACGCTTTCGATCATTCCATCGATCGCCGGCGGGACTGAAAATTGAGAACCGAAAACTGAGAACTGACGACCAATCCATGGCTACGATGACTCATCCCGACGTCCTCCCCGAACTGAGCACAGACGACCTGTCCCGCTACTCGCGGCACCTGATTCTGCCCGAGGTGGGCATGGAGGGCCAGCAGCGCCTCAAAGCCGCGAAGGTTCTGTGCGTGGGCACGGGTGGCCTGGGCTCCCCGATGGCCTTTTACCTGGCCGCGGCCGGCATCGGCACGCTCGGCATGGTGGATTTCGACGTGGTGGACGCGAGCAACCTGCAGCGGCAGATCATCCACTCGACCAAAGACATCGGGCGCAAGAAGCTCGACTCGGCCGAGGAGAAGCTCAAGGCCCTGAACCCCGCGCTGAACGTCGTCAAGCACGACACCATGCTGTCGAGCGCGAACGCACTCGACATCCTGAAGGACTACGACATCGTTGCCGACGGGACGGACAATTTCCCGACGCGGTACCTGGTCAACGACGCGTGCGTGCTGCTGGGCAAGCCCAATGTCTACGGGTCGATCTTCCGGTTTGAGGGCCAGTGCAGCGTCTTTGCTACGGAGAACGGTCCTTGTTATCGCTGCCTCTATCCGGAGCCGCCGCCGCCGGGGCTCGTTCCGAGTTGCGCGGAGGGCGGAGTGCTGGGCATTCTGCCTGGGCTGGTTGGCGTGATGCAGGCTACCGAGGCCATCAAGATCATCCTGGGCAAGGGCGAGCCGCTCATCGGGCGGCTGCTGCTGGTGGACGCGCTGAACATGCGGTTCCGCGAGCTCAAGCTGCGCAAGAATTCCGAGTGCCCGGTCTGCGGCGACAACCCGACCGTCACGGAACTCATTGATTACCAGCAGTTCTGCGGAATCGTGCCCGAGACGCCGGGAGGCGCGGACATGAAGAACGGCATCCCGCAGATTACGGTGAAGGAATTGAAGCGGCGGATCGATTCGGGCGAGGACGTGCAGCTCATCGACGTGCGCGAGCCGTACGAGTACCAGATCGCGCAAATCGGCGGCAAGCTGATCCCGCAGAACGATGTGCCGAACCGGCTTGGCGAGATCGACAGGGACCGCGAGGTCGTGGTGCACTGCCGTTCGGGAGCGCGGAGCCAGAAGATCGCGGAGTTCCTCAAGCAGCAGGGTTATGCGCGCGTAGCCAACGTCAAGGGCGGAATTCTGGCCTGGAGCGACGAGATCGACCAGCGAGTGCAGAAATACTGACAGGGGGGAAAAACTCACAGGATCAACCGTTTACTTCTCAGGCCGCGATTCAGCATACTGCTGGCGCGGCCTTTTTGCCGTTCCATTAGGTGATACGGGCGGTGGGAATCCTGATTCGATTATTTTATCTTTGTTTTCAATCACTTATGCGCCAAAACGATGTGTGCCTGCGCCGGATCGATCCTGTCGAAAAAAATATATAAGGGGGGGAGGGGGTGGGGGAGGTATCCATTTCCGCTGTTTTTGCCTCATCCCCGGTGCTTTTCGGCTCACCAGGGGCTTGACATGCCGGCGCCGTGACTCTAGCCCGTTTTTCGGGAGCTTCGCATGAAGTATCCGGGTTTGGATGAATGCGACACGGGCCCTCCCCCCGCTGAAATGCGAATGCCCGCACCAGGCGGGCATTCGCGGGACCTATTTCTTAACATTCTGACTATAGCAGATTATTCTGGTCCGGTCTTGCTGCTTCTTTCCCTTTGCCTCTGCGTAATCGAATCCTTTTGGGAGCTTCCCGCAATGAAACGGAGCATCTTTCTCGTCGCGCTCGTTGTGGCGTGTTCCGGCTGTTCGACTCACCCTTCCGCGCCCAATCAGCCCGCCGCTGCTTCCCTGCCGGCCGCTGCCAGTCCCGCCGCGAAGCCGCATGCCGAGCTGGTGTGTTCCATCTCGTTTTCGAGTGACAAGCAGCACCCGACGAGTCTGGACGACGCCGGCAGGGCATGCCTTGACAATTTTGCGCACGATCTCGGGATGGATCCTCGTTCCACGGCGGGGCTCGTGGGAGAGTCGGCTGCCGGCGAGCCCGCGAAATACGCTACCGACCGCGTTATGAACGCGCGGGACTATCTCATCTCAAAACACGGAATCTCCGCGGGTCGCATCGTGGCGGCCGCAGGCACCGGCCACGGCCAGACGGTCCTCGCCTACCTGGTTCCGGAAGGCGCCAGCTTCGAACCGGGCTCGGCAGGAGCTGCGGCGGGCCATTAGGCGGCATTCCACAGGCAGGCCGGAACTTAGGAGCGCGAGGTGGGGGGCGCGGGGTGGGGCGCCCGCCTATTTCTCCCGGTGAAGGAGTTCGCCGAAGTCCTCAAAGAAGCTGATTACGACTACGACGGCCGATCCCGCCAGGCCGAGGAAAAAGAGGAACTCGATGAACCGCATACAGAACAGCGCAATGTTTTGCATTGGGCAAAACGTTAGCGCCGCGGGCATAAGTAATTGCTTTCCTGCGCGTAAGGAAATCGTAAACGCGGCGGCCGGCCGATGCCGGGTGCCTCCCATGTCTCCTTACGGCAGGAGACCTCAGCTCCGGCAGGCTCAGGGCGAGCTCTGGGTCACCCGCCTGACCGCCAAGGGTGACCGTCCAGGGAGCCGGAGAGCCCCTCGGAGGGGACGGCGGTGGAGCGTTGCGTGTTAAGCCTGGCGAACAAAAGACGAAAATTGTACGGATGCGCACCGCATATGTAGTAGAAGCATACTACATACGTAGTGGATATCAGGCGAACATACGACGAATAAGAAGCGGTCTCGGGCGGCGGCGATGGGCCGGCATGATTCCTGACCCTGAAATGCGAATGCCCGCACTGGGCGGGCATGGTCGGGGCCTGTTTCTTAGCATCCTCAGTAAAGCAGATTGGATGACCCGGGACGGACGTTTCCCGGAGTTCCTTTTACCCAGGGTGGGTTGTTACCCGCCGGAGATTGTGGGGAACGTCCCGTCTGTCCCCAGGATTCTGTCCCGAGGTTTCCGTGGATGGCCGGAATGTTAGGATGCCGCCCCCGGCCCCTCCCCCTGAGAGTTCTTTCGGTGCTCACTGGCGCTTACGGACTCCGCCTGGCTGGCGGTCCGGGCACTGCTCTATTTCTTCTTGGGGGGCAAAACCGGTACAAAGGGCAGCAGTTTTTGGGTTTTCCAGTACTCGCCGATCTGGTCGGCGTCTGGCTTGCTCTCCGACGAAATCACGGGGTCGCCCGTGCAACCTTTCTGCTTCGTGTTATTGGGATCGGAGGTTCCCCAGACGTATTGCGGCGATGATTGCGACGGGCACTTACAGGTGGCTTCGTGTGTGTTGGCATCGACCGTGCACGTCGCGTCGAGGCAGTTCGCCCATACGTTATTGTTCGTGCACGTGACGAGGCTTAGGCCGGTTGTCATGGCGAACCGCGATTGGACAGTTGTCCCTTTCGCCGGTTGCGGCCCTGTGACGGCCAAGCAGGCGGTCTGGTTGGTTTGGAGAGTCATCACCGAGTTGCCGTTGTACATCTTGCATTTCCGGCACGTGTACGTCGCCGAGGACTCGTTGGGCTTTGGCGCACCGCACGTTGCGGTCGTGCAGAGCGCAAACCATCCCATGCATGTTTGATATTGGGTGGAGTTCTGACCCAGCGCCGTCATCGAACACCCGATGAGCGCGCACACGAGAGCGGCTAAAACGGGATTTTTCATGCGGACAACTATACGCCCGGCTTGATACAGAAATGATGACGTCTTCCCTGCCGAATCGGCTCCGTCCTCAGCCGCACCCGGGTGCCCACGTTTCAATCCGGAAAGCGAAAGGACCGCAGCCACCCGCCCACCCGCCGGAGATTGTGGGGAACATCGCGTCTGTTTCCGGGGTTCCGGCCGCTCGCCCTCCCGGGTCCCCAAGAGCGAGGGACCCTTCGGCTACGCTCAGGGCCGGCACCTTCAGAGTGGTTCGGAACGATCATTGAGACCGGGGCTACCCGCCACTCTGAAACTGGTATCAAGTGCCTTCGATTATGCAGAATTCAGAAGATAACTCCCCCGGCCTTCTGTCCAATTTCCCCTGCCAATCAGATTCATCTCATATGTCTGTCACATAGATAGCCAAAGGTGGTCAGACCAATTCCGGTTTGGCATTGCGATTGCACAACTTGGGTTGGGGTAGTGGCCACCGACACCACCGTCTAGCACAGGTGGAGCTCCAGTGAGCAGGTCCTCGCGGATCGCCGCTGAGAGCGCGGCTGAGCGCTTCCGATTCCCATCCAATTTTTGGCAGACCCTTCCCGCAAGACTCGAAGAAACCCAGATCTGGAGGCAACACATGCGATCAATTGGAGCGGTATGGAACTCTGTTCGATTACTCGCCGTATTAGCTGGCGCCATCCTGGCGGGCGAGAACGCCGTTGGTCAGGGCATCACAACAGGATCAATTGCAGGCACGATCGCCGACCAGCAAGGCGCTGCGGTGCAGCAGGCCGCGATTACGGCTACTGCAACAGCAAGCAACGCCACGTTCAAGACCGTTAGCGGAGCCGACGGCCTGTTCGTCTTCCACGACCTGCCCATCGGCACTTATACATTGAGAGTTGAAAGTGGAAACTTCGCTCCCTTCATTGTCAACAGTATTAACGTGGTTGCCGGCGTTACCACTCAGTTGGGGGTCCAGACGCTGGCTGTTAGCAGCGCGACGACGTCGGTAATAGTGGAGTCCACCGCGCCAATACTGGAATCAACTCAGGCGCAGGTCACTACTACCTTCGATTCCATTGCAATTCAGAGCTTGCCGCTGAATACGAATTTCGACAACCTGGCTCTTCTCGCCCCCGGGGTCGTGCAAACCCACGACGCAAGCTTCAGCAATTCCAATGGAGTCGGTATCTCGGCGAATGGCCAGCGCGGCCGTTCCAACAACTTCGAAATCGATGGACAGGATAACAACGACAACAACGTAGGCGGTCCGCAGGTTTTTTTCGGCAGCGCGGACGCGATATCCGAGATTCAGATCATCACTAACAACTTCGGAGCCCAGTACGGCCGCAACATGGGTTCCGTGGTGAACTACATAACGAAATCCGGCGCAAATAGCTTCCATGGAAGCGGCTTCGAATACTACACAGGCTCATGGGGAAGCTCGCTTCAAAACGGGCAGAAGAGCCCGCTGCTCGGATTTTGCACCTCCGGAGAAGATCCGGCGACGACGGGATGCACCCCGGTCGTGGTTCCCCGAAGTGTTGATAACAAGTTCGGCGGGGCATTAGGCGGCCCTATCCTCAAGGACAAGCTATGGTTTTTTGGGAGTACGTATTGGGACCACACGCGCGAAGGGGGGTCAGTTTCAACCTCTGAGGGCGCACTTACGCCGACACCGAACGGCCTCGCCCAGTTGCAGGCGGCATTTCCCGGCAATCCCGCCATTGCTTCGCTGGTAAATCAGGGACCGTACGGGATCAAGTCCGGCAATCCGTCACCTATTGCGAATTCGGTGACTACGCAAACAGTCTCAGATGGAGTCACCTCCGCTCCCATTGAATTCGCCGGAATAGCCAGAGCGGTCCCGGCGCAGTTCAACGATGGAGAGCAACTGGGACGCGTGGACTGGCAGCCATCGACCAAAGACCGGTTCTTCGCCCGCTATTACTACCAGAACACCCTTTTCACCGGCGATCTGGCAAACGGTCCAACCGCCATCGCATCCGGCGGATACATTGATATAACCGGCAGGACCCACTCGATCGGCGCCGACTGGACGCATACGTTTTCGCCCAAGTGGATCAATCAGCTGCGATACAGCTTCCAGCAGTCAGTAACCGGCTTCCAGGGAGGCGGTGTCCCCAATTGCGTCTCGACTAACTTCACCGCATGTCCGACCTTCGTTTCATTTTCTGATGGCACCGACTTTAACTACGGATATAACACCGCCCTTCCCCAGCAGAAATTCATCAAGATAACTCAGGTCCAGGACAATGCAAACTGGAGCCATGGCAAGCACAACATAGCGCTGGGCGGCGCATGGGAATATCAGAACTCTCCTGGCACCTATCTGCCGAATTACAACGGCCTTTACACGTTCCAGGACTTTAATGCCATCCTGCAAGGGAATGGCTTTCTCAACTTAACCAACGGCAACCCGGTCACTCCCTTTACTGAAAATGACTTCGCTCTCTATTTTCAGGATGACTGGAAGGTCCGGTCTGACCTCACCCTCAATCTGGGTTTGCGCTGGGAGTTCTTCGGCCAGGCTGCAAACGTACTCCACGATCTGACCGTCAAGCAACAAACCGGGGAAAATCCATTCTGGGATACCTCGCTTCCGCTCTCCGTAACCACGTTCCAGAAGGTTCCCAATCGCTGGCTGAACTACCAGCCACGGATTGGCTTCGCATATAACCCGGTCCACAGCCGGCTTGTGATCCGCGGAGGATATGCCATCAACTTCGACCCCGCTTTCTACAACATCTACAGCAACGCAGCCATTCAGGCCCCGGTATCCATTGCCGGCGGAATCGTGTGCGGCGGAGGATATCAGTGCCTGCCGGCCGGGGGCACCACAGGAGCGACTGTGCGTATGCAGAACATTGCGGCAATACAGCCCGGCCAGGATCCGCGTTTCTTCGTTGAAGCGCCACTCTTGCCCAACTTCCGCAATCCCTACACGCAGACTTATTCCATCGGCATTCAATATGGAATAGGCAATGCAGCGGTCGTCGAAGTGCGCTACGTGGGTAACCACACTGCGGCCCTCTTTCAGGCGCTCAACGGGAATCCCACACTCGAACCGCTGGCCTCGGCGTATCCCGGCTATGTTTCTCCGGGGTCCCTGTGCCAGGACCCGGCTGCTCCCGGATTTCAGACTCTGAATTGCAATGAAGGGGCGCTCCAGGCTGCGGTCGGCAACACTGCCTTCTCAACGTACAACAGCCTTCAGACAAATGTGACCACGCGCGCCTTCCATGGTTTGAGCGGAACGCTGCAGTACACCTATAGCCGGACAGTCGACAATACCAGTGAAATTCTTCCCACCGGCGCCGGAGGAAACACCCTGGAGTTCTCACAGAATCCGCTGGACACTAATTCCGCAGAGCGGGGTGTGAGCGGAATCTCGTATCCAAACGTCGTGGCGTTCGGCTTTGTGTACGAGGCTCCGCACTTCGTCCAGGGACATGGCGTCCTTGCCATGCTGGCAAATGGGTATTCACTCAATACCGTATATGGATATAACAGCGGCCAACCATTCACTCCGTTCGAGGGGTTGCAACCCAACCCGTCCGATCCGAATACAGCGGTAGGTGGAACTTATTGCGACGACCTTTTCAATGAATTCGTTCTGGGAGTAACCAGCTGCCGGCCGATACTGACGAACCCGAACGCTCCAAATTCGCCGTCGTCGTGGGCCCTGAACACCGTGACATCGGCTGACGCCCTCAACAATCCGTTCCCAGGTGTGGGCCGAAACACCCTGCGCGGACAATCTTTCAACAACCTGGATTCAAGCATTTTCAAGACGACTTCGATCACCGAACAGGTAAAGTTGCAACTCCAGTTCAATGTCTTCAACACCTTTAACCGGCAATTCCTTGGCACGCCTGGCGCCTTTCTGGGAGCACCCAATTTCCTCACCACGGCCTTTAACACAGGCACAAACCGCAGTGTGCAACTGGGAGGAAAAATCGTCTTCTAGGCAGGTGGCCCGCTCATCGATCTCGGAACTTCCTTTCAGCTCCACTCGGAGGGCTGATTCGCGGCTTCGCATCTCTTTCGCGGCACCCAGCTCCCCGTAGTGGTTACCGTTGGGGGGGAGGGGGTAGGTGTTTTGGGCTCCCTGGAGGGCTGATTGGCGGTCTGACGTCCTTCCCCGGTCCCCAAAAGCCAGGGACCGGGGGCACCCGACCGTTCTTTGGCTTTGAGGTGGTTACCATTGGGTGGGGAGGGGGTAGGTGTTTTGGGCTCCCTGGAGGGCTGATTGGCGGATTGACGCCCTTCCCCGGTCCCCAAAAGCCAGGGACCGGGGGCACCCGACCGTTCTTCGGCCTTGAGGTGGTTACCATTGGGTGGGGAGGGGGTGGGCCTTTTTCTCCTTCGAGGTGCCGGGGCAACAGGATTCCGGCTCGCGGTTGCCGGACGGGGGCAGGGGGGTGGGTCTGGACCGTCTGGGGCCGGAGAAGCTGGGGCCGGGATGGTGGCGCGGGTGGCGGCGGCGTTGGGCCGGCATGATTCCTCTCACTGAAATGCGAATGCCCGCACTGGGCGGGCACTGATGAGGCCTGTTTCTTAGCACCCTGAGTATAGCAGATTGGAAGACCCGGGACGGACGTTTCCAGAATTTCCGTTTACCCAGATTGGGCTGTCAACCGTCGGAGATTGTGGGGAACGCCCCGTCTGTCCCCAGGTTTTCAGACCGGTGATTTCACAATTCCCAAGTTTCCACCCGCCTACACGAAACGTCCAGAGATGTGAACGTCTGCGGTCGCTCCCACGGTCGGCACGTGCTCAGCGTAAAACGTGACGTCTGTCCCGCCGTTAACAGCGATCTTGACCTGTCTTGAGAGAACGTAGAATGGCTGATATCCCTGCATATTCGGCGTAGTGGTTGGCACGCGATCGGCACTAAAGGCGTGTTCGCCGCTGTCCCCGCCGATCTTGAAATCCAAGAAAAATGCCGGGTCTTGCTCAAAATTCGAATTGAATTGGATGTATGCCGAGATGAACTCGATAAGAAACGTTTTCGTCGGGCCATTAGGGACGGAAATGTTCAACTTCGATCCGAGTGTGAAATTGGCGCCTACTTCACCAGCAACCAAATAGGTGTTTGTCGTACTGGTTGAATTGGCCTTGGCTTGTCTCTTTTGCTGGGTCTGTGGCGAGGTTGTTTGATGGTCTTTCATTCGTAAATAAATCTACACCACTTTCTGGCGATTTGGGGGCGATCCACCTCGGTCTCCCCATCCCCTGTACCTGCAACGTAAAAACCCCAGCGCAGTGGGAGAACTAGGGGATCATCTGCGTGGACCATGGCAGGAGCCATAACGGGGAGAGCTTTCGATCGGGCGCCGCAATGCTTCAACCGGGATCCAGTTTTGTTAGAAATCCAGGATGTCCTCCTCGTTAGTAGGTGGTCTCTGACGAAATCTCGTCTTTTCGAGCGCTGATTTCATGTGTTCGAGGACATAATCTGTGCCTGATACGTGCCCCTCGTTGAATGGGGTAGTCAATAATTGTCGTTCATTCCACAAATATCGGCGGGTGGCCCAGCCTAAATTCGATCATTGCTAACTCGCCGTGAGGGATCACAGTTGGGGTGCCCCGTCCTAGCTTGCTAGGGCGGGAGTCGGTTGCCGGGCCCCTGCCGCACATTGAGCCGCATTCCCATCTGTTCTCGCTTCTGCGCCGTCCACTCAGACTCGATTTCGACTGCGCCTTCCACGCCGGTCGCGTAGTGCCGGTAACTCGACCACGCCCAATCCTCCGGATTCGCCACAAGACCGCGCGTTACCGGATTGCGGTGGATGTAACGTAGCTTCTCAATGCGCTTTTGATTGCTCCAGACGTTGAAGTCGTAATAGCGCGCCTGCCAGAACGGTTCCGCGACTCGCAGAGCCAGCTTGCGCGCCACCGATTGTTTGACGGCTTGCAGCGCCGTGGAAAGCAGTGTGCCCGCCGGTTCGCCGACCAGCAAATTAACATGCTCAGGCATGACAACGTACCCCAGCACGCCAAATCCGTACGAGCGGCGCGACTGTTCCAGCGCGCGCTCAAACATCGCTCGCGCCGGCGCAGCCCCAAGCTTAGGCTGTCGGCGATAGCAGCTAAAGGTGATGAAATGAAGGTCTCTCGTCTGCTGAAACCTTCGAAGTCCGGAGGGCATGAGAACAGACTAGCGGACAGAGCCGCAAGCCGTAAGTGGCGGCGGGAGCATCATCGTCCCTCCCGCCCTAGCAAGCTAGGACGGGGCACCCTCGCGTTTCCGTAGCGGGAAATCTTACCTCGGACAGTAGGGGACGGCCACCATGTAGGGTGGGCCACCCGCCCGTCGTCCCAGGTGCGCAGGGGTGGTGTTCGATTCTCGGGTCTCCAAGAGATAGAGCCCATTCTGCAGGCTCAGGGCAGGCTCTGAAGCATCCCCCGCTCGCCTTCCCCGGTCCCCAAAAGCTAGGGACCGGGGGCACCCTCAGTGTGGTTTGGAACGATCATCGGGATCGGTGCCACCCGCCAGAGTCTCTAAAATACAACCAGAGGGGATGCAATGACAGGAATTGACCCAGACAAGTTTCCACTCTGTGCTCATTTCCTCTCAGGCTATCTTTCGCGTCGTTCTACAGACGAGGCGAATTTTCCTGCGGATGGAGGAGAAGAACTTTTGCTTCGCTACGAGAGGATCTTTGAGTCCGGTGTATCGAACTTCGGCCTATCCAAGGAGCAACTGAAAAGACGGACCGAGTTCAACTTTGACTCAGGCGTCCCGGCGAGCCTTGAAGCTGGAATTGCAATTTTCAGGGTAGCCGAAGTTCTGCGCAAGAGTGGGTTTTCCGGTTTGAAGTTGATCACTCCAAAGGAAGGCGAGCAGGGTGCAGATATTGCGTGCAAGAAGAACGGGATTCGCGTGTGTGTCGAGGTCAAAACTGTAACTAAGCAAAGCGCTGGCCAAAAGGGGCAGTTCCTCGAAGAGCAACTCTACGAGAAGGTGCGTTCCTTTGCTACAAAGGCCGCGGCGCAGCTAAAGGTTTCTGCCCATGTTTTGAAGTGCGAAGTCAAACTTGTCGCTTTCGTAGTCAATTGGTTCGATCATACGATCTTTCTGACTCAGCATAACCTCCAGGAAATCGTCAACAAACTTGAGGAACATGGTGGAGTCAGATCCATCGATGGAATTGACGGAGTGTGGTTCATTATGAGGTTCGGGAATGACCATCTTTTCTTAAATGATAGTGGGAAGCGAATTGATGTTCTTACCGATCAGAGTAGTGACGAATGCACCGATCGTGCTTGATTTTGCAACTTGCTGTACAGGAGGAGCCCAAGAGATGCGTTCTCTCGGAGCCGCACTGATCGCGCTTGCCTTCACCTGGGTGTCTCTGGGGTCGATATCTGCGCAACAACAGCGTACGGGCGCGGGCCGCGGGAGCGCGTCATCTGGGGCCTTCAAGGTTTCCTGTCCTGGTTCTAATTGCGATCGAGTTCGAATTGAAAGTGTCGTCCCCTGGGGAACGGACGCAGTTGGCGTTCGAAGCCTTATAGCCTCTAGTTCGAAAGGTGTTTACGTCCTTTCTTGTGATGAAGTGTTCGACGCGTGCGATGCCAATGTCGGTAGCATCTACGAATACTTCGAGAAAAGCGGGCAGAAGCGAAAGGAGTCGTACTTGGAGGGCCCCAAGAATGTCCGGTACAAGTGCAAGCTGGATGTCTTTATTCCCCACGCTTCAGCTGGTGAAACAATGAAGGATATCCGAGCGTGCGAGGCTACGGAAGGAGAGTTTGCCGGCGAGATTGAATGCGCGAAATGGGTTCGCCGACGGCTCTTAGCTCTAGGTGCATCGTGTCCAGAATCGGAAGCTCAGGCTGCCTGCCGCTCCTTTCAAGAATTGGTTGCTGCGAGGGATCCGGATGTCATGGATGATTTCGCCCTTCGCGATCACGTCTATGCGTGCTTTCTTCCACGGGAGGATGAATTCTTCGAACTCGGATTCAACGACCCAAGGCCGCATGGATGGCACAGGCCCGACACCTATGAACAAGCAAGCGGCTATTCGTCAAATTCATTTCTCTTTACGACCGCGAGTACACTTAACTACTTCAAGGACGGAGTTTGGGACAAAAGCCGAATGTATAGAGATGTCGGAAGGTGGATATATTATCCGATGGATAGTTCTGCAGACCCCGACGCATTGGGTGTATTTGCTGCAGGTAATGCAGCCGAGTACAAGGGAAATAACATCCAGATAGACGGGGCAAACTTATCTTTCACTGATAGATACAAAAACAAGGTTGGTACGGAGACTGAGCACTCGATTGACGTGCAGCTCTCGACCGGTCGTTTCACGGAGCGCTATGAGGTCATTGGTTCTGGTGAGACCGCTGACAGAACCTCGGGCCGATGCCTTATCATTTCTGAAAACGACACTCCGAGGTGATTCCCCTCGCTGCATGAGCGGATGAGTCTAACGGCAGTTCTTCTCCCACTTGTCCTTGGCCTTTCCATTGACAACAGTTTGCCATTGCATGTTGGAAGGAGCGTCGGCTCCGCCACATTCGAGCGCCTTTACATGGTCGATCACATAGCCCGGGCACGCGCCCGAACTACGTCCCGTTGAAGGACAGGGCTGCTGCCGCTTGAACGCATCCTTCGCGGCCGTACTGCGGTGTATCCTTCCGCGTGAATCTCTGCCTGTGGGTTGATGCGCGGAATAGTTCTTGTATGTATACAAACGCGAGTTGGCTTTGGCGGCGGATCTGGTGTGTGGCGGCACACGCGTATGCGGCGCGACGTATGTGCCGTTCCTTTTCGTATAACCGCGGACATAACGCGATCCAAATGAGGAGCGATGACTTCCATACGATCTAGCCTGGACCTGAAGCGAACAGAGGGCAGCCGAGAGCAGAAAAATGAGCAGCTTTCCAAGCATAATGAGGCCTTAATTGATTTCGGATTCCCAATAATCGTACACCCGACCATCGCAAGGGTGCTGTAGTATCGCGTGCATTATGGCGCATACCTATTCTTCTTCTCTGTTTCACTGTGTGTTTTCGACCAAGGGTCGTCGAAAGACGATTGCGCCGGGGATTCAAAATCGGCTTTGGGCGTATATGGGCGGTGTGGCGGGGGATCGCGGGGTCGTGCCAATGGCGATCGGCGGGACGGAGGATCATGTGCATCTTCTGTTGTCGCTGCCTGCAACGATTTCGGTTTCGAGCGCGATGCAGGTTATAAAGATCGGGTCATCGCGATGGATGCACGATGAGTGCGGCGTGAAGGCGTTCGCGTGGCAGGAGGGGTACGGCGCGTTTTCGATTGGCGCGTCGCAGGTGGAGGCGACGGTGGCGTATATCCAGAGGCAGCAAGAGCATCATCGCAGGCGTGATTTTCAGGCAGAGTTTTTGGCGATCCTGAAGAAGAACGGGATTGCGTACGATGCGCGGTACGTGTGGGATTGAGGGTTTGTTTCGACGGTTTTTGATACGGAATAGAGGATCGTTGGTGCGTAGTGTCCCCATGCAGGGAAAGGCCGGCATCGGTGGGCGCGGGGTATCGAGTGAGCGGAGTTCCTGCGCTCCCTACGGGAGGCTGCGAGGGTGTTGGGCAGCTGACCCAGCATTTCATGCTGGGCTATTTTCCTCCGGTCCCTCCGGGACGTTTTGGCGTGCATCTCTAATCGAAACTGCCGCGCAGGCCGGGGATGCCTTTGCGTGCGTCTCAACGGGAAGTTTTAGCGCGCTGGTGATGAGCCGAGGCCACCAAGACGACGAGGGCCGACGAGATGGCGGAGCAGAAGGGAATCTAGTCCGCGGCTTTGGAGGGGGAGTTTGCGGTCGCGCTCGCTGGTTGAGCAGTGGCGCCGGCGGTGGTTTGTTCTTGCCAGCCGGGGAGGCGCTGGTCGCCGGTGATTAGCCTGGCGCTTCTTGTGAAGGTGAAGTAGGTCCAGATCCAGGTGGCCATTACTGCTATCCGGTTGCGGAATCCTATTAGAAAGAAGATGTGGACGGTGATCCAGGTTAGCCAGGCGGGGAGGCCGCTCATGTGGGCGCGGAAGGGCCATTTGACGTCGGCGACGGCGGACATGCGGCCGATGGTGGCCATGTCTCCCTTGTCGAAGTAGCGGAAGGCGGGGCGGGGCTTGCCGTCGAGGTCGGCGCGGAGGATGCGGGCGACGTGGTCGCCCATCTGCATGGCGGGCTGGGCGACGCCGGGGATCTGGTGGCCGTCCTGCTCGAAGTGGGCGAGGTCGCCGAGGACGAATACGTTGGGCAGGCCGGCGGGGTTGAGGTGACTGTCGACGAAGACACAGCCGCGCTTGTCGATCTGGACGTAGGGTTGGTTGCTGCGTTGGTCGGCCTGGGAGTCGGCGAGCATTTTGCCGAGGGGCGAGGCCTGGACTCCGGCGGCCCAGAGGATGACGGCGGCTTCTACGCGGCCGATGGGTTGTGGCCCTCCGGTTTCGACCCAGCCGGGGCCGACATTGGTTACGTGACAGTTGAGGTGGACTTCGACGCCGAGGTGCTCGAGCGACTGCTTGGCTTTCGCCGAGAGGTCTTCGGGGTAGGCGGCGAGTAGGCGCGGGCCGCCGTCGAGGAGGAGGACCTTGGCGCGGGTGGGGTCGATGTGGCGGAAGTCGTGGCGCATGTAGTCGTGGGCGATGTCGCGGATGGCTCCGGCGAGCTCGACGCCGGTGGGTCCGCCGCCGATGACGATGAAGTTCAGGGGCGGGTTCCAGCCGTGCTCGAGGAGTTGGCGCTCGGCTAGCTCGAAGGCGAGAAGGACGCGGCGGCGGATCTCGGTGGCGTCTTCGACGGTCTTGAGGCCGGGGGCGTAGGGCTCCCACTCGTCGTGGCCGAAGTAGGAGTGTGTGGCTCCGGCGGCGAGGACGAGGTAGTCGTAGGGGACGCGGGCTCCGGAACGGAGGGTGAGGCGGCGGTCGGCGGTGTCGATCGCGGTGACTTCGTCCATGAGGACCTGGGTGTTGCGCTGGTGGCGGAGGATGGAGCGCAGGGGGGCGGCGATGTCGGCGGGGGAGAGGACGGCGAGGGCCACCTGGTAGAGCAACGGCTGGAAGGTGTGGTGGTTGCGGCGGTCGATGAGGGTGACGTCGACGGGGAGATTGCGGAGGCCGCGGGCGGCGTGGAGTCCGGCGAAGCCTCCGCCGACTATGACTACGTGGGGGCGGGGGGCTGGGGTTGGTTCGGCGGGCTGGTTGGCGGGATTGGGCAAGGGGGCGACCTCCCTATTAGGGGAGATGCTTGGGGGTGGGGTATGGTGGCAGGAAGTGAGGGATTGGGGGTCTATGAGCGTGCTCCAACAGCAGATTCCCGTCGGGAATGACAGAAAGAAAAGCAAGAACAACAGCACACGGGATGCGTTATGGGTGCTGCTCGAGGGAGATGTTCAGGGTGCTGGTGTTGCCGGTGGAGGCGAGGGCGATGATGTTGGTGGCGACGCCGGGAAGGGTGGCGGGGGTGAAGGTGACGGTTCCGTCGAGGGCGGAGGTGGCGGCGGCGGTCTGAGTGCCGAGGAACTGGGGCTGGGCGCAGCGGCCGTGGGGCGGGCATGGCGGCGCCCAGGCGTAGATGGTCTGGAAGAGCGTGACGGTGCCTCCGGCCATGGGGTTGCCGTTCATGTCGCGGACGCGGAGGACGATCTGGGAGGGAGCATCGGTGACGGCGACGCTCTGGGCGGTTCCGGAGACGGGCTCAACCCAGGCGTATTCGGGGCGCGCTCCGAGGGCGCTGAAGTTGACGCACTGCTGGGTTCCGTTGAGGCAGGCGGAGGCGCTGGCCTGCTGGCCTGGAGTGAGAGGTCCGACGGAGAGGGCCTTGGCGGCGATGCCAGAGGAACTGGTGACGACGGCGGCGGTGATGGTCTGCTTCAGGCCGGCCCCACACTGCCATGCGACGGACTGGCCGGCGGCGGGAGAACCGTTTTTGAGGGCGAGGGCCTGGGTGGTCCACATGGCGGAGGTTCCGGCGGCGATGGAGAGGGAGGGGTTGAGGGCGGAGAGCACGGCGGGGGCGCCTCCGGTGAAGTGGGCCTGGAGGCTGGCGCCGTTGGTGAGGCTGGCGGTGACGACGGAGAGGGTGGTGTCGACGGCTGTGACGTTCATGGTGGCGGAGCCGTCGCCGGTGGCGATGACGGAGCAGGTGGTTTTGCCGCAGGCGAGGGCGGCGGTTCCGCTGGTGACGGTGTAGGTGACGGTGACCCCGCCGGCGGGGGTGAGGTTGCTACCGAGGGCGGTGACGGTGAAGGGAATCGGGGCGCCGATGGGGACGGTGTTCGAGGGCGCGGTGACGAGGGTGAGGGAGTCGCCGTTGCCGGCGTCGTAACTGATGCCGCCGGTGAGGATGGCCTGCGCGTAGTAGATGGGGAGGTCGTCGACTTCGACGTCGACGGAACCGGTGACGCCTCGGGCGGCGGGCGGTGCGATGGCAGTGATTTCATTAGGTGACACGCTGGTGACCTGGGCAAGCTGGCCGCCGACGAGGACGGTGTCAGCCTGGCGGAAGCCCATGCCGCGGATGACGATTGGGCCGCCCGAGGCGGGCAGGCGCTGGGGCTGGACGGAATCGGCGTAGAGGACCCAGCCGTTGTAGGCGTAGTCGGGGCGGCCGTCGCCGCGCATGTCGGCGATGCCGAGGCGGACGACGTCGTCGGCGCTCGAGGTGATGCGGAGCCAGGATTCACCGATGGCCCAGCCATTGAGGCCCGGACCTGAACCGGCTGCCGCGGAGCCAACGGGGGCGAACGCATCCCAGATGCCGAGGACGGGCATGGCCTTGGACCCGGTGGGGGCGCCGCGCTCGTCGACGGCGAGCGTGACGACGGTGAAGGTGCGGTTGCCGCGGATGGGGAAGACGAACCAGTCGGATTGGCTGGGCTGGTCGAGGCGACCGGACCAGAGGCCGCTTGCGGGCAGAAGACGGGGAGACTGCTCGGTGGAGATGGCGTCGTGAAAGCCGCCGGTGGCGGAGTCGGAGACGTTGAGGGCGATGATCTTCGAGGCGCCGGCGGCGAGCGAGGGAATGGAGATGGGATTGAGCGTGCCGGAGGGGGTTGGCGATCCGAGGACGTAGGGGCCGACGGTGCCCTCGTAGATGTAGAGCGGGTTGATGGATTCGAAGGTGAGCTGGTATGCGGCGCTGGTGATGCCGGGGGGGAGGGGGATGAAGCCGAGATCGAAGAGGCCCTGAACCGATGGGTCGGTCGAGCCCCACTGGGTGTAGGGAATGTTGGTCTGATCGGTCCAGCCGGTGACTTCGTTGCCCTGATTGCCGCTGAAGGTGGCGCCGGAGACGGCGGTGACAGCGTACTGGGGCATGGGATCGCCGCCAGCATCGAGCGGGACGGCGACGACATTGACGCCCTCCATGCCGAGGCCGGAGCGGAAGGCGATGGAGCCGCGGATCGAGACGGTGCTTGCTGCGGTGAGGGTCTTGCCGGGAAATGCGGCGAGATTGGCGTCGGTGATGGGATAGAGGCGGTTGATGGCGGCGATGTCGTCGTAGTGGAGGACGCCGGGGTTCGGGATGCAGACGCCGCCTGTGAATCCGCAGCCGCCGGAGCCGGGCTGCATGATCGGCCACGCCTGCATTTCATTCTGATTTTGCGTGCGGATGGCGTCGGAAAAGACCTGGGAGAAGCCGAGGCCGAGTATCTCGCCGAAGGCGCGCTCGATGAGGAAGCTCATCATGGAGAGCCGCATGTCGGTGTCGGTGCAGCGGCCGTTGAGGATCATGATGGCGTGCGCGATGGTGGCGTCGCGATTGATGTTGTCGGTCCAGATGGTGACGCCGTAGTTCTCGCAATTCGTCGGGTCGCTAACGTCGTTTCCAAGGACGCCTTCGAGGACTGAGCCGTCGGCGTCAAAGATGACGCCGAGCGGAAATTTCGTTGCGGACGAAGAGACGTCGGCGGGCTGGAGAAGCGTGTTGTTGCCGGGCAGGATGTTGGAGCCGTTGACGTCCTCATTGAGTGGGCCCTTGTCGACGAGGGAGACGCCGGCGGTGGGGACGGCGTTCCAGAGAGCAGCGGCGGCATCGACCATGGCGACGGCCTGCTGGTTGGTGACTGTGGCGCTCAAGGGGCCCTGGTCGACGTAGTAATAGAGCTTGCCGTTCGCCCAGTGAATGGGCGTGCCCATCACGCCGGGGTTGAAGTACGTGGACCCGGCGACGAGGCGGGGCCCGCCGGCGAAGAGGCTGGTGGAGGAAAGCATGAGGGCGAGGGCGGCGAATTTCGCGGCCGTGCGAGCTGGAGTCCTTGCAGGAGCCATCGGGCGTTCTCCTGCGGGGAGGTGCAATTCTGAGACCTTTCTCAGAAACGGTTTATGAGAGTTTTCTAATGTATGTCCGGGTTGGTCCGATCTCGCACGGCGTGATTTCAGGAGGCGCAGCCAGACGGGGCAGGGGTTATTTCTTTGCCGGTGGGAACTCCGCGAGCAGCTTTGCGATCGCTTCATTCAGCTTGTTGAGCGACTTTTCTTTGTTGTCGGGATCGAGCTTCTGATTCACCGTGCCGCTCCAGACCGCCTTGTTTGTCGCGCGGTCCACAAAGGTTACTTGCAGAGTGCCTTTGGGCAGCGGTTTTCCGCCCGTGCCGCCGGCAGGCGCAGATTTCCCGGTCCACTCCATGGGGTCGCGCAGCGGAGCCTTGCAATTGGGACAGGGGTTGGTCATGGAAACGCCGCTCAGGCCGTAGCCCACGCCGCCGGAAAGAATCAATGTGAGATCACCATCCGCGGCTTGGCTTGCCAGGCCCCTGGCCTCCAGTTCGTGCTGGATTGCGCCCACCACATTGGCGTAGAGAAGGGGCCTGGCCGGGTCCGCGGCCGGCTGCTCGAGGGTATAGGTCTTGTATCGGGAAAAGTCGACGCTTTTGTCGTATCCCACATCCACTTTTTGCGCGGAGGCGCAGGTGGACGCCACTGCAAAAGCGAATACGAGAAGATGAAGCCTTCGAATGGCGGGAATCACCATTTCACTCCGGTCTGACTTGAGGCGGCCTGCAACAGATTGTACAACCCTATCGTGGATGCGCCGATTGCTCCGCGGCTGGTTGGTCAATAGGCTGATCGGAAGCGCATTCGCACTTCCGATGCTATCCAGGAATCCCACCCGGGTAATGTCCGAGCGGGCGATGATTCGCCCGGAATAACGCCGCGAGGGTGAGGCTCTTCGCGATCAAGCGCCGTTTTGAATCCGCCGTTCGCTAGTTACTTAGTTCCCGGATTCGCTCCTGCGCGAGTGTGTAGGTGGCGACGGGGTCGATGTAGGTATGATCGTCGAACTCATGCGCCTGCACGCGGCGATAGGCATCCAGCGCAGCCGCCTTTTCCCCGTATTGCTCGTAGATAAGGCCCAAAGCGTACCAGATTTGAGAAGTAGGCGTCGGCATGTTCCCCGCGAACATGGCTTCTTTCAGCACCTGCCGGGCTTCAGTGGACTTGCCTTGCGCAGCGTAGATGCAGGCCAGGGTGTGCAACTCCGCGAATCCGGAGTTCTTGTTCATTTGCGCGGACTGCTGTGCCGCCTTAATGATGTCCTCGCCAGAGTCGTTGTGGAAGAGCCCCAACCACGCATAGCTGTTGTAATCGTCGGCTGTGGCCTTGCCCGAATCCAGAACCTTCTGCTGGATTGACTGCGCATTTTTGTAATCGCGCGCCAGGGCGTAAGCACGCGACTGCTGGGCGAGCAGATCATGATCGGCGGGCTTCTTCTGGAGGAGCGGCGCCAGCATTTGCTGCCAGCCTGCGGCATTGTTTTCCAGGGCATAGCCTTGCCCGGCGAGATTGAGGGCCACTTCCGAATCGGGTTCCTGCTCCAGAAGGCGCTTTGCCGCGGGCAAGCCGACTGCCGGCTGTTCCGCGTTCATCGCGCTCACTGCCAGCAGCAGGTCTGCGTCTGTTTGCCGCTGCCCCGTGGCTTTCTCACGATATGCTGCGATCTCCTCCAGGCAGGGTTTGGCGTCCATCGATCCGGCCAGCAGGGCAAAGGCCGCCAGGCGCATGGCTTCAGGAGAATCGGCCCCCGGCCTGGAACTGCCAACCGTCCAGAAACGGGGAAGCAACGGGCCCGCGAATGGGTCATCGGTCTCCTGCCGGTGGGTGAGGCCACGCTTCCAATCGAGCAATGATTTTGCTTCAACGGATTTTCCGTGGCCGAGCATCCAGAGAACTTCATTGCCTACTTCCGCATTGTCATCCGGGCTGTCCTTGTCGCCAGAGAGCATGCGGTAGACGCCGTCTTCCTTGACGACGTAAGTATGGTCCGGGTCGTCGCCGGGCGCCTGCATCAGGACATCCCACCCGTGCTCGTCATCTCCCTTCGAACTGAAAACGGTGTTGCCAGCGATGAGGTCGAACATTACGCTTTCATTCATTTCGGAACGCTCTGCGACGCGGCGCAGGAAGCCGACGCCCGCCAAGAGTTTGCCGAAACTCAGTTCCCTTGACTCCGCCGACGAGAACGCGTGCTCGCTTGTCGAATTCAGCAACTGGTCATGTGTCAGGGTTCCACCAATCAGGCTCGTAAAGACGAGGCGCACCGGGGCCGCGGGGTCGGTTGGCGGCAAGGGCGCGAGCGATACCCGTTTGAGCGTCTTATAGAGCTCGATCTGGCGTGCCGCCTGGGCTGCATCGTCATTCCCTTGCATTCCCGCGCTCATGACCTCGGCAGCTTCCGGATAAAGGTGAAGATTCGCCAATTGCGTGCCCGCGGAGCGGAGATTGCGATTACGGTCGCTCGAATCCACGTTGCCGCGGTCCGCCTCGGCGATACCGGCCGCCGGTCCGCGCTGTGCTGTTGCGGAAGTGATGGCCAGGACGCGATGCGGATTGGTGGAAGGCAGGCTGGCGATCATCTTGTCGAGCTCTGCGAATTGCCCGGAGTACAGCAGAGAGTACAGCAGGTTCTCGCGGTACTGCCCCAGCGCATCTTCTCCTTTGTTCTTATTCAGCTCGAGGAGGTCTTTGTATCCCTTGATGGCGGCAGCCATGTCCGAGTCAGGCGCATAGCGGGTGCCGCGCGCGTCGAACTCATACAAGATGGCGAGGTCAAAACGGGCATCGTTGTCTTCCGGATCGAGTTCGATTGCGCGCTTGTATGCTGCAATGGCGCCGGGGAGGTCGAAACCCTTTCCGAACCTCTCGCCCAGGGCGTCATGTTCGAGCGTCCAGCCAAGAGTAGCGAAGGCGGAGGCGAGTTTGGGATCGAGCTCGGTGGCTCTGCGGGCCTCGAGCTGAGCCTCATTTCCGATACCAGCTTCAAGGAGCGCGCGCGCCAGATGCAGATGGTGAATCGCGTCAGACGGGGCGGCGGCGATCATGCTCCGGTCGATTTCGAGCGCCTCGCGGATGCGGCCAGCAGTAAACGCCTTAACGCCCGACTGGTCAAAGAAGATGCCGACGTAGTCGCGCTTGTGCAGTTCGAGCAGGGCAGTGCGCATCGCCAGGGCCTGCTCTGCGGTGAGTTTGGCGGGCCCGCTGTTGAAGCGGAAGGTGGCTGTGACGACTCCCGGCTCCGCGCTGCTGTAGGTTTCGGCCAGGCTTGCGGTTCCAAGTTGCGTGGTCTTGTTTGGCGGAAGGGCGCGCAATACAAACCCGGGGGGGACAAGAATCCGCACCCGCTGCTCAGAAATGTAGGGCGAAAAGACGAAGTCGGCGGGACGGCTCTTTTCGGCAAGTTCCTGCTCTTTTTTTTCTTCCGCCGACATGTCCGGCCCTTGCGCAGGCGGGGTGGTAGAGAACCACTTGGGCATGTTGTTCGCGGTTGAGGAGGGGAAGATTACAACGACGCCGTCAATAAGCGAGGTCAAGCCGCGATTTGCGCGATCGGCGACCAGCGTGAGGTTGAACGGATGACCAAAGTCCTCGGCGTCACCGTGTTCATACCTGGTGAGCGTTTTTGCGAGGTAGGCGCTCTTAACGTATTTCTCCATTTCCTCGCGCATCCGGGGAGTTTCCGGGCCGCCATATTCAGCACGGTAGACCGCATCGATGCGGCCATGCGTTTCAGAGACTTCTTCAACCTGCGACGGGCCCAGTTCCGCCAGCTTGAAGGTCCTGGTCTCAATCAGGACCGAGTCCTCAGGACGAGCTTCGGGGGTATGCGTCAGCGCGGTTGTATCCGGCGAGATAATGAGCGCGTTCCGGCCCTCGTCGCCGTCGGGCAGCGTTCCCACAGCATAGTAATCGGCGGTGGCGTCAATCCAGAGCGCATCTTCGCCGGCATTCGCGGGAGGCAGGTACACGATGGCGTGGTTGAACCGGGTGATCCCGGGCAGGCGCGAGTCCACATCCCGGCCGGGTCCCGTGGAAAGTAGGGCGAGGTCTGCCTTGATGCCCGCGGCACGCAGCATGGCGACGAGCAGGGTTGCCTTGTCTTTGCAGTCGCCGTAATGCCGTTGAATTACTTGCGATGGGCGCTGCGGTGTGAGCCGCGCAGCGCCGAACTCGACTCCTGTGTAGCGCACTTCATGGTGGAGTTGCTTGACGATAGCCTCAATCCTGGCCATGCGGTCGGCGGGCAGATTCGTGGGGAGTATCGTCTGCGCCTCGCCTGGTGCGATCTGCGGCTCAGTGAGCGCCACGTAACCGGAGGCAACCTCAGCCCATGACCGTCCAGTCGCGAATTCAACCATCGGAGTGTTTGGGGAATTCGTAGCCAGATCGATATCGGAATCGTGCCCGGCGGCCAGTTTCGTTGCCTCGTAAACCACCCGCCTGGTTCCGTTTACTTCGCTGCGTGCGATCGAAAGGCCGGGAAGCTCATGAATCAGGTCCATGAAAGGCACGGTGGAAGGAAGCTCGACGACCATGCGGTCTCGCAGCACCGGCACGTTTTGGCGAAAGGCGTACCGGTAGAGTGCTCCGCCGGAGAAGTACGGAGACTTTCCTTCGGTCGTCACGGATTCTTCCACGATTGCGCCTACAGCCATTCCGGGCAGGGGCGCGCGCCGCACGCGCCTTGACGAGAATTCATCGCTGTCATCGGCTTTGACCGGCGCGTCGGTTACCGTCTTCTGATCAAGTTCAACGAAGTTTCCGTCCGCTTGCAAAACGCGCGCGCGAAGTTCCACCGGTTTCTCATCCCAGGGATCCCATTCCGACGACAGTTCGGCCCATCCCTTGGCGGTGGCTTCCGTGTCAACGCGGTAGATCAGGCGGAAACGATAATTGAGGGTGCCATCGGCGGCGATTCGGTAGTTGCCTTCTTCGTAGAGGATCTGGGCGCCGAACTCCTTCATCGCGGGTGCGGCCGCCGAAGCGGCTCTGAGTTCGGCAACAGTTGCCGTGAACGGGTCCCTGTCGAATGTCGACGCGGGAGTTGGGACGGTCTGGGCCGCGATCTCGGGGAGGAATGCAGCAGCCAAAAGGCAAAGATAGGCAGACAGCTTTGATTTACTCAAGGCTCGACTCATACCGGGCGGGTTCCTGCTTAAGTGAGAGTTGCAATAAATCTAGCACGCTGCTCAAAAAGCGATCTGATCATCCTAGTAGCCGCGATTGCGTTTTCTTCTGGGTGCCGGGCTCAGGTGCGCGTGCCTTTTCAGGGGGATTCCCGATTCGGATGTCCCACTTTGGTAACCATGGGACCGCTTCAAAGTAATCCGGCCGGATTGCGGATTCGCTACAATGGGACGCATCCTTCCCACTCCGGTGTAGATGAGACCGCCAAGAGCGGGACGTGTGACGGCGGAAAGCGCCGGCACCAGAAGAGCCAGCGAAAGCTGCGGTGGAGTTCGATGGGCAGTGTGATGAGGCTGGGCGACCTGCTGATCCAGGCCAGGCGGGTAAGCGAAAGCGATGTGGAGCATGCGCTCGTGCGGAGCCGCGCAACGGGCGGCAGGCTGGGTGAAAGCCTGGTGGCGATGGGCGCCATCGACGAGCGCACGCTGTCGAACTTTATCAACCGCATTCCGACGGAGCCGCCGGATATTGCGGCCACGGGCATGGAAGAGAGCGAGCTCGTCGACCTGCTGCTGAAGCTGATCTACGTGGAGCGGCTGGCGAATGTGCGCCAGTACGTGGAAGCGATCAAGCTGCCGTACCACATGGTCAGCGACGTGGTGAAGCGGGCGGTGGACCGCTCGCTCTTACAGACGCTGGGCGCGCGATCGGACAGCTTGCTGGACATGGCGTACTCGCTGACGGAGGCCGGGCGCGCGTGGGCAAAGGGCGCGCTGGAGCGCTCGGGCTATTGCGGGCCCGCGCCGGTGACGCTCAACGAATTCTGCGAGCAGGTGAACCTGCAGAAGCCGACCAATGAAGTGATTACGATGGCCCGCCTTCGCGACGCGGTGACGGGCCTCCAGATTGAGGACTCCATGCTGGAACAGGTGGGTCCGGCGCTGAACTCGGGTCGCGCAATTCTGATGTACGGGCCGCCGGGGAACGGCAAGACCACGGTGGCGCAGAGATTCGCCTCGACCTTCCACGATGTGATCTACGTGCCGTATGCGCTGGGGGTGGAAGGGCAGATTATCCGCGTATTCGATCCCGCGATCCACCAGGAGGTTTCTCCGGCTGGCGTTGGCGGGGAAGATGATTCTTTCATGCGGCAGAATGAGGCGGATCTTCGCTGGGTGCCGTGCCGGCGGCCGTTCGTGGTTGTAGGCGGCGAACTGACGCTGGAGATGCTTGACCTTCTGTACGACGAGACCGGGCGATTCTACGAGGCTCCGCTGCACATGAAGGCCCTGGGCGGATGCTTCCTGATCGACGATTTCGGGCGGCAGCTGGTGAGTCCGAGGCACCTGCTGAACCGCTGGATCGTGCCGCTGGAGAGCCGGTTCGACTTCCTGAAGCTGCATACGGGCAAGAGCTTCAAGATCCCGTTCGAAGAGCTTGTGATCTTTTCGACGAACATGGACCCAGAGGACCTGATGGACCCGGCGTTTCTCCGCCGAATTCCATACAAGATTGAGGTGGGCGGTCCGGAGGAGGACCGGTACCGGCGGATTCTTCAGCAGGAGTGCGCGCGGCACGAGTTCCTGGTGGGCGACCCGCTGTTCAACTACATCATCTACAGGCTGCGGCACGAGAAGGGCATGGACCTGGCGGCGTACCAGCCGCGGTTTCTTGTGGACCAGGTGGTGGCGACGTGCCGGTTCATGGAAGAGGTTCCGCACTTTGAGCCGCGGTATATCGACTATGCGCTGGATAACCTGCGGGTGCGGCGGCCGGGGGAGCCGCAGCCGGGGTCGGATACGGCGGCTTCTGCGGGTGAGCCGGAACAGCAGAGGCAGGCCGAGCCGCGGGAGCCGGCGCAGGAGATAGCTCCGGAGCCTGAACGCGGACCGGAGATTGAGCTTGTGCGGCACACGGATGCTGAACCGGCTCGAGTTCCCGCGGTGGAGATTGCGCAGCACGCGGAACCTGAACCGGCACCAGTCCCAGTGGCGGAGATTGTGCAGCACGTCGTTCCTGAACCGGCGCCAGTCCCCGTGGCGGAGCTTGTGCAGCACGCGGATCCTGAGCCGGCACCAGTTCCGGTGGCGGAGATTGTGCAGCAAGCCGAGCCTGAACCGGCACCGATCCCGGCGGCAGCGTTTGTGCAGTTCGCGGAGCCGGAGCCGAACCATAGAATGCCGGAGCCACAGCCGGCGGAGTTGACCGCAAGCGACCCTCCTTTCCAGGCTGCGCCGCCGCCAATGCCTGCGTTCGGGCCGTTGCCGGGTGCTCCACGGGGCCGCGGAAGAGGCTAAATTTCCGGATAGAAATCGAAGAAGGCATCGAGGCTGCGCTTGAGCTGGGCCTCGATTTGCGCCCGCGAGCCCTCGAGCACGTGCATGGTGACGTGCGCCTCGTGGCCGTTCGCGAGCTTGAGGGTGGCGTCATGGATTTCAGTGACTTCGCCTTCGGGCAACAGGCGCAGGCCGTAGACCAGAGTCAAATTCGCCATTGGAACATCTTATAAGGGACAGAGGGACAGAGGGACAGAGGGACGAAGGCGATGAAGGCGCCCGGATACAATCGAGCTAGGAAAATATCTGAATGAGTGAAACGCGTGACACAGTCATCCTGGGCTCCGGCTGCGCGGGGCTTACTGCTGCGATTTACACGGCGCGGGCGAACTTGAAGCCGTTGGTGCTTGAAGGGCATGAGCCGGGCGGGCAGCTTTCGATTACGACGCTGGTGGAGAACTTTCCGGGATGGCCGGAGGGGATCCAGGGGCCGGACCTGATCGACAACATGAAGAAGCAGGCTACGCGGTTCGGAGCGGAGATCGTGGTGTCGCATGTGACGGCCGCGGACCTGAGCACGCATCCGTTCAAGCTGAAGACTTCGACGGGCGAGATCGCTACGAGGTCGCTGATTATCGCGTCAGGCGCGAGCGCGCGGTGGCTTGGGCTCGAGAGTGAGCAGGCGCTGATCGGGCATGGGGTTTCGAGCTGCGCGACGTGCGACGGGTTCTTCTTCCGCGGCCTCGAGATTGCGGTGATCGGCGGCGGCGACTCGGCGATGGAGGAGGCGCTGTTTCTGACGCGCTTTGCGACGAAGGTCTACATTCTGCACCGCAGGGAGTCGTTCCGCGCGAGCAAGATCATGCTGGAGCGGGCGATGGCGCATCCGAATATCGAGCTGCGCACGAACGTGACTGTGAAGGAAGTGCTCGGAGTGGACGCGAACGAGGTGAAGGGGCTGCTGCTGAAGGACGTGGTGACGGGCGCGGAGTCTGTGCTGCACGTGAGCGGGATGTTCCTGGGGATCGGGCATGTGCCGAATGCGAAGGCGTTCCAGGGGCAGATCGACCTCGACGGCGAAGGGTACGTCAAGACGCAGAACACCGTGTTCACAACGCTGAATGGCGTCGTGGTTCCGGGCGTGTATGCGTGCGGGGATGTGCAGGACCGGAGGTATCGTCAAGCGATTACGGCGGCGGGGACGGGGTGCATGGCGGCGCTGGAGGTGGAGAAGTATCTGGAAGAACATGGGCGGTAATCAAGAACGAGCGTATTTTAGAGACGTGCTCCCTCGCATTCTGCTATTCCTGCTTCTTCTGAGTGCCTGTCCCGCCTTTGCAGCAAAGGGCAACTGGTCCCGTTCCGCCACTTCTATTACTCCGTGCCGAAGCCGGAGATGCCCCACCATCTCCATTCCGGCGCCGGACGGGGCCAACATTGTGCGCTGCACATTTGTACGGGATGAGAAGAACGATCTGAACATACCGGGCATTGAGCTCGAAACTTCCCGGGGTAGTTGGTCCCTCCCCCCTCTCGATGCAGAATGGTTGTTCACGGAGTTCGATGTGCTGTGGTCGCCCGATTCAAAATTCATTGCAATCACAGGCGGGCTGAACGGATACACCGAGTCCATGCGCGTCTTCGAGATCACTGCATCTGGTCCACAGCCCATCGATCCGACAGTCGATCCTGCGCGCGACATGCTACGCCGGTTTCCGCCGTGCCGGGCCGCCGGCATCGAACGTTCCGTCTGTGAGAACCAGGAGAAGGATCCCTTTTTCAATTTCGCGGCTGTGGCGTGGACAGACTCCCACACGCTCGTGCTCATGAGCGAAGTGCCGTGCGGCAGCTTGTGGGGCGGAATCATGTGCCAGGTGATGGGCTATGAAATCGACCTTCCAAGCGGCCGGATTCTGCGGACGATGACCGCGCGAGAATTCAAAGCCCGCTGGCAGAACTCGATGCCGTGGAAACTCGACATCCCAGAACCTCCCGAATGGCAGCATTGAGCCGAAGTGGCATGACAACCCTCAGAGAAAACCTGGAGCGAGTGGAAGAGGCCATTGAGGCGGCGTGCCGGCGGGCGGGGCGGTCGCGCGGCGATGTCGAGCTGATGGCGGTGTCGAAGACTTATACCGCGGAGACGATTGCGGAAGCGGCGCGGCTGGGGTTGCGGCTGTTCGGCGAGAACCGGGTGCAGGAGTTTGCGGGGAAGGCGGGGGAGCTGGCTCCGCTACGCTCTATGGGAGCGCTGGCTGCTTCGGACGCGCCTGTGCTGGTGCACCTGATCGGGCATTTGCAGTCGAACAAGGCGGCGAAGGCGGCGGAGTTGTTCGATGGGGTGGATTCGGTGGACTCGGTGCGGCTAGCGGAGCGGCTGAACGAGGCGGCGGGGAAGCTCGGCAAGCGGCTGCCGGTGTTGATCGAGGTGAAGCTGAGCCCGGAGGAGACGAAGGCGGGTGTTGAGCCGGAGTCGGATGAGGCGGCACGTCTGCTGGAGCGGTTGTCGGATTTTTCGCATCTGCATTTGCGGGGGCTGATGACGATTGCTCCGTGGGGCGCGGCGGAGGATATTACGCGGGCGTGCTTCCGGTCGCTGCGGGAGTGGCGGGACCGGTGGGCGAAGGCGCATCCGCGGCTGACGTTCGATGTGCTGTCGATGGGGATGAGCGGGGATTTCGCGCTGGCGATCGAAGAGGGCGCGACGCGGGTGCGGATCGGGACGGCGCTGTTCGGGAAGCGGCCGCCGATGGCGGTGCAGCGCGAGGCATTCCCCGAGGGTTTTGCGGAGTGATCCGCGAGACGAAGGACGGCGTGACGCTGGCGGTGCGGGCGCAGCCGGGGGCGAAGAAGACGGCGATCGTGGGCGTGTATGGAGAGGGCGATGCGGCGCAGTTGAAGATCGCGGTGCAGGCTCCGCCTGTGGAGGGGCGGGCGAACGAGGCGCTGATTGCGTTTCTCAGCGAGATGTTTGGCGTGGCGCGGCGGGATGTGGTGCTGATGAGCGGCGAGAGTTCGCGGAGCAAGGTGTTTTTGCTGCGCGGCATCAACAGATCGCGGGTGCGCGAAGATCTTCAATCGCGGCTGGAGAACTGAAGGATCGTTTGTCGCTCGGCGAGTTTCGGCTATAATCGCTCGCGATCCTCCTATAAGCAGGTCTTGCCATGCGCCGCGCAGTCTTGTTCGGTCTGGTTCTGATTGTTGGGTCTCGCCTGCCCGCCCAGGTCACGTTTGCCGTCGAGGGCTACGTCACGTCTGCCCATCTGCCCGCAAGTTTTCAGGCCGGGGGGCGCACTGTCGTCCTTACCCGGCAGACAGCCTTTGGCTTCACGGGATCGGACATCATCTCCGCTCAGCATCCCGCGCGGCAGTCGTTGCGGGTCGGCGCCTACGTCCAGGTGGCGGGCAGCAACGAAGATTTCGTCAAGCCGATCGCTGCAACCGAGATCCTGGTGCGCGACGACGCGCACGGGAAGCTCTCCGGGATTGGCGTGATCAGCCGGGTGGTTTCGCCCGAGCCCGATCCGGTGTATGAGGCCGACGGCTACCAGATCCAGATCACGCCGGCTACCAAGGTCGCCTTCGCCGGCGACCTCGACTCGCTTCGAGATATTACTGTCAACGACTGGATTCACTTCACGGGGAAGCGCAACGCCAACGGCATTCTTGAGGCCTCGCACGTCCAGTTCATCCCTCCGAAGCCGACAAAGTTCAAGGCCATTAAGGGCGTAGAAGTCCAGCCGGTCGAGATGCGCCCCGCCAACGCCCCCAGCAATTTCAAGGCGCCGGCGGCGAGTGCTGCGTCCAACTCCTTCGACGGGGCATCGCTCGCGGAGGACGAGAAGGTGAAGAACGGCCTTCTTGGCCGCTGGCACACGATCCCTGCCGACCAGCCTCTGCAGCAGCGGGTCCACCGCATCGGCATGGCAATGGTCCCCGAGTATCAGCGGCAGATGGATGACGCCGATACCTCGAAGATCCACTTTCGGTTCTTCGCCGTCGACGACAAGAAGCTGCGCACCGCGGAAGTCCTCCAGGACGGCATCATCCTCGTCTCGATGCAGATGATCGAGCGCCTGCGGAATGACGATCAGCTTGCAGCGGTGCTTGGCGACGGCATCGCCAGCAATCTGCAGCGGCAGGGAGCCCGCGTCGTTGCCGACAACCGCATCCTGTTCGCCACCGGCTTTGCCGAGGCGGCCTTCCCGCCCTTAGCCCTTGGCGGCTTCGTGCATTCGGGCTCCAGCGAAGACTTGGAGGAAAAGCTCCAAGAGGAACGGCTTCGCATCGCGCTGGCGTTAATGAAGGACGCGGGCTACGATCCGTGGCAGGCACCGGAGGCATGGCGTCTGCTCGAACCCAAAAAGCTGCCTGCAAATCTTGCGTCGCTCGAATACCCCGAAACCAGCGCTTACCAGATCGGGATTCTTGACCTGCAGTATCCGCGGGGTCTTCAGCAGCAGAAGCAGTAGCTTCGTTTGGGGGAAGGTAATACTCGTCGCGCATTACAAGGAGCAACTGTGGGCCTTTCCGGATTGTGCGGGATACTTCGCGCGGTTTTGTGTGTCGGCAGCATGACTGCACTGGTGTATTCCCCGCTCGCGATGCGTGCGCGTGCGCAGTCTGCAACGCAGACGGCTAACCCGGCGGCCTCGGCCGAACCGGAGAGCATACTTTCCGGTGTCGGGGTGATTCTGAAGGTTGATTTTGCCGGGCCTGAGCCGGTTTTCGAGGCCGACGGTTATCGCATTCGCATTGCGGCGGGTGCGTCGACCACTTTTTCAGGAACGCTGAAGTCGCTGGCGGACGTGGGCCCTGATGTGTGGATTCGCTACAAGGGCCAACGCGATGACACAGGCGTGGTTGTAGCTTCCGCGGCAGACTTTTTCCCGGCGGGGACGCGCAAGGGCGTTTCGACCATGGGGCCGCGCAAGGCGAGCCACGCTGAGGACTACAAGCCGATCAAGCAGGACGCGCTGCTGGATGCGGACGGACACCTACGGGGCGCTCACACGAAGGTACGGTACAGCGACGCGGGCGGTCCATGCGGATGGCACCGGGTTCCGGCGGACGAGGCGCTGCAGGAGCGCGTGGAACGTATCGGGATGAGGCTTGTGCCTGCGTATCAGGTTGCTCTGAAGGCCGATGATCCATCCAGAATTTCGTTTCGATTCTATGCGGTGGCAGAGGACAAGCTGCGAAGCGTGTTGGGCTGCAACATGGGGCTCGTGCTTGTGCCGAAGAACGTTGTGGAGCGGATGCAGAACGACGATCAATTGGCCGCTGTGCTCGCGGATGGAGTGGCGGCCAATTTACAACGGCAGTTCTTTACGATCACGCCCCGGGAAGCGGAGGCATTGGGAATTGAGACGGCGGGTGTATTTTTGCCGGGGGTTGCGGGGGCGGCCGGCATGGCGGGGCAATTCGGCGCGGAGTTCGTGGGAAACGCCCTCATGCGCCCGGAATTGCTCAGGTTTGAGCAACAGCAGGCGCGCATCGCTCTGCAGCTAATGGCCGACGCGGGCTACGACCCGTGGCAGGCGCCGGAGGCGTGGCGGCTGCTGGCGCCTAGAGATCTGCCGAAAGATACCGGCACGTTGCCCTACACGCGAGAGGGCGCGTACCAGTTGAAGATTCTCAAGCTTCAATACCCAATGCGTTAGCGGCCGCACGAAGCCAGGGCCGCGAGGACTTCTTCGGGTTCGGGCGCAGCGGAGCGTGGCACTTGTGAGTCAAGTGAGTTCGCCGAGCAGGATGCTTGAGCTGAGTGGATTGGCGTTTGATCGGGCACGGGAAGTTCTTGCGATTGTGCCGCGATGATAGTTATGCTGGCCGCAGCTTTTGAGAGAGCAGGGCCACGTGGGTGTTATCGAACGCTACTTCTTTTCTATCGCGGCTTTCGCGTTCTTTGTGCAATGCGGCGTGCAAATACATGCGCAAGAGATTCCGCGGATTGCGGCCGAGGGTTACATAACGGCTATCCGCACGCCGGCGGATTTTGACGTGGACGGCAAGCATGTGACGATCCAACGGTCAACGGTCTACCAGTTGGTCGGCAACGAGGCGGTAACGTCAACTGTCCCATTCCACGGCGCGCTTGCGGTTGGAGACTACGTTGAGGTCTCCGGGCATGTAGAAAGGCATAGCAAGAACCTGCTCGCCACTGAAGTGCTGCAGCGCAATGACTGGGACAAGAAGCCCGACGGGCTGGGCGTGATTACAAGGATTCTCGGCGGGGGCGCGGGGCCGGTATTCGAGGCCGATGGGTATCGCATCCGCGTGACGGGTGAAACCGCGGTTTCATTCGCGGAGCCGCTGAAATCGCTGGCAGATGTCTCGCCCAACGTGTGGATGCGTTACGAAGGCAAGCGAAGCAAGAGTGGCGAGGTGGTTGCGGCCAAGGCCGAATTCCTGCCGCCGAAGCCCACGAGATTCAAGACTCTGAACAACGTGGAAACGTTCGAGTTTCAGTTCGGGGCCGCGAATGCGACGAAATCAGAACCCATCGACAGCGCGGATGGAACTTCGCTGGAGGGCGGGCTTGTCGCACTTACGCAGCTGGACGAGGGGCACAGAATTCCCGCGAACCATGCATTGCAGGAGCGGATTCGGCGGATTGGAGAGTCGCTTGTACCGCAATACCAGAGGAGTCTTTCGGACAACGATCCATCCAAGATTCACTTCCGGTTTTATGCGGTGGATGATGACAAAGCGCGGCGCGAGTTCTGTTCCCTTTACGGAGTCATACTGATTCCGATGCAGGCCGTGGACCGGCTCGCAACAGACGACCGCATCGCCGCGGTGCTGGCCGATGGCATCGCTCTCGATTTGCAACGGCAAAAGGCGCGACTCGTCGTGGATAACCGCTTGCTGCTGCCGGTTAATGCCGCTCTCGGCGCCGGCCCGGGCATTGGGGCGATCGTGGCGGGCAAAATCAACACAGAGATGGAAGAGGAACGGGGGCGGGTAGCGCTTGCGTTGATGGCTGCAGCCGGATACGACCCGTGGCAGGCTCCCGAAGCGTGGCGGCTGCTTGCACCCAAAAAGTTGCCGGCTGATCTCGACAGCCTGAAATATCCGGATCTGAGCGGATATCAATTGGGGATACTCCAATTTCAATATCCGAAATCGAGTTCGCCGAGTGCATTGCAAGGCGGTGCCGCCGCCTCGGCTTCCCACGGATATCCAGAACAGAAGCAGTGAGAACGCGAATCAGCGGCCAGCAATGGCTGCTGCCAGGACTTCTTCGGGCTCGGGGCGGACGCGGAAGTCGGCGTGGGCTTCCGCGAAGACTATGCGGCCAGCAGTGTTGATTACATACGTTGCGGGGAGCGGGAGGGTCCAGCTCTGGTCGCCGTTTACGAAGGGGATGTTGACGAGGATGGAGCGGTAGTAGTCGCGGAGGGTTTCGGGGACGGTCCAGACGAGGTTGAATTGCGCGGCGAGCTTGTTTCCGGGGTCGGAGAGCACGGGGAAGGGAAAGCCGTGCTGGTTGACCATGAAGTCGGACTGGCGCTCGATCTGCGGGCTGATGGCGATGAAGTGAACGCCGCGCTCGCGGAGCCGGTCGTGGAGGCCGTGCCACCTTTCGAGCTCGGTGATGCAGTAGGGGCACCAGCGGCCGCGGAAGAACTTGAGGATGAGGGGACCTTGTTCGAGCAGATCACGGGAGCGACGGAGCTTGCCGTTCGAGTCTTTCAGGGAGAATTCGGGAGCGGCGGAGCCGATGGGGAGAATTTTCTCCTCGATCTGCGAGTGAAAGAGTTGTTCGACGGCCCTTTCACCTATGGCGAGGCGCTCGGGCTGAACGAGATGGCGCGTGTTCGAAGTGATTTCGTCGAGCTGGTCCTGGAGGCTGGACGTCATGAACTGCACCCTTGTTGCGGACGGGAGGCGATTGTTTAGCGCTGATTGTTCAAAGAAGATTTTATGGCATTTCCTGAGTTGCTGTGGCCTTTTGGACGTCGTGCAAGGTCGCCGCTCCCCGGGGGTCGCGTCGACTTGAGTGTTGCGGCTTCGGGATACAGTGACTCAGGAAATGCATTAGCTGGAAACCGCCGCGCCCGGCGCCGGGGTGCTGGCGCTTGGCCTGGGCACAGGCGTAGTCCACCGCAGGCAGGCTAGCCCGGCCGCATAGCCCCATACCACTCCCATGAAGGCGCCCACGACGATTGGCGACGACCAGGCGACGCCATAGCCAGCGAAGAAGTTCTCGTACCCGTCGAAGATCAAGAGAGCCGCGGCAAGAACCGAGACGATCCCGAAAGCATGGATATACGTGCGTGCCCGGGTGACGGACAGGAATTGTTCAAAACGCACACGCCGTTTGAAGGTCTCATTGCGCAAAAAAACGGACAGGTCTTTTCGATAACGATCAGACGAGGTGACCCGCACCGCCCAGGAGCCAAACTGGCGGCCCGAGACCGGCGAACCTTCCCAGATGCCGGAAACGGGGTCGAAGATATAGCGCTGCCGGGCGAACAGGAAAGGAATGAGAGCGGCCGCGGCGAAGCCGGCAAGGCCTGGGAGCGGGAAGATGAAAAGGTGAACCGCCGCGGATGCGGCCAAAAGCAGGAAGAATATCGTACGTTCGGTTAGAACCTGCCCCTTGGTCATTGAGCTTTCCTGTAAGGGTGGAATCCCGGGGGATTCCCTATGCTACAACAGATCGGTCGCTTATCTGCCGAATTTCTGAGGGCTGAGAGCGGCGCGGATTGCCGTTTCGGGAAAGGGCGTTTGCCGATAGTTATATTGGAGCGCTGGCCCGAAAGGCCGGTTACGCGGCGGTCGCTTCGCAGGCTGCCGATTGAATGGCAACCGCAGATCGTTCGACTCGTCGCTCAGGCGACTCGCTCAGGATGACAGCCGTTAAAGGGTCTGACGATTTCCCATCACCCTATCGCCCGCACTTCTCTTTCCGCTCGAACTTCTATTACCGGCCGAATTTCTGTTTCATGCCTAATGCGCCCATGCCGCCGCGCATCATCTGCTTGGCGAGGCCGCCTTTGCCCATGGACTTGAACATTTTGGCCATCTGGGCGTACTGCCGGAGGAGCTGGTTTACGTCCTGAACTGACGTGCCGCTGCCGGCGGCGATGCGCTTGCGGCGGCTGCCCGAAATGATCTCGTGGTTGCGGCGCTCCTTGGGCGTCATGGAGTTGATGATGGCTTCGAGGCGGACGAATTGCTTTTCGTCGACCTGGCCTGCGGCCTGCTGTAAGCCGGCGAAGGGGCCGACCGAGGGTAGGTGCTTGAGGATCGATTCCATTGAGCCGAGCTTCTTGATCTGCTTTAGCTGATCGCGGAAGTCTTCGAGCGTGAAGCCGTCGCCGAGCAGGGCCTTCTTGGCGAACTCTTCGGATTTCTTGCGGTCGAGCGTGGATTCGGCCTTCTCGACGAGCGAGAGGATGTCGCCCATGCCCAGGATGCGGCCAACAATTCGATCCGGATGGAAAGGCTCGAAGGCGTCTGCCTTTTCGCCGGTGCCGATGAACTTGATGGGCTGGCCGGTGACGTGGCGGATGGAGAGGGCCGCGCCGCCGCGGGCGTCGCCGTCCATTTTGGTGAGGACGATGCCGGTGAGGCTGAGTCGCTTATGAAAATCCTGCGCCGAGTTGACGGCGTCCTGGCCGGTCATGGCGTCGGCCACGAAGAGGATCTCCTGGGGATTGAGGAGCTTCTTGAGGCGCTCCATTTCGACCATGAGCTCTTCATCGATGTGGAGGCGGCCGGCGGTGTCGACGATGAGGGTGTCGAAGCCGAAGTTGCGGGCCTCTCGGCGGGCCTCCTGGGCGAGGCGGACCACAAGATCGGAATTGGGGAGGGCTGAGCCGGGCTGCTCGCCCTTGAGGTCGCCTTCGTAGATTTTGGCTTCGATGGACTTGGCGACGACTTTGAGCTGCTCGCGGGCGGCGGGGCGGTAGACGTCGACGGAGACGAGGATGGGGCGGTGGCCGCCCTTCTTGAGCCAGGCTGCGAGCTTGCCGGCGGTGGTGGTTTTGCCGGATCCCTGCAGGCCCGCCATGAGGATGACGGTGGGCGGCTGCGAGGCGAACTTGAAACGCGCGGTGTCTTTGCCGAGGAGGGTGACGAGCTCATCGCGGACGATCTTGATGACCTGCTCGGAGGGCGAGAGCGCGGTCATGACTTCGGTTCCGACGGCCTTTTCGCGGATGTGGTCGATGAGCTCGCGGACGACGTTGAGGTTGACGTCGGCTTCGAGGAGGGCGACGCGGATCTCGCGCAGGGCTTCCTGGATGTTTTCTTCGGTGAGCGTGCCCTGGCCGCGGAGGTGCTTGAAGGCGCGCTGGAGTTTTTCTGTAAGGTTCTCAAACATAGGGTCTCTTCAAGTGTATCGGAGATGCGACACGGGCGCGGAGGTGCCGATCAGGCCGGGATTTGGGGGTGGCTGGCGGTGAGAAATTCGGCGATCGGGTCCCAGTAGGAGGCTGGGGCCTTGTAGAACGGCTCGTTGTGGCGGAGGCCGTGGACGACGTGGAGGCGGGCGCGCTCGCCGCACCAGTTGGCCAGTTGTTCCGCCATGGCGACGGGGAAGAGGCGGTCGCGGGTGGAGTGGACGATGAGGACCGGTTGATTGAAGGCGCGCAGGGCGGATTCAGATGACCAGACGGGCGGGACTAGCGGGTCCAGGAATGGCGGGATGCCGACGCGGCGGGCGGCGGCGCGGAAGCTGGTGAATGCGGCGCAGAGGACCAGGCGATGCACGGGGACCTGGTGGAGGATCGCCGCGGCGATGCCGGTGCCAAGCGAGAAGCCGAGCAGCGAGATGGGACCGGGCGCCAGGCCGCGCAGGTGAGTGAAGGCGGCGAGGGCGTCCTGCTCAAGCTGCGCGGGAGTTGGGCGGCCGGTGCTGCGGCCGTAGCCGGAGTAATCGAAGACGAGGGACGCGACTCCGCGGGCGGCGAGGAGCTGCTGGATCGGAAGCCACTGCGCGATGATCTCGCCGATGCCGTGGCAGATGAGGACTGTGCCGAGTGTTGTTGCGGATGGCGCGGCGAAGACTGCATCGAGGCGGCTGCGGCCGCTGGCGATGATGTGCGGCGTGAGGGTCACCCCTGATGGTTGTACGGGCAGGCGCGGGATTCGGTCCATCAGGAGGTCGCGCACGTGGATGGCGCGGCTGGCCGTGGAGAGGGCCAGCACAAAGGCGGCGCGCTGAGCCGCGGTGACGCGGGCGGCGCCGGCGAGCGGACGGGCGGGGGCGTCGATGACTGCGTTTGCCATTGCTGTGGGTTTGACGTGCGCGATCAGTTGACGGGATCGACCAGGTACTGTTCGAGCTTGCCGTCGGGGTAAGTGTAGGTGGTGAGCGAGAGGCGGCGCGTGGGATAGACGATCGAGAAGGCGCGGAAGGTCATGCCGCCGCGCTGGTTTTCGGCGACCTGGCGGAAGGTGAGCGGCTCGCCGAGAGAACCGAGGCTGTCTTTGAAATCGGCGACGGTCTGGGCGTCGAAGTAGTCGCTGAGGTTGGGGGCGAGGAGGGCGCGGTCGATTTCGCCGTTCTGGAGGCCGCGGTAGATTGTGAGGGCCTGTTCTTCGGAGGGGCTGCGCTTCTGTCCGGCGACGGTGGAGGCGGAGAGCTGCGCGATCTGGCCCGCGCCGCCGGCCATGTGGTTGGTGAGGCAGACGACGGCGACACCGTCATCGACGAGCACTTCATTGGCGGAGACGAAGCCGGTGACTTCGCCCGAGTGGGAGATGCTGCGATGGCCGTCGAGCTGGCCCACTTCGACGCCGAGGCCGTAGTGGGTGCCCTTGCCGGTCTTGAGCTTCACTTCGGTGAACATCTCCTTGTAGCTCTCGGGCTTGAGGATGGAGCGGGCGATGAGGCTTTCATCCCAGAGGGCGAGGTCGTGAGCGGTCATGGCGAGCTCGCCGGCGGCGAACATCCAGCCGCGGCCCTCCTTGGGCGCGGGGCGCAGCGGGCCGAGGGCGGCGCGGATGTAGGGCGTGGCGTCGGTCTGGGTGAGCTTGGTTTCGTCGGAGTTCCAGACGCTCTTCATGCCGAGGGGGTGGAAGACGTGGTCTTCGAGGAAGTCCATGAGCTTCTGGCCGGAGACTTTTTCGACGATGAGTCCGGCGATGACGAAGTTGGTGTTGGAGTATTGCCACTCGGTGCCGGGTTCGAAGTCGAGCGGCTTTTTGGCCCAGGTATCGAGGATGGATTGCGGCGTGGCCGGCTTCATCATCGGCGTCATGAGGTAGTCCTCGGGCCAGTAGTCCTGGTAGCCGGAGGTGTGGGAGAGGACCTGGCGGATGGTGACCTCGTCGCCGCGGGTGAGGCCGGGGACGTACTTGCCGACGGGGTCGTCGAGCTTGAGTTTTCCCTGCTCCTGGAGGATCAGGATGGCGGCGGCGGTGAATTGCTTGGAGATGGAGCCGATGGAGTAGCGCATGTCCGGCGTAGCGGGCTCGTCGGGCGCGATGTGGGCGAGGCCGTAGGCATGGGCGTAGACGAGCTTGCCTCCCTGGACGACGGCGACCGAGGCGGAGGGAACGCCGCGCTGCTGCATGACTCCGGCGGCGATGCGGTCGATGCGGGCCTTGAGGGCGGGGTCGATTGTATCGACGGTCTGCGCGGGGAGTGCGGCAATGACAGAGGCGCAGAATGCAAGGGCGGCGAAGACGCGAAGGCGTGCAGGCGGAGCGATGCGCATGCTGCTCACTATAGCGCAGTCAAAAGGCGAGTTGTGCGTCGTGCGATAGGCTTGGAACGAGAGGCTTCCGGGCCGAGGCGAGGTGCGCTTGCAGCGATTGATCGAGGGACACAAAAGGTTTCTGAAGGAGATTTTTCCGGAGCGGCGCAGCCACTATCACCTGCTGGCCGACAGCCAGGCGCCGCAGTGGC
The DNA here is from genome assembly GCA_035263625.1 of Occallatibacter sp. GTDB lineage: Bacteria > Acidobacteriota > Terriglobia > Terriglobales > Acidobacteriaceae > Telmatobacter. The sequence goes on from DATFRB010000011.1 coordinate 45,164, forward strand.
TGTTCATCACGTGCTCTGACTCGCGTATTGTTCCGGACCTGATTCTGCAGACCGAGCCGGGGGACCTGTTCATCAGCCGCAGCATCGGGAACGTGGTTCCGGTTTCGATGAGCGACGTGGATGGGGTGGCGGCAACGATCGAGTACGCGGTGGAAGTGCTGAAGGTGCCGCACGTGATCGTGTGCGGGCATTCGGACTGCGGCGCGATGAAGGCGGCGCTCGATCGCAAGGCGGTGGACAACCTGCCCAAGGCGAAGCGCTGGCTGCACCATGTGGAAGGCGCATTCACGCACAGGCAGCCGCTGAAGGCCGAGGACGGGGAACACGCAGAACTGTGCTCGCTGATCCGGGGGAACGTGGTGGCGCAGATGACCAACCTGAAGGCGCAGCCGGCTGTGGCGAAGGCGATGGCGCATGGGTCGCTGACGGTGCACGGGTGGTACTACGACATCCTGTCGGGGCGGATTGAGGAGTACGACGAGGGGGAGCGGCGGTTTCGGGCGCTGGTGTAGGTCTCCGCGGAGGCTATCAGCTCTCAGCTTTCAGCAATCAGCTTTTAAGGTGTCGCTCGTTGGTCATCGCGATTGCCTCGCGGCGGCCCACATTCCGATCTATTAAAAAAGAGCTTGACTAGAATTTCTAGGGGTGGCATGCTCTATTCCCATAGAAGTTCTAGTCGAAAGGCAGGCAATGGCGAAGCGCGACCAGAGCAACAACGACATGCTGAAGGGGACGCTGGACATGATGGTGCTGCGGACGCTGATCCTTGGCGACGCGCACGGCCACACGATCGCGAAGGCGATCGAGCGCGGATCGGACGACCTGCTGGAAGTGGAAGAGGGGTCGTTGTACCCGGCGCTGCACCGGCTGGAGGAGCGGGGTTGGGTGTCGTCGTACTGGGGCGTGAGCGACGCCAACCGCAAGGCGCGGTTTTACCGGCTGACGCCGGCGGGGAAGAAACAGCTGCGGTCGGAGGTGGGCCGGTGGCGGCAGATGGCGAAGGCCATCGGGCTGGTGATGGGTGACGTATTAAAGGAGGGCGGCGAGCTATGAGCTGGCGCGGATTGCTGCGGAGGCGGTACTGGGACAAGGAGCGCGTGGAAGAGATGGAGGCGCACCTGGCGCACGAGATCGGCGAGAACGTGGGCCGCGGCATGAGCGAGGAGGAGGCGCGGCGGAGAGCCTACGTGAAGTTCGGCAGCCCCCAGAAGATGCGCGAGCGGATCTGGCAGATGAACAGCCTGGGGTGGCTGGAGAGCGTGCTGCGCGATGTGCGCCACGCCGGGCGCGCGCTGCGCCGCAACCCGGGATACGCGGTGCTGGCGGTGGCGACGCTGGGGCTGGGGATCGGGGCGAACACGGCGATCTTCTCTGTGATCAACGGCGTGCTGCTGCGGCCGCTGCCCTACGCGGACCAGGACCGCATTGTGCACGTGGACCAGGTGGAGAATCGCACGGGAGCGGAGGGTATCGGTCTCTCGGTGCAGGAGTATTTCGACTACCGGGGGCAGGCCAGCTCGTTCGAGCAGATGAGCGAGTACCACTCGATGATGTTCACGCTGCTGGGCACGAAGAATCCGGAGCGCGTGGTGACGGGGGTGGTGAGCGGGAACTTCTTCGACATGCTGGGCGTGCAGCCGGCGCTGGGGCGGCTGTTTGTGGCGGCGGACGAGGCGAAGGACGCGCCTCCGGTGCTGGTGTTGACCTACGCGTACTGGATGAAGGAGTTCGGCGGCGACCGGAACATCGTAGGCCGGGTGTTCCACATGAATGACCGGTCGCACACGGTGGTTGGCGTGCTGCCTCCGCTGCCCGATTATCCGGATGCGAACGAGGTGTACATGCCGGTATCGTCGTGCCCGTTCCGCATGGATCCGAAGATGATCGCGGACCGTGACATGCGGATGGTGGCGGGGTTTGCGCGGTTGAAGCCCGGCGTGACACTGGAGCAGGCGCACACGGAGCTGAACGCGATCCGGGGACGGATGGCGGCTGCGTATCCGAAGAGCTACGCGGGCTGGACGGGATACGCGGCGACGGTGACACCGGTGAAGGCAGAGCTGACGCACGCGGCGCGGCCGACGTTCCTGGCCCTGCTGGCGGCTTCGGGGCTGGTGCTGCTGCTGGCGTGCGCAAATCTCGCGAACCTGGCGCTGTCGCGGCAGGTCCGGCGATCGCGGGAGGTGGCGATCCGCCTGGCGACGGGCGCGAGCGCGTGGAGGATTGTGCGGCAGCTAACCACGGAAGCAGTAATGGTGGCGCTGGCGGGGGCGTGCGCGGGGCTTGCGATCGCGGGAGTCTCGACGAAGCTGCTGGTGGCGTATGCGGCGCGGATGACGCCGCTTGCGCAGGGGATACGGCTCGACGGATGGGTGGTGCTGTTCGGAATTGGCAGCTCGGTCGTGGCCGGCGTTCTGTTCGCGGCGCTGCCGGGACTGCTTGCCAGCCGCACGCGGCTGACGGCGCTAAACGAGGCAGGCGAGCGCGCGGCGGGGAGCGAGGGCGGGACTCGGGTGCGCAGTGTGCTGGTGGCGGCGCAGGTGGCGTTCTCGTTTGTGCTGCTGGTTGCCGCGGGACTGATGCTGAGAAGCCTGTCCAACCTGCTGTCGGTCGATCCGGGCTTCAAGCTTTCGCATGTGCTCTCGATGCAGTTGAACCTGAACTGGACGAAGTACAAAGGCGAAGATGCGCTGAGGAACTTCTATCATCAACTGCTCAGCCGGACGCAGGCCATGCCGGGAGTACAGGAAGCGTCGATCAGCTGGAAGGCGCCGCTGGATCCTTCAGGGCCGATGAGCGGGCACGTCCTGGTGGATGGGCAGGTGGCGAGCGTGAGCACGCCGGGAATGGTGGTGAATTACGAGATCAGCAGTCCGGACTACTTCCGGCTGCTTGGCATTCCGGTGATGGCGGGACGGACGTTCACGGATTCCGACACGTTGAAATCGCAGGCCGTGGCGGTGGTGAACGAGTCGGTTGCCCGGCACTTCTGGCCGAGGCAGAGCCCCATCGGGCACCGTCTCAGGGCGGTCAACGGCGACCAGTGGTTCACGGTTGTGGGGGTGGTGGGCAACGTGCACGAATACGGGCTGGATCGCGCACCCGATGAGCTGGTCTACGTTCCGCTGGAGCAGAGCATGATCACGAATGGGACGCTGATGGTGAGGACCCGGGGCAATCCGCTGTCGATGAGCAGCCAGATCGAGGCGATCGTTCACCAGATCGATCCTGAGCAGCCGGTGACGCAGGTGCGGACACTTGACCAGATGCGGAGCGAGCAACTGGGCACGCCGCGGGTGACGGCGACGCTGCTGGGGCTGTTTGCGGCGGTGGCGCTCTTCATCACGATCGTGGGCATCAGCGGGACGCTTGCGCTGAGCGTGGCGCGGCGCTCGAAGGAGATCGGGATCCGGATGGCGTTGGGCGCGACGAAGGCGAGAATCCTCCGTGACGTGCTGCACCAGGGAATGCGGCCTGTATTCGCGGGGATGGCCCTGGGCGTGGCCGGCGCACTGTTGGCTACGCGAGGGATGGCGCAGATGATCTTCGGGCTGAAGCCGAACGATCCGCCGACATTCGCGGAGATCGGGCTGGTGTTCCTGGTGGCGGCGCTGGTGAGCTGCCTGGGCGCGGCGCGGCGGGCAACGAATGTGGACCCGATTGTGACGCTGAGGACGGAATAGAGGCAGCCCTCAGCTATCGCCTTGAGGTTGAAAGCCGGTAGCAAGTAGCTGGAAGCCCGCAGCCTGTTTTACTCTTTCGGCCGGCTAGAAATGCGAGCTAGCGGTGGTGTCCGCCTCCTGAGTGGCCTCCGCTGCTGTAGCCGCCTCCGCCGGAGTGACCTCCGCCGAAGCTGTGGCCACCACCGCCGAAGGAGTGTCCGCCGCCACCGAAGGAGTGCGAGGAGAAGCCTCCACCTCCACCGAAGGAATGCGACGAAAAGCCTCCGCCATTGAAGGCGTGGCTGCCGCCGTAGCTGGGCGCGCTGTGCCCGCCGCCGAACCAGTGACCACCGCCGGAAGAAGGCTGGCTGAAACGGGGCTCGGGGGACCGAGGCGCGCTGAACCGCGGCTGGTTGGCGAAGCCGTTGGAGCCGAAGCTGCGGGAGGGCTGGCCGCTGTAGGGTTCGCGGCCATAGACGCCGCCCGGAGTTGCGGGACGGAATCCCTGTCCGCCGGTGTACGGGCTGGGACGGCCGCCGAAGGGTTCGGCTGGACGGGCATAGGCCATGCCGGGGTGTCCGCCGTAGGGCTGCATTGGTCCGCCGTACCCGTAGCCGGGGCGCCCACCGTAGCTGTTTCCGTTGAATCCGCGCGGGCCGACGGGCTCGGGACGCCCGCCAGTGTAGGGCGTGCGGCCGAAGGCCTGCTCGCCGGGACGCTGCGGCTGCGTGGGATTGCCTCCGGGGAAGGCGCGGCCGAAGCCATTTCCGACTCGGTTTTCGGGGGGCCGGCCGCCGAACGCGCGCTCATTCCCGCCGGCGAAGGGTCGTGAGGGGCCGCCGCTGACGTGGCCGAAGCCGCCATTGGCGCCGCCGCCGTGCACGGAGAGCGGTTCGTGGTTGTAGTTGCCGAAGCGGGCCATCTGGTTCCCGCCATTCTGCCATCCTCGCCCACCGCCATCCCAGCGGCGGCCGCCGTGAGCGAAGCCCCAGTCGCGGACTTCGTGGCTGTGGGTCCAGTAGGCGCCGTCGTGGAAGAGGATTGCGCCGCCGAGCCAGTCGAGTCCCCAGGCCATAAGGCCGAAGGGCATCTGCAGGAAGGGCGCGATGCCGAAGCCGATGCCGAACTGAACACCGGATTCGACGACCGAGCCGAAGGTGTCAAAGAGCGCGAAGCCGGGGCAGGGGGCGATCGGCTGTCCGTAGACGGCCCACGGATTGTAGGTGGGGACGTAGACGGTTTGGGGATCCTGGGGCTGGACGGCGATGTAGCCGGGTTCCTGAATCACCTGCTGCTGCGGGGTGGTTTCAAGGTTGCCGGCCTGTTCGGCGCGCTGGCGCAGGACCTGAACGGTTTGGAGCACATCCTGCGGCTGGTTGTAGTAGGCGTTTCCGAGCGAGGTGGTCCACTGGAGGTTGCCGGCAAGCATGTCGAGGGCCTGGGGAAAGGCCGTGAGCGCTTTGACGCTCGGGTCCCAAGAGGTCTGCGCGTTGGCGCCGGCGGCGATCTGGCCGGGGTCGGCATTACCCATGCTGTGCAGCCACTGGTCGGCTGCGGAGACCTGGGCCGGATAGGTGGCGGCGGTGAGGATCTGAGCGAGAAGTGAATCGGGGTAAAGGGCGATGGGGGCCGCTAACTGCTCAAGCTGATCGGCGGATAGGGGCTGCTGGGTGTAGCCGGGCTGGGGCTGGTCGTAATTCGGCTGAGCGTAATTGGGCTGATTGTAGGGGGGCTGATCGTACCGGGGCTGGTCGTCGTCCTGGTTCCCGTAGGACTGCTGGGGCTGCTGCGGCTCGTATTGAGGGGCAGGCTGCGGGGTGTAATAACGCGGAGCCGGCTGGGGAGTGTACTGGTACTGCGGTGTCGGCGCGTATTGGGGAGCGGGCCCGCCGTAGGAAGGCTGCGTCTGCTCGGGTTCGTACTGCTGGGGTTCGGGCTGAGATTCGGATTGCGGAGCTTCGGCTATCTCCTGATGGGTATCGGGACGGGATGAAATGACTGAAGCTGGGGGAGGGTCGGACTTGTGCGAGACCTGAGGCCTTACGTGAAAAACGCGCGGAGCATGATGCTGCGTGTGGTCGTAGGCCTGCGGACTGTTCTTGTACCACTGGGGAGTCGCGTAGGACTGCTGCGGTTGCGGCTCGGGCTTGACGGTGCTGTCTCCGCTCTGGAGCGGGATTCCGGCGTGGGGCTTGTCGGCTACGTCAGAGTCGCGATTGGGAGCGAAGTTGGGGTCGAGGTATCCCTGGGGAGCTTGTTCAGATGCTTTGGGGGAGGGTGAAGGGTTGAAGTTGGTCAGCGGAGCGACCTGCGGAATGGACTGCACGGCATCCGGAGTCTGGGAGTTGGACGGCCGGCCGGCGGTGAAGAGGAGTGCTGCTGCCAGGGCATAGGTAATAGATAAGTTAGGACGCATTCCGCCTCACAGGTGACCGGCGGCGCGATAAATGCGGGAAGCCGTGCGGTCGAGTGCGATCAGCCGACGCTGCCGTCTTCCCGGGGCCCGAGCGTGACCGGATTCAGGCGGAGCAGGGTTGTGAGCATGAACCCGGGGTGGTGGGGATAGTTGCGGATATTCAGAAAATAGACGAAAAACCGAGGCGTTGGGGAGACCAGACCATCCTATGGACGAGGGACTAAAATCGAAATCGCTATGGCTACCGTAACGCTACCGACCAGCATTCAATCGCGCTCGCCCAAGGGCGAGTTCCGGAACGAGCCGTTCACTGACTTCAAGACTCCAGACACGCATCGAGCGATGCGGGATGCGCTGAACCGTGTCGCCGGGCAGCTGGGGCGCGAGTACGAGCTGATTATCGGCGGGGAGCGCCTGCGCACGGAGGGCAAGATCCGGTCGCTGAATCCGGCGCGTCCGGCGCAGGTAGTGGGAGTGCACCAGAAGGCGGGAGCGGAGCACGCAGAGCGGGCGATGAAGGCGGCTCTGGAGGCGTTCGAGACCTGGTCGCGGACGACGGTTGAGGAGCGGACGTCTCTTCTGCTTGGCGCGGCGGAGATCATCCGGGAGCGCCATTTGGAGTTTTGCTCGTGGCTCGTGTACGAAGTGGGCAAGAACTGGGCAGAGGCCGACGCGGATGTGGGCGAGACGATCGACTTTCTGGAGTTCTACGCGAGAGAAGCGCTGCGGCTTGCGGGCGCGACGACGCCGATCCAGTATCCGGGAGAGCGGAATGAATTGCTGTACGTGCCCTTGGGCGTGGGCGCAGTGATTCCGCCGTGGAATTTTCCGTTCGCGATCATGGCTGGGATGACGGCGGCAGCGATTGTCACGGGAAACACGGTGGTTCTGAAGCCGTCCTCGGATTCGCCGACGATTGCGGCGAAGTTTGTCGAGGTGCTGGAGGAAGCCGGGATGCCGGGCGGCGTGGTGAACTTCTGCCCGGGCGCGGGCGGAACGTTCGGCGACGCGATCGTGGCGCACCCGAAGACGCGGTTCATAGCGTTCACTGGGTCGAAGGCAGTTGGGTTGGATATCCACGAGCGGGCAGCGAAGCACCAAGCGGGGCAGGTCTGGATCAAGCGGACGATTCTGGAGATGGGCGGGAAGGACTCGATCGTGGTGTGCGCGGATGCGGACCTGGACGCGGCGGCCGATGGAGTTGTCGCGGCGGCGTTCGGGTTCTCAGGGCAGAAGTGCTCGGCGTGTTCGCGCGCGATTGTAGAGGCTCCCGTATATGAGGCGCTCGTGGAGCGGGTGCGCCAGCGGGTTGAGGCGCTGACGGTGGGAGACCCGGCGGAGAACCCGTCGATGGGGCCGGTGATCAACAAGGGCTCGATGGATTCGATTCTCCAATATATTGAGACCGGCAAACGCCAGGGCAGGCTGATTGCGGGAGGCAAGGCGGTGGAAACCGCGGACGGCGGGTACTTCGTTGAGCCGACGGTGATCGGCGATGTGGCTCCCGACGCTGTGATTGCGCAAGAGGAGATCTTCGGGCCGGTGCTTGCGTTGATCAAGGTGGACAGCTTCGAAGAAGGGCTGAAGGTGGCCAACAACACCGAATATGGGCTGACGGGCGCGCTCTACACAGACGACCGTGAGCGGCTGGCGATTGCCCGGCGGGAGTTCCATGTTGGGAATCTGTATTTCAACCGCAAGTGCACCGGGGCGATGGTGGGCGCGCACCCGTTCGGCGGGTTCAACATGAGCGGGACCGATTCGAAGGCGGGCGGCCCGGACTACCTGCTGCTGTTCACGCAGGCCAAGAGCGTAGCCGAGAAGCTGACCCCGAAAAAGCCCGCGCCGACAGGGATATAGAGCGAATACCAGGCCGCAGTTTCGCGGCAGGAAAAATCAAACTACTCACGGCGGCGAGGACGACTCGGTCCACACCGCAGCTTTTTCTCACACAATCTTTACGGGGATACACTCTCGTACCCGCGTGGAACGCAGCGGGTATCTTTTCCGCTTGACGACTGAATGGGGCACTCGGCATACTCGCCAACTGTGCCCGGAGTGGCGTAGTTCGCCTGGCGCCAACGGGAGTGGGTTTATATGGATCTCATTCTGTTGCGTGTGCTGTTTGTTGCCCTGCTCAGCGTTGTTTGTTACTTCCTCCGACCCTTTGGATTACCCGCAATCCCGGCAGCCGCATGCGGGGCGCTGGCAGCCGGGGCCGTCATCGTTTTTGAGTTGCGGGTGCGGGCTCTCAGCCTGCGCAGGCTGATCGGGGCGGTGGCCGGATCGGTGCTGGGCATCTTCGGAGCGGCCCTCTTCTGCCTGGTGCTGCGATCGGCGCCATTGCCCGGACCGAGCTCGGCAGTGCTGCAGATCTTTGTGCTGCTTCTGATGACCTACGTGGGCCTGCTGGTCGGCGCCAACAAGGGCGACCTGCTGAACCCCGCGGCTCTGGGGACGATCTTTTCGACCGACAAGCCCGCCCGGCGCTCAGCGAAGGTGCTGGACACGTCGGTGATCATCGACGGGCGGATCGCGGATATTGCCGAGGCGGGATTCATCGACGGCATCATGGTGGTTCCGGAGTTTGTGCTGCGCGAGCTGCAGGTGGTGGCCGACTCGACAGACGGTTCGAAGCGGCAGCGCGGCCGGCGCGGCCTCGACATGCTGCAGCGGATGCAGGCGAACGCGAATCTGCAGGTGCAGATCGTTTCGGATGACTTCCCGACGATTCGCGAGGTGGATCTGAAGCTGCTGGAGCTGGCGAAGAAGTGGGAAGCCAAGGTGGTGACGAACGACTTCAACCTGAACAAGGTTGCGCACCTTCACCACGTCGAGGTTCTGAACATCAACGACCTGGCGAACGCGCTGAAGCCGGTGGTGCTGCCGGGCGAGCGCATGTCGGTGCTGATCCTGAAGGAAGGCAAGGAGTACAACCAGGGCGTCGGATACCTGGACGACGGGACCATGGTTGTTGTGGATCACGCGCGGAAGATGATCGGGCGGACGGTGGACATCTCGGTGACGAGCGTGCTGCAGACGGCCAGCGGGAAGATGATCTTCGGCAAGATGGACGACACGGGCAGGAACGGCGACACGCAGCGGCCTACGCCGGTGGAGATTGCGCGGTAGGATGTTCCAGCAGCTTGACGAAAAGCGCGAACCTCTCTTGGCGCGTGCCCGTCAGTACCTGATTGATTATCGCCGCGATCTCCTGGTCCTTCCTGTTGCATTCTTCTATGTATTTCTTTTCTTGGGCGGCCCGGCTCTTCTGGAATCGAGCTGGAATGGCGTTTGGTTCCGGGCTGCTGCCGATAAGAGTATGCCCTCGGAAATGCTGCTCCACACCACGCCCCACAAAAGCCGTCTCAAAATTACCGTTGGAGTCCCATTGACGTGCGCCCCGGAGCACGAGACCTTTACGTTGCTGCTTGATGACTAGTCGCATGAGGTGACCGGCGAAGGCCCGGATTGCCTCGAAGTGTTGAAGGGGGCGGCTGCGTACTCAGCACAACGCACGCGTGACACGGTTCAGATCAAGCTGGCCGGTATGCCTGGTGGCGAATCGGTGACGGAGGTGTGGTCGTTGTCTGAACGAGGCAACCTGCTAACCGTATCGCTTCCGGATCGGAAAATTGCTTATCGCAAGGCATCGTGGTTTCGCTCGGTGTTCTACTCGAACGACCTTTAGGGCGCCAGGGTCGGCATACCAGGCGAGCTATTCATAGCATCGCCAGACTTCTTCGAGATCGAGGACGAAGGCTTCGATGGGGCCGGTGCCGGCGACCGTGAGGCCGGATTCGATGCGCGGTTCGGCGACCCGTTCGTAAACGTGCACCTGCCGTGTTTCGGGATCGATCAGCCAACCTACCTGGACTCCGTTGGTCACCCAGGATTGCATCTTTTCCGAGAGCGGTGAGAGCCGGTCGGTCTCGGACCGGAGCTCGATGATGAAGGCCGGCGCGAGGCGGAGGAAGCGTGCTTTCTGTGCGCGGGTTAGGCCCTGAATCTGCTCAGCGGTGACATACGCGGCGTCGGGACTCAGCATCGAGCCGTCGGGGAGAAAGAAGCCGGCGCTCGAGTCGTAGACGCGGCCCCGGCGGTGCATAATCCACCAAGCCCTCAATTGTCTGTTGATCTCACTGTTTCCGTCACTTGTGGAACCGCCTGCCGGTGCATTCACGTCGATTCTTCCTTCCCGTGTCCGTTCGAGGACCGCGAACTCCGTGCGTTCGCACAGCTTCTCGAACTCCTCATCGCTCAGCGGAGGATGGAGGACGATACTGCGCGGGGGAAGCACCGGGATTTCGACGAAGGGCTGCATGCGGATTCCGGCTCGCGTACTTATTTTTGCATGTTCGCTGCCGGCTGACCACCGCGCGGGTCGGGGAAGAGGCGGCGGTTTCCCCCTGATATCCTGAACAGTCATGCTCGATCTGAATTTTGTCCGGGGAAACCTCGGACTTGTGGAAGAAAAGCTGCGCGCGCGGGGGGCGGATCCGGCGGTGCTGCTGGGGGATTTCCAGTCGCTGGACCAGCGCCGGCGCGAGGCGATTACGCAGTCCGAGGGGCTGAAGGCGCGGCGCAATGAACTGAGCCAGCAGGTGGGTCAGTTGAAGCGCCAGGGACAGGATGCGACGGCCCTGATGGACGAAACCCGGTCGCTGAAGGACAGGCTGGACGAGCTGGATAAGACGGCGTCGGCGCTGGACGAGCAGATGCGGCTGGCGCTCGCGAGCATTCCCAATCTCACGCGCGATGAGGTGCCGGCCGGGACTTCAGAGACGGACAATGTCGTCGTCAAGACGTGGGGCGAAAAGAAGCAATTTGATTTTGAGGCGAAGCCGCACTGGGAGCTGGGCGAGTCGCTCGGGATTCTGGACCTGGAACGCGCCGCCAAGTTGAGCGGGGCGCGGTTTGCGGTGTACATGGGCGCGGGGGCGCGGCTGGAGCGGGCGCTGATCGGATTCATGCTCGACCTGCACACGCAGAAGCATGGGTACACCGAGGTGCTGCCGCCGTTCATGGTGAACTCGAGGAGCCTCTTCGGGACGGGGAGCCTGCCGAAGTTTGCCGACGACCTGTTTCGCTGCTCGGATGCGGACGCGGAGGCGGCGGGGCGGGGCGAATACCGCGACGCGGACCACTGGCTGATTCCGACGGCGGAGGTTCCGGTGACGAACCTGTACCGCGACGAGGTGCTCGAAGAGGCGCGGCTGCCGATTTCGTTTACTGCGTACACGCCGTGTTTTCGCGCGGAGGCCGGCGCGGCGGGCAAGGATACGCGCGGGATCATCCGGCAGCACCAGTTCCAGAAGGTGGAACTGGTGAAGTTCACAAGGCCGGAGGAGTCGGATGCCGAACACGAGCGCTTGACGCGGGATGCGGAGGAGATTCTGGAGGCGCTGAGCCTGCCGTACCGGCGCATGCTTCTTTGCACGGGCGACACGAGTTTTTCATCTGCCAAGACGTACGATCTGGAAGTGTGGCTTCCGGGGCAGCAGTTGTATCGCGAGATCTCCTCGTGCTCGAACTTCGAGGGTTTCCAGGCGCGGCGCGCGAATATCCGCTACAAGCCGGAGGGCGGCAAGGCGAAGAGCGAGTTTGTGCATACGCTGAACGGCAGCGGGCTGGCGGTGGGGCGGACGTGGCTGGCGATCCTCGAGAATTATCAGCAGGCGGATGGATCGGTTGCGGTTCCCGAGGCTCTGCGGCCTTACATGGGCGGGCTGGAACGGATTGTGCGCAGATGAGCCGGATTCTGAAGAGTTATTTTTACTGGACGTATTCGCGCGGCAGCTTTCACTACGACGTGATGGTGACGCTGATTCTCGCGTTCATCTTTATTACGCCGCACCTGTGGGATTACGGCGACAAGCCGGCAGTGCTGAATTTTCCGACGCACCCGATCAGCGTGATGAGCGACGGCGGCCGCGGACTGATTATCACGGTACAGGCTTCGGATATCCCAGTGGCGGCAGCCGCGCCGGCCGCGGAGGTGAAGCGGGCGCTGCGCAAGGCCGTTGAGCCGGTGGCGGGAGACTCCGTTTTTGTGGAGCGATGGGAGTTGACGCGCGACACCAACGGCAATCCGGTGTCGTGGAAGGTGTGGGCGCACCGGTAAGGCAGGGATCAGGGACCAGGGATCAGCAAAACACCCACAAGCGTGCTATTGAGGCGGGCGAGTTTCTTTCTAGTGGGTTTCAGCGTCCAAATAGAGATTGAAGGGAAGAGTATGGCAAGGAAGATTCTTGTTGCTCTGATAGCAGCGATTCTGCTGACTGGGCCGCGGGCCTTTGCGGCCGACGATTTGAATTCGGTGCTGAAACAGCTGAATACGGCGTCGCAGAATTTCCGCTCGACCAGCGCCGATTTTGAGATCGATGTGACGACGACGGTTCCGATTGAAAACACCGATGTGCAGAAGGGGACGGTGTACTACCAGCGCACCGGGAAGTCGTTCAAGATGGCCGCGCACATCAATACGATCAACGGGCAGGAGGCGCCAAAGATTTATGTGTACTCGAATGGCCAGTTCGCGCTGTGGGAGGGCGGGAACCTGGACCAGGTGACGACTTTTGCAAAGGCGGGCAAGTGGGAAAGTTACCTGATGCTGGGGTTCGGCGCGAGCGGTACGGAACTCGAACAGAAGTGGGACATCAAATACGACGGCGATGAGACGATCAACGGCGTGAAGACCGCCAAGCTGAGTCTTGTGGCGAAGGATCCCGAGGTCCGCAAGAATCTGCCCAAGGTGACGGTGTGGATCGATACGAGCCGCGGCGTGAGCCTGAAGCAGGTATTCGACCAGGGGCAGGGCGACACGCGCACCTGCACGTATTCGAACTTCAAGGTGAACCAGTCGCTGCCGGGTGATGCTTTTACTTACAAGACGGATAAGAATACAAATTACGTCCGGAAGTAAAGGCAGCCATCAGCTTTCAGCTTCAACACTGAGCGTGGTCCTGTGTGAACCTGATCGGATCAGCCGGGCGAGTGCGATGCCGCCGGTTGCGAAGAAGATGGGGAAGAACTCGACGGTGTAGCGCGCTTCGGGGGCCTCGATGGTCGCGAGAAGCGCGGCGCGCAGAAGGATGTAGGCGAGCATCCAGGGCCAGAGGCGCGGGCGCAGAAAGAGTCCGACAACTCCAAGCAAAACGTAGAAAGCATTGAGGCCGGCGTAGAACCAGCTGAAGCGCGTTTCGACGTGGTGGTGTTTGTAGACCCACCAGTCGAGATCGATGGGCAGGTTTTCTACGCGCGGGCGGAAGGTCATGTCGAGGACGCGGCCGACGGGAAGAACGATGTAATAACGCAGCGGATGGGCGGCGATGCGCTCATTGGCGAGTTGCGCGAATCGTGCGTCGATCTCGGGAGACAGCTCTTCGCCGTTCGCTTCGTACATCGAGAAAATGGCGGCGGTTTCGTTGCGCTGGGCTATGGAATCGAAGGCGCGGCTCGGAAGCTGGTTGATATCGAGCGGTGCGCCGGGCATGTTCCAGTAGACCTGGAATGTGGAGACGAAATCGAGGCACCATGTTTTGGTCCAGCGTTGCCAGCCAGGCCAGGTTTCTTCGCCGGGATCGGTGGCGTAGCGGGGCGCGAGCGGCTGGAAGACGTGAAAGGCGCGGGCGTTGCGCACGGTCCACGCGGCAAAGGGGGCGAGGGCGAGGAGGAGGCAGACGAGAAGTATTCGCCGCGGGGCGACATTGAAGAGGATCAGGCGTCTCGCTCGGTCATGCATAGCCGGCCAAAAGATCATCGGCAAAACTAAAGCCACTCCCAGAAGCGCACCGTCGGGGCGAAGCAAGGCCGCGTATGTCACCGCAAATGTGAATGCCAGCGCAGAGACCCAGTCGCCCCGGTACTGGAACCGGGCGACGGACCAGAGCGCGAGCGCGATGCAGAAGACGGTGAGCGATTCCGTGAGCGGCTCGGCGGCGTAAATGGCTGTGAATGGGCAGAGGCAGGCGAGCCAGAGAGTGGCCTGGGCTGCCGATCTCCTATATGGATGCGGGCAGATGCGCGCAGCGAACCGAGCGAGAAGAATGCAGCCGGCGAGTTCGATCAGGATTTGCAGAACGGCGGGGGCGAAGTAGTTTTCCATGCCGAAGAGGCGGAAGCAGGCGGCGAGGAAGAGCGGATAGCCGGGGAGACGAATGAGGGTGGCGTGGAGAACGGCGCTGTTGTCGTGGACGGCGTACACGCCATTCAGGAGCAGGCTTTTGGCCATGTCGCCATAGAGCTGGGAGTCGCCGCTGACCTCGAAGAACTTGTGCAGCATCCAGAACCGCAGGACGGCTCCCGCTATTACCGCGAGCGCCGCGAAGACGATAAAGCGCGGGGTGAGCCTGCCGGTAACCCGGTGTTCTAATTGACTCATGAGGGCGGGTTCCATACGATTCGTACTGTATAGCGTAGACCGTTTCCACGGTTTTCGCGCACGTGGAAACCATGCCGGATAAACAGATTTTCTACGATCCGCAGCGCAAGCGATGGAAGCGGCTTCGCCGCGTTCTCGATGCGATCGCGGTCGTCACAACGCTGGTGGTGGCGGGGGTGATCTTCAACAGCCTGCGAGGGCTGCCGCTGCCCGAGTTGCTTCTGCCTGTTCCGCGGCACAATTACAGGGCGCTCGATTACCGCAACTATCACAACGGGCACGATCGCACTCCTCTGCTGAAGAATTCACGGCCTGCGGCGCCTACCCGGCGCAAGACTACGCGGCCCCCGTCGGAGATCCCGCTGAATACGGATGAAGGCCTGCGTGCGGCCTACTACGTGCCCTACGACGCAACGAGCTACTCGTCGTTCAAGGAGCACGTTCACCAGATCGACATGCTGTTTCCGGAGTGGCTGCACGTGGATGCGCCGAACCCGGTACTGCTGGCGATGAGCAGCGAGAACACGCTGCACGAGTACCAGGTGATCGAAGGCGGAGTGGTTCACGATCCCGACGACCTGAACAAGATCAAGCACGTCATCCAGGACACGAGGGAAGGCACGGAGATCTTTCCGCACGTCAACAATTACAACCCCCACACGCAGGCCTGGGACCCGGCGATTGGCGACCTGCTTGCGGACGCGGGCAAGCGCGCGGCTCTGCAGGACCAGGTCATGCGCTTCTTCACGGCGCTGCCGGCGTACCGCGGTCTGTCGCTCGACTTTGAGAACCTTCACGACGCCTCGTTTCCCGATTACATGACGTTCATCCAAGAGCTCTATGCGCGGCTGCACGCACGGAATCTGCGGCTCTATGTGAATGCCGGCGTGGGGATGGAAGACAAGTACCTGAAACAACTGGCCGCCAATTGCGACGGCATCGTGCTGATGAACTACGACCAGCACGAAGTGGACAGCGATCCGGGACCGATTGCGGCGCAGCAGTGGTTTATCGGGAACCTGCAGCGGGCGAAGAAGGTGGCGCCGCTGAACAAGCTGATCTGCGCGGTGGGCAATTACGGATACGACTGGACGATGTCGATCCCACCGGCGCCGCGGCGCGGGCACAAGCCGGCCAAGCCGCAGGTAGTGGATACCACGGACCTCGCGGTTCCCGCCGTGTGGGAGCGGGCGTCGGACGCGGACGCCGACCTGAACCTCGACTACGACACGCTGAATCCGCACTTCGAATACATCGACGAGGACAGCCACGAGCGGCACGTGGTGTGGTTCCTGGACGCAGTGACGGTGCTGAACGAGATGCGGGCGGCGCGCGAGCTCGGGTTCCGGACCTTTGCGCTGTGGCGGCTGGGCGAAGAGGATAACTCGCTGTGGAACATCTGGGACCGGCCCAGTAATCCGGTGTCGTTGCAGGCTCTCGGGATGGTTCAGCCGGGGCACGATGTGGACACGGAGGGCGACGGGGACATCATCCGCGTAACCGGATTGCCGAAGGTCGGCAAGCGGACCGTAGAGGTTGATACCGACGAGCTGGACCCGCGCAAGAAGCTGATCATCGATGAGCACCTGGACGTGTACCCGAATACGTACACCATCCAGCAGTATGGGTATCACCCGAACGAAGTGGCGATCAGCTTCGACGATGGTCCCGATCCGAAGTGGACGCCGCGCATCCTGGATATTTTGAAGCGCAAGGGTGCGCACGCGACCTTCATGATGATCGGCGAGGAGGCGCAGCAGAACATCGGGCTGATGCAGCGAGTTGTGCGTGAAGGGAACGAAATCGGCAACCACACATACACGCACCCGGACATCAGCGAAATTTCGAACCGCCAGCTGGATTTCGAGGTGACGCTTACGGACCGGTTGTTTGCGTCGAAGCTCGGGCTGCAGCCACTTTACTTCCGGCCGCCGTACGACATTGACGAAGAGCCGGACACGGACGATCAGGCGGCGCCGGTGGTGCGCATCCAGCAGTTCGGGCTGACGGTGGTGGGCAACAAGATCGATACGGACGACTGGGACGAGCGGGTAAAGAAGTCGCCGCACGAGATTGCAGAGTCGGTGCTTGACCAGCTCAACCGGATGAAGACCAAGCCACAGTTCCGGGGCTCGGTCATCCTGATGCACGACGGCGGCGGCGACCGCTCGGTGACGGTGGCGGCGCTGCCGGTGCTGATCGACACGCTGCGCGCGCACGGGTACAAGGTCGTTCAGGTTTCGGAACTGATGGGGAAGACCACGGCAGACGTGATGCCGAAGCTGAAGTTCTGGGAGCGCGTGCGGACCTGGCCGGACGCGGTGGCGTTCTCGGCACTCTCGGTGATCTTCAACTTTGTGGTGATGGTCTTCTTCGTTGGCGATGCGCTGATGAGCGCGCGCCTCATCCTGGTCGGCATTTTGGCAATCATCGACCGGCTTCGAAGGCCGCATCGCGAAGCTTCGCCGGGGTTCAACCCGCGGGTGGCAGTGCTGGTGCCTTCTTACAACGAAGAAAAGGTGATCGTGCGGACGATCCGGTCGGTGCTGAACTCGGACTACGAGAACCTGCGCGTGATCGTGATCGACGACGGATCAAAGGACCGCACGGCAGATGTGGCGCGCGAGGCCTACGCGGCGGAAATCAAGGCCGGGCGGGTGATGGTGCTCGAGAAGGCGAATGGCGGCAAGGCCGAGGCGCTGAATTACGCGCTCGACCACGTCGACGAGGAGATCTACGTCGGGATCGACGCGGACACCGTGATTGCCGCGGATGCGATCTCGAAGCTGATTCCTCATTTCGAGGACACGAGAATCGGCGCGGTGGCCGGCAACGCCAAGGTGGGCAACCGCGTGAACCTGTGGACGCGATGGCAGGCGCTCGAGTACATCACCAGTCAGAATTTCGAACGGCGCGCGCTCGACCTGCTGCATGTGGTGACGGTTGTGCCGGGGGCGATCGGCGCATGGCGTACCGCGGCGGTGAAGAAGGCGGGCTGCTACGCGCTGAACACGGTTGCCGAGGACGCGGACCTGACCATGAGCATTCTCGAGCAGGGGCTGAGGGTGGATTACGAGGACCGTTCGCTGGCCTTCACCGAGGCGCCGATCAACGCAGACGGCCTGATGCGCCAGCGCTTCCGCTGGTCGTTCGGGACGCTGCAGGCGGTATGGAAGCATCGCGCCGCGTTCGTCCGCAACAAGGCAATGGGGCTGTTCGCGCTGCCCAATATCCTCATCTTCCAGATGCTGTTGCCGCTGGTATCGCCGTTCATCGACATCATGTTCGCGTACGGCATCATCCACTACTTCATCGACCGGCACTACCACCCCGAGGCAGCGTCGGCGGCGAACTTCCAGACGCTGCTGATTTACTTTGTGGCGTTTCTCATGATCGACTTCGTGACGTCGGTGGTGGCATTCAGCCTGGAGAGGCGGCATCCGGCGAACAAGGGCGACGGATGGCTGCTGTTCCACATCTGGCTGCAGCGGTTCTGCTACCGGCAGCTCTTCTCGGTTGTGCTGTTCAAGACTCTTAAGCGCGCGATCGACGGGAAGCCGTTCAATTGGGACAAGCTGGAGCGGACTGCGCGGATGAGCAAACGGACCGAGGCGTTGACGGAGACTCGGTGAGGTGACCGACGCCGCCGACCATCGTATCGAACAGCAATCGAAGGGTCGTTCTTCCACGGCGCACGTGTTGTTCGCCGGGCGGACTACGGTCGATGCGGTCTACCGGCTCGACCGGTTTCCCGAGGAGGACAGCAAGGTCTTTGCGCGCGCTTTTCGCGTGGCGCCGGGCGGTCCGGCATGCAAGGCGGCCATCACCCATGCGATGCTGGGCGGCCGCGCATCGCTCGTGAGCGCGGTGGGAGGCGGACCGTGGGCGGCGTTTGTCCGCGCGGAACTGGATCGGCGCAAAGTCGAGCTCATTGATCTGGCGAAAGGCATGCAGTACGAGACGCCGCTGAGCACGGTGATGGTGAGCGCGGAGGGAGCGACCCGGACGATCGTGAACCCGCCGCTGCAGAACGTTCCCCTGAATACGCCGGGGCCGGATTGGATTCCGTCGTTTGGCGACGCGCCGGCGGTGGCGCTGAGCGATGGCTTTTACCTCGCCGAGGTGATTCCGCTGCTGGCGGCCTGCCGCGATGCGGGCGCCGGTATCTGCCTGGATGGAGGAAGCTGGAAGCCGCGAACGGATGAGCTGGCGCCGTTGCTGAAGTACGCAATTTGCAGCGAGCGATTTGCGGCGCCCGGGAAGACGGCCGATCCCGCAGCGACGGTGGAGTGGTTTGCGGAGCGCGGAGTGCCGCACGTGGCAGTAACGCAGGGACAGCGGCCCATTATCGGCCTCGATCGCGGAAGGCAATTCGAAATCGATATTCAACAAGCGAATGTGGTGGATACGCTGGGCGCGGGCGATGTGCTTCACGGAGCGTTCTGTTTCTATTCCGCGAGCGGGCTTGGATTTGAGGAGGCTCTTCGCCGGGCGGCAGGGGTCGCAACGAGGTCCTGTATGGGGATGGGGATCGAAACGGCGCTGAGCGGTGAGGGTGTGGGGCGAGCGTCCGGCGGCTGACTAGCGATTCTCCTTCGCCGCCGGCAGGGAGGAGAAATCGCGAAAACCCTCCGCCGCCCGCCCTGTTGTAAACCAGCCCCGGAGACCTTGACCTGAGACCGGGGCCCTGGTGTGTGCAAATGCTGTCGTTCTGAACATCCAGCCGGAAGCTCTCCGGCCCGGCGTTCGAGGCAGTTTGACGCCGCTATCTTGTGAACCGGTTGCTTCGCGAACATGGTTTGAAAAAGCCACCGAAGATCTCCGTCAGGAAAGCCGGACGGCCGTATCCCCCCAGTTTGTCTCATATTTTGTGACGGATACAGTTGCCAATTGATATAGGACTAAATTAGTCTTACTTATATCCGACTGAAAGAGTCGTATTTTGACTGGAGACAGCCTTGCACGAATTTCCTCTCTTTGCCCTGTTCCGCCGCGCGTGTTGCGCGGCATTCATTGCCGGGGGCCTGGCAGTGTGCGCCTCCGCGCAGGAAAAGCCTTATTTTGTGACCTACTCCCACGACCTGGAGGAGCCCGGAAACCTGGAGATTGAAACGAAGACAGCTCTTGCGCGGCCGGATGGCGGGAACCACTTTGGCGCCCTGGCCACGGAACTTGAGTACGGCGCGCGCGCATGGTGGACGACGGAACTCTACCTGGACGGCCAGACCACGGCGCAGGATTCCACGATTGCGACCGGATTCAGGCTTGAGAACCGCTTCCGGCCGCTCATGCGGGAGCATGCTGTAAATCCGGTGCTTTATATGGAGTACGAAAACATTTCGGGGGCCGACAAGACTCTGCTTGAAGTCGTGGGACATGACGGCCAGGCAGACCTGGCGGGGCCGAACTGGGATGCGCGGAGCGAGCACCAGCACGAGGGCGAATTGAAGCTGATCCTGTCGTCGAACGTGCATGACTGGAATATTTCCGAGAACTTCATCGCCGAGAAGAACCTCGGCCATGCACCGTGGGAGTTCGGGTACGCCGTGGGCGCGGCGCGGCCGCTTCGGGCCGCATTCAGCGCGCGCGAGTGCACCTTCTGCGCGGAGAAGCTTTCGGCGGGCATTGAGGCCTACGGCGGGCTTGGGGACACATGGGACTTGAGCCTTCACGACACCTCGCAAACCATTGCGCCCCTGGTGGAATGGGACCTGCCGCGGGGGATGCGGGTCAGTTTCTCGCCGGGATTTGGACTGACCGGGGGAAGCCTGGACCGGGTATACCGCGTAGGGGTGGCCTATGAGCTGAGCCAGCCGGCGAACTGGTTCCGAAGCGCGAAGGGCGGTGCGCGATGAGGCGCCAGGTGATTCTGTTTGGATTACTGTCGCTGGGATTGGGTACGGCGATGGCTGCGGCAACCCAATTGCACTTTGACCATGTGCCGGTGAAGGATCACGGGAGGCAGAGCCCAGTGGCCGGACGCCCGGATGCAACCGCGGCGGGCGAACTGCTCTATCGGTACCACTGTGCCCAGTGCCACCAGGCGGATGCCAGAGGCGATGGAGAGAAGAAGCCTTCGCTGCGGACGGAACGGGTGCGGTCGGCGACGGATGGTGACCTGGAGTGGTTCCTGCGACAGGGGGATCTGCGGCATGGGATGCCATCGTGGTCGAGCCTGCCTCAGGCGCAGAGGTGGGAGATTATCGCGTACCTTCGATCCCTAAGGTGAGGAGGGCCTGGCGCGAAGGGGTATAGAGATAGCCTCAAGAAAAGTTGACACTAATTGACTCAATGCTGCATCTTATAGAAGTCAGAAATTACTGGATGTGGAGAGCCCTATGGCAAAAATCATTGGAATCGATCTGGGGACCACCAACTCGTGCGTGGCCGTCCTGGAGGGCGGGGAGCCCAAGGTAATCCCCAACGAGGAGGGTGCGCGGACGACGCCCTCGATTGTTGCGTTTGCGAAGAATGGCGAGCGGCTGGTGGGGCAGGTGGCGAAGCGCCAGGCAATTACCAACCCCGAGAACACGGTGTTTTCGATCAAGCGCTTCATGGGCCGGCGCTACAACGAAGTGAACGACGAGATGAAGATGGTGCCCTACAAGGTGGTCCAGCAGGGCGACCATGTGGCCGTTGTGGCGCAGGGCAAGGAATACACCCCGCCTGAGATCTCGGCGATGATCCTGCAGAAGCTGAAGAAGTCTGCCGAAGCCTACCTGGGCGAGACGGTCAGCGAGGCCGTGATCACGGTTCCGGCGTACTTTAACGACGCGCAGCGGCAGGCGACGAAGGATGCAGGCAAGATTGCCGGCCTGGACGTAAAGCGCATTGTGAACGAGCCGACGGCTGCCGCACTGGCCTACGGGCTCGACAAGAAGAAGGACGAGACGATCGCCGTGTACGACTTTGGCGGCGGCACGTTTGATATTTCGATCCTGGAAGTGGGCGAAGGCGTGATCGAGGTGAAATCGACCAACGGCGACACGCACCTTGGCGGCGACAACCTTGACCAGCGGATTGTGGACTGGCTGATTGCCGAGTTCAAGCAGGAAGAGGGACTCGACCTGAGTTCGAAGGGCAACGAGATGGCGCTGCAGCGCCTGAAGGACGCGGCGGAGAAGGCCAAGATCGAGCTCTCGACGACGCTCGAGACGGAGATCAACCTGCCCTTTATCACGGCGGATGCGAGCGGGCCGAAGCACCTTGTGCGCAAGCTGACGCGGGCGAAGCTCGAGAACATGGTGCAGGATCTGCTGGACAAGTCGCTCGAGCCGTGCAAGAAGGCGATGACGGACGCGGGCGTGAAGACCAGCGACATCGACGAGGTGGTGCTGGTCGGCGGGCAGACCCGCATGCCCAAAATCCAGGAGATCGTGAAGCAGCTCTTCGGCAAGGAGCCCCATCGCGGCGTAAACCCCGACGAAGTGGTGGCGGTGGGCGCGGCGGTGCAGGCGGGCGTGCTGGCGGGCGAGGTGAAGGACCTGCTGCTGCTGGATGTGACTCCTCTTACGCTGGCGATCGAGACGCTGGGCGGCGTGGCTACGCCGATGATTCCGCGGAACACGACCATCCCAACGAAGAAGACGGAGACGTTTTCGACGGCGGCCGACTCGCAGACGGAAGTCGAGGTGCACGTGCTGCAGGGCGAGCGGCCCATGGCGGCGCAGAACCGCACGCTGGGCAAGTTCAAGCTGGCGGGGATTCCTCCGGCGCCGCGCGGGATTCCGCAGATCGAGGTGACGTTCGACATCGACGCCAACGGCATTCTGAACGTGACGGCGAAGGACAACGCGACGGGCAAGGATACGCGCATCACCATCACTTCGAGCTCCGGCCTGAGCAAGGACGAGGTCGAAAAGATGGCCAAGGAAGCCGAGGCGCACGCGGCCGAGGACAAGGAGAAGCGCGAGGAGATCGAGGCGCGCAACAGCCTCGATTCAATGGTCTACAACATCGAGAAGATGCTGAAGGACTCGGGCGACAAGGTGCAGGGCGCGGACAAGAACGAAGTGGAAGAGGCGCTGGCCGAGGCGAAGAAGTCGCTCGAGAGCGGAGCCGGGGCAAGCGAGTTGAAGGCCGCGCACGAGAAGCTGACCAAGGCGAGCCACAAGCTGGCCGAGGCGATGTACAAGGCGAGCGCGGCGCAGGGCGCTCCGACTGGCGAAGCTGCGGCTCAGCCGGAAGGCCAGCCTGCCGCGGAGCAGAAGAAGGACGAAGGCGTGATCGACGCCGAGTACGTGGACGTGGACGAAAAGAAGTAGGCGACAGGCCGTCCAGGCACCGCTTCATGGCGGGCGACACGGAGGAAGAAGGAGGGGTGGGCGGCGTAAGCTGGGCCCACCCTTTCTGCTATTGTTTGTCAATACACTTTCATGAGCATTATGCGATCCGGTTGTTTCAGCTTGGGCACGATCCGTGCAATGCAGTGAGGCTCGGATTGCCCGGCTGGGGGAATTAAGAAAAAACAAATGCCCACGACCCAAAACAAGGACTATTACGCGACGCTCGGCGTAAAGAAGACTGCCACACCGGAGGAGATCCGGAAGGCATTTCGGAAAGCCGCGCGCAAATATCACCCGGACGTGAACCCCGGCGACAAGAAGGCTGAGGAGAAGTTCAAGGAGATCTCCGAGGCCAACGACATCCTGAGCGACGAGAAGAAGCGCAAGGTGTATGACCAGCTTGGGTTCTATTCGGACCAGATCGACCCGGCGCAGGCCGAGGCGTATGCGCGGCAGCAGGGCGGATTTCACGGCGGCCAGGGCGGCGGGGTTCCGGTGGATTTTGGAGGGTTCGACTTCTCGAACTTCCAGGGCGGCGCGGGGCCGCAGGCGGGAGCGGGAAGCTCGGCGTGGGGCAGCTTCAAGGACATTTTCTCGGGCATCTTCACCGGGCAGCAGCAGCCCGACAGGCCGCGGGGGCCGCAGCCGGGAACGGATCTCGAATACCAGGCGACGGTGGATTTCTGGACGGCGGTGCGCGGCGGGCAGGCGCGGCTCCAGGTGCATAGGCAGGAGACATGCCCCACTTGCCACGGCCAGGCGCACACCGGCGGCCCCGTGACCTGCCCGGAGTGCAATGGCACCGGGCACGTGACGCAGATGGGCGGGCGGATGAAGTTCAATATCCAGTGTCCGCGCTGCGGAGGCTCGGGCCGCATCTCGAACGATTGCCCTACGTGCCACGGCCAGGGTGTGGTGGACCGCACGGAGACGGTGGACTTCCGCATCAAGCCGGGCACGCGCGATGGGCAGAGGATCCGGCTGCAGGGCAAGGGCAATGCAGGCGTGAACGGCGGAGCTCCCGGCGATCTGTTCCTGATTGTGCGCGTCGGTCCGCACCCCGTGTTCACCCGCACGGGCGACGACATTTCGATTACGGTGCCGGTCACGGTGCCCGAAGCGGCGCTGGGCGCAAAGGTAGACGTGCCGACGATCGACGGGCGCGCGCAGCTGAAGATTCCGCCGGGCACGCAGAGCGGGCAGAAGCTGCGCATGCGCGAGCGCGGCGTGGAGAACGCGCAGCGGCCGGGCGTGCGCGGCGACCAGATTGTGACGGTGCAGGTGGTGGTGCCGCATCTTCAGGACGAGCGGAGCCGCGAGATTATGCGGGAGCTGGGCAAGCTGAATCCGCAGGATCCGCGGGTGCAGTTATTTGAAAAGGTTTAGGTGCCAGGGACAAAGGGACAGAGGGACAAAGGGACAAGCAGACCCGGAGCCCCGTCGGCGGAGCAATTGACTGATGCCTGCGAAACGAAAATCGAAGGGCGCATACATGATCTCGGCTGTGGCCGAGATGTACGAGATCCATCCGCAGACGCTGCGGCTCTATGAGCGCGAGGGGCTGCTGAAGCCGTCGCGCACTGATGGCAATACGCGCCTTTACACGGAAGAGGACATCGAGCGATTGGAGTTCATCCTCAACCTGGCGCGCGACCTGGGCGTGAACATCGCCGGGATCGCCATCATTTTGCAGATGCGGGAGCGGATGGAGGAGATGAACCGCCAGATGCAGAGCTTCGTGGAGTATGTGCGCTCGGAGATGCTGTCGCGCTTCCACCCCGCCGCGCCGGGGAGTGCCGGGGCGATTGTTCCGCTGCGCAAGCCGGTCGGGGTGCCGCGGAATAACAGCGGTCGGCGCGAGTAGCCACTCCCTATCCACGAAGAACACGCTCAAGTATCTTCATTGATTTCTGCGCGGGCGGGTATCCTGAACGCTGCATGCTCTACGCCCTTCTCGCATTGGCAGTGTTCGGCCTGATCACCTCGTCTGTTTTTACGGGGATGGTGCTGGCTGCGCTGCCGCGGTTTTTTCGCGAGCGGCGCGAGGCATTCGCGTCGATGGAACGCGAGCCGCATTACACGCCGCCATTGAGCCTGCTGAAGCCGCTGCATGGAGCCGAGCCCGGGCTTGAGGCGTATCTCACCACGTTCTTCGAGCAGATGTACCCGGATTACGAGATCCTGTTCTGTGCGCGCTCGGCCGATGATGCGGGGATCGAGATTGCGCGGCGCGTGGCGGCGCGGTATCCCGAGATCGCCGTGCAGTTTCTCCACACCGATGGCCATCCCGATTACATAAACGCCAAGGTGGCTTCGATGGAGCTGATGGCGGCGCGCGCGGCGCACGACATTTTTGTCATCAGCGACAGCGATGTGCGCGTGACGCCGGATTACCTGCAGTCGGTGGCGCTGCCGTTCGCGGACCCGAAGGTCGGCGGGCTCACGTGCGTCTATCGCGGAGTGGCGGCGGAAGGTGGCCTGTGGGCGAGGCTTGAAGCGGTGGGCATGAGCGTGGAGATGACCGCCGGAGTGCTGGTGGCGCGCAGCCTTGAAGGCATGCAGTTCACGCTGGGGCCGACGATGGCCTTCCGTCGCGAGACGATCCGCCGCATGGGCGGATTCAAGGTGACGGCCGACTATTGTTCGGACGATTTCATCCTCGGCAATGAAGCGCACAAGCACGGCGCGACGATCGTGCTTAGCCACCACGCCATCGATCACATGGTGATCAATGCGAGCTTCTGGCAATCGATTCTTCACCAGGTGCGCTGGATGAAGTCGACGCGGTTTTCGCGGCCCAAGGGGCACTTCGGCACGTCGCTTACTTTCAGCCTTCCGTTCGGGTTGCTGGGCCTGGGCGCGGCGGTCGCGCTGGGTCACGTGAAGATCGGCGTGTGGCTGCTGGTGTGGGCGTTGATCTCGCGCTGGCTGCTCGCGGTCGGTGTGGGCAACTGGGTCGTGGGCGATGACAGCTGGTTCGGCCTGCTCGTGCTGTACCCGGTTCGCGACCTGATGGGGTTTTTCTTCTGGGCGGCGAGTTACACGTCGAGCCGAATTCACTGGCGCGGCAAAAAGTTCCGGCTGCTGGCCGGCGGCAGAATGGCCGCGGTGAAATGACCTGAGCGGGAAGACTGTTTCAGCCATCACAAGGCCGGGCAAGGAATTGCAATACCATGGCTGCATGAAGATTCTCTCCGCCGCGGAGTTGCAGGCCTGCGACCGCGCCACCACGGAGAAGTACGGAATCCCGTCATTGGACCTGATGCGTCACGCGGCGAAGGCTGTGGCCGCGTTTGCGCGGGAGCATTTCCCGCAGGCGAAGAGCGTGACGGTGCTTTGCGGACGCGGCAACAACGGCGGCGATGGCATGATGGCGGCGCGGCTGCTGGCGGGCGCCGGCCTTCAGGTGTCCGTGCTGTTGCTCGGTTCGCCCGAAGGCCTGAAGGGCGATGCGGCCGAGGCTTGGCGCAAATTGCAAAGCGCGGCGAACTGCCGCATCAGCGTGATCGAGCGGGAAGAAGAATTCGCTCGGCATTCGAGCGCGCTTCAGGCGGATCTGGTCGTCGATGCCGTTCTTGGCACGGGGTTCAAGCCTCCCATGAAGGGATTGCCGCTGGCCGCCCTCGAATGGGTCAAGCAGAGCCGCGCGCCGCTTCTGGCGGTGGACCTGCCATCCGGGTGGCCGGCAGATGAAACCCGCAGCAGGATTGACGAGCCGGTCTTTCCCGCCGATGCGGTTATCACTTTTACTGCGCCCAAGCCCGCTCATACTTTTTGCGAGTTGACGCGGAGATGGGATCAGCCCATGGTGGTAGCACCGATCGGTTCTCCCAGTGAAGCGATCGTGTCGGAGCTGAACATGCACTGGGCGGGTTCTGCGCAAAGGCTGGTTCATAGGCCGCGCAAGCAGGACGCGAACAAAGGGAGCTTCGGGCACGTGCTTGTTGTGGGCGGGACCTTCGGTTCGGCGGGCGGCAAGGCGGGAGCGCCGGCGATGGCGTCACTGGCCGCAATGCGTGCCGGCGCGGGGCTGGTCACGGCAGCGGTCCCGGCGCCGGCGCTGCCGGTGGTCGCGGGTTTTGCGCCGGAGTTGATGACGGTGCCGCTCGAAGCGAACGCAGCCGGGGAAATATTGCCGGCGAATGCCGCGCCCGATCGGCTGGACGCGCTGATGAAGGGGATAACGGTGCTGGCCATCGGGCCGGGGATGGGCCAGGGTGAGGATGCGCAGAAGTTCCTTGCGCTGGTGCTGACGCAAACGAAGGTGCCTGCTGTGATCGATGCAGATGCGCTGAACATTCTGGCGAAGACACCGGAGTTGCTCGCTACGCTGGTGCGCGATGGGCGAACCGTAGTGCTCACGCCACACCCCGGAGAGATGGCGCGCCTTGCAGGCATCGAGACGAAGGACGTGCAGTCGGACCGGCTCGGAACGGCGCGCAAGTTCGCCTCGGAACATGGGGTGCACCTGGTGTTGAAGGGGGCGCGCACGCTGATCGCGCATCCAAATGGGAGTGTGGCGGCGAATACGACAGGCAATCCCGGGATGGCGAAGGGCGGGAGCGGCGACCTGCTTACCGGCGTGATTGCGGGGCTTCTTGCGCAGTATCCCGAGGATGCGGCCGTGGCCGTGGAAGCCGCGGTGTTTCTGCACGGACTGGCCGCCGATTTTGCAGTACAGGAGACTGACGAACGAACGCTGCTTGCCACGGACTCGCTGCCGAAATTTTCTCGTGCCTTTGGCTATCGCAGCCGCTGTGCGAACGGTTATGTTTGGTTGCAGGGGCTGCCGGCGGAGAATTCGGCGAGGGGCTCCAGAGAGGCAGCGGAATGAGCAAGGACTCGCCCGTAGCAGAAGGCCGGATCGACGAGTTCACGACGCACAGCGGCGCGGACACCATCGAAGTTGGCCGCAAGCTGGCCGCTTTGCTCAAGCCGCCGCAGCTGCTGCTGCTGCGCGGGGAACTTGGTACGGGGAAGACGACGCTGGTAAAGGGCATCGCGATGGCGCTCGACGCCGCCGACCCCGACGAAGTGACGAGCCCCACCTTCACGCTGGTGCACGAGTACGAGGGGACGCAGAATGGGCGGCCGGTGAAGCTCTTCCACCTGGACGTATATCGAATCGAGAGCGAGAGGCAGCTGGAGACGCTGGGCCTCGACGAACTGGTCACCGACAACGCGCTGGTGCTGGTGGAGTGGGGCGAGAAGTTCAAGAGCATCGTGAAGCGCGCGACGGGCGAGATCTTCATCACCTCAAAGGGCGGCGATACGCGCAAAATTACCGTGACCCTGAAGGCATAGATTGTTTTGACAGCACACGAATACGCGCCTCTACCGGTCAGCGCCACCCTGATCTTGCAACAGGTTCCAGTTCCGCCTCGCCTTCTCGCCCACTTGTTGATCGTGCATGACGTCGCTGCAAAGCTCATCGAGAAGCTCGATTGTGCATTTCCGAATCTCAGCCTCGATCGTGACGCTGTTCGATTTGGCGCATCCGTTCACGACATTGGAAAGGCAATCATCCTAAATGAGCTTGTCGAACCGGGCGAAGAGCACGAACTACGTGGTGCCGAACTACTGCGAGGCATGGGCGTTCCCGAGGATCGCGCCCGCTTTGCGTACACGCACGGGCGCTGGAGGGAGACAGAGGGGCTCAAGCTGGAAGACCTCCTCGTTGCTTTGGCAGACAAGTGCTGGAAGGGTAAACGCGTCGAGGATCTTGAACGAAAAACCACCGAGCTTTTGAGCGCTGCTTCCGGCCGGCCCGTGTGGGCCTGTTTTGCCGAACTGGATTCGATTCTCGAATTACTTGCGCGTGATGCGGATTCCCGCCTGGCGTGGCAGGCGAGTCTCAGCGCTTCAGGCCAAGTCGACCCTTATACATTTCCACGCGTATAGGGCGGAGAATGGCGTGTAAGATGGTGAGCGATCATTTCAGCTCCCATCGGAGGTCGCATGCGCGCCTGCCGCCGCTTTGCTACGGCTGTTGTCCTGTCACTCGTCACTGCAGCAATCAACGTCGACTCCCTCTCAGCTCAATCTTCTTCACAGCCGCACATCTTCCAGCATCCGGCGCTATCGAAGGACCTGATCTGCTTTGGCTACGCGGGCGATCTGTGGACCGTGCCGCGCGCGGGCGGCAAGGCAACGCGCCTCACGACGGGCGTGGGCATTGAGACGGCGCCGGCCTTTTCGCCCGACGGCAGCACCATTGCCTTTACGGGCGATTATGACGGCAACACCGATGTCTTCACCATTCCGGCCGCGGGCGGTGTTCCGTTTCGCGTGACCTATCATCCGGCGGCTGACTTCGCTGTGGGATGGTCGACCGATGGCAAGGAGATCCTGTTCCGGTCGAATCGAATCTCATCAAGCCGCTATGCCCAGCTCTACTCGGTGCCTGTGAAGGGCGGCATCGCCAAGGTGCTGCCGCTTCCCATGGCATTCGACGGGCAGTATTCACCCGACGGCAAGGCAATCGCGTATTCTCCGCTGTCGCCAGGCTTCGGGTTCAATTACACGACCTATGTGTCGTGGGGCAATTATCACGGTGGACAGGCCGGGAGCATCTGGATCACGACGCTTCCGGGGCTCGAAACGGTGGAGATCCCGCACGAAGCGGCGTCGGATTTCAATCCCGTGTACGCCGGCGGCATGATCTATTTCCTTTCCGGCCGCAAGGGGCACATAACCCTGTTCAAGTACGATCCAACGAAGAAGGCAGTCACTCAAGCGCTCGAAAATAATGGGCCGGACATCCGGTCGCTGGGCGGCGAAGGAAGCACGCTCGTATACGACCAGCTGGGCGAGATCTATCTGTTCGAGACAGCGGCGGGCAAGAGCCATCGCGTGCCGATCGACGTGGACGCCGATTTGCCCGAGGTGCGCCCGCATATTGAGAGCGCCTCAGACCAGATTGAGCACGTGACGATATCTGCCACTGGCGTTCGCGCGGCCGTTGAATCTCACGGGGACATCTTCACCGTGGCTGCCAAGCACGGGCCGACGCGCGACATCACCAATACGCCCGGCGTGATGGAGCGCGAGCCGGCGTGGTCGCCGGATGGGCAGTCGGTAGCCTACTTCTCAGAGGACAACGGCCTGTACGCACTCTATGTCGCGCCGCAGACCGGCAATGCAGTGGCAGGAGCGGCGCCGGTGAAGAAGTTCGCGCTCGAGAAAGAGCCGGCGTACTACTTCGATCCGAAGTGGTCGCCGGACTCGAAGAAGCTCGCATTCAATGACAACCGCCTGCATACATTGCTGCTCGATACGACAACGGGCAAGCTGACCACCGTGGGCGAGGAGAATGCTTACGGCGGGTTCTCGAGCACGAGCTACGGCGTGTCGTGGTCGCCGGATTCAAAGTGGCTGGCGTACACGCGCTCGATGCCGAACCATCTGCATGCGCTTTACCTCTATGAATTGGAGACGGGCAAATCGACGCAGGTCACGAGCGTCATGGGAGATTCTGCCAGCCCCGCATTCGATCGGGAGGGCAAATACCTGTACTTCCTCGCGAGCACCAATGCCGGCGCAACGTCCGATGGCCTCGATATGACCAGCGACCTCTACCAGGTCACGTCGAATATCTACGCCATTACGCTCGCGGCCAGCACGGCGTCGCCCATCGCGCCTGAGCTCGGCGATGAAAAGCCCGCAGCCGAAGGCCAGGCCGATGGAAAGAAAGGCGAGGGCGATCACGCCGCGGAGGCCAACGGCGATGAGAAGGCCCATGCGGCGAAACCACCCGTGAAGCCGGTGAAGGTTGACCTCGACGGCATCGAGGCGCGTACGGTGGCGCTGCCGTTGCCCGCCGCTGTTTACGAGGAAGTCGTGGGAGGGCCGAAGGGCAGCATCTACTTCCTTGAACGGCCGGCGTCCGGGCGCTTTGGAGAGCGGGGCGCAACGCTGAGCCGCTGGACGCTCGAAGATCGCAAGACCGAGAAACTCGCCGAGCGTGTTGAGTCGTTCGAACTTTCGGCCAACGGCGAGAAGATGCTGCTCGCGCTCGCGCCTGCACGACCGGAGGGCGCTGAAGCCGGACCTGGAGGCGGCGGACATCCGACGTGGGTGATCGTGCCGTCGAATGCGCCGGTGAAACCCGGCGAAGGGGCGCTCAATTTTGGGGACCTGAAGCTCAGGGTGGTGCCGCACGAGGAATGGGCGCAGATGTACCACGAGGTGTGGCGCATCGAGCGCGCGTTCTTCTACGATGCAAACTTCCACGGCGTGAACACCGTCGAGGACGAGAAGCGCTTCGAGCCATACGTGCAATCGATCGCCTCGCGCGCGGACTTGAACTACATCTTCCAGGAGATGCTGAGCGCGTTTAGCGTGGGGCACCTGCGCGGCAACGGCGGCGAGATTCCAGATGCGAAGCACGTTCCGGGCGGGTTGCTGGGAGCCGATTACGAGATCAAGAACAACCGCTACTGCATTGCGAAGATCTACACTGGCGGCGACTTTAATCCGCGCGACAAGGCGCCGCTGGCTGAGCCGGGCCTCAATGTGCATGTGGGCGACTGCATTCTCGACATCGACGGGCAGGATCTGACTGCGGACATGGACATTCAGCAGCCGCTAGAGGGAACGGCAGGGCGCGTGATCAGCGTGCGCATCGGCGATGCTGACGGTAAGAACGTGCGCGATATTTCGGTGACGCCGATTGCGAGCGAGGCGGCGCTGCGCAATGTGGACTGGATCGACGGCAACAAGAAAAAGGTTGACGAGCTTTCCGGCGGCAAGCTCGCCTACGTCTATTTGCCGGATACGGGCGGGGGCGGCTTCACGAACTTCAACCGCTACTACTTCGCGCAAACCGACAAGCAGGGCGCGGTGATCGACGAGCGCTTCAACGGCGGAGGCCAAGTGGCGGACTACTTCATCGAAGTGCTGGGGCGGCGCATCGAGTCGTACTGGGCGCCGCGATATGGAGTCGTCGAGCACACTCCGAACGCCGCAATCTACGGGCCGAAGGTGATGATCGCCAACGAATTCTCGGGCTCGGGTGGCGATGCGCTGCCGTGGCTGTTCAAGCAGGCAAAGCTCGGGCCGGTGGTGGGCAAGCGCACCTGGGGCGGGCTCGTCGGCATCGGGCCCATACCGGTGCTGATGGACGGCGGCCACGTGACTTCGCCGAGCGTAGCGTTCTTTTCGCCCAAGGGGCAGTGGGACGTGGAGAATCACGGCGTCGATCCCGATTACGTTGTGGAGCAGGACCCGAAGGCTGTGAGCGAAGGCCACGATCCGCAACTCGAGAAGGCTGTGGCGCTCGCTATGGAGGAACTCAAGGCGCATCCGCAACCCGAGGTGAAGAAACCCGTGTATCCCAACTACCACAACAGCTACTGACGGCAGTGTTCAGTGATCAGTGGTCGGTGACCATAACCTATATCATCGCGTTACACGGTTCGCCGATTACTGACCACGAGTTCCCATGCAGCGCATTCCTTTCGAAGCCGTCGTTGATCAACTCGCGGGAGTCCTGCGCAGCCTCGGTTTCAGCGAGGCGCGCGCGGAATCGAGCGCGCGGTTGTTCGCCGAGACGACTTGTGATGGCGTATACACGCATGGCGTGAACCGGTTTGCGCGCTTTGTGGCCATGATCCGCAACGGAAGCGTGGATCCCTCGGCGGAGCCCGAGTGCACCGCGCTCTTTGGCGCCATGGAGCGCTGGGATGGGCGGCGCGGGCCGGGGAATCTGAACGCGCTTTCGGCGATGGCGCGGGTGATCGAACTGAGCCGCGCGCACGGAATCGCCTGCGTCGCGATGGGAAACACGAACCACTGGATGCGTGGAGGGACGTATGGCTGGCAGGCGGCCGAGGCCGGCGCGATCGGCATCTGCTGGACGAATACGATGCCGAACCTGCCGCCGTGGGGCGGCGCGGAGGTGGGCATCGGGAACAATCCGCTGGTGATTGCGGTGCCGAGGGTGAAAGGCCATGTCGTGCTGGACATGGCGATGTCGCAGTTTTCGTATGGCGTGCTCGAAAGCTACCGTAAGCGCGGCGAACTGCTGCCGGTGGCGGGCGGCATGGATGCGGAGGGCAACGTGACACGCGATCCTGCGGCGATCGAGGCGACGCAGCGCCTGTTGCCCGTGGGCTACTGGAAGGGCTCGGGGCTAGCCGTATTGCTGGACATGATGGCGGCGATGCTCTCACTTGGCCGCGCGACGCATGAGATCGCGACCGATCCTCTCCAGGAGACAGGGCTGTCACAGGTGTTCGTGGCGATGCAGCCCGCGGGTCTGGGCGATACGGAACGGCAGGAGCAGATCGCCGACGCGATCGTTGAGTCGCTGCACGCGTGCCGGCCGGCCCAAGCCGGGAACCCGGTGCGGTATCCGGGCGAGAACACGCCGCAGTTGCGTGAAGAGAACCGGAGACTCGGCTTGCCGATTGATCCAGGTGTCTGGCAGGAGATCGTAGCGATGGGGAGCTAGAAGATCCTCCCCACCTGGTAGAAGAACTTGGCGTGGCCGCTCGTGCCATACGTTCCGCCAATCATGATGGGTCCCAGGATGGTCCTGATGACGAGCGCGGCGACTCCGTCGGCGGGATAATGCGACGGCGCGTTGAAATAGTCGGCCTTGGCGAACTCTCCGACTCCGAATGCGTAAATTTTGTCGCCTACGATGGGTGGGAGTTTCCAGAGATTGCGGATGTAGCCGGCCCGGTAGAGCATGTACTGGTCGGTGAGGATTTCGTTTTCCCCATAGGCGATAATGCTTTGTTTCCCGCCGAGCGAGAACGCGGGGACGCCGGTGTGGTAAAAGGCGAAGGTTGAGCCGCCGCCACCGGATAAATACAGCGTTGAAGGCGGACTGAGGGGAATGAAGAAGCCGGATTGAACTTCGGCGACGGGATAGTGCTCGGTCGCGCCGGGGTCGGCGTCGTACCAATCCTGCTCCAGGTGCAGATCGAAGCCCTTGTGGGGGATGACAATGTCGTCCTGTCCGATGAAGTTGTATTGCAGGGAACTGGCGCCCACTCGTCCCTCGAGGGTGCCGAACTCGGCGGCGCCGACATTCGGACTGAACTTCTCGTGTCCGGTCTGGTAGCCGGCGCGAAGCTCGGCCCTTTTTCCCCAGTTGTACCCGAGGTCGAAGGTGCCGCCGTACTCGCGTTTTCGATATTCGGCAGTGAGGGTTGTGCCCTTGTAGTAACTCTGCTGGATGTTGGCCGCATAACCGCCCGGCTCAAAGAACCAGTGAAGCTGCGAGCCGAGCGGGCGGTAATAGGAGGACCGAATGCCGGTGTTGGAGCCCACGGTTAGGTCATTGCGCAGTTCCCCGCCGAAGCCGCCAAGGTCGATCATCGTGATTCGCGCGCCCACCGTGAACTGGACCCTGTAGTACTCCGAGCCGTCGATGACGACGATGGGCAGCACGGTGGGAGGCGCGTAAGTCTTTTCATCCGCGAAGACGTCGAGGCCCTGTTGATGATCGCGCTCAGCGCCGCGATAACCGACGCGCTCGAAGCGGCCGTGGCCCATCATGTTCGTGAGTTCCTTGTCGAGCTTGTCCGGATCGACTGGCTTGCCGACGTCTCTCGTGAGCCGGGTTTCCAGATCCTTCTCAAGGCGATGGGACGTGCCGGTGACATCGACAAACTGGGGAGAGGGCATCGTCTTGCGGCGGGAGTCGCGGTCTGCCTTGTACTGGTTCCATGTGGCGTCGTCGACGCTGAAGCGGGAGAGGACTGCCGCCTTTGCTTCCGCGGCGTCATAGCCGGTCTTGATGAGCTCTTCCGATCTTTTGTAATCGGTGCCCGAGAATTTCGCGACGGGTACGGTGACGAGAACATCGGCGTTTTGCATGCTGCGAAGCTCGTTTGCGGCGATGACTACGTCGATTGATTTGCCGAGCACGCCCACGGAGGCCAGTTGTTCGGTGGGCTCTGTCGCCTTGGTTTCAAGGTGGATGGCGATCACGACGTCGGCGCCCATCTCTTTCGCCACATCGACCGGGAGGTTGTCGAGCAGGCCTCCGTCAACGTAGATCGCGGAGCCGGTTCTGACCGGCGAGAAGATGGCCGGAAGGGCCATCGTGGATCGTAACGCCATCGCCAGGGAGCCATCGTGGAAGACGTGAGCTTTGCCGGAGACCAGGTCCGTTGCGACGCAGGCGAATGGGATGGGCAGGTCGTTGAAACTGGGCGTGAAGGAATATGGAAGCGCAATACGGTCGAAGACAAGGCCGACGAAGTGGCCCGAATTCAGCCCTTCAGGAAAGCTGACACCGTGCTTGAGCCCGAATTCGAGGCCGTTCGGGTAAGTGATGGTATCTTCCTTACGCCGGTACGCGAGATCCGGAAATGGGACCTTGCCGTTGAGCAGGACATCCCAATCGATGCCCTGGACGAGCTGTTTCATCTCCGCGGGCGAATTGCCGGTGGCGTAGAGACCGCCAACGAGGCCGCCCATGCTGGTGCCGGCGACATAGCGGACAGGGATGTGGTGCTCTTCAAACCACTTGAGAACGCCGATGTGGGCGAGGCCCAGGGCTGCGCCGCCTTCGAGGACGATTCCGATGCGCGGTTGCGAGGCGGGGGGACTGGCCTGTGCCGAAGAGTCCTGGAGCCCTGACGAGGATAACGGTGAGACAAGGAAGCTTGCTGCAATGAGGCAAGTGGCAAAAGCGCGGATTAGTGGGGGGAGGGCCGGGCGGTGGTCGGAGTCTGGTGCTCGTTGAATTCTCGCGTGCGGCATACCTGAGTGTGGGTCGCTGAACGCGCCTGAGCACACTGCAAGTTCTAGCAGTTTAGGAGCGGCTAATTATCCTAACGTCCTAACAGATTCTTGAATCGCGCTTAAAGCGCCGGAGAAAGGCGATCCGGCACGCCTCAGAACCCCATAATGTTGTAGCCGCAGTCGACGTAGAGGGTTTCGCCGGTGACGGCACTCGACAGATCGCTGGCAAGGAAGAGGGCGGTTCCGCCAACTTCAAGCTGGTCGACGTTGCGCTTGAGGGGGGCGCGGTCGGCGGCGGCCTTGAGCATGTCGCCAAGGGCGCCGACGCCACGGGCTGCGAGCGTCCTGATGGGGCCGGCGGAGATGGCGTTGACGCGGATGTTCTTTGGTCCGAGGCTCCAGGCGAGATAGCGGGCCGTGCACTCGAGCGAGGCCTTGGCCAGCGCCATCACGTTGTAATTCGGCACGACTTTTTCGGCGGCGAAGTAGGTGAGGGTCATGATGCTGCCGCCGTCGGTCATGAGCGGGGCCGCGGCGCGGCTCACTGCGATGAGAGAGTAGACGCTGACCTCGTGGGCGATGCGGAAGCCGTCGCGGCTGGTGTTGATGAATTCGCCCTTGAGGTCTTCGGCGGGCGCGTAGGCGACGGCGTGGACGAGGATGTTGAGCTTGCCGTACTTCTCCTTGAGAGCCGAAAAGAGTGATTCGATCTCCTGGTCGCTCGAAACGTCGCACTGGAATCCGGAGGCGCCGGGAAGCTCGTGAATGAGGTCCTCGGCTTCGGCCTTCATGCGCTCATTCTGGTAGCAGATGGCGAGCGTGGCGCCGGCGGCGTGCAGTTTTTGCGCGATGCCCCAGGCGATGGAGCGCTTGTTGGCGAGCCCGAACACAACGGCAGTTTTGCCTGCCAGATCGATCATTTTCGTCCTCTTCTCCGTGGCCCCGGCGCGGGTAACCGTTGCCGTGAAACCCTTGCCCAGCCGTTTCTTAGGATAGCAGCCGGATTGAGGCGCTCAGCCGCCGAGGTCGACGAGTTCGACGCGGCCTGTGGGACGGCCAAGGAAGCGAGAGCCGAGGCGCTCGAATTTTTCAACGGAGTCGGTGGCAAAGCAGCGGACCTGCGCGGTGTCAGGGATGGAGTCCGCCGGGTTCGCGCCGTTTCCGTTGAAGTGGCGCATGGCAGCCTCGGCGGTGGCCTCGGCGGAGTCGATGACGCGGACGCCGGGCGTGACCGCCTTCTCGAGCAGCGGTCTTATCAGCGGATAATGCGTGCAGCCGAGGACGAGTGCATCGTAGCGCAGGCCGGCGGCCTGTGCTTCGGCGCGCAGCTCGGATAGATAGACGTCGATGACCTGCGCGGTGACGGGATGGTCGGTCCAGCCTTCTTCGACCAGGGGCACGAGCAGCGGACAGGCTTTTTCCAGCGCGCGAAGTCCCCGGGCCTCGCATGCGGCCGCGTAAGCGTGGCTCTGCACGGTGGCGGCAGTGGCGATGACGAGCACGTCGCCGCTCTTCGAGGCGGCGCGCGCGGCAAGCGCTCCCGGCTCGACCACGCCGAGCACCGGCACGGGAACGGCGTCCTGAATTGCATCGAGTGCAAGCGCGCTGGCCGTGTTGCAGGCGATGACGAGGTATTCGGCGCCCTGCTGATTGACGAGGAACTGCGCGCCTTCCGCGGCGTAGTGGGCGATGGTGCGGCGCGACTTGGAGCCGTAGGGCAGGCGGGCCGTGTCGCCGAGGAAGGAGTAGCACGCGTCGGGAATGTGGCGGAGGAGCGCGCGCAGGACAGTGAGCCCGCCGAAGCCGGAGTCAAAGACGCCGATGCGGGGGGATTTCACGGGCGGACAGACTCCGCGGGTATGCCGCTGTCTGCAGGGGCAATGTCCGAGGTGAGGTACGTGCGCGTGAGGTCGGCGTGGCCGGCGAGGGATTCGTGCTGCTCGCCGTCGACGAGGAAGCGGACCCGTGTGACGCGCGGCAGATTTGCGCTGAGTGTGCCGCAGATGGAAAGCACTGTGAGGGTTTCGGTCTCGAGGCCGGACGGATGGCCGGCAACGAAGCTGCCCTTGAGGTTGATCACGGCCATCTGCGGTCCGGAGTCGGTCGCACGGGGCGCGCCGGCTGGTTTGGATGCACCGGACGCGCTTTGAGCTGGGAGCAGAAATACCTGCTCGACCGATGCGGCGCCCCCGGGGACCGGATGCGAAGAGCCGGCCGCGGCGTAGAGATCGAGCAGCTTGCCGAGCACGGCGCGGGCGCGGGATTCGGGGTCGGCCGGAAGCGGCAGGGAATACACCTGGCTGCGCAGGGAGTTATCGTCGTCGCTGGCAACGAGCAGCGAGGCATTCACCGGGGCGGCGACGGCGGGCGCCTTAGTTGGCGCGGAATCCTCGCCGGTCAGCATCTGCTTGTGCGCATTTTCGAGCGTGTGAAACAGAACGCCCGCCATAACGAGCGACGCGAGGACCAGCACGGCGAAGATGATGGCGAGGTGGCGCGGGATCATGGCTCGCGTCCCTCCGAGCGCCACTCGAGGAGCGCGGCGGCAATGGCGGTAGCGGCACGGGCCTGGTAGTCGGGATCATCGGGCGCCGACTTGACGGTCTTGTTAGAGGCGCGCTCGGGCGCAAGCTCAATGGCGACCGCAGGGCACATCATGCTGTCGATGCCGGGCAGGTCCGTGCGGCCCAGCGTGACGGGAAAGCCCGCGTGCTGAAGGGCCGAGTTGAGCGCGCCGGTGAGCGCGAGGCTGCGCGTTACGAAGGCCGCCTGCGCGGTCTTCCATGGTTCGAAGCGAGTGGGCTGCGCGGGCGCAAGGTTCGACGCGAAGAGGTGAATGCCGGAGCCGGTTTCAGCGACGTGCAGGCTGATGCAGGCCTGGGCATTGGCGCGGTTGGCGATCTGGGCGCGCTGAATCGTGTTGACCGACTGGTCGGACTCGCGCGTGGTGATGACCTGGATGCCGCGCGCGCCGAGCAGCGAGCGCAGGCGCACGCTGAGAGCGAGCGTGGCGGCTTTCTCATACTCGCCGTCGTTGAGGTGGCCGCCGGTGTCGTCGCCTCCGTGTGCGGCGTCGAGGACGACCATGAAGCGCGAGCCAGGAACCGGCGGAGCTTGCTGGGCTTGTGCGAAAAGCCGGCCCATCGCTGCGAGGGTCACGAGGAGGACAGCGAGAGGTCTCAACGTGCGAAGTTCTCCGCTACTCCAATGCATAGATGGTGAGCCCGCTTAGCAGCTTGGGATAGAAATCTGTGGATTTTTGCGGCATCACGTCGCCGGCGAAGGCCACTTCCTTCAATTGTTCCATCGAGACAGGGTTGGTGAGAAACGCGACGTCTGCATCGCCGCGACGCACCTGGTCCACGGCCTCGGCTGCGTCGCGCAGGTAGCGAAGGTTAGTTTGCTCGCGGACCTTCTCGGCGTCGAGCCCGAGAACATGGTCGAGCAGGATCGAGTGCAGGACGGTCAGGTCGAGCTTCCGCTGGCGCTCGGGCAGGCTCCGGAGCAGCGGCTCGATCGCCCCGGTTTTGGGAACCAGAAGCGATGCGCCGGAGCGCGTGACGGCGACGAATGCGTTGCATTTCTGCTCGCCCAGTTTGCGGAGATAGCAGGGGGCATCCGTGCAGGAAATCGGCTCTGAGGTAAAGTACTGTTCCGCGACCCTGCCGAATGCCGCTGGATCAAAGCCGGCGAGCGAGTGTACGACGCGATGCGTGGGCAGGATGACAAGGCTCTCGGAATCCATGTTGACGAAGGTCATCATGGCTGCCGCCTCTGGGTAGGCGGGATGCGGAAGCTGGTTGGTGCTGGATTCGCGGCGTTCCGGAATTGCCGGAGCGTGCTCTTTCGCGTATGTGAGGGCGGTCTCGTAGCGGTGGTGGCCGTCGGCGATGATCAGCTTCTTGTCGCGCATGGCCGCGCCAAGCAGGCGGATGACGGCCGGGTCGCTCACGCGCCAGAGGCGATGCTGAACGTCGTACTCGTCGGTTACTTCCGCATCGGGCGCGCCATTGCCTTCATAGAGAATGCGTTCCACGCTTCCGGCGGGGTCGGAATAGAGCATGAAGATCTGGCCGAAGTGAGCGCGCGTCGATTTCAGCAGGTTGAGCCGATCACTTTTTGGCTTCGAGAGCGTCTGTTCATGACGGAAGACTACCTGGTCGGCGTAGTCGTGAAGCTTCCCCAGTGCGATGAATCCGCGGCGCTCCCTGAAGGCGTCGGATCCGGGTACCTGAAAACGCTGGGCGTAGGCGAAAACGCAGGGGCTTTTTTCCTGGATCAAGATCCCCTGCTCGCGCCAGTCGCGGAAGTCGCGCGCCGCGCGAGTGTAGACGCTTTCTCCCCGCTCGGCATCGAAGAGTTCAGGCAGACCGAGGATGATGCGGACGAGGTTGTAAGGGCTGCTTTGGTAGTAGGCCTGCTGCATGGCCGGGGAGATTTTGTCGTAGGGTTGCGTTACCACATCGTCCAGCCGGACTAAGGCCGGGTTGTACCGCCAAGCTCGAAAAGGATAGATGCTGGCCATGCGGAAGGGCTTGCTCCGTATTGAAAGGGCGGCAGTTATGCTGCCGCACATGAATCCCGACAAGCGGACCGTTGCAGGTTACAGGCTCGATTGTATCGCGAGCACGAGCGTAGGCCAGGGCGCCGGGTTTACCACTTCATGAAACCGGGGAATGAAACAGAGACCAAGGGTGCGCCAGCCATGCTACTATCACGTACTATCCGTTGGTGCCGCAGTATGAGGATGACTCCCGTTCTGCCCGTAAATTCTCGCCGGTTGGTAATGCGCCGAGCAGCCTGGCTGGCCAGCCTTGCGGGGCTGCTGATCTTCGGGCTGAGCGCGCGGGCGCAGGACGATCCTCTCAACAAGGTTCATGTTCCCCCGCCCAGCACGGCGACCCCTGCCACGGGAGCGCCGAAGGGCGCCGAAGCCCCGGCCCTGGTTGGACCCGATGCGCTGAAGGCACGCCCCGGAAGCCTGATCCGCATGAACGTGGACATGGTGCTGGTCCCCGTGACCGTGACCGACCCGATGAACCGGCTGGTGACCGGGCTCGAAGAGGAAGACTTCAAGATTTACGAGAACAACGGCGAGCAACACATCAAGAGCTTCGCCAGCGAAGACGCGCCGGTGTCGATCGGGATCGTATTCGACCTTTCGGGATCGATGACGTCGAAGCTGATCCGCGCGCGCGAGTCGATTCTGCAGTTCATCAAGACGGCCAATCCGCAGGACGAGTTCTTCGTCATCGGGTTCAACGACCGGCCCGAGCTCATCGAGGACTTCACCAGCTCGGTGGAAGAGATCCAGGAGCGGCTGGCCACGGTGCGGAGCGGCCACCGCACGGCGCTGCTCGACGCAATCTACTACGGCGTCGCCAAGATGAAGGATGCCCGGCACGAGCGCAAGGCGCTGCTCGTGGTTTCGGACGGCGGCGACAACCGCTCGCGCTATACCGAGGGCGAGGTCAAGGCGCAGGTGCGCGAGTCCGACGTTGAAATTTATTCCATGGGAATTTTTGATCCCTATGCAGCCACGCCCGAGGAGCGTACCGGGCCGCTGCTGCTGAACGAACTGTGCGAGGAGACCGGCGGGCGGATGTTCCGGGTGGACGATGTGAGCGAAATGAGCGACATCGCGGAGAAAATCTCCACCGAATTGCGTAACCAGTACGTGATCGGGTATTCGCCCAAGGAAGTCCGGCGCGACGGCAAGTGGCGTAGAGTAAAGGTGAAGCTGAATCCACCGCAGGGGCTGCCGCCGCTCACCGTCCATGCACGCACGGGCTACTATGCGCCATTGCAATAAAGCGACACTCGCGATTCTGCTTGCCGGAACGGCTCTCTCGTTAACCGCGCAAAACCCGCCAAAGCAGCAAGCTCCTTCTTCCACTCCCGGCCAGGCTCCGCCGCTTACGGTGGATCGCGATCCTGTGCGCGCTCCGGAGGGCACCGAGCCGCCGACCCCGGGCCCCGGCGTGGAAAAAGAGGGCAAGGGGTACGTTCTGCGAACCGAGGTGGAGGAGGTCTCGCTGAACGCCACCGTACTCGACTCGAGCGGTCATATCGTCGAGGATTTAGGCAAGGACAACTTCCAGGTCTTTGAGGATGGCATCAAGCAGGCGGTCATCAGCTTTCAGCACACCGACCTGCCCGTGTCGATCGGGATGGTCGTGGACAACTCCGGCTCGATGTCGAAGAAGCGGCCCGCGGTGAACAAGAGCGCGATGGACCTGATCGAGGCGTCGAACAAGGAGGATCAGGCATTCGTGGTGAACTTCTCCGACGAGGCCTTCATCGACCAGGACTTCACTTCCGACGTGGGCAAGCTGCGCGAGGGCTTGTCACATATCGAGTCGCGCGGGGGCACGGCGCTCTATGACGCTGTGGTCGCCTCGGCCGACAAGCTTGCCGCCGACGCTAAGCGGCCGAAGCAGGTGCTGGTCATCATCACAGACGGCGAAGACAACGCCTCGACGCTGAACCTGGAGCAGACCATCCGGCGCGTGCAGCAGCTTTCAGGGCCTGAAATCTACACCATCGGTCTGCTGTTCGGAGACGAGATGAGCCGCGCCGAAGTGCGCCACGCGCGCCGCGCCCTTGAGATGCTCTCCACCGAAACCGGCGGCATTGCATTCTTTCCAAAGTCGATCGAGCAGGTGGATCAGATCGCCGCGGAAGTGGCGCGCGACATCCGCAGCCAGTACACCATCGGCTACCACTCGACGAAGCCGAGTTCGGAGCCGGGCTTCCGGCGCGTCAACGTCGAGGCCGAGGCTTCGGGGCACGGAAAGCTGAACGTCCGCACGCGCACAGGCTATTTCCCCGTGGTGCGCCAGAACAAAAGGACCGTCAAAGTCAGCGGGGATTAAGCCGGTTTTTCCACCGAGTTGACCCAGAGCCAGGAACAACCGCGCCGGTATAGACTTGTCTCCCATGGTCGTGATGACGAACACTCATCTTTCCCTCCGGACCGCTACTGACATAACTCAACTGGTTGGCAACACACCCTTATTGCAGTTGACTCGGGTTGTGCCGCCACGCTGCGCGGCAGTGTTTGCGAAGCTTGAATTCCTGAATCCGGGCGGCTCCATCAAGGACCGCGCGGCGCTGGGCATGATTCTCGATGCAGAGGCGCGGGGGCTGCTTCGTCCCGGGTGCACGATTGTGGAGGCCACGGCGGGGAACACGGGCGTGGGTCTCGCATTGATCGGCGTGAACCGCGGATATGCGGTCAAGCTCTTCGTGCCCGAAGGGTTCGCGGAGGAAAAGTGTATCCTGATGCGCGGCTTCGGCGCCGAGGTGATCCGCACGCCGGAGAGCGAAGGGATGCGCGGCGCGATCAAGCGCGCGAACGAGGCCGCCGCGTCGATCCCGGGAGCTTTCATGGCGGGGCAGTTTGCGAACCAGGCCAACCCGCAGTTTCATCACGACACCACGGCCGCGGAGATATGGGAGCAGATGGGGGGCCAGGTGGACGCGTTCGTTGCGGGCGTCGGCACCGGCGGAACATTTTCCGGCGTGGCGCGGTTCCTGAGGGAACAGAATCCGCACGTCATCACTGTGGC
Organism: Occallatibacter sp.; assembly: GCA_035263625.1. Lineage (GTDB taxonomy): Bacteria > Acidobacteriota > Terriglobia > Terriglobales > Acidobacteriaceae > Telmatobacter. The sequence continues at coordinate 88,183 of DATFRB010000011.1, forward strand.
GGTCGAGACGCAGGGGTCCATTCTTCAGGGCAGGGAACCGGGCCCGCACAAGGTTGAGGGAATCGGCGTCAGTTTCATTCCCGAGACGTTTCACCGCGATATGTGCGACCGGGTAATGATGGTGAACGACGACGATGCGTTCTCGATGGTGAAGCGCCTCGCGGCGGAAGAAGGCGTGGTGGCTGGATCGAGCGCGGGATGCGCGGTGCACGCGGCGGTTGAGATGGCACGCGAACTGGGCGAGGGAAAGCGCGTCGTCACGGTCATTCCCGATTCGGCGGAGCGCTATTTGTCGAAGAAGATCTTCGAGGGCGGAGCATAACGTAAGGATGCGCATTTGCACATCTGTGACACTCGGCGTCGCCGCGTTCCTCATGGTGGTGCCTGCGCGCGCTCAGATTGCTCTTATCGTTGACGAACGCCCGTTTCACGCGCACAACCTCGCCGGTATAGTCTCTGACATCACCGGCGCGGCCCTGCCTGGTGTGCGAGTCGATGTTTGCGACTGGCCCTACACCCCGTTGCACTTCGAGTCTGTTCGCGAGGTCATTCACGGTGATTGCAATAGTGATCCCAAGCATGTACTTGCCTCGACGACCACAGGCGCTAAGGGCAATTTTTCATTCCCGAAAATCAGCATGCGGCGGACCCGCTATTTGCACCTCAGTCTGAACGGCATGGACCCGATGGAAGTCAGGGTGAAATGGAGCCCGTTTGCACGCGGGCAGGTCGCGATAAAAATGGTGGTAGCAACCTGAATCACTTCGACAGATATTTCATCGAGGTATGAGCGCCTGCGCTCGCAGGTTCCCAGAGCCTCTTTATCTGGCAAAACTGCCAGTAGATTCTCACCACTTTTCCCAACATGATGGGCTCTCCGAGGAAGTGCGGGCGAGTTCTTATCCGCGAGAGACGGGCGAAACTCTGTCCGCAATACGAGGAAGGAGTGAAGGATCATGTCAGCCAATCGGACCATTCAAGGGATTTTCAAATCGGCGGGTTTTGCTCTTGTGTTTGCAGCGTCAGCCATCATGGCGGCGGCGCAGGCAACAGAGATCCATGGAATGATCAAGGCGCGCGACGGCGCCACAATGGTTGTGCAAACCGGAGACAACTCTGAGCTGACAGTACTTCTGACAGACAGCACCAGTGTCGGGCAGAACGAAGGCCTGTTCAAGGCGCGTCATAAAGAGATGTCGATGGCGGCGCTGATCCCTGGCCTCGAAGTGAATGTCAAGGGAGCCTCCAACGACCAGAACCAGTTCGTGGCCCAGGAGGTGCGCTTCAACGGGAATGATCTGGAGCGCGCCAAGTCCATCCAGGCCGGCATGCACGAAACAGCGGCGCAGGCCGAGGCGAATCGGCTGCAGGCCGAAGCAAACCGCCAGCAGGCCGAAGCAAACCGGATACAAGCCGAAAAGAACAGGCAGGTCAATGAAGCCCAGGAAAAGGCGCTCGCTGAGCACAAGGCCGCCATTGACGACGCAATCGCGCGCTTCGGGCAGCTGGATGACTACTACATCTTCGACGAGGTCACAATCTACTTCAAGAACGGCAAGAAAAATGTCGATCCGCAGTATGTGCCGCAGTTGCAGGCGCTCGCGCAGAAGGCCGCCGGGATCAACGGTTACATGATCGAGGTCAAGGGCTTCGCATCCCAAACCGGAAACCCTAAGGTGAACCAGGCCCTCAGCGAGGATCGCGCTGAGAACGTGACCAATATCCTGATCCAGCAGTGCAAGATTCCGATGACGCGGATGCTGGCTCCGGGCGCGATGGGCGAGAGCGAGCAGGTGGGCGACACGAAGACCAAGGAAGGCGAGGCGCAGAACCGCCGAGTGACAGTCCGCGTGCTGCAGAACAAGGCGATTGCCGGCAAGATGGGCGCCCCGGCTGGCCAGTAAGGGCGAAATGCTCTCGCCAACCGAGCGGTCGCCCGTTGCGCGAAATCTGCGCGGCAGGTAACTCACTCCGGCGTAGTGATTGGCCCGGGTTCCACCGGGTAAGCTAGAAGGTGGAACCCGGAGCCAGAACCCAATCATGTCCCAGCAGAAATTCGCCACCCTTGCCGTTCACGCGGGCCAGCAACCTGATCCGCTCACAGGCGCCGTCAACGTCCCCGTCTACCTCACTTCCACATTCGAACTCACCGGCATCGGCACAGACAAAGGCTGGGACTACTCGCGCGCTGGCAATCCCACGCGCGCCCGCCTCGAAGAGGCACTGGCCATGCTCGAGGGCGGCACGTGCGGGCACGCTTTCTCGTCCGGAATGGCGGCTATTTACGGCCTCGTCGGCACGTTGCGCACCGGCGATCATGTGATTGTTTCAAGGAACGTCTACGGCGGTACGGCGCGGCTCTTCAACATGATCGTCCGCCACTACGGTATCGACATCGAGTATGTAGACACCGCCGACCTCGACGCGGTCGCGAAAGCCATCCGTCCGTCGACGAAGCTGGCGCACATCGAAACGCCGACCAACCCGCTGATGGTGCTGACGGATATTGCGGCCGTCTCGCGCATAGCGCACGAGCGCGGCGTTGAGGTGAGCGTGGACAACACGTTCATGTCGCCCGCGCTGCAAAACCCGATCGCGCTCGGCGCCGACATCGTGATGCACTCTACTACGAAATTTCTGAACGGCCACTCCGACGGCCTCGGCGGCGCGCTCATCGGAACAAAGCCTGAGCACAAGGAGCGGTTCCTGCTGATGCAGAAGGCTGCCGGCGGCATTCTCTCGCCGTTCGAGTCTTACCTCGTGCTCCGCGGCATCAGGACGCTGCACCTGCGCATGAGGCAGCACGAAGAAAACGGGCAGGCCGTGGCGGAGTTCCTCTCGTCGCAGAAGAAGCTGAAGAGCCTCAATTACCCGGGGCTCAAATCGCACCCGCAGCACGAGCTCGCATCGAAGCAGCAGCGCGGGTTCGGATCGATGCTGAGCCTCGATCTTGGCTCGCGCGAGGCAGTGGGTCGGTTTCTCGCGGCTCTAAAGGTCTTCCTCAATGCGGAGTCGCTCGGCGGCGTCGAGTCGCTGGCATCGCACTCCGGAACCACAACACACGCGGCGCTCAGCGACGAGGAGCGCGCGGCAGTGGGAATCACCGATGGGCTCGTGCGCCTTTCCGTGGGCATCGAGGACAAGGACGACCTCATCGCCGACCTCGAGCAGGCGCTGGCGAGCGTCTGATTCCGGAATCGCCTGAATCCGGCGCCTGGCTATTCACCTGACGCCGGATTTTTCTTTCGCGCAGCAGTCGCGTCTGCGTATACTTGCCAAAATTCAAAACTTTACACAGAAACTCAATTCCCGTTCTATGCAAGGGGGATCGAACGCATGAGAGTTGTGCTCTCCACTCCATTCAAATCGCTGATTCGCGCACTTCTCATCACAGTTTTTCTCACCACCATCGCAGGCAAAGCCACAGCGCAGGATCCAGACGCGCAAGTAAAAGCGCGAGCTGAGCTGAGCGCCGGCGTGATTGCCTTTGTGAATGACAACCTGGCTGGCTATACAGCCGCCACACAGCTGGCTTCGCGCAAGGCGCCGCCGCCGGAGGTTCCCGTGCCTCCGATTGTGGACTATCCCTGCGTGGCTTGTGCGGACTCATTGCAGACGACGGGTGCGGAGCAACTGACTACTCAGACGTCGGAGGCCGTCGCGCAGGTCAATAAATGGATTCACGACTCCATGGAGCCGGAAGCTACCCAAATAGCGGAACTGCAGAAGATTGCACATCAGCTGACGCTTATGGGTTGCGAGAACGGCTGCGGTAACAGCGAAGAATTGTCAGCGGACGCGGCCAAGGCGCTGAAGAAGTTTGGGACTGTGGACGACATCAATGACAATGTGAGGAAACTGGCGAACCGCGTCTGGACGGGCAAGGTACAGCCCATGTACAGCCTCTATCACAAGGACCCCAAGCGGGCCTATGCGGGAGTCAGCCTCATTCTAACGGTTGCCAGAGACGCTGCCATGGGAGCAGGCATAGACGGCGCGTTAGAAACTGCAGGCAGAGAAATGGACGACTGGCTGCAAACCGTTCTGAACCGGACTGAACACGATGCGGTGAATGGCCATCTCTACAACCTTTGCCCTGCTTATCTTGCAATCCTGGTCAAGATGGGAGTTATAGGCAACGCGGGCACATTCGGAGAAGGCTTTCAGGATTGGAGCGATAAGGTCGGCGCGATCCAGCAAAAGCTGGACAAGCTGTTGTTCTTCGACGTGTTCGTGAAGCTGCACGCGGTGGGACGCACGCCCGAAGGCGGAAACATGGACATCACCTGGATGGGCAAAGCGAAGATGCGCATCGATATCGAAAGAGATCATGTCACGAGCGATGGAAGGAGAATCTTCTCTCCCTGCTTCAAGCCGGAGTTTCTCGACGGCGGCAAGATGCGCGTGAACGTTGCGGACTTCACTATGAATGGCCCGCAGGGCGGGGTTCAGCTCATCAGTCCGCACTCGTTTGACGCCGTGCTCACGAATCCCCAGCTGAACCTCTGCGATCCGCATCCGGTCTTCCAGGTTGCGCTGGCCGGAATGAAGTATCCGCAGGAAGTGATCCAGGCACCGGGTGCACCTCCGGCGAAGGCGAACCTGCTGTCGTCGTTTATGGGCATGGTCTCCACGACGAACGAAATAGACCGGAAGGGAACCGACGCCCTGACCGGGAACGCGAACCACCTGGCTCCGGACCAAAAGGCGAATGACCAGGCAGTAAATGGAGCCAGACAAAGGATGAATTCCGCGAAGGACGAGATTGAGGCGCACAAGGGGGACGTAGCCTGGATCATGTCGGCGGAAGGCCAGGCCGCGATCGCGCGGGTGCAGGCCGAAGCGATGGGCATAGTTCAGCCCAAACTGGCCGCCGCGGGGTTTGACCTGCCAAGCGTCAACAATGCCGGCCAGCTTGGCATGTCACTTGCCAGCGCCCACCTGCAGTGGACCAACGGGCAGACGACGCCCGTCTTCCAGACTCTCAAGGTGCAGAAGAACGGAATGGATTTCGAGCTGACCGTCAGCGTCGAGAATACGCCGCTCCAATAGCTTCTCTCAGTGTCCCAACGACACGGCCGCGGCCTTCTTCGGCCGGTGCATCAGAAACGGCATCGGGATCAGGACCGCGGTGATGAACACGAAGATCCAGATGACGTCGACGTATGCCAGCAGCCGCGCTTGCTGCTGCGCCATTCCGTAGATCTGCGCGCCCGCGCGGTAAATTGCATCGGGCATGGCAATGCCGGTGCGCTGCTGCAGGGTTCCTGCGATTCCGAATCTCATGGCCTCGAAGGGCCCGTTGCCGGGCGCTGCGTGCGCGCCGAGAAACGCCATGTGCCGCTGCGTGAGGCGCGCCAGCATGGTCGTCATGATGCTGATGCCGACGCTGCCGCCGAGATTGCGCGACAGCGCGGACATGCCGCTGATCTCGTTGTTCTTGTGCTGCGGTATTCCGGCGTAGCAGAGCGTATTGATGGGGATGAAGAGAAACGGCAGGCCAAGCGCGATGAAGGCGCGCCAGCTCACAGCCTGCCAGAAGCTCACCTGCAGGTTGAGGTTGGCCATGCGGATCAGGCCGATAGTCGTGATGACGAATCCGATGGCGACCAGTTTGCGGGGATCGAATCTCGGCGCGAAGGCTCCCGCAAGCGGGAACAGGATCATGAGCACAATCGCTCCCGAAGAGACAGCCGTGCCCGCCTGGCGCGCCGAGTAGCCCATGATCTCCTGAAGGAAGAGCGGTACAAAGACCGTTGACGTGTACAGCGACAGCCCGACCATAAAGAGCACGAGCTGGGTCATGCCGACGTTTCGTCGCATGTATAGCCGCAGGTCGAGGATGGGATGCTCGACGTGGAGCTCGCGGTAAATGAAGACCGCGAACGCAACCACCGCAATCACCGCGAGCGAGATGATGAAGCGCGACGAGAACCAGTCGTCTTCCTGGCCCTTGTCGAGCATCACCTGAAGAGCGCCGATTGCGAGGACGAGCAGCCCGAGGCCCCACGAGTCGATGCCTTCCCGCCGCTTGCGGACCTCGGCGAGATAAGGCGGATCCTCCACCATGCGATTGCTCAGGATCAGCGACACGATGCCAACGGGGATGTTGAGGAAGAAGATCCAGCGCCAGGAATAGTTGTCGATGATCCAGCCGCCGACCGTGGGGCCAATGGCGGGCGCCATCACGACGGCAACCCCATACACCGCGAAGGCCATCGAGCGTTTTTCAGGCCTGAACGTATCGGCAAGGATGGCCTGTTCGCTCGGCTGGAGCCCGCCGCCCGCTGCGCCCTGCAGCACGCGGAAGAAAACCAGGATGCCGAGCGTGGGCGCAAGCCCGCAGAGCAGCGAGCAGACAGTAAAGAGAAACACGCACGACATGTAGAACCGCTTGCGGCCGATGCGGTTGGCGATCCAGCCGCTGATGGGCAGCACCATGGCGTTGGCAACGAGATAACTTGTTAAGACCCAGGTGGCCTCGTCTTGCGTGGCGGAAAGCGTGCCGGCGATGTGCTGCATGGCCACGTTGGCGATGGAGCTGTCGAGAGCCTCCATGAACGTGGCGAGGGTGACGGTGACGGCGATCGCCCACGGGTTGGCGCGCGGGCGCCACGTGTCGTGAAAGGTGAGGGTTGCCGCCGCGGCCGCCACAGGGCTGCTCCTTGACTGAGGTGTGCGCAGGAGTTGCTGAGCTGCTGAGTTGAGGGTCCTGCCTCTAGATTACAGGGACGGAGAGGCAGGGACCAAGCACCAGTGACCAGGAGGTAAGACGAGGGCGAGCGACTGAAAGACCTTCGTGTGGCATGCTTGGGGGATGAGCGGTGAGCCAATGCTTTTGCTGGGCATCGATACCTGCGGTCCGGCGGGATCGGTCGCGCTGGGCCGGATGACCGGCGCAGAAGTGTCGGTGCTCGGCGAGACGCCGCTTGAAGGGAAGACATATTCCGCAACGCTAGTTGCGGCTGTGAGTGACTTGCTGCCCGCGCACGGCATCAAGCTCGCCGGGATTGGCTGCATAGTCGCGGTAAGCGGTCCGGGCAGTTTTACCGGCGTGCGCGTCGGCCTGAGCGTGGTGAAGGGGCTGGCGGAAGGAGCGGGGCTTCGGGTTGTCGCCGTGAGCCGGCTCGAAGTGCTCGCGCAAAAATCACATTGCGCAAACGCCGCTCTCGATGCACACCGGCACGAAGTGTTCCTGCGCGTGGATGGGCATGAGATGTTGGCCGGCGCGCAAGAACTCGCTTCGATGGTTCCGCCCGCGCAAGTCGCCGTGTGCGATCACGGAGCCGAAGATCTGCTGGGAAAGGCATGGCCCGGTACGGAACTCGTTCATGTGCCAGTTCCTCTTGCCGGGGACGCGCTGCGCATTGCGTCTGGTTCGATTCTCGCCGGGCACTTTGCGGATATCGCGCTGCTGGACGGACACTATCTGCGCCGGTCAGATGCGGAGATCTTCGGCGAAAAGCAGCAGAGTGCGCCCGCGTCCCCGGAGAATGCGTGAGTGGCGTGCGGATCCGCGAGATGTCGGGGGGCGACCTCGACGCCGCGCGGGCGATCGCGTCCGACCTGAAGGATGCGCCGCACTGGCCGCGGTCCGCTTATGAAGTTGTGATGGATCCGGTGGCGCGACCGGAGCGTGTCGCTCTTGTGGCGGAAGATGAGGAGCGCGCTGTTTGCGGATTTGCAGTCGCCGCTCTGGTTTCAGACACTGAGGCTGAGCTCGAGTCGATTGCAGTCGAAGAGAAGCGGCAACGCCAGGGGATCGCACGCTCTCTTTTTAGGGAACTGTCCATGCGCATGTGCGAGCGGGGAATTGAGGATGTGCTTCTGGAAGTCCGCGAGTCGAATTCTGCGGCGCAGGCATTCTACCGGGCGGAAGGGTTTTTGATCTCCGGGCGGCGGCCGGCCTATTATTCCAATCCGCCGGATGACGCGCTGGTAATGCGGAAGAGGTTACCAGGAGCGAAAAGGCCGTAAAATGCACCTTTTTCAGGACGTTCCGAGCCGTTCCGCGGGCGCTACTGTGAAATTCCACAGGCTGGAGATTTTGTGTGACGTTCCCGCTTGCCGAGGAACGGGCTGCGGAGCTATATGTAAATGTTCCGAGAATTCGAGGAGGGATCATGGATGAAATTCACGATCCGCTGAGCGATGAAATCACCCGCCTGCATGCCGAACACCGTCGCTACGCTCAGCGGTTGGACGAGCTGGTTCAGAAGCCGTACCTCTCTGACGACGAACAACTCGAAGAGGTACGCCTGAAGAAGCTGAAACTGCACGCCAAGGACCTGATCTACGCACTCGAACGCCGCGCCACGGTAGTTGCGTAGATACGCCCGCCAGGGCGATACAGGCTGAAGCGAACGACGGAACGGCAGGCATCCCCGCCCCCGCGCGTAAAGTGTGCCCCCTCAACAGCGTAACCGAGCCAGAAGAAACGTATAATCGTATCGGCGATGGTGCGTGACGGTTATATCTACGGTGTGAGTCTGCTGGCGGTTGCCCTTGTGGCTGGATGGGCCACGGGCCGCTGGGAGTGGGGTATCGTCCCAGTCCTCCTGGCGATCTTCTTCCTATGGTTTTTCCGCGATCCTGAGCGCGCCATTCCGAGCGCTCCGGGGCTGATTGTGTCCCCGGCGGACGGCCTGGTCACAGAAGCCGTTTCGATCTCGACGCCCGGCGGACCCAGGCAGCGGGTGAGCATCTTTCTAAGCGTGTTCGACGTCCATGTAAATCGCGCGCCGATTGCCGGAGTGGTCGAGTCGGCCGACTACCACAAGGGAAAATTCGTGAACGCGATGAATCCGGCGTGCGCTGAATCGAATGAGCGCAACATCGTAACCATGCGCGGCGAGGGAATCGAGATCACATTCAAGCAGATCGCCGGACTGCTGGCGAGGCGCATCGTCTTCCCGCTCAAACAAGGCGACCGCGTGGAGCGCGGCGAACGAGTCGGCATGATCAAGTTCGGCTCGCGCACCGACATTGTCATGCCTGCCGACGCAGAGATCCAGGTGAAAGTGGGCGAGCGCGTGAAGGGCGGCGCGAGCATCATCGCCATCATGGCCGCAGGCGCAATGGCGGGCGAGTCCCCGCAAAAGAGGCGCGCCGCGCAGGCCAGCGCAGACCCGGACGACGAAGGAGACCGGCGGTGAACAGCCACGACCGGCTGGCGCGCGCTCAGGCCCGGGCCAGATTGCGCCGTGGCATGTACCTGCTGCCGTCGCTGTTTACGGTAGGCAACATTGCCGCGGGATACTTTGCGATCACGCGGACCTTTGCCGCGATCGGCGCCAACGTGGACGCGCACACCAATCTGGACTGGGCGGCGCTGGCGATCCTGTTCGCGATTCCGTTCGACGCGCTCGACGGGCGCATCGCGCGGATGACGAACACGACCAGCGATTTCGGCAGGGAACTGGATTCGCTCGCGGACGTGATCACATTCGGCGTCGCGCCGAGTTTGCTTGCGTTCATCTGGGGATTTCATTTTCTGCCCGACTCGGTGAATACCGAGCTGAGGGAGAACCTCGGGCACCTGGGCGCGTTTTTCTGTTTTCTCTTCCTCATCGGAGGAGCGGCGCGCCTGGCGCGGTTCAACATCAGCCACAATCCGGTGCCGCGCAATCCGGGCAGGCCCGACAGAAAGTACTTTGTTGGGATGCCAATCCCCGCTGCAGCAGGTCTGGTCGCCGCAACCGTGCACTTCTTCAGCGGAATCCCGAACCAGGCGTGGTGGGTCGCCATCATCTGGCTCATCCTCGTCGGGACATGCGGGTTCCTGATGGTGAGCACGTGGCGGTTCTGGTCGGGCAAGGAGATCAACTTCTCGCGCAGCCACCCGATGCAGATCCTGCTGCTGCTGGCTATCATGCTGTTCATGATCGTGCGTTTCTCGGGCCCCGTGCTGATCGGGGTTGCCCTCATCTACATGTTCTCGGGGATATGGGCGCGCGCGGCGTACTCCTGGTCGTGGCGCCGCCGGAACCGGCCGCGTGCGGCACTCAAGCAAACGGATGCGGACCCGCTGAGCCCTCCTGAATTCAAGATTTAAGGAAATACCGTGTACAAAATTGCAATTGCAGGCGCATCCACTCTGCTGGGCAAGGAACTGAAAGACGCCATCGAGGAGTCGCCGCTGGCGACCGCGGCCTTCGCGCTTCTGGATGACGAGCAGGGGCAAGGCCAGCTCGACCAGGTGGGCGACGAGATCACGTTTGTGCAGGCCGTCGATCCGGACGCGTTCGAGAAGGTGGACTTTACGTTCTTTGCGGGCTCCCAGGCCCTGACGCGGAATCACTGGAAAGATGCGCTGCGGGCTGGTTCGACGGTGTTGGACCTGTCGGGAGCGCTCGATCAGGAGCCGGGCGTGCTGGTGCGCGCGCCGTGGCTCGCGGCGGACACCGGGTCGGCGGACCTGTTCACGCCCGCCGTGGTTCCGGCGCATCCCGCGGCACTGGCGCTGGTGCTGCTGCTTGAGCGCGTGCAGGCCGTCGGACCGGTAAGGTCAGTTGCGGCAACGCTGCTCGCTCCCGCAAGCGAGTTCGGCCGCGGCGCGATGGATGAGCTGCATCAGCAGACCGTGAGCCTGCTCAGCTTTCAGGGATTGCCGAGGGCCATCTACGACGCGCAGGCGGCGTATAACCTGCTCGCAGGGATGGGCGAGAGCGCGCAGGTGAGTTTAACGAGGCTGGAGGCGCGCATTCGCCACCATTATGAGGCGCTGGGAGGCGGGCGCCTGCCGGCGCTGGCACTGCAGGCGGTCGCGGCTCCGGTCTTCCATGGGCACACATTTTCGATCGCGATCGATCTGGAACGTCCCGCGGAGATCTCGGCGCTCGAAGAGGCACTGGGCGGCGATCGCGTGGACCTCGTGCTCGAAGATACGGACTCGCCATCGAACCTTGCTGCAACCGGGCAAAACGACGTCCTGGTGCGGCTGCGGCCGGTGATCGAGGGGCGCAACCCCACGCAGGCGGCGCGGTTCTGGCTCTGGGCAGCCTCGGACAATCTTCGGATGTACGCGCAAAATGCCGTGCAATGCGTTATGGACCTGCGGAGGCTGAGGCCCCAGGGGACTGTTCAATAGTTGATCCAAGGTTAGACGCGAACTAAATGCTTACATTGACGCTTTGGCTTACCTTTGATAGCATGTAAGCCATGCAGGATATGTTTACCATCGTGAGCAGCAAAGGACAGTTGGTGATCCCTTCAGCTCTCCGTGATGAGTTAGGGATTGAACCCGGCACCAGGGTCGCCATTCGCCGCGAAGGTGATGATCTGATCCTGCGCCCCATGACCAGGGAGCGCGCACGTCGTTTGGTTGCAGAATCTTGCGGAATGTTCAAGGGTCCCGGTTCGTTGGCGGATGAGCTTATTGCCGACCGGAACGAGGAAGACCGCAAGGCGGGCTGGTAAGAAACACGGTGATCACTTTTATCCTGGATTCTTCCGCGGTGCTTCGATTCATCCACAAGCAGGCTGGATGGGACCGTGTTGCAGAGGTCCTCGAAGAAAATCTGTGCGGACTCTGCAATGTCACTCTTTCCGCGATCCAATGGGGCGAGATCGCCGGCACGATGAGAAAAGACGCGGGTCCTTCCGGTGAAAGCCGGGCCTTGCGAGCTTTAAGCGAACTGCTCATCACTGTCGTTCCAGTCGCTCCCGAGCAGGCGGTTCGCGCTGCTGAAGTCAAGGTGGATCGCCGCATATCTTACGCCGATGCGTTCGCCCTCGAGTTGGCGATGCGCACCCCAGAGCACATTCTCTTAACGGCGGACTTCGGATTCAAAGCAGTCGACGATCTCGCGCGCATCGAGTATTTGCCCGCCAAGTAAGATCGATCGATTCGCAGTGTTCATTTCCCATCGAGCGCGGCCCACGTCTGCTCGATGAACCCGTCCGTCATCCCGGCGATGTAATCCGTTACCGTGCGGGCGAGGCCTTCCGTTGCGATCAGCGAGCGATGGTCTTCGGGCAGCAGGCTGGGATCAGCCATGAATCGCGCGAACAGGCTCTCGACAACCTCCTCGGCGTGGCGATGAACCTCTTCCATTCCCGGCGAATTATAGAGGCGTTCATAGAGGAACTTCTTGGCTTCGGCGCGCTTGTTCTCCATCTCCGCGCTGAATGCAACGATGCGGCCTTGAGCTTCGCGCACTTGTTCAAGCGTGGTGATATGCAGCCCGGCCACGCGGGCGGCGACTTCCCGGATGAGGTCCGTGACCAGCGCATTGAGCATGCGGCGCATCGCCTCGCTGGCGCCGAGGCGCGGCGCCGCGCTTGGATATTGCTCCGCGGCGGCATCGTGGCACGCGCGGAAGAGCGGCACGGATTCGCGCACCTGTTCGAGCGTGAGGATGCCGGAGTCAAGGCCGTCATCGAGGTCTGCCGTCAGGTAGGCGATTTCGTCGGCCAGGTCGATGAGCTGCGCTTCGAGCGGCGGGCGCTTGTCGAGGAAATACTCCGCTAGCTCGGGATGGCTGGCAGGCTCATAGTCGCGCGAATGTTTGATGATGCCTTCGCGGACGCCAAGCGTCAGATTCAGCCCGCGGAAGGCGGCATAGCGCTCTTCAAACCAGGTGACGATGCGCAACGCATGCAGGTTGTGGTCGAAGCCGAGGCCGAGTTTGCCGAGGGCGCGGTCGAGGGCCTTTTCACCCGCATGGCCGAAGGGCGGATGCCCAATGTCGTGGACCAGGGCCAGAGCCTCTGTGAGTGGCACATTCAGCCCCAGCGCCGTGGACAGGGTCCGTGCGATCTGCGCGACCTCGAGGGTGTGCGTGAGGCGGCTCCGGAAGTGATCGCCCGCCATTTCGCCGGGCAGCCGGGTGAAGACCTGGGTCTTGCCCGCTAGGCGCCGAAATGCGCGCGCATGCAGCACTCGCGCGCCATCGCGCGCAAACGGCGTGCGGTAGGCGTGCGGCGCCTCGGCAAATGCTCGTTGCGCAAGCGGGCCGTGATCGGGCACGGCTATGCCATCGGACAGATTAGTTGCGCGTTGCAATGCTGTGGTCATGTGCCCGGGGACTAATAGCCTCAGGTCTGGTTATATCTCAGATGCAGGAAGCTGGTCTTGGAAACTCCAATTGCGCCGTTCTGCGGGCCCGCGGCGCAAGCCCGGGAAGTTAGATGCCCTCCAGCCGCCGGCGTGCGCCATGTCACCAGCCGCGCCGTGGCGGAGTGCTATAACAGCACTCATGCAGTTTGGAATGGACAAGAATCGCAACCGGGTAGGATAATCCTGCCGTTCTTTTTTTCGGGGCCCGCGGCGCACTAACTTCGCGGCTTCGAGCCTGTTATCCACGACCTGTTTTCCACGGGAGGACCGGAGGCAAGCATGACAACGATGAAGAAGGCTGCTGTGGGACTGCTGAGCGCGGGCATTGCGCTGCTGTGCGGGTGTGAACGCCATTCGAACAAGGAAGTCTACTACCTGGTGACGGCGAATTCGGTGCTGCCTTACTGGCAGACGGCCGCGGCCGGCTTCAATCATGCGGCGGCGCAATTCAAGGTGACGGCCAAGGTGGTTGGGCCGGAGGGGTACGACGCGCAGGCCGAGCTGACGGAGCTGAACAAAGCGGTTGCCGCCAAGCCTGCGGGCATACTGATTTCAGTGGCCGATGCGGCCGTGCTGCAACCGGGGATCAATGCGGCCATCGCGGCGGGCGTGCCGGTCATCACAATCGATTCGGATGCGGCGGCGAGTCGGCGACTCTATTTCATCGGCACCAACAACCTCGAGGCGGGCCGGATGGCGGCCAAGCCGTTCCTGGAGAAACTGCCCTCGAAGGCAAACCTCATCGTGTTCACTTTCGCCGGCCAGCCGAACACCGATGACCGGCTGAAGGGACTGAAAGATGGCCTGGCTTCGCGGCCCGACATCCATATCGAGGACGTGGTCGACGTGAAGGGCGATCCGCGCATCGCGTTCGACAAAGCGCAGGAATTGCTTGGTGAGAGCGGGCCCAAGAAGATCGACGGATTCGCATGCCTCGAGTCGGCGTCCGGCAAGATGGTGTCGGATGCAATCAAGCGCGCCAATGCGACCGACCGCGTGCTCGTGGCCTGGGATGTGAACCCCGACACGCTCGACGGCATCAAGGCCGGAACGATCAACGCGACCATCGCGCAGAAGCCCTACACCATGGGCTACTTCGGCCTCAAGTCTCTCGATGAGATATTCCACGCTCCGCCGAAGCAGTTGGACAAGGACTACGCGGTGGATTCGTTCGCGCCTTACCCGGTCTTCGTCGATACGGGAACTTCGCTGGTGGACAAGAGCAACGTGGATCTCTACATCGCATCGGCCGCTGCCCAGAACCAGTAACTGCGCAAAGTAAAAGGCCCGCATTCCGGAAGGGATGCGGGCCTCATGTCTTGGCGGTTGCTCAGAAGCTATTCGCTCTTCGGGACACCCGTCGTGCTGTCCTGCCTGGCCAGCTTTACGCGTGCGCCTTCCAGCTTGTGCTCCACCTTCGCCATGTCGCCGGGCTCCACATCAAGCTGTGGCGTCTTCTGGTATTGCGTGAGCGACATCTCCCATTGCGCCGCGGCCAGCCGGATGCGGCCTGTCTTCTCGTAGAGGTCGCCGAGGTGATCGTGGACCGTGGGATCGGTTTGATCGCGATCGACGGCCTGGCGCAGGTTCTCTTCGGCAAGCTCGTAGTCGCCCATCTTGAAGTAGACCCAGCCCAGCGAATCGAGGTAGGCGCCGTTCATTGGCTCCTGGTCCACCGCCTTGCGGATCAGCTTGAGTGCTTCAGGCAGCCGGACGCCCTTGTCGGCGAACATGTAGCCAAGATAGTTCAGCGTCATGGCATTGTTGGGGTCGAGGTCGAGCGCCTGGCGGAAGAAGCCTTCGGCCTGCTCAACGTGCTTCTGGCGGTCGGCAAGAGCGCCCTTGAGGAAGAGCAGATAAAGCTTGTCGTCTTTCTTTGTGGAAAGCGGCGTAGCCTTTTCGAGCACATCCTCGGCCTCTTTCCAACGGCGCATGCGCGTGTACATGTTGCCCAGCGCAAAATACACTGACCGGTCGTCGTCGCCGTTGTTGATCAGGGACTTGGCCATGTCGAGGCCTTCATCGGACTTGCCCTGGTCCACAAGCTCTCCGGCGAGCATGAGCTTCATGTCGGAGTTCTTCGGGTACGCCGCCACAGCGGCGCGCGCCACTTCAATCGCCTTGCCGAAATTTTTGGCGTCGTTGTAGCAGTCCACCTGGAACTGGTATCCGCGAGTCGCCTGGTCGCCTCCCATGTCAATCATCTTCTGGTACACGGCGACTGCCTGGTCGGTCTTGTTCTGCTCGTGGTAAAGCGAGCCCAGCCGCTCGAGGAAGATGCCGCGGTTGTTCTTCTCCTCCGCGGTGTAGGCGCCGTTGGCGTGCGAAGTCTGGTCGACCATCGCGCTGTAGGTGGCGATGGCCTCGTCGTACCTGCCCAGGATGTCGAGCAGCATGCCTTCCTTGTACCCGGCCTCGAGGTTTTCAGGATCCTTCTTGCGCGCCTTGCGAATCGTCGCGAGCGCGTCCTCGTACTTGCCCTCGCGGCGCTGGATCTCCGCGATCTGCACCAGCGGACCGGCATCGTCAGGATCGGCCTGGGCCAGGTCCTTGAAGGTCTTGAGCGCCGCGTCGTACTGGTTGTCGTTCATCAGCGCCTGGCCGAGCGCGTTCAATGTCTGCGCATCGTCGGGCTGAAGGTCCTGCGCGCGCTTGTAAGCCGCGATCGCGTCCTTGGGCCTCTTCAGCTGGTCGTACGTGGCGCCGAGCGTCGATTCCATGCGCGCGGTGCGATCGTTCTCGGGAACCGCCTCAATCACCTTTGCGGCCTGGTCGAGATTCCCGCTCTCGCTGTAGACGCGGGAGAGATTGAGCACCACTTCTTCCGATTCGGGCTCGATCTCCTGCGCGGTCTTGAACTGCTCCTCCGCCTTGGCCGACTGGTGCTTCACGGTATAGAGCTGGCCGAGCACCATGCGGTCGTCCACGCTGTTCGGCTTGAGCGCGACGATCTTCTCGAATTCGGCGATGGCCAGGTCGAGCGCATTCCCCGACGGCGACGACGAAGAAACCGCGTTCTGCTGCTCGCCGAGCTGGCGCAGGTAGATGCGGCCGAGCAGCTTGTGCGCGTCCACGTCGTTGGGATGGTTCTTGATCACCTCGCGCGCCGTCGACTCGGCATCGCGTGCGCGGCCGGTGCGGAAGTAAAGATCGGCAAGGCCATCGTAGAGCGGTGCCGAACCCGGGTCGGCGTTCAGCGCGGCCTTGTACTCCTCGATCGCGTGCTGCACGAATTCCGGGCGGCCGGAGTTGACGGCCTCCTCCTCGTACATGTCGGCCATCGCGGCGTGAAAGTACGCCGAAGCGCGGTTCGAGGACTGGGTATCGCCGGGCTTGGCAGGCGCTGCAGGGGCCGGAGTCGTGTTGGCGGGCGTGGCGGCGGTCTGGGCGGATGCGCTGGCTGCGGGTATGGTGAACAGCGCCAGCGACAGCCAAAGTAGCGGCGAACTGGATTGGTTTCTCATCATCTCGTCTAAGGATTCCTTACCACTGGGCCGGGCTCGGGGCTGAACCCGCGCAGGGAGCCTCCAGAGGCTGCTTCAGGCAGCCTGGGTAAAGGACGCCTGATCTTAAAGACGATTCTACGCGGGAATTGGTTCGCTGGGGTTACGAATGCCGGATTTTCCGGGCGCAAGAGCAACGAGGTGCGCAGACCGGGAGCGCTACACCCCCGGCCGCACACGATTTCAGTGCCGGAAGTGCCTGATCCCGGTAAACACCATGGCCACTCCCAGCCGGTCGGCGGCTTCAATTACTTCCTGGTCCTTGACCGACCCTCCTGGCTGAATCACCGCCGTAGCCCCCGCCGCCGCGACAGCCTCAAGCCCGTCAGGGAAGGGAAAATAAGCGTCGGAGGCAACGACCGTGCCCTTGAGCGGCAGCACGGCCTTCATGGCCCCGAACTTCGCCGCATCCACCCGGCTGGTCTGGCCGGCTCCGATGCCGACGGTCTGGCCCTCCCGGGCATAAACAATCGCATTGGACTTGACGTGCTTGCACACGCGCCACGCGAAGATCAGGCTGCGGAGTTCTTCGGCTGTGGGCGGCCGCCAGGTCGCGACCTTGAGCTCCGATTCGGTAATCCGGGCTGTGTCGGCGTCCTGCATCAACACTCCGCCTGAGACCTGCTTGATGACGGGCCTAGGCGGAGCCGCCAGAATCTCGACCAGCCGCAGGTTCCTTTTGCGAGCAAAGATTTCTTTTGCTTCCGGCGTAAAGGCCGGGGCGGCAATCGCTTCCACGAATAGCTTTGCAATCTCTTCCGCCGCCGTGCCGTCGATCGGCTCGTTGGTCCCGATGATGCCCCCAAACGCCGAAATCGGATCGCAGGCAAGCGCCTTCTGGTAGGCATCGAGAACCGAAGCCCCGGTCGCCGCTCCGCAGGGATTGGTGTGCTTAATGATGGCGACCGCCGGAAGGTCGGCAGCGGTTGGCTTCAGCTCCTGTGCAAGCTCCCAGCAGGCTTCAAGGTCGACCAGGTTATTGAAGCTTAACTCCTTGCCCTGCAACTGCCTGGCGCCCGCGACGCCCAGCCCCGACCCGTCAGAATAGAGCGCCGCCCGCTGGTGTGGGTTTTCGCCGTAGCGGAGCGACTGGGCAAGGTTCAGGTTGATCCGGAGGGCAGCGGGGAACTCCTCGGCCTTCTGCCGGATCGGATCCCCTGCCTGCGGCGCATCGGGCATCCGGTCCAGGGTGTTGGCGATTGCCGTGTCGTAGGCTGCGGTCGTCGCGTAAGCCTGCCGGGCAAGCCGCCACCGCGTCTCACGGCTCAACGCGCCGCCGGTCGACTTAAGTTCTTCAGTGAGCGCCGGATAGTCCGCTACCAGCGTAACGATCGCCACATCCTCGAAGTTTTTGGCAGCCGAGCGCACCATCGACGGGCCGCCAATGTCGATGTTCTCGATGAGGTGGCCAAAGGCGACGTTCGGCTGGGCGGCGGTCTTCTCGAAGGCGTAAAGATTCACGACCACCATGTCGATAGGCTGAATATCGTGGGCCGCGACGGAGGCCTCGTGCCCGGCGTTGCCGCGAACGTAAAGCAGCCCCCCATGTACCTTGGGGTGGAGTGTCTTGACGCGTCCGTCGAGCATTTCAGGAAAGCCCGTCAGGTCGCTTATGTCCTTGACCATGAGGCCCGCATCGCGCAGCGTGCGTGCCGTTCCGCCGGTCGAGATCAGTTCCACGCCAAACCCAGCGAGAGATTGGGCAAATTCCACCAGTCCGGCTTTGTCGGTAACGCTCAGCAGTGCCCGCCGGATCTTCTTTTCCGCGCTCAAATCTTGCTCCTTTTTGGGCCCGCGGGAGGTGAGATGAATGCCGATTCGCTACAAGCGCAGGCCACAGTCCAGACTACTAGAACAGGAGCCAGCCATTCCGCCGGTCGCGTGACGCGCGTCGCAATGCGGGGAATCAAGAATCGGGTAAAGTTGAAACAATGGCAAGTAATCCCCCGCCGCCGTACGAGAAAGACGACCCCATGCGCTGGCAATCGGGCGCGCAGGGCCCCGTTCCGGAGATTCTGCCGCCCGAGAGCTATGTGCCCCCTCCGCCGCGGATCGGGTTTCAGCCCGAGCCTCCGCGCCCCAGGCCCAAGCGCGGCTGGGCGGTAGCGCCCGGCACCTACTCGCTCGTGGCGATCAACTGCGCAGTTTATCTGTTGATGACTCTCTCCGGCGTGAACCCCATCTCGCCGTCGCCCAACGCCTTGTTCGCCTGGGGAGGGAACGAAGCGTCCTACGTGCTGTACCACGGTGACTGGTGGCGAATTGTCACGGCGATGTTCGTGCACGGCGGCATTCTGCACCTCGCGCTCAACATGTGGTGCCTGTGGAACCTCGGTCTGCTGGCCGAGCCGCTGATGGGTACTTTCGGAGTGATCGCGGCCTATCTGCTGACGGGTGCGGCCGGCAATTTGCTTTCGACATTCAAAAATATAGGGTGGCCACTGCACCAGGGCGGGCAGACGATCTATCCGGTGGGGGTCGGGGCCTCGGGCGCGGTCTTCGGCATCGCCGGAGCCCTCATCGTGCTGCTCAAATCGCAGCAACTCCCCGTGCCGCTCAATGAGCTCAAGAAGATTCGCCGATCGGTGATTTACTTCGCAGTTATCAACCTCGTGATCGGCTTCTCCATCAACGTGGGCACCGGGTACATGGGGTCGGGCATCGCAGTGGACAACATGGCGCACCTGGGCGGGTGCGCATCTGGCCTTCTGCTCGCCGCGCCCATGATCCCGCGTATCGGCTCGCCGCGGCGCAAATTCGACTTCAAGCTTCGCGTCGCAGTCGGCATGCTGGCGGGCATTCTCGTTCTCTTCGGATTCTTCCTCGCGCACCTGGCGCAATAACCGTGGCCAGTCCGAGTTAAGAAGCCGAACGAATTGCCCGGTGGCGATTCGCATCTTTTCGCGATAGCATCGCTCAACGATGGCCGATCGCGCGACCTCCCCGTCCGCAAATCACGGGCTCAAGCGGCAACTGGGTCTCAAAGACCTGGTGCTCACCCAGATCCTCTGCGTGGTAGGCAGCTCTTGGGTCGGCGTCGCCGGCGGCCTGGGCCGCGCGCAGACGCTCACGTGGGTCGCGGCCATGGTCCTGTTCTACCTCCCGATGGCCGCATCGGTCATCGAGCTCAACCGCAAAATGCCGCTCGAGGGCGGCCTCTACGTGTGGGCGCGCGAAGCCTTCGGCGACATGGGCGGTTTCCTCATCGCGTGGAACATCGGCGTATACGGAGTCGTGGTGACGGTCACGATCCTGTACGCGATCCCCACCGAGATGGCGTATTTTCTGGGCCCGCGTGCGATGTGGCTGCCGGAGAATCACTGGGCTGCGCTGGGTGTGGTCACGGTCGCAGTCGCCGCCGTAACGCTTGCCGCGATGCGCGGCCTGGACTGGGGCAAGTGGATTCACAACGCGGGCGGCATCGCAATGCTGGTGGTGTTCGGCGCCCTCATCCTGCTTCCGACAGTCGCTCTCATCGAGCACCGTCCGGTCTACTGGACGCCGTTTTCGATAGCGCTGCCGCCGGCGAATCTGCGCACCATGGCGCTGTTCGGGCAGATGCTGTTCGGCGCGCTGTGCGGCCTTGAATACGTCGCCATTCTCGCCGGTGAGAGCCAGCAGCCGGCGCGGACGATCGCCCGCTCTGTGTGGATCTCGTCACCGGTCATCTGTGCGATGTTCATCCTTGGCACCGGCTCGGTGGTCGCGCTCGTTCCGCAGGGGAGCATCGACTTCATCGCGCCGATTCCGCAGGCGATGCGGATCGCGCTCGGCAACACCGGCTGGGGCAACGCCGTGGCGATGACGGCGATTCTTCTGGTTGAGATCCGGCTGCTGGGAGCGGCGAGCTTCCTGTTTACAGGGGTGACGCGGTTGCCCATGACGGCCGGCTGGGACCGCCTCGTTCCCCCGTGGTTCTCCCGCCTGCACAAAACGTGGGAGACCCCTTCGAATTCGATCCTCTTTGCGGGCGCGGTCATGCTGGCACTCGTTGTGCTGGCCAGCGTCGGCGTGCACGCGCAGGAGACCTACCAGGTGCTGACCGGCGCAAGCCTTACGCACTACGAAATCGCCTACCTTGCGATGTTTGCCGTGCCGCTTGCGGGCAAGACTGCGTTGCGCCGGTCGTTTCCCATGTGGCTGAAGTGGACCTCCGCAGTCGGGTTTGCGGCGACGTGCTTCGCCCTGCTTATCTCGGCGTATCCGTTTGTATCGGTAGTTAACGCGGAGGCCTACGCCGCAAAGATCCTCGGGACTGTGGTCGTGAGCAACCTTGCGGCCGTGGTGTTCTACGGGTTGCGGTCGCGAAACGACCCCGCACGAATGGCGCCGGTCGCGGATGCGGTCGAAACGCCCAGCGCGCAGGATTCGATTTGATCGCAAATCGCTGCCGCTTCGCCGGGAACCCGAATGATTACTGGGCAGGACGAATCTCAATCGTGCTGTAACCGCGCCGTGATGCGCCACGTTCGGCGCACCCTCCAACATGAACACATGAACCCTCTTCCCTCGCTGCGCCCGCACAACCCGCTCCTCGCCTGTTGGAACTGGAAGTGTGCGCTCATGAGCGCGATAATGCGCTCGTTCGTGTACCTGGCGGCGATGATCCACAGCCGCATGCACGACCGGGTTGCCGTCGTCCTGGTAGAGGTTGCGTATGTGACGATGACGGCGGGTGTGTATGCCGGCATGCAGCAGCGTGCGCTGGGACTCCGGTCGCGGCTCCTGGGAGACTCAATTGTTGTGCTTTGGGTGCCGTTGACGGCTCAGGCGCTGGACTGGCTGGCTCATCGCGTCGCCGGTGCGGCCGTTACCGGAAAAGCAACGCTGGCAGTCAGCGTCTTCGCAACCTTGTCGGCGTTGTTTCACCTGCACGTCATGCGCAACGGAGTGTTTCTTACCGGCGGGGGCCGCTCCCTCGCGGATGACTTTCGGCGCATTCCCCGCCTGCTCGGGTCATTTGCGCTCAAGCCCATCACCTTGTTTTCGGAATGGACCCCGCGCCCGGCGCGCGCACTGGAATCGGATCCCGCGGCCTGAGCTGGATTGCGGCTTCGGCAGGCTGATATTCCGCCGCAAATGGTTTAACAGCGTAAAGTCTTCTTCTTTTTGCCGACCCGGCCCATCCCCTCGATCTTCTCGATGTACGCGGTCGCCAGCGGAACCTTGCAGTCTGTATTGCCCATCTCCACCTTCACGGCGCCAATCTTCTTCGCCGCCGCCTTGGCCTCTGCCAGGAGCGGTTTCACATAACCACCCACCGAGATCACAAACTCGTTCATGCGATACTTCGCGCGATTCTGCGCCTTGCCGATTTCATTTACAACGCGGTCTAACAGACGTTCAATCTCGGCGAGGTCAAGGTCCGCATCCGGCTTGATCGTTACCAGCCCGCCATACGTGCACCATCCCGCCGACGCAACGTGTTCCTTCTTCGAATCGATCCACTTCAGCGCCAATTCCCGCGCCTGCGGGTGCTCGACCGCGAGCCACGGAATCGTGTGCTCACCCACCATCTGCAATCCCTGCGCATGTTCGAGCCACTGGTTCAATTCCGCTGCGCTGAGCTTCGCTCCGTCTGCCACCATCCCGCCCAGGTACATCGCTTCCATCATCCCCGTGGCGGCCAGTTCGCAGGCCACATCCTGCCGGCCTCTCAGGGTCTTTGCGATTGCTTTCATGTCCGCCGTGCTCACTCCGAAGGTGCGCTCCGGCGCCATGCCGTGGTTCGAGTAGATTCTGCGGGTGTTCTCGCGGCCTTTAGCCTTAAGGTCTGCGAGGATTGAGGAGACACTGGACATGCTCACCTCCGCCACGTCGAGTGATTGCCAGCAGTGTAGCAATTTGCATCCACGATCGCTCACCGTCTCACATTGAATTAACAGGAGGCTCTCGATGGCGCAGAACTGGGATCCGGAAGCCTACGGGCGCGAAGGCGCATTCGTCCATGGCCTCGCCGGCGGCGTGGTTGAGTGGCTCAACGCGCAGCCCGGCGAGCGCATCCTCGACCTCGGATGCGGCGACGGTCAGCTAACCGCCCGGTTGGCCGCGGCCGGCGCTAAGGTCTCCGGGGCGGATTCCTCCGCCGCGATGGTGGAAGCGGCGCGAGCGCGCGGCATCGACGCGGAACAGGCGAGCGCAGAGCGGATGCCCTTTCCGGCATCGGAGTTCGACGCGGTGTTTTCGAACGCCGCTCTGCACTGGGTCCGCGATCAGGGCGGGATGATGGGCGAGGTCAAGCGTGTCCTCAAACCGGGCGGGCGCTTTGTCGCCGAAATGGGCGGGCACGGCAACATCGCAGCCATCCGCGTAGCCCTCATTGCTGTGCTCACGCGTCACGGGTTCGGCGACCGCGAAAACGAAGTCAACTACTATCCGACTCCGGAGGCCTACCGCCGCCGCCTCGAGAAACACGGGTTCACCGTGGAGCGCATCGAGCTGATTCCGCGCCCGACGCCATTGGCCGAGGGCGGCATGGCCGGGTGGCTCAAGACTTTCCGACGCGGCGTGCTCGACGGATTGCCCGTGGAACTGCGAGACGCCGTGCTGAACGAAACGTGCGCGCTGTTGAAAAACGCACTGCAGGATGAAGACGGAAACTGGGTCGCCGACTATGTTCGCCTCAGGTTTATCGCCCGTACTTAGAAAACGGTTTCTTAAGTTATTCACAAATAGTTATGGAACCGGCTTGCAATTCATTTCAACTTATGGCAGAGTATTTCAAGCGTAGGAGAACGCCCGATGCAACATAAAACGCAAATCTCGATGCGTAGGCTGGAGCGGCTCAATAAGAGCCTCATCGGCCGCCGGGCGTGGTTCGTCGATTTTCAACCATCCCACTAGCGTCTGACTCCTGCGCATCCAGTACAAATTGGGCAAGTCTATTGAGGCGGCAGTGTCTCTGCGTCCGATCAAGCTCAAGTCCGCCCGGGTGGCGAAGAAGACAGGTTCATCGTCTTGAAACGACCAAACCCTGTCCTCGCTTGTTCCCTCGGGAATAACTTGAGCCCGCATGAGAGTAGTGTCGAATAAGTCGTCCGCGATAGTTATCTTTTGCGGCTTGCGAATAAGTGTGTCTTCAACTCAACTAAGGTTTGCGCCGGTGGTGATAGAGGAGAGTTACTTCCTCCGCCCAGGGACGCTGGCAGGTAGGAGACCTGCCCGGGAAGGGTCGGCATGCGGGGCGGGGGCGTAGTCCCGAACCAAGAGGCACCGTATGCGAGAGGTCCCGAGTCCCAGACTCTCGTCGCTTGTTCCCCGGCACAAGTTGCGCAGGTGCGCATTCACAATTCCGCCGGTGGCGTAGAGTGCGGATACTTCGCCTGTAAAGCCGGAGGTCGCGGGTTCGAATCCCGTCCGGAACGCAATTTCCGGTAGCTCAGTGGTAGAGCGCCGAAAAAGGCCGCATTCGCTTGTTCCCCGGTGGTTCGTCAATAACCGTGCAGTTGTTTCAGCTGGGCCGGTGGCGCAGGCAACGGATACTTCAGAGCCGACAATGCGGGTTCGAATCCCGCCGCGACAGAAACCGTCGCGTCGTCTAATGGCAGGACATCGGCGACGTTCCGCCGCCGCTTGTTCCCCGGCCAAGCTTCACCGAATGCGCGATGCATAAACGCATTGGCCGGTGGCGTAGGTCACGGGTACTTCAGTCGCGGGTTCGATCCCCGCCCGGGACGCGAGTTCCGGTAGCTCAGTGGCAGAGCAGAGCCGTCGCCGCTTGTTCCCCGGTCAACAACCCTCCGGCAGTGCCGGATTAGAAAGCAACGATCATGCCCATGCTGAACATCAAGAACGGAACGCCGGTGGGCGACGAGCACCTGTGCCGCCGCTGCACATGGGGCCAGTGCATCACCGGCTATCGCGAGTCGGACTTCGTGATGATCTGCACCAACACGAATCCGAACTTCAGGGTGCCGTTCACGGTGATGGATTGCAGCGAGTTCAACGACAGGCGTCGTCCGAATTGGGATCAGATGGAGAAGCTTGCAATCGAGGTCGCCCCGACGCGCGTTTCCGCGCGCACCGCGGGCTTCAGCACAGTGACGAAGGTGCAGCCGATCCGGCGCGTAGCCGAAGACGATGACGAGGATGACGGCGAAGCCGCCCGCATCCGCTAACCACAACCAATTCAGCTGCCGGTGGCGCAGGACGCGGATACTTCAGTGGTAGAAGGCGGCCTTTTTCAGGCCGAGTCGCAGGTTCGATCCCTGCCGTCGGGCCTCGGCCCGATGTAAAATGCCGCATCCATCTTTTCCCCGGCAGTTGTTTCTGATCCCTGGTCCCTTGTCCCTGATCCCTGTTTTTTTTGAAAGGAGGCGAATATGCGCCTGAACGTACTCAAGCTGAGCCACCTGTCCGCGCCCCGCACGCACGAGGGCGCGCCGGCCGCGGTTCTCACCTCCGAGCAGGCCCTGCGCCGCTCGGTCCTCTCCTGCATGCTCTGGGAGGGCGAGTTCTACGAGGACGGCGTGCAGATCGCAGGCCGCATCCACGAACTCGTGCCGCGAGTCGACGCCGCAAAGGTCGCGGCGCTGGCCGTCGAGGCCCGCGAGCGCATGAAGCTGCGCCACGTCCCGCTCCTGCTTGTGCGCGAAATGGCGCGCCACGCCACGCACCGCGGCCTGGTTGCCGAAACGCTTGCCCGCGTCATCCAGCGTGCCGACGAGCTCTCCGAATTCGTCGCCATCTACTGGGCGGGCGGCAAGCAGCCTCTCTCGGCGCAGGTGAAGAAGGGACTCGCCGCGGCGTTCACCAAGTTCGATGAGTACGCGCTGGCCAAGTACGACCGTGCCGGCGTCGTGCGCCTGCGCGATGTCCTGTTCCTCTCGCACGCGCGGCCGGTGGATCAGGCGCAGGCTGTGTTGTGGAAGCGGCTCGCCGAGAACGAGCTCGTCACGCCCGACACCTGGGAGGTGGCGCTCTCCGCGGTCGGGCGCGATGGCGACAAGCGTGCTGCATGGGAGCGTCTGCTCGCCGAGCGAAAGCTGGGCGCGCTCGCCCTGTTGCGCAACCTGCGCAACCTGCGCGACGCCGGCGTAACCGAGGAGCTTGTGCTCGACGCGCTCACGGCCATGAAGGCGGATCGCGTTTTGCCGTTCCGTTTCCTGGCTGCTGCGCGTCACGCTCCGCAGTGGGAGCAGGCTCTCGAAACGGCGATGTTCCGCTCGCTCGAAGGCCGCGCAACTCGCCTCGCCGGGCACACCGTGCTCCTGGTCGACGTCTCCGGTTCCATGGAGTCGCAGATCTCGGGCCGCTCGGAGATGCGCCGCGCGGATGCGGCCTATGGGCTGGCGATCCTGCTGCGCGAGATCGCGGAGAAGGTAACGATCTACACCTTCTCCGAGCACGCGCGGCTGGTTCCCTCGCGTCGCGGCATGGCCCTGCGCGACGCGCTGGAAAAGAGCCAGGCGCACGCCGGAACGTATCTCGGCCAGGCGCTGCGCAACGTGGATGAGGATTGCCGGAAGGGCTACGACCGGCTCATCGTCATCACCGACGAGCAATCGCATGACCAGGTGCGCGCGCCGCGCGGCGAGGGCTACGTCATCAACGTGGCTTCAAACCGCAACGGCGTGGGCTACGGCGAGTGGACGCACATCGACGGCTGGAGCGAGGCGGTAGTGGAATACATCGCCGAGCTCGAGCGCGCCGACGCCGCCCGCTCCTGAAACGCTAAACCAACCCTGGGCCGGTCAGGCACAAGTTGTGTCGGGGCCGGCCTAGGCGCCTACGATCTGCTTGCCTCTAGGCACTTCGCCTTCCGGAGTGACTTCAAGTATCTTCACCCTGAACAGCAATCCCGCGACAACCGCCCCAATACAGGGCATCACCAGGAACAGCCAGTACTGCGACAGCGCCGTCCCGCCGACGAACAGCGCCGGCCCAAAGCTGCGCGCCGGATTCACGCTCGTCCCGTCGATCCGAATCCCGAATAGATGGATCGCCACGAGCGCGATGCCGATCACCAGCCCCGCGAACCCGACCGGCGCGGCCTTGTGCGTGGCGCCGAGGATCGTCACGAGAAAAATGAACGTGGCCACGAACTCAAACAGCATGGCAGCGCCCATGGTGTATTCCCCCTGGTAACCAGGACCCCAGCCGTTCTGCCCCAGGCCGTGGCTTACCCCGCCCACCAGCTCCATAAGCACCCACGCGCCCACAATTCCGCCGACGAATTGCCCCACCCAGTAGCCGAGCATGTCGATCAGCGACATGCGGCCTGCCACCCAGACTCCAAGGCTCACAGCGGGATTGATGTGGCAGCCGGACACAGGCCCGATGCCGTAGGCCGCGGCGATCAGCGCAAAACCGAAAGCAATCGCAATTCCTTCCACGCCGACCTTGTCGCCGGCAACCACGGCCGTTCCGCACCCAAACAACACAAGAATGAATGTGCCGACTGCCTCTGCCAGGTACTTTTTCATGGATTCCTCCTTGTTTTCGGATCGATGTCGCGCGCCGACCGGCGCCAGGGAAAGGAGAGCGGAGCGGTTTCGCAGGCAGGAGGCGGTTCCACGTATCTCACCCGCCCTGCCGCAACTTGATTCCGGAGGAGGCTGGTTCCTGTCCGGTCCGCGAACGGAGTCTGTCAAAATGCGCACCCGGAGTCAACTGTTTTTCGTGCTAGTTGGCGGGATTCCGAAATCTTTTTGATTCTGGTTGGCGAAGCGTCTGCTGACCATCCGTTTTTTCATCTAAATATTGAAACGGGAAGTGTGTCTTGAGGACTTCCTGGTTTAGTGCCCATGCAACTTGTACACATGCATCTGCCGAAGCTCGAACGGCGTCCGGAACTGGACGCTCTGAGAGGCCTGTTTTTGGTCTGGATGACCGTTACGCACCTTCCCACGCGCTTCAGCGATTTCGTCAATCAGCCGTTCGGCTTTGTCTCTTCGGCCGAGGGGTTTGTCTTTATTTCGGCGCTCCTGGTGGGCCGCCTGTACATCCGCGATCTCGTCCAGAATCCGCGCAACGTGCGCCTCAAGCTCTGGAAGCGTTCCCTGAAGATCTACGGCTACCACCTGGTGATGCTGGCGCTGGCGTTCACGGTCGTCGCGGAGATCGCAATCCATACGCACAAGGCCGCGCTCACCAATCTCCTGGACTTCTACCTCGCGCATCCATTTGTCGCCGTCGTCGGCTCTGTTCTGTTGCTGTATTGTCCGCCGCTCCTGGACATCTTGCCGATGTACGTGACTTTTCTCTTTTTTACGCCGCTGGTGCTCACGGCCGCCGTGCGTTTCGGGTGGAAATGGATCCTCGCGGCAAGCTGCGTCGTCTGGACATTGGCGCAGTTCGGGCTCCGCGACCTTGTCCACAACTGGATCGTCCATGTAACGCATCTCGGCATACCCCTGCAGGAGGCGGGCGCGTTCAACCTCTTTGCCTGGCAGGCAGTATGGACAGTAGGCCTGTGGCTGGGAGCGAATTCGGCAATGGATAAGGTGCCGCTCAACAAGGTTCCCGGGTGGCTCGCCGGGCTGGCGGCCGCGGTCTGCGTGTTCTTCGTTGCTGTGCGCTTCGGGTGGCTCGGGCCGCACCTCACCGTGCAGGCGCTGGGCGTAAAGCTGGACAAGTGGCAGATCGGTCCGCTGCGCGTAATAAACCTGATCGCATTCACCGTGTGCGCTTATTGGTCGAGAAAGTACGTGCTCAAAGTGATCGCGCGGGAGCCATTCGTGACTCTCGGAATGGCATCGCTGCGCGTGTTCTGTGCCCACATCGTATTTGTATTTGCCGGGCTGACCATGCTCTACGGCGACTTCAACTCCGACGGCCTCGACCAGCTCCACGGCATCCCCGCCGTCGCGCTGCTGGCGTGCACTCTGGCCTCGCTCACCTGGCTGGCATCGCGTGAGGTAAAGCGCAAGCGCCTCGAAAAGGAACGGCGCAAGCTGCACGAGATGCGCCTGCGCCGTCCCGAGGTGGAGCAGGCGCCCCTGGCGCGTACCGGGACATGAGAACCGTGGACATCAATCTGCCGCAGCGGAGTATTCAACACGAACGAGTGTTTCTCTCCGACGCGAACCACCCTGGTGTCTCCCGGACCGGCTCAACTTCCTTCCGGTCGACCAGCCTGAGTCCAAGGCCGGCCAGTGCCAGGGCCTTCGCGAGCAATGAGAACGACGACGCGGCGGCAAATCAGAAGCGAGCGCATAGGGCCCAAATTCACACAACGTTTGCAATTTATTTGCCTGCATGCAGTAATCTGAACTCGATTCCGGG
The DNA here is from genome assembly GCA_035263625.1 of Occallatibacter sp. Taxonomy (GTDB): domain Bacteria; phylum Acidobacteriota; class Terriglobia; order Terriglobales; family Acidobacteriaceae; genus Telmatobacter. The sequence continues at coordinate 116,971 of DATFRB010000011.1, forward strand.
CGGCCACTGCAACAGGAATCAAAACGGCCGCCGGCGAGGGCAGACCGGTTGAGCCAATCCGTATTTGTGCTGGAAGACGACGCCGACATATCCCGGCTTGTGCAGCATCACCTGGAAGCGGCGGGATTCACTTCGAGGCCGTTTCTTACCCCCACCAACCTCATTCCCGATGCCGAGCGGCAGCCGCCGGCGGTTTTCCTTCTGGACATCATGGTTCCGGGCGGGGACGGGCTCGACGTGTGCAGACGCCTGCGCGCGAATCCGTCGCTTTCCACCATCCCGATCATCTTCCTCACCGCGCGCGCCGGCGAGAACGACCGCGTGCTGGGGCTGGAGCTGGGCGCGGACGACTATATAACAAAGCCCTTTGCGCCGCGCGAACTGGTGGCCAGGGTGAAGGCCGTGCTGCGGCGCTTCGAGCGGCCCACCACGCCGTCAGTGCTCCGGTTTGAGGACGTCGTGATCGACGCAAACGCCATGCAGCTCACGGTGCGCGGCGAGCTCACGACCACTACCGCCACTGAGTTCCGGCTGCTGGATTACCTGGCGCGTCATCCCGGGCGCGTCTACAGCCGCGACCACCTGCTCGACTCGGTGTGGGGCGACGCGCGCTTTGTCACTCCCCGGAGCGTCGATGTCTACGTTCGCCGCATTCGCGAGAAGATCGAAATCGACCCCGAGAACCCGCGTTACCTGAAGACCGTGCGCGGAGCAGGGTACCGGTTCGAGCTTCCAAGGACCGAGTAGGCGAGTGCATTGTCGCCGAGGTTAACGCGGGTTCGTGTATCGGCGCGATCATGTCCCGGATCGAGCATCGCGGCCATTTATATAGCCGACGCCTCTTCCTGCGGCGGATAATCCAGACAATGAAGTCCCCCACCTGAATTGGAGCGGAACGGATTTGACCCGCAAAGTTTTCACCAAGCTGCTGGGGCTGTTTGTCCTGCTGCTCGCGTTCAACACAATCGTCATGGAGATTGTGTTCCACCGGCTCGCTGCGCGCTCGGCAGGCGAAACGCTTCAGCGCCTTGGGTGGGAGGCGCTGTGGGCGGGGCTGATTGCGCTGCTGGTCGCGCTGCCGCTCGCCGCGTGGATCTCGATCCAGATCATGAACCGGCTTCAACAGGTGGTTGCCTTCGCGCGGCGCATCGCGGACGGCGACCTGAAAGCGCGGCTTGATGCGCCGGGCGCAGACGAGCTGGCGGAGATGGAATCGGCGCTGAACCAGACGGCCGAGCGGCTCGGGCAGAGCTTTGCAGAGGTCGAGAGCGGCCGGCAAGAGCTGGCCGCAATGCTCGACTCGATGCAAGAGGCCGTCGTCGCGGTCACCGCCGAGGGCCAGGTGCGGTGGTCGAACACCGTGATGCAGCGCATGGCGGGGACGCAGATTCAGGCAGGCCGTCCGCTGGCGCACTCCGTTCGAGATCCCGACCTGCTGGCGTGCGTGAAGGGCGCGCTCGAAAAGCGAGCCGTGCAGACAGGACGGGCGAGCGGGTTGGCTTCGGGACGGGTGTTTGAAGTGAATGCAACACCGCTCCCCCGGGGCGGTGCGCTTGCGGTCCTTCATGACGTGACGCGGATCGAGGCGGCCGAGCGCACACGGCGGGATTTTATCGCCAACGTGAGCCACGAGCTGAGGACGCCGCTGACGTCGATCCAGGGATACGTGGAGACGCTGCTCGAAGAACCGGCTCCGAACGCGGACACCGGGCGCGAGTTTCTCGGGATTATCCGAAAAAGCGCGCGGCGGATGAATCGCCTCACGGAGGATCTGCTCGCGTTGGCCAGCCTGGAAAGCCCGGATTACAAGCTGGCTCTGCAGCCCATGCGGGCGAGCGCACTGCTTGAGGACGCGGTCATGTCGCTGGGCGGGATAGCGTCCGACGCGGGGTTGGAATTGGAAACCGACGGCGCACCGGATGCGCAGGTGATGGCCGATGCCGACGCGCTGAACCAGGTCTTCGGCAACCTCGTGGAGAACGCCATTAAGTATGGCCGCAGCGGCGGCCGGCTGTGCCTCGGCGCAAAGCTGCTCGATGACGAGGTAGAGTTCCGCGTGCAGGACTTCGGCCCCGGCTTGGCGAGCGAGCACCTCGAGCGCATCTTCGAGCGGTTCTATCGCGTGGACAAGGCGCGCTCGCGCGAGTCGGGCGGCACAGGCCTTGGGCTTGCGATCGTGCGCCACATCGTGCAGGCCCACGGCGGACGCGTTCGCGCAGAGAGCGAGCTGGGCGCGGGAGCTACATTCTTCTTTACGCTGCCGGTCACAAAGAGTGCGGAAGCAATGAGCACGCGCGCACACTAGCAAAAGATTCTGGCCCGCGCCGTAGAATGGTCTGTCGCTCAATCCCGCTCATGCAATTTGACTGAGGCACAGTGAAAACCCTTCGTCTCGCCGGCATTTGCGTCGTTCTTCTTTCTCTCCGCATCGGTGTCGCGCAGCCGCAGCGCCCGCCCGCAGTCCCATTGATCGCCCACGACCCCTACTTCAGCATCTGGTCCTTTGCCGACAAGCTGACTGACGCGAACACCGTGCACTGGACGGGCAAACGTCAGCCCATCCACGGCCTCGCGCGCATCGATGGCAAGACCTACCGCTGGATGGGCGCCGACCCCGAAGACGTGCCCGCGATGGAGCAGACAGGCCTCCGCGTAACGCCGACGCACACCTACTACGACTTCGCTGCGGCCGGCGTGAAGCTGACTGTGGAGTTCTTTACTCCCGCGCTGCCGCATGATCTCGACGCTCTGTCGCGTCCCGTGACGTATCTCACGCTTACAGCGAGCGGCACAGCAGTGCATGACGTGTCGGTGCTCATCGACGTCGATCCGGTGATCGCGGTCAACTCACCGGACGAGGCGGTGACCTGGGGACGCTTGCAGGCCGGCGGTCTGACGGTGCTCAACATCGGATCGCGAGACCAGCGCGTGCTCAACCGCCCCGGCGACGACCTGCGCATCGACTGGGGCTACTTCCAGCTCGCGCTGCCGTACAACGAAGCGGCGACAGTCTCTCTCACCTCGCGCGCGATGGGCGATTTTGCGCGCGATGGAGTGATCCCCGCGGACGAAGACGACATGGACATGCCGAAGATGCCCCGCGACGGCGCGGCCCACGTGGCATTGGATTTTGCGTTGGGCCAGGTCACCGCACCGGTTTCGCGGCACGTCCTGCTGACCTTTACGACGCAGTTCAATATCGAATATCTCGATCGAAAGCTTCGGCCGTATTGGCGGCGAAACGGCCAGACCGTGCCGCAAATGCTGGCCGCGGCCGAGCGCGACTACACAACCCTGGAGGACCGCGGAAAGAAGTTCGACGCGGACCTGACCGCCGATCTCGAAAAAGCAGGCGGCCCGGCCTACGCGCAGGTGGCGACGCTCGCCTATCGCCAGACCCTCGCCGCGCATGCTCTCTCCACAGACGTGGACGGCTCGCCGATGCTTTTCCCCAAGGAGAATTATTCAAACGGCTGCATCTCCACGGTCGATGTGCTGTACCCCTCGGCGCCGTTCTTCCTGTTTTTCAATCCGAAATTGCTCGAGGCCCAACTTAAGCCCGTGATGGAGTACGCCGCTCTTCCGCGATGGAAGTGGCCCTTTGCCCCGCATGACCTCGGCACATATCCGCTCGCAGACGGTCAGGTCTACGGCGGCGGCGAGCAGACCGAAGACGACCAGATGCCTGTCGAGGAGAGCGGGAACATGCTCATCCTCGTCACCGCGATGGAGCGCGAGCTCGGCAACTGGGATTTGGCGCGGCAGTACTGGCCGCAGCTCCAGAAGTGGGCCGAGTATCTTCGCCAGAGCGGACTCGACCCCGCGAACCAGCTCTCGACTGATGACTTCGCCGGCCACCTCGCGCACAACGCCAATCTCTCCATAAAGGCCATCGAGGCTCTCGCAGCATTTGCAGAACTGGCGCGCGGCGTCGGCAAGCCCGATGTCGCCGGCGATTACGGCCGCACGGCGCGCGACATGGCAGCGAAGTGGCACACGATGGCCGAAGACGGCGACCACTTTAAGCTCGCCTTCGACAAGCCCGGCACGTGGAGCCAGAAATACAACCTCGTGTGGGACCAGATCCTCGGCCTCAATCTCTTCCCCGCGAAGGTCCGCGAAACAGAGATCGCGTTTTATCTCAAGCACCTGAACCATTTCGGCCTGCCGCTCGATAACCGCGCCACATACACCAAGCTCGACTGGCAGATCTGGACGGCCACGCTCGCCGCTCGTCCGGAGGACTGGAACGCCCTGCTGGCCCCCATCGGGGCATGGGTGAACGAAGGACCGACCCGCGTTCCGCTCACGGACTGGTACGACACCGTGGCCGGAAAGCAGGAGGGGTTCCAGGCGCGCTCGGTCGTGGGGGGCGTCTACATAAAGGCGCTCGCAGACAAAGCCCTCGCTCAAAAGTGGAGAACCGCCGCGGAAAAATAGGCCACTTTTAACACTCTATTCATCAGCTTTTATGCTCGCCGGGCGACCTTCATTCAAATGCCCGTAACATTCGCATCGGAAAATCGAATGCGGCAGAAAATCCCAGAGGAGCGAGACGTGAAGAAAATCACAGTTGTCCTTGGCTTGCTGTTAACGCTGGCAATGGGCGCGGCCCAGGCGCAGCGCCTTACCGGAGCGGGAGCAACATTCCCCTACCCCATTTATTCCAAGTGGTTTGGCGAGTACAGCGCGGCGCATCCTGGTGTTGAGGTCAACTACCAGTCGATCGGCTCGGGCGGCGGTATCGCGCAGGTGACCAAGGGCCTGGTGGACTTTGGCGCCTCCGACATGCCGATGACCGACCAGGCGCTTTCGCAATCGCCCATCAAGCTCATCCACATTCCCACGGTGCTTGGCGCGGTGGTGCCCATCTTCAACGTGCCCGGCGTGACGGAAGTGAAGTTCGCCCCCGACGTGCTGGCCGACATCTACCTCGGCAAGATCTCCAACTGGAACGACGCGCGCATCGCGAAGGACAACTCGGGGTCGAAGTTCCCCGATCAGAAGATCATCGTCGTGCACCGCGCTGAAGCCAGCGGCACCACGTTCATCTTCTCTGACTACCTGAGCAAAGTCAGCAAGGACTGGCTCGACGGTCCGGGCCGCGGTCCGGCGCTCAACTGGCCGGTCGGCGTGGGTGGCAAGGGCAATGAGAACGTGGCCGGCCTCGTGCGCCAGATGCCGGGCGCGATCGGATACGTGGAGTTGATCTACGCGCTGCAGAACAAGATCAACTTCGGCGACGTGAAAAACTCCGCCGGAAACTGGGTGAAGGCTTCAATCGATGGCGTCACCGCCGCCGCCGCCACGGCAAACATGCCCCCGGACTATCGCGTGTCCATTACCAACGCGCCGGGCCCCAATGCGTACCCGATCTCGAGCTTTACCTACCTGCTGATTCCGGCCAAGCCTATTCACCCGGAAAACCAGAAGACGCTCAAAGACATGCTGAGCTGGATCGTCAAGTCGGGCGAAGAGCAGGCCTCGCAGCTCTCGTTCGCCCCGCTGCCTGACAACGTTCAGCAGAAGGTGCTCAACACCATCTACGCGCTGCCCCAATAGCCGCGCCGAATCGCAGCCATGCAGGCCCGGCGAGTTGCCGGGCCTGTTGTCTTTGGGCGCCGTATTCCGGTCCTTTGCTTTTCTTTCTGTCTTTCCCGCAGGGAATCTGCTGGTGCCGTCTCCCGGCAACAAGCAGCCTGGATACACCAGCCTGATCTAAAATCCAGTGCTATGGCGCGCCCCGGTATGGACTCCATCTCTCCCATGTTCGTCGTCACCGATGTCAACAGGACGGCGGCGTTCTATCGCGAAAAGCTGGGATTCGAGAAGGCATATCCGGATCCGGAGATTGATTCGTTTTTTGCCACCATGCGCCGCGATGGCGTCATGATCTTTTTCAAGTCGCAGAGCGGCGTCAATCCCGTGCCCAACTCATCGCTTCACCCCCGGCTGAAGTGGGATGCCTATGTCTATGTCCCCGACCCCGATGCGCTGGCCGCCGAGCTCGCCTCGAACGGTCTCGAGTTCCACAAGCCGCTCGGGGATACCTCTGAAGGCTTGCGCGGCTTCGAAGTCCGCGATCCCGACGGCTACGTGCTGTTTTTCGGGCGTCCCGTTCCGCCCAAACACGAAAATGCCTGACCGTAGCCGTTCAAGTCACAGACTGAATTGCGGATAAAGGGGTACTATTCATTTCAGCATTTGCGCTGGACCCCGGTTGACTGCGTAGCATCGAAAAATCAAAGCCGGCGTGACGGCAGAACACGCAAGGAGATCGCATATGGACGTGAAGATGAGTACGCGCGAGGCGAAGGGAATTGCCATTATCGACCTGAGCGGAAGGATCACCCTCGGGGAGGCCTGCGCAGCGGTTCGCGCCGAGATCCAGGACCAGCTCGGCCACGGATACAAGAAGATCCTGCTCAATCTGGGCAACGTCACCTATATCGACAGCGCGGGCCTCGGCGAACTCACAGCCGCGTACACGTCGGTCAAGAACCGCGAAGGCGTGCTCAAGCTGGTGAACCTGACCAAGCGCGTTCACGACCTGATGCAGATCACCAAGCTCTACACGGTGTTCGACGTCTTCGACGACGAGAAGTCGGCCGCCGCGTCGTTCGGAGAGTAGGCAACAATCCGGGCAAGCGAGCCGCGCGGTCAGCCTTCCTGGCGTTCCAGGATGAGCCGGTCGACGAGCGGGACCAGTTTTTCTCCGCTGCGGGGCAGGATAAAAGCCGCCGCGGACGCGTCCCAGTCGAGCTTGAAGCTGGTGGAGAGAGCGGAGATCCACACCTGCCGCACAGGCGTGTTGGGCGTGATGACGAACTTGCCCGGCGGCTCTTCGAACAGCACGTTGAGCACGCCGTTCTGCTCTTCCACTTCGAAGCCTGCGTCGTCTTCCTCTTCGCGCGCGATGAGATGCCGCTTCAGCGACTCGAGCGCCCCTTCGGCGGCGCGGCGAAACTCCTGCTCGTCCATCATGGCCCCAGTGTAGCAACCCAGTGCAGCAACCAAGTGCGCCAACCCGCGCCCGCCGCCACCCTTATCCGGCTGCCGCGTGGTCCGAACGCATCGCCATTTCCGAGCGGTAGGCCTGCACGCAGTCGTACCGTGATTCGAAAATCCGATTCGCGCCGATCACGTCCGCCAGGCCCATGCGTTCAAGAAATCCCCGATGGCGCACCTCGACGACGATAAGCGCCAGCACGATTCCTTTCGCCGACAACTCCTGATGCAGTTCCGTGAGAGCCCGGCCGGCGGAGTAATCCAACTCGGTGATGGCCCTCGCATCAATAACGAACCAGCGCAATGGTGAGGGCGACCGTTCTATGAGCTTCAGTACCTGCTCGGCGAAGAAGGCGGCATTCGCGTAAAAGAGACCGGCTCCAAACCAGAACATGACCATTCCCGGCTCAGCATGCTTGCCCGGGACCGCGTCGTCGAGCCGCCAATGCTCGCCCTCGTCGCGAACCACCACGGCCGTGTGGGGCCGGTAACTGTGGCGCACGTGCATGAGAAGCGAGACAACCACGGCGAGAAGAATGCCTTGTTCCACGCCAAAGATGACAACCGTCGCCGCGGTAGCCAGCGCCAGCAGGTATTCGCGCGGCGCGGCGCGGCGAATTGCCGCCATGCCCCGGCCATCGATAAGTTTCACCCCGACCAGGAAAACGATTGCGGCAAGAACGGTGTTGGGCAGAAAGCTCAGCGGCCGCGTAAAGAAGAGAAGCACCATCAGTACAACGGCTGCCGTGGTCAGGTGAGATAGCTGGCTGCGTCCTCCCGCCGTATCTACCATCGCCGTTTTGGTGGGGCTGCCGTTCACGACAAACGCGCCGCTGCAACCCGCCAGCGCGTTGGCGAGAGACAATCCCACCAGGTCAGAATTCTGGCTGAACTTATCCCGGTAACGCAGTGCGTAAGCCCGGGAAGTCGCTGCGCTCTGGGCGAGGATGACGATGAAGCACGAAAACGAAATCGGCAGCACCATCATCACATCGTGGACGTTGAATTGAGGAATCCCCAGGTGCGGCAGCCCGCCGGGCACTTCTCCAACAACGGAGATGCCGTGTTCGCTCCAGTGGAAGTATGCGCTCGCCGCCGTCAACCCCACCACGGCGACCAGGCCGCCTGGAATTTTGTGATAGAAGAACTCGAATCCGAGAATGATGGCCAGCACTGCGAGCGCTATGTACAGGTTCGGAAGGTGTGTCTCCCCAAGATGCCGGAAGGTGAAAAGAAGCTGTCCCAGGAAGCCGTGCCCGCCCTTCTCGATGCCGAGCATATCGTTCAGCTGCCCGCCGGCAACCTGCACGCCGACTCCCGTCAGGAACCCCACAAGAACCGTGCGTGAGAGAAAATCAGCCAGGAAGCCGAGCCGCAGGATCCGCGCCGCCAACAGAATTGCCGCGGTTACCAGCGCAATCAGGCTCGTGAGGCCAACATAGCGCGGAGTATTTGCCGTGAACGAGAGCGCCACAAGAGCCGCCGCAACCATCGCCGCCGTCGCGGAGTCCGCGCTGACGACCAGGTGGCGCGAAGAGCCTATCAGCGCAAAGACAATCACCGGCAGGAAGAGTGTGTACAGGCCGGTAATAATCGGCGTACCGATAATCTTCGTGTATCCCATCACCTCCGGAATGCCCAGCGCCGCCAGCGTGATTCCCGCGACGATGTCGGGCACAAGCTGAGACTTGTCCAGAGGCAGAAGTCCCCGCATCACTGGCAGGGTCTTCCACCAGGAAACCTTCGTGTCCGGGATTCCCGTTGCTGTCGCCATGGCGCTCACCGCGATCCGGGCAAAAAGCAAGTGTACCTATTTACATCACATTCACAAACAGCAACATTTCAGGTTCGTCGAAGTTTAGGCCGCCCCCCGGCTCCTCATCCCAATGCGCCCGGATAAACCGCCTCAGCCCGCCATGCCAATTCGACCGCCCCGCAACCGCCGCCGCCACCCCGTGCATCCTAGTTTGTCGGAACCGGGCCGCCCCAGCTGAAGAGCGGCGCCACGGCGAAAGCGGCGAGGATGCTTCAAGCCAGTGCACAGATCGGTACGTCAACCCCGCCGGTTCGGCATTTCCAGGTGATTTCTCCCCTTATTCACGGTAATCTTGCCGTTTCTTTACCACCGGCAAAACATACTTACTGCGATCGGCAAGCCTTCGACTCCGGACTCAATCTTGGAGGTGACGGTATGCGGGCAGTATGGATTCTGGCCGGGATCCTGGCTGCGGCATCTGCGGTGTGCTCCGCTCAGCAGGGCGCGCAGGAGGAGCCGGGCAAGCTCGTCCGCGAGGTCGTCTACAACGAGCTCCACGACCACGACCTCCACGGCTACTGGCGCTACTGGGTAGAACGGCACTCGCCGAATGACGTCCGCGTGGAAGAGCAGGTGGAAACCTCCGACGGGCCGATCGCGCGAGCCGTGTCCAGCAACGGGCAGCCGGTAAGCGAGCAGGTGGCCGAGAAAGAGGAAACGCGGCTGCGCGAACTCGCGAGTTCTCCCGGCGAGCGCGCAAACCTGCGTCAGTCCTACCGCGACGACGAAAAGCGCGTCGGCCGCATCCTGGCCATGCTTCCCGACGCATTCGCGTTTCAGGATGAAGGCACGGATAACGGCATCCGTCACCTGCGCTTTTCGCCCAGCCCCAGCTACTCGGCGCATTGCATCGAGGCGCGGGTGTTTCATCAGCTCAGCGGCGATCTCTTTATCGACGTGCGCATGAAGCGGATGAAAAAACTCGAAGGCCATTTGAACGACAACGTGGACTTCGGCATGGGGCTGCTCGGCCGGGTAAATAAGGGAGGCTGGTTCCGCATGGTGCGCACGCAGGTGAGCCCGACCGAGTGGAAGACCGAGCGCCTCGAGGTCCACATGAACGGCCGCGCGCTGCTCTTCAAGACGCTGGCGCACGACACCAGCGAAGTGCGCGGCGGATTCGAGGCCGTGCCCCCGAAGATGAGCCTTGAGCAGGGGCTGCGCGTGCTCAACGAGACCGTGGCGGCCCGGCAGGCCGGCGGCCAGTTCTCGCCCGTGGCGATGCTCAGGAGCGCAGGAGCCAGCGATTAAGCATCAGACGGCGACGACCCGACTGATCAGTTGGCTGTCTGTCGAACCCAGTGCGCTTCCCGGTCCGGCTGGAACCTCCACGAAACCAGCGTGATCAAGCTGAAAACCAGCGGCACGGCATATTTGCCGATTCCATGGCCGGCCAGAACCTGGGACGCGGCTGCGCCGGACATCTCAAAGAAGACCCCTGCATAGGCCCATTCCCTGAGTCGCGGGAGACGCGGCCAGAGCAGCGCGCATGCTGCGAGCACCTTCCAGGCTCCCACAATGTACAAAATGTAAGTTGGATATCCGATCGAGCGCACGTCCTGTACGACAGCGGGAACCTGAGCAAGGTCCAGGAAAGCGCCCGCCAGGACTTCCACGATGAGAATTGCAGTGCTTGCAATGTAGATGACCTTCTTGTTCATTCGAGGTCCCTCCTCGATAGCCTCCGGAAAATTTGGGCTCAGTAAGTATTACGGAGAAGGTCGATGCGGGTTTCAAGGTTTTGTCCCACAGCTCTGGAAGCCGCATTGTGCAATGAATGAGTTTTTTAGATTTGAGTGACGGAATTGGCCGGGAATGAGACTCCCGAAAGCGCGGACGCCGCACCCCATCCGGGCACAGCGTCCGCTGAGCTTATTGTCAGATGGTTTGTTTTAGGAGGACTCCGCTGATTGGTGTTCCCAGGCTTCCCGTCCATGGAAACTCTGCTACGAGCTGGTCGACTCTGAGCATGAAGAAATCGGCCGAGAACAGCACGACTCCGTTTATATCGGTAAGCGTGAGATGAGCCTGCGCGTTCCCAATCGGCTGAACCACGTTCGGCGGGGTCAACGTCCAGGTACCCGAGTCCGTAATCACTCCGCCGGCGTTGGGAACAATTGTTGCGGTGAACGTCCCATCGGGATTGAACGTGGGCGTAAACCCGAGTTGGGTAAAGCCCATGAACCACGGGCCGCGAAGTAGGTTGAAGATCGCCTGCGTATTGGTGCCGCCGGTCGTCGACCCGCCTTGAATCGTTCCCAACGCGGCCGCGCTGATCGTCCACAGTCGTCCCGCGCCGATCGCAGTTGCATTGCTGGTATCGTCTCCAATCCAAAGGGTCCCGCCCGCATCGAGCGTCAGCAGATTCGTCTTACTCGCCACAAACGAGAAATCGGATGCGTTTGCGCCATTCTTATCGACGCCCCCCTGTGACACGAATGTGAAAAATCCGTTCGCGGGAGTGTAGCGCCAGACTTGACTGGTGCCTGGGGACTGTTGAGCTCCCGCAACGGCGAAATAAACCGTATCCACGCCATTGCTGGTCATTCCAGTGTGGACGGCGCCTGTGAAGCCATCGGACAGGGCCACAGCGTTGCAGCCGCCGGTGCACGAGGGGCTTGTGGCGTTGTGAATGACCGATAGGGCATCGATGGAAGCGATATACAAATCACCCTGGACGAAAGCGAAAGCGCGCGCGGGGTGTCCTTGCGGTGTGCTTCCCACGCTCTGCACGGTCTGCGTCGTGCCGGATCCTGGATTGACAATCCTTTTGACGTTGCCGCTTTTTAGAAATCCTACATACAGGTTGCCGTCAGGGCCGAGTGCAGCCGCGGTGGGCTGGTCACCGTCAAGGCCTGCGGTCGTCGCGATGTAGGTTGAAGGACCCACGAATGCCCCTGTGTTCGGGTCAAGAGCTGTGCGCAGCACCCCACGCGCCGTCGATGGTGTGTTTCTTGTATCCACCACTGCCTGAGTGATGTAGGTAATGCCGTTGCTTTGGAGAGCAGACTGCCCGCAGGTTGCCGGCACCGTTGTCGATGAGATTGGCAGCTTTATATCGCCAACCGACCCTATCGCCAGGAATGAATCAAGAACCCCGTTTTGGGTGTCTACGACGGGCGCAAATCCCATTGAGGCGTCGCAGACCCACGGTTGATTGCCGATGACAACACCTCCGGCCGGAGCCGTGGGAAGCACTCCGCCCTGGGTGGGAACTGTCGCGGAACTTCGCAAATCCGCCTGCAGGCCCGAGTTTTGTGCGTTGGCGCTCGCTGAGCCCAACATCGTGGTGAGAATGAGAAGCACGCCGCTGGCAATGGATACTTTCAAGTGAGAGCTTTTCATAGCTGCCTTTCCCAGCTTCGCCATCCAATTTCTGACGGCTTGGATTTGACTCATGCGACGAAACTGTACGGGATTGACAGGCATGTGTTGTCATGTGGCGGTAATGCCCTTGTCAGCCTTCGGTAAGGATTTTGTCAGCTTGCGGTAAGGCTCTTGTCTGGTTCTTGTCGTTCCGCTGTGACAATCGTCGGCCCGTGTTCCGGTGGCTTGGAATATTTGCCTCCTGATTGTCCGGCCTCTATCGGCTCGCTGTACTGAGAGAACATTGGCGAGAGAGCTAGCCTCCGGGAACTGCAGGAGTCTCGGATACGCTCGTAGAAGCATCTGGTCTGTCTACTGCGGCGGAGAGAGATTCTGCTGGAGCGTCTTCTGCGCGAATCATCGCCTATACGCAACTGAAAGGCGCAGGCCCCGCCAGCTTCCAAAGTGCCCACTTGTCAGACATCACTCAACCCGAGCTATGTGAGGGCGCCCAACCTTGTTACTCTGACTGTGAGTTTCAGCTATTCATTTTCTGACCATTGTTTTCCGCAGCGAGGGGAAGAGAGATGACCTCAGAGACAACCGGAAAAACGCGCTTGATCGTCACCTGGGTTCTCAGAATCCTGCTGGGCGTAGCCTTCTTGGCGATCGGAATCGAAAAGCTCACCGGGACCATGGGAACTATTCCGTTCTTTAATGCCATCGGCTGGGGCCAGTGGTTCCGCTACGTCTCCGGAGCCTTCGATACAGCGGGCGCCTTGCTCATATTCATTCCGCGCTGGACCTCCCTGGGAGCCCTCATCATCACCTGCACTGTGGGCCTGGGCACATACCTCTGCTATGCCAAGGATCTTTTCAACCCGCTCTTCCCGCTCGCGATGACCGTGCTGGCCGCAACATTAGTGTGGCTCGCATGGAGGCCAGAGCCGGCCTGAGCCTCTCAACAACTCGCCCGCCCCGAAGAATGCAAATGGATAACTTCCGGCTGGTCGACCAACTACCCACCACAGCGAAACCATTAGAAAGACCGCTCCCCACGTTCTGTCATCCCGAGCGCAGCGCAGCGGAGCCGAGGGATCTGCGGTTGCCTTCGGGCACTCCGTTGTTGACTCTGTCGACTCGTACCCCCAGCTTCAACAATTGCCAGTTTCCAGTGACAATCCACAGCGCTAGCGTAGCCGCTGAGTCCGTTTCGCCTCTTCGTGGAGCGCCCATCGAGGACGTTCCGGCAAGAGATGACGCGGGATACTCGGAAATTTGTCCCGTCTCCGCAAAGTGGGTCCCGGAAAGCGGCTCGGGCAAAGAGAAGGGGATTGCCTCATTCGCATGCGTTCCAGGCGGCTCGTTATCGCTATGTTTTGCGCGGCTGCTCTGGCATGCGCGCAGGCTGCCGGACCGGCTTTTCCCAATCCCGGCAAAGCCTCGATGTCGCGTGACAATCAGATTGCGATGGGCATGGATGCCGCCGGCCAGGTCTACCAGCAGATGCCGGTCTTGCCCGATTCGAGCCCCGAAACCAGGTACATCCGTCAACTGGGGCAGAAGCTCGTCGCCACCATTCCGCAACAGTATTCCTGGCCTTTCCAATTTCACGTCGTCCCGCAAAAGGACATCAACGCATTCGCCATCCCCGGCGGGCAGATGTTCGTCAATGTCGGCACCATCACCGCCGCAACCAGCGAAGGCGAACTCGCGGGCGTCATGGCGCACGAGATGGCGCACGTCTACATGCAGCACTCCGCCAAGCAGGCCGGCAAGGCGCAGACCACCGGCATGCTCGCGCAGCTCGCGGGCATGGCCCTCGGCATGAGCGGCGCGGGAAACATGGCGGGCGGCCTCGTCGGTCAACTCGGGCAGATGGGCATCCAGATGGGCGCGCAGGGCATGATGATGAAGTACTCGCGCAACGACGAGTCGCAGGCCGACGCCGTCGGCGCGGTCATCCTCTACAAGGCCGGCTACAATCCCCAGGCCATGGCCGACTTCTTCAAATTGATGGCAGCGCAGGGCGGGGGCGCCCCGCCGGCTTTTTTCAGCAGCCATCCAGCGCCTGGCAACAGGCAGCAGGCCATCCAGAAGGAGATCGCCAACTGGCCGCAGCAGAACTTCGCCGCCGACGGCCCGGAGTGGGCGCAGATCCATCAGCATGCCATGGGCGTTCAGACTTACACCGCCGAACAGATTGCGCAGGGCGCCCAGTCAGGGCAATGGGCCCAGCTCAACCAGCGAAATGGCGCGGGGCTCAACCCGGCCGGGGAACCAGTGTTCCCCACTGCGGCTGAGGCTGCCGCCGCGCCGGCCGTCGCCCCTGTGCTGCTTGAGAAAGTTGCCCCGAGCCACCATATGATCCAGGTCGACCTTGGACCGATGAAAATGCACCGGCCGGAGAACTGGCAGGTGAAGCTGCCCGAAAAGCAGGGAGACTTTGTGTTGATCGCTCCTGCCGCCGGGATCGTCAGCGACGGCGTGGGATACGGCGTGCTTCTGAACGGCGTGCCCGCACAGCAGGTGCAGGGGTTGGGCATTGATGAAGTCACATCGCGCCTGGCCCAGCAGATGCAGAAGACCAACCACCTGCAGCCGGTAGGCCAGGTCGCGTCGATCACCGTGGCCGGTCACGAAGGCCGCGCCGCCATGTTCCAGTCGGCCTCGCCGTTCCCGGGCGAAGACGGCAAGCAGCAAATGGAGCGTGACTGGCTGGTAACCGCGCCCGACCCCAATGGCGCCGTTATCTTCATGATCTTCGTCACGCCGGAGGCGCATTTCAACCGGTTGAAGCCGGCCTACAACGCAATGGTCGCCAGCATAGAGTTCAAGCAATAACCCCTTGACGCCCTTGCCTCAGGTTCTCCAAACAGCTACTGCCAGAAGTGGCAGTTCAGGCGAGCCGTTCGACGGCCTGCGATTACGGCCTCGCCCGGCATGACTTTCAGACTCGAAGGAGCGCGAGCATGGCGCCATTGCGCGAACCCGGAAAATTGCTCAGGCGAACAGGAAATATCACCCTCCTGGCGTTAGTCATCCTTTTCATGCTGTGCATCGCGTTCTCATGGGGAACGAGAAACTCCATTCTCCGCCTGCCGTTTCTTGCGGGGTCATTGCGAAGGGGCGCTGAGAACCAGAAGGCGCTCGTGGACGTGACGCCGTGGCAAACGGCCCAGGCTCTGCGCGCTCTCGCGGGCACTGCGGAGGAGATCGAATATGCGCGTGAGGCCGAGCGGCTCGCCGATCACGAAGTGGACCAGGCGTTTGCGTCGGCGCTGCGCGAGGCCACGATGCAGGTTCAGCGTTTCACGCCCACCGGACGGGCACTCGAGCTGTCAAAGCGTGTGGACGAACTGCAACAGCTGGTGGACCAGGATAAGGCGCAGCTCGATCGCCTCTCCGCGGCGGTGGCCGCGCCCGCGCCGGCTGCAAAATCACGAGCGGCGGGCAGGCAACCGGCAGCGCCGCAACCCGATGACGCCGACGTCGAGATCGCTAAAGCTCAGTTGCAACTCGATTCCGACCAGCTCGAGGATGCGGAACAGGATCTGGCCAAGGCGTCCGGCGATAACCGCGCCCGCATTCAAAGCGAACACGCCACCCGAGAAGCCGCGATGACCAAGTATGAAAGCGACATGCAGGCAAGCGGGCAGGTTGCGGTTGTTACAGTAAGCCGAGCCGGCACGCTTGCAGGCAGGCTCGCGGCATGGGGCCGGCAGCGAACGCGCCTTCAGCTTCTCGAGCAGGCCATACAGCAGGTGCAGGCAGACGTTCGCAACCTGTCACAGGAGCGCAGCGCCCTGGAAGCCCAGGCAAATGCGGAAAAGGACGCTTCCGCATCCGGCGCGGATGACCGCGCGAGGAGGCTGGCCCGTATCCGCGACCGCAGCGCCGAGCGTCAGCTCCTCAGCATCTACAGCGATCGGATCCAGACGCACCAGGATCTCGCCGCCGTTTATTCCAAGTGGACCGACCAGGTGCTGCGGCAACGCCGCGTCGTGCAGCACCTCATCCTGCAGTCCCTCGCGGTCATCATCTTCATCCTCATCTGCATGATTCTCGGCGCACGGCTTGTGCGCCGCCTCATGGCACGCCCGGCGCTCGACCGGCGCCAGAACCAGACCCTGCGGATGATCCTTGAGCTGTCGGTGCAGGCTGTCGGAATCGTGATTATCCTGCTCGTGATTTTTGGCGTTCCCCGCGAAACCCCCACCATCCTCGGCCTTGCTACCGCTGCGCTCACCATTGCTTTGCAGGACTACATCGTCTCCTTCCTCGGATGGTTTCGCCTCGTCGGCAGGCGCGGTATTCGCGTGGGAGATTGGGTCGAGATCAATAACGTCTCCGGCGAAGTGATCGAAGTCGGCCTGATGACCACGGCGCTCCTCGAGACCCGCAACGGCGGATACAGGACCGGCCGCACAATCACGTTCATGAACAGCTTCGCCATCCGCGGGCAATTCTTCAACTTCTCCACCAGCGGCCATTGGATGTGGGACGAGCTCACCGTTCCGCTTCCGGCCTCGATCGACGGCCAGGCCGCCGTCAAGCAAGTCCTCGAGGCCGTCAACGCAGAGACGGGACAGGGCGCGCGCCTGGCCGAGCAGGAGTGGAAGCGCGGCGCGCCGCGGGACGAGCCCGTCGAATTTCGCGCCGATCCCGTCGTGAACCTGCGCCCGTCAGGCTCAGGGGTGGATATAGAAATCCGTTATGTGACCCGCGCGTGGGAGTGCGTGGAGGTGCGCAATCGCCTGTATAACCGGATCATCGAGCTGCTTCATCAGCGTGCACCGGAACCGCAGCCGGCGCCGCAACCGGAGCCGCAGACGGCATCCTGAGCTCATCCTCCTCCTCTGCACCAATTCCTGTGCATTTTTGTCAAGTACCCCCACTTGCCTGTGGAAATGTGCAAATCTCGATAAAGCCAACCAGATCTTCCACCTAACCTGTGGATAACTTTCGCAAAAATGCCTCTTCCTGTTGGCCGATCCACTCTCCGGACCTGCTAGCCTGAATACAGAGTCAAAAAAGCCCCATCCGTACCGCCGGTTTCCAAACCGGCTGTTGTGCGAGTCTCCGGGTGCCCCGGTTCCCTCGCACTTGGGGACCCAGGAGGGATGCCGAGACGCCAATCAGCCCTCCGCAGAGCCCGAAGACACCCCCCACCCCCTCCCCCCTCCCCCCCTATTAAATTTCCTGTGAGTTAAACCCAAGACTCAAGCGATTCAAAATAAAGCGTTTATCTAAATCCGGACGGTCCGTATCCAGTTGAATAATTTGCTTATCTTATTTATTAACAATAAGTTATGTGATGATCCCACCGATCCGGGCACGCCAGCCCGGGACTTCCTCTAATTGCGCAGCAGCATGGTCAGGCCGCGGGCGTCGTCCAGTTTGCGGTCCTCCAGCATTTGAAGGGATTCCGAGAGGAACCGGGGCGAGTGCTCGAAGTGCCGGACGGTGGTGTAAACCGTCTGCACCACGTGATCCGCCGAGAACCCTGCGCCGTGATGGCCCGCAACCCCGATCAGCAGGCCCTTGATCAGGGCAAACTGCGTCACCAGCGACGCATAAGAGCGCGCGATCTGCGCCATCGCTTCGGGATCGAAGAGGCCGGCGCCGAAGGGAAACGCGGTGCGAAACACCTGGTTGACGAGATAGTTCTCGAGGATGTGCGGGCGCCCGAGGAAGAACGGCTCGTAGAACTCGCGGTGCGCGGCCTGGTAGGCGGCAACCTGCGAGTCGAGCGCGACATCGCGCCCGTGGCCGATTCCGCTTGCAAAGTTCTGAAGCGTCTCCAGCAACCGCTGCGGGAGCGCGGCGCCTTTTCGCAAGCCCAGGTCGGCAAGGCTCAGGACCAGGTTCAATTGCAGTGGAAGGTCGGCCGGAATCGATTCCATCGCGCTGCGGAGCCCGCCGGACCTCACCGCGGAGGAAAAGTCAGACAGAAACCCGGGCACCGTCCGATGCCCTTGGCCGCCGCTCGCGAATGCGTCAAGGCGCCGTGCGAAGACGCCGAGCAAAAACAGGCGCTCCCACAGTGCATAATTTCGATCGAGCAGAAGACGGATGACGAATTCGCGTATGACCCAGAAGTAAGAACGCACGGGTACGCCGGGGAGAGCATGGTCGTCCCAGTCGATTTGGTGCGCGTCCGCGAGGGTGAGCGCGGGCGCAAGCAATACATGCCGCACGGCTTCTGGGCAGGAGAGCACAAGCGGCTGTTCCGCGAAGCCGTCGATAGTGTGAATGGTGCGCGGATAACTGCCGCAGGTGGCGCAAAGGTGGTCTTCGCCAAGTTCCGCGTGAATCCGGCAGAGACGGTCTTCGCCGAGCAGGGGGCACTCGCCAGATGGAAGCATCTGGATGGATGCGCCGGGACGCACACCATCGGGGCCAGCGGAGGTTTCAGGGTGGTTGACGACGTGGCGATCGAGCAGCACGCGCAGCGGGCTCTCGGGGAGGGCGCGGTACCTGGCGAGCGTTGCCGCGTCTACGTCGATGCGCCAGTCGCGGCAGCAGGTGTCCTCGCAGGCGGGGCCGATACACTGAAAACTCTCCGCGTAGAGAGGCCGAAGAATGGGCGTGTGGCGCAATTGGCTCTCCCGCAGAGGCACTTTGGCTGCAGGTGCAAGGATGAAGCCGCAGAATGTGCGCTGAAGTTGGGAAACGCTAATGCAGTGCCGCAGGCAGGGTGCGAATCAGGAGGACTTGTCTGGCGGGAAGGGTTCGGTTTTGAAGGAGCCGTCGCGCTGCTTGATGAGCGTTTGCACCTTGCCCTCTGCGGAGTCGAGTTCCTGCTTGCAGACGGCGCTGAGGCTCACGCCCTCTTCAAAGAGTTTGATCGATTCCTCGAGCGCAAGATCGCCCTTCTCGAGCTGGTCGACGATGGTCTCGAGCTTCTTGAGCGATTCTTCGAACGTGGGCATGAAATGGCTCCGCAATGATTGTATGGCTCTGAGCTGCGGTCGGGTCGACGATTCAATCCTGTGACGAAGTCGCCGTCTGAGGCAGCACCGAGGCGATGACTTCTGCCGCGGCAAGGTAGCGGCCGAATGGCGCGCTGACCTGCACGCCCTGGACCAGCGGGCGCACGGCTTCGAGCATCTCCTGGGCGATTCTGATTCCTTCCTTGCGCGCGGCTTCGGGCGTCGCGGCCTGGGCCATGCGCAGCATGATCTCTTCGGGCATCGAGACGCGCAGATCGTTTTTCATGAATTCGGCGTTGCGAAGGCTGGTGAGCGGCCAGATGCCGGCGATCACGGGAATGCGGTACCCCTCGATGCGATTCAGAAAATCTTCGAGCAGGCCGAGGTCGAAAACAGGCTGGGTAATGGCGTACTCGCCGCCGGCTTCAACCTTGTACTTGAAACGGCGCAGCTCGTTTTCGATGTCGGGCACGCCGGGATTGGCAGCGATGCCAATGGTGAAGTTGGTGCTGGCGCCGATGGGGTTGGCGCCGATGTCGAGCCCGTGATTGAGGCGGCGGACGATGTTAACCAGGCCGATGGAATCGACGTCGAATACCGCCGTTGCGTCAGGGTAGTTGCCGAGCTTGGGCGGGTCGCCGGTGAGGCAGAGGATGTTGCGCAAGCCGATGGACGAGGCGCCGAGCAGGTCGGATTGGATCGAGAGCAGATTGCGGTCGCGGCAGGTGTAGTGCAGAACCGTCTCGATGCCGGTGTGCTGCTGGATCTGAATGCACAGGCTCTGCGCGCTCATGCGCGCCGAAGCGCGGGGCGAATCGGGCACGTTGATCGCATGGACGCCGAGCTGCGCGAGGACGCGCGCGCCTTCGATTTCCTTCGAGCAGTCGATGCCCTTGGGCGGTACGATTTCAACCAGCGTGACGAAGGTTCCCTGCTCGACCAGCGCTCCAATGCGGGAACGCTCGCCGAGCCGCGCGGGCGGGGTTTCGCTGCTGATCTCGACAACGGCTCCGCCCTCGGCCACGCGGGCCTGAGCATCAATGGCGCGCATGGCGGATCGCATGGCTCGCGTGTGATTCGGCGTAGTGCCGCAGCAACCGCCCACGAATTGCGCCCCCGCGGCGATGGCCTTGCGCGCAAAGCTGGCCATGTACTCCGGCGAGCAGAGATAGATGTTGCGGCCTTCGACGGCGCGGGGCATGCCGGCATTGGGCATGGCGGCGATAGGCAGCGCCGTGGCGCGGCGCATGGCCTCAATCGCGGTGAGAACGGTGGCTGGCCCTGTGGAGCAGTTGACGCCCACGGCATCCGCGCCCCACTCGGCGAGCAGCGCCGCCGCGTGTTCTGGCGAAGATCCGTCGAGGCAGTTGCTGTCATCGTCGACCGTGACCATGACGAGCGCGGGCAAGCCGGGCGCGGCTTCCCGGGCCGCCGCAAGCGCCTGCCGCGCCTCATTGAGCGCGGGCATGGTTTCGATGATCACCATGTTCACGCCCGCATCCGTCAGTGCGCGGATCTGCTCGACGAAAGCTTCGCGGGCTTCGTCGAGGCCGGTTTTGCCCAGCGGCTCAAGGTGCACGCCGAGCGGGCCGACCGAGCCCGCCACCCACGCTTCGCCGGCCTGCTTATCCTTGATGTGCGCAACGGCCTGCCGGGCGAGTCGAACGCCGGCGGAATTGATCTCGGCGACCTTGCCCGCAAGACCGTGACGTGCGAGACGGAATCGGTTGGCGCCGAAGGTATTGGTCTCGATGATTTCTGCGCCCGCCTGAAGGTAGTCCTCGTGGATCGAGAGGATCAACCCGGGGTCGGAGAGATTCAGCTCGTCGTAACACCGATTGATAAACACGCCGCGAGCGTAGAGGACGGTGCCCATGGCTCCGTCGGCGAGGACCGGGCGCCCGCCGAAGATGTCGGTGAGGGATGGCATCGTGCCTTCATCGTAACGCATCATTCATTGCGCGCCGGTGGCCGGCCGAAGGGCAAGGGGCACGGTTGCTTTGTTATACTTCGGGAGTCAAACGCATAGCAGGTGCCGGCTCTTTGACCGGGGTCGATGGGGGTGTGGCCAGTCGCCGGCCGGGCCCCGGGGTTTAATCGAATCGTGGCCGCGAGTGACAGGCGAGCGATCGAGCACATTCCGTCGAGGTAAGGGATTTTGAAGAAAAGCAGTCTTTGGTTGAGCGCCGCCGGGGCACTCCTGATCGCCGCCCTGCTGGCGGGATGTGGGACAACCTCTTACTTTGCCGGACGCGTACTGCCGCCCAGCGGTTTGAAGTACCGCGTGGTGGTGGCGATTCAGAATCCCGGTGCGCTGGCCCGCGGCGCGCTGACCATTCTCGACGCCTACTACGACATCCGCTACAAGTACAACAATGACGCGGTCACTTTCTCCGTTTCGGGTTTTTCAGGCGCGTTGCCGCTGACCATCCAGAACATGCCGGAACAGCAGATCGGCTCGGTGTTCAGCGCGGGCGACAATTCCTTCGTGACAGCCAACTATCAGAAAGAGCAGGCGGGCGCGGGAATCAACGGGATCAATGGGACAGCCAGCAGCATCTTCGAGACGCGCGACCAGCATTACGTATTCGCGGCCAGCCAGGCCGCACATGCGATTTCGGTGATCGACAATACGGCGAGCGCCTCCACCGTGCTGAGCCTCCCCGGGGTGTACAAGGTGAGCGTGAATCCCGGCGGCACAGTCATGGTGGCCTTCGTGCAGAACGCGAATGAAGCGTACTACCTGCTCAAGCTCAATGCTTCGCAGACGCTCGCATTCTCTGGCGGGCCCTCAACGTGGCCCAAGGCCGCGAAGGACTGCGAGCCGCTGAATGCTCCAACGTGGTGTGTGCTGCAGGTGCAGAGCCCGGACAACGTTGACTCGACAGGCATGTACTACGGAGCGCCGCTCGAATTTGACAGGCCCGTGAAGGCCATTTTCTCCAACGACGGCGGAACGGCGTACATCCTGAACTGCGGCCCCGAGTGCGGTGGAACGGCTTCGTCGGTTTCGCTGCTGCCGGCAGGCCCCATGATCTTCGCGCCGAACCAGCAGTCGGGCAAGTTCCCGTCAACGGGCGGCGTGACGACGATACCGGTTCCGGGCGGAGCCAGCAACGCGCTCATCGACAGCTCGACGATGTACGTTGCGGGCCAGCAACTGCAGCCGGATGGTTTGTTCACCGGCAACCTGACCATCTTGAACCTGAACGACAACACCCCGGGCAGCCCGATTTCGATCAGCGATGGGGCGCCGGGCGCAATGAGCCGCATGATCGAAGCCGACGACAACACACTCTGGATCGGCATGAGCAAGTGCACCAATGGGGAGCGCTACGCAAAGGGGATGAGCTACGGCTGCCTGACGATGTTCGACACCTCGAAGGGCAAAGTGGACATGATCGAGCCGTACCTGGGCGACGCGACGGGCATCGCGGCGGTGACCTCGCTGCACAAGGTCTACGTAGCCGAAGGCGGCCAGGTGTATATCTACTCCACCAAAGACGGCACCGCGCTCAACAACTACTACGTGACGGTGACGGGCACGGCCTACGACGTGGCCTACATGGATGGGCTGAGCGACGCGAACAACACCGTGTACTGACAGAACGAGCCGTCAGCCCTCAGCCGTCAGCTCCAGCTATTGTGGTGTGACCTTATTCGCTGATGGCTGAGAGCTGATAGCTGACGGCTTGCTTCGGAGGTCCATGTCTTCCGATTCCCTCACTGACGTTCTGGCCATTGCCGCGCATCGCGACGATGTGGAGCAGACCTGCGGCGGAACCCTGCTGCGCAGTGCGGCACGCGGGCTGCGTACGGCAATCCTGGATCTGACGCAGGGCGAGGCGGGCACGCGGGGAACCGCGGAGGATCGCGCGCGCGAAGCGGAAGAGGCCGCGCGGCTGCTGGGTGTGAGATGGCGGCAGGCGCTCGACTTGCCCGATGGCGCAATTGCCAACACGCTCGAAAACCGGATCAAGATTGTGCGCATGTTGCGCGAACTCAGGCCACGCGTGGTGATCCTTCCGTACTGGCAGGCGCGCCATCCGGATCACGCGATTGTGGCGTCGCTCGGCTACGAGGCATGCTTTCTCGCCGGGCTTGCGAAGATCGACACCGGGTCAAAGCCGCACCGGCCGTTCAAGATCGTGTATGCGAGCCTGTACGCCGACGTGAGGCCGAGCTTCATCGTGGACATCACGCCGTTTATCGAACAGCGACACGCCGCATTGATGGCGTACCGCTCGCAGTATTCGAACCAGGCGGCCGGCGGCGGGCTGTTTGTGCCGGAAGAAGAGATCCGAGAGCGGACGTTTGCCGAGGCGCGGCACTACGGTCTGATTGCGGGGGTGCTCTATGGGGAGCCTTTCGTGCAGAAGGAAGTTGGGCTTGTAGACGATCTCACACTCGTGCCTGTGCAGTCGCTCTGAGCAGTCACTTTGCGCCAGTCGGCCCCAGAAATGCATGGCGAGCCGGCCTTCCCGATGCCTGCCATCGGCGGACGATTTCGTAGATGATGACCGTGGCGTACGTGACGGCGATCCACACAACGACGGCTTCGATCGGGAGATAATTCCACGCCGTGATGTAAATGCCCATCATCTGTGCATGTTGATAGGCCCACCAGCCGTAGGGCGACGCGAGCGATGCCTCCCACAAGAGGCTCACAAGCAGGATGAAGAACACAGTTAAGCTGCATGCGCGCCAGTTGACGACCGGCAGCGCAGTGGGGAAGAAGGCAACCGACGGGGTGAGCCCGACAATCACCAGATAGGTAAAGTAGCCGGGGAATCCGCCATCCCCGGGAGCTGCAAAATGGCGAATGAGGACGGCCGCAAGGATGAGCACGCCGGCCATGATCAGTGACAGCGGATGAAATTTGAAAAGTCGCTTGAAATTTGCGCGTTGGGAGGAATCGCTGGGCACGCTATAAGCTGCGAGCCAGTACTCGTCGAGCCAGATATAGAGAAGCAGGACCGCCATGAACCCTGCGAGGTAGAAGACATATTCCTCGATTGGGACCCGGTGGCCGAGCGCCGGGGCGAGAACGCCAAGCACTGCGCGGGTGTTGGGAAACGTGAAGAACAGATGCGCGAAGAGAAAGTCGGCAAGGAATCCGGTCGGCACCAGCACCGCAATGGTCCACAGGAATGCTTTCTTCGATATTCTGAGATGCTCTGTCGGCACGAGCCAGAAGAGAATGACGGCGATGGGAATGACGAAGAGCAGCAGGCTGACGGTGTAGCCGTACGGCGACGACTCGAGAAGCGGCGCCGGAACCTGCGCCGCGACGCCCACGGTGCGCAACGTGAGCACGGCGGGCACGCTGATCATAGCGAGCATGACCAGGATCAGGACGAAGCTCATGCGCGGCGTAGGGGAAGCCATCGATCGTTCTCCAGCCGGGGATGCCGAAGGTCAGGTGGAGGAACTATAGCATTCCATCGCCTTGCATGTCGCTTGGGAGCATGACAAACAGGCGGTCCGTCCTCCCACAAGGAACGGGCCGCCTGGTTTGCATTCCGGTTGCTAGCGTCCGGAAACTTGAAAGACAGCTTTCAGCCTTCAGCTTCGATTCAGCACATTCAGCTGACGGCTGATAGCTGAGGGCTGCCCTTACAAAGTGCGTTTGAACAGCGGCGTGGCGATCAGCAGTGTGCCGATTCCGAAGGCGAACAGGAAAAGCAGATCGGTCTGAATGCTGACGAATCCGCCATCTTTCAGAAGAATCGATTTGAAGCCGTGAATGGCGTAGGTGAACGGATCGACAATGGCGATGGCCTGGAGCCACTTGGGGAATGCAGCCACCGGCGAGATGGCGCCCGACGGGAAGAACAGAAGCGTGTTGAGCACGCCGAACATGGCGCGGGGAACGAGTGGATCGTCGACGCGGACCATCATCAGAAACATCATGCCGTTGAAGGCGATCGACGTGCCCAGAATCAGTAAAAGCAGGCACAGATCGGCACCGGGGTTGAACACGGTTCCGAGTCCGGACATGAGAGAGCCGATAAACGTGAGCGAAATGCCGGCCAGAACCGCCTTGATGGCGCCGGCCGCGTTCAAGCCCATGACAAGTTCGAGCTTGGTGATCGGCGTGACGAGGTACCCTTCGTGCACGCCACGCGCCTTGTCATCGATGTAGAGCATGCCGCCGCCGATCATTACGCTGATATACATGGCGAGGGCGATCGAGCCCGCTAGAAGATATTTCATGTACTCGACGTAGGGATAGAGCTCGACGATTTCGAGGGCGATGTCTTTGACGACGCGCGGCTGGATCACGGGCTGGTTGAGTGCGTCGACGAGCGATTGCATCTCGCCTTCAATGCTGCCGCTCATGATCTGATCGGAGTTGTCGACGACGAGGCCAATGCGGGGAGCATCCTGCGCGTAGACGCGGCGAGAGTACTGCGGCGGAATGATGACCGCGGCATCGACTTTGCCGGTGCGCACCGCTTCGCGAGCGGAGCCCTCGTCCGAGTAAGGAATGGTGGTGAACGTTGCGATATTCGCGGCCACGGAGTCGAATGCCTCGTGCACCTTGACCGCTTGCGGTCCGCGGTCGTGGTCCACGACGGCGACCTTTGCGCCTTTGATGTGGCCACCGTAGGCATGGCCCAGCACCAGGAGCTGCACAATCGGCAGCATCATGCTCATGATCATGAGCACCGGCGACCGGAAGAACTTGCGCATTTCGCGCTCGACAATGGCAAGGAATCGGTTCATCAGTTTACTCCTGGCCGCGGCGGCATTTGAAAGACCGCCTTGACCTGCTCATCGCGAAGCTGGCGGCCGGTGTAGTGGACGAAGACGTCGTCGAGAGACGTGTTCTGCACGCTGAGCGAAGTGAGCTGTTCGCCGAGCGACGCAGCCATCTCGACAAGCTGGGTAGTGGTCTGCGGGCCGTTCGACGTGAGTACGCGATAGACTCCGGCAGATTGCGACTGCACCTCGGTGACGTTGGGCAGTGCTTCGAGGCGCGACTTCCACTGGTCGTCTTCGCGGTTGAACTGCACTTCGACGACGTTGGAGCCGGGCACGCTCTGCTTCAGTTCCAAAGGAGTGCCGAGCGCAACCAGCGTGCCGTGATCGACAATGGCGATGCGGTCGCACAGGCGGTCGGCCTCTTCCATGTAGTGGGTGGTGATGAGCATGGTGAGGTTGCGGGTCTTCTTGAGGTTGTTGAGCATCTCCCAGACGGCGATGCGGGAGACGGGGTCGAGGCCTGTGGTGGGCTCGTCGAGGAAGAAGATGCGCGGATCGTGGACGAGGCCACGGGCGATTTCGAGACGTCGCCGCATGCCGCCGGAGAGCGTCTTGGTCTGCGCTTCGCGCCACTTGGTCAAGTCGACGGCCTCGAGCACCTCCGCGATGTTCTTTTCGCGTTTCGCCTTCGGCACGCCATAGAGCTTCGCGTAGATCAGAAGGTTCTCGCCGACCGTCAAGTCCTGGTCGCTGGTCATCGCCTGGGGGATCACGCCGATCATGTTGCGCACCGCGTTCGGTTCGCGCTCCACGTCGTGCCCGCCGACGATCGCCTTCCCACCCGTCACGGGGATCAGCGTGGTCATCATGCGGATGAGCGTGCTTTTTCCGGCCCCGTTGGGCCCGAGCAGGCCGAAGATCTCGCCGTCCTTGACTTCGAACGAGATGCCCTTGACCGCGGTGAACCCGCCGTAGCGCTTCACGATGTTCTCGACGGCGATAGCCGCCGGCGGCGCGTGCGGCGCCTCCTGCTCCTTCTGTTTTTTGAGCAGGGCGGTCATTGCTTCACCAGCCTGTCCTTGGGTATGAAAACGTCGGCTGTCATCCCGGGGACGAACTTTTCGCCCTGGTTGGGAATGAGCAGCTTGAGCCGCACGGTCTTGATGTCGCGCTTGCGTCCGCCATTGATGTCGCGCTGGGTAGCGAAGTCGGCCTCCGCGGCCTTGGCAATGATCTTGCCGTCCACGCTGTCGCCGCTGGGCATGACCACCCGAAGGCTATCGTTGAGCTTTACCGCATCAGCATGTGTTTCGGGCAAAGGCGCGTAAACCCAAGTCTGGCTCAAGTCCATGATGGTGACGATGGCCTGACCTGCGGAGACGACTTCACCCTGGCGCGCGGCCCAAACCTCCACTCTGCCGGAGACCGGAGCGTAGACCTTCGAATAGCCCACTTCGACGGCGGCCTGGTCGGCGAGAGCCTGTGCGTTTTGCACGGCTTCTCGGGTTGAGGCGACGGTTTTTGCCGCGGCAGCAGCCTGCAGCTCGTGGGCGCGGGCCTGGCGTAATGCGGCCTCCGCGGCCTCCACGTTGGCTTTCGCAGTTTGCACGGCGGCCTCGTCGGCCTGAAGCGCGGCGGTGGCTTCTTCGCCGGACTGCGCGCTCATGATACCTTGTTTGGCCAGCGCGACCGTGCGCTGTGTATCGGCCTTCTGTTTGGCGAGGTTGGCCTGCGCCTGGACGAGCGCGGCCTGCGAGGCTGTGACCTGGGCCTGAGCATTGATGGTAGCGCTGGAGACTTCGCCGCGCGTCTGGCGCTCAGTTTCCACCGTTTCGTTCAGTTTCTGCTGCTGGCTGGCCACGGTGGCCTGGGCGGCGGCATGAGCGGCCGCCAGATCGGCGCTCTCGATGACGGCGATCAACTGGCCAGCCTGCACCTGGTCGCCTTCCTGCACGAGCAATTGCTGGATGCGGCCCGGAATCTTGGCGCTCACCAGCACCTCGTTGGCGTCGACGGTGCCGATGAGGTGCAGGTCGGACGAAGGCCTCGAAGTGGACCAGTACCAGAGAAATGATCCAAGAGTAAGAAGGCCCAGAATGAAGAAGACTCGATTACGTGGGTTCACGCTTTCCTCCCGAACAGAAATCCTTCCGTAGCGATTTTGGGCATGGGCGTATCGGCCAGCACTCTTGCGGCCAGTTCCACGCCATGCGCACGGTCTGTGAAAATTGTTTGCCCGAGAAACTCGACCACCACCTGGCGCCGATGCACAATGGCGTCGGCTGCTAGGGGGTCCTGGCCGGTGACCATCTTGAAGATTGGGGCGCTGAGGAAGTAGAAGACGTTGGCGCCGAGCGAAGCCAGATGGATGTGCATCCAATCCACTTCGATCAACTCACCGGACGCGATCCCCTCCTGCACCGTGGTCTGGTACATGGCCATTACCGGCTCAAACACTCGCTTGACCAGGATGGGTAGCCCCCCTCCCTCGCCCTTGTGCAGGCGCATCATCTCCTGCTGCATCAGGCTCTGGAACTCCTGCTGGCCGAGGATCCGGTCGAAGTGGTTCAGGGCAACCCTGAGAACCCGCTCGCCGGCGCTCGCCCCGCGCTGGACGACGGCCAGGGTTTGGTCGCGCACTCGCTCGGCGATCTCACCCAGGGTGGCTTGGTACAGCTTGTCCTTGCTGGCGAAGTAATAGTAAAGAAGGGCTTTATTGACTCCGGCGGCGGCGGCGATGCGTTCCGTGCGGGCACCGGCGAGGCCGTGCGCGGAGAATTCGCGGAGGGCGGCCTCGAGGATGCGGGAGCGGGTTTCGGAGGAGCGCTCGGAAGGCAGATTGGGTTGAACGGTCATGGAATTAACTAACTGGTTAGTAAATTAAATCCTTGTGCTTTGGATTGCAAGGGTCGAACAAAGATTCGCATTTTTGTGGAAGTTGGCTCAGCCACAGCGGGCTCAGTCTCGCGCTGTTGTGCTATTGTTCTGCACGGGAAGGCGTCCTTCGGGAAGAAGGTCCCCAATGATGAGAGCGTTTGCACTGGCAATCGCGGTGTCGGGCGGAGCGGTGGCGCTGGCCCAGCAACCGGCGCCTGAATTGCCGAATCCGGACAAGTTGTTTCAGCTTCCTCCTTTGCAGGGCTTGAATCACCCTGAATTCATGTGGGAGCTTCCCAATGGTGCAAAGGGGCCGTATTCACTGCCGCGCATGCAATGGTTTCAGCCGCCTTCGGCATTGACCGGTGCTCCCAACTTGGACCGAGACATGATCGTCCATCCGCAACAGGGCGGCTTTGCCAACCGGCAGCCCCGGCCAGCGCAACCGAGGAATCTGTATCCAGACCTGAAGATCCTTCCAACAGAGATGGCTCAACTTGACTCGGACATGGCGCTCTGGCCTAAGGCACGCGGAATCCCGGGCGACGGAAAATAGCGCGCTCCGAAATCGCGAGACAGCAATGAGAAAGCCCGCGCGAAGCGGGCTTTTCTGCGTATTGACGATCCAGATCGATGAAGCGGCTTGAGATTCGGTTGACTAGAAGTGGTATGCGACGCCGATTGTGGGCTCGAAGATGTTGAACCACTTGTTGGTGCTCAGGTTCAGGTTCCCTGCGCCACTGCCCTGGCCGAAGTTCGGCACCTTGGTGACAAGGCCGCGGTACTCGGCGCGGATATCGAAGCTCGGGCTGATTTCGTACGCGATGCCGGCTCCGTACAGGCCAGCGATATCAGTCTGTTGCTTCACGTCAACCGAGGTGGTCCCCGAGTTGCGGATGGGCAGCAAGATCAGCCCGGCGGCTCCGGCCTCGACAAATGGATTGAACTTCCTGAAGGTAAAGCTGTGGACGTAGGCTCCGGAGACTTCCTGCGTGCGGGTGAGCACGTTGACGTGGTTCGTATTGCCGACGATGTAGTGATACGTGTTGTCGTAGGTGATTCCGTAGTTGACTTCGAGGGCGCTCGATGGAGTGAGCATGAAGCGGTAGCTGGCAAGTGCGCCGATGGCGGCATTGGAATGGACCTGCACGTCGGTAGGGCTGGCAACGAAAGGCGCAATCAATGCGAATCCGCTGACGCTGACATCCTGGCGGCTCTCCTGAGCCATGCCCGCGGACCCACAGACGGCCAGCAGGGAAAGTACGAAAGCGATCTTCTTCATTCGGTGTCCTGAACCTCGCGACTGCGCAACCGTCCGGCTGGCAACGAGCTTGTCATTCCGGTGCTCCGGTTGGCGCCGGGCCCCGCTCTCAGCATTGTAAATGCCCTGAGAGGACCCTCGCGCTCGGTTGCGGGAACGATCTGAGCTTTAGACGCGGACGATTCGAAACGGTGTATTCAGAAATAGCATATAAGACCCGCCTCGCGTGAATGATCGCTGCAAGCGAGTGTTGGCTCTCCGCGACCGGGAGCAGCGCAGCAGGGAATTCAACTCGCCTTCTCCACGTGGTAATAGAGAGGCGGACCGTTGCGGCGGGCGAGCGAACGCACGGTCTGCAAGAACGCAGTGGCCGCATACGATAGCGTGCCTTGCCTGCGATGCACGAGGCGCAACACGCGCTTCAGTTCGAGTTCGGGAACATTTACTGCGACCAGCTCGCCAGTCTCGAATTCGCGAGCCGCAGTAAGGTGAGGGACGAGCGCGACGCCGTTGCCCATCGCCACAAAGCGCTTAATAGCTTCGATGGTGGGCAGTTCGATACCCATGTTGAGTGGCGTGCGATAGCGCTGGAAGGTTTCAATGACCTTGCGCCGAAGAGGGGAAGCGACGTTATGGGCAATGAAATTCTCCTTGCCTAACTCGGCGATGGAAACGCTTTGGGCCTTTGCGAGCGGATGCTTCGGGCTGACGATGAAGGCCAGGCTGTCGCTATAGACCGCGATGGAGCGGAACTGAGCGGGATCAGGTCGGAAGGACATCATGCCCATTTCGAAGGCGCGCAGGTTGAGCTCGTCCGGAATGTGCGAGGCGAGCATACGCTGCACGGTGACATTGATCTGCGGATATTCGCGACGGAATGAGTCTATGACCGACAACAGGTAGGTGCATGTGTACTCATTGGCGGCCAGGTGCAGAGTGCCTCGCTCGAGGCTTTTGAGCTCTCCGAGAGCGCTTGTGGCTTCGCGCCGGAGTGCCATAAGACGCATGGCGTAGTCGCGCAACAGTTCTCCGGCAGCGGTGAGCGAGCCATCGCGCGCGGCCCGATCGAAGAGCGTTTCCCCGACACCCGCCTCGAGCTTGCGGATGACTTGGCTGACGGCGGGCTGAGTGCGATGCAGACGGGCAGCAGCGCGCGAGAAGCTGCGCTCTTCGGCGACGGCGAGAAATGTTTCGAGCTGGCTCAGTTCCATAAGCAGCGGTCGGTGTTCACTAAGGAAGGTTCAGTCGCAAGGGGGGGCCTGCGACACAGCACTGATCTCTGTCTTTATAAGCAATTTTAATCGGAACCACAAGAAGAATAACTTTGCCTTATGGGGCAGGATGCGCGAAACTAATAGAGACAGGGCAGGAGGGATTTCCCGCAGGTGAGTTTCATGACCACAGACCACGTAGCCTTCTTCGATACCACTTTGCGCGACGGCGAGCAGTCGCCGGGCTGCAGCATGACCACGCAGGAAAAGCTGACCATGGCGCACGCGCTCGAAGACCTGGGCGTGGACATCATTGAGGCTGGCTTTGCGATGGCATCGGAAGGCGACTTTGCGGCAATTGCAACAATCACGCAGGCAGTTCGCAAGCCGAGGATCGCATCGCTGGCGCGCGCCAAGCAGGAAGACATCGAGATGGCAGCGCGCTCGGTGCAGTTTGCGGACCGGCCGCGCATTCACGTGTTCCTCGCGTCGAGCGACCTGCACCTTGAATACAAATTGAAGATCAGCCGGCAGGAGGCGCTGGACCGCACTGCGGAGTCGGTGCGCCTCGCGCGCTCGCTGGTGGACGATGTGGAGTTCTCGCCCGAGGACGCGACACGGTCGGAGCGGGATTTTCTCGTGGAGATGGTGCGGGTGGCGATCGAGGCCGGCGCGACGACCATCAACATGCCCGATACGGTGGGCTACACGACGCCGGAAGAGTACGGGACGATGTTTCGCGACGTGCGCGAGCGGATTCCAGCGGTGGATGCGGAAGGCATAATCCTGTCGTCGCACTGCCACGACGATCTCGGGCTCGCGGTGGCGAATTCCCTGGCTGCGATCGAAGCGGGCGCGCGCCAGGTGGAATGCACAATCAACGGGATCGGCGAGAGGGCGGGCAACGCCGCTCTCGAAGAGATCGCTGCGGCGATTTACGTGCGCTCGGACAAATACAGCGTATCAACCGGCATCAAGCTCGACCAGCTTTACCCGACCAGCCAGGTGCTGGGCAACATCATTACGTTTCGGCCGAGCCCCAACAAGGCTGTGGTAGGCGCCAATGCCTTTGCCCACGAGTCGGGCATTCATCAGCACGGGATGCTCGCCAATCCTCTCTGTTACGAAATCATGACGCCCGGGCTGGTTGGGGTTTCAAAGACCAACCTGGTGCTGGGCAAGCACTCGGGGCGCGCGGCGCTGCGGCACCGGCTTGAGGAACTGGGATTCACACTCGACCGGGACGAACTGCAGCACATGTATTACCGGTTTGTGGCGCTGGCCGACCGCAAGAAGAACATCTACGACCAGGATTTGATCGGGATTCTGCCGGATGAGATCCGCGCCCGGCGACACATGCCCGTTGCGGAAGTGAACTGACAGGAATTGTGGAAAGTCATGAACTTCCGAGTTGGCATCGCGGTGTTATCGGGATTGGTGATTGCCGTATTGGCTTGGGTGTTCGCCTTTCGGGGCGCAAGTTGGGCGGCTCCGATCACCGAGCCGATGTTTTTGCTAGGGAACCTGGTGGTGCTCGCTCTGACTCCTGCCCGCCAATCGCCAGACCTGGTAGTCATATTGTTGGGATACGTGGTTAATTTCGTTTTCACTTGGACCATTATGGCCTTGGCTGTTGGATTCATTCTGCGGTTGATTGCAAAAGGAAGGATGTCTGCGTGAAGCTCCGGATTCTCATCACCGCCGGCGACGGTATCGGCCCCGAGGTCACCAACGAAGCGGTGGCCGTGCTGAAGGATGTGGCCGAGCTTGGCGGGCACGAATTCAAGTTTTCCGAACGCCGCATCGGCGGAGTGGCGATTGTGAAGGACGGCACGCCGCTGCCTGCCGACACTCTGACCGAGGCGCTGGCAAGCGATGCGGTGCTGCTGGGGGCGGTAGGCGGCAACGAGTTCAATTCCCTTGCTCCCGACAAGCGGCCCGAGGCAGGATTGTTGAAGATCCGCGCGGAGCTGGGGGGGTTTGCGAACCTGCGGCCCGCGTTTGCATTTAAAGAGCTGGCAGTGAACAGCCCGCTGCGGCCGGAGATTGTGGAAGGCGCCGACATTCTGTTTGTGCGTGAGCTGCTCGGCGGGCTCTACTTCGGGCAGCCGCGGGAGTGGGACAAGAATGCCGGGCGCGCGTGGAACACGATGGTGTACACGAAGAACGAAGTAGCACGCGTGGCGCGGATCGCATTCCAACTGGCGCAGAAGCGCCGCGGCAAGTTGACGAGCGTGGACAAGGCCAACGTTCTTGAGGTTTCGCAACTGTGGCGCGCGACAGTGGCAGAGATTGCCGCGGAGTTCCCGGACGTGACGCTCGAGCACCAATATGTAGACGCGATGGCGATGCACCTGATGAATCAGCCGCGCAACTACGACGTAGTGCTCACCGAGAACCTCTTCGGCGACATTCTTTCCGACGAGTCCGCGGTGATTACAGGTTCCCTGGGCATGCTGCCTTCGGCGACGATCGGCGGCAAGGTGAATCTCTACGAGCCGGTTCACGGATCTGCGCCCGACATCGCGGGCAAGGGCTTGGCGAATCCGCTGGGCGCGATTTTGACCGGCGCATTGATTCTGCGCCATTCGGCGGGGCTCGAAGCGGAAGCTCATGCCGTGGAGACGGCAGTACGCAATGTGCTGGAAGCTGGTTTCCGCACTCCGGACCTGGCGCGCACCAACCCGCACCGCTATAGCGTGCTGTCGACGACGGCCATGGGCGCGCAGGTGCGCGGCATGTTGCACAAGGTTCTCAGCCATCGGGACCAAATGGTTCGGGTGGGCGAGTAAGAGAACCACCGGCGAGAAGGCCGCAGATTTCGCAGCCAAGTTTGCGCGGCGACAAGACAACCGGGGCCGATCATGAGGCTTCGACCAGGAATCACAGGAGAACCCTGAGGCGATGAGTATCCCTAAGACACTATTCGAAAAGGTCTGGGAGCAGCATGTTGTGGCGGAGCCGAAAGGCGAGCCCACACTGCTCTATATCGACCTGCAACTGCTGCACGAGGTGACTTCGCCGCAGGCCTTCGAGGGGCTGCGCCTGGCGGGCCGCAAGGTTCGCCGGCCGGATCGCTCAATCGCCACGGTTGACCACAACGTGCCCACGACGATTGAAGGCAGGCTGAATATCGTGGACCAGATTGCAGCGACACAGATCGCCACGCTGCGCAAAAACTGCGCGGAGTTCGGCATCGAGCTATACGACGTGAACTCGCGCGAGCAGGGTATTGTGCACGTGATCGGCCCTGAGTTGGGTATCACGAAGCCGGGCATGACTATTGTGTGCGGGGACTCGCATACTTCGACGCACGGAGCTTTCGGCGCGCTGGCATTCGGCATCGGCACGAGCGAAGTGGAGCACGTGCTTGCGACGCAGGCGCTGCCGCAGTCGAAGCCGAAGACATTCCGCATCTCGGTCGAGGGCAAGCTGCCGCAGGGCGTGACGGCGAAGGACATCATTCTTGCGATTATCGGCCGCATCGGCACCGACGGCGCGACGGGCTGCGTGGTGGAATATGCGGGGTCGGCCATTCGCTCGCTTTCGATGGAAGGCCGCATGACCGTCTGCAACATGAGTATTGAAGCTGGCGCGCGCGCGGGCATGATCGCGCCCGACGAGACGACGTTTGCTTACCTCAAGGGCCGCCGCTTCTCGCCGAAGGGCGAAGCGTGGGATCGCGCAGTCGCTGAATGGAGCAAGCTGCCCAGCGATCCTGGCGCGAAGTTCGACCGCGAGCTGACGATTGACGCATCGACGCTGGCGCCGTTCGTAAGTTGGGGGACGAGCCCCGGCATGGTGGCGCCGGTAACGGCGAGCGTGCCCGACCCGGCTCGAGTGGATAACGAGCTCGACCGCAAGTCGTTTGAGCGCGCACTCGAGTACATGGATCTGAAGGCGGGCACAAGGCTCGAAGACGTCGCGATTGATCGCGTGTTCATCGGCTCGTGCACCAACGGGCGCATTGAGGATCTGCGCGCTGCAGCAAAGATTGCCGCAGGGCACAAGGTTTCTTCGCATGTGAATGCAATGATCGTTCCGGGTTCGCAGCAGGTAAAGGCGCAGGCAGAAGCCGAGGGCCTCGACCGCATCTTCAAGGAAGCCGGCTTCGACTGGCGCGAGCCGGGCTGCTCCATGTGCCTGGGCATGAATCCCGACATTCTTTCGCCCGGCGAGCGATGCGCTTCGACGAGCAATCGAAACTTCGAGGGCCGCCAGGGCCGGGGCGGGCGCACGCATCTGGTGTCGCCGGAGATGGCGGCGGCGGCGGCTATCGCAGGGCACTTTGTTGACATCAGGAACTGGCCTCAGGTCGAGTCAGTCCGCGAGGAGGTGACGGCGTAATGGAATCTTTCAAGACACTTACCTCGCTGGTCATGCCGCTCGACCGGACCAACGTCGACACGGACCAGATCATTCCCAAGCAGTTTCTGAAGCGGATCGAGCGCACGGGTTACGGCGACTTTCTTTTCTTCGACTGGCGACAGACGCCTCAGGGCGGGCCGGTAAAGGAATTCGTGCTGAATGATCCGCGCTATAACGGTGCTCAGATCCTCGTCGCCGGCAAGAACTTCGGCTGCGGATCGAGCCGCGAGCACGCGGCGTGGGCGCTGAGCGACTTCGGCTTCCGCTGCGTGATCGCCCCGACCTTCGCGGATATTTTTTTCTCGAACGCCGGCAAGAACGGAATCCTGCTGGTGAAGCTGAGCGAGGAGCAGGTGGAAAAGCTGCTACGCAACGCGCAGACGAATCCGGGATACAGGCTGACTGTTTCGCTGGAAGAACAGACGGTAAAGGACGATCACGGTTTCTCGGCAAAGTTTGAAGTGGATCCCTTCCGGCGCTACTGCCTGCTGGAAGGGCTGGACGATATTGGGCTCACGCTGCGGCATGCGGCGGAGCTGGACAAATTCGAAGCGCAGCACGATGAAGCTGCTTGGTTGAAGGCAAAATAACGGCAGTTAGCGAAGAAGAGAGCCAATGACGATCGAAGGCAAGCGCCAGAGCATTCCGTTGACTGAAGGCCCCAGCCGCGCAGCCGCGCGTTCCTATCTGCGCGGCGCGGGCTTTGCGAAAGAGGACCTGCACAAGCCGCTTATCGGCATCGCAAACACATGGACAGAGATCGGCACCTGCAATGTGCACTTGCGCGAAGTAGCCGAAGCGCTAAAGGAAGGCATTCGCGAAGCCGGCGGCACGCCGATGGAGTTCAACACCATTACGATCTCAGACGGAATCACGATGGGCACGCAGGGCATGAAGGCTTCGCTCGTGTCGCGCGAGGTGATTGCGGATTCGATCGAACTGGCGGCGCGCGGCAACCTGTTCGATGGGCTGGTGGGCATCGGCGGCTGCGACAAGAACATGCCGGGCATCATCATGGCGCTGTGCCGGCTCGACATTCCTGGCATGATGCTCTATGGCGGTTCAATCGCGCCGGGCAAGCTGGACGGCCCCGGTGGTGAAAAGATCGACATCACGATTCAGAATGTGTTCGAGGGGATCGGCTCCTTTGCCGCGGGCAAGATCGATGCGGCGGGCCTGGAAGCGCTGGAAGCCAACGCTTGTCCCGGCGCGGGCGCGTGCGGCGGGCAGTTCACGGCCAACACCATGGCAATGAGCGGCGAAATTCTCGGCATCTCGCCGATGCATCTCTCCGGAGTGCCGGCAACCGACAAGGACAAGCACGCGGCGACGCGCGAGGCAGGGCGCATGCTGATGGATGCGGTGCGGGCGAATCGCCGGCCGTCGCAGATCATTACGCGCAAAGCGCTCGAAAATACGATTGCGAGCGTGGCGGCGAGCGGCGGGTCTACCAATGCCGTGCTGCACCTGATCGCGATCGCGAAGGAGATTGGAATCGATCTGACGGTGGACGACTTCGATTCGATCTCGAAGCAGACGCCGTTCATTTGCGACCTTGTGCCTGCGGGCAAGTACATGGCGTCGCACTTTCAGGCGGCGGGAGGGTCGCGGCTGCTGGCCAAGCGGCTCATCGACGCCAGCCACGCCGATGGATCCACGCTCACCATTAGCGGCAAAACGCTTGCCCAGGAAGCCGCACTTGCGAAAGAGACTCCAGGGCAGGTGGTGATTCACACCTTCGACAATCCCATCAAGCCGACTGGCGGGCTCGTAATCCTCAAGGGTAACCTCGCGCCCGAGGGCTGCGTGATGAAGATCGCGGCGGCGGATCGCGTGGAGCACCGCGGGCCAGCGCGCGTGTTCGATTGCGAAGAAGATTGCTTTGCGGCGGTGCAAGGCGGCAAGGTCAAGCCCGGCGACGTGCTGGTGATCCGGTATGAAGGGCCGAAGGGCGGCCCGGGCATGCGCGAGATGCTGCAAGTGACCGCGGCGGTGAGCGGGCATCCGGATTTGAGCCATACGGTTGCGCTGCTTACTGATGGGCGATTTTCCGGAGCGACGCGCGGGTTTACCGCGGGGCACGTTGCACCGGAGGCGTTTGTGGGCGGGCCTATCGCAGCCGTGCGCGAAGGAGACATGATTCATTTCGATATTCCGAGCCGCAAGCTCACGCTCGAGATCAGCGACGCGGAGATGAAGGCACGGCTGAATGGTTTTGCTGCGCCTTCGCTCCGATGGCCGGCGGGCGTGTTCCGCAAGTATGTGGATCGCGTGAGCTCAGCTTCAACCGGGGCAACAACTTAATAGGGGCTGAAATTTTTCATGATTCGCAGCAGCAGTTCGAAGGAGTCCACGATGACAACCAAGCCTAAGCCGCCATCATCGAACAGTCATTTCACTACGCCGACGCGATTGACAGGCGCGGAGATCATATGGGCCACGCTGGTCGGAGAGGGTGTCGACACGGTTTTCGGCTACCCAGGAGGAACGATCCTTCCGGCTTACGACGCGCTGCGGAAGTTTCCCATAAGACACGTGCTGGTGCGGCACGAGCAGGGCGCGGCTCACATGGCGGATGGATACGCACGCGCATCGGGCAAGGTGGGCGTCGCGATAGCGACGAGCGGGCCGGGTTCAACCAACCTGGTCACGGGGATTGCCACGGCGATGTTGGATTCGATTCCAATGGTCTGCATTACCGCGAATGTTTCGTCGAAGCTGCTTGGGACGGACGCGTTTCAAGAAGTGGACATCACCGGTATCACGCTTCCGGTGACCAAGCACAATTTCCTCGTGAATCGCGTTGAAGATATCGCGCCCACGCTGCGCCACGCTTTTCAGATTGCGCGGAGCAACCGCCCCGGCCCGGTCCTGGTGGACATCACAAAAGATGCCGAAATCGCCAGCACAGTGTTTGATTTTGATGCAGCCAGGCCGCCCGCGTACCGGCCGCACCCCATGCTGCGAGTAGAAGAGTCTGGACTGGCGCAGGCAGCCGAGCTGATTCGCAATTCGAAGCGGCCAATGATCCTGGCCGGGCATGGAGTTACAGAGTCGGGCGCCATGGAGCAGGTGCGCACGCTGGCTGAGCGCGCCGAGATTCCGGTGGCGATGACGCTGCTCGGCATCGGCGGGTTCCCAGCATCGCATCCGTTGAACCTGGGCATGATGGGCATGCACGGCGAGTCGTGGGTAAATTCGTCGATCCAGGAGGCCGACCTGTTGATTGCCTGCGGCATGCGCTTTGACGATCGCGTGACCGGCAAGCTGAACGAGTACGCGCTGAAGGCGAAGAAGATTCACATCGAGGTAGATCCCGCGGAGATCAACAAGAACGTGAAGGTTGACGTGGCGCTGGTTGGCGACCTTCGCGAAGTGCTGGAGTCGCTTCTGCCGCGGATCGCCGGCCGGGACGGCTCAGCGTGGATCAAAGCGATCGAAGCCGGCAAAGGCGCTGTAGCCGTTCGCGACATCAAGAACCTTCCCGATTCCGGGCACCTGTACGCGGCGCACGTAATGAACGATCTGTGGCGCATCACCAAGGGCGACGCCGTAGTAGTGACGGACGTGGGCCAGCACCAGATGTGGGAGGCGCAATATTTTCATCACGAGAAGCCGAGAACGCTCATCACTTCGGGCGGATTGGGAACGATGGGCTTTGCGCTTCCGGCGGCGATCGGCGCGAAGGTTGCCTGTCCCGACAAGGAAGTGTGGGTGATCGTAGGCGATGGCGGATTCCAGATGACAGCTTGCGAGTTGGCGACCATTGTGCAGGAGAAGTTGAAGATCAATATCGCGGTGATCAACAACGGCTATCTGGGAATGGTACGGCAGTGGCAGGAGTTCTTTTACGAGCGCAATTACGAGGCGACGCCCCTGGTGAGCCCGGACTTTGTGAAGCTGGCCGATGCGCACGGAATTGCAGGGCGCGCGGTCAAAACGCGCGGCGAGGTGGACTCGACCGTCGCGGAGGCGCGCGCACACAGCGGCGCATTTCTGCTGAATTTCCTTGTAGAGAAGGAAGACTCGGTATACCCAATGATCCCAGCGGGCAGCGCGCTGCACGAGATGATTCGCCGGCCGGGGAAGAATCCGCTGGTGGAAACAGCCCAGGACGACTAGCTACTTCGAGAGGCCAATTATGCAACATACTTTCGTTTTCTATGTTGAAGACAAGCCAGGTGTGCTGACGCGAGTGGCGTCGCTGTTTCGCCGATTGAACATCAATATTATTTCGCTGACAGTCGGCCGCAGCGAGCGGCCAGGACTGTCACGGATGACGCTGGTCTGCGAGGCGTCGGCCGAAGCGGGCCATCGCATCCGCGCAAGCCTGTTTAAACTGGAGAATGTGGTGGATGTCGATGACATCGCCCATGCTCCCGTGGTAACGCGCGAACTGGCGCTCATCAAGGTGGCTGCAACGCCGCAGAACCGCGCGCAGATCTTCGACCTTGTCGAGGTATTTCGCGCGCACATCGTCGATCTGACTTCGGAATCGCTGATGATCGAGATGACCGGCGTTGAGAGCAAGATCGAGGGGTTGATCGAAGTGCTTCGCGAAGACGAGGGACGTATTCTTGAGATCTGCCGTAGCGGCAAGATGACGATGCGCAGGGGGCATCACGTGAGCAACGTGTTGCGCGCGATGGGCGCCGCGGAAGCCAACGTCGAAGAGCCCACAGACAGCGTGCAACCGGAGAAAGAAGCCGCTGTCGTCGAGCCGGAGTAGTCAGGAGTTGCCGCGGGGCTCCTTTGGACCGGGCAACACATCGACAGCTTTTGCATTGATCACCAGCAAAGGAAGAGACAAAAATCATCATGGCGACGACCTATTACGATCACGACGCAGACTTATCGCTCATTCAGGCCAAGAAGGTGGCCATCATTGGCTACGGCTCGCAAGGGCATGCGCATGCGCTGAATCTCAAGGATTCCGGCGTTCACGTCAAAGTGGGCCTGGCGGCGGGATCTAAATCCATTGCCAAGGCGCAGAAGGCCGGTCTTGAGGTAACGACCGTAGGCGAGGCCGCCAAGTGGGGCGATGTGGTGATGGTCCTCATCCCCGACCAGACGCAGGCGAAGGTGTACGCGGAAGAGATCGCGCCGAATCTCACCGAGGGCAAGCTGTTGCTGTTCGCTCATGGGTTCAACATTCACTTCAAGACGATCGTGCCGGCTAAGGGGCTCGATGTGGGTCTGGCCGCGCCCAAGGGTCCCGGGCACCGCGTCCGCGAAGTATTTACCGAAGGCGGCGGGATTCCGGGACTGATCGCCATTCACCAGGATGCGACGGGCAAAGCGCACGCGCTCACCCTCAGCTACCTGAAGGGGATCGGCTGCACGCGCGCGGGCGTGCTGGAGACGACTTTCAAGGAAGAGACTGAGACGGACCTCTTCGGCGAGCAGGCGGTGCTGTGTGGCGGCGTGAGCGCTCTCATCAAGGCGGGTTATGAAACGTTGGTGGAAGCGGGCTACCAGCCAGAGAGCGCGTATTTTGAGGTGCTGCACGAGCTCAAGCTGATCGTCGACCTGATCTATCGGGGCGGTCTCGCATACATGCGCTACTCGATCAGCGATACGGCGGAGTGGGGCGACTACGTGAGCGGTCCGCGTGTCATCAACGAAGAAAGCCGCAGGGCGATGAAGGAGATTCTGAAAGAAATCCAGAACGGATCGTTCGCCAAGCGTTTCCTCGCCGATCAGAATTCGGGGCGCAAAGAGTTTCTTTCGTTCCGCGAGGCCGAAGCGAAGCATCCGGTGGAGATTGTGGGCAAGCAACTGCGCGCCAGCATGCCGTTTCTTGATCCGATCACGGTGGAGGAAGTGGCAAAGACGCGGTAAGACAGCCATAAGCTGTCAACTTTCAGCCATCAGCGAGGACCCGCAGGAGGGTATGACTCTCCGGCGGTTTGCTTTTGTTCTAAAGCGATTACTTGCGGTCGAGGCGGAATGCCGCGGCCTGAAAGTCGCCTCTGAAGTCATCGGCCATCTCGAGGCCATGATTCATCCAGAACGCGCCGCTGGCCACTGGCGGCATGCTTGCGCCGGCTTTGCCTTCGATGGGCGTGAGCGCGTATTTCGCTGCGGGATCGAGGCCTTCGAGCTTCAGGATCGGGAAGCCACGACGTTCCTGGGTGGAGTGGATGAACGCGAACACAACCGATTGCGATTTGTTTTCGCGCACGGTCTGCGTGGCGGAAAATTCGCTGCTGTCGCGCGGCGAAATCAGCCGATACAGCTGGCCCTGCGTGATGGTCGGCTGCAACTCGTGATACGCCGCGATGAGGCGCTTCGCAGTAGCCATTTCGTCATCGCTCCACTTCGAGATGTTCGCCCCGATCCCAAGCGAACCTTGCATCGAGCTGAGCATTCGGTACGCGAGCGACGTGGTGCGATGGTTGAGCCAGTGCGGCGAGTCGGTGACCCACGCCATCATGATCTGCGGGGTGTACGCGTAGGTGAAGCCATCCTGAATCGTTAACCGATCGAACGGATCGGTGTTGTCGGAGGGCCAGACCTCGTCGGTATAACGCAGAATGCCGAGATCGACGCGGCCGCCGCCGCCCGAGCAGGACTCGATCTCGACGTTCGGATGGCGCTTGCGCAACTCGGCGAGGACGGCATACAGGTTCTGCGTGAATGCTACGTAGACCTTTTTCTGCCCACCGGGCGAAAGCTGGTCCCAGCCGGGTTCGCTCCAGTTCCGGTTGTAATCCCACTTGAGGAAGGCGATGTCGTTCTCATTGAG
Organism: Occallatibacter sp.; assembly: GCA_035263625.1. Taxonomy (GTDB): domain Bacteria; phylum Acidobacteriota; class Terriglobia; order Terriglobales; family Acidobacteriaceae; genus Telmatobacter. Next base: position 159,209 of record DATFRB010000011.1, read on the forward strand.
TAGCTTGTCGAGGAAGCCCAGAACGTAATCGCGCACGTCGGGTCGCGCGAGATTCAGAACGAGCTGGTTGCGCTGCTCCGAGCGCGGGCGGCCGGGAAAATTCAGGGCCCATTCAGGATGCATTCGATAGAGATCGGAGTCGGGGTTCACCATCTCCGGCTCGACCCACAGGCCGAAATCCATGCCGAGCGCGTGAACGCGATCGATGAGAGGCTTGAGCCCATGGGGAAATTTCTCCGGATTCACGTACCAGTCGCCGAGTCCCGCGTGATCGTTCTTGCGCTGCCCAAACCAGCCGTCATCCATCACGAAGCGGTCGACGCCGAGCGCGGCGGCTTTTTCCGCGAGCGCAATCTGACCCGCTTCGCTCACGTTGAATTCGGTCGCTTCCCACGAGTTGTAGATCACCGGCCGCGGACGCGGGACCGGCGACTGAGCCGCCTTCGTCGTGCGTGGCAGAATGTTATACAGCTCATAGCTGTGCAGCAATCGCGATGCGCCGCCCAGGCCGTTCGCGGAGTAGCCTCCATAAAAAACCGGCGTTGAAAGCGAGTCGCCGGGATTGAGCATGTAACCGAAGTCGAAGGGGTTCAAGCCGCCGGTGACCCGAATGGCATCGAGTTGATCCTGCTCGATGGTGATGCGCCAAGAACCGCTCCACCCGAGCGCGCCAAACCACACTTCGCCGTGCTCTTCATCAGGATCGCCGGATTGAATGGCAAACCAGGGATTCGCCTGATGACTGGTGCTGCCGCGCCGGCTTTCGAGTACGCGCGCGCCGGGGTGGAGCGGCTCCTGCGTCAGGTTCCACTCGCCTGCCCAGCGGCCGGTAAGGTAATTCAGCGTGCAATGGCCGCGCGGCAAGGCCCACGCGGCAGCGGCCGCCTGTTCGATAGTTACGGGGGCGGATTCGCGATTTTCGATGGTCGCGGAACGAGCAAGTATCCCGGAATTGGGATCCATCGCATAATGCAGTGTCACGTAGATCTTGCGCGAAATGTCTTTAAGCACGACGTCCACGCCGTTTGCCGTGTTCGAATGACTCTCGTAGTGCAGCACCAGATCACGATTGCCATCCGCGAACGTGACCTTTAAAGCCGGTTCGACAAACAGGCCCGCACCCCAGCCTGGGTATTCCTGCGGCGTAGTGCTATACGACGAATCGAACGAAGCCCAACCTGGCATCGGAGTTGGCGCAGGAAACTTGTCGGCCTCCGCGAGCCGTCCGCCCCAATACATCTGCTGGAGCTCGGCGCGTGAGTTAATTCCGAATACGTAGGTGACATTGCCGCCGTCAAGGCGAAACACTTTGCTTGACACATCGAACCTCGCCGAGGACGTTTGTGCGCATATTAGCGACGCGGCGCCCAGGATCACCAATCCAAAAAATGATTTCAACACGAACCCAACTTTCTCCTGCAAATTCGCCATCATAGCACCCCGGATTCCGCTGCCTTTCAGCCGCAATTCAGCTATTCTGAATTTGGGTCCCCCGGAGGTTCTTGGAAAATGCCCTCTATCCTCGCATCCCCGCCCGCTATCCCCACCCCAATTGAAGAAATCGCCTCCGCGCTGGAACGCATTGCGCCATTGCAAGGGCTGTCGTTCGACGAGCGACTGTGGCTGGCGGATCATGGCGACGAGATGGTTGCAGAAGAGGGCGAAGTACTGTTTGAAGAAGGCACGCCAGCCGATCGCATGGTGCTCATCCTCAAGGGGGAGATCCATGTGAAGCGTCAGCATGCCGGCCCAATGGCGCTGTTTATCGGCCGCAGCGGTCAAATGACCGGCCTGCTGCCGTTCTCGCGGATGAAGACTTTCGGCGGGCAAGGTGTCGCAGTCACTAACGTATGGGTGCTGCTGATTCACAAGTCACTGTTTCCTGAAATGCTGGCGGCAATTCCGTCGATGGCGCAACGAGTTGTTTCTACTCTGCTTGACCGCGTGCGCGAGGTGACGCGCATTGAACAACAGGCGGAAAAGCTTTCGGCCCTTGGAAAACTTGCCGGCAACTTGGCTCATGAATTGAACAATCCGGCATCGGCCGCGCAGCGTGCGGCATCGAGCCTGATTACCGAACTGCGCGCCAATCGCAGGAATCGATTCAAGCTGGTAAACCTTTGCCTCGAAGAGAAGCAGATTCATGGCGTGGAAGCCTGGGAGCAAAACTTATTCGACCGCAAGCGGCCGCAGGCTCCGCCTGAGGCCGCCGAAATTATTCGCCACGAAGAAGCGCTGCGCAATTGGCTTACAGCGCTGCCATGCGACAACGCGTGGGAGGTGGCGCCCGATCTCGCGGAGCATGGCGTGACGGTGAGCGACATGGAGGAACTGCATTCGATCCTGGAAGCGAACGGTACCTGCGTCACTCTGCAATACTTTGCCCGCTACTTGCGCTCCAGCCGGTCCATCGAAACACTGCTTTGCTCCACCGACCGCATCTTCGATTTGATCAGCGCGGTCAAAGCGTATTCGAACATGGATCGCGCGCCCATTCTCGAAGTGGACGTACCAGCCGGCCTTGATGCGACCTTGCAGATGATGCAATCGCGCATGCACAACATCACCGTGATTCGCGACTACCAACTGGGACTGCCCGCGATCAGCGCGTATGGCGGCGAGTTGAACCAGGTGTGGACGGCATTGATTGAGAACGCCCTGGAGGCGATGGCGGAGACTGAACCTCGCGGGTGCCTGCGCCTCGTATGCAGGCAGGAAGGGGAAATGTTGCTGGTGGAGATCTGGGACAATGGCCGCGGCATTCCGGCTGAGCTGCGGGATCGTATCTTCGAACCGTTCTTTACCACGAAGCCGCCCGGCCACGGGCTCGGCCTGGGGCTCGATAATGCCACGCGCATTGTGCGCAAGCATCGCGGGCAACTTGGAGTGCGATCTGAAGTGGGCAGCACCTGCTTTCACGTGCGCTTGCCGCTCGATCAATTGCAGGCTTACTGAGCCGACAAGTCCGCAAATCGCGCGCGCCGGTGATCTGAAGGTACGACATATTCACGGTTGATCGTCACCAATTCATGCTACTTAAATCGAATTGTGTTCATGCGGCGTTCTCGAATGAGAACGCCGCAAAAGCGAATAGCTCAGCGGATGGCGAGAGTAGCTTCGTCCTCCTCGACTGCACGAGACGAGGGCAGCGACACCGGCAATTCGGTTTCGTATGACGTCCCGGTCAGCAACCCCAGTACGAACCACCCGAGCAGCGCCGCTCCCACCGAGAACAGCACGTCGCCGGGAACGCGCATCCAGCGCAGTGCCTGCATGGGCCCCGATTGCATGAACTCAGCGGAGCGCGCATACCACGTTCCGTACTCGATGGACGCCATGGCCTGCAGCAGTCCGATGGGAAGCATGCTGAGGACGACCATGAAGACGAGACCGATGTTGATGCACCAGAACGACGCCTTCAGTACTCCTTCCTTCCAGCGGCGCCCCGGTTGCAGCACGCGCAGGCAGAAGAGCGTGAGCCCCAGGCCGAGCATGCCGTACACGCCAAACAGCGCGGTATGGCCGTGCACTGGCGTGAGGTTCAGGCCCTGCATGTAGTAGAGCGCCACCGGAGGATTGATCAGGAATCCGAACGCTCCCGCGCCCACGAGGTTCCAGAACGCGACCGCCACAAAGAAGTAAATGGGCCATTTGTAGTTCGCGATCCACGGCGCCTTCCTTGTCGGTCTCGCGAGACGAAAATTCTCCCATGCTTCGTAGCCGATGAGCGTCAGCGGAACCACTTCCAGCGCGCTGAACACCGCTCCCAGCGCGATGACCGCGGCGCCGGACCCGGCGAAGTACAGATGATGGAATGTGCCGATGATGCCGCCTGACAGGAAGATTGTCGTGGAAAACAGCACGGCGCGCGTTGCGCTGCGGATTTCGAGGAGCTTGAGCCGCGTAAAGAGAAACGCGATCACTACCGTGGCGAACACCTCGAAGAATCCCTCCACCCAGAGATGCACTACCCACCAGCGCCAGTATTCTGCGGTCACAAGATGACTGCGCTGCCCGTACATCAGGCCGGCGGCATAGAACAGCGGGATGGCGATGCTGGAGACAAGGAACAAAGAGAGCAGCGAGCGGTCTTCCCTGTTTCGTTTGAAGGCCGGCTTTAGGGCGCGCACCATGAGCGTGAGCCACAGCACCAGGCCGACAAGGAGCAGAATCTGCCAGAAGCGGCCAAGGTCCACGTACTCGAAGCCCTGGCTGCCGAACCAAAACCAGAGGTTGCCGAGCTTTTGCTGGATTCCGAGCCACTCGCCCGCGAGCGAGCCGCCCACCACCAGCACGAGAGCTGCGAACAGCACATTTACGCCGAGACGCTGATACTTCGGTTCATGTCCGCTGACTGCCGGGCCAACATACAGGCCTGTTGCCAGCCACGAGGTGGCGATCCAGAAGATCGCGATCTGCAGGTGCCATGTGCGCGTGATGGCGTAGGGCAGGTATTTATCAAGAGGAAAGCCGTAGAAGCCATGCCCTTCGACGCCGTAGTGCGCAGTGATGGCGCCCATGAGGATCTGCACGCCCCACAGGATCACAACAACGAGAAAGTACTTGATCGTAGCGCGCTGCGAAGGAGTCGGTCGCGCGCCGATGAAGGGGTCGCAAGCCGGATATGGGCCGTGCACGGCTTCCTTTTCTCGCGAAGAGTTCCACCAGACCAGCCCGCCGATTCCCGCGATGAGACATACGACGCTGATGATGCTCCACAGGATGGCGCCGGATGTCGGCTCGTTGCCGATCAGCGGCTCGTGCGGCCAGTTGTTGGTGTAGGTGACGTTGGCCCCGGGCCGGTCCGTGCTCGTTGCCCATGCGCTCCACCAGAAGAAATCAGCCATCTTCTGCTGCTTCACCGGGTCGGCGAGCGCGCCGCGCGGGATAGCGTATTCCTTGTGGCCACTGGCGAAGACGTCGGCATAATAGGCAGACAGTTGACTGAAAGCAGCTACGCGGTCGGCGGACAGAATCACCCGGTTGTTCGCCGCATCGTACGTGTTGCTGCGTATCTCGCGAACCAGGCGCGCCTTCAATACCGCCTGGTTGTCGGGATTGAGCGCGTCGAAGTTTGCCGCGCCTTCGCGTTGCGCCCAGGTGTCGAGCAGGATTTCGGACTCGCGATGCAGCCAGTCGGCGCTCCAGTCCGGGGCCACGTACGCGCCGTGCCCCCAGATGGTGCCGATTTCCTGCCCGCCGATCGATTGCCACACGCCCTGTCCATCGGTGATGGACGAGCCGGTAAAGAGAAGTTGGCCATCCGCTGTGTAGACGTCCGGGATGGGGGGTGCCTGGCTGATCATCTTCCGCCCAACAATGCCAAGAACGGCAAAGGAACCTAGTATGACGATGGCCAGCGCAAGCCAATAACGCTTATAACTCATGACTCCCTCAATTTGCGCAGAGTTCTTTCGTGCTACACCTCACCGTAGCGAACTGCAAGCTGCAATCCAACGACTAAAGTCACTCTACCTCTGCTTGTCTCGGGATGCGGCATTCATTCCGCGGAATGGGCCGCTTGCCGTGCGCGGCGCGCCGACTGCGCGTGAACGGTCAAGCCACGGATCTGGGCGGGATGCCCAGTAGCGCAAAGAAGGTCTGGCCGCGCGCGTAGGTCATGACAAGGTTCACCGCGAACAGCAACACTGCGGTCAGCTCGAGCGACGCTGAAACAGGCAGCACCTTCCAGGCAAACGGCAGCAAGCCTTCGTATGCCATCGGCTCGGACGATACACGCAGCGTGCACCCTGCCTGGAGAATCAGCAGGCTGAGAAACATAAGCCGCTTGCTATAGAGGTTGTAGATGCCGCCAAAGTGCGGCAGAATGCGCGGCCCGATGGCGAACACCATGGTCGCGGCAAATCCCACGGTGAGCGCGTGCCGTGATGCGCCCCAGATGCCGCCGTTCACGTCGGCCACCGCCGCCCAGATGCTCATGGCTGCCGCGACCACCATCCACAAATAGGCGATGCGAATGAACGCCGGAAAGCTCGGATGGATGCCCTGAACCTTGGCTTTATTGCGCGGCTGGTCAACCAGTCGCAGGCCGATCACGATCGCGATGGAGGCGCAGAGCAGCAGGACTGCAGCCGTGAGTGATAGTCCGCACAAGCCGGCGGCAATGCCCGCGATATCGGTCATCAACGCCACTCGAAATACCCGCTCGCGGGGACGGCCGATTCCGAGAAACGTCGGGAGCCAGCGCGCCGAGAAGCCCCACACGGTGGGCGCGAGGAATCCCCACGCAAGCAAGACAAGGTACCTCTGGTCCAGGTCGTGAGGAAACGCACCTGTTTCGCCCGCAGCCGCGAGCCGCACGCATTCGACCAGGTTGAACGTGATGCCGGCAAGGAATCCGAACGTGCCGAGGAAGACCGAGGTCATCCACAGTTCGATGCGCGGCTTCGCTTCGTTCTCGTTCGCGGGCAGCTTATGATGCCGGGCGGCCGAGAGAAATAAGAGCAGCGTGATGAACTCTGCGACGGCGGAGACGACGAAAAGCGCGCGCCAGTGCAAACCATATATGTTGGCAACCCAGCGCAGGGCCACCCCCGCCGTCCAAAGCACGAAGCAGGTCAAAGGGATCCTGAGCACGGAGCGATCTCGCGTCGGTTGCGAGTAGAACCCGATGGCGAGGATGAAACTGCCGATCCAGCCGAACATCTGCGCATGGCCGTGCCCTTGAATCCACGCAGCCGGCATACTGGCGAGCCCGTGATGCGCGCTGATGGCGATGAGATTTGTGAAGCCGAGCATGGTGCCGGGAAGAGCCATGAAAAACAGGCCGCTGACGATCCATGCGCGGAGCATCAGGCTCTTCTGGCGTTCGCGGACTGCCGTGGCCTGAACCTTCGCGGCGATGTCAGCATCCCCAGCCGATTGATTGCTGCTGTTTTCGAGCGTGAAGTTATTAGCGGCGGACATCACTCGTTCCCACTTGCAACACTAAACAGCCCGCGCGCCGGCCACAGTAACTTATGTCACTTGGGTTCGAACCGGGCTATTGGCCGCTTTCCAGAAGGGTGGACAGCGACTTCAAATCCTTCACAACAATCTGACGCGCATCCACTTCCAGCAGCCCCTCGGCCTGCAGCCGCATCAGGTTACGCGAGATCAGCTCGCGGACCGTGCCGAGCTGGTTGGCAAGCTCCTGGTGGGTGGCGGGAAGCTGGAATTCAATTCCGTTCGGAGTGGTCTTCCCCTCGGACTGCGCGAGCTTTACCAGGACCGAAATGAGCCGGTGCCGAATCGTGGTGAACGAAAGTTCTTCGATGATTCCCACAAGCCGCCTCAGGCGCTCGCCGACCACGGAGAGCACCTTGAGCGCGACTTCAGGATGCTCGATGCAGAAGGCATGGAAGTCGCGGCGCGAGATAAATGCCATCTCAGTGTCTTCCACGGCCGTGGCTGACGCCGGGAATGCCCCGCCGTCGAATACCGGCAGTTCCGCAATCGATTCGCCTGGGCCGTTCATCGCCAGCACCTGCTCGCGGCCGTTCATGGAGGTCTTGAAGATGCGGACCTTTCCCCGCGCAATGATAAAGAGCCCGCTGCATGGTTCGCCCTCTGAAAAGATGATCTCTCCAGCGCCGAACTGCTTGCGCACCGTGCGCGAGGAAAGGCTCTGCAACTCAGGCTGCGAAAGATTGGCAAGGAGGGGCGTATTGCGCAGTACCGCGGCCAGGTCGATCCTTTGATAGCTCACGGTAAAATTCTATCAATCAAGAGACTTTCGTCACTGCGCATCGCTTCGAGGCCAAGTGTGATGGATGCATGAACCCTCTCGTTCATGCCGTGGATTTCAACGAGCGGCCCTTCATCGCTATCTGGGAAGTAACGCAGGCGTGCGACCTTGCATGCGTCCACTGCCGCGCGTCGGCTAAGCCGGAGCGCCACCCGCTCGAACTCAGCACACAGGAAGGCAAGACGCTCATCGACCAGATCGCCGCGTGGCAAGTGCCTGTCTTCGTGTTGACCGGCGGCGATCCCATCAAACGGCCTGATCTCTTTGAGCTTATTGGCCATGCGCATGAAGCCGGCGTTCGAGTCTCGCTTACGCCGAGCGCTACGCCGCTGCTGACGCGCGAGGTGGTGTTCCGCCTGAAACAGGCGGGGCTGGCGCGCCTTGCGGTAAGCATGGATGGCGCATGCGCCGAAACGCATGATGCTTTTCGCGGCCTTTCGGGCTCATTCGAGCGGACCCTAGACGCGGTCCGCTGGGCCAACGAGGCGGACCTTCCGGTGCAGATCAACACCACATTCAGCCGCCGCAACATCGGCGAGATCGATGCGATCGTGGCGCTGATGGAGCGGTTGAATATCACGCTCTGGAGCGTGTTCTTTCTCGTTCCAACCGGGCGCGGCAAGCTGAACGACCTGCTCAATGCCGATGAATTCGAGGCTATCTTCGCCAGGATCTACAGCCTCTCAAAGACGGCGAGCTTCGACATCAAGACGACCGAAGCGCAGCATTACCGGCGCTTTGTCCTGCAACAGCGCGCGGCTGAACGGAGAGCGGGCGAACACTCTGCCGCTGCGGAAAAGGTCGCAGACGTGATCGGGCGCGCTCCTCGCGGGCTGAACGACGGCAAAGGTTTCGTGTTCATCTCTCATACAGGCGAGGTCTTTCCCAGCGGATTTCTCCCGGTTTCAGCGGGCAACATCCGGCGACAGGCGCTCAGCGACATCTACCGGAATGCTCACCTTTTCAGGCGTTTGAGAGACACTTCGGCGCTCGAAGGCAAATGCGGCGCCTGCGAGTTCAAAGAAATCTGCGGAGGTTCGCGCGCCCGCGCCTACGCGCTCACCGGGAATCCTCATGGCGAAGAGCCCTGCTGCGCATACGTTCCGAGAGGATACTCGCGGGAGTTTGCGGAAGCGAAGCCGCTTTCACATCTTCATGTGCTGCAAGGCGCGTAAAAGGGCAGTTTAGGCCCACTTTTCCCGCCAAGTTTCGGCCCATTTTTCCCACTATTCGAGAAGTACCCGCGGGCTGTTGAGTTAAGTCCTTTATTTACAACATCCGAGATTCGACCTTCTCCACGAAAAAATATTTACAGGGGGGGAGGGGGGTATTTTCTGCTGTTTTTGCCCCATTTCCGGTGCTTTTCGGCTCATCGGGGGCTTGACACGCGGGTACCCCAACTTGCGGCCTTGACCCGGAAGTTCACATAGAGGATCCGGCTTTGGGTGAGTGCAGTTCACACTTAGTATTTCATAGTTCGCAGTTTGGAGTCCGGGGTTCACCGTTCTCAGGGCGGCTCTACGGTTGAGTTTTCCCATGATGCGGTAAAAAAGGCCGTTTTCGCTTTTTCATTGTGGTAGAAACCTACTACATATATGGTGTTCAATTTGCGAAAAAAACGTGACCGAAGCTGACCCAGGTTCGCGCCTGGGGCTACCTTCTGCCGCCGCCTTAGGGGGCATCCTGCTGCGCTGCCAATTTCGTTTCCGTCGGCGGCTCGAAGGCCCATCCCCGACTCGACGTTGAGACATCTTTCTCCTGAGATCATGGCCACCTGCCTGGCCTGTTGAAATATTCGCCTTTTGTTCGCCTATAATGTTCAGGTGTTCAACATTCCGGATTCCCGGCTCTGCGACTTCACCGTGCGCTGCAAGGGGTGCGGCGAGAACATCCCGGCCCCGGTGCAGACGATGCCGGATGCCTGGATTGTGACGGTCTGCCCGTTGTGCGGCGTGAGCAGGCGATACCTACCGTCCGACATTTTTCGGGGCCGGTTGTCGCACAGGCTCAGACCGGCGAAAGGGAGGGCGCTGCCATGGGTGAAATGAAGAGAGCGATTGACTGGGAGAACCGGGAACGCCAGAAGCAGGACCGTTTCGCGTCGACGCTGGTGATCGCGGCTTCGATTATTGCTGCAGTCAGGCTGGCGCGGGAGCCGGACATAACCAGTCCGACCCCGCGGCTGATTTCGGTTGTGGGCGACAGCGTGACATTGGCGAAGATGATTTTGAATCGAGTGATCCGGTAAGCGTCGGTGAACCGCGCGAACTCCGGGTCATTCGGCGGTATTTTCACTCCCATTCAGTTCTTTCATATACTTTTCCATCATCACCTGAATAGCAAGTAGCCCGCAAAATTCCGGCGCGAATGCGCTTTGTGGAACATCATCTGGGGGACAGTTCATGATCTTCTGCCGCCCCGAATCGAATAGTCTAGCGCCGTCCCTTCGAGACTCCGGGAGTCTCGTGGGGGCCTCGTTCCCCACGCTGAAGCGCGGGGCTAACGAACGCTGCGCCTACGGCGCGCAAACCGAGCGATCTGGTATCCCATCCATTTCGCGATGAAGCTGCGAAATGGATGGGGCACGGGGCGGGAGAGGGGTGCGAACGGAGACAAATGCAGGTCCTTCGACTCGTCCTTCCACCCCAGCGACAAAGAGCCGTCGCTGGGGACCCCGGTGCGGACTCGCTCAGGATGACGGCGGTAGGTTAACTGTTAAGGTCTGTGGTATCTCGGGTCTCAGAATCGAGATCCTCACCCCACAAACCAGGATCCGTGGTGCGGACTTGCGTAGTGTCCCGGGTCTCAGAATCGAGACCCGGGGCACCCCTTTTGGGTTGGGGAATTGGCTGCGTAAAAACTGTGTTGCTTGGCTGTGGCGGTTTACGGCACTCACGAAGCATTAGTTGATGCAAAGCCTCAAAACGTGCCGACGAGGATTGGAATTCCTATGAAGGGAGGCGGGTTCTTCGACGGCAATGACGTGGCGCCGCCCTGGGGCGCGAGGTTGAAGTCGAGCGCGATGGGCTGGCCCGCGGTATAGGTGATGCTCGGCGCCGCCTGAAGCGAAACGGTGACGGGGCCAAACGTTGCGGTTACCTGGGCGCCGCCCTGCACCTGGAAGGTGAGAGAACCGCCTCCCTGGCCGTTGGCGCGGGTCAGGCCGCCGAGGAGTTGAAGGAACACGCTGCCTTTCACCTTGAGGGCTCCCTTCAATGCCTCGACGGTTCTGGTTTCCGCCTGCACCTGCATGCCGCCCATGAACTGAAGGTCTCCGGTGTCCACGTCCACCGAGAACTGGTACACCTCCTGGGCGGGGCCCGAACCGCGCGTGAGCTGAAGCTGCACGGTTTTCGACGGCTTGCCGGAACGATTCAGGTGCCAGGCCCACTGGCCCCCGAGCGCGGACTGAAGGTCTCCGGAGCCGCCCGCATCGGCCTTGGAACCGGTTGCGGCAGTCGTCTGAGATGAAGGAGGCAGAGGCGTCTGCGGGTCGGAGACGATGACGCCCTTGTAGGCAATGTCGACCTGGATCTGCGGCTCGCCGATCTGTCCGTCTGCGAACGCCACGTCAAAACGATCTTCAGAGAATTTGCCCGGGCCAATCCACTGGATCAGGGCCTTGCGCACGGTATCCGCGCGATCGTAGGCATTCTGCTGTGGATCATCCTCGCCGGCAATCGTCGGATACACGCCGAGGATCCTTATGTATGCGCGGGGTTCGGCCTTGAGCGCGTTGAAGATGGTCTTGGTCAGCAGGTTGAGATTCCAGGGGCGCTTGTTGCCTGGGGTGACGTCAAACGCGGAGATCAGGCGCTCCTCGTGCATTGGGTTGTCGGAGATGTCGTTGACCGGGGCGCGCTGCACGCCGCCGGAGCCCTGGTCGCCCGCAGTCTTCTTCTGCTTGTCGGGGTCTTCGGGCTGGCGCTGCACGCGCATCCCGCCGACCCGCTGCTGAAGGGTGTGCGCGAGCTCGTGGGCAAGAAGGCGCCTGCCGTCCGCGGTGGAGGGGCTATACCGGTCCGGGGCGAAGACGATGTGGCTTCCGAGCGTGTACGCATGCGCGTGGATTGCCTGAGCGGACTCGCCGGCGGCCCGGTTGCTGTGAATGCGCACGTGGCTGAAGCTTTCCCCGAAGCGCGATTCCATGAACGTGCGCGTACCGGTGTCGAGTGCGTGGCCTGGAGCGCGCAGAACCTGATGAACGATGGGAGGCGCTTCGCGCGAAGTGGCGGCTCCGGCGGCCTGGCGCAGAACGAAGTCGCCGCCTGCCGAGGTGGCGGTCTCCGAAGCGCCGCTCTCTTCGTCGGCGCGCTTGCGGCGAACCACCGGCTCAGGGGCCGCGGGGCGAGCCATCATGACGCGGTCAGCGGCTGCGTCGGCCGCGGATTCGAGCGGGTCGTTGACTAAGCCGACGGCGAGCTTGCACTGCAACGGAAGATGCGATACCGGCACAGTTTGAACCCCAACGGGGTAAACGGGGATCTCGCGGGGCTGCTCGGGCATGAGATTCATCGGCCATTCGGCTGCCTGAGGGGCAAGAGCCTTCGTGGCTCCGCCATGAGACGCGGCCGCTTTGGCGCCCGATTTCATCGCATTGGCAACGGTTCGAACGGCCCGGGTGCGCTCCACTTGAACCCCCTTTCTTGCGCGTTGGTCTAAATGAGCGCGTTCTTGCTGCCAGCCGATTATGGCAGCTAATCGAACCTGGTACGGATGCTTTGCCGGATTTCAGTTCCAGAGCGGGATATCGTTCGATGAACGCGAATCCGGGGGAAGCCGGGGGCCCAGCGAATCGGTTTCATTCGGGCGGTCTCACGGGCCGGGGCGGTCGCAAGACCGCGGAAACCTCAATTCATAGCATATATCCGGCCGAAACTCGAAGAGAATTTGAACCCGCGACGAGTCTTGGTCGACGAGCCGTAGGACGCAGGATCCAAGGGCGGTGAAGTGCGAGCGACCGGAGGATGACAGGGTTTCGGGTTGTACGCCGCGCGCTGGAGAGCTTATAGTTTTGAGCGTCGGCTGTTCTGCTCCCTGAAGCATGCCACACACCGATTCGCATTTGCCGCCTGAAACCGCGACGGCTCGTCATCGTCCCTGAAAGCTTGTCAGGAGGATGCAATGCCCGATTCCACCAGACCATCATCCCCATCCGCGGAAGACCGCAGTGAGCCGCAGGGCGCACATGAAGCCCGCGGGAACGGCATCAGCCGCAGGGGTTTCCTCAAAGGCGCAGGATTGACCGCGGCGGGTACGGCCCTGCTCGATGGAGTTGAGACATTCGGCCGCGAGACTGCCGATAAGGCGGCTTCGGGCGTGAAGGAATTCGGGCCTGGCCCGGTTCCGGTGAAGCTGCGCGTGAACGGCAAGGAGCACGCGGTGGAGATTGAGCCGCGCACCACGCTGGCGGACGCGCTGCGCATGCACCTGGGAATGACCGGAACCAAGATCATCTGCGACCGGGGCGCGTGCTCCGGGTGCACCGTGTGGCTCGACAAATTGCCGGTGAACAGTTGCATGACGCTCGCGATGGACGCAATCGGCCACGACGTGACCACGATCGAGGGATTGGCGGCGGAGGACAAGCCTCATCCGCTGCAAACGGCGTTTGTGAAGCACGATGCCATGCAGTGCGGATTCTGCACGCCGGGCATGGTGATGAGCTGCGCGGCGCTGCTTGAGAAAAATTCCCATCCCTCGGAAGAGGACGTGCGGCACGCGATCTCCGGCAATTTGTGCCGGTGTGGAACCTATCCAAAGGTATTCGCCGCCACGATCGAGGCGGCAGGCAACATCCGCAACGCGTAGTGGAGGTCTTGATGGCGACCAAGACGAACGACGACTTGTTGGGCAACCCGGCGGGCGACTCGCTATTTCAGGAAGCGGCGGCCGCAGGCGGAAGTAGCTCCGGCAAAAGAACAGTTTCAATGCCCATCGGAGTACCCGGCTATACGCTGCACGATGAACAGCGCGAGGTGCCGGCAGCGGAGCCGCCGGTGTGGCCCATCAACGACAAGCTGAAGTACGTGGGCAAACCGCAGGAGCGCTGGGACGGGCTTCCCAAGGCCACTGGAAGCGCGCGCTACACGGCAGATGTGCAACTGCCGGGGATGCTCTATGCGAAGTTTGTGAACGCGACGGTTCCGCACGCGAAGGTTGTGTCGGTGGATACTTCGGCGGCAGAGCAGGCTCCCGGCGTCAAGGGAGTTCACGTGATCGAGCACGTGATGGGCAGCGCTGTTTTGCGCGATCCGTCGCTCGAGCAGGGCAAGTATCCCGTGGTGCGATATGCGGGCCAGCCGATCGCAGCCGTTGCGGCGACTACGCCGGAAGCGGCGGAGGAAGCAGCCGCGCTGGTTAAGGTGAAGTACGATCCAATCCCGTTTGTCGTGGATCTGGACAAGGCGCGCGCAGCAGACGCGCCGGTTGTGTTTCCGGGCCCGGCCGATGAAGAAGGGACAGCGGGCGGAGGAGGCGGGCCTCATGGCGTTCCGCAGAAGGGCAATGTTCACGGGCCGTCGATCAGAAAGGTCGGGGACGTGGAGCAGAGCCTGAAGGATGCCGATGTGGTGGTCGAGGGGCATTACGTCACGCAGGTGCAGACGCACTCTGCTCTCGAGACGCACGGCGTGGTGGCGGACTGGAAGCCGGGCATGCTGACGGTATGGGCTTCGACGCAGGGCACGGCGAGCGTGCGCGAGGAAATGGCGGGCTACTTCAAGGTTCCCATGGCGCAGGTTCGCGTGATCACCGATTACATGGGCGGCGGGTTCGGAGCGAAGTTCGGCGCGGGAAACTTCGGCGTAGTCGCGGCGGCGCTTTCAAAGAAGACAGGCGCGCCGGTGCGCCTTATGCTCGACCGGAAGGAGGAGCATCTTTCGGTGGGCAACCGGCCGAGCTCGGACCAGATGCTGCGGATCGGCGCGAAGAAGGATGGCACGATCACGGGCATTCATCTTGTGAGCTACGGGACGGCGGGGTGCGGGACGGGCGCGGGGTGCTCGGGCCCCGCGGCGAATCTCTACAAGTACGCCTCGATTCATACCGAAGAGAACGATGTCTTTACGAACGCGGGTCCAGGGACGGCGATGCGCGCGCCTGGGCATCCGCCGGGGGCCTTTGCGCTGGAGCAGACCATCGATGATCTCGCGGAGAAGCTCAAGATGGACCCGCTCGACCTGCGGGAAAAGATCGACGAGCACCCGGTGCGGAAGGTCGAGCGCCAGATCGTCCGCGAGAGCGATCTCTGGAAGTCGCGCAATGCGGTGGCCGGCTCGGACCGCGGTCCGGTGAAGCGCGGCGTGGGCTTTGCGCAGTCGGTATGGTACCGCTTTGTGAGCATGAATTCGGCGGCCGAGGTTCGGATCCACAGGGATGGATCGATTGAAGTGCTTTCGGCCGTTCAGGACATCGGCTCGGGCATCAGGACCGTTATGGCGCAGATTCTGGCGGAGCAATTTGGAGTGCCGCCGGAGAAGATCGCCGTAAAGGCCGGCGATACGAACTATCCGGTGGGACCAGACTCCGGCGGCAGCGTCACCACTCTCTCGCTTACTCCGGCGGTGCGCGATGCGTCGTGGCAGGCTTCGCAGAAGTTTCTGGCGGATGTTGCGCCCGCGTTCGGCGGATCGGCGGGCGACCTGGAGTTGGCCGGAGGTGAGGTCCGCAGCAAGTCGGGGAAGATGCAGCCTGTGAGCTTCAGGCGCGCAGCGGCGAAGATGACTACGGATCAGATCGCGGTGCAGTCGAAACGGATTCCGGACTACGACCGCAAGAAGTATTTGACCTATGGGGGAGTCGATGTCGCGGAGGTCGAAGTCGACACAGAGATCGGGCGCGTGCGCGTGAAGCGGGTGCTCTCGGTGCATGACTGCGGGCGGCCGATGAATCCGGCGCTGGTGAAGAGCCAGATCAACGGGGGTGTCATCCAGGGAATCTCGTACACGCTGTTTGAGAACCGGCTGATCGATCCAGCCTACGGCCTGATGGTGAATCCAAATCTCGAGATGTACAAGATCACCGGTTCGCGCGAAACGCCGGAGATCGACGTGCGGCTCGTGGAGGCGTATATCGGGCAGAGTTCGACCGACGCGTCGGGGATCGGCGAGGCGGCGGGGATCGTGTCCGTAGGAGCGGCGATTGGCAACGCTGTTTACAACGCGATCGGCGTGCGCGTTCGCCAGATGCCGATGACGCCGGCGGTCGTGCTGGCCGCGCTGAATCAGCCTGCGCAGCCGGGCTCGCCGATGAACAGGTCCATGTCCGCATCGTGAAGCAGGGAGGGAACAGCGATGAACAGCTTCGTACTCGCAGACTGCACCACCGTGGATGCGGCGCTCTCGCAGTTGAAGGATGGCGCCGTTGTGAAGGCGGGTGGAGTGGACCTGCTTGAACGCATGAAGAACGGAACAATTCAGCCGTCGAAGCTGGTCAACATCCGCAACATCTCCGCGCTGCGCGGGATACACGAGACGGACGATGGACTGACGGTCGGCGCGCTGACCACGCTGGCTGAGATCAGCGAGCACGCGGCGGTTCGCAAACAGTATCAAATCCTGTCTGACGCCTGCGGGAATGCCGCCACGCCGCACATCCGCAACATGGCCACGCTGGGCGGGAACCTGCTGCAGCCGGTGCAGTGCTGGTACTACCGTTCATCGGAGTTCCAGTGCATCCGCAAGGGCAAGGAATTCTGCTTCGCGTTCGAAGGCCTCAACCAGTACCACGCGATCATGGACTACGGGACGTGTCCGTCGGTGGCGCCGTCGTCGGCTGCAGTGGCCCTGCTTGCGCTGAACGCCAATATCGAGTTGACCTCGGCGAAGTACGGGAAGCGAACGGTGGCCGTCAAGGATTTCTACGTTCAGCCGGATGCGAACCCGACAAAGTTCACTGTGATCGCGCCGGACGAACTGCTGACCGCGGTGATCATTCCGAAGCCGGCGGCGGGGACGCGGTCCGCGTATCAGAAATACGGTGAGAAGGAGAGCTTCGACTGGGCGATTACCGATGCCGGCGTGGTGCTTGAGATGGACGGCAACACCTGCCGCCGGGCGGTGATCACCATGGGAGCCGCGTCTCCTGTGGTGCGGCGCTCGGCCGAAGCAGAGGCGATGCTGGCCGGGAAAACGATCACGGAGGAGACGGCGCGCGCGGCGGGAAAAGCGGCTATGGCGAACGTGCAGCCGCTTTCAATGAACGGATACAAAGTTGAGATGTTTCCGGTCGCCATTTACCGCACGATTTTGCTGGCCGCCGGCCAGATGGATCGCGACCCGAGCGCGGCAGGATAGGAGGAGATCATGAGCACCGCACCGATGAAGCCACTGCCCTGCCAATGCCTGCGGACCAAGAATCCCTATGGCACCACGCCGCAGAATCCTGAAGAGTGGGTAGCGGGAATCCACACTTCGTCGAGCTATTGGTGCCTCCGCACGATGGCGCCGGCCGGGCCGGATGAACACTATGTACACCTTGCCCGCTGCGTGCCGGGACGGAAGTGCTACGAGGAGCCCGAAGAGTAGGAGCGCTCTCACGCACCTATTCTGTCGTGTAGCGAATTTCGAGCCGGCGAATCCTGAAGCACGAATACGCGAGCACCACGACGATCAGAGCGATAAGTCCGAGGGCCGCTACCCACCCGGCCACCGGTTCAGTCTGCACGGTGAGGAGCGCGAAGATCCCCTCGCCGGGAACCGTGACCGGCATCAGGTGACGCAGGTAAGACGCGACGCTGATCTTCTGCAGTAAAGACGGCAGCACCGGGTTGATGAATTCCCACCCGAGCACCAGCATGGCCGCCGGCATGGGGTTGCGGAACATCATGCTGATCAGCAGGAAGACGGCGCCATAACCGAGACAACCAAGGACTGTCACGGCGAGATATGCCTCGAGTTGCGCGAGGCCCGGTCCGTTGAAGACGTACTCCTGTCCCGCGCCGCCAAACCCGACGTAGATGAAGGCGAAGTCGGTGACGATCGCGGCGCCAAACAGTAGCAGGGCCGCAATAGAGCCTGCGGCGAACTTGCCGAGCAGCAGAACTTCACGGCGTACCGGCGCGAGCAAGTAGAAGTGAATGCTGCGTTCGATCATTTCGCCGCGAATCAACCGCGCAAAGATACCCAGGCAGCCAAAGAATATGCCGAGCCGGATGTAGTAGAACTGCACGATGCCCGCCAGCACATTGGTATCGTCGGTCAGGGAGAACCCACCTCTATCGACGAGCGCGTGAACAAGAATAATCACCGTGGGGATGAATGCGAGAAAGTGGATCCACCAGGCCTTCCAGGAAAGCAGGTTCCTTCGCAGCTCGATCCGCACGAGGCGGCGCGTTTGCAGCCACCACAGACCCCATGGCTGACCGAGGGTGGACTTCGCCCATTCGATAACTCGTTCCGTGTTCATGACGGGCTCCCATCCGAACCGATCAGATATTGGTAAATCGCGCGCGTGTCGTCATCCGCGGGGGCAACGGCTTCGATCTTCACAACTCCCTCGATGGCGATGCGGTTCAGCAGCCGGTAGAACTCGTCAATGTCGCCGGTGCGGAGAAACACACCTGCTCCATCCGCGTGCAGCTTCGCCTCGACGCAATGATTCTCAGAGAACATGCGCGAGGCAAGCAGCTCAGGCTGGTCGCAGCGGATGAGGACCTGCATGGGCTTGTCGCGCACTTCGCGGCGAACCTGGTGCACGTCGCCCTCGGCCACGATATAGCCGCCGGTGATGAGGATGACGCGATCGGAGATCCGGTCCACTTCATCGAGGATGTGACTTGAGATCACGAGGTGCATTCCCTGCCGGCTTAATTCCTCGAACAGCGCCAGCGATTCGGCCCGGGCCATGGGGTCAAGGCCGTTCAGCGGCTCGTCGAGCACGAGCACCCTCGGATGGTGAGCGATGGCCTGCGCAAGGCGGATCTTCTGCCGCATGCCTTTGCTGTAGCCCTCAA
Organism: Occallatibacter sp.; assembly: GCA_035263625.1. Taxonomy (GTDB): domain Bacteria; phylum Acidobacteriota; class Terriglobia; order Terriglobales; family Acidobacteriaceae; genus Telmatobacter. Next base: position 177,910 of record DATFRB010000011.1, read on the forward strand.
TGCGGCGCGCGCCAGCATCGCCGAGCTGGACGCGCTGAATCGCCTCGCCCGCCAGCCGGAAGGCGTCATCTTCACTCATTCCGTGGAGGATCAGCGCGTCAAACAGAAACTCCCAGCCGGTGAGGCGGCGGGGGAACGAGTCGAACTGGGTGCAGTAGCCCACCTGGCGGAAGAATCGGTCGGCATCGCCGGGCGTTAATCCGAGAACAGAGATCCGGCCGCTCGACGGCTGCACGAGTCCTGTCATCAAATTCATCAGCGTCGTTTTTCCCGAGCCGTTGGGGCCGACGAGCGTTGTTACACCAGGAGGAATGTTGAGCGACACGCGATTGACGCCCATGACTTCGCCGTAGAACTTTGAGACATTTTCGAAGAGGATGCGATCGCTCATGGCAGTTATCCCCGCACCACTTCGCGCGCGCGGATGCGCGAGTTCAACATGGCTATTGATATCAAGCAGACGACAGATAAGACGACGAGAATCGCAGAAACGGGAAGCTCCCGCTCCGGATGCGGGTTCGTCTCCGTACCCAGCAGCTTCTCCCACAGTTCAGTCATGATGAACGGTATGTTCAGCAGGAACCCCCACCTGGTGCGCAGAATCCCCAGGATGATGCCGCCGACTCCGGCCGGAACGAATACCGCGGCAAAGATGATGCCGGTTGCAACCACCCTCCATTTCACCCACGACGAGAGCGCCAGCCCCAGGATCGAAAGGAGCACGATCCACAGGAGAGAACCTGCAAGCAATCCGCCGGCAATTCTAAGGTTCGCCAACATCCACGGTTGTGCCGAGGAATATCCCTGGTACGCAAACAAGAGCAGGCAGGGCACCCATGTAATCAGCGATAGCGACGTGAACAGGGTGATGAATTTTCCAAGCACGTAGCCGAAGCGCGAGATTGGATGGCTCAGCACGATGGGGAGCGCGTTGTCAGCGAGATCGAAGGAGACGAGGCGAGGCGCGATCCAGGCGGTCATGACCAGCGCGAGCCAGCACTGCGTTGAGAGTACTTTGAGGAAAAATGCGGCGTTGATCGCGAACGGCATGTTCCTGTTCCCGAAGAGCATTCTCGCCGTCTCGTTATTTGCGAGATAAATGCCTACAAGGTAGACAATCACCGGCAGCATCGTCAGTACGAACAGGCCTGGAGTGACTCGAGAAGACCAGGCTTCATCCCAGGCGTAGCGCGCTACTACGCTGACGCGCGACCTGAGCGGCGTGAGGCGGCCTTCGTAGGCTCGATACTCGTGCTTATAGACGGACAAGTTCACCTCTCGCGGGCTGCGTTTCCATGGCGCGCATGAAGATGTCTTCGAGCGAGTCGCGACGGCGATTGATGCGCCGGATTTCCATGCCGGTCTCGCTTGCTACGACGTACAGGTCGCGCTGCTCGATGCGGTCAGGCATGACCAGCTTGATGCGGCCGCCGGAGAAGCAGGCGCACTCGCAGCCGAGGCCGCGCAGTGTTTCGCAGAATGCGTCCGTAGGGCCGGCAGCTTCCAGTTCGATGAAGTTGCGGTGCGAGCGGCGCTCCTCTTCAATGTTGCACAACGCGGCAAGGCGTCCCTGTTTCAGGATCAGCACCTCGTCGCATGTCTGGTCGATGTCTCTGAGCAGGTGCGAGGAGATGAGCAGACATATGCTGCCTTCCTTGCGGATTTCCTGAAGGGTCTGGATCATGCGCTGGCGCGCCAATGGATCGAGGCCGTTCGTCGGCTCATCCAGAATGAGCAATTTCGGTCCATGCGCGAGGGCCTGCGCCAGCTTGATCAACTGCTTCATCCCGAGCGAGTAGGTGCTGATTTTCCGGTACCGGACTTCGCCGAGGCCAACGAAGAAGAGCGCCTCGTGCGCGCGTTCGAGCGCTTCACCGGCCGGGAGCCCGGCCAGTTCCGCCATGTAGCGCACGAAGCGGACACCGGTCATGTTGCCGATGAACGAGTCGTTTTCCGGCATGTAGCCGACGCCCTGGCGGATCAGCGCCGGCTCGCGGCGCGTGTCGAGGCCGAGCACACGCGCTGATCCGCGCGAAGGCGCGTGAAACCCAAGGAGAGTGTTGATGAGCGTGGATTTTCCCGCGCCATTCGGGCCGAGAAGGCCGATGGCCTTGCCGCGCAGCTCGCCGGTCAGGCCGTCGAGGACGACCCGGCCGCCGAGACGCACTTCCAATCCATCCAGTTCAATCACGCTCATGTTATGGCAATACGTGCGGAATGCCCGGCTTGTTCCCGCCTTGAAGGATCGCGCCCAGGGTCAGAAAGTCGAAACCGAACAGTCGGCTGTCGCTCGCCACATCGATGCGATTGTCCTTGCCCCACGCGCAGATCACGGTGGGCCGCGCATCCGCGGCAAGTTTCTGAATTGCGGCCGCCGCGTCGCCGGTGAACTGGGAAAGAAGGGGAGTGAGCACCGGGCTCAGGTTCTGATAGAGAACCGACGAGTAATTCTCGTTCCCGTCGCGCGGGAGCTGCGCGCGGAACGAGGACGAACGCGCCAGCGTGTCGCCGTTTGCGTGCGTTCGCAGGGCGTCCATGACCAATACGCGGTTGGCCGCCACAATCATGTACCCGTCGGCAAACGTGTATACGGCAGCATCCCTGTTTCTGGTTGCGTCGTGAATCGTGTAATAACGCTGCCCGTCCACGTCGCTCGGCACGATGGAGATCTGCGGCGCGTTCGGTCCGGTCACCTGGCTGCCGATGGCCTGCACCATCCGCTCGAGCGCGCTTTCGAGCGCACCCGGATTGTTGACCTCTGCCATGAGCTTCCAGGACGGCGTGGGAAGAACCGGGCCGTCGAGAGCCAGCGTAAAATCCCCGCCAAGGTTGGCCATCAGGTCGTCGCGGAGGTTGATCCCGAGCTTGCTGTCGATCTCGCTCCAGCCCACCTTTGCGCCGTTCCCCTGCGTCGCCAACGCCATCAGGTCGTCGGCAATGGCGGCCGGATCCTTCGTGAGCGTACCGACTGCAATCGCGGCGTTGGGGCTCACGAAATCGAGCGAGCCGATGGGCCCTGGGCTCCCGAGCCACGATGCAATGCGCTGGCGCGGCCCCGAGAACTCGAGGGCGAGGTGATTCGCGGGCGCGCCGTTGATCTCGCGATGCTCGGCAATCAGGTAGTGCACGTTGGCGAGCCCGCTGCTCATAAACGCATGCTGAGCGTGCTGAGCGTGCATGCCCTTCGCCATCTGCGGCGCAACGCTCATCATCATCGCCTGCAGATTCGCTGCCATGATGATGCCCGCGCCGCGCCCGTACGCTGCCGCGATCTGGCTGCCGAAGTCGCTGTCGGCAAATCCGCTCGCGCCGGCGTCCAACTGGGAGTTTAGCGTTTTCAGCATTGCGATGTTCGCAGCGAACACTACCTCGTGGTCCCGCACCAGCGCATAGCCTCCCGGACCAGCATCGGGAGCGGTTGCAAGCGAGGCCGGATCGAGCACAACGAGCTTGCGGGTTTCGGACGCGTTCGGGCCGTCGGTGAACTGCTGCTGCAACTCGTCCTTCAGCCCGCCCTTTGTCACGTCTGCGAGCAACGCCACCGCGGTGCGATCTCCCTGGCCGGAGCCCATCAACACCACTTCATTGCCGAGGTACTGGCTGATGTCGTGAATCTTCGACACCATTTCACTCAGCTTCTCCGGATTGCGCTGCCCGTTCGTCCACCATGCGTGCAGATCGGGGCTCTGGTTGAGTTGATCCTGAAATATAGAGTTTGCCTGGTTCAGAAAATCGCCAAGGTTCGGAATACTTACGTAGAGCAGCGTGTTCGCAGGCACGCGTGCCAGCAGGTCGCTCGTGTAGCGCGGCTGCGGAAACGGAATCTGCGCGATGCGGTGCTCCACTTCGGCCAGCTCCGCCAGGATGCCCACGTATTTCTCGTGCTCGGGGCTCCATGCGAACTGCGCGTCCAGCGGCTCCGGCGCAAGATTGTCGCTCGTCGCGATCTGGCCGCCCGGCTTCAAGACCGTATGGATGCCTGCATGCGCGACGTTTACCGAGCCCTGCAGCACCGCTACGCGCGAGCCCTTCATCCCGGCGTCCACTGAGAACACTGTTCCGGTGACTGCGACGCGGCAATCGGGTGTCTTAACGTACAAGTGGCCCGACGTGCGCTGCGCGGCCTGCACGATCACCGCGCCCCGCTTGAGGCTCACGGTCATGTCGCGTCCGCGCGCGCCGATGTCCAGTGCGCTCCGCTGATTCATTTCGACGACTGACCCGTCCGACAGCCGCAGGATGGCATGAGAACCGCTTGCGGTCCGCAGTTCGTCGCCCTCGCGCAGTTCCGAGCCGGACGCGGCCCTCCGGTCCCCCTGCGCGCCGATCAAATACGCGGAACCGTCAATCGTCTGCACCTCTGCGCGCACACCCGCGGGCACCTGCCAGTATGCCCTGTATACGAATACGCTCGTGATGAGCAGCGCGGCCGTGGCTGCAAGCGACCATCCCCACGCGAGCGGCCGTGCAGGGGCCTTGACCCCGATCTGCGGAGTCGACCAGTTCACCCCTGCGCCTTCGCGGAACCGCCGCAGGCACACGCCGCAGTCGCGCAGGTGCGCGTCAACAAGCAGCTTGCGGTTGGCGGGCAGTGTTCCGGCCCGGTATGGTGCGAACAGCAGCTGCACGCCTTCGCAGTTCCGGATGGCGCCAGCGAATTCCTCGCGCGTGATCTCGATGCCAAGCGCGTGGGCAGACCTTGCCGCTGATGCGGCGATTGCGTCATCGTCCGGCGCGCTTTCCTTTAATGCGCTCGTTGCACGATCCAGAAGTGATCTCTCGTCGCGATTCATCGCATCCCCCGTTCAAACTCTTTCAGTCGTTTTTTCAGCTTCAATCGCGCCTGGTAGAGGGTCACGGCCACTACGGCCTGCGACGTTCCCATCAGATTCGCGACTTCGCGATTGCTCATCTCTTGCAGGTAGCGGAGCGCGAACATCTCCGCGGCGCGCGGCGGCAGTTGCGCGATTGCCCGCCGCAGAGCTTCCGCAAGCTCCTGGTTTGCCGATGCGGCCTCCGGATGCGCGGCGGCATCTCCTGACGCCAGCTCCGCTGCCGACTCAAGCGGCTCCGCTGCGGCATGCTTCCTTCGCCGGAGCAGGTCCAAGGCACCGTTTATTGCCGCGCGGTACAGGTAGCTTGCGGCGTTCGCCATGTCAGGTTGTTCGCCCGTTCGGAGCCGCAGAAACACTGCCTGTGCCACGTCCTCCGCGTCGGCCATGTTGCCGGTGATTCGATAACCGGCCATCAGCACGCGCCGGTAATGCTCCACGAACAGCCGCTCCAGCCGGTCGCTGGTTTCAAGTGCCGGAAGGCTTGCAATTGCTGCGCTCACTGGTCCACGCTTTGGTTCATTCATTGGGATGACGCTCGAGATCCAGAATTATGAATGCGCATGCTCAAATTTACGCCTGAACTGGATGCGGTGTTCCCCGCTGGAGGGGCGCTGAAGGCGAATCGCTTATTTCGTCCTTATGTGCAAGGTGTTAGAAGGGTAAGGCAGGGTCCGGAACAAGCCGCAGGCGCTACGGAGGAACTCTTTCAATGAATGCCGGCATCTCCGCGGGGTTGGAAGCGCTCATGGGCGATTACCCCCTCGACGGGGCCTATGACGAGATGTGCGGGCATGACGGCAAGGTCCGCGACCACTACCGGGCGCTGGCCGAGATGCTTACCCGGTTGCCGATGGAGGAGTTGCAGCGGCGGAAGCAGGCCGCGGATCTCTCGTTCCTGACCCAGGGGATCACATTCACGGTGTATGGGCGCGAGGAGGGGACCGAGCGCATCTTCCCATACGACCTGCTGCCGCGGATCGTGACGGCGCAGGAGTGGGCGGTGATCGAGCGCGGCCTCACGCAGCGCATCACGGCACTCAACGAGTTTCTCCGCGACGTTTATTCGGACGCGAAGATTCTCGCCGACAAGGTGCTGCCCAGCGAACTCGTCTACAGCTGCAAGCAGTACCGCCGCCAGATGCGTGGCCTGTCAGTGCCGCGGAATGTGTACATCGCGGTGATTGGATCCGACCTGCTGCGGCTGAACACGGGCGAGTTCGTCGTGCTCGAAGATAACCTCCGCGTGCCTTCGGGCGTGAGCTACATGCTTACAAACCGGAGGGTGATGAAGCGGTCGTTTCCGCAACTGTTCCACAGTTACGGGGTGCGGCCCATCGAGCACTATTCACAGCTTCTGCTGGCGACGCTGAAGTCGCTGGCGCCGGAAGGGCGCCCGGAGCCCAACGTGGTGCTGCTGACGCCGGGGGTCTTCAACTCGGCGTACTTCGAGCACACGTTTCTGGCGCGGCAAATGGGGATCGAACTCGTGGAAGGCCGCGACCTGGTAACGCATGACAACGTGGTCTATATGCGGACCACGGACGGGTTGAAGCGCGTCGATGTGATCTACCGCCGGGTTGACGACGATTTCAGCGATCCGCTCGTCTTCCGGCCGGATTCGGTGCTCGGGTGCGCGGGCCTGTTCAATGCGTACCGCACCGGCAATGTGACCGTGGCCAACGCATTCGGGACGGGCCTGGCGGATGACAAGGCGCTTTACGCCTACGTTCCGGCGATCATCCGCTATTACCTCGGCGAGGATCCGGTGCTGAACAACGTGGCGACCTACCTGATGTCCGATGAGCGGCAGCGGCAACACGTGCTCCAGAACCTCGACAAGCTCGTGGTGAAGGCGGTGGGCGAGAGCGGCGGGTATGGCATGCTGATCGGGCCGCGGTCCACGGCGAAGCAGCGCGAGGAGTTTGCGCGCCGGATCGCCGCGCAGCCGCGCAACTATATCGCGCAGCCGACGCTCGATTTTTCGCGCGCGCCGTGCCTCATTGACGACCGGCTGGAGCCCAGGCACGTGGACCTGCGGCCTTACATCCTTTACGGGGACAAGGTGCAGATCGTGCCGGGAGGACTGACACGGGTGGCGCTCGAAAAGGGATCGCTTGTTGTGAACTCGTCGCAGGGAGGCGGGAGCAAGGACACGTGGGTCCTGCAGTAGGTGAGCCAAGGAGCGGAGAAGAGCAATGCTGAGCCGGGTTGCCGACAGCCTGTACTGGATGAGCCGCTACCTCGAGCGCGCGGAGAACACGGTGCGGCAGCTCGATGTGACGATGTCGCTGATGCTCGACCCCGGAGGGGCGACGACCGAAACCCGCTGGGGGAGGATGGTGGCCGCCCTCGGCGCGCCTCCGGGCATGGAGTGGAACGGGAACCTGGAGGCGATGGCGCGGGCCGCGATCTTCGATCGCACCAAGAGCGCGTCTGCAATCTACTGTGTCAACGCCGCGCGGGAGAACGCCCGGCAGGTCCGCGAGGAGATCTCCACCGAGCAATGGCAGCGGCTGAACCGGCTCTTCCACCAGATTCACTCGCGGGCCGCCGAGGAACAGTTCGCCACGAACATGAACGATGTGCTGGCATCCATCGTGGACGGGCTTCATCTCTTCAAGGGCGTCACCGGCACAACGATGATCCACGGACAGGGGTGGCAGTTCATGCGCCTGGGGCGCTATCTCGAGCGCGCCTACGCGACCGCAACGCTGCTTGAAGTGTATGGGGGAGAACTGGACCTGCGGGAACGCGAAAACCCAAGCCAGCGGTACCTCGAGCAGGTGGGCTTGCTGCGCTGCTGCACGGCGTTTGAGGCATATTGCCAGGTGTACACGGCGGACGTGACGGACGGGCGGATCCTGGAGTTTCTGCTGCTGAACCGGCAGTTTCCGCATGCCATCCGGTACTCGATCGAGGGCGTGCTGGACGCGATTCAGGCGATCCAGGCGTTGAGCGGCCGGCGGCCGCCGGCGGAGCTGCTGGCCTGCGTGGGCCGCGTGAACGCCATGCTTGGCTATACCACTGTGGTTGAAGTGCTGGCCGGGGGCGCGGCGGATTTCCTGCACCGGATTCGCCAGCAATGCATGATGATTCACGAACAGATTTACAGGTACTTTGTGAAGTATTCGATTCAGTCGGCGTTGACTGCGTGAAGAAAGCTGAGGAACTCGAGCGATTGTGGGACCAGGGGCAAGACCAGTTACAGGATCCGGACATGAACTTCTATTCGATACGGCACTTGACGCGATTCCGTTACAGCGAACCCGTGAGCGAGAGCATCATGGAGGCGCGGATGCATCCGCGATCCGACGCGCATCAGCATTGCCTCTCTTTTGCGCTTTCGGTGAGCCCGCGGTGCCGCGTGTTCACGTACCGCGACCACCTCGGGAATCACGTGCACCATTTCGACATTCCGGGTGAGCACTCGCAACTGGTTATCGTGGCTGAATCGGTAGTGGAGCACCAGAACATGCCCGAACCTTCAGAACCACTGAGCGCCGACGCGTGGGATGCGCTGGACGCCATGGTGCATGAGGGAGATTACTGGGAGATGCTGCTGCCCAGCACCTTTGCCATCGAAACGCCGGCGCTTGCCAACCTGGCGGAGAAGCTGGATGCGCGCCGGAGAGACGATCCGCTGACCGTGGTGCGGCAGGTGAATCATCGTTTATTCGAATACTTCGACTATGTGCCGCGGCACACGCGCGTGGATTCGCCCATCGACGAAGCGATCGTGAGCGGAAAGGGGGTGTGCCAGGATTTCGCGCACACGATGATCGCAATGCTGCGGCACATCGGGATTCCGGCGCGCTACGTTTCGGGGTACCTGTATCGCGGGCGCGAGGATCATGACCGCTCGACACCGGATGCGACGCACGCGTGGGTGGAGGCGCTGCTGCCCGGAATCGGATGGATGGGGTTCGACCCGACCAACGACCTGGTTGCGGGAAAGCGGCATATCCGGACGTCGATTGGACGCGACTACGCCGACGTTCCGCCCACGCATGGTGTCTTCCGCGGCGAAACAGAGAGCGAGTTGTTCGTGGCAGTGCACGTGGAAGCGGCGTCGCAACCACCGGAGCTGGACCGCAGGCTCCCGATTCCCGAGGATTGGAGCGTCCTGGTGGAGCGGGCCCAGCAGCCAGTGACTGACAAGATTACCGCGATCGAAAGCCAGCAGATGCAACAGCAACAGTAGCGGCGGCCGCCCGGTGCACGCTGCAGGGAAGCTACCTACATTCTTAAGTGAGGGGATTCGACTTGACGTGGTGCCCGGAGGGGGACTTGAACCCCCACGGCCTTGCGGCCTGCGGATTTTAAGTCCGCTGCGTCTGCCAGTTTCGCCATCCGGGCGGGCGATGGGCTTGCTGCACGGCTGCGCAAGTCGCGCCTGCATTATCGTACCTGATGGCGGTTCAGTATCGCGGCGCCTGGCGCGGTGACCGGCACGGCCCCAGACGGTGGCTCAGGCCCGTAGACGGGAGAGCTCACTTGACCATGTACCGCCCGCGAGTGTCACTGCGGGCTGCGGAAGCAGATGTTCTCGCCGTCGAGGTGATACTCCGCGGAACAGAAGTCGCCTCCGCAGATCATCGGCTCGCCGGCGCAAAGCTGGCGGCGCGTGATGAGCCCCATGGTTCCGCAACGGGGGCAGGACATCACGGCGACAAACGGATTCTGCGCGTGGCCCAGCGTGGTCTGGTTTTCCAGCACGAAGACCGTGCCGGGGTCCATTCTTTCGGGGATCCATTCTTCCAGATACTGCAAGTCGGCTGACATCCTGCCCTCCAAGGGTTGAGATGCAACGGAGCCGATGCGAAGCTTCGCTTCCGGCCCTGTTGTGTGCGACAACTGCAGGCTGCGAAGTCAACCCAGAGAATTGGACGCCTCAGGGTTGGAAACAGTGTTGACCCTTCCGTGGTATTCGTCAATTGGAATTGCTACCAGAATCACAACGGGTAGTACCAATACGGATTCCCGACGTTACCGGGGTAAAGCAAACGTAACCGCGAAACTTCCAGGCGCAGGATACTGCGGCGGCATGACCACCATGAGCTTGAGCCTGGGATCGTTCCTGATTCCGCCTTGACCGCCATTTTCCGAGGCGGGTGCTACGGCGTAGAGCTCCGCGTTGACCTTGCCTGGCCCGAGACTATATGTGTCGCGTAAGATCAGCGTAACGGGTCGTCCGGCGCTCCCGGGAGTTTCCGGAAGGCTGAAATGGAGGTCGTAATCGTATTTTCGATCCGAGACCAGATGATTGACTGCTTTCGACCACGACACCTCGTGGATCACTCCATCACTGTATTCGCGCACCGTCTTGGAGATGGTGCCCGAGCACAGCGGACCCCCGGTGTCGGGTCCCCCGGGCGTGCCGCAATCGGGATGCGTAAACGTTTCGCCGCCGTCAATCGCATATACGGCATCCAGTCTGCCCGCCGCCTGTTTCGCCCATGCGGGAACCGTGCTGTGCACGCCTTTCTGAGTCTCCACCAGCAGGAGCCTCAATCCCGCCTCTCTGTCGAGGTGGTCGATAGCCTTCTCGGTCGCGCTTGTGTCATCGCCGACGCTGGTTGCGGGGTTCGATTGTGGCCCCAATTCGCGGGCCAGGCAAAGGCGATCGCAATACGGAGTAAATGTCCCATCGGCGCGCATCACGCTCACACGCCATCCCGCCGAGAAAATCCGACGGAGGCTCATCAGAATCTCCGCATCGGGCAGGCGCGGCGCCCCCTGAGCAAATGCGATGAGGACGTGCACAGGGACGGGCGCGGCATTTCCCGAGTTGTTGCCACTTAGCCGCTCTACCCGCACCGGCAACGCTTGCCCATCCTCTGACACGATGGCGTTCTTCTCAGACAGAGGCTTTTCGCAGCCGAAGTCGATGCAACTGGGAAGCAGGCTCACTGAAATATGGTAATCCGGGGCTTGGTAGGCGTTCGCCGCGATAGTCTCGGCCGCGCTGGCCGTCAACCGGAGCGCTGGCTGTGCTGCCACTCCCGGCCGGTTCAAGGTCAGGAAGGCTATCACCGCGATGGCGTACCAGAGCGAAGCGCGCGTGAGATTCATGGCAGGACCACCTTATACACCCAACAGCGCGTGACTGCAATCTTCCTCTATATCGCAATCATTGGCGCGAAGCGATCCGAGCCCTGCCTTGTGCCGCTGCCGCCGCGTCGATCGAGCGGTAAATCTCCTCATTGCGTAAGATGCTCTGGACGTAGTCGCGCGTTTGCGTGAACGGAATGGATTCCACGAATTCGTCCATGCCGTGATACGGCCCCGCCGCCTGCCAGTCCACCACGCGCGAATCGCCGGCGTTGTAGGCCGCAAGCGCGTACTCCTGCACGCCGCCGAAGTGATCGAGCATCTGCCGCAGGTATTTGCACCCCAGCCGGATGTTGGTTTCCGGGTTCAGCAATTGGAAGGTCTGGAAGTGGCTGTTACCCTCTTCGCGCGCCAGCATCTTGCCCACCGAGGGTTCGATCTGCATGAGGCCGTAAGCGTTGGCGTAGGAGATCGCATTCGGATTGAATTCCGATTCCTGGCGGATCAGCGACGCGACAAGATATGGATCGAGCCCGTTCTTCGCCGACTCCTCCTTGATGGTGTCCCACCAGGCATCGGGAAACAGGATGCGCCAGTAGGCCAGGGGAATCGCCTTGATGGGCGCGGACGTGTAGTAGGGCATCGCTTTCTTGAGCGCGCGCATGGCGCGGTATGTCTCCCCGAAGGACGCGTAGATCTGCGCCTCGGCCAGCGCGCTCCACGAATCGGAGTCCGGGTCCGCCGCCAGTTCCTGCGCGATGTACTCGTTCAGCCCCGCGTTGGCGATGAGCCGCGCCTTGGCAATATGCGGGCTGTCGGCCGGGAACGTGTCGACGAGGTGCGGTATTGGTGGCGGCTGAAAATCGCCAAGCTGGGTGGCCGATACGAGTTCAGTCTGCCCGAGCGCCTTCAAACGCTCGCGCGCCATCTGCGCGTAGAAGTAGTGCTGGTACCTCCCGACGACGATGCGGTAGTTGGCCACAGCGAGAGCGGGCTTGTGGTCCTGCAGCTCGTAGAGGCGGCCGCGCCAGTAGAGTGCCGCCGAGCTTGACGTGTCCTGCGGGTAGAGGTGGATCTGGTCGTCGAACATCCGCGCCGCATCGGCATACTCACCCTGCCGGTAGTTGAGCCATCCGGCGCGCCAGTGCGCGGCCGCGGCGTTCTTGCTTGCCGGGAAGCGCGTGGCCAGCGCGGTGTAGTACGTCACGGCCTGCGGGTAGTCCTTTTTCAGCAGGTACATGTTGCCGCTCGAGAACAGCGCTTCGGCTAGCCACGGGCTCTCGGGGAACCTCTGCTTGAGAACCTCGACGAGCCGCTGCTGCTCGCCCGAATTGTCCTTGGAGCGGGCGAGTTCCATCAGCAGATAGAGCCGGCGGGCTCCGTTTTCGTCGTTGGTGTCGGGCAGCGCCTGCGCCTGAGCTTCCGTGAGGCGTTTCAGCTTGAGGTCGCAGGCAGCGGCCGCGACGGCGAAGCTGTCATGCTCGCGCGCGGTGATCGACGACGAGCGAAGGAGCGCGTGGTATTGCTCGCTCGCGAGCTCGTACCGGCCCGCGTTGTAATAAGCGTCGCCGAGGCTGCGCAACTCGGCGGGCGTCAGGCTGCTTTCCGCGCCCATTGCCGTGAGCCTGGCGCGCGCGACTTCGGCCTCGGGCGTGAGCGGATGGCTGAGCAGGAGATGCTTGAAGATGCGCTCCGCCTCGGCGTTCTGCTGGATGGCGAATGCGATCTTGGCCTCGATCAGCTCGTAATTGGGCTTGTCGTTCGCCTGGTCCGCAACCGTGAGCAGCGCGCGCTGGGCCGCCGCGGTATCGCCCATCGACAGCAGAACGTCCGCCTCGAGTTCGGGCGCTTCAACATCGAAGATGCTGTCGGAGTGGCGCTCGTTGAAGCCCTTGAGCAGGGCGGCAGCGGCGGTGTCGTTGTTCTGCGCGTGCTCGCATTCGGCTCCCAGGAAGTCGGCGTAATCGGCAACCACGTCGCTGCTCTGCCGCGCCTGGCGGTAGGCTGCGACGGCGTCCGCATAGCGCTTGTCCTGCTGGTACGCGCGGCCCAGCGCGAGGTAGGCCGCGGCGGCCGCGTCGCCCGTGTGCGCGTGCGCGAAACCTGTTACTCCCGCATAGGCAGCCGGCGTGCGCAGCGTTTCAAGCTGCTGGGCCATGGGCCGCAGCTCGGTGGAGGCCACAAACGCCTGGCGCAGCCGCGCTGTCCGCGCACGGCGCTCGGCCTGCGTTCCCTGGTGGCGGCGGGACGCGCTTTTGCGCGAATGCGTTGATTTTGCGGAGCTGGACTTCGTGTGGCTCGATTTCTTGCTGGTGGACGGAGAATCCGAATCCCCTGAACTCTGTCCGGCGACAGGACCAACGGCAATCAACAGAACTAACAACCCAGCCAGACACCGCGCGGCCAGCCGGGTGGGCAGAAGCGGGGAGATGCGCACCCTCATACATCCAATGTAAGCGGAAAATCATCGCGGCGCAGCGGCATGAATCACCGCGGTCACGGTTTCCGGAACCCTCTTCCCATTTAGACGCCAATTCCGGCCCGGCGTGGCACTCACCCGGGGTCCGTTAGAATGGGAGTGAGCGGTTCTGTTGTTCCGAGCTTATTCAACCGGCGCACCGATTTGCGCAACCAACTCCCATGGCGACCATCCAACCGATAGCAGGTGAATACGAGCAACATCCCGACGTGGCACTGGTCGAACGGGTGCGTGGCGGAGATGTCTCGGCCTATGACGAACTGGTCCGCAAATACGAGCGGCAGGTTTTCCGGATAGCGCAGCAGATCACGCAGAACCGGGAAGACGCCGAAGACGTGATGCAGGACGCGTTTCTCAAGGCTTACGAGAAGCTCGATCAGTTTCAGGGGAATTCAAAGTTTTACACATGGCTGGTGCGGATCGCAGTAAACGAGAGCCTGATGCGGTTGCGCAAGCGGCGCGCCGGCAAGATGGTTTCGATCGACGAGGACGTGGAGACGGAGGAGGGCAGCGTTCCCCGCGACCTGGCCGACTGGGCTCCCGACCCGGAACAGAACTACACCCAGAGCGAACTCAACCGCATCCTGAAGCGGACCATCAAGGGTCTGCCGCCGGGGTTCCGCGTGGTGTTCGAGCTGCGCGACATCCAGGGGCTCTCGACCGAAGACACGGCCGAAGCGCTCGGGCTGAGCGTGCCCGCCGTGAAATCGCGGCTGCTTCGGGCGCGCCTGCAACTGCGCGAACGGCTCAGCAAGTACTTCAAGCAGAGGGCCGACCGCGCAAAGGCAGGTTCCGGACCGGGCTCCGGCCGCGCGTCGCATCTCACATCTCCCGACGGACGAAAGGGGTAGAGAAATGACCTGCACCGAGTTTCTTGCCCTTCTCGACGACCTGATTGACGGCTCGGTGGCGTCGGAGATGCGCGCGGACCTCCAGGAGCACCTGCGCGGCTGCGAACATTGCGAAGTGACGCTCAATACCACCCGCAAGACAATTCAGATCTTTCGGTCGCACCAGCTCTACGACATGCCTTCCGGCCTGAGGGAACGCCTCCATGCGGCCATCATGTCCCGCTGCAAAAAAGGCTGCTGATCGCAAAGAGAAACACGGCGCCTCGAATTAGTTGCAGTGTTCAAAATGCCTCTCCACGAGTGAAGCTTGACGGATTGTAATCCGGCGTCTTCGCGCGAGGAGGCAAGTGGCCTTCAAATCACGCCATTACTACTTCACAGCCTGGCTTATCCCGCTGTTGTATGCGGCGGGGGCCCTGATCGTGGGTTTTACGATTCCGCGGCTTGCCTACAACGTGCTGCCCGGGCTGGTTTCGACGGTCAGCGTGAATGCGGCCATCGGGATTTACTCGTCGATCGCTTCGGGAATGATCGCGCTGACGGGCATCGTGTTTTCGCTTACGTTCGTGATGGTGCAGTTCAGCGCCACGGCGTATTCCCCGCGGCTGGTGCTCTGGATCGCGCGGGATCCGGTAATTTCACATTCGCTCGGCGTGTTCACGGCGACGTTTCTCTATGCGATTGCGGCGCTGGCCTGGGTGGACCGGAGCGGGTCGGGCCGGGTGCCGCTTTCGGGCACGGTGATTGTGACCGCGCTGCTGATTGTGAGCGTGATCATGTTCATCCTGCTGATCCAGCGGGTGAGCATGCTGCAGGTGAACCGGATGCTTGTGTTTACCGCGGACCAGGGGCGGAAGGTTATCGAGAGCCTCTACCCGGCGCTTGAAGCGCCGCCGTCTCCGGCTGCGGAGGTTGCGGAATTGCCGTGCCTTCAGACCGTTCTGCACCATGGGAAGCCACGCATTGTCCAGGAAGTCGACGTTCAGGGGCTGGTGGATCTGGCGGCCAGGAACCGGTGCGTGATTGAAATGACCGTGTCGGTGGGCGACGCGGCGGTTGAGAGCACGCCGGTTCTCCGGGTTTGGGGCGCGGGCGAGCCCATTCCCGAGGAGGCGATGCGGAGGGCGATCCGGCTGGGCGGAGAGAGGACCTTTGAGCAGGACCCGAAGTACGCCATCCGGCTGGTGGCAGACATTGCGATCAAGGCCTTGTCGCCGGCGATCAACGATCCTACGACCGCGGTGCAAGCTCTCGACCAGATTGAAGACCTCCTGATCCGGCTGGGAAAGCGAAGGCTCGAGATCGGGTCGTTTAGCGATGCCTCGGGTACGGCGAGGGTATTGATGGGGTTTCCGGCATGGGAGGATTTTCTTCGGCTGGCGTTCGACGAGATCTGCTTCTACGGCGCGAGCAGCGTGCAGGTGATGCGGCGCATGAGGGCGGTTGTGAACGAACTGATCTCGCTGCTGCCGGAGGAAAGGCGCCGCGCGCTGGGAGACTGGCAGGACCGGTTGCAGCAGACGGTGGAGCGGTCGTTTGCCGACCAGCGGGACAAGCTGGATGCGTCCGCCGAGGACCGCCAAGGGCTCGGAAGCACGCGCCGGGCGCGGGAAGGCGGTTAGTGGTCATCTCACGCGGGCCGAAAAAAAGGCGCGAATTGGGTGAAAAAAGGGGCGATCTGGGCGAAAAAAGGCACGATTTCAAGGCCGTGCCTTTTTTGCGGTTTAGCGTGTATAAGGTATTTATATTCATCGGGTTACGTAGATGTTGGATTCCCCGGCGGACGAATTTCCTTGTTGATTCCATTGGGGTTGCAAAGTGGGGGGATAGGGGTATTTATTTTGTAGTTAACAGTCCAGGGGTTTCGGGGCCAGGGATTTCGGGGCCAGGGGTTTCGGGGCGGCTGCGGGGGGACTTCGCATGTGCGGGTTCGGCGGCGCCTCGAGGACGCCCCGGAAGGCGCGGCTTGCGCGGCAAGCCGTTGAGGGCGACCTGGGCTGCGTAGAGGAGCGAGCCGCTGTGGTTGGGGTAAACCGTGCCGATCAGGATGCCGTGGCCGACGCAGGCGATGTAGTTCCGGATATTGGCGCGGCCAACGAGCAGGGGCATGGCACAGCGGTATGCGGCCTCGGCGGCCAGTTCTGCGCGGACTCTGTCCTGGCGCTTTGCGAATTCGGCTTCGTAGGTGCGCTTATAGGCTTCAATGCAGCGGCGGATGGCGGGATTGGAGTGTTCGGAACGGGCGGATGGCATCGGAGTTCTCCTTGAAAACACGAAGCCCCTCGGGGAGATCTCTCCTCGAAGGGCTTTTTTCTGACCTTATTTCCAGTATGGCTGATTTGAAGAGTGAATCGGCCAACCGGGAGGGTGTTTTCAGAGGAATTTTTCCACAGGATAGATGATTGAAGACAAGGAAGTTGCGGAGATTTGCACATTTCCACAGGCGGGTTGGGGGACTTGACACGGTGTGAGGAAGGCAGGGAGCGGAAAGGCAGGGACGGAACGGCAGGGACAGAGGGACAAAGGGACAAAGGGGACCGGAGAGGCTGGGGACAGAGGGACCTGGGGGGTGAGCAGATTGAAGAACCATGGGCAAACGACGCGCTCGGCATTGCTTTTGGATGGGC
>DATFRB010000012.1:0-2657 GCA_035263625.1 Occallatibacter sp.
ACTTTGAAGTATATTCAGCAGCGTGATGGCCGCTGGCGCATTGTAGATCTGGTCGGTAAGCACAGGCGCGTGCGGACCGTCCCGATGCCGACGTGGGTCAAGGTGCCAATCGATGCATGGGCCACAAACGCCGAGATTGCCGACGGCTCGGTTTTCCGCATGAGTGGGGAAATGCTGAGCAGGCGTCCCTCACGCGTTTGTCCGATTGCATGTTCGATTTCCGCCTCAGCGATGACGGCCAGATTGAACTTGCAGGTATCGGCGAGAGCACCGAAGAATACATCATGGAAGCCTGCTATCCGGAACTCCAGAAAGCGCTCAGTACGGCCGCAGGTGACGACTCCGACGATTCTCAAAGGCAGATTAAAAAGGCCGTAGAGCGTGAGCGGACGCGACTCTGGGACGACCAGCCGCCCACGAAATCCGCCGCCACGCAATTAGGCCGGGACATTCAAAAGCAGCTCGGCGCCCCAAGCGTGGTTGTGGACCGGATAGTGCAGCGGGTTGCGAGCAAGCGGCTTAATTCAAAGGAAGGAGAAGGCAAGAAGCCCAATTAAAGCCGGGAAGATCCACGGCGAGGGCACAACGGTCCAGGGAGTGTAGGATGCATTAACTTTAGCAAGCTAGCCTCACTCAACCCGCATGCCCATTCCACGGCGCTATGAAATAACGCGACGCAGCCGCACCCCTCCAGCTCCGGAACGGCAAGCCACGTCGCGGGCGTCGAAGTCATGAAGGCCTAAGATACCGTGACGAGCGGCTGACCGGCGGCGACGCCAACCAAGGCGTGCCGTTGTTCCCGACGGGCTCTGCTACACTCCACCGAGGAGGCCTCCATGTCCAATCGCAGGCAATTTTTGAAACACGCGGGCGGCGCCGCCGCAGGAATGGTCTTTACTGGATGCAGTCTGCTGAACGCCGAGCAGAAGTCTGGCGCGCCGCGGCGACGGCAGGTTGGTGGTGGGCGCCCAGCGGGTGAAGACGATCGACATTCACGCGCACTTCGCCGTGCCGGCGGCCGCAAAGCTACTGAACCGCGACGTGTCCGGCCAAGACACCCCACTGGAGCAGCGGCTCGAAGCCATGGACGCCCAGGGGATCGACATGGAAGCTCTCAGCATCAATCCTTTCTGGTACGAGGCCGACCGCGACGTGGCCACGCAGTTGATCAAGATGCAGAATGAGGGGCTCGCCGAGCTGTGCGCCGCGCACCCGGACAGGTTCGCAGCGTTCGCTTCCGTGGCGTTGCAGTTCCCCGATCTGGCGGCGCAGCAGTTGGAGGAAGGCGTGAAGAAGCTGGGGCTGCGTGGCGCGGCGATCGCCGGCCATGTCAACGGTGATGAGCTGTCCAATCGCAAGTTCGACCCCTTCTGGGCCAAAGCCGAGGAGCTGGGCGTGCTGATTTTCATGCATCCCCTCCAGTTCGGGAATCCCACGGGCGTTCCCGAATTGGACAGGCGGTTCGCAGGCAACGGAAGGTTGAACAACGTGATCGGCAATCCTCTCGAAACCACCATCTTCTTCTCGCATCTGATTTTCGACGGAACGCTCGACCGCTATCCGGGGCTCAAGATTTGCGGAGCGCATGGCGGCGGTTATCTTGCCTCCTACGTCGATCGCTCCGATCACGGTTGTTCGGCCGGCCCCGGTTGCAGCCCCATCAAGAAGCGCCCCAGCGAGTATTTCCGGGAACAGCTTTACGTCGATTCGCTGGTCTTCACACCCGAGGCGCTGCGACACTTGGTGGCGGTATGCGGCGCGAGCCATATCATGATCGGCACCGATTTTCCGTTTCCCTGGACGACCACGCCCGTAGACCACGTGCTCAGCACGCCGGGGTTGAGCAACGCGGACAAGCGTGCGATTTTGGGCGGGAATGCGGCGAAGCTCTTGCGGATCGCGAGCTAGAGGGCTCTGTTCACGAACTGCAGTCTTATGAACCATTAATGTAGTGGCATCCCTGCGCTTTCTGCCCTGCGGTATCCTCCTTCCGCACCCAACTCCGCCTGAGGTAAATTGAAGAAGCTCCCGATTGCTTCGAGACCGTGGGCTATCCGTGAATGGAGGTGACCAGTGAATCGACGCGACTTTTCCGCCCTCCTCGGTGGCGCGGCCGCCACGTGGGTGCAAGAGGCGTACGCACAGCAAGACGCGCAACAAACGAAGGCCGCTCCGGGGAATCCCGTGCCTCGCCTAGATTGGGTTGCGCGGCGCAAGGAGCCGATTCTTGAACCCGAGCTGAAAATCATCGACCCACATCACCATTTGTGGCAACGTCCGGGGTGGCGGTATTTGCTGGATGACTTACTGGCTGATACCGGCAGCGGTCACAATATTGTCGCGACGGTGTACATGGAGGCGAGTTCGATGTACCGCGACCGGGGTCAGGAGGAAATGCGGCCCGTCGGCGAGGTGGAGTTCGCCAATGGCGTCGCGGCGATGTCGAGCAGCGGCATCTTCGGCAAAACCAGAGTGGCTGCCGGCATCGTGGGGCATGCGGACATGATGTTGGGCAGCCGTGTGGAGCCGGTCTTGAACGCGCTGATGCGCGCGGGAGGCGACCGCTTTCGCGGGATCCGTCACGGAGTCTCCTGGGAGGCCGAAGCCGCGACGATCAGGCCCAATCCGAGTACGCACGCCGGCATGCTGGCCGACAA
>DATFRB010000013.1:0-7832 GCA_035263625.1 Occallatibacter sp.
CTGGCGAGCGTGGTGTCGATTGTGGTGAGCAAGCCGGCAAGACGGCAGGTCGGCGACTCAGCGAGTCAACGGGAAGTACAGCAAGTCGGCAAGTCAACGAATTAGCGTCCCGCCCGCTCATCGCGATGAGGCCACGATGAACGGGGCACAGCCCTACAGTGCGGCAAGTTAGCGAGTCGGCGCGACGTGGTCCGATCGCTGACTTGCCAACTCGCTGGCTTGCTAATGATGGATAGTGCGCGTAAGGTGTTGGGACATTAGATTCGGCGATAGAACTGATTCCCTTTTCATCCTACGGAGATGGCGCATGAGCAACACGGGCGTGGCTGCGACTGCCGAGAAGACACTGACCAATCCCAATTCTGCTTCGAGCCCGATGAAGCGGCTTCTGTCGCTGGACGTGGTGCGGGGCATCACCATCGCGTTCATGATCATGGTGAACAACAATGGCGGGCCGGGGTCGTGGCACTTCATGAATCACGCGGAGTGGAATGGGCTGACGCCGACGGACCTTGTGTTTCCGACATTCGTGTTTGTTGTGGGCGTGTCGGTGGTGCTTGCGTTTGAGTCGCGGCTGGCGAAGGGCGCGACGAAGGCGGAGCTGGCGCGCCATACTGCGGTGCGGGCTGTGATCCTGTACCTGCTCGGAATTATCGTCAACAGCTTTCCGTTCTTTCACCTCCAGCACATGCGGTTTTACGGCGTGCTGCAGAGGATCGCGATCTGCTACCTGGTGGTGGGGCTGTTCTACCTGTACGACCGGCGCGCGTGGACGAAGTGGGCTGCGCTTGCGGTTGCGCTGGTGGGGTATTGGATTCTTGTGCGGTGGGTTCCGGTGCCGGGATTGGGAATGCCGGGACGCGATATTCCGTTCCTGGATATGAACCGGAACCTTGTGTCGTGGATCGATCAGCACCTGTTCCCTTATCACCTGTACCTGTATTCACCGGATCACAACGTGCGCGATCCGGAGGGGCTGCTGAGCAACCTGCCGGCGATGGGGACGGCGCTGATGGGCGCGCTGACGGGGATCTGGCTGCGGACCGGGCGGAGCGTGCGCGAGAAGTTTGCGGGGCTGGCGATTGCGGCCGCTTGCAGCCTGGGGCTCGGATATCTTTGGTCGCCTTGGTTCCCGCTGAACAAGAACATGTGGACGAGCTCGTATGTGCTGGTGGCGGGAGGCTACTCGCTGCTGCTGCTGACACTGGCGTTCTGGGCGGTGGAAGTGAAGGGGTGGCGCAAGGGATGGACGTACGTGTGGCTCGTGTTCGGGTCGAATGCGATTGCCGCGTACATGTTCAGCGAGCTTGTGCCGGGGATTCTCTATAACATTCCGGTTCACAGCGCTTCGGGTGGAAGCGGAAACGTGGTGAGCTTCGGAGTGAAGCATAGTCTGGCTCATATTCCCTATGCGGGATGGGCGGCGTTTGCGTACTCGGTTTCGTTCACGGCATTTTGCTTTATACCGGTGTGGGTCCTGTACCGAAAAAAAATCTTCCTGAAAGTGTGAGGAGATGCCGCGGAACAGGGGACGTAGATTCAGGGCTGCCCAGATTGCTTTGGTTACGACGCCCATTCTGCTCGCGAGTACAAGCGCGGGCGGGCAGACGGGCGCGCGCATGATTCCTGTGCCGGGACCGCCGATGGGGTGGTCGTCGTGGAACAGCTTCTCCAACACGGTGAACTCGAGCGTCGTGATGGACCAGGCGAAGGCCATGGCCGCGAACGGAATGAAGAAGGCCGGATACCAGTACATCAACATCGACGAGGGCTGGTGGCTGGGGCAGCGCGACGCGGACGGAAACATCGTGGTGGACGCGAATGCCTGGCCGGCGATTGCCGCGACGGACAAGCCCGGCGACATGAGCAACATTGTGCGGTTTATTCACGGACTGGGGCTGAAGGCCGGGATCTATACGGATGCGGGCAGGGATGGATGCAGCATGTATCCGGACATTGGGCCGAAGATAAACGGCGCGGGCAGCGAAGGGCACTACGAGCAGGACTTTCTCCAGTTCGCGAAGTGGGGCTTCGATTATGTGAAGGTGGACTGGTGCGGAGGAGACAAGGAGAATCTTGACCCGGCGGTGCAGTATGCGGCGATTGCGCGGGCGATTGCGCGGGCGGAGAAGATTGCGGGACATTCGTTGTACGTGTCGCTGTGTGAATGGGGCAAGCAGAGCCCCTGGACGTGGGCTCCACATGTGGGAGGCGCGGCGGCGGATGTGTGGCGTACGAGCGGAGATATTGTGGACCCGATCGTGGCGGGCGGGCCGCACGCAGACCGCAAAGCGAGCTTCGAAAAGATGCTGGCGAACTTCGACCAGGGGGTTCATCCCGAGGCGGAGCACACGGGGTTCTATAACGACCCGGACATGATGGTGGTGGGCATGCCGGGAATGACGGACGTTCAGAACTGGGCGCACATGTGCTTGTGGGCGATGTCGGGCGCGCCTCTGCTTGTGGGCGCGGACCTGACGAAGTTGACGCCGACGACGCTGGAGATCCTGACCAGGGCGGATGTGGTGGCAATCGACCAGGATGCGCTGGGATTGCAGGCGGTGAAGGTGGCCGAGCCGGCGAAGGGGCTGGAGGTGTGGTCGAAGGCGCTGGCGAAACCCGGTACGCGCGCGGTGCTGCTGCTGAACCGGGCGGGCGATGCCGCGGAGATCACGGTGCAATGGAAGGACCTGGGTCTGGATCCCGCGTCGCAGGCGAAGGTGAAGGACTTGTGGACGGGCGAGGAACTTCAGAGCTACGGGTCGTATGACGTGAAGGTGCCTGCGGGAAGCGCTGAGATGGTGCGCGTAGCGGGTGCGGAGGGTGCGGGAACAAAGTATTTGCCGGACGCGGCGGTGAAGAGCGCGGCGAATCATCCGGAGGTTTGCCGGGGGTGCGCGAAGGATTTTTCGCATGTGGCCTCGGCGGGCGGATGGGCGCGGGTTGGGATTACTTACCGGAATCCGGATAAAACGGCGCGGTTTGCGGTGCTGCGGGTGAATGATCGGCACGAGACGGCGGTGGCGTTTCCGCCGACGGGCGTCGCGGCCGGCGAGGTGACGGTGCAGGCGCTGCTCGACCGCGCCGATGGCGGGAATGCGGTGAGTTTGCTGCCGGATCGTGACGCTATGCCGGTGATCGAGTCGATCACTGTGGAGTAAGGGATTGCGCGGGACTTGAGGGTGACTCGGGGCATGGCGGAACGCGCGCAGGTTTCTGAGGGGAAAATCGAGAGGGCCGACGCAGGCGGCAGGCGGCGCGTGTGGCTGGAGCTTGCGGTGGGCTACGGGCTGATCGTGGCGACGATCTGGACGCCGAGACCGCAACAGGCG
Source organism: Occallatibacter sp. (assembly GCA_035263625.1). Taxonomy (GTDB): domain Bacteria; phylum Acidobacteriota; class Terriglobia; order Terriglobales; family Acidobacteriaceae; genus Telmatobacter. Next base: position 3,333 of record DATFRB010000013.1, read on the forward strand.
TGGCTGTGGTGGGCTGCGCTGGCGTGGATTGTAGCGTCGTCGTGGTGGTCGTTTCCGGGTTGGGCGGCGATGGGATTCCGTCGGGGCGGGTTTGTCGCTTCGCTGTGGGTGGTGGGCGTCGCCTGCGTGCTTTCCGCCTGCGCTGTGATCGTTGCGATCCGCCTTCACACGCTTCGCATTCCGCACAGCGCGATGGGCTGGGTGCTGGCGTGGGGCGGGTACATCGTGTGGTCGTTCGTGCAGCAATATCTGCTGCAGGGATATTTTCTTTTCCGGTTTCTGCGACTGATTACGAGGCGGGAACTGGCAGCGCTGGCGGCGGCAGGGATCTTCGCGGCGGCGCATCTGCCGAATCCGCTGCTTACGACGGTGACGCTGATCTGGGGCGTAGTGGCGTGCTTAGTATTTCTGCGCTGCAGGAATGTTTACACGCTGATGCTGACGCACGCGATTCTGGGGGTGAGCCTGGCGATCACGGTGCCTGGCCCGGTGATGCACAACATGCGGGTGGGGATTGGGTATTTGCAGTACCGGGCGGGGCATAGTAGGCACTTCCGCTGAATGCGCGGTGGGATCAGGTGTAAAATCGACGTGTACGGTAAACTACCGGACAGGAGCGAGGTGTTCGATGGGTCAGGCATTACGCACAGAACGAACGGAAGCTCGCCTGTTGCCGGAGCAGAAGAAGCGCATCGAGCGTGCAGCTCAAATCAAGGGGCTGTCGGTGTCTGACTTCATTGTGCAACATGCGGATGAGGCGGCGATCCGGACGATTGAGCAGCATGCGACATTGAGGCTAAGCGAGCGCAATTCCAGGATCTTTATTGAATCGTTGTTGAATCCGCCCGAGCCTGGGAAGCGGTTGAAAGCGGCGGCGCGCCGCTTCAGGGAACTAACGAGCCAGAAGTAATGCGAAAACTTGACGCGGGCGAAGCGAACGTCGAACGCCTGAACAGCAATCATGACCGGGCGAGCTTTCATTGCGGCAACGCGGACCTTGATCGCTATCTTCAGCAGCAAGCGGGTCAGGATGCAAGGCGAAAACTCGCGGCAGTTTATGTGCTTACCTTCGATGGCAGGGCAATTGGAGGTTACTACACCCTTTCATCAACCCTCGTTGAACCAACGGGGATTTCGGATGATCTTTCCAAAAAGCTCCCGCGAAATTCGGTACCCGCGACTCTGCTTGGACGAATGGCGATTGGCCAACCGGCCCAGGGGCGCGGATGGGGCGAGTATTTGCTTCTGCACGCATTGCGCACGGCACTTCATGCATCCGCAACCATCGCATCATGGGCACTGATTGTGGATGCCAAGCCACATGCACGCGCGTTTTATCAGAAATACTCGTTCATCCCGATGCTCTATCCCCCCGGGCAGCTTTTGCTGCCGATGAGGGCGATAGCTGTGCTGTTCCCGGACGAGTCTTCTTGATGGCGGAAGACAAGGTCACACGGCATGATGACTGCGAAGCGGAACAGCCATCAGTTTCCCATTCATGGGCCGAGCCACGGCTTGTTGAAGCGCCTCCACGCGTCAATCCATTCCTCTAGGCGTTTCAATCAATCCATCAAGGACCTTGGTTCTGCGCCTTGTTCGAGAGACTTCGCCGACCGGAAGAGCCAGAGGTTCAGCAGTGTGAAGAGTAGTGCGCCGACGGTGAATTTGAGCCACACGGGGGCTTGCGAGGGCGAGAAGAAGCCTTCGAGGCAGCCGGCGATGACGAGCAGAGGGATGATGCCGGAGACGAGGCGCGTGGCTTCGATGCCGCCGCGGGCGACGGAGTCTTTCCAGTGATAGCCGGAAGGAAAGAGCATGGCGTGGCCCAGGCGGAGGCCCGCGGCGCCGGCGATGAGAATCGAGGGCAATTCGAGCGAGCCGTGGGCCGCGACAAAGCTCCACAGCGAAACGGACATGCCGTAGTGGTGGCAGGCAGCGCCGATGACGCCGAGTTGCATGCCATTTACAAAGAGCATGAAGAGCGTGTAGATGCCGAACGTCATTCCGCCAGCGAAGGTGATGAAGCTGACGGAGAGGTTGTTGGTCATGATGAAGCTGGTGGCAAGCGGCGCGACGCCGACGATCGAGTGGGTCCACATTTCGTGACGCTCCATGGTGGCGATCATGCCGGGGCCGACGAAGTGGCGCATGAACTCGGGACGCGTGTTGGTGAGAACAACGCCGAGGATGCCGCAGGCGACGGTGATGACGACGGAGGCCGCTACCCAGGGGAGGTTGCGCTGGAAGATGCGCGGGTACTCGTCGCGGAGGAAGCGGAAGAGCGTGAGCAGGCTCGTCTTGCGGCGAGAATAGATGATATGGTGGGCGCGGGCCAGGAGTTGATTGACGTGCGCGGCGTATGTACGCGCCGTGTCATCGTGGCGCAGGACGGAGAGGTCGGCGGCGACCTGGCGGTAGAGGAGCGCGAGCTCCTGCAATTCGGCACGGGAAAGGCCGTGCAGGCCGGACGAGCCGGCCTCGGCGAGGAGAGCCTGAAGGCGGTCCCACAAGGGGCGGCGCTTCGCAAGCCACTGATTGGAGAGGACGGGAGCCATGAGCGCGGGTTCTGATCAGCTTAGCATCGACACACCGGAACTGGTGGCGATCGAGATGCCGCTGGCCGGGATCGGCAGCCGGTTCATTGCGCTGGTGGTGGATAACCTCCTGATGGGGGCGGGACTGTTCGTGGCGGGACTGATCCTTGTCATTCTGGCGCCGGCGCTTGCGGCTTTTAACAAGCTTTCGTTTCAGTGGGCGATGGCGCTGATGTTCTTCCTGGGGTTCCTCTTCAATTGGGGCTACTTTACGCTGTTCGAGGCATTCTGGAACGGGCGGACCCCGGGCAAAAAGGTGGCGAAGATCCGGGTGATCCAGAGATCGGGGAGGCCGATCGGACTGTTCGAATCGATGGCGCGGAACCTGGTGCGCTTCATCGACCAGTTTCCGGGCCCCTATGCGGTGGGAGTGGTGACGATGTTCCTGACCAAGCAGCATCAACGGCTTGGGGACCTTGCGGCGGGCACGCTGGTCGTGCTGGACCGCGAACAGGAGTCGCCGTTGTGGGGATTGTCCGGTTCGCGCACGATCACGGCGGCCGTTTTCCCGCAGCCTGAACCGCGACCCGAGGCTCATGCGCAGGTGACCCTGCCGGCGGCCGGAATTGCGAAGCTGACTCCTGCGGACCTGGAAGTGCTGGAGGGATTCTTCGCCCGGCGGCTGGACATGCCGATGACGGTGCGCGAGAGCCTGGCGGCACGGATGGCAGCGGCGATCCGCGCGAAGTCGGGGTTGGATCAGCCGGAGGGCGTCAGCACGGAGACGTTTCTGGAGGCGGCGGCGCGGGGATTGCGAGACATCGCAAGGATGAGATGAGAGCACCGGACGCGATTGACGCCGCCGGGCGTATCTTCAGTCGTAAATCGATACATAAAGGAAGCGGAGTTTCCACTACTAGAGGTAGCTACTAGTAGTTCTGCTAGATGCCTACAAATCATGCGTGATGGGATGATTGCGTTGCTCACAGCGGGGTGGGTTTGTGTCTGTTGTCGGAGACAATTCCCTTGCCCATCCGATGCGATGAGATGACCAACGCCTGGGGCCGCGGCACCGCCTTCGGAAAAGGTTAGATCCGAGGAGTCCGCAGTGGCCGGGCGGAGGCCGGATGCGATCGGGTGCGAATAAATCGGATGCGAATGAAGAAGTAGGAGTGTCGACGAAGAATCCGGCCCCGATCGGCGGGTGAATCCGGACAAGCTTCGCGATCACTAACATGGTCCGCCGGATTTAGAGGAGTGCGCGGCGGAAATGACAAGGAGACAAACCCGCGAACGGCAGCAAGTCCGCGACAACAACATAAGTCGCGGAGCCGAATCGAAGACGGGGTCCGCAGCGGTTAAGCAAGCGCAGAGGCACGGATACAGTTCGCCAGCCAGGACCAACGGCGAGCAGGATGCGCGCGGCGGTTGCGGAATCACAGAAGTAGTTTCAAAGGAAGGTCACATGAGACAAACGAAGCACAGGTATTTCCTGTTGCCGTTGCTCTTTGTTCTGGCCTGCGCCGGTTTATATGCGCAAGCCAACTCGGAGCTAAATGGCATCGTCACAGACCAGACTGGAGCGGTGGTCGCGGGAGCGAAGATTACACTTTCGAACCCTGCCACCGGGTTCACCAATACGACGGAGAGCGGAGCGACGGGGCTCTACGACATCAACGGCCTTAACCCCGGCACTTACAACCTGAAGGTCTCCGCCAAGGGCTTCCAGGCGTACGAGCAAGATGGTATCGTCGTCAACGTTTCGATGACGTTCCGCAGCGACGTCAAGCTCACGGTGGGCGCAGAGAACCAAACCGTTACAGTGGAAGCCGACGCACTGACCGTGCAGACGGACTCGAACGTGGTGAGCACGCTGATCAGCTCAGAACAGATCAGCGAAATCGCGACGGAAAACCGCAACTTCGCCGCACTGGCCGCGTTGGGCCTGGGCGTGAGCTCTGCTCTG
>DATFRB010000014.1:0-144046 GCA_035263625.1 Occallatibacter sp.
TCTCTGCGCAATGATTAGGTCCGAGAACTCCTTGGAGATGTTCACGTTCGATCCCTCGAGCGCCCCATCCTGCATGGTTCCCAGCCCCGCACTGCCCGAGGTGCCGATCGTCGCCGTTCCGCTGGCCAGCGTCGTCGCATAGTCGCCGTCGCCCATCATCTTCAGCCCTTGCAGATTCGTGACGTTGCCAACCGCAATCTGGCCCACGTTCAGCTTCTGCTCATTGGAATACGTCACCGTCACCGTTCCATCCGACCCGATCGTAAAGTCCTGGTACTGACCGCTCGCAAAACCGTTCTGGTTCGTAGCTGAAACCGCCGAAGTCGCATCCACCTGGCTGATCGTCGGCAGTCCTGCCGGCCCCATCAGGTTCCACTTCATGTTGAGGTTATTCGACTGGTCGGCGAGCCCATTGAACGCTACGTTGATCGACGACACCTGACCGACCCCCGTCCCCACCGGTGTTCCATTCACCTGCGACAGGTTTCCGTTCGCGTCGAACGCCATCGATCCCGTCACCGGAACGCAGGTTCCGCTCGTGAAGTCCGCATTGGGCATCGCGATCGAGTAGTTCCACGTATTCACGCCGGTCTGCGTGTACGTCACCGTCGCAACATGCATCGTGCCCAGGCTGTCGTACACATCAAGCGTCGCGGGAAACGTCTGGTTCGTTCCTGCCGAATTCAGGTTCGCCGTCATGTTGAAGTTCGACGTCGCCTGAGGCGAAAGGATTGCCCCCTCCGGAATGTTGATTGGCGCAAGCGGCGCGTTGGTGTTCACCACCCCATTCACCGCCGGATAGCCCATCACGTTCAACCCATTTGCAGTAATCAGGTTTCCCTTCGAATCAGTCGAAAAATCGCCCGACCGCGTCAGGTACTGGCTGTTCCCGTTCGAAACCACGAAGAACCCATTACCCTGCAGCGCCACATCCGTGTTCACGCCCGTCGAATTGTCCGTGCCATTTGAATAATCCGTGGAAATGGACGCGACCTTCGTGCCCGCTCCCACCTGGATAGGATCGTCCGATCCCGTTGCGCCAATCTGCTGGTGAAAGAGATCGGCAAAATTCACCGACTGCGCCTTGTATCCGACCGTGTTCATGTTCGCCAGGTTGTTCGCGATCGTGTTGAGGGCCGTCGAGTCTGCGTTAAGCCCGGTTAGCGGAATGAAAAAGCTTGCCATCGAATGTCTCCTCTTTTGTGCACTCAAGAATCTTCTGTCAAAAATGTTTGGTTTCACGCCAGAACATCAGTGGCGCCGAATGCCCGAGCCCAGTGCCTGAGCAACTCCCAGCGCAGACGGCGTCGTCTGCGGCAAGCCAATGTTTCCCATCGTCACCGGCACAGGCGAATCAGCGAGTGCCGCAACTGCCGAATTGGCGCGCGCGCCACCTGTCGTGCCACTTGTCGTGCCCACCTGAGCAGCCGGGTCAGCCACAGGCCCCGTCGCATTTCTTGCCGCCGGCACCGCCGCTCCCGCGCCCCCCGGACCGGCACCCGTTGCCGTCGACAGCGTTTGATTGATCTGGATCAGCTGCTCCAGGCTGTTCACATTCACCAGCTGATTGATGTACTCGTTGGGATCCGTGGTCGCCGTGGGATCCTGGTTCTGCATCTCCGTCACCAGCAGAGTGAGAAAATCATTCGCTCCAATGTTGGCACCGCCCGTGGATGTTCCCGTGCCGCCGCCGGTTCCCGCACTTCCGTCCATGGGATGCGCTTTGGCCAGCGAGATGCTCGCCGCGGCGTGGTTCCAGATTCCCGTGGTAGCCATGTTTTAACTCCCCTTCCTTGTTGTACGCAGAGCCGGCGTTCCTGCCCTTACGCGATCACTGAGATGTGTCCTCCGCTCCACCCATCGGGCCGCGCAACATCGGCCTGCGCCGTCAACCCCTCGTGTGAAGCCCGCTTTGCTACTCCCGCGCTCACGCCTTCCCCGCCGGAATTCGGCGAAGCATCGTTTCGCGATGAATGCTGTTCCTGCCCTGACATCTGCTGCCCCGGTGTGCCGCCGTTTTGCCCGTTCTCAGGCGATGCCAGCGTAAAGCTGGCAGCCTGCCCGTGATGCTCCGCGAGAAATGTGCTCAACCCGGCCAGATGCCCGCCCAGCGCCTGCGCCGCCTCCGGGGAATTCGGCACGATCGATGCGTGCAACATGTTGCCGGCCGTCTCAGCGCGGACACCCACCCAGCCCAGCGCCGGATCAAGATATCCCGCCTCAGCGTGGCGCGCGCTTGCATGAATCCAAGTCGTCGCGGGCGCCCCTGAATCCAGCGCCGCAAACGTATCGCTCGCACCGCCCAGCGCGGGACCATGCGAAGCATCGGGCGATCGCAGCATCTGGCTGGCCGGCGCACCGTGAATTGGCGATGACACATCCAGCCTCGGCGCAATCGCTTCCGGCACGTTCATTCGCTCTGGCACTGACGCAGAGGCACGTCCCGCCGCCTCAAGCTTCGTCTCCAGCCGCGATCCGCCCTTCCCGGCCCTGTCATCCACCGCGGCACTCGCGATGAGCTCGCGTCTTCCACCATCGGTCCGGTCCGCTGAAACCTGCAGCACTCCATCATTTACAACCGAAGTAGCGCGAAGGTATGCCGCGCCGCCATGATTCGCCTGTCCAGGCTCCGGCGCAATGCGAGCCAATGGCGTTTGCTCGTCGCGCATAACTGGAGCTGCCGCTGATCCGCTGCTCTGGGCGCTCTCCTTGGAATCCGTTTGCGCGGGCCGAATCTCGTTCGCTCCCTCTGATTGTTCTTGAGGCTGTCCGCTCACGCTTCCCTTGCTCAGACCCACAAATTTGCTCACAGCATCTGCATGCGCTAGTCCGCGAGAATGCGGCTCGATCGCATGAGATCGCTCGCCCGAAGAAGCATCTTTCGTCGCCTGTTCTATCGCTTTCGGAAATTCAGCAGGTGACGCAGCCGCCACCGGCGCTGCCACTGCCCATTGCGTAGTTTGCAAATCGCTGACGATTCCGTGGGCAGAGGTCGCAGTTCTCTGGCCGCTGTTCGAAGCGCGAAACGACGATGATTGAATCGGACTGCTCTCACGCTCGCTTCCGCGCTGGACTGTTTTCTCCGAGGACAATCCCGCGACGGTCTGAGAAGTATTGAGCTCCTTAGAAGCTGCAAACGAATCCGCTGCCCGAACGCCGCGAACCGGTCTCCCCGCGAAAGCTACTCTCGCGCCAACCTGCGCTCCGATCTGCTTTGTCTTCGCGTTCTCCGGCAAAACTTGAGCATCCAGCTTTTCTGGGATCTCATTCTGATCCAGCTCGGAAATGTCCTCCGGAGCGGATTCGTCATGGGCTGCCTGAAGAGATCCCAGCATCGCGCGCCAGCCGGCCTGGAAACTGACTCCATTGCCGGCAGTCGGGCTCAAAGGTGTGGCAGAGCGCGCGGTGTGGCCATGCGCCGGTTTCGCCGGTCCACGGAGCTCCGACGAGTGCTCCGTCCCTGCCCCAAGCTCGATAAGTGCGGCTAAATTCACGCAGAGAGAAAAAGCAGATGAAGGGCCAAACTCTTTTGAGAGGCGGTTAGAGAGTTGTCAGGAAAGGAATCGCCGTTCCGGTTCAGGATCACAGTCCCAGCCTTCGAGCTCTCTAATCTAAACTTCTGCGCCATCGCTGCGATTCGATTCAGCGTGCTCGGCACCTGGTCTCTCTGAACGGCCTCTGTCCCGGCCTCGCGATCCAAACCAGTCGTCCAGGTGCTGCTGCTCGCGGCGGCCGGCCTCGAGCGCATCCCGCGCTTCCGTCTCGCGAATCAGCGTCTCCGCCTGCCGCCGCTCGATCCGCTTCTCAAGGTACTGCAGCCTTCTGCGCTCGGCCTCCGACTCGGCCGCGCCAATGCGCGTGACCAGAGTCTCCGCGCGCCGCTGCGCCGCTCCCTCATTCACGAGGCCTGCAATCCGGTCCACGACATCGCCGCTGCGCGCGCTCGCCGCAACCGTCTTCCTTCCCGCGCGAATACTCTCGCGCGAGGCATCCAGCGCGTGCTCCAGGCGGAGCAGCTCTCCCACAGCGAGTTCCAGCTCCGTCCGATGCTGTTCCTCAATTGAACCCCGCATGCGCAACAACCGCCGGATCGCTCCCGAAACTGGCATGGCCTAAACCTCCGCCGCCAGTCCCGCAAGCCGTTTCAGCGTATCCCCAAAGCGAACCTGCTCATCCGCGCTTTGAGTCAAAAACGCGCGCAATGCGTTGCGCGCTCTCAGCGCGCGGTCCAGTTCAGGATCGGCTCCCGCCTTGTACGCGCCGATCCGCACCAGGTCCTCTGAACGCGCATAGATCGCCATCAGCCGGCGCATCAGCGACGCCTGTTCGCGGTGCGCCGCACCCGCAACGGCGGGCATCAGCCGGCTTATCGAATCCAGCACCGCCACCGGCGGATACCAGCCCTCCGAAGCAAGCGCGCGCGAAAGCACCACGTGTCCATCCAGCAGTGATCGAACGGCATCCACCAGCGGATCCTGCTGGTCGTCGCCCTCCATCAGCACCGAATAAAATGCCGTAATCGATCCCGATTGAAACTGCCCTGACCGCTCCACCAGCTTCGCCAATCGCGTGAATACCGAGGGTGTATAGCCCTTGGCCGTAGGCGGCTCGCCCGCCGCCAGGCCGATCTCGCGCGCCGCCATCGCAAAGCGCGTCAATGAATCGAGCACCAGCAGCACGTGCTTTCCCTGGCCCGCAAAGAACTCCGCAATCGTCGTGGCTGCCAGCGCCGCTCGCAGCCGCAGAAGCGGCGATTGATCCGACGTCGATACCACCACAACGGAGCGCGCGCGTCCCTCGTGGCCCAGCGCTGTCTCCAGAAATTCGCCCACCTCTCGGCCGCGCTCACCCACCAGTCCAACCACGGTGACGTCGGCCTCCGTGTTGCGCGTCATCATGCCCACCAGCGTGCTCTTGCCCACTCCCGATCCGCCGAAGATCCCGACCCTCTGCCCGCGTCCAACGGTAAGCAGCGCATCGAGTACCCGGATTCCTGTTCCGAGAGGAGTCTTGATTGGCACGCGATCGAGCGGCGGCCGCACGCGCCCCTCCAGCGGCAGCGCTGCAGCGCACTTAGCGGGCCGTCCTCCGTCGATCGGCTCGCCCAGCGCATTTAGAACCCTTCCCATCAGTGCCGGCCCGACCTCGATCTCAGGATGAGTGCCCAGCCCCGTCACGCTATCGCCAAAGCGAATCCCTTCCGTGCTCTCGATCGGCATCGACAGCACGTTGGGCCCGCGAAACCCGACTACTTCCGCAAGGTGCGAGCGGCCATCCTGGTCCAGGATTTCGCAACTCTCGCCGACCGAAGCCAGCGGTCCGGCTGATTCGATCGTCTGCCCAACCGACTGCAGCACCTTTCCCTGCCATCTCCACGGCTGCCGCCGGCTGAGCCGCGCAAAGTATCCATCGAGCACACCGTTCACGCGAGCGACTCCGCAAGCACAGCCTTCTGCAACTCGGCTGCCGCAGGCGCGCGGTCGAAGAAACCCCGCTCGATCTCGCCCAATTGCGTGCGCACGCCAAGGTCCACCTTGCCCAGGTCGGTCTCCACCACGCACTCTCCCAGCCGCATGCCCTCGCCTGGCAACACATCGGGCTTCAGGTTGCGGCCAGGGAGCAGCGCCACCGCCTCCGACCACAGCTTCATATCCGTCGTCGGTACGCGCAGTCTTACCACGGTCGAATCCGAAAGCTGGCCCAGCGCCACCCGCACCGCTCCCAGCAGCATCAGCGGATCCATCTGCGCTTCGCGTCGAAGAATGCGGGCTGCCACCGCCATCGCCAGCTTCACGGCTTCCCGCTCTACAGCGTGCAGGTAGCGATCGCGCTCCTCCTCGAAGCTTTCCATCATCCGCGCAACCGCTCCCTTCACCTCTGCCAGTCGAGCGGCATCTGCGGCAACCCGGGCGGAGGCAATCGCCTCGCGCTCAGTCTTTTTCCCCGCCTCAATTCCCTGGGCCCACCCGGCCTCGAAGTTCAGGCGCGCCTCCTCTTCAATGTCGCGCGCTGCCACTTCCGCGGCAGGCTCCCCGGTCTCCTGCGGCTCCTCCAGCTCAACCGGTTCGTCCGCCACCATGGGATTCCCTTGTGTATCAACCTCGATCGCTTCCCACGGCAGGGCAGCTTCGAAATCACTCTCCGGTATCGCAGCGTATTCGTAAACCTGCACGGCCGTCTCGGAGACGCATTCATGCCCGCTCAACTGCACTTGTTCCTCCCGGTCCGGCTCGCGGTCAGGCCAGCATCTCATCGCCGGTCTCAAGTTTGAGGATGACTTTGCCTTCGCCTTCGAGGCGCCGCGCAAGGTTCAGAATCTCCTGCTGTGCCTGCTGCACTTCGCGGGTGCGCACCGGCCCGAGCACTTCCATGTCTTCCTTCAGCATCTCGACCGCGCGCGAGCTCATCGCCTTGAACACCTGCGCGCGCAGCTCGTCGTTTGCGCCGCGAAGCGCCAGGGCAAGTTGCCGCTTGTCCACATTCGAAACGATCTCGCGGACCGTCGCCGCTGGCACCGTCACCAGGTCTTCGAACGTGAACATCAGGTTGCGAATGTTGAGCGCCAGTTCCGGCTCGTTATTCTCGATTGTGTCCAGAATGTGCTTCGCGTCATCGCCGTGGAGCCGGTTGAGCAGATCGGCAACGGCGCGGAATCCGGAGTAGCTCTTGCGCCCCGTATCGCCCACGTTTTCAAGCCGCCGGTGCAGAATCTGCGCCACCTTCTGCGCCATCTCCGGCGAGAACTGGCGCATCTCCGCGAGCCGCTGCACGCTCACTACCTTGTGCTCCTCGCTCAGGTTGTCGAGCACCTGCGACGCCCGCCGCGGGTCGAGATGCGCAAGCACTAGGGCAATCGTCTGCGGATGCTCCGCATCGAGCAGCTTTCCAAGTTGCTGCGGATCGCTCAGCTGCAGCTTGGCCAGGTTCCCCTGCGACTCCTGCTGCGAGCGGCGAACCATGAGCAGCATGTCATCGGCGCGTTCTTTTCCGAATGTCTCCACAAGAAGGCGGCTTGCAAACTCGAGCCCTCCGTGCACCATGTAATTCTGCGTTTCCAGCAGGTTCCAGAACTCTTCCAGCACCTCTGCCGAAACTTCGGGAGATATGCCGCGCACTTCGGCAAGCTCTTCGGTCAGGCGCTGCACATCGACCTCCGGCAACGCGCGCAGGATCTCCTTCGCAAGATCCTCCCCCACCGCGATCAAAAGGATTGCGGCCTTGCGCAGCCCACTCATGGGAGGCATTTTCCGCCGTTGTACCACGCCGCTGCTCGCTGCTTCCGCCACCTTGCTCGTATCCTCGCCGCCGTTCGTCGTGCCCGGCTTGACTCTTTGTGTCCCGTGAATGGTCTGTCTTAATCGGAGTGAATCCAGCTCTGCAACAGCTTCGAGCTCTGTGCCGGCTGCCTTTTCAGTTCGCCCGTCACCTGCTCAAAGATCTCCTGGATGCGCAGCCGCTCGGGATCGATCGCCGCAGGCTCAGGCGGTGCCAGGGCCGCCTTCTCACCCTGTTCCTGCGCAAGGAGTTCATTCGTTCCCTCCTCCGTAGGCTCCGCCAGCAGCGGCACCGGTCTTGCTCGCTTCATCGCGGGTCGAACGCCGAATGCCATCACCAGCACGATCCCCAGCAGTACCACTGCGTACTTCATCAACTCCGGAGAATTCTCCGCATCGCGGAGCACCCGGCTTATGGGAGATACCTGCGTTGCAACGCGATTGTCGTCGAACGCCAGGTCCTGCACCGTCAGCATGTCTCCGCGCTGCGGATCGAACCCGATCGCGGCCTGCGCCAGGGCCGTCAGGTTCCGCAACTCGTCGGCCGAGCGCGGCTGCCACACCGCCGGATGATTTCTCGCCGCCGCCTGCATCTGCCGGTCATTCACCACAATGGCCGCGGTCAAACGACGCACGCGCCCCGGGTTCTCCGATGTGTGGCGAACAGTCTTTGAAACGCCGTACGTCCCCGACTCTGTCTTCGCCGTCTGCGGCGGCGTAGTCTCGCGCGGATACACCGGAAGCGCCTGCGTATTCGGCGCATTCGAAGCTGTCCCCGGAATGCCCGACGGAACCGTCTGGCTCCCGCTCGCTTGCTCGGTCCGCTGCATCGACAGCGTCGCAGACTGGGTTGGATCGTAGATCTCCTGCGTCTGATCAGAAGATGCGGCCTCGTAGTCCAGCGTCACCGAAGCGCGCACGTTGCCCGTCCCCGTAACCGGCTCCAGCGTAGAAACAAGCTTCTCTTCGAGCGTCTGCTCCGCAGTCAGCCGCATCGCATCTGCCGTCTTCGGTCCCAGCGGCACATGCCCCGCCGCATCCACCAGCACCACGCGGTCCGGCGTCAAGCCATCCACCGCCGACGCCACAAGGTTGCGAATCGCCTCGGGCTCTCCGTCCGCCAGCGAGCGATGCCGAAGCTTCAGCACAACCGAAGCCTTCGCCGGCCGCTCCTGTTCGCGAAACAGCGAGTCGTGCTCCATCACCAGGTGCACCCGCGCCGACTCCACATCCCCGAGCGACCCCACCGTGTGTTCCAGTTCGCCCTCGAGCGCGCGCTGGTAGTTCACCTGCTCGTCGAACTCCGAGCCCACCCAGTTGGGCTTGTCGAAGAGCTCAAATCCCAGCCTTCCGCTCTTCACGCCGCCCTTCGCAGCCGTGGCCAGCCGCGCCTTGTCCAGCTGCGCCGCCGGAACGCGAATCGCTCCGCCGTTCTCCGTCACGTCGTACGTAATCTGCGCCGCGGTTAGTTCCTGTCCAACCTGTCGGGCATCTTCGGGATCGAGATCCGCATACAGCACGCGCCAGTCAGGCCGGAACGCATACCACACCAGGAACACCGCCAGCGCGCCCAGCAAAGCGCCGGATACGATCGCCCACGTGCGCTGCTGCGGCTGCATCCCCGCCCACTGCACCCGTGCCCGTGTCCACAGTGCATTCGCTCCCCCGCTCAGGGGAATCTTTCCGGCAGATACCGGTGCGCTCATTTCCAATTGTGATCCCGCAGCCATGCTCGTCGTTTCCTGCCGTCACTCGCTCTCGCCCGTCACTGTCGTTTGGTGCATCCACGCGCCATCCATCGCCTTCGGCGCGCGATTCAGAACTGCATGCTCATTACCTGCTGGTATGCCTGCACTGCCTTGTTGCGCACCGAGAGCGCCAGCTCAAATGCCATGCTCGCCTTCTGGGTGGCAATCATCGCCGTGTGGACGTCGACTCCCGTCCCCGTCATCAATCCGGTCACGGCCGTCTTCGCCTCGCCCTCCAGGCGGTTCACCTCGCCTACGGCATCCGTCATCAGATCGGAAAACGGCGCCGCCTCTGCGGTCTTCGCCGCCGGCGCCATTCCCATTCCTGTCGCGCCCGTTGCCGAACCCAGCGCCGCCACTGCATGAATCGCACTCGTCATCTTCGCCCCCTAGCTCTCCGCAGCTTGTCTTTCTGCTCCCTGATCCCTGGTCCCTGATCCCTAGCTTTTTGCAATCTCCAGCGCCGACGCAAACATTCCCTTCTCCGCCTGCACTGCCGACCCATTCAGTCCATATGCACGGGTTGCGCCCATAAGGTCCACCATCTCTGTGAGAGGGTTAATGTCGGGATACGAGACGTACCCATCCGGCCCCGCATCGGGATGCCCGGGATCGTACCGCTTGAGCGGTGCCGCGGGGTCTTCCACCACCCCCGCAATATGTACGCCGCCCGCCGGCCTTGGCCCGTCCGGCGATCCCAGGGGCAGCAGTGGCAAGCCTGCTCCGGCAGCACCGCCCACAGCCCCGGCCTGGCTCATCGAATCCGCAAACGTCCCGCTTCCCACTCCATCCATCTGGTTCGACGCGAAGATCACATGCTGCCGCTTGTACGGCCCGCCCGACTCCGTCCGCGTCGTCTCGGCGTTGGCCATGTTGGCCGCAACCACTTCGGCGCGCATCCGCTCCGCCTGCATCGCGCTCCCCGAGGTCTCCATCAATCCGAACAGGTTCATCACTTCTCCTTTGCGCGCTCCGGGCGCCTGCCTACTTGCCGCCATCCACGTGGATCGCGTCCAGCGTCATCTGGTACTGCTGCTTGAGCAGCGTCACGCCCGTGCGAAATTTCAACTGCTCCTCCGCCAGCTGCAGGCTCTCGTGATCCATCGACACGTTATTACCGTCGGGGCGCGCAACCAGTCCGTCCTCGAACCTGACATGCACTGGTTGCGCGCTCTCCCCGGCCGCCGCGGCATTCAAAGCACCCTTCATCTCCGACTCGAAATCCATCCCCAGCGTGCGGTACCCCGGCGTGTCCACGTTTGCCATGTTCTCCGCCGTCAGCCTGTTCTGGCTCTGAGCCAGGTCCAGGTACCGCTCCAATTGATCGCTCGTCAATGTCTCGATCTGCATTGCGTCCTCCTCAGTTCACTGCCAGGCCAAAGTCGATCTCATCGCCGGAGATGATCGCCGCGTCCCCCGCCAGGATTGCCGCGCGCTCCAGCACGTGCTCCAGCTCGCGCACGTTGCCCGGCCACGAGTGCTGCCTCAGCTTCTCCATCGCCGTCGCGTCGATCTGTTTCACCGGTTCCTTTTTCCCCATCAGGTCCAGAAAGTGGCGCACAAGCTGCGGCAGATCCTCGATGTGCTCCGCGAGCGCCGGCGTGCGAATCAGGAACACCGCCAGCCGGTAATAAAGATCCGACCGGAACGCCTTCTCCTGCGCATGCCTTGCCAGCGGCTGGTGCGTCGCCGCGATAATCCGCACGTCTACCTTCACCGTCTCGTTGTCGCCCACGCGCTGCAGTTCCCCGCACTCCACAAAACGCAGCAGCTTCGATTGCAGGCTCAGCGGCAATTCCCCGATCTCATCCAGAAACAGCGTTCCGCCGTCGGCAGCCTCGATCCTCCCCATGCGCCCCTGCACCGCGCCCGTAAACGCCCCGCGCGTGTGCCCAAAGAGCTCCGCCTCCAGCAGCGCCTCGGGAATCGCCGCGCAGTTGAGCGCCACAAACGGCTTGCGGTTGCGCGTCGACAACCGGTGAAGCGCCTCGGCCACAAGCTCCTTGCCCGACCCCGTCGGCCCTTCGATCAGCACCGGCGTCGACCGCGGCGCAACCAGCCGGATCCGCCGGCTGATCTCGAGCATGCACGTCGCGTTCCCGATCAGTTCCGGCAAACGCTCCACCGCCGGCGCACTCTCCTGGCGCGGCAGCTGCGCGGGCGCGGTCACCATCCCTGCCGTTACACTCCCCGCCGTCGCGAGCCCGGCCGTTACAAGCTTGAACCCGTTCGATTCAGGCTCCGAATCCATTTCCGTCGAAAAGGTCTGCGGCTCCGGATGCACCCTCGCCGGCGGCTTCCGGCCATCCGTGCCCATCGGGAACAGAGTTCCCTCTCCCATATCGCAGGCCGTATTCCACGCCGCGGTGTCGGTGTCCTGGCTCTGCCGCAGCGCATACAGAAGCTCCTGCCGGTGAGGGCTCTTCGGCCCGTCCTGCGCATGCCCGCCTTCGGTCAGCACCACGTCCGTCTTGGGAAACGAGCCGCGAAAATCCTTGAGGAATTCGCTCAGGTCGAGATCGGGCAGCCACGAATCCATAATGATCGCCTCGGGAACAGACTTCTCCGCCTCGGCCCAGGCCTCCGCTCCGCTCTCGGCCTCACGAACCTGCCAGCGCAGCCCCGTCAGGGTCTGCTGCAGCCGTTGCCTGAAGCTCCGGTCGGGACTCGCGAGGATCGCAGTGCGCGGGCGAACCCGGGGGGAAGCGCTGGAAGCCAAACTGGAAACCGGTAACGTAGCCACTGATGTTCTCCTCGATGGAACTTGAAAAGCGAATGAATCCGGTATGACGGGTGACCAGGGTCTCGGTTAACGACGAGCCTCGGTCGGCAATGAATCAGGAGTGCCTCGGCGTCAGTGGCGAATCTCGATCGGCAGATTCTCCATCCCAGGCCGCGCCTGCGAAATCGCTGCTACGCCCACCGATAGTTCGGCATCCGAAGGCACCACGTATCCCTGCCCGCGCACCGTGCGAATCAAATGTCCGGGAGCCGGGTCCTTCAGTTTCCGCCGCAGGTAGTTCACATACACGTCCACAATGTTGGTCGTCTGCGCCGGCTCCATCCTCCACACCGAGTCAAGCAGCTCCACGCGCGACACGCATTGGCCGCGGCTCAGCATCAGGTGCTCCAGCAGCGCGAATTCCTTGTTGGTGAGCGAAATCGCCTCGCCGTTGCGACGCGCCGTGTGCTCCATGCGATCGAGTTCCAGGTCGCCGGCGCGCAGCATCAGGCGCGCCTCGCGCTTTCTCCTCAGCAGCGCCCGGCACCGCGCGCGCAGCTCGTGCAGGCTGAACGGCTTCGTCATCAAGTCGTCTGCGCCGCGGTCCAGGCACCGCACGCGCGTCTCCACTTCCTGCCGCGCCGTCAGCACCAGTACCGGCAAATCCATCTCCAGCGCGCGAATCTCCTCGAGCGCCTGCTCGCCGTCTTTCAGCGGCAGGTTCAGGTCGAGAATCGTCAGGTCAGGCATGTCTTCCCGGAATGCCTGCACCGCCGCTGCCCCATCCGTCGTAATCCTTACCCGGTGTCCGTCAGCTTCCAGGCCCCGCGTCAGAAACAATCCCAGCGCCCGGTCGTCTTCCGCAATCAGCACCCTCATATCAGACCTTCCTCATCCGTGTGAGCAAATCAATGCAGTAGATTGCCCACTTCCAATCCACTTCCGTTAGCGGCTGCTAATGTCAGCGGCACTCATCCACCTTCCGCTAATGTGGAAATCAGGGCAACAAAGGATTGATGTGGGGAATGTGGATATTTCCGGAAAAGGAAGCCCGGGAAGAAAAGTTTCGAAATGGAAAACGGGAAGCGTCCCCATGGCACGCCTCCGCCTGAATCGCCAAACCGGTTAAGCTACATCAAAGCATGCGCTCCTCAGCTCTCCGTTTTGCACTCCTGCTGATCCCCGCCCTCGCTCTATCCGCGAGTGTCGCGCAGACGCCGCGCACACTCAAGTACTCCTCCGGAAAATCCATCACGCTCACGTTGCCGGATGCCTTCGACATCCACATCGCCGCCACTGGCCTTCGCCGTGTTCGCTTCTTCGCGTTCTCGCCCGACCACCGCATCTTCGTCACCGGCATGCACGATCTCTCGGACAATCATCTCGGCTCCGTCATGATCCTCGAAGGATGGGACCCCGGCGCCAGTCACTTCACGCGCGTCACCCATTACCTCGACCATCTTCGAAACCCGAACAACATCGCCTTCTGGACGGACCCCGCCACGCGGCAGAGCTGGATCTACATCCCCCTCACCGACCGCCTCATCCGCTACAAATACAATCCCGGCGACAATGCGCCTGCGTCCCCGCCCGAAACGCTCCTCCATTTTCCCGACTACGGCCTCAGCTATAAATACGGCGGCTGGCACCTCACGCGGACCGTCGCCGTTGGGGAGGCGAACGGGGCCCCGCGCGTATTCGTGGCCGCCGGCTCATCCTGCAACTACTGCCAGGAGCGCGAGGTCATGCGGGCCGCAGTCGTCAGCATGGACCCCGACGGCCGCAACCCGAAAATAATCGCCCACGGCATGCGCAACGCCGTCGATCTGCACGCGGTCCCCGAACTCAACGGCGAGCTCTTTGCCACGAACATGGGCGCAGACCATCTCGGCGACCACCTTCCTGAGGACACGTTCTTCCAGGTCGATCCCGCACCCGGCGCCCCGCCCAACTATGGCTGGCCGGCCTGTTACTTCGCCGGAGGCAAACCGGTCCACGACAATGTCTCGCTTCCCGCTCTTAACGACGTCAATCCGATCGAGCTGACCCCATCCTCTTCAGCGGACGACTCTGTTTACGGCCGCCAGCACGGCGTTGCGGCCGCCGGAACCAATCTCGCCGCGGGCGGAGGCCATGCTCTTGGCGCCGATCCCAACGCCTCTCTCGGCCACGTTCCTCTTCCGCTTGCATCCTGCGAAAGCGTGCCGCCGGCCTGGACAACCTTCACCGCTCACAGCTCGCCGCTCGGTTTCGCATGGTTCGGCTCGGACAACAAGTCTCTCCCCAACACCTTCCTCGTCGCTCTTCACGGCGCGAGCCACCCCCGCATCGGCAGCGGTTATCGCGTCGTCCGGTTCACTCCCTCAGACCGGACCCCGCGCGACTTCATCACCGGATTTCTCACACGGAAAGAAGGCCGCGCAGTCGTGCACGGGCGTCCCTGCGGCCTGATTCAAATCGGCCCCGACAGCTTCCTTCTCAGCGACGACTACCTCGGCCTCATCTACGTCATCTCTCCCCGCAAGTGAAGAGAGTCAGCCACCCGACGACTGTCATCCCTCGTCACGAAGCTGTCTCCCCGAGCGAAGCAGGTGCAGTTTTTTGCACCCGCGCAGTCGAGGGATCCGCGGTTGCTTTTCGTCTGCGCCATGCCGGAGCCTAAATATTGATATGGCCTGCTATAATTCAAAGCCGGATACTCTATGTCGAGTTCCCGATCAGGGCGTCAAGTTAAGGCGCCTGAGTGTCAAGCCCCCGGGGAGCGTCGGACGAATCGATCCTGTTAACCAGAAAATAAATACCCCCACCCCCTCCCCCCTATATTTTTAACTTTGAGGAAATTCGCAGAATCAGTTCCAATCAACTGATGATAATAAACTTACCACGAAATCACCATCTTTCCTCAGGGGAAAGTCTGGCCTCACCGGCAGATCCGCCGGTGAGATACCTCGCGAAATGTTATCTATTGGTTAACAGGTCTGAAGCTCAGAGCACTCTCGTCCGCTGTCCTGCGAGCTAACAGCGGTGAACTCGAGCAGATCGCCCTTCCACGTGCGCGTCGAGCGCAGCGTTCCCGCCGGCAGCTCGATCACCGAATGCGCCGTGAGGCACGCCGAGAACCTGTACCGGCCGACCTCGGACCTCACCTTCACGACGCGCTTGCGGCGGTCGAGGTAGATGAGATCGAGGTCGAACTTCATCCCGAACGTGTGGACTGCCTCGCAGGGCACGATCCAGAGGCCCTCGCCGCGTTCCAGGCCCGTGCGCCCAAGCAGTCCTTTCTTGCGCGTCGCTGCGCTGTCAGCCGCATCGATTCGGTCTCCGATCTCGGTCTGCCGCGTCTTGTTTACGACGCGATAGCGCACCGGCTCCGCGGGCTCGTTGCTTGGCAACAGCCCGCGCAGCCAATCGCGAAGTTTGGAATCCGATTCAGGCACGTCCTTTGTCTCGGCCATCTACTGGTTCGATGACCCGGCACCCGAACTGGCTCCCGTGCTCGCTCCCGCGCCGGCTCCCGAATATGCTCCGCCGCCGGCGCCACCGCTCGAGTCGCCGCCAGGCAGCGTCTGCTCCGGCTTCATGCTCTGGATCAGCTTCTCCACGGGCATTGTCGCCGGCGCGGGCAGAGCCGTCGCGGTCCCGATTCCCGTGTCGGGATGGTGCATGGGCGTATTCGAATTCGGCGGCAGGAAAGGCTTCGGATAGTGCGGCGTGGCGATTGAACCCGCGGGCGCCGCCTGCACAATCTCCGGAGTCACGATGACGATCAGCTCCGTGTTCGACTTCGTGTGCGAAATCGACTGGAAGAACTTGCCGATCAATGGAAGGTTGCTGATGTAGGGAATCTTTTCGAGAGTCTCCGTTGTGCGGTTGTCGAGCAGGCCGCCAATGGCGAAGCTCTGGCCCTGCGCCAGTTCCACCTCGGTCTTCACCCGCCGGATGTCGATTGCCGGAATCTGGAATCCGCTGATGGTAACGGCATTTGTGAAGTCGAGCGAACTGACCTCGGGCGCCACTTGCAGGTGGATCGTGCCGCGCGGCGTGATCGTCGGAATAAAGTTCAGCCGGATGCCAAACTCTTTGAACAGAATGGTGACCGTTGAGCCGCCTGTAGCCGACCCCTGAACGACCGGGTACGGATATTCTCCGCCCGCCAGCAATGTGCCCAGCCTCCCATCTTCCGCAAGCACATTGGGTTCGCTGAGCACCTGCACCAGGCCCTTGTTCTCGAGCGCCACGAGCGTGCCGCCCAGGTCGAGGCCGGGCAGAAATGCAAACAGGTTCAGCTCATTCGCGAGCGTCGTGGTCGTAGTCAGATTGTCGTTGTTCCCGGTCCAGGTGACATTCGGGTTCCCAAACTGCCCGGTGCTCACTCCGCCAATCACGTTGCCGAACCCGGTGCTGAACAGGTTCAGCCCGAGCTGCTTGCTGCGCGTACGATCGACGCTGGCAAACATTACCTTGAGCAGGATCTGCGGCCTCGCCGGCGGGACGGTTACGTTGAGCAGGTTAACGACCTTGCCGGCCGCAGATGCGATCGCAACGGCGCGGTCGGAGCCGGTGAGGTCATTCACGGTGCCGCGCAAGAACACTGAGCCGTCCTCGAGCGAAACGTGAAGGTTCTCGCCGGGAAGCTCGGCCTTGAGCTCGCGGCGAATCCCATCCAGCTTGTCGGCCGTTGCCACGCCGCTGGGGCGTATGGTCACGTTGAAAAACTCGCGGTTGCCCCCGCGCTCCCAAACGATCAGCGTGGTCTCGCCGATAGCCTTCCCGTTCACCATGATCTCGGTCGGGGTGATTGCGGAGGCCTGGGCAAAATCGCCATTGCCTACCGCCACGCGCTGCACCGGCTGGGCGCAATCAAGCAGCACAGACCGGCCAACCACCAGCGAAAGATCGTTCGTGGCATCCTGTTGCTGGATGCCGGAAACGTGCTGCACTGGGGCAGACACCTGCGCCCCGGCGAAAGCCGCGGCAGCAAGCCACAAAAATGTCTCCCCGAAAATTAACTGTCTTTTGAGGTTCATTCTTTTTTCGCCTCAGGTACTGCAAATTTCTGTTCCGTACGCTGGGCCCCGTTCAACACTTCCACTGAAACCGACGCCGGTGCGGCAGCCACTTCCTTGCGCACGATTCTCGCGCCCGAATGTGTCCGGTTCTGCGTCCCCGGGCCGGCGGTATCGAATATGTTGCCCATCGCGGTCGAAGCCACGTCGGCGACCTGTGTATCGAGCGGGTTCCGCAGCACCAGCTGGATCTGCGTGTGATTGCTGGCCAGGCTCAGCTTCTCCGCCTGCTCGGGCGTCACCAGCAGATTCACCACGTGCACTTGCTGCGGCTTGCCTTCGTTGTCCTTTTGGATATCGGTTCCCGCCGACAACACTTCGATGTTCTGGAGGAGGGTCTCCACCTTCGTTCCCTCCTTCGGGTTAGGGTTCCCGGGCGGATCGCCGGAGACGAGGACGTCCACGCGCATTCCCGGAGTCACGAACCCCGCCACGCCCACCACTTCATCCACCTTGACGGCGCAGGCGCGCATCCCGGGATGAATGGTCGCAGCGAGGCCACCGCCAGACCCTTCCGGTGCGAGCCTGCTGTCGAGAATCGGCTCGCCCTGGTAGATGTCTGCAACAACGCCGCGTCCGATCGCTTTGTCGGGCGTGGCGATGGCACCTTTGGGAAGTTGCCCTGAAATCTCAATCGTGGTGAGATTCGTTGCCGAAAGAATCGTGCCAAGCTTCAGGTCGGTAGCGGCAGCGACCACACGCGTCACTTGCGCTACGTGCTTCCCTGCCACCTGCTTGCCGACGATTCGATACACGACAAGCGAACAGCCGAGGGCAAGCACAAAGGCAAACATCAATACGGTCATCAATCTGCGGTTCATTTGACTGCTCCGATGCTCAAAGGCTACGTGGTCTGCTTTCTGGTACAGAGTGACTGACTAGGTACGTTGCGGAATTGCGCAAGCGTTCTTCCGCATACGTGCTAGTCGACAGGTTGAATACTTCGTTGTAGTTGCGGAGTACGCGGGCCCGCGGCAGATTTCTGAATCTTGCAACAGGTATCCGCACGTAATCTTGTTTTCTTTCCATTTCTCCGTAGAATCACAGCCAACGCAAAAAATCCAGCGGGAACGAGCATGCCGCCGAAGGGACTGACGACTATGCCGAGTAGCACTGAGTTGACGAGCCTGTTTCAGTCGGATGTTCGACCGACGCTCGGCCGACGCGTCTCGCCGTTCTTCATCTCCTGTGTGCTCCACTACTTCGGCATCGGCCTCGTGTCGTACGTGCTCCTGCACGCTCCAGCCGTTGTCAACCCCAACCTGCGCGATCACTATTCCATGCGCCATCTCGATCTTCGCGCTCCTAGTCCTTCCATCGCCCACAACGACCCCACTCTGTATCCGCGCGTAAAGACCAACCCCGTTCAAAAGACTCAGGCCAGAAAAGCGGCTCCGGACTCTCATCCATCCGAGAAGCCTGCCGCAAGGGCCGGCGACAATGCTCCGAAGCTGGCCAGTGTTCAGCCTGCCCAGCCTCGCCCGGTTCCCGCGGTCAAGATCGCATCCGGCCAGGGCGAAGGAAAGCAGACTCTCGTTCAGCCCACCGTGAAGACCCACACCGACACTGCCCTCAATTTGCCCCTGCCCGCAGTGATGATCTGGACGCCCGAGAAAACCCAGACTCAGGCGATCGTTGCCCCGAAGCCCGCCCCGCCCACAACCAGCGACGTTGACCCCTCGCTCGACATCCCCAATGAGGAGCTCAAGCTGGCGAGCCTCAACGTGGCTGCCGTCGACAAGCCGTCCCCTGTCCCCGCGCCCACCCCCGGTACGACCACTCCAATCGCGGTCAAGGGCCCGGATATGGTCAAGATGGCTCCGGCGACTGTATCCAGTTCCGAGAATCAGCCCACGCCGACCTCCGTCCTGAGCATCTCGGATTTGCGCGTCGAAGATGGGAGTGTGGTGTTGCCGCCCGCGAATGAAACGCTCGGAGACAGCAAGTCTCAGGGCGGCGGATCCCCGCAGTCCAATGGTTCGCTTGAGTCGTCCAAGACGCTCCCGGCAGGAAGCGGCGGCACTGGCCAGGGCGCCCCCGGCAATGGCGCGGACCCCGCGGCTGCAGCCACCGGCGCGTCGAGCACTGCGAGCGACGCCGGCCTGACCGTGGACCATATTGAATTGCCGCCCGATGGAAAATTCGGCGTCGTGGTCGTCGGCTCTTCCCTCACCGAGCAGTATCCCGAGATCATGCAGATCTGGAGCGACCGCGTCGCCTACACTGCATATCTTCACGTCGGGCTGCCGAAGACCTGGATCCTGCAATATGCCCAGCTTCGCTCTTCGGACGCATCGGGCGAAGGCTCCGTCGCCCACATCGATGCCCCGTGGCCCTTCGACATCTTCCGCCCCAACCTGCTCGCCGCCGACGTCAATGCCGACGCGCTGATGGTGCACGGCATTCTTGATTCGGCCGGCCGCCTCGAATCCCTCAACATCGCATTCCCGGATGACTTTCCGCACGCATCCTTCGTGCTGGCCGTGCTCAAGCGCTGGCAGTTTCGCCCCGCCCTTCAGCAGGGCAAAGCGACTCCCGTCGAAGTCCTCCTCATCATCCCGGAGGAAGCCAATTAGCGGGTTGCTGCTTCCGTGATGGATTCGATGTGAAATCCTGCCCCCCCAAAAAACCGAATGCAAGCCAACTTGTCAGCAAACATGCATGTGCATCAGTTCATCGTGTTCCATGCATGGCTGGATAAATTCAAGTCCCATTCCGTCCGCGCCCCAGCGCATAACCCGCATCTGGACCGAAATCGGCGCTTCCGCAGCATCGTCGGCGCGCTGCAGGCTCATTTTCACTTCCATGCCAATCGGCCACCGCTCCTGCGTTACCACGTAGAGCCCGGTTGGGCTGAGGTTGCGAATCACGTTGACGGCCGGCTCTCCATCCGCCGAAAAGTACGCCACCGTGCCGGCGAATCCCGCCCGTTCTCCGTTCCGCTGCCCGGTTCCCGGAATCCAGTCCGGCGCTTCATCCCTTGACCGTGCCTTCACCCGTTCGCGCTGCGGTGCGCCGCCCGGAGAATTGCGAAGCCGCAACTCCATCTCTTCGGGTGCGCAGATCAGCAGCTGGTTGCCCGGACGCGTCTGCGAAGAACTGATCGTGAGCACTGGCAACGCCAGCAGGCTCGTTGCATTCTTCCGGGACGGCGCAGTGCGAAATGGAGGAAATGCCTCGACGACGTCAACCACCCTGCACTCCTCGTCGAGATAGATGAGGTCGCGCGCGGAAAAAACCGTAAGCGTCTGCAGACCGGCCGGCCGGGAAATCCAGCAGCCCTCGTCTACGCGCGGGCCGATGCCGAGCGCGCGTTTCAGGCGCGCCAGGTCGCTTGCGCCACGCGTCGCCCCGAGGCTCAGAAAGCACTCGTTCGTCTGGTTGTACACACAATATTGTCTGCCTTGCATCTCTTTTCGGGTCCCCATTCTCCAATGGTCAACGAGGCCAGCCTGAATCTCCGGCAGGTGCCCATGTCCCCGGCCGGCCTCATTTCGCCGTTTGCGCCTCGCGAATCTCCTCACACCCGCGCCGCCATCCGGCATTGCTTCATGTTTCGCGGCCGGGCTGCTCTTCCCCCTCCAGGAAGATCCCCCTTCGCCCGGCCGCACTCATCACCCATGCGGGGGAAGCAATCGCTTACCGGACGCGGGTGCGGCGACGCTGGATCAACAGTCCCAGCACAACGACACACAGCGCGCCGGCAACAATTCTCACAATCAGAGTTGTGCCCATGTCGGTTCTCCTTTCTTATTGGTTGAAGAACTGTTTGAACTGCTCGCTCATGATGATGATCGCGGGTCCCAACGTCACCAGGAACAAGCACGGAAAAATGAAAAATACGAGCGGAAAGATCAGCTTGACCGTCGTCTTGGCCGCGGCTTCCTCTACCGCCTGGATGCGCTGCGTCCTCATCGTGTCGGAGTGCGTGCGCAATGTCTTGGCAATGCTCGTGCCGAACTGTTCCGACTGCACCAGCGTCGACACCAGGTTCCTCACCGTCTCTTCGTCGGTGCGCTCGGCCATGTGCTTCCAGGCTTCGGCACGCGGGCGTCCCGCGCGCTGCTCAAGCACCAGAACGTCCAGCTCGTCGGCGACGATCGGATGCGTGCCGGAAAGTTCCTGCGTCGCGCGAGCTGTGGCCTGGTCAAGTCCGAGTCCCGCCTCCAGGCAAATGATCAAGAGGTCCAGAACATCCGGCAGGCTGCGCCGGATCTCCATCTGCCGCTTCTTGATGCGTCGCCCGAGCCAGAAATCCGGCACCAGGTAACCTATGCCGAGACCGGCGGCGTAAAAGATGAACGCGTTCTCCTTCACCAGCCCCGTCGCGGTCACAATTGCGCAGAGCGTCACCGGCACGATCAGCTTGAACGCGTAGAAGGTCTTGAGCGCCGAGTCCCTGCGAAAGCCCGCGCGGATAAGGCGCTGCTGCACCACGGAAACTTCGGACTGCGACTTCGGAACCACGCGCTCGATCTTCTCGAGCACCACCCCGAGTTGCTCGCTCGCGGCCTCCAGGTGGCCCGACAGTCCCTTCTTCTGCTTTTTCCCGCTGATCACCGCCTGAATGCGCTGCACCATCGCTTCGCGATAGAACAGCAGCAGCCCAAGACTGCCGATGAGCAGGAACACCGAGCCGAATGCGATAACTGCGAATCCCATGGTCTCCCCTCAGATCCTGATCCGTACGATCTTCTGGATGCACAGCGTTCCGACAACAAGAGAGCACCCCGCCGCAATCAGCAGCTTGATGCCGATCTCGCGACGCCACAAAAGGCTCATGTTGTCGGGGTTGATCAGGTACAACGCAAAGCCGAGCGCGATCGGCAGCACTGTCAGGATCAATCCCGTCAGGCGCCCCTGCGCTGTATGCACGCTAATCTGCTTCTTCAGGCGGAACCGCTGACGGATCATGTACGAAGTCTTCTCCAGCACCTCCGCCAGGTTGCCGCCGCTTTCGCGCTGGATGATGATTGCCGTCACCGCGATCTTGAGATCCTGCAGCGGAACGCGGCTCACCAGGTTGTCGAGCGACGTCCGCACGTCGAGGCCGAAGTTCTGCTCGTCGAATGCGGCGCGGAATTCGTATCCCACCGGATCGGCGCACTCGCGCGATACAAGTCCCATGGCCGCGCTGAAGCTGTGCCCGGCGCGCAGCGCGCCCACGATCAGGTCGAGCGCTTCCGGCAGCCCCTTTTCAAACTTTCCGAATCGCTGCATGCGCCGGAAGAGCACGTAGCAAAACGGTCCGCTTGCGACCGCGAGCCCCGCCAGCGCCCCGATAATCAGGCTCCCCGAGCGCAGATGGACGAGGTAAACGGACACTGCAAAGCCGGCCAGCGACATCAGGATCAGCGTGCCCGGCGTCCACCCTACGTTTGCCTGTTTCAGCAAGGCCGCCACCTTGGGCACGATATCTGCCTGTTGCAGCGCCTTGTTGAGCAGGGGAATTGCGCTCACCGACTCGCTTTTTCGGAAGCTCGAGACATCGGCGCCCGGGATGCTCGCCGTCACTCCCAGGGCGGTATCCAGCGCCGCGACAACCTTCTCTTTCTGCCCGGCCTTCGCCGCTCCGCTTCCCATCACGAGCAGGGGAGCAGCGATCGCGAACACCGCCACAAACGCTAATACGGCAATCAGTACCATCGTTCTTCCCCTCGCCTCAATGCACTTCCATCATTACGTCGAACATGTTGGCCGGCAGCTGAATCCCGGCGGTGTGCAGCTTCTCCAGGAATCGCGGCCGGATGCGTGTGGGAATGAATCGCCCGAGCACCCGCCCGTCGGCCGAGATCCCCCGGCGCTCAAAAAGGAAGATCTCCTGCATGGTGATCGTGTTCTCTTCCATGCCGGTCACTTCCGAAATGCTCGTCACCTTGCGGCTGCCGTCGCTCATGCGCGATACCTGCACCACGATGTCAATTGCCGAGGCCATCTGCTGGCGCACCGTCTTTTCCGTCAGGGACAGGCCGCCCATGGCCACCATCGACTCAAGGCGCATCATCGCGTCGCGCGGCGTGTTGGCGTGGATCGTCGCCATCGATCCCTCGTGGCCCGTATTCATGGCCTGCAGCATGTCGAACGCCTCTTCGCCGCGGACCTCGCCGAGGATGATCCTGTCGGGCCGCATACGCAGGCAGTTGATCAGCAGCTGACGCTGGCGGATTGCTCCCTGCCCTTCAACGTTCGGCGGCCGCGTCTCCAGCCGCACCAGGTTGTGATGGTTCAGTTGCAATTCAGCCGCGTCTTCGATCGTGATCACGCGCTCGCCCTGCGGGATGTTGCGCGAAAGAATATTCAGCAGCGTGGTCTTGCCGGCACCCGTTCCGCCCGAGATCAGAATGCTCAGCCGCGCGCGCGCCGCCGACTCGATCAGCAGCATCATCTCCGCCGAGATGCTCTTCATCTCCACCAGGCGGTTGGCCGTTACCGGTCCTCCGCCCTGCCGGCGGATCGACATGGAAGGACCATCCAGCGCCAGAGGCGGAATGATCGCGTTTACGCGCGATCCATCAGGCAATCGAGCATCTACCATCGGCGAAGATTCATCGACGCGCCGCCCGACGCGCGACACGATACGGTCGATAATTTGCAGCAGGTGCGCGTCGTCGCGGAATCGCGCCGTCGTCTTCTGCAGCTTGCCTGCCTTTTCCACGAAGACCACGTCGCGGCCGTTCACGAGGATGTCCGAAACCGCAGGATCGCGAAGCAGGGGTTCCAGCGGCCCGAGCCCGAAGATCTCATCCAGAAGGTCGGCCTGGATCCGCGACTGCTCGTCGAAGCTGAGCGGCACGCCCTGGCCGCGGATGATCTCTTCGACCAGGCCCGCTACCACCTTGCGCGCCTGCTGCGAGTCCACCTTGGACAGCTTCTCGAGATCCAGCTTCGAGATCAGCGTCCGGTGAATGTCGGTTTTGTATTTTTCAAGATCCAGCGTGTCGGTGAATGCGCTAGCCACGGCGGCCCTCTCCTCAGAACAGGCTCATCAACTTCTTCTTTTTACTCGTCGGCTTGTCCGGCAGCCCGCATGCCGTCCGCGCCATTTGCTGGATCACCTTTGCAATCTCCGATCCCTGCAGGGCCAGATGATCCGCGTTGTTTTGCGCCTCGCGCACCGCCGGATAGTCATTGGGAATCTTCCACTGCGGCTTCCGGGTAAGGATTTTGGCGATGTGGTCGTCGTCGATGGTGATTGTTGTTGCCGAATAACGGTTGAGAATGATCTCAAACTTCGGCGCGCGTGCTGCAAACAGATCCGTCGCCAGCCGGCTCGAATTCCGCAGATCCGGAATCGTCACCTGGCTCACCAGGTACACGTTGGCGCTCGGGTCGAAGAGAACAGTGCCTGTCAGGTCGAGGCGCGATCCCGTATCGACAATTACGACGCCGAATTCCTGCCGCGCTACGTTCACCAGCCTGTCCACCGCCTCTGTTGACAGCGGCACGGGGACCAGCTTTCCCGGAGCCGATAGCACCCACAGACCAGAGCTGTGCTGTACCAGCAGCTTCGAGAGAAAATTCGCATCCAGCCGCATGAAATTCTGCAGCGCATCCACGGTCGAATACTGCGGAGTCAGCCCCAGGCTCAACACTGCGTCGCCCAGTGGCAGGTCCAGGTCGATCAGCAACACTTTCTGCCCGGACTCCTCCGCCGCCGAAAGCGCGAATTGCGTCGCCACAGTCGTTACGCCCGCGCCGCCCTTCGCACCCCAGAAGGTGCACAGTTTTCCTGCCGTCTTCTTGCCTGTGCCCGCAGAAGCACGTCGCACCGAAGCGCGTACCATGGCTTCCGTCAGCTCTGCCTGGTTCAGCGGGAGGGTCAGAAACTCGCGGGCCCCGGCGCGCATGCAGCGGACCATCATCCCGGGCTCGCGGCCAGTCGAATACACCATCACAGTGAGCTGGCCGCTTACGCAGAGCTGTTCCACGATCTCAAGCGCATATTCCGTGTTGCTGTCGAGGTCGATGATTACTACGTCGTGTTTCAGCTCGTTGAGTTGCCCAAGCTGGTTCAGCTCGGGATAGAAGGGCAGTTCTCCCACCTCTGCGCACAGCGTGCCGGCCATCGCGTGCACCACCGATTCCCGGCGGCGGTCCTCCGGTCCCATCACGATCACCGAAAGCGCGGTTACGCCGATCCCCACCTCGTTTACCGAGGAGGCTTCCGATCCGACATTTAGTTCCGGCTGTGCCATATACGTGCCCACTTCCTGAATCCCCGATTCCCTCGTGTCCCTGCGCGCTCAATGCGCGAAAAATGAAATCAACGTCCCGATTGCGATCGCTGGCGCATACGGCATCTTGCGCGCTCGCGGGTTCGCCAGCTGCAGCTCGGGATGCGCCAGCGTCTTGCGGCCGCGCCAGTTAAACATCACCTCGCCTGACCCTTTCAACAACTCCCCCAGAAATCCACCCCCGAGGGCCCACGCCAGCGCCATTAACCCTCCGGCCAGTCCCGTCAGAACTACGGCGAGCATCAGTTGCCCGGGACCCACCCAGGCACCGATCGCCGCGCAGAGCTTCACATCGCCCATGCCCATTCCGCCGAGAATGTACAAGGCTCCAAAGAGCAGGGTCCCCAGCCCAAGCCCCTCGGCGCTTTGCGCCAATCCGTGCCACCCATGCATCCATCCCGACACCGCCAGCCCCGCCGTCAGAAACGGCAGAACCAGCCAGTTCGGAATCCGGCGGCTTCGCAGATCGGTCACCGTGGCCGCACACAACACCGCCAGCGTGGGCCACCACGCTATCGAATGCATCCCAATTACTCCGTTCTTAGCGAATCCCCACCAGGAAGGCGATCCCTGCAAGTCCAAGCGCCGCCGGCGAAAGTACGACCCAATAAAGGAGCGCTCGATTATTCGAGTTCTCCACCATCGGGACCGACGCCGCCGCACCCGCGAGGAGCGCAAGGGTTGGCCATACGAGCATGTGCTCCATAAAAAGGTTCTCCTTGGAACATGAACTCGGCCCATAGTGCTGCAATCAGTGTTCCAAAGGATGTGGGCGACATAACCCTTTCGCCATCAATGCGTTTACTCAGTCAGAGGCGGTCCGGTGTGCACGGCTGTTTACAGGTGGTCACGGCTGTGCATCGGCTTGACGACACCGAATCTGCCCGCAAACCACCCTCAAAACCGGCTGTTTGATACACCGGTACCACGGTGTCCCTAATTGGTTGTATTTACGCAAATTCTCGCCGATATTAATTTTGTTCAATCTTCAAACAACAGAGGAATCGATGGCCGCGATCCGCGTAGGTCTGATCTCTCGCGATAACACGCTGCAGCCCCTGCTGGCCTCAACACTTGGCGATGAATTCCGATTTTTCATGGAATCCAGCGAACCAGGCCGCCGCACCCTTCTTGCCGGGGATAGCTGCGACGTCGTCATCCTCGATCTGAATTTCAATCTCGACGGAAACAAGGAGCGCATCGAGTACGCCACCTGGCTCATTGAATCCGCAGTCCCGGTTCTCATCCTCGCCGATGACAACCTCCGCACGCAGGCCGAGGAGCTCGTCGGCCTGGGCGCATGCGGTTACTGCCGCCGGCCTCCGTCCATTCGCGATCTGCGCGCCATGCTGCGCGAGGCTTCACAAGTTCTTGATGTCGAGCCGGAGTCAGAGCCAGAGCCCGTAAAACCGGCATTAGTTGTCGAACCGGAACCGACGTCTTCAGGCTTCATCGGTTCAAGCGCCTCGATGCAGCGGGTGTATCAGCTCATTGACTGTGTATCCGCCATCGATGCATCGGTTCTCGTTGAAGGCGAAAGCGGCACTGGCAAGGAACTGGTCGCCCGCGCCATTCACGAACAGGGCCCCCGTGTGCGCAAGCCCTTCGTCGCCGTCTCATGCGGCGCGATTCCGGAATCATTGATCGAATCCGAACTCTTCGGCCACGAAAAAGGGGCCTTCACCGGCACCGTGGGCGCTCGCGAGGGCCTATTCGAGCAGGCCGGCGACGGAACCCTGTTCCTCGATGAAATCGGCGAGCTCACCCCCTACACGCAGGTCAAGCTCCTCCGCGTGCTGCAGCAGCGCGAGTTCAGCCGCCTCGGCTCAAACAAGCTCATTCCCCTGCGCGCGCGCCTCATCTTCGCCACCCATCGCGATCTCAGCGAGATGGTCGACCAGGGCAAGTTCCGCCAGGACCTCTACTACCGCATCAACGTCATGAAGATCGAGACACCTTCGCTTCAGGACCATCCGGAAGACATCCCCCAACTCGCAACCTTCTTCATGCGGCGCTACGCCCGCCAGTTCGAAAAGCCGGTTGTCCGCATCGATGCTGACGCAATGGCGATCCTCGAGAACTACCCGTGGCCCGGCAATGTCCGCGAGCTCGAAAACGTCCTCCAGCACGCCATCATCCTCGCTGAGGGAAAGGCCATCCGCGCCGACGATCTACCCAATAATCTCAGCGAAGAATCGACAGTGGGCCTCCAGGAATGCGCGCCCGATGGCTCATTCGAGCAGCTCCTGCGCGAATTCAAGGTCCGCATCGCCGAAAACGCCATTCGTGAACACAAAGGCAACAAGACCATGGCCGCCCGCAGCCTCAGCATCTCCCGCGCGTATCTGCACCGCCTCGTCCGCCCCACCGACGCCGCCTTCGCGGCCGCCGGCGAGTTAGCTGTGATGGGCCAGCGGTACCACTGAACCACATCACATCAGGAGGCCCCGATTCTGGTCCGCCGCGACGGACCAGATCCCGGATATCACTACCGGCCGAATCCTCACTCCGTCCGCAACGCATCCATCGGATTGATCGCGGAAGCTCTGCGCGCCGGAATCCACGCCGCAGACAGCGCCACCACCATCAGCACCACCGGGACCCCGACAAACGTCGCCGTATCGTGCGCCGAGATCCCATACAGGAAACCCGAAGCGATCTTCGCCAGCATCCACGCCGCCGGCCAGCCCAGAGCCATCGCGATCAGCGTAAGCGCCACTCCCCGTCCAAGTACGAGCCTCTGTACCGCTGCCGGCCTCGCGCCCATTGCCATGCGGATCCCGATCTCCCGCGTCCTCCGTGTCACGGCAAAGCTCATCACGCCATACAGCCCCACCGTCGCGAGCACCAGCCCGATCGTGCCGAAAACCCCAAACAGAATCGCAGCCACCCGCGGCAGCACAAATGCCGCGCGCACGTGCTCATCCATCGTCTCCTCGTTGTAGATCGCCACGTTGGGATCCAGCGCGTACACCTGCCGCCGCAGCGCCTCCACGAGCCCCGCCGGATTGCTCGGTGTATGCACGAGCAGCGTGTACCCCATCATCGACGGATCGTCCGCGACAGCCTGATCGAGCGAACGGTACAGCATCGCGCGCGTATCTTCGCCAACCGTGCGCGATTTCGCATTGCCCACCACGCCGATAATCTGGTAAATCCACTGACCGCTGTCAACGCGCTGCCCGATCGGGTTCGCTCCCCCAAACACGCGATCCACAAACGCCTTGTTCACGACCGCCGTCTTCGGACCGTCCACATCCCCGCGGTTGAAATCGCGCCCAGCGAGCAGCGGCATCCCGATCGCTCTGAAATACCCCGGTGTGACCATGTAAAGATCGGCGGTGGGCGGGTTCACACCCTTAGGCGCCGGATGCCCGCTGATCGTGAACCCTTCGCTGCGGTTCCCTCCTGAAAGCATCGCCACATCCGTGCATACCGCGGCATCCACGCCCGGCAGCGCCGCCGCGCGCTCGCGCAACTGCGACAGGAATTCGCTCGTCTTCGCCGGCGGGTAGCCGTTCAGCCGCGGGTCCACTGAAAGCATCAGCAATCCGCGCGTCTTGAAACCGATATCGATCCGCGACGCGTTTTCGAGGCTCCGCAAGAACAGCCCTGTCACCGACAGCATCACCAGCGCCATCGCCACCTGCGCTACCACCAGCAGATTCCGCACGCTGATGCGCCGCCCACCGCTTAGAAACGCAACCTCCCCTTTCAGCGCGGTCGCAATCTTTGGCCTCGAGGCCGCCCACGCCGGTGCAAGTCCAAGCAAAACCCCGGCAATTACGCTTACGAAAAACGAATAAGCCAGCGTGCGCCAATCGACGCTCACCGCCAGGTTCAACGGCACAGGAGCAGGCACTCGAAGGGACGATAAACCCCCCGTCGCCCACAACGAAAGCAGCACGCCAACCACTCCGCCAGCCAGTCCAAGCATTACGCTCTCAATCACCACGAGCCGGCGCAACCGCCCGCGCGTCGCGCCCAACGCCAGCCGCACAGCCATCTCGCGCTGCCGGTGCGCCGCCTGCGCAAACAGAAGATTCGCCACGTTGAATCCCGAAATCGCGAGCAGCAGAAGCACCACGATCGACAACGCGCTCAGGAAGAGCAATTCCGCGGTGCGGTCCCTGGGCGGCAAGGCGCCGGCCTGCTCGAATACAAAGTGAAGGCCTTTGTCCGTTGCCGGGTAACTCGCCGCGAACCGTTTCGCAATCGTGTTCAGTTCCGCGGCAACCTCCTTGCGAGTCACCCCGGGCCGCACGCGGCCGATTACGCTCAGCCAGTGATAATCGCGCGCGTCGTGCGAAGGCAGGCTGACGGCCAGTTGCGATATCGTTCCGAGCGGCACCCAGAATTCCGCGTTGAGAATCTGATCGATGCTGTGAAACGTCCCCGGAGCAATCCCCGCCACCGTGAAGGTGTGACCCGAAAGCATAATGCTCCGGCCGATGATGGCTTTGTCGCTGTTGAAGCGCCGCTTCCACAGCCGTTCGCTCAACACCACAACAGGCGAGTTCTCGTCCGCATCCGAAAAACCTGACCCCGCAACCATCGGCAACTGCGCAACGCGGAAAAAATTCGCAGTCACGCCCTGGCCCCAGATCCTCTCCGGCTCTGCACCGCCGCTGATCGATGCGGGAATCAGATCGAAATACGCCGCAACATCCGAAAAAGTGTTCGCTTGTTGCCGAAGATCCACAACCATAGGCCACGACAACTGATTGCAGCAATGGTCTCCATCCTGCGTAATGTGCAGTGAAAGCAATGTGGCCGCGTCGCCCACTGGCGCCGGACGCAGCACGAATCGGCTTACCATCGAAAAGATCGTCGCATTCGATCCAATCCCCAGACCGATCGACAGAACCGCAATCGCCGTCACTGCGCGGTGCCGCCACAGCGTCCTCATGCCGTAGCGAACATCGCGCATCAGCGACTCGAGCAGCGGAAGGCCGCGCCGCTCGCCATATGCGCTCTCCACCTGCGCCATGCCGCCCAGCCGGATCAGCGCCTGCCTTCGCGCCTCTTCGCGAGACAACCCGTTGCGAACGCCGTGCTCCGTACCCATCGCAACGTGGGTCTCGAGCTCCTCGGCAAAGTCGCGATCATGTCCGTGGACACGTGACCCGCCCACCGTGCCCCAGATCCTCAACCACAGCGCCCGCAGTTTCCTCATGCGACCCTCCTCATCGCTCCGCAGCCTGATTCAAATCCCGGACCAGGCTACGAGTGCGATCTCCTATGGCATCCCAATAGGTGTGACTCTACACAATCTCCTTTTGGAAAGCAACAGGACGCTCGCTTACGCCTCCGGTTCTCAGCCCGGCCACTGCACGAGGGAATTACTGCCCTGTCCGTTTTCGGACGCATCATTTCGAAACCGGACACAACATCAGACCAACCCCTGTTGATTTCCAACAGGAACGCCTGTTCCTCATGGCCCCTGACTTGCATGTTAAATCCGCGTGACCTTCTCTGGAGGCCTTCCGCGAATCGGCAGGTCGGCGAGAGCGTTTACGCGTTCGCCCGGCCTGTCATTCGCGCTTTTTCTCGCAATCGCGCTTGGAATTTGCAGCAGCGCGGCGAGCCTCCGGCATCTCCCCTTTAGCCATCATGCGCGAAAACTGAACCCACATCGCGCCAGAAGCTGCTGTCCGCGAAGAGCTCGGAATGGAGAAGCTGACGATCCGCTGATCGGAGATACGTGCTGACATCTAATAGCTGAGAGCTGCCCTTCAGTTCCGTATCCCCGCAAGCAGCTTTTCAACTTCGGCCTTCTCATCCGCCGTAAGCGGAAGCAGCGGCGACCGCGGCCTGCCTCCGCAGTAGCCATTAAAGTCGCAGGCGTACTTCACCCCCGCGATCCCGAGCGACCCAACAACTCGCTGACTCGCTCCGGCAATTCGCTCCTGCTTCTCCTTCGCCAGCGCCAGGTCGTGATCCCTCCACGCAAGGTAGATCTCCTGGCAAGCCTGCGGCGCGCAAGCTGCAAATCCCAAAACAGCGCCGGCCGCGCCCACCTCAAGCGACTCGAGCAGCGTACCCGCCGACCCGACCATCACGCTGAACCCGACTTCCTTCGTCCGCGTCTTGATCTGCGCAGCCGGCGGAGCCGTTGCAACCGCTACTCCCCCACCAAGCTCAGCCGCTGCCACAAATCCGCCGGAAGGTTCGGGCCTGGCCGCGAGCATGCGTCCGGTCACCGCCTCGAAGACCGGCGTAACCGCAACTGTGCGCCGTGGCGCATTCCGGGTCGCCTCCACCAGCGCGCGGATCCGTTCCACATTCCCCGTTGAGTCCTTGAGCCCGACAATATTGGGGTGCTGCGCCAGCTCCGCCACAACTTCCACCGGAAACGGATACGGCACGAACTTGGGAATGTTATAGAGCATCACCGGCAGCGGCGACCGGTCTGCCACGCTGCGGAAATAATGCAGCACAGCCGCTGTAGACATAAGCGGCGCGTAATAAGTCGGCGTGCGCACCAGCACCGCATCGTACTTAGATTCCGCTGCGGCCTCCGCCAGCTCAACCGTCGCCCGAACGCTTTCGCGCCCCACCCCCGCAATCAGCACCTTGTCCGGAGCAGCACTGGCGGCCGCGGCCTTGAGCACCTCACGTGCCTCGGCATCCGTAAGCTCCGGCGCCTCGCCCGTGGACCCCAGAATCACCATTCCGGCAAGCAGGGTGCGCGAATAGCGCGCCATATTCGCCTCGATCTTTCGGAAATAGACGCGCTCGTCCGAGTAAAACGGTGTAGGCGCCGCCGCAAAAATCCCTTCGATCAACATGGATCTATTCTAGCCGCGGCTTCTATCCCGTGAACCTTTCGTGGAATTGTCGTTTGCCGCCGCCCCGTGTACTGTATTGACAAACTCATCATGGGCAACCAGCCGCCGGAGCATGCAAGAACCGGTTCAGGAGTAAAAGCCATGACCAAGCTCATGTTGGACGTCGAGGATGATGCCAGCGATAAGCTGTCGCACCAGGTAGTTGCGTTCTTTCTTCATAGCGTAATCGCGCTCGGCGCCTGGCTCGCCCTAATGCTTGTTGGCTACGCTCTCAACCCCAGGTCGGTTTCGCAATCCGTCATCCTTGCTCTATCGATCGCAGTCCCGCTGATCGTCGGTCTGTTCATCGCCCGCGTCAAGCCGGAAGAGATGGCCGGCCATGTATGGCTCGCGGGAGTCATCTGGCTTTTGATCGTCAGCCTCTGGATCCTCGACATGCCCACCGGGCCCAACCTGTGCAACCAGTGCGGCGCCACTGAAAAGCTGACGCGCACCCTATTCAGCCTTCCGCAGCCAAGCGGTCTTATCGACGACAATGGCCCGTTCTTCGGTACCTGGCCCGCCGCAGCCCTCATCGGCTATGCAATCGGCGTGAAGGTGGCGCTTCGGAAGAAGGCGGCCCCAGGCGGATCTTAGCTCCGACGCCTGGGATCCCGTTCGTATCACCCGCGCTCGGCGTGCAAATTCTGCAGCGCGAACACCGAAACCTGCCGCCGCTGGGTGGCCGCAATGCCTTCCACCGCCGCCTGCGCCGCGGCAATCGTCGTGATCGTCGGCACGCGCGCCAGCACCGCCGCTCGGCGTATGGCCTTTTCATCGAAGAACGTGTCCTGCCCGCGCGGCGTATTGATAACCAGCTGAATGCGTTCTCCCTTGATCAGGTCGACTACGTTCGGCCGGCCCTCCTTCACCTTGAAGACCGTTTCAACGCTGAAGCCCAGCCCGGCCTCGAGAACGCGCGCCGTTCCTTCTGTCGCCACGATCTTGAAACCGAGATCGACATAACGCCGCGCGAGTTCGACCGCCGCCGGCTTGTCGTGATCGTTCACGCTGAAGAACACAGTGCCGCTGAGCGGAAGTACCTGCCCCGCCGAGAGCTGTGCCTTCGCAAATGCCTCGCCGAAGCTCTCCGCCACGCCCATCACTTCGCCCGTTGATTTCATCTCCGGGCCGAGAACCGTGTCGACGCCCGCAAACTTGTTCCACGGGAACACAGGCGATTTGACATAAAAGTGCGACCCGACCTCGAGATCTTTACCGTTTGCCAGTTGCTCCGGCAACAGGTCCTTCAGCGTCCGGCCAGTCATCAACCGCGCCGCCACCTTCGCCAGCGGCACTCCCGTCGCCTTTGAGACATACGGAACGGTCCGGGAGGCGCGCGGATTGACCTCGATCACGTACACGTGGTCCTCGCCCTGCCCATCGCGCTGGATGGCGAATTGCAAATTGACGAGCCCGACCACCTTCAGCGCCAGCGCAAGCTTCCGCGTATATGCGCGGATCACATCGAGCGTCTCCTCGCGGATGCTCACCGCGGGCAGCACGCACGACGAATCCCCCGAGTGAATGCCGGCCTCCTCGATGTGCTGCATGATGCCGGCGATGATCACATCCTTCGAATCGCACAGCGCGTCGACATCGACCTCCACCGCATTTTCGAGGAAGTGATCGACAAGTACCGGCCGCTCCTGCGAGTACTCAACCGCCTCGCGCATGTAAGTAGCGACAGCCTGCGCGTCGTAGGCAATCACCATTGCCCGCCCGCCAAGCACGTAGCTGGGCCTCACCAGCACGGGGTAGCCGATCCTTTCCGCAACCTCCAGGGCTTCCGCCGGACTGGTAGCCGTGCCGCCCGCGGGCTGCGGAATCTCGAGATCGTGCAGCAGCTTGCCGAAGTGTTTACGGTCCTCGGCCAGGTCGATCGACTCCGGCGACGTGCCGATGATCGGCACGCCCGCGCCCCGCAGCCGCTGCGCAAGGTTCAGCGGCGTCTGGCCGCCGTACTGGACGATTACTCCAATGTTCGCGCCCGATTGCGCTTCATGGTTGTAGATCGCGAGCACGTCCTCCAGGACCAGCGGCTCGAAGTAAAGCCTGTCGCTCGTGTCGTAGTCGGTCGAGACCGTCTCCGGATTGCAATTGACCATGATGGTCTCGAAGCCGTCCTCGCGCAGCGCGAATGCCGCATGGCAGCAGCAGTAATCGAACTCGATTCCCTGCCCGATCCGGTTCGGCCCCGATCCAAGAATGATGATCTTCGGCTTGTCGGTCGGCGCCGCTTCGTCCTCTTCGTCGTAGGTGGAGTAGAGATACGGAGTCATCGACTCAAACTCCGCCGCGCACGTGTCCACAAGCTTGAACACCGGGCGAATCCCCTTCGACTCGCGCAGCTCGCGCACGCGCTTCACGCCGTCATGCCCCTCGAGCTTCCATTCCGTGGCAATGCGCTCATCGCTCAGGCCTAGCCGCTTCAGCTTACGAAACTGTTCCGCGTCCATCGCGTCGGGCGCAGTGTGCGCAATCTTCTTCTGCTCCAGCGTAATTTCCCGAATCTGAAACAGGAACCACGGCTCCATCCCGGTCAGCCGTGCTACCTCCCGCACGCTCATGCCGCGCTCGAAGGCGAACCGAATGTAACCTAGCCGCTCCGGCTTCGGCGTGACAAGCATCTGCGTCAGCCGTCGGGGCTCCAGCACTTCCGTGCCGGTCTTCTTGCCCGTCTCGAGCGCGCGCCACGCCTTCATCAGCGATTCCTTGAAGGTCCGCCCGATCGCCATCACCTCACCAACGGACTTCATCTGCGGCCCCAGCGTGTCGTCGGCGCCCGGAAACTTTTCGAACTGCCACTTCGGAATCTTTGTGACGACATAATCGATCGTCGGCTCAAAGCACGCCGGCGTCTTGCGCGTGATGTCGTTCGGAATCTCATCCAGCGTGTAGCCCACAGCCAGCTTGGCCGCGATCTTCGCGATCGGAAACCCTGTCGCCTTCGACGCTAGCGCCGAGGAGCGCGACACGCGCGGGTTCATCTCGATCACCGTCATGCGCCCGTTCGCCGGGTTCACGGCAAATTGCACGTTCGATCCGCCCGTCTCGACGCCAATTTCACGCATCACCGCGATCGCCGCATCGCGCATCTTCTGGTATTCGCGATCCGTCAGCGTCTGCGCCGGAGCCACCGTGATCGAGTCGCCCGTGTGCACGCCCATTGGATCGAAATTCTCGATCGAACAGATGATGATGACGTTGTCCGCAAGGTCGCGCATTACCTCGAGCTCGTATTCCTTCCACCCGAGCACGCTCTCTTCAATCAGGCACTCGTGCACCGGCGAGAGATCGAGCCCTCGCGCCAGGATCTCCATCAGCTCTTCGCGGTTGTAAGCAATGCCGCCGCCCGAGCCGCCCAGCGTGAAGCTCGGCCGAATGAGCACCGGAAATCCGATCTTGCTGGCGAAGTCGAGGCCGTCGCGCAGATTGTTCACCAGCGCCGACTTCGAAACATCGAGCCCGATGCGGATCATCGCATCCTTGAACAG
Source organism: Occallatibacter sp. (assembly GCA_035263625.1). GTDB lineage: Bacteria > Acidobacteriota > Terriglobia > Terriglobales > Acidobacteriaceae > Telmatobacter. The sequence goes on from DATFRB010000014.1 coordinate 35,372, forward strand.
CAACCGGTCTTCGGCCTTCTTGATTGCCTCGAGTTTCGCGCCGATCAGCTCTACGTTGTAGCGATCGAGAATTCCCGCATCGGCAAGATCGACCGCGAGATTCAGCGCAGTCTGTCCGCCCACCGTCGGCAGCAGCGCGAACTTGCCGTGCTCCGGACCCATCATCTCGGCCTCGCGCCGGATGATCTCCTCAACGTACTCGCGCGTGAGCGGCTCGATATAAGTGCGGTCAGCAAGCTCGGGATCGGTCATGATGGTAGCCGGGTTCGAATTCACCAGCACCACTTCATAGCCCTCCTGCTTGAGGGCCTTGCAGGCCTGCGTTCCCGAGTAGTCGAACTCCGCCGACTGGCCGATAACAATCGGCCCGGAGCCGATCACGAGAATCTTCTGAATGTCATTTCTGCGTGGCATTGTTCTGTTTTGATTCCTTCAAACGCTCGTGAATCGCGTGAATCTCGATCTCAAGTTCGTCGTTCTTCGCTTCAACCTCTACTTTGGCGGACAAATATCAGCCGCCCTTCCGCTCCCGTGCGCGTGCAACATCACCCTCGCGCGGCACTCCAACCCATTGCCGCAACCAACGTTCCTGGCCTGGTCCCAGCCCTTCAACCGCAACACATTCTTTCCATCGAGCACAACCACGACCAGCCGGAACTTGCCCTCGCTCTCCCAGCCCAGATCGAAGTGGCCCGTATCATTCACCTCGGCCGTTCTCAAGACCTTCCCGCTGTACGGGTTACGTAATTGAATAGCCAAACGAAGCGTCTTCGTCGAAGGGAACAGAGCGCCCGAGTCGTCCCTTACAGTGCCGGTAACCTGGGTTGTCGACAGGATATTGAAATTCACCTCCGTCAGCTCCTGGGCACAGAGCTTCGCATCCGCTTCCTTCTGCGCGCACGCCGCGCTGCCTTCGCCGGCGCACCCCGCTTGCGCATGAGTTGTCGCCGCGGCCGAAAGCACTAGCACGAACAAGCATGACAATGTGCGCTTCATCCCGTTCGTCCTTTCTCTCCAGCCCCGCTGAACCGCATGCAATGCGGCACGACTTAAGTCGTGCCCTTTCAAGGCTCGCAAAATTCCTAATAATGGTGCCCCGTATTCCGCTGTATTCTCCGCTCGAAGTCGCTCTTACTCGTGAACACCGAAGAGCAATCATCCGTGCAGGCCTTCGGCCCGGCGATCACGTAAAGCGTCTTCGGCATCAAACTGTTCTGGATCCTCATCGCGATGCTTACTTCGCGGTCAAGCTGCGAATAGTCCGCCTTGTCGATGTGCAACCGATAGCGGCCGTAAATGTGATCGAATTCAAATCGTCCCGAACTATCGGTCTTGGTCGAATGCGCAACCGCCCCGTCCCGCACCAGCGTCACCTCCACGCCCTCGAGCGGCTTCCCTTCCGGGTTCACAAACACTCCGTGCAGCCGCCACACTTGAATCGGCTCCGGCTTGTCAAGCTGGTTCCACGCCTGCCCGAATGCCGCGATCCACTCGGCCGCCAGAGCGCCGATCACCAGGGCTCTCCGAATGTGATTTCTCCGCGTCATTCTTCTCCAGGCCGATTCATTTGGGCGGGCACGATGCAAGCGAATCTTCCGAATGATCTGCGCGCACGATCGGGCGTATGTTGCATTCGCCGTCGCCCGAACAGTCCATGCGCGCAGGCTGATCGAATCCCGGTGGACGCTCCAGCACGCCGCCGTGCACTTTGATGGCGACGATTAGGCGGAATGTCCCAGCCTTAACAAGGCCGAGGTCGAACCGCCCGCGAAGATTCACCGGGGCGGAATACAGCGCTTTTGACTTCTTCGGATCGCGCACTTCGACAATAGTTTGCTCGCCAATGGCGAACGGCGCCCCGGTCTGGTCGAGCAGAAAGCCACTGACAGTCGTAGGCGCGGCGAGAAAAAGGTTTGGAGAAACGACCTCCGTCTTGCAGGTGACCGCCCGCAACCGTCTCGAGTCTTGCGCCGAACAGGGACGACCGTGAGCATCGATGCAATCCTGCGAGCGCAGCGCGGAGCAAGCCAGAGCCAGGACAATCGCCACCACAACCCATCCGCACTCCAAAAAACAGCGGAGCCAAAAGCCCCGCTGTCTCGAAGTGCCCGAATTTACGCCTCCGTCAAGCGTCATCCCTTCCACTCCTCCATCATCTTGCGGAAGTCGCGGAACAGATAATGCGAATCGTGCGGCCCAGGCGCCGCCTCCGGGTGATACTGCACGCTGAACAGCGGCAGCGTCTTGTGCCGCAGCCCCTCGAGCGTATTGTCGTTCAAGTCCACGTGCGTCAGCTCAACCTCATTCGCGTTCACGCTGTCGGGATCGACCGCAAAGTTGTGGTTGTGCGCCGTGATTTCCACCTTGCCTGTGGCGTTGTTGCGCACGGGGTGATTCCCCCCGTGGTGCCCGAACTTCAGCTTGTAAGTCTTCCCGCCCAGCGCCAGCCCGCAAAGCTGGTGCCCCAGGCAGATGCCGAACACCGGCACGCGCCCCATCATGCCGCGGATCGCCTTCACGGCATAGTCCACCGGCTCTGGATCGCCGGGCCCGTTTGAAAGGAACACCCCGTCGGGCTTCATCGCGAGCACATCATCCGCTGTGGTCTGAGCCGGAACCACGGTGACTCTGCAGTTCTCGCGCCCCAGCATGCGCAGAATGTTCTGCTTGATGCCGAAGTCGTAGGCCACCACGTGGAGCTTTCGCTGTTCCCCACTCTCGACAAGCGATCCCGGCAACAGCGGGTCCCCTGCCTGGTACCTCGGATCGGATTCATCGAAGTGATACGTCACCTTGGTTGAGACGACCTTGGCCAGATCGGTCCCGTCCATTTTCCGAATTTTTCTGGCTCTTTGGACGAGTTCCTCGGGATCAAACGAGCGTGTCGAGATCACGCCGCGCATCACGCCCTTGGTCCGCAGGTGCCGCACCAGCGCGCGCGTGTCGATCTCGGCCAGCACAGGAACCGCGTACCGCTCCATGTACTCGTCGGTCACCTGTTCGGAGCGCCAGTTCGAGCTGACGGCCGAAAACTCGCGCACGATCAGGCCCTCGATAAACGGCTTCGCCGCCTCGTTGTCTGCCTGGTTGGTGCCGTAGTTCCCGATCTGCGGGTTGGTGAGAACGACAATCTGCCCGGCATAGGAAGGATCGGTTGCAATTTCCTGATAACCGGTAAGAGAAGTATTAAAAACAACCTCGCCCGAGCATTCGCCCGGATGCCCATAGCCTTCGCCACGGAAAATGCGCCCGTCCTCGAGCGCAAGGAGTGCCTGCATTGCCGCTCCAAGCAGTGGATTCAATCAATTATATAGGTTCAGCGCGTGGTTTTTCTTAGCCCGCCCGTACACTTTTTGCCACAACCGAAACGGGCCTCACTCCGCACGTCATCCAAGGCATTCACGTGTCGGCTGCAGCGCCGCACTATACTTCCCGATATGCTGAATCCAAGGCGTTTGCCTCCCCGCGCTGTCCATCTGGCGCTGTGCATTCTGGCATTCCTGCCGGCGAGCTTTAGCCAGGATCCGGACTTCCGATCCGAAACCCATCTCATTGACTTCACCTTCACAGTCCGAAAAGCAGACGGCACGGTGGTCAAGAGCCTGACGCGCGATGACTTTCAGATCGCCGAGGATGGGGTTCCGCAAAAGGTTGCGTTCTTCGGCAAGGAGGGTGACCTCCCTCTCACCCTTGGCCTCGTAGTGGATGCGAGCAACAGCCAGAGCAAATTCCTCAAGCGCCACGACAAGGACATCGAGAAGTTCCTGAAAACTGTGCTGGGACCCAGGGACCAGGCGTTCACCATCTGCTTTGGCAACCACCTTCGCCTCACAAACGACGCTACCTCGTCCATCCCAGACATCATGGATGGGCTTGAGCGCTTCGATCATGGCGACCGGAAGTTTCCCGAGCTGGCTCCCGAAGACGATCGTGAAGACCAGAGCGGGGGAGGCACCGCCCTTTACGATGCCGTCTACTACACAGCGAAGCAGAAGTTGGCGCCCGCGCAGGGGCGGCGGCTCGCGCTCATCCTGTTCACGGATGGCGAAGAGAATGCGAGCGCGCACGACCTTCTCGAAGCAATCGGCGCAGCCCAGGACTCCGACGCGCTTATCTATGCAATCCGCTACACCGAATCCGAAAAGGGCCGCCTGACTCCGCATGCGCGCCAGGGCATCGCGGCGCTCCATCACCTGTCCGAAGAGACTGGTGGAACCGACTTCGACGCTCTGCGCACGGATATGCCCGCCGCGTTTGCGCAGATCAGCGAAGAACTCCGCTCGCTATACTCCGTCGCATACCACTCGACGAATCATAAGCGCGACGGAGCCTTCCACAAGGTCGTCATTTCAACTGAAGATCCGGGCAATTCGGTTCGCGCGCGCAGCGGCTACTACGCTCGATAGGCAAAACTAGTTCACCACGCCCGCATCCCGCGTAGGCCAGTAAACAAACACAGCCTTGCCGTAGATCAAGTCCCGGTCCACCGGCCCGAACTCGCGGCTGTCCGACGAGATCGACCGGTGATCCCCCATCATGAAGTACTCGTCGTCTGGAATCACCGTCTCCGGCATGGATTTTGTGTCGCGGAACTCTTCCGGAACGTAGAGTTCCGGAAGCAGGCGGCCATTCAGGTACACTTCCCCGCGATCGATGCGCAGCCGGTCGCCGGGTAACGCGATCACGCGCTTGATGTAGCTCTTCTCCGGGTCGCGCGGATAGTGGAACACCACCACGTCGCCCCGGTGGATGTCCTCGAAGTGATACACGAACTTGTTGATGAACAGCCGGTCCCGGTCCTCGAGCCGCGGCAGCATGCTGGTGCCTTCCACGCGCACGGGCTGGTACAGGAACATGATGATCAGCACCGACGCGGCCACTGAAACCAGCACGTCGCGCACCCACAGCATTACGCCGTTCCGCTGCGGTTCTGCGGCGGGAGCAGCCACCGGCTGCGATTCCGGCGAGGTCGCAATCTCCGTGTCCTGGGAATGTTGAGAGGTTATTTCGTCTTCAGGCAGCATTTCCGTCTAATTCCAGCTTACTAGCCTTTTAATTCCGGCGCTCGCGTCTCTTCGATCATTCGCATCCCAGGCCGCCCGGCGGGCACAGCACGCGCGCCTTGTTAGGCTTCTCCATCGGCTTCGGCTGTTCCGCCGACGGAACCAGTGCAGCCGTACCGGATCCTGCTGCGAGATTCTCTTCCTCGAGAATGAGCGGGCGCTGCAGCACCATCTCTACCTGCGATCCCGCCTCGATGTCCACATCCGCTCCCCGCGTAAACAGGGCCACGATTCCCGCTGCCGCCAACCCCGCGCCCATCCCGCCCAGCGTGCCGGCCACAGGGTGGCCGCTTACACCGCCGCCGATCGCCCCTCCCGTGGTTCCCGCCGGAACCGTGACTTCGGCCACCTTGCCCATATTCCGGGTCTTGTCGCCTTCTTCTTCGATAGTGCCTTCGCCGTCGTTCTTCACTTTCTGCTTGCTGGCGCCCGGCAGGCTGTTCACCAGGCCCGGAATCTCAACCACCGATCCGTTTGGGAAGATCATCGAAGTGAAGTGCATGTCCAGGTGCGCCCTGCCCTTTACATGCCCGGCGCGCTCCACGCTGTCCACCACGCCCTGAACGTAAACGCCCGCCGGAATCAGCACGTGGTTGCCGACCACCACCGGGAAAGTCGACGCCAGGTAGACCCCGTCGCCGGCCTTGGCGCTCTTCGAATTGATTGAGCTTCGCAACTGCAGCAAAACCTTCGTTCCCGCCGGTACCGTAAATGTCTTCTTCGCCGGGGCGGTAGCGGCAGCAACGTCGGCGGGATGCCCGGAATCTCCCTGCACGGCGCTCGGCTGCGCAACCTCTGTTGCCGCTCCGCTTGCCGAAGCCGACTGCACTGCAGCCGGTTGCGCCGGAGCCTGATCCTCCGGCGTCTGACCCCAGGCCGTCGCCCCGCCCGCGCCAACCGCCGCCGCAACCACGCCCGCCAGCCACGGCCGATACCAACTCCGCATGCACGCCTCCATCCCGATAGACGGGACTTTCGCACCCAAGGATAGCCTGAATTCGTCGCTCCGGCACAAATTCCGCAGACCGGTCACTGCCGTCGCAGGCAAATCGCGCTACGATTGCTCACACGATGACTCAGGCCTCCATCGCCGCCGTCGCCGATCAGTCAACGCGCTTCGCCGCCGCCCATCGCGTCCTTCAGGATGCCGTCGCCTCGCGCGCCTTTCCCGGCTGCGCTTTCGGCGTATGGGCGCAGGATCAACTCCTTTTGGAAGACGCCATCGGCCGCTTCACCTACGACGATTCCTCGCCCTCCGTCACGCCGCAAACTGTCTTCGACGTCGCCAGCGTCACCAAGGTCGCCTCCACCACCGCGGCCGCAATGCTCCTTCACCAGCGCGGGCTTCTCGACCTCGATACTGCGCTCGGCGATCTGCTGCCCGGCTTCGTCATCGGCCGCGAGCATGGCTCCCCCGCGTTCCATGTCCAAATCCACCATCTTCTCGCGCATTCTTCCGGGCTTCCCGGCTATGTGGACTTCTTCCGCACCCACGCCACGGCCCTCGGGCTTCTCCGCGCCTGTCTCGAACTCCCCATCGAAGCCGAGCCCGGATCCCGCGCCGAGTACTCCGATCCCGGATTCATCCTGCTCGGCAAAGCTCTCGAAGTCATCACCCGCGAACCGCTCGCCTACTGGGTCCACCGCGAGATCTTCCAACTGCTCGGCATGACCTCCACGTGCTTCGTTCCGCCAGCCCCCGCGCGCGAATCCATTCCCCCCACCGAGGAGGACACTACCTTCCGTCACCGCATCATCCAGGGCGAAGTGCAGGATGAAAACGCCTCCGTCCTCGGCGGATGCGCCGGGCACGCCGGCCTGTTCTCCAACGTCGCTGACTTGCTCAAATATGCAGCCGAGATCCTCGCCGCCGCCCATCCCAATTCCGGTTCTGCGAAACTCTTCTCTCAGGACACCATCGATTTCTTCTCCGGGCGGCAGCCCCCAGAAGGCAGCTCACGCGCCCTCGGCTGGGACACGCCCTCGCCCGATTCCACCACCGGCCAGCAATTCTCGCAGCACACCATCGGGCACATCGGCTTCAGCGGTTGCACGCTCTGGATCGACCTCGACGCATCCGTCGCCGTAGCGCTTCTCACCAACCGCACTTGGCCCGACCGCCAGAATCGCGCCATCCGCCAGATGTGGCCGGCCTTTCACGACGCCGTGCGCGGCGCGCTCTGAATCGTACCGATCCTCAGCTTCCCACAGACGAATCCGACTCCAGCTGAATCCGCATCCCACCGCAATTGAGCTCTCGCCTCCGGTCAGACGAACGCCTCATTATCTTTCCGGAATTTTTTAGAGCGCGCTCGAGCCTGCAAACCCTTTTAGTGAATCGATTCACTTGGACAAGCGCCGAGCGTTTCGGCCACGCTGCCTCTGAAGTTGCAGCCTTTAAGACTCGCAGTTGCACGAGGTTCACGCTACACTCTAAATAAGGACAAGTCTGATGTTAACCACTTCCGTGACGCAAGAGAACGCCGGGCCCCTAAAACAAGAAACGGTAAAAAAAGACCAGGCATCCTTGCTTCAGCAGCTAACCACAGAGAGCCAGAACGAAGCTTCCCAAGGTTTCGACACCAAGTCCGCTCTCGAAATCGCCCGCATTATCAACCATGAAGACGCCAAGATCGCAGGCGCCGTAAAGAAGGCGCTTCCCGAGATCGCGCAGGTCATCGACCAGGTGGCGCGCGCGCTCCGCGACGGCGGCCGCCTCATCTATATCGGCGCCGGCTCCAGCGGCCGAATCGCCGCCCTCGACGCATCGGAGTGTCCCCCCACGTATTCCACCGCACCCGGACAGGTCCAATACATCATGGCCGGCGGCCCCAAGGCCCTCGCCTCCGCCGTTGAAGTCAACGAAGACTCCGAGGAGCTTGGCCAGCGCGACATCGCCCGCCGCCGCCCCACGCGCAAAGACGTCATCATCGGCATCTCCGCTTCCGGCCGCACGCCCTACGTCGTCGCCGCCACCGGCTACGCCCGCGCCCGCGGAGCCTTTACCGCCGCCATCACCTGCAACCACGGCACGCCCATCTCCGAAGTCGCGGACATCTCCATCATTGCCGAGGTCGGCGCCGAGGTCATCTCCGGTTCAACGCGCATGAAGGCCGCCACCGCGCAGAAGATGATCCTCAACATGATCACCACCGGCGCCATGACCCGCATGGGCTATGTGTACGAGAACCTGATGGTGAACGTGCACATGCAGAACTCGAAGCTCGTAGAGCGCGGCATCCGGATTCTCATGAAGGCCTGCAACATCGACCGCCACACCGCCGTCGAGACCATCAAATCCGCCGGCCGCAGCGTCCCCGTAGCGCTAGTGATGCTCAAGGCCAAAGTCGACAAGCCCGAAGCCGTACGCCGCCTCGCCAAGAGCGACGGCAACGTCCGCCTCGCCATCGAAGACAACGCCCTCGAACTCTGATCTCTCGTTTCACCCACTGATTCCGTCATCCTGAGCGAAGTTTGGCGCGCTTTTTGCGCCAAACGGAGTCGAAGGACCTGCATTTCCTCCGCTCTCCCACCATCCTCGCCCTCAATCAAATATCACCGTCTTGTTCGCATAGCAAAGAATCCGCCTCTCCAGGTGCCAACGTACCGCCCGCGAAAGCACCACCCGCTCGAGATCCCGTCCCCTCGCAACAAGGTTCTCCACCTGGTCGCGATGCGAGATCCGCTCAACCTCCTGCTCGATGATCGCGCCGGTGTCCAGTTCATCGTTCACATAGTGGCTCGTCGCCCCGATCAGCTTCACCCCTCGCACAAACGCCGCGTGGTACGGCTTTGCTCCGGTAAACGACGGCAGAAACGAGTGGTGCACGTTGATGATCTTCTGCGGATACCGCGCCACAAACGCCGGCGGCACGATCTGCATATACCGCGCCAGCACAACCAGTTCCACCTTGTGCTCCTGCAACAGCTCCAGTTGCTGCTCCTCGCTCGCCTTCTTCGCCCTCTCCGTCATCGGCGTATGCGCAAACGGAATCCCATAGAACTCCGCGAGCCGCTCCACGAGCCGGTGGTTCGAAACGATCACCGGAATATTGCAGCGCATCTCGCCCTGGTACCAGCGATGCAGCAGGTCCCCGATGCAGTGCAGTTGCTGCGAACAGAACAGCGCCACGCGCATCGGCGACGCATTCGACGTAAGCGACCACCGCATCCCCAGTTCCTCGGCCAGCGGCGCAAAGTCGCGCCGGAAACCGTTGAGATCGAACAGCGATCCGTTCTGGATCAGGCCCCACTCCATCCGCATGAAAAACAGCCCCAGCGTCGCGTCGCGATGAAAGTCGGTACTCAGCACCTCCGCGCCCTTTTCATACAGCAGCCCGGAGACCCGCGGCACCAGCCCCTTCCTATCGGGACAGTCGATTAACAGCACAGCTGTTTCATTCATAGCGAGAGACTAACCCATCGCCACCGCCGTGCCGATTAAATCCCAGCCCAGCCTCCAAACTCGCATGCATCAACCGTTTCACCCATGAGTGAAGCCGACGGCTCCCTATGTCCCGGAGCCTGCCCTGAGCCAAGCTGAATGTTCCCTCTGTCCCTTGTCACTATGTCCCTATGTCCCTGTCTTCTGTTCCCAGCCCCTACATTTACACTTTCCCTGCCACACGTCCATCCGCCATGCACTCTCTCACACAGCCCGAACTCGACCGCCACTGGATGACCCGCGCACTCGAGCTGGCCCGCCGCGGCATCGGCGTCTCCTCACCCAACCCAGCCGTAGGCTGCGTCATCCTCGACTGCGCCGGCCAGGTCATCGGCGAAGGCTGGCACGAGTACGACCTGCTCGACCACGCCGAGATCGACGCGCTCAAGGAAGCCCGGCAGCATTCCGCCGCGCGCCTTCGCGGGGGCACCGCCTACGTCACCCTCGAGCCCTGCAATCACACCGGCCGCACCGGCCCCTGTACGCAGGCGCTCATCGCCGCCGGCATCAAGCGCGTGGTCGCCGCCACCGGCGACCCCAACCCCAACGTCGCCGGCCACGGCATGGAAGCCCTTCGCGCCGCCGGCATCGAAACCACGCTCGGCGTCTGCGAAGCCGAAGCCCGCCGCATCAACGAGGGCTTCGCCCGCTGGATCCGGCACCAGCGCCCGTTCGTCCTTTTAAAAGTCGCCATGACGCTCGATGGCCGCATTGCCCCTCCGCCCGGCCACCACACTGCCCGCGAGCCCTATTGGATCACTTGCGAAGCCGCCCGCCGCGCCGTGCAGCCGCTGCGCTGGCAGGCCGACGCAGCCCTCACCGGCGTCGACACCGTCATTGAAGACGACCCGCATCTCACCGACCGTTCCGGCCTGCGCCGCCGCCGCCCCCTGCTGCGCGTCATCCTCGACTCCGCACTGCGCATGCCCCTCGATTCGAAGGTCGTCAACACCGCCCAAAACGACGTCGTCATCTTCACCGTCTCCAAAGACGAAAAGAAGATCCGCGACCTCTCCAGCCGGGGCGTGCGCGTTGAAGTTCTCGCCGCCGATGCAGGCCGCGTACCTCTCGGCGCAGTTCTCGACAAGCTCGGCGCCGAAGGCATCCTGACTCTGCTAACCGAAACCGGAACGCGCCTCAACACCGCTCTGCTCGCCGCGAATCTCGTCGATCGCGTTCACATGTTCGTAAGCCCGCAGATCATGGGCTCCGACGCCGTCCCCGCCTTCAAGGGCCTCACCGTCCCCATCCACATGAACGCCGTAGAGGTCGAACGCTACGACAACGACCTCGGATTGTGTTCGCTGCTGAAGGACCCCTGGGCGTCATAGAGCCTCGTCCTTGTCCCTTTGCCCCGGAGCTAGCCCTGAGCGAAGCCGAAGGGTCCCTATGTCCCTCTGTCCCTGCTTCTATGGCACAATGGGAACGTCCCCCGGCTTTCTATTCACCAATTTTTAAGGAGTACCCATGCCGACCCAGGCCCCGCCTGTATCCCTGACGATCGATTGCGAGCGCCAGGGTGACGTCATCATCTTCCATTGCCGCGGCAAGCTCGTCTCGGGCGTGTGCAGCTTCCTTTACAACAAGGTGCACGCGGTCATCCCTGAGCACAAGAAGATCGTTCTCGACCTGACCGATCTCGAGTGGATGGACAGCATGGGCATGGGAACCATGGTCCGGCTCTACGTCGCCTGCAAGAAGGACGGTTGCAAGCTACAGCTCATCAACCTCGGCGCACGGGTTAAGGAACTGCTCGGCATCACCAACCTCCTCGGCGTCCTGGCCGACATCGGCGAAAAGGGCGTGACGCACTACTGAAGAGCAGCTTTCAGCCTTCAGCCCTGACAAATGCGGTCCGGTGGCCGGGCCGCATAAGCTTCTAAAATCCCGCCCAGCGCATATAAGCCGTCAGAATCGGCTGCCCCCAGAGCGCGCTGACGATACCTCCGATGCAGATGAACGTACCGAATGGCAGCTTGGAAGCAGCCCATGCCTCCGATGGGCCGGTTCGACGCTTGAGCAACACCCCGATCGCAGCCACTGCGCCGAGCATGATGCCGATAAAGAGGGCAAGCAGCGCACCGGGCAGTCCGAGCCATGCGCCCAGCATCGCCATCAGCTTGACGTCGCCCATGCCCACGCCTTCGCGCCGGCGAATGAGCCAGTAAAGCCACCGGCTGATGAGGATGACTCCGGCAGCGACGAACACACCGACGACTTGCATTCCGAAGAGTCTCATTGGATTGCCGGGGCGGAAGAAGTCGTTTCCGGCTGCATAGAATAAGGACCGGAATGCCAGCCCGATGACGGTTCCCGGCAAGGTGAGGAAATTCGGCAGCCATAGATTCTCCGCGTCGAGTACGGCCAACGCAACGAGAAGCCATAAAAGCAGCATGGCGGCGACGGCTCCTGCAACTGCCTTCGTCTCGGCCACCCGCAACAGTGGGAATTCCGGAATTACTTCCCAGACAACGACTGCCCACAGCACCCCCACCGCCGCCTCCACCACCACATAGCGCACACTGATCCCCGCCCCACAAGTCCTGCACTTCCCCCGAAGCGCGACCCAGCTCACCAGCGGAATGTTCTCCCACCACGCCAGCGTCCGCCCGCAGGCGCGGCAATGCGACCGCGGGTGAACAATGCTCTCGCCCTCAGGCCAGCGGCTAACGCACACGTTCAGAAAGCTGCCGAAACAAAGACCCAGCAGTACGGCGAAGGTGGTGGCAAGAATGCGAAGCATGTGCGCAGTTGAGTATACGGTTCCTGAGACGCGGGCAACGGCCTCCGCGCTCATCGCCGTGCCGGATCGCAGGCCCGCTCTTCAACCGCCGCGGAGGTGCGAATCGACTTCCGCCCGCGCCACCGAAGCACAGCCCCCCAGGCGGCCAGTTCCCACCACAGCACCGCGAAGAACGTCACCAGCGCATCGATCGCTAGCGTCGACACCGAGTGCCGGTGAAAGGTGAACCGCGCCCGAACGTAGCCCCCCGCCAGCCCAACCGCGACGAGCAGCGCAATAATGCCCCAGCGCGCGGCAGCCGAAAGTGGCCTGCTTGGCTGGCCCGGCTGAGGCAGGTGGCTGCGATACCAGCCTATGAACCAGATCAACAGGATCGCCAGTCCGGCAACGCTGCTGAAGGCCTGCAGAAATAGATACACGTAGGAGGTGCGCCCCATCGGCAAATGAATCGGCCGGCGGAGAAACATCCAGTGGTGGTAAACCCAGCCGTGGTGGTGCGTAAACGAATCCCAGGCGATGTGCGTCGCGATACCGATAAGCACGGACGCGCAAATCAGCAGGAACCGCCGCCACGGAAAGAACCGAAATTCGCCCATCGATTCGCACGTAAAGGGAACGACGCGGCGCTCGAGACCCGGCGGCATCAGCAACACAGCGGGCCGCTCGATGAAGCGGTGAAAGAGCCAAAGTGTGATGAGCCCGAGAGGCAGGCTCAAAAGAAACGCGCCGGAAATCGTGTGCCCGTAACCTCCACCCGGCCGCATGCGGATGAAGTACTCGATGTCCGGGGCAAACGTGCCCACCACAAGCGCAGACGGAACCAGCCGCATGCGGCGGAACGGAAGCGCCGCGGCTGCATGAGAGAGTGTGAAGGGCACAACTCAATTATCGCTGATGGCAAATGCTGACCGGCCGGAAAGCGGCTCGGCGAATCAGCATGAGAAAGAGTCGTGAAGCGACGAGTTCAGATGCGGTAACTGGGCGGGACGATGCCATTGTCTCGCAGGTAGATTTCCGCCTGACCGCGATGGTGCGCCACGTGGATGTACATCGCCAGCAGGAGGTCACGCCCGGGAAGGTTTCCGTCCGGGGAGTTGTGCACCGCGTTCATCTGGCCGGGGGTCGCTGAGTCCAGCACACCGGAGCAATAGTGGAACGAATTGCCCAGGAACTTCACGATGCCATCCTTTCCTTCCGGCTGCGGCATCGGCGAAGGTGCGGCGTCCTTCAGTCCCTGGCAGAAGGCAAAATTCGCTGACGCAATGTGAACCATCAGCTGGCCGAAATCCATCGAGTCTGGATGCGGCTTGAACGTGTATTTGTCCGCGGGCATTGCTTGCGCTACGGCCACGGTAAGATCCGCAAGCGGCTTCAGGTGCTTTGCGTATTCCCCCGCAGCCGGCGCTGTCGGAGGTGCCTGCTGGGCGCGGAGAAAATACACCAGCACAACGGCCAGCGCGGAAGCAGCAAGAATCAGCCGGAGAATACGATAGATCATCGGGCCTCCTGGATTTGCCGGGCAGTACGGGGAGCAGCACTCCCTCGGACAGCTGGACGTTCTGAAAGTCACCTCCTGCAATGGGCCGCGCGGTAGACTGAAGTAGATGGACGTTGCGCGCAAGGCAGACAGTCCAGATCCCGATCCACTCGCACCCCGGCCCGGCTCGGCCCTCACCACCAACGCGGCGCGAGCGGCGAGCCTGTTTGAGCAATCGGCAGAGATCATGGCGCGCCTCCGGGCGCCCGGCGGCTGCCCCTGGGACCGCGAACAGACCTTCGACACCATCCGCAAATACACGCTCGAAGAAGCCTACGAGGTCTTCGACGCGATCGAGCGCCGCGACTTCCCGCACCTCGCTGAGGAACTCGGCGACCTGCTGCTCCAGGTGCTCTTCTACGCCGAGATGGCCGCGAACGAGGGCCGCTTCACCATCGCCGATGTCCTCGATCACCTCAACCGCAAGCTGATCCGGCGTCATCCGCACGTCTTCGGCGAGGAGGCCTCGCGCGCCGCCGGCAATCGCGCCGACGTCGACGCGGACGTGCAAGGTTCGGCCTCCGCAGTCCTGCGCAACTGGGAAGAAATCAAGGCATTAGAGAAAAAACCTCAACCATCGCATCAATCGCGCCTGGACGCCGTTCCCCGTGCTCTCCCGGCCCTCGCCGAAGCCGCAAAAGTCGGCGCCGAAGCCAACAAAGTCGGATTCGACTGGCCCAGCTGGGAGCACCTGCTGCCCAAAATCGCCGAGGAAGTGCAAGAGCTCGAGGCCGAGATGCGCGCCGTGCGGCGCCGCAACTCCCGCATCGAGGCGGAACTCGGCGACCTGCTGTTCACCGTGGTGAACCTGGGCCGCCACCTGCACGTAGACGCGGAGATGGCGCTGCGCGGCTGCAATCTGCGTTTCCGCCAACGCTTTCGCGCAATGGAGCACATGGCCCCGCGGCCGCTCGAAGAACTCCAGCCCGAGGAACTCGAAGAACTGTGGAACGCGGCCAAGATCCAGCTCGCCAAAACACATTCGGAGGCGCTGCCGTGATCGTCATCCGCGCCTGCGAGGGCCACGACGAGCTCGAGGCCTGTGTGCAGCTCCAGGTGCAGACCTGGGGCTACGACCAGTCCGACATCATTCCGCGCAAGGCGTTCCTCGTGATGCAGAAGGTCGGCGGCCAGGTGATCGGCGCATTCGACACCGACCTGCCCGGAGCCCCCGCGAACGGCGACGCCGAATCCATGATCGGGTTCGCCCTTTCTTTGCCGGGTGTGAAAAACGGCGATAATTTTCCCGACGGCAACCCCCATCCTTATCTGCATAGTCATATGCTCGCGGTGAGGGATTCCTACCGCAACCGCGGCCTTGGCGCGCAACTCAAGCTGGAACAGCGAAATGACGCCCTCGCGCGCGGAATCCGTCACATGGAGTGGACCTTCGACCCTGTGGAAATCAAGAACGCTTTCCTAAATATCCACAAGCTGGGGGCCATTGCGCGCACCTATCGCGACAATTTCTATGGTGTATCCTCTTCACGACTACA
Organism: Occallatibacter sp.; assembly: GCA_035263625.1. GTDB lineage: Bacteria > Acidobacteriota > Terriglobia > Terriglobales > Acidobacteriaceae > Telmatobacter. The sequence goes on from DATFRB010000014.1 coordinate 50,655, forward strand.
AGGTGGACTTCCAACGGATCGCCTGGTGGCGGAATGGCATCTTGACTCCGCGCGAGTCAGGGCGACTTTGGAGGGCTGTCCTCTTGCAGTGCCCGTCATTGAAGAACGCATTTCAGTTCCAGCTTCCATCTACCAATGGAAAAACTCGGACAAGGACCGTCATCGAGCTTTCGCCGTTCAGACTGAGAATCGACCGAGATTTCAACAAGCCTTTGCCCGCGGACTAGCCGTGCTCGGATTCCAGCGGGATCCCCAGGGAAACGGCATCTTCGAGTTGGGTCCTCTCGCCCAGCCGGGAATCGGCATCTAAGAAACTAAGGAAAGAAAGCCAAAAATCTTATGCGAATCGACGGAATCATCCTGCGAGAAATCCAGCTACCCCTTGTGCGTCCGTTTGAAACCAGCTTCGGCGTCACGCGCGACCGCCGCGTACTTCTCGTGGAGATCAGATCCGAAGGGCTGACCGGCTGGGGCGAGTGCACCGCGGGCGAACATCCTTACTTCTCTGGCGAATCGACTGACACCTGCTGGCAGGTGATCGTGAATGAGCTTGGCCCGATGCTTGCCGGCGCAGAAGAGGTTGAACACGGCGGCGACTGCCCGGAACTCTTCAAGCTGGTGCGCGGCAATCCGATGGCCAAGGCAGCGCTCGAAAATGCCATCTGGGACCTGGAAGCTCAGCGCGATGGGGTATCGCTTTCGCGGCTGCTCGGCGGCGTGCAGGATGCGATTCCCTGCGGCGTCTCGCTGGGAATTCAGAAGTCGATCCCCGAATTGCTTGCGATCATCGAGAAGGAGCTTGCGGCCGGATATCAGCGCATCAAGCTCAAGTGCAAGCTGGGCTGGGATGTTGAAGTCTTCGAGAAGGTGCGCAGCCACTGGCCCGACATCACGCTGAGCTGCGACGCCAACTCTGCATACCGCCTGCGCGATGCAGACCACATCGTCAGCTTCGACGCGTTCGATCTCCTCATGATCGAGCAGCCGCTGTGGCACGACGATTTCTTCTTTCACTCCATGCTCCAGAAGCGGCTCAACACCTCCATCTGCCTCGATGAATCCATCCGCAACCGGCGCGATGCGCTGGCGGCCATCGAGATGGAGTCGTGCAAGGTCATCAACATCAAGCTCGGCCGCGTTGGCGGGTTCAGCGAGGCCATCGCCGTGCACAACGCGGCGCTCGAGCGCGGCGTGCCCGTGTGGTGCGGCGGAATGCTCGAATCGGGCATCGGCCGCGTCCACAACATCGCGCTCGCCTCGCTTGAGAACTTCACGCTCCCGGGGGATGTGTCCGCATCGGCCCGCTACTGGCGCGAAGACATCATCGAACCCGAAGTGACCGTAACCAGCAGAGGCGAGATCGAGATTCCCGACATTCCCGGGCGCGGCTACGAAGTGCGCACGGACCTCATCGAAAGCCTGACGGTGCGCAAAGAGACGATCCGCGCGTTCGCCATGGCGTGAAGAACGTCGGACAGCGCAGTATGACCGGCCTCTTCGCACCGCTTGTTCCCGGAGAATTGCGCGACGGCGACCTCAGGCTCGAGTTGGCCGATTACGCCATGCACCAATGGAACAAGGTGCCCACTTACTTCTTCCGAATGGTGCATGCGCATTCGGGAGAAGAGCTGGGCCGCATCAACCTGCGGGTCGGCTCAACGGCACATGTGGAGCGCTACGGCGGCCACATCGGCTTCGACGTGACACCCGCACACCGAGGTCATCGCCTGGCTGCTCGATCCGTGCGGCTGCTGATCCCACTCGCCAGACAGCTCGGCCTCGACCCCCTCTGGATCACCCGCGATCCCGAAAACGCAGCTTCGCGGCGCACGCTCGAAATTGCAGGCGCGGAGTTCGTCGAGATTGTCGACGTGCCCGAAGATTGCTGCATCTTCCAAAGCGGCCATCCGCGGAAATGCCGCTACCGGCTGTCAACCGGTTGAAATGCAGACTGGTCCGTGGACGCGTCACATCGGCGGCAACTCCGGCTCCGCCACCCCATCCGCCCGCGGGTCGCTCGCTCCGTAGTGCATATCTGTTTCCGTATCCATCAGCACCGCCTGCCCGCGCCCCATCGCCGTCGAAAACTGCTTGCGCACATCGAGCACGTGCCCCATCTTCGTGAGCTGGTCGCGCACATCCGCAGGTACTCGGTTCTCAATCACGATGTTGCAGCCTAGCTTCCTGCTTACGGTAAAGCGCGCCGTATCCAGCGCCTCCTGGATGTTCATGTGGTAGTCCACCATGTTCGACACGAACTGCGCGTGCGCCAGCGGTTGGTTCATCCCGCCCATGATGCCGAAGCCGATGTGCTGGTCGCCGTGCTCCATAAATCCCGGAATGATCGTGTGGAACGGCCGCTTCCTTCCTGCGAGCACGTCCGGCGATTTCGGATCGAGCGAGAACAGCGCGCCGCGGTCCTGCAGCGCAAATCCCATGCCGCGCACGGTCACACCCGAACCGAATTCCTGGTAATTGCTCTGGATCAGCGAAAGAATATTGCCGTCCTTGTCCACCACGGAGAGGTACGTCGTATCGCTGCCGCCGAGCGCGCCCGGAGCGACGGTGCAGTTGGCGCGTGCCGGGTCAATCAGCGCAGCGCGCTTCGCCGCATACGCCTTCGACAACAGCTCGTCCACCGGAATCTTCGCGAACTTCGGGTCGCCGTCGTACGCCTTCACGTCCGCATAGGCCAGCTTCATTGCCTCGATGCGCGTGTGCAGCTCGGCTGTGCTTAGCGGGCCAGCGGCATCGGCCTGCGACTGCTCCATGATGTTCAGCATCTCGAGCGCCGCAATGCCGTCGCCGTTGGGCGGCAGCTCGTACACCTTCCATCCGCGATACGTCGTCGAAACCGGCTCGACCCACTCTGCTGAATAATCACCCAGGTCCGCCGCTGTCATCGTCCCGCCGAGTTCGGCAGACGTTTTGAGGATCGCCGTCGCAATCTCTCCCTTGTAAAACGCGTCCTCGCCCCGCGTCGCAATCATGCGCAGCGAGCTCGCCAGCTCCGGGTTGCGAAAGATCTGTCCAAGCGCCGGCGCGCGCCCATCCTCGAGATACACTCGCACGCTTTCGGGATCGTTCTTCAACACAGGCGCCGCCGCATCCCAGTAGCCGTGAATCATCTCCGGCACCGCGAAGCCGTGATCCGCAAAGATGATCGCCGGCGTGAAAAGCTCCGCCCAGGGAAGCTTGCCGAAGCGCGCATGCAGCTTGGTCCATCCATCCACCGCGCCGGGAACCGTAACCGAATCGATGCCGAACTGCGGCATCGCGGTAATTCCCTTCTGCCGCAGATGATCCGGCGTCAGCCCCAGCGGCGCCCAGCCGCTCGCGTTAAGCCCGTAGAGCTTCCGCGTCCTCGCCTCCCAGTAGATGGCGAACAAGTCGCCGCCTATGCCGTTCATCATCGGCTCCACCACGCCAAGCACCGCATTCGCCGCGATGCCCGCGTCAACCGCCGACCCGCCGCGCTCCAGAATGCGCGCCCCCGCCTGCGAAGCCTGCACCGAGTTGGTGGCCACGATGCCGAACGGAGTCACAACCATCGATCTTCCGTAACTGCGCTCCTGGGCAGGGCCTTTCACTGCGGCAACTGAGAGAAAGACGGCGGCGAGAAGAGCGATGCGGGGCGAAAGTTTCATGATTCTCCGGCGGATCTGGAAACAAACGATAACGACGCAGATGAGGATAGAACACCTGAATCGGCGCGTCGAAGACAATTGTTCGAATGACGATTGACGATTCGGCTCCAACGTGCGGTAATGGGTGCGGTCCTCGCGTCGATTTTCACAAACGCTCCGCGCCCGCGCACACAGGGCGCACCGAATCGCTTGTTTCCCTTCCCCGCACTGCGTTGGAAAAATTCAAGCCGCCCGTCCCCGTCAACCGGGCCGCATCACTCCACATTCACTCGTCAGACTCCATCCCACGGAGGAACACATGCCCAAACGACTGGCCATCACCATCGCAGGAGCAGTTTCGCTCGGAAGCTACGAAGCAGGCGTGCTGTACGAAGTGGTGGAAACAATTCGCCGGCACAACGCCAACACCGCCGACCCCGCGGCCCAGATCGAGATCGACGTGCTCACCGGCGCCTCAGCCGGAGGCATGACCGCCATCATCCTTGGCCAGAAGCTCCTCTACTGCGGCCCCGAATTCCTCGACGCCAACGGCGCCGGCAAGCCCTACGACAACCCTCTCTACAACACGTGGGTCAAGCGCATCAGTCTCGCCGGCCTGCAAGACACCCAGGCGGACGAGCCCGCCCTCCACTCCATCTTCTCGTCGGACCTGATCAATCAAATCTCCTCCGAAGTCATCATGTCGCGTTACGCGACGAACCCGCCGTCGCCCGCCGGAGCTCCGCATCCCGTTGCCGCCGCAACCATCCGCATCGGCGTCGCCGTCAGCAATCTCAACGGCGTTGATTACGGCTACACCGTCAAGCCCGACGGCCATTTCATCTACATCGATTACGCCGACCAGTTCACGCGCGTGGCCGACGGCCCCAACAGCGACAACCAGGCCTTCTGGGCCCCTCTGCACGAAGCTGCCGTAGCCTGTGGCGCGTTTCCGTTCGCCTTCCGCGCCAAAGACCTTCAACGCTCGGCGAAAAACGAGCCATTCGACTATCCTCCCGGCGATCTGCTCCCCTGGACCAACGACCCGCAATTGTTCACGTACTCCGATGGCGGCATCTTTCAGAACCAGCCGCTCGGCATCGCGAAAAATCTGGTCGACGAATTCGATCCGCACCAGAGCCAGGACAGCCGCTTCTATCTCTTCGTCTCGCCCAACGCAAAAGACGCCACAGCCAACGACAATTTCCACGAGAAGAACGCCGACTACGTGCAGATGGCGCGCCGCCTCGCAACCATCGTCATCGGCCAGTCCAGCTTCCACGACTGGATCAACGCAGAGGACGTGAACAAGAAGATCGCGCTTCTCGACGCCCGCTCCGTCGGCCTCAAAGACGCCATCCTCGGCGGAAAGATCGACGTTCCCGCGCTTCTCCTCACTGCCGAATCTCTTCTTGCCTTATTCTTCCCCGGCGGCTCGCATACTCCTCCGGGCGCATCGAAGTCCGAATCCCTCGACGACGCGCGCACCCGCATCGCCACCCAATACAAAGTCGAGATGGCGGCGCTTGGCAATGACGCGCCGCAGGCCATCGCCTTCCGCGATGCCGTGCTCGCGTTCGAATCGGCCGCGGGCCTCGGCGCGCGCGATCACATGGAGATCTACGGCGTAACCGCGACCGACAGCGAGCTCGCCGGCGCCGGCCTTTGCGCATTCCTCGGCTTCTTCGACCAGAAATTCCGCGATCACGACTACGACGTAGGCCGCTCTCACGCCCGCAACATGCTCCAGAACGCCGCGCTCGGCCAGCCCGGCGCGATAGGCCCGCTCAATCCCGGCCCATACCCGGACGACATCCACACCATCGACCAGCGCCTGAACGGGCTCAAGCTCCACGACGTCCCGCCCGCCGATATGAACGCCTTCAAGGCCGGGCTCAAAAAGCGTGTCAACCAGATGATGAAGGAACAGTTCGGCAACTGGTCGCTGCTTGCCGATCCCGTAGTGGACCAGATCGTCAGCGTTGCCATGGACAAGATGGCTGACCGCATGTAAGTGCGCGCCCGGCCTTGACTTGCAATCCGTTCTCTGTTTAACTTCGAACAACGTCATGCAGAGCATCGGATCAGTTACGAACCGCGTCGGCCATCCCGGCACCTCTGCGTCGATTCCCGCAATTCGAATTAGCGGCCACAACGTGCGCGCGGGAAGTTGAGCCTGACGGAAAGATTCATCGAGAGTCAAAGCAGTCCAGGCCACCACCCGCAACAGCGGCTGGTGGCCTTCAATTTTTAATCCCTGAATCAAGATCTCGGAGACGCATGTACAGTCCGAAATTCAACCAGGTTCACGATCGCGGCATTCTCCTCGAAGCCATGCGCGCGAATTCGTTCGCCATCCTCTTTGGCCCGCTCGCTCCAGCTGACGGCCTCGAGCCCTCCGCCACGCACCTCCCGCTCATCGTGAAAGACGAAGGCGAGCACGGCATGCTCGAAGGCCACTTCGCCCGCGCCAACCAGCACTGGTCCGCGCTCGCCGGCCGCGAAACGCTCGTCGTCTTCCCCGGCCCGCACAGCTACGTCTCGCCGTCGCTCTACGTCGAATCGCTCTCCGTCCCCACGTGGAACTACATCGCCATTCACGCCAGCGGAACGCTCGAGCTCATCGAAGACGAAGCCGGGAAAATCCGCCTCGTCGAACAGCTCATCGCTCTCCACGAGCCGGCATTCGCCGACCGCTGGCGCGCAATGCCCGAAGGCTACCTCCGCACCATGCTCGCCGGCATCATGGGCTTTCGCATTCCCATCGCGCGCATCGAGGGCAAATTCAAGGTCAGCCAGAACCGCGCCGATCAAGAACGCAGGAACGTGCATGCCGCGCACGCCGCCGGCTCCGACGACCAGCGCGAGCTCGCGCGATGGATGGAACGCTTCGCCCTCGCCCCCAACCCAACACCCGAAGGCCCAGCACCCGAAAGCAGGACCGCATGAATCACCCCACACGTAAGGTAGAACTCCCCCGGGTTGAACTTTTTGACACGAGCCTGCGCGACGGCATGCAGCAACCCAATCTTGAAATCTCCACCCCCAACGCCGTCAGCCTGCTTGAGCGCATGGGCGCCTTCGGCGTGGCCTACGCCGAGATCGGATTCGCCGGCGCCAATCAGTTCATCGCCGACCTCTGCCCCGCTCTCGACCGCGCCGACACAGGCTCCATGAAGCTCGCGCTCTTCGGCCGTTCGCGCGGCCGAGGCGTCCGCGTGCAGGACTGGCCCGACGTCCGCTTCATCCTCGAGCAGAAGCACCGCATCCGCACCGCCGTAGTCGTCGTCAAGTCGCGCCTGCTCGACGTCGAGCGCTCGCTCGAAACCACGCCTGAAGAAAACCTGCGCATGGCCTCCGAAACCGTCGCCTGCCTTCAGGACGCGGGCCTCGAAGTCCTCGTCGATCTCGAGCACGCAATGGACGCCTCCTGCGCCCGCCGCGAAATGGGCGCTCCCTGCGATGCCGATTTCGCCACGCGAACCCGCGACTACTTTCACCAGATCGTCGACCAGTGCGCGCGCCAGCAGGTCAGCCGCATCGTCATCTGCGACACCACCGGCGGCGCATGCCCTGAAGAAGTCAGCGCTCTGTTCACGCGCCTCGCACTCGACTTCCCGCAAAGCCGCTTCGCCTTCCACGGCCACACCGACCGCGGCCTCGGCGTTGCCAACACGCGCGCCTCAATCCTCGCGGGAGCAGTCCAAGTGCAGGGCACACTCATCGGCACAGGCGAGCGCTGCGGCAACGTCAACCTCACCACCGTCGTCGGCGGCATGCAGCTGCGAGGCGAAGCGGAGTTCGTCCCCGCCGAATCGCTCGCCGGGCTCACCAGCCTCGCGCACTCCGCGTTCGCTGCCTTCAGCCTCGACGTGCCCCACGGCGCGCCCATCGTAGGCCCCGGCGCATTCGGCACGTGGGCCGGAATGCACGGCTCGAGCGAGCGCAAGAATCCCGGCGCGTATCTCTGGTGCGATCCGGCGCGCGTGGGCGCGGCGCCAGTGATCGGCGTCAACGCGCAATCCGGCAAGGCCAATATCCTGCTGCTTTCAGAAGAGCTCGGCGTCCCGCTCAGCGGCGCCCAGGCGCAGGAGCTGATGGACACCAACCTCGCAATGATCGAAGGCGGCGGATTCACCGCCAGTGAGCTCTCGTTCCGCATGGCCTGCATGCGCGTCCTCGGCTCGCTCCACGATTTCTTCACCGTGCGCACCTGGCGCGTCATGGACGAGTCCGACGAAGCCGGAACTCGCTTCGTGCAGGCCTTCATGTCGCTCGGCATGCCCGGCGGCACAATCGTCACCGCGCGCGCGGAGGGCGCCGGCCCCGTCGACGCGCTCACCCGCGCCATGCGCCGAGAACTCGAAAAATGGTATCCCGAGCTCAAGCGCATGCACCTCGGCCGCTTCAGCGTCACGGCGCTCGACGTCTCCGCCCACGACTCCGCCGCGCACGTACGCGTCACCGTCAGCTTCCAGGCCGAGGGCCACCAGCCGTGGGTCACCGCAGGAGTAAGCAGCGACCTCAATGACGCCGCGCTCATGGCAATCGTCGACGGCTTCCAGCACTGGCTCCTCCTGCAGCAATCCGCCGTCGCCACCGCCGCCCGCGGTCAACACGCTGAAGTCGCAGCAACGCAATCTGCGCCGTGAAATCCGGCTACAACGTGAGGGGCCTGTAAGATGAGGGGTCAGCCCAATCCATCGAAAGGCAGGCCCACACATGCGCCGCACGCTTCCGCTTCTGTTGCTCTTTCTCGCCGCGTCTTTCGCCGCTGCGCAACCCGGAGAGCATCCCCCAGGCGACCGCCCCGACTGGCAGGCGCAGGTTCTGCGTGACCTGCCGCTGCTGGGCCACCGCAACTGGATCCTCGTCGTCGATTCCGCCTATCCGCTGCAGACATCCGAAGGCGTTGAGACGGTCGAGACCAACGCCGATCAGCTCGAAGTTGCCCGCTTCGTTCTCCACGCCATCGGCCGGTCAATCCATGTCCGGCCAGAAGTCATGATGGATGCCGAGCTTCCCTTCGTACCCGAATCGGACGCGCCCGGTGTCTCGCAGTACCGCACCGAGATCCATGACCTGCTCGCCGGCGAACACGTCGAGTCCGTCCCGCACGAGCAGCTCATCCACCGCGTCAATGACGACGGAAAGCTCGTCCACGTTCTCGTCCTCAAGACCAGGCTCGCCGTCCCCTACACATCGCTCTTCATCCGCCTCAACTGTAAGTACTGGTCCGACGACGCCGAACATCGCCTCCGCGCGAAGATGAGCAGCGAAACCGGATCGCGGTAAACGCCTCGTCCCGCGCGATTACAGTGGCAAACCACACCTTTGATATACTTGAAACGTTCACCTGCGGAGGTGGCGAAATTGGCAGACGCACAAGCTTGAGGTGCTTGCGCCGCAAGGCATAGGGGTTCAAGTCCCCTCCTCCGCACCAAAGATCTCTTCCGGCGGGAAACAGCTTAAAATGAACATTCTCTTCTACTTCATCATCACCGTGCACATCATCGTGTGCGCATTCCTCATCATCGTTATCCTGGTCCAGCAGGGCCGCTCAGCCGATCTTGCCGGCGCCTTCGGCGGGCAGGGATCGCAGACCGCGTTCGGCCCCCGAGCCGCGGCCAACGTGCTCACCCGGCTCACCACCTGGTGCGCGGTGATCTTCATGATCACGTCACTCAGCCTGACGATCATTTACGCGCGCGGAACACATTCGCGCTCCGTGCTTTCGGGGTCGCAGACTTCGGCTCCAGCCAAGTCCGGCAAATAGGCTTATTCAGGTCAGATTCACGGGCGGCCGACCTTCGGGTCAGCCGCTTTTTCTATTCCATCGGTACCATTCGCCCTGTCACGTGCGTGATCACCGCCGTGTACTTCGATCCCGCGGTTGCGGCAGAAGCGGGCACGAGAAGCAGATCGAAGGTCCCCAACCAGTCATGCTGCAGCGTGTAGACCTCCTGGATGAACGGCTTTCCGTTCGTCTGGAACACCAGCACGATGCTCTCCGTCTCCCGGACCAGCGTTTGCTCCTTCATCAGTGGAGCCACCGGCATCACCGGAACCACCGGCATCAACTCGCTTTGAGGCCTGTTCTTCTTGGGGAGTGGAAATGTGTTTGTCTCCACAGACTTCAAAATAAGCGTACCGACCTTCATTCCGTGCCAGGTCGTCTTGAAGGAGCCTCCGATCCACCGCTCCCACATCTGGCCCGAGGCGGAATCCATCGTCTCCCGCCCAATTTGTTTCTCTGTCGTGAGGTCTCGCATCTGTTGAGCCCACGATTGCAACGAACCTGTCGAGACCACTGCAGTTGCAGCCGCCTTCATCAAAAACACTCGTCGAGTTGCCGGCATGGCACGAACCTCTAATTCGGTCTGGTAGCTGGAGTTTTACGGAGTTGCAGTGTGGTCTTTGACCTTTTGGACCCGGGGTTTGTTCGAGAGAAACAGGAATAATTGAAATGACCGCGGGGGTAAAAGAGTAGCGGTCCACAAAGTTAAAGCGAGTGGCATCAGGCTCTCGAATTCGAGGACAGATGTCAATCGGATTCCAGTAACCGCTCGTAACGTTACCACTGGATGACAAGGGCAATCCGTCCATGGAACCCACCTGGGTCACATGCACCCCTCGATCTGTGCCCACCGCCGGAGGGATGGCCTGGCCGCGCTGCGACGCCGAACTAGAATGAGCGCATGGTTCTTGAGACGTTCCCTGTCGGGCCGCTGCAATGCAACTGCACGATCCTCGGCGACGAGGAGGCCCATGAGGCGATTGTCATCGACCCCGGCGAAGATATCGCGCGCATCCACCGCCGCCTCACCGAACTCGGCCTCAAGCTCAAGCAGATCCTCGTGACGCACGGCCACATTGACCACGTCGGCGGCGCGCTCAAGCTCAAGCGCCTCACCGGAGCGCCCATTCTGCTTAACGAAAACGACCTGCCCCAGCTCGAGATCATGGAAGATCAGGCTGCGTGGGTTGGCGTCCCCACGCCCGACGTTGCGCTACCCGACGCCAGCCTCGCCGATGGCCAGGCAATCGGCCTCGATCGCTACCCCGGCCAGGTGTTGTACACGCCCGGCCACACCCAGGGTTCCGTGAGCCTGCACTTCGCTCCACTCCGCATGGTCTTCGCGGGTGACACGCTATTTGCGGGGAGCATCGGCCGCACCGACCTGCCCGGCGGCGACAGCCGGCAGATCATCGACTCCATCAGGTCGCGCCTCATGGATCTGCCAGACGAAACCCGGGTGATCTGCGGGCATGGCCCGGAAACCACAATCGGCGATGAGCACGAAGGCAATCCTTTCCTTCAGGCGTGGTGATGCGCCAACAGGCACTCGCTGAGCCCTCATGCCGTTCGTGACTGCTCAATTGCACTATGGTGATCTAAAACGCAAACTGCGCGGAGAAAAGTGCGCCCCGATTTCATATCGATGACGTTACATATTATCAATTATATACAAAATATTATTCATGTATTACTTAAACTAGTCCTTCTGTACTGTTACCTTCCTGATCCGTTCCTAAAGAGTTAAATATCGTAGTGACTCCCGTGCGAAATTCGCACTCCGCCGTAAGCAGACTGACCACCAGCCACCCCGAGCGCGCCATCCCGAAGAAGTACCCCGGATGCACCCAGACACCTCTGTCCAGCAGCCTTCGCACCGTCGCCTCATCCTGCCCAATCGCCGGAATCCGCAGCACTGCATACCACCCTCCCTCAACCTCCAGCCGCCGGACCGAGTCGTGGCCGGCGAGCTGCCGGTCAAGCTCGGCGAGGTTTGCAGCCACGCGCGCCCGTATCTGCTCCTGCATCCCGTGACGTCCAGCCAGCCACGCCGGAATCGCCCACTGCACCGGCGCGTTCATCGAGAGAAACGTGTCAGCAATCACCTCCAGTCGGTCCAGCGCGGCCGCCCGTCCCGGCCCCGTAGCCACCAGCCACGCCGCCTTCATCTGCGGCAATCCGGCAATCTTGCTCAGGCCGCTCACCGTATACACCGGCACGCCTTCCAGCCCGGCAGCGAACGAACTCAGCCGCCCCCCCGGATCCAACGCATAATCCAGGAAAACCTCGTCCACGATCAGCGAGAGCCCGTGCCCGCGGCACAGGCCCGCCAGCTCCCTCGCCTCCCACGGCTTGGTAAAGTGCCCGGTGGGATTGTTCGGATGAACAATCACAATCGCCCGGGTCGCCGGCGTAATCGCCCGGCGAAAGCCCTCCGGATCGATCTGCCACCCGTGGTCATACACCAGGGGCGCGGGCTTGAGCCGCACGTCATCGAGCGCCGCCAGAAAATCGAACAGCGGATACCCCGGCTGCGGCACCAGGATCTCGCTTCCCGGATCGCAAAGCAGCCGGAACAGGTAGCTGTACGCCTCGCTCGTGCTGGTCGTCAGAATCACCTGGTCCGGCGCTACCATCGCGCCCGACCTCATCGAGCCGTGGTCCGCGTAATAACCGCACACGGCCTCCCTCGCCCGCACCAGCCCGCGCGGCTGCGGATCATAGTCCAGCGCCTTCGGGTTGCGCAGCGCGTCCAACAGGTCGCCCGGATAACGAAAGCCGCATCGAGTCGGATTCGAAGCCGTAAGGTCCGCGACCGGCAGCCCCGCCTCCACACGCTGCCGGTGGGCCCGCGCCAGCTCCGTCTCTTCCGTATTCCAGTTGGTCCGCTCGGAGAATTTCATCGTCTCGTCAGCCGCTGATCTTCCGGATCAGCATACCCTCCGCAACCCCGCTCCCGCGGCGTCGTGCACAATTGAAATGGACGCAACACACAGGAGGAGCATTGGGTCTTCGCGCAGTGATCTTTGACTTCGGCATGGTGCTCACGGGGCTTCCCGACAAGGAAGCGCACGACGCAATGGTTCGCATGACCGGCCTCTCGATCGACCAGTTTGAGGAGCTCTACTGGGCCGACCGCCATGCCTACGACGAAGGCAAGCTCACCGGCGTCACCTTCTGGCAGAAATTCGGGCGTGACAGCGGCCTCTCCCTGACCCCCGCCGATCTCGATCGCCTCAACGAGCTGGACGCCCGCATGTGGACCACCTGCGACCCCGAAATGGTGTCCTGGCAGCAGCGCCTCAGGCAGCACGGCCTGCGCACCGCCATCCTCTCCAACATGGGCGACTCGGTGCTCGAAAACATCGAGCGCAAGTTCGCCTGGATCCACAACTTCGACGTCCTCATCTGGAGCTTCCAGCATGGCATCGCCAAGCCGGATCCCGCCATCTACCGCCTCACCCTCGAGCGCCTCGGCACCGAGCCGGGTAAAACCCTATTCATCGACGACAAGCATCCCAACATCGAAGCCGCCCTCGCGCTCGGCATGAAAGCCATCGAATTCAAGTCAGTCGCGCAGTTGCGCCGGGACCTTGACCACGCCGATTGGGATCACTCGCTCCCGTTGCCATAGAGGCAGTTGCGCTGCACCTGGCCCGGCGCTCTCAAACAATTTCAACGATCCCCAGGAGAAACATCGCTGCTCCGCCGAGGCGTGCGACAACCGCGCCCGCAGGTCCAACCTTTTCCGCCAGCACGAAGACCGTGATGATCGCGATCCATACGAGGTTCATCACGCCCACAACGAAAAGCAGGCACATGATCGCCCAGCAACAGCCGAGGCAGAACAGTCCGTGCCGGATTCCCATTTGGAAAGCACCCATCGTTCCAGCGCGCCAATTGGTCATCAGGAACCCCAGCGGGCTCCGGCAGTGCGTAAGGCATTTCGTCTTCCACGGCGTAAGTTGATAAGCCCCGGCAGCCAGTAGAAGAGCGCCGCTCAGCCGGCTGCTCGAGGACGCCATCGCAGGCGACAGCAGCGCGGCATGGTTCAATCCGTACTGGGCAATCGTGGCAGCCGCGCTGAAGCCCGTCCAGACCGCGATATATCCGAGGCCAAAGGCCAGGGTCGGCAGCGAGCGGCCCTGTTGATCGCGTCCCGCTCGCGTCGCCGCAAACAGGAGCAGCATAGGCCACGCGGACGGCGCCATCATGCCGACCATCATCACTGCCCACATGGCAAACGTGAACCAGCCGTCGGCCAGGGTCCATGGCTTATCCACCGTCATCCCCATGGCGGCCATCATTCGTGCGTCCTGCATCGCGGCCGACATCTGATGATCCAGATGAACCAGGTAAGCCCAGGCGAGGATCGTGACGAGTGCGATGCTCGCCGAGATGAGGATCCGGTCGAAGCGCGAGGCGGCGACAGCCGGTGCGGAGCTAAGCACTTTGCCAGGAGAACGGCGCGTACTGTCCGTTGTTCCTGCCGGAGATATCGTCCCATTCAAGGCCGAGTGAATGAACGTGGCTCTTCGAAGGATGGGCAAGAGTGAATGTGTCCGCAGCCGGATGCCCGGTGTTTTCGAGGCGAAGAGGACCTGAGGCGTTTGGATTGATGCCCATCGCAGCTTCGGCGGCCATATCGACTGCGGTGGACGCCTTCACCGACCAACTGGTCCCGTTGCGATCAAACTTGATCGGCGCAGACTCTACCCCGAGGAACTTGCCGATCAGGCCTGAAAGCGCGGACATCGGGCCGCCCGCCGCGCCGCTCGCGATGGCTGTGACAGCGTCGCGCTGCTCGGCGTTCGCACGGTCATCGACGATAAGGCCCACAGACCAGTTCCCCTTGCCCATCGCCTCTGGTGTGAGTCCGAGGACAATGAAGCCCAGCCCATCCAGCGTGACGCTTCCATACGTCCCGCGATCGATCTGAAAGGCCATTGCGAACATGCATGACCCTTTGGTCGGCTTGACCGCTAATTGCCCCGGCAAACAAGGGCACATAAAGTCGCAGTTGCAAGTCTCGTAATACTGTCCGTTCAGCTTCCACGAAGGCGTTGACATTGCTCGACCTCCATGGCGCAACATTATAGTCCGGGTGAATTAACCGCATCGGAAATCATTTTGCCGTCCGCGTGGGAATTCCGGACTGCGGCGTTGTGATGGAATCCCTGAAATCCGAAGGACTCAGCTGCCCGGAAGGCTTCACCGCGCCGCGTTGCGCCCGCCCAGGTGGTACACCAGCCCGATATTCGCGTTCATCACGTCCAGCCCCGGGTTCACCGGCACAATAAACGCGTCGGAAAAGTGATAATCGCTGAACAGGTCCACGCGCAGGTCCCACGGCCCCGTCAGCCGCACCTTCACGCCGAGCGAAGAGTGCAGGCTGAAGTTCTCGTACGTGCCCTTTGCCGACATCGCCTTTTCCGTAAACCCGACGATCCCGCCTTTTGCCGACACGTACGGCATCACGCGCCTTCCGTCGAACCAAATCCATCGCACGCCGATGGGGTAAATCCCCAGCCCCGGCACAATGTGATAATGTCCCTCATTTTGCGGCGTGCCCCAGATGTCAGGGTTGTCGCCTTCCTTGAGGAACACCAGCAGCAACTCGCCGGCATAGTCGGTGCGCGCGCCCGCCATTTTTCCCCACGAATGCCGGTCGTATTCCACCCCGGTGGCGTAAACAAAACTGCCTGACCCGCTCGCGAAGATCTTGTAGTGCCCATAGGAAGCGAACCCCTCGAAGATGAGTTCGCTCGCGGGAGATGGAGCCTGGGGTACATCTCTGCGCGTAACCGCGCTGTCGGGCGCGGGATCCGCAGGCGGAGCGGTCTGCCCAAACGCCGCCGGGACCGCCGGAAACAGTAAAGAAAGCGCCAGGCTTCGGGACGGCCTTGCGCATCGTCTTGCGAGCGCACAAATCATTCGTGCAATGCGAGGTGCTTCAGTCCTCAATGGGAAACAACCTTGGTGGGATTCGTTAACAATTCTTTACATTCTAAATTCCGGCCGCGCCCCGTTCGCAACCCCATTCGCCCATTGCCTCCCGCCCGCTTTTCCTCCACGCCGCAACCTGCATGTGCGGTGGTACACTTCTCAGTTCTGGAACTCAACTACTTAAACGTTTTGGCCGCTCGAATTGGTTCGGAAGTTCGCTCCAATCGCGCGGCAAAGCGCTTCAGATCAGGCGGAGATAGTCGTGCATTTCTCACTTTCGTTTCTGCGAATCGCTCAGGCCCGGCGGGGTCTGCTGCTGTCCTCATCACTGCTCATCGCAACCGGGTTGACGGCCGCGCAACAGGTCCCGGTCGTCACGGGCGATCAGCGCGTCGACAAGCTGCTCAGCCAGATGACGCTTGAGGAAAAGGTCACACTCATTCACGGCACCAGCGAAGACCCCAAGGTCTACCAGGGCCAGGCCGGTTATCTCGCCGGCATCCCGCGCCTCGGCATTCCCGGCCTCCGCTTCGCCGACGGCCCTCCCGGAGTCCTCACCCGCGTGCCCTCGCAGGGTGAAACCGCCACCATGGGCGTCGCAGCCACCTTCAGCGCGAAGGACGCAGAGGACAACGGCCTCGTCATCGGCCGCGAAGCCCGCGCAAACGGAATCGACGTCGCTCTCCAGCCCTTCGTCAACATCGATCGCGATCTCGAGTTCGGCCGCGGATACAACACCTTCGGCGAGGACCCCTACCTCACCTCCGTCATGGGCGTGGCCGAAGTAAAAGGCATCCAGTCGCAGCACGTCATGGCGCAGATCAAGCACTACGTCGGCTATGACTCCGACAACGAGAACACCTACATCGACGACCAGACACTGCACGAGGTCTACGTGGCCCCGTTCGATGCCGCCGTCAAGGCCGACGTCTCGTCCATCATGTGCTCCTACAACCGCCTCAACGGCACCTTTGCCTGCGGCAACAAGGACACGCTGACCACAATCCTCCGCGACCAGCTTCACTTCAAGGGCTTCGTCACCTCCGACTGGGGCGCTGTCCATGCCGTCGACTTCATCAAGGCCGGCCTCGACATGGAGATGCCCGGCAACCTGCCCGGCATGGGCGCGTTCATCCCGTCGTTCTTCGACATGAACCCTCCTCCGCCTCCGGTCAAGATGAACATGGCCGACATCGGCGACATGTTCGGCGGCCACATTCCCGAGGAGCCCGCGCCCAAAGGCGGCCTCGGCGGCGGCAACTTCGGCGTCAAGCTCAATCCTGAAAAAATGCCAGCCGCGCTCAAAGACGGCAGCGTCACAGAAGCCGACATCACCCGTGCCGCCGGCCGCGTGCTCTACGAAATCGTCCACTTCGGCTACATGGACGGCAAGCAGCAGCACAACGTCACGCCGCAGCAGATCGACGCCAACGCAAAAATCATCGAGAAGACCGGCGAAGACGCGGCCGTCCTGCTCAAAAACGACGGCCATATCCTGCCGCTCAAATCCGCCGACCTCGATTCAGTCGTCCTGATCGGCCCCACGGCCGCGCAGGTCGACTCCATCGGCATCAACGGCGAGCGCTCCGTCGGCCTCCCGCAGCGTCAGGTCGGCCCTCTCGCCGCCATGCGAAAGATCTCCGGCGATGGCGACATTCAATTCTCCGTGGCCGACGACATGACCGGCACGACCATTCCGGCCAGCGCCCTGACCCACGACGGCCAGCCCGGCCTCGCGCGCAGCGGCGGCAGTGGCGCCCAAGCCGACCCCGAGATCAACTTCACCACCAAGGGCGGCAACGCGCTCCCGGCCAACTCCACGCCCGGCTGGAAAGGCACGCTCACCGTCCCCACCGACGGCGAGTACTGGATCTACCTTCAGGCCCTGGGCACGAACGCATCCCTTTCGCTTGACGGGAAGCGCCTCGCCGCCACAGGCGCATTCCAGGGCGGCGTGCACGGCGACATCCTCCAGGCCAACCAGGACAACGTCGTTCCAACGCCCGACGGCCTCGATAACGTGCGCCGGGCCATCAAGCTGACTGCAGGCGCGCACTCTGTCGAGATCAAGACGTCCTCCGACACATCGAGCGCGCCCATCCAGATACGCCTCAACTGGTACACGCCCGAGCAGCGCCAGGCCGACCACGATGCCGCCATCGCCGCCGCAAAGAACGCCAAGGTTGCAGTGGTCTTCGCGTGGACGCGCCTGCAGCCGGTCTTCGGCCTGCCCGGCGATCAGGACAAGCTGATCGACGAAATCGCCAGCGTCAATCCCAACACCGTCGTCGTGCTCAACACCAGCCAACCCGTCGCACTGCCGTGGGTCGACAAGGTCAAGGCCGTTCTTGAAATGTGGTGGCCCGGCGACGAGGGCGGATGGTCCACCGCCAACCTGCTGCTCGGCAAAGTCAGCCCCGCAGGCCGCCTTCCCGTAACCTGGGGCAAGCGCCTCGAGGACTACGCCGCCACCGATCCCGCGCATCCGGAGCGCAGCAAGAAGGGCGTCGATCACAAGACCACCTACTCCGAAGGCGTAAACGTCGGCTACCGCTGGTTCGACAAGCAGAACATCGACCCGCTGTTCGCCTTCGGCCACGGCCTCAGCTACACCACCTTCGATTACTCCAACCTCAAGGTCGCGAAGACCGCTGGAGGGCTCAGCGTCTCGGTGCAGATCAAGAACACCGGATCCATGGCGTCGGACGAAGTGCCGCAGGTCTATCTCGGCGCGCCGGCCGATGCGCCTGATGGCGTGCAGTTCGCCGTCCGCACACTCGCAGCCTTCGACCGCATCCACCTCAACGCCGGCGAATCAAAAACCATCACTCTGCATGTAGCCGAACGGCAGCTCCAGTACTGGTCCACCAAAGATCAGAAGTGGGAAACCGCAACCGGCAAGCGCACCGTAAGCGTAGGCGGCTCCTCGCGCAGCCTGCCGGTGCATGAGGACATCGACTAACCGATTCGATTACAAACAAGCCGAGGCCGGAGCTTCCTGCTCCGGCCTCGCCATTTTGCCCCTCGCCGCGTGTTAATGGCTTCCAAAAGCCATCCCCACCCCCACCAGATTCGCCGCCGCAACAATCACAACAATCCCCGCCCACAGCAACGCAATCAGATTGGCCTTCACCCCCGTCCACTCGCGCATCGCCAGCCCCACGATCGCCCCGCACAGCACATAGATACTCATGTGTAGCATCCAGTTCACGTAGGCCATGTCGGTTGGGATATTGGCCTCGCCCCACGCGTAAAAGAAGAACTGCAGATACCACATGATGCCGCCGGCCGAGGCGAGCGCCGCATTCTTCGCCAGCGTGTTGGAGGGCTGCCGCAGGTCCGCCCGCACAGAAAGCGTCTTGACCGCACCGAGCCGGATAAAGCAGTACGCGAGATTGATGACCGCTCCGCCACCCATGATGAACACGTAGCTCGGCAACAGCGCATACAGCGGATTCACGCCCAGGTTCAGCGCCGCCTGCTTCATCGGCTCCGCAGCGTGAATGGCGAACGACATCCCCGACGAGAAGATGCCGCACATGATCGCCAGCAGCAGTCCGCGGCCCACGTTGAACTCTTCGAGATGACCCTTGAGCTGAATCTCCTTCTTATGCCCGGCCCACGAAACAATTGCGATCCCGATCAGCGCCACAAAGATCCCGGCCAGAGTAAACAGCCCGCCCTGCGTCTCAAAAAGCATCGCGGTCTGGCCGTCCATGATCGGCGGCACCAGCGTTCCTACAACGAGCACCACCCCGATCGCCACGCCGATGCCCAATGACATGCCCAGGTGCCGCATCGTCAGCCCATAGCTCACGTTGCCCACGCCCCACATCGCTCCGAACAGCGCAACCTTGATCAGAATGCTTGTCGGAATCGAAGCGTAAAACGCAGTGAAGTGCGGCAGCAGGCACAGGCTCACGCCGATGGGCAGCAGGATCCACGAAAAGATGCCCGCCAGAGCCCACGTCGTCTCCCAAGACCACTTCCTGACCTTCTCGATCGGCGCGTAAAACGACGCCGCCATTCCCGCGCCCAGCGCGTGCCAGCCGATGCCTGCAACGATGTTCGTCATCCGTCCTCGCTCACAGCTCCACGGTGAATGTATAACTTCCCGGCTCCAACTCGAAACCGGATTGCGCATCGCGCGTTGCGGCCTTCGCATCGCTGCTCGCGCTCAGCGGTTTCCCAGCGAGCTTGTACTTCGCCGCCTGCGCCGCGCTCACATCGAGCCATCCGGTCGCATTCGCCGGAATCGTCACATGCCACGTCGCCGTCGTCCCCTGCACCGTCCATGCCGAATGAATCACCCCATACGCCGATGGATAAGTGAAATCCACCGACCCCATCCGCTTGTCAAACTTCGGATGCAGCACCACCGTATGGAACCCCGCATCCAGCGGCGTCGCATCCACGCCCGCCGCATAGCGGTAGATCCAGTCCGCCACCGCGCCATACGCGTAGTGGTTATACGAGTTCATGCTGGGATCGTTCTTCATCTGGTCGCCGTTCCACCGTTCCCACGTCGTCGTCGCGCCGTGGTCCACGAGATAACCCCACGACGGATACTGCGTGTTCAGCAGCAGTTGATACGCCACATCCGCGTGCCCCGCCTTCGTCAGTTCCTCCAGCAGGTACGGCGTTCCCAGAAAGCCCGTCGCCAGCAGCCCGTGATTGGCCGCGATCTTGTCCACCAGCTTCTGCGCCGCGGCCGCGCGCAGATTCTCCGGCAGCAGGTTCATGTGCAGTGCCAGCACGTAGCCGGTCTGCGTGTCCTCCACTCCGGGCTTCGTATCGTGTGTGCGCTCGCCCATCGGGTTGGGGCCATGATCGGCTCCGGCCACAAATCCATCGTCATGCACAAACTGCTTCTCGAACGCCGCGCGGATCTTCTCGAACATCGCAGAGTATTTCTGCTCGTCTGCGGTGCGGCCAGTCGCATGCGCCATCTCGCGCAACAGCGTCGCATCATACGCCCACTGCGCCGAGGCGATCAGCACCTGGTCCGTCCGGCCCTCCGGCGCCAGCCAGTCGCCAAACGGAGTCCCTCCGCGGTTCTTCCAGAGCCCATCAGGATTCGCCTTTTCGATCCCGTCCACGTAGGCCGTCATCGCGTCCCAGTTCTGGTCGATCACGCTCGTGTCGCCCGTCTGCACCCACGACGTCCACGGAATGATCACTCCCGCGTCGCTCCATCCCGGCCCGAATCCCGCGTTCTCCGTCGCCGTCCCCGGCGAATAAATCCCGTACATCGTGGTACCAGCTTGCGTCCCCCGCATGTCCGCGCCGAACTTGCGCGAGAACGCCGCCAGGTCCATGTTGTAGCTCGCCGTCCGCCAGAACACCTGCGCGTCCGCCATCCATCCCAGCCGCTCATCGCGCTGCGGGCAGTCCGTAGGAATGCCGACAAAATTCGACCGCTGCCCCCACAGGATGTTCGACCACAACTGGTTCACCATCGCGCTGCCGGTCTTCAACTCCGCGGCCATCGGCGCGCTCGTGTGGATCACCTCCACCGTCAGCGCATCCTTGCCCGGCGCCGTTTTCACGCCCGAAATCTCCGCATACCGAAACCCATGAAACGTGAACTGCGGCGTGAACTCCTCTACGCCGTACCCCACCAGGATGAAGTGGTCCGTAGCCTTCGCCGTCCGCAGGTTCTCCGTGTAGATCGTTCCGTCGCTGTTCAAGATCTCCGCAAACCGCACCCGCACATCCGTCCCGCGCGGTCCCGAGATACGCAGGTGCTCCACGCCTGCCATATTCTGCCCGAAGTCATACACGTAGACGCCCGGCTTCGGCTCGCTCACCGCCCTCGCCGTCATCGTCCGCTCCACCCGAATCGGCTGAAAATCCTGCGCGACGATTTTGATGTGCCTAGGTTCGAAGGGTAAAGCCAGCTTTCCGTGAATTACAATGATGTTTGCAGTGAAATAATCCGGTGTTATCTCACGCGCGTCTTGCGTTTCGCCATCGTAGAGTTCTGCCTTTATGATCTGAGACGTGCTCGGGTCCCAGTATTCGTCAGTATTAACCCAGTCGATAGAACCATCCGCATACTCAATCCGTAATTGCGCCCGCAGCGCCGGCGGCGTATCTCCGTAGTTATTCGGCTGCTGGAACCACTCCAACGGTGTTGAGTACCATCCCGGCGCCAAGAGCGCGCCAATTGCATTCCAGCCTTGCGCCACAAGCGCCGTCACATCGTACGTCTGGTATGTCACCCGCTCACGATAATCCGTCCACCCCGGCGCGAATACTTCCTCGCTCACGCGCTTCCCATTGACAAACATCTCGTACTCGCCCAGCGCCGTCGAATAGAGCCGCGCCGACTTCACCGCCTTTTTTACTTCAAAGGCATTCCGCAGCGCCTTCACCGAATCCGGAATCCACGGATTTCCGATCGGCGCCTCATCGCCGCGCGATTGTGTGAACTCCACCGCACCCTTCCACGACGAATCGTCAAATGTTTTTTGCTGCCAGCCGTCTGCCGCATGCGTGGCGCTCTTCCAACCCGGACTGCTGGCAAACGTCCCCGTCGTTCCATCGGCATACTGCACGAAAACCGTCGCAATCAGCGGCGGCGCGTCCGTCCCATTACGCCGCACCACATACAGTACGGATTCCAGCGCCAGCGTATTGTCGCCCTGCGCGAGCTCGCTCGTTACATCGGCGCGAACGAATTTCTTCCACGGCATCTGGTGCCACGGCGGAAACGGAGCAGCTTTCAGAACTTGACTGCCGTTGATCCAGGCAGCCACCGTATCCTGCGCCGTAGCGTAGAGCGTCGCAGAGTTCACCGGCTTGTCGAGATGAATCGACGCACGGTACTCAAACCTGGAAGGCAGCTCCTTTTCAGCGAGAACGGACTGCGCATCCGGACTCACGATCCACTTCGCCGGAGCCTTTCGCACCGCCGTCTCTTCCGTCGTCTCGTACCCGATCCACTGCGCCGTCCACGCATCCTGGTTCATCAGGCCGGTCTCAAACCACGTCTGCTTGCCCCCCTGATACTGCTTTCCATCTGCTCCCCACACCACCACATCCCAGTAGTAGCGCGTGGAGGCTTTGAGCGCAGGCCCGGTATAGCGCACGTTCATGGACTGCGAAGATTCAACCCGGCCCGAAGTCCACAACGCTGGACCGGTGTGAACAGGCAGATCCGAATCGCCAATGATGTACACCTGGTACGCCGTCTGCTTCGCCCCGCGCGCCGGGTCGTGAAGCTGCCACGAAAATTTCGGCTCCGGATCGTCAATCCCGAGCGGCGTCGTCAGGTTGTCCACTTCGAGCGCAACCGGCCCCGTCACAGTCTCAGCCGGCTTCTGCGCCACGCAAGCCTGCCCAAACAAAATTCCAGCCGCGCAAACCCAATAAACTCCCCAACCGATCCCCCGCCGATCGCTCATCGCATCCCTTTCGACTGAATCCGAAACCTGATCATTCTCCTGCCTGCACCCTCGGTTTGCAAAGCCGATACACTTGCTCCATGCCCGTCCGGCTCTTCGTCGCCACCACCAGCCAGGGAAAGCTCCGCGACTTCCGCACCGCCGCCGAAGCACACGGAGTCCGCATCGATCCGCTCCCCGGCCTCGGCATGATGGCCGCGCCCGAAGAAGACGGCGACACCTTCGAAGCCAACGCCACGCTCAAGGCCCTCTACTACTCGCGCTTCGCCCCAGGCGAGCTCGTCATCGCCGACGACTCCGGCCTCGAAGTCGACGCGCTCAACGGCGCTCCCGGCGTGCGCTCCGCCCGTTACGCCGCCGACGCCGGCCTCACCGACTCGCCAGACGCGCCCATTGACAACACCGACGTGTGGAACAACATGGTCCTGCTCCAGCGCATGGCCTCCGTTCCCGCCAACCAGCGCACAGCCCGCTACCGCTGCGTCCTCGTCGCCGCTCACAACGGCGACATGGTCGAAAAGGCCGATGGCTCCGTCGAAGGCACCATCCTCGAAGCTCCCCGCGGCACCGGCGGCTTCGGCTACGACCCGCTCTTCTACCTCCCCTCGCTCGACCGCACCATGGCCGAGATCAGCCTCGAAACCAAGCTCTCGCTCAGCCACCGCGGCCGCGCCGTAAAGCAGTTACTCGATCAGTTGCTCGCGAAGCTGCCGTGATCTCCTGAGCCCCGGAGAGAGTCCCAAGCCAGAATCTTTTTGTGCCATAATCGACCAGCAAACGGGCCTCCCCACTCAATAACTACAGCGGGATTTCTAACCCTCCCCCCTGGGATTCCATCGGAAAGGAGATCGCTATGTCGATCTTTTCGAGCATTCTCGGCTGGTTCAAGCACACTCTTCCCGGCCAGAACCCGCAAAGTCTGGCGGCGGAAGCGCATGCTGCCCAGATCGCCATTAACCTGCTAACCCCCGGCCTTGTCATTGCCATACAGCAGGCAGGAGCATCTGAATCCTCGGCAGACGTCACCAATGTCGCGACGCAGGTCAGCAACGACCTGAACACCCTCTCCAAGGCCCTCAGCGACGTCCAGGCAGGCAAGAACGCCAGCGCCACCGTGGTCAGCGCGCTTAATTCGATCAAGGCCAACCTGCAAAGCCTGCTCGCCGCCGGCCACATCAAAGATCCCAAGACGGTCGCCACGATCACCACGATTGTGAATGCGTTCGTCGCAGAAGCAGATGCCGTTTCCGCCGAATTCAGCTAGAAAACATCCTGACGAAGGCGCAAAAATCCGGCTATTCCCCCTCACAATAATGGAGTAGTCGGATTTTTCCGCTGCCGGCGAAGCCGACCCTTGTCACAGAGCAGTCTCTCTACCGGCGAGCCTCCGCGGCCGCGCACCCCTGAGAGATGGATTGCACGCTGATTCAGCGCAACGCTCCGTGGAGCGGACCTCGAAGCGCATCTTGATGCGCTCATCGTCCATCGGAAGCCGTGCTACTCTCACCCAACTCCCGGATTCCCACATCGCGGCATCTTGCGCGCATCCACCTCATTCCCTCCGTTCGCTTGACGACCATAACGCGCGTTCCGAATAATAAATCGGGTAATTTGCGTAACATACCCGTCTCTTAATCCGACACGCGCGGCTCCGCTGTCACGAGCCTGCTGCTTGAGGAGAGCAATTCTTCATGGCCACCGCCCAACATCCAGCTGCGCCCAAACCTCGCGCAGGCGTGCAGCCGCTCCGCGCCGGCCAGGGAAACTCCTTCATCTGGCGCCGCCTGCACTCGCTCCTCGGCGTCATTCCCATCGGCGCATTCCTCCTCGAGCACCTGCTCTCGAACTTTGAAGCCCTCAAGGGCCCCGTCGCCTACGGTGAGCAGGTCAGGTTCCTCAACAGCTTGCCGCTCGTGCGCGTGCTCGAGTGGGTCTTCATCTTCCTTCCCCTCCTCTATCACGGCGTCTACGGCATCTATATCTGGCTGCGCGGCAAGTCCAACGTCGTCTACTACCCCTGGGCCGGCAATTGGATGTACACCGCCCAGCGCTGGACCGGCTTCATCGCCTTCCTCTACATCGGCCAGCACGTCTGGCGTCAGCGCTTCGCCGGGATCAGCCTGCCTGAGCATCCCTACTCCGCCTTCTGGAAGGTCCAGCAGGAGCTCTCGCATCCCATCATGCTTGCGATCTACATCATCGCCATGATCGCCGTCTGCTGGCACTTCGCCTACGGCATCTGGCTCTTCGCGGCCAAGTGGGGCATCACCCCCGGCGAAACCGCCCGCCACCGCTTCGGATGGATCTGCCTCGCCGGCGGCGTAATCCTCTGCGCGATGGGCATCGCCAGCATCTGGGCTTTCGTCGGCCCCAAATACCAGAACACGCCGCAGGATATTCCGGTATCCACCCTCGTCGCGCCTGCCCACATCACGACCGCCGTGTTGCAAAGCTGAAGAGGACTCTCGATCAATGGCGTCACACTCCGCGAACCCGCGCATGGACTGGAAGACATTTCAGGCGATCGTCCCTGAAATGGGCACCGGCATGGCCGCGGTAACGCACGCGCTGCGCAAATCGGGCGTCGAGCCCGAACTGTTCGAACTCGTCAAGGTCCGCGCATCGCAGCTCAACGGATGCGCCTACTGCGTGCAGTACCACCTCAACGACGCGCGCAAGTCCGGCATCCCCGCGCCCAGGCTCGATCTTCTCGCCGTCTGGCGCGAGGCCGGAATCTTCTCCGAGCGCGAACAGGCCGCCCTCGAGTGGACCGAGCGCGTCACCCTGCCCGCCGGCGAACCCATTGAAGACGCCGCATTCGACGCGTTGAAAACGCAGTTCAACGAGCGCGAAATCGCGTTCCTGACCACGGCCATCGGCCAAATCAATTTCTGGAACCGGGTAGCGGCGCCGTTTCGCTTCACGCCGCCCATACCGGAAAGTTCCTAGCTTCTGCTCTTGGCTTCTGCCTGAAAGCTGAATGCTGACGGCTGAAAGCTGCTTTTGAAAGGACTCGACACGCAGATGGCAGCATCACCCAGAATCATCGTGGTTGGCGGCGGACTCGCCGGGCTCGCGGCGGTCATCAAAATCGCCGAGGCCGGCGGCTCGGTCGACCTCTTCTCCATCGTCCCGGTCAAGCGTTCGCACTCCGTGTGCGCCCAGGGCGGCATCAACGCCGCCAAGAACCTCAAGGGCGAGGGAGACACCACCTGGCAGCACTTTGACGACACCATCTACGGCGGCGACTTCCTCGCCAACCAGACGCCCGTCAAGGCCATGTGCGAGGCTGCGCCATCCATCATCGACCTGCTCGACCGCATGGGCGTGCCCTTCAACCGCACCCCCGAGGGTCTTCTCGACTTCCGCCGCTTCGGCGGCACGCTCTATCACCGCACCGCCTTCGCCGGAGCCACCACCGGCCAGCAGCTTCTCTACGCGCTCGATGAACAGGTGCGCCGCTACGAGTCCGAAGGCAAGGTCCGCAAATTCGAAGGCTGGGAGTTCCTCTCCGCCATCATCGACGGCAAAGGCGCATGCCGCGGCATCACCGCAATGGACCTGCGCACAATGGAACTTCGCGCCTTCCCCGCCGAAGCCGTCCTGCTCGCCACCGGCGGCATCGGAGCCATCTTCGGCAAGAGCACCAACTCCGTCGTCTGCACCGGCTCCGCGCAATCCGCCGTCTTCCAGCAGGGAGCTTACTACGCCAACGGCGAATTCATCCAGGTGCACCCCACGTCTATCCCCGGCGAAGACAAGCTCCGCCTCATGTCCGAGTCCGCCCGCGGCGAAGGCGGCCGCGTATGGGTCCCTCGCAAGGCCGGCGACAGCCGCCCCTTCAAGCAGATCCCCGAATCCGAGCGCTTCTACTTCCTCGAAGAGTGGTACCCGAAATACGGCAACCTCGTTCCACGCGACGTCGCCACCCGCGCCATTCACAAAATCGTCTACGAGCACGGCCTCGGCCTTGAAGGCCAGCCGATGGTCTACCTCGACCTCACGCACATCGACCGAGCCACCCTCGACCACAAGCTCGGCGGCATCCTCGAAATCTACGAGAAATTCGTCGGCGTCGACCCGCACGACAACCCCATGAAGATCTTCCCCGGCATGCACTACACCATGGGCGGCCTCTGGGTCGACTTCAACCAGATGACCAACATCCCCGGCCTCTTCGCCGCCGGTGAGTGCGAGTACCAGTACCACGGCGCAAATCGCCTCGGCGCAAACTCGCTGGTCTCCTGCATCCACGGCGGATTCACCGCCGGACCCATCGCGCTCAAGTACGCGAAGGCTCTCCCCGCGGTCGAGGGCGACGGCGGCGCCGCTGCCGAAATACAGCGCCAGTCCGAAATCAACAACAAGTTGCTCAACAACAAGGGCACCGAAAATCCCTTCAAGCTCTGGCGCGAGCTCGGCGTCACCATGACCGAGCACGCCACCGTCATCCGCTACAACAAGGGACTCAAGGAAGCCGACCAGAAAATCGTCGAGCTCATGGATCGCTTCGACAACGTGAACCTCAGCGACAAGAGCCAGTGGGCCAATACCAGCTTCGCCTTCGCCCGCCAGCTCAACAACATGCTTGAGCTCTCGCGTTGCGTTACCCTCGGCGCAATTCAGCGCGATGAATCGCGCGGCGCGCACTACAAGCCCGATTTTCCCGATCGCAACGACGAAAAGTTTTTGAAGACCACGAAGGCCAGCTTCACCGGAACAATTGAAGGCCCGCGTTTCGAATTCGAAGACGTGGATGTGCAGTTCATCAAGCCCAGGCCGCGCCGCTACGACGCCGCCAAATGACAGCGGCACGTTCATGCCGCTGTCATCCTGAGCGAGTCTGAAAGGCGAGTCGAAGGATCTGCGGTTGCTTTTGGAAGCTGGGGCGTTTGCCCCGAACCTCTGAGGAATCATGGCCACCAAAACCGTACAATTCGAAATCCGCCGCCAGGCCAGCCCTGACGCCCCCGCCACATGGGAAAAATTCGAGCTCGAATGGCGTCCCGGCATGAACGTCATCTCCTCCATGATGGAGATCGCCGCCAACCCCGTCACCGCCGACGGCAAGCCGACCACGGCCATCACCTACGACTCGAATTGCCTTGAGGAGATCTGCGGCTCCTGCGCCATGCGCATCAACGGCAAGGCCCGCATGGCCTGCTCCGCGCTCGTAGACAATCTGGAACAGCCCATCAGGCTCGAGCCGCTCTCCAAGTTCCCGCTCGTTCGCGACCTCCAGGTCGACCGCTCCGTCCTCTTTGAGAACCTCAAGGCGGTCAAGGCATGGGTCCCCGTCGACGGCACCTACGATCTCGGCTCCGGCCCGCGCGTCTATCCGCAGCAACAGGAAGTGAGCTACCCGCTCTCCAATTGCATCTCCTGCACCTGCTGCATGGAGGTCTGCCCGCAGTTCAACGAGGAAACAGGCTTCGTCGGCGCCGCCACCATCGCCCAGGTTAAGCTCTTCAACAACCACCCAACAGGCAAGGTCTTCAAGGAAGACCGCCTGCGCGCCCTCGCCGGAGACGGCGGCATCCAGGAGTGCGGCTACGCGCAGAACTGCGTAGAAGTCTGCCCCAAGCAGATCCCCCTAACCGACGCAATCTCCGACGTAGGCCGCGACGTCCTGATCCAGAAAGCCAAGGACTGGCTCCGAAGCTAATCCGCTCCGTACCGCCGGTCCTCAGTACCGCCGGTCTCCAGACCGGCTGTCACGGGGGTCTCCTGACCCCCGCACCGTAATCGTCTCCCCGAGTCCCCTTCTCACTTCGGCACAATCCTCACCGTCGCTTCCCGCGCCCTCTCCGCAATCATCGGCTTCAGATACGGGCTTCCGGCATACTTCGCCCGGTACGCCTCATCGATCCGTCCCTGAATCGGCCCCTCGCCCACCGCCTCGAACCTCACGTCCTTAGTCATCCCCGCGGTGCGGATGCGTCCCGCGCCCTGGCTCATCGCCGCCTGGTGCCACCGCGACCTTTTCCCGTTGTACGCCCGCACGTAAAGCGAGCCATCCACCACCACCGACCAGATCCACGTCGGCGTTCCAAACGTATTTCCGTCCTCGCGAAACGGCGAAATATGCAAATCGTCAGTCTCGGCAATTTTCCTCAAATCGTCCTTCGGCCATGCACTCATGTCCATCGCCCTCCCGCACTCCCGCTCAATAGCGTGTCCACGCGACGCGCCAGTGCTCATCCGCCCGCGTCGACTTCACAATCAATTCGTTCCCCGCAAACTGATATGCCCGCGGCAAATCCTTGCCGATCAGGCTCCGCACCAGCGCGCCTTCGACGTGAAACGTAAATGTGTGCGCGCGCTCGTCCACGAAGTAGGTCCCATACGAAGCCTCGTACCCGCCCTGCGAATACTGCGGCGCCCCGGCAGCAGCCTGCGCCTGCGGCTCGCGCTCCATCACCTGCACGGCCATGTGTCCGTCCCGCGTATAAACGAGCATTCCGCAGCATTCGATCCTGCGAAGCTTCCCATCTGCGCCGGGCTGCTCAAGCCATGCCAGCCGCCACGCGCCCACAAACCGGCCCTGCGCCCCCGCATCCCTGCTCCCGCTCTGCGCCGGCGCAACCATCGTTCCCAAGCCCGCCAGCATCGCAACCACGCCGATAGCTATCAGCCGCCGCATACTCGCCCTCCTTGCACATCCTCAAAGTACCCGCGCACTCGCCCGCTCCGCTTTCCCGATCCTGCCGATTCTTTGCCTGATCCTGCTTCCATGCCCGATTTTATGCATGCGCACCTGCCTTCAGCGCTACCCTTGAAGTGCCATGCCAAAGCCGCCCTTAAACCGCGCCGATCTGAGCCTTCCCATCGCAGAACTCCGCAAAACCCTCGCCCGCAAAATCGCCGCCTTCTCTCCCGCCGAAGGCGAGCACCGCACCTCCATCCCCGGCCTGTTCCTCTACCGCCGCTCCGCCCCCACGCCCTGCTACCGCGCCACCTACGAGCCCAGCTTCACCGTCTTCGCGCAGGGCCGAAAGCGCGTCAACCTCGGCGGCACCGAGTACATCTGCGACGGCTCATCGTTTCTCCTCTCCTCCATCGACGTCCCTGTCGAGAGCCAGATCCTGGAAGCGTCCAAATCCGCGCCCATGCTCTCCATGCACCTCCGCCTCGATATGCCTACCGTCCGCGAAGTCCTCAGCCGCGACGACCTGCCCGAGCCCGAACCCTCATCCCAGCGCCGAGGCCTCGCCGTCGGCCGCACCACAGTTGGCTTCTCGACGCGTGCATTCGCCTCATCAACCTCCTCGAAACGCCCGACGACATCGCATTTCTGAGCCACCTCCTTCAGCGCGAAATCATCTACCGCATCCTCCGCACCCCGCAGGCCGACCGCCTCCGCGCCATCGCCACCAGCGGCGATCTCAGCCAGCGCACCACGCGCGCCATCGCCTGGCTCCGCGCCAACTTCTCGAGGCCTCTGCGCATGGACGAGCTCGCGGCCGTATCGCGCATGGGCGTCTCCACGCTCCACCACCAGTTCCGCGCCCTCACCGCAATGAGCCCGCTGCAATATCAAAAGCAGCTCCGCCTTCAGAGCGCGCGCCAGCGCATGCTCATGGAAGGCATCGACGCCTCAAGCGCCGCCTTCGCAGTTGGATATGAAAGCGTGAGCCAGTTCAGCCGCGAGTACAGCCGCCTCTTCGGCCAGCCTCCCATGCGCGACATCAAGTCGTTACGCGACAGCAGAGCCCCCGCAACCCCCGCCGCCTGACATTGACGCGCGTCCAACTCAGGGCGCCGCCCACTAAGATGACAAGGGTGCCACTGCTCAAGGTAGCTTTAGGTTTCGCCGCCCTTCTTGGCGCTCTGCGCATCATGTACTTTTTTCGGGCTAGAGCGATGCGCAGGCTCGCTTCAAGGTGGGGTTTCCAATACATTGGACCCACTGCGCCCCCGCAATGGTGGTTTACTCCCTCTCGCCCCAAAATTCCCGCTCCACTGCCCGGCCAGTTTTCTCAGCTCGCTATCTCGCAGGCCTGGAACATAGTCGAGGGAAAGAGCAATGGCACGCCGGTATTCGTCTTCGACGGCCTCTGGGGAGGGTTCAGAACTCAGCCCTGCACCTATATCGCTTGCCAAACCGAAGAAAGTCCATTTCCAATCACCACATCTGTCGAACCCGTGACACAGATTCACGGTTGGACGGTTCTTCATGGCGTGTGGTTCCTTTGGTTCTCATGGCTAATGGGAATAGGTAGGATTGATCGACATCTCAGCTACCTTCTGTTGGAATAGCTGACCCGCTAACCCGCCGGCTTGCCGGCGATCCGCGTCGTCGCAATCAACCCCGCATTCACGAGCGTCAGCCCCGCCAGCACATAGAGCCCCGCATGAGTCGAATGAAACGCCTCGTCCGCCCACACCTTCAGGTTCGGCGCAAAGAACCCGCCCAGGTTGCCCACTCCGATCAGCGCAATCCCTCCCGCCGCCGCTCGATCCGCAAGGTACCCCGTAGGAAATGTCCAGAACAGCGGCTGCACCGCGATGAACCCCGACACCGCAACCGACAGCGCCGCCAGCCCAACCACCGGCCCCGCAGTCGGAAACACCATGCTCGCCGCCCCCGCCGCAAGCAGCGTCCAGACCGCCATCTTCTTGTGATTCCGCCGCCCATCGGCAATATGCGGCAGCAGGTACACCGCCGCCACGCAGCACGTCCACGGAATCGCCGTTACAATCCCGACCACAAGCCCCGCAGGCTTGTGCAGCAGCGCCGAAACCTCCGCCGGCACATAGAACACCGCTCCGTAAGTGCTCACCTGGATCAACGCATAAATCAATAAGAACCGCAGCACGCGCGGATCGCGCAGCATCGGCAGCAGCTCGACAGGCCCCGTCGCACGCCGCTCTCCCTCCTCGCGAGCCAGCAAGCCCATGAGCGCGTCCTTCTCATCCTCCGGCAACCACCGCGCATGTGCCGGCTTGTCTTCGAGGAACACAAACGCCAGCAGCCCCAGCACCGCGGCCATCAGCCCTTCAACCAGAAACATCCACTGCCAACCCCGCAATCCGCCGGGAGCATGAAGATCGATCAGCCACCCCGAAAGCGGCCCGCCCAGCACCAGCGCCAGCGGCACGCCAAGATAAAACAATCCCAGAATCCGTCCGCGCACGCGCACAGGAAACCAATACGTGAGGTACAGAATCACGCCCGGAAAAAATCCCGCCTCAGTCACCCCCAACAGCAGCCGCAGCGCATAAAACGACGACGCGCCCTGCACAAACAGCGTCGCCGCCGAAACCAGCCCCCAGCACACCATCAAAAACGCGATCCAGATCTTCGCGCCGATGCGATGCAGAATGAGATTGCTCGGGAACCCGCAGCTCGAATAGCCAAGAAAGAACAGTCCCGCACCCATCGCATACGCCCGCTCAGAGATGCCGACAGAAACCTGCAGCGCCTGCTTCGCAAACCCCACATTTGCGCGATCCAGAAACGACACCACGTAGAGCAGCATCAGGAACGGCCCGAGCCGCCGCAGCGCCCGGGCGATGGCGCGCGTCAGTGCTTCCTCTTGCACCAGCAGGTCCGGCATAAACCTCCGCAAGGAACGAGAATCAGGATACAGAACCAATCCACGCCGGCCATCGCCGCCGCCAGAAAATCTCTTGACAATATCCGTCGAACCGGGTTTCCATCTTTCCTAGTCCCGGAGCCTCCCCCCCTCGCTGACTTACACGGGACACGTTGTGCATCCGCCTGGTTCCCTTTGAACGGCTCCCCTATCTGAGCCCTGTAAATTCAGATTCCGCACAGGAGGAACACCCATGCGCATGTTCATGCGTAGCGTCATGCTCTTCTGTTTGGCTTGCCTGGTCACCGGACCCGGCTTCGGCCAGTCAGTGATCGCCGCGTCCGGAACAATTTCCGCCGCGCAACCCGGTTACGCCCAACGTCCCCCAATCTCCGTCAGCGACGTGCCTGCGAGCATCTCGACAAACGGAGTGGTGATCGACGCCGCCACCGGAAACGTGATAAGCGGCGGATCAGGAAATTCGAAGATCACCGCCAACGTTCACGCAACCGCCGCCACCGGAAACGACGATCACTTCGACGTTGACGAGCGCCGTCCCAACAACCCCACCATCGACGGCCTCAATACCCTCGCCACTTTCGACGGAGCCTTCAACGCCCAGGCCGGCCCCAGTCAGGGTAAGAACTTCCGCTTCACCATGATCGGCAACGAGCCGCGCTGGGGAGGCACCACGGTTTACACCGCCGCCATCGACGAAGTCTCGCTGCAGCTGCTCAATGCAGATGGAACCGTGAACCAGACCGTACCCTTCGCCCCCTTCGAGAACCTGACGCTCGAGTCGCCGAACTTCGAGCCGCTCGACTATCGCTCCGGGCACGGAATCGAGTTTGCCGACGCCGTCCATCGCGCCGAGTTCTTCAACGACATGAAGGGCAACTGGCACACTCTGATGATTCCGAAAGTGGTCAACAAGGTCACCATCACCGTGCCGTTCTTCGTCAACGTCCAGCTTCAGAACGGAACCATCATCCAGGCGCGCTCCTACTTCACCGGCACCGCCGGCGATGGCAGCACATTCGTGCTCATGCTCAGCCCGTTGTTCAACTTCTTCTTCGACAATGAAGTCGTCAACGAGATCAACCTGGGCAACTTCACAACCGACGCAGTCAACATGACCCTGTTTCCGAATACTTATCTCTTCGACCTCAACGTGAACCACCCCAACACCCCAGGCGGCTGCTGTGTCCTCGGATTCCACACCTACTTCCGCGACGGCGCGACTCCCCAGGACCGCTGGGTCACGGAGTACGCAAGCTGGATCTCGCCTGGCATCTTCGGCGGCGGTTTCGAGGACGTCGCTGCTCTCTCGCATGAAACCAGCGAGGCCGTTGCCGATCCGTTCGTCGACAACGCCGCTCCCAACTGGCAGTTCCCGGGCCAGCCCGCGAACTCGACGGCCTGCCAGGCCAATCTGGAAGAAGGCGACCCCGTCGAGGTTCTCGCGAATCCCACCTCGGCAACCGAAGTCAAGGAACACCACTTCGACTTCATCTACCATCCGCAGAACATGGCCCTGCGCCAATGGTTCGGGATGGGCGCTACGTCCAGCGCAATCGATGGAGCATTTAGCTTCCCGGATGAGACCGTTCTGCCGCAATCAGCCATCCCCTGCCCGTAGCAGGCGGCGCCAGTCGTCAACCAAAAACAGCGAGCGGGTGGAGATACACTCCACCCGTTGACGCTGTTAAAAGGCTCTCCGTTTTGAAGGGACACGAGTTTACTCGTGCCGTAAAAACTCCAAGTTGAGCGCGGCATTACAGCTTGCTGAAAAACTCATCGCGCGGTGTGTTTTGAAAGGGCACGGATTTATCCGTGCCGGTAAGCCGCATAAGATCAGTGTGGCTTTAGCCACTTGGGGATAGTTTTAAGATCCTCGCAATGTCATTTTCGCCTTTTTCCGCAAGCTCTTTAGCCGCCGAGGGATGGTTTTTCACTTCTCATTCGACTGTGTCATCCATTTGAGGCTGTGGAGCAATCCTCCACCCCCTCAAAGCCCGCCGACACGCTCATCACGGCAGCGCAAACGCCACGTACACCGCCACCTGCGGAGTCTTCGGATCGCGCGCCCCGCTCGCCGCGATCACCACGTATTGCTTCCCGTTCACCATGTACGTAGCCGGAGTCGCCACGCCTCCCGATGGCAATTCCGTCTCCCACAGCACCTTCCCTGTGCTCGCATCGAATGCGCGGAACTTGCGATCGTGAATCGTCGCGCCGATAAACAGCAACCCGCCCGCCGTCACAACCGGCCCTCCGTAATTCTCCGATCCCGTATCCTTCATCCCCTTCGCAGCCAGTTCGGGAAAATCGCCCAGGTTCACCTTCCACAGGTACTTCCCTGTCTTCAAGTCGATCGCATTCAGCGTGCCCCACGGCGGCTGAAACGCCGGATACCCATCGGGATCCAAAAATCTCCGATACCCCGTGAATACATATTCGCCCGGCCCTTTGGCAGCATCATTCGGCGCAGACGCAGCCGCGTTCGTCGTCTCGCTCAGGCGCAGAAACTTGAGAAGCGCATCGAGATCCGCTCCCTGCAACAAGGTCTGCGCCGGCATGCGCCCCTTGCCCTTGTGAATCAGCTCGGTCACCTGCGCCGCCGTCATGCGGCTGCCAATCCCGGTCAGCATCGGAAACGTCGTCCCGTTCCCTTCCCCATTC
Organism: Occallatibacter sp.; assembly: GCA_035263625.1. Taxonomy (GTDB): domain Bacteria; phylum Acidobacteriota; class Terriglobia; order Terriglobales; family Acidobacteriaceae; genus Telmatobacter. Next base: position 85,654 of record DATFRB010000014.1, read on the forward strand.
GCCCCATGGCACATCGCGCAGCGCCGCTTGTAGACCGCCGCCCCCGCCGCATTCGCGTCCTGTGCCGCAGGTGCGGGCTGCGCCGCATCGCTCTTCATCTCCTTCGCCGCAGCCGCCGGCGCGGCCGTGTGCAGATACTCAATCAGGTCCTTCACGCGCTGGTCATTGAGATTCGGAAACGACGGCATGCGCCCGTTGCCGAGATGAATGTTCTGCGCGATCTTGTCGTCCGTCAGCCTCTTGCTCACGTCCACAAGCGACGGTGTCGAAGGCGGCTGTCCCGCGCGATCCACTCCATGGCACACCGCGCACTGCTCGCGATAGGTTCTCTCCCCCGGGCTTCCGCCGCTCGCGCTAGCGAGTCCTCCGGTCCACACCATCTCGTTCGCGTTCACATAGAGAACGCCGTGCTCCGGGTCAATCGCCGGCCCGCCCCACTCCCCGCCGCCATCAAATCCCGGAAACACCACCGTCTGCTTTTCCAGCGAGAACGGCACAAACTGCCCGTCGCTGCGCATCTCGCGGAACGCCTTCACCGCCCACTCGTGCGCCTCCGGCGTGCGCGTCGTGAGCATGTCTTCGGTCAGCCGCTGCCGCGCAAAAGGCTCCGGCGCATCCGGCTTGGGTTGCGTCTTCGCGGCCTCCTCGCCCGGAACAGTGCTCGCCGCATACGGCACCTCGTGAATCGGAAACAGCGGCTCGCCGGTCACGCGGTCAAACTCGTACACGTAACCTTGCTTGCTCGTCTGTGCCAGCGCTTCGATCTTCTTCCCGTCGCGCTCCACCGTAAACAGCGCCGGCGGAGATGAAAAATCGCGATCCCAGATATCGTGATGCACTCCCTGGAAATGCCACAGCAGCTTGCCCGTATTCGCATCGAGCGCCAGCAGCGAATCCGCATACAGGTCATCCCCCACGCGGTCGCCGCCGTAGAAATCCGTCACCGCCGACCCCGTCGGCACATACACAATCCCGCGCTTCTCATCGAGCGACATCCCCGCCCAGTTGTTCGCCGCGCCCGCAGTCTTCAACGCATCCGCTTGCCAGGTCTCCGCGCCCGGCTCGCCCGCATGCGGAATCGTGTGGAACACCCACTTCAACTCGCCCGTATGCACGTCGAACGCGCGCACATCTCCCGGCGGCGCAGGATGCGTCTCCGGCTCGCGTCCTCCCACGATGATCAGGTCCTTGTACACCACGCCCGGCGTCGTAAGCGCAATCGACTGCTCCTGCCACGGCTCGCGCAAACCCTTGCGCAAATCCACGCGTCCGCCCTCGCCAAACGTCGCTACCGGCTGCCCGCTCACCGGATCGAGGCAATACAAAAAGTTCAGCACGCCCGCAAACAGCCGGCTCTCTTTCCCATCCGTCCACCACGAGAGCCCGCGCGAGGGTTGCGAAAATTTCAAGTCGCCAGTGCCGTTCGTGCCCAGGCCCGGATTGAACTTCCACTTCAGCTTTCCCGTCGCCGCATCCAGCGCAACCACCTGCAGCGACGGCGTGAATGCATACAGCGTCCCGCCAACAACCAGCGGATTGGTCTGAATGCCGCCGCCCTGCTCGCCGGTGTCAAACGTCCACGCCACCTTGAGCTGCTGCACATTGTTCGTATTGATCTGTTTGAGCGGCGAGTAGTGGTCGCCATTCAGCCCGCCGTTATAAGCAGTCCAGCCGGCATTCGTCTGAGCCCAAGCGCCGGCACAAACAAGCAGGAAGACAAAAAAGATCGATCTAGAAGTCATGAAAAACCCGCAGTGCAAGGTGAGGAACGGAGCCAGCATACACCACCGCACTCCATGCCCGCCCATCGGGTACCGCCGGTCTCCAGACCGGCTGTAGTGCGGGTCTCCGGACCCGCACATTGCACCGAAAGCCTTCAGGCTTCGCGCTCAATTTAGAACCAGAATCTCAATTCTCACGCGCGCTCTTCGGCCCTAGAAGCCGTTCGTGGCTAGCGTCCACCCGATCCCATGCCGTATCGTGGTGAAGCTTTTCCAGATGAGGTGAACCGTGCGCGCAATTCTTCGCTGGGTGGGTTCGTGTGGACTCGCGATTCTGATATACGCACTCATGCCGCTCGCTGCTCACGCTCAATCACCCGCCCATCTCGGCATCTTCGAAGGCCAGTCCGACGTAGGCAGCGTCAACCCTCCCGGCACGCTCAAGTTCGATCCCGCCACAAACGTCTACACCATCGCCTCCTCAGGCGCAAACCTCTGGGCCCGCACCGACGCCTTCCACTACGTCTGGAAGAAAATCTCCGGCGACGCATCTCTCACCGCCGACGTCGCCCTCGCTCCCGCAACCGCAACCTCGAGCGAACACCGCAAAGCATTCCTCATCTTCCGCCAATCGCTCGATCCCGATTCGCAATACGCCGACGCCGCCGTCCACGGCAACGGCGAAGTTGCGCTCCAGTACCGGCGCAGCAAAGGCGACACCACCCAGGACATCGCCTTCAATCAAGGCCCGCCGCAGCGCATGCGCCTTGAGAAACGCGGCGACGTCATCACCCTCTTCATCAGCCAGCACGGCGAGCCGCTCCACCAGGCCGGCGCTTCCATCCGCCTGCACTTCGAAGGCTCCTTCTACGCAGGCCTCGGCGTCTGCGCGCACAACGAGAAAGCCGTCGAGCAGGCCACATTCGCCAACGTCGAACTGACGCCTCTCAGCCCGCCCGCAACTGAATCGAAGAAGGCGAGCTACAGCACCCTCCAGACCATCGCCATCGACAACAACGCGCGCATGGCCTACGTCATCGTCACCGCCAAAGGCCGCATGGAAGCCCCCAACTGGAGCCGCGACGGCAAGACGCTTATCTTCAACCGTGACGGCGTCCTCTGGACCGTGTCCGCAACTGGCGGCGAGCCGAAACAACTCGACCTCGGCGGCGCAACCGACTGCACCGGAAGCCACGGCCTCTCGCCCGACGGCGAGTCCCTCGCGATGACCTGCACCACCCCGGGCCATCCCGGCCGCCGCGTCTACATCATTCCCGCCGCGGGCGGCACGCCGCGCATGGTCACCGAAAATCCCAACTCGTACTTTCACAGCTGGTCGCCCGACGGCAAAACCATCCTGTTCACGCGACCCGCCAATGGATCCCTCAACATCTACGCCATCCCCGCAGCCGGCGGACCTGAAACAGCGCTCACCTCAGGAACCGGCACCAGCGACGATCCCGACTACTCCGCCGACGGCCAGTGGATCTACTTCAACTCCGACCGCGCCGGCGGCATGCAGATCTTCCGCATGAAGCCCGACGGCACGAGCCCCGAACAAATCACCTTCGATGACCGCCGCAACTGGACCCCCCATCCCTCGCCCGACGGCAAGTCGATCCTCATCCTCTCCTACGCAAGCGACATCACCGGCCACGCGGCCGACAAAGACGTGACACTGCGCATCATCAACGCCGCAGACAACAAGGTCCGCGACCTCGTCGAAATCACCGGCGGCTCCGGCTCCGACAACGTCCCCAACTGGGCCCCCGACGGCCAGCACTTCGCCTTCGTCAGCTACCAGTCACGTCCAGATCCGGACAACGGCTCGACGCAGTGAGGCCGCTCGTACCGCCGGTCTCCATACCGGCTGTCGCGGGGGTCGTCCCGACCCCCGCCCCTTCGATTCAAGCCGCATTCATCTCGGCATTTTCCTTCCGGCGTAGACTCAAGCCGTGAGGCCGCGCGACTCAGTCCGGTCATGAATCCACTCACACGAGCGGCGCGAAAGCTTCATTCATACAGCCGCCGCCACCACCACGCGCGCATGCTCGCCCGCGCCATCCAGTCAAACAAGCATCCGGTCCTCGCGCACATCATCCCCATCCGGCGCTGCAATCTCTCCTGCGCCTACTGCAACGAGTACGACAAAGTCTCGCCGCCCGTCCCAACGAGAGAAATGGTTCGCCGCATCGACTTGCTGGCCGCCCTCGGCACCGGGATCATCACCTTCAGCGGAGGCGAACCGCTCCTCCACCCCGATCTCGACGAGCTCATCCGCCGCATCCGCAGCCACGGCCGCATCGCCACCATCATCACCAACGGCTACCTGCTCAGCCCCGATCGCATTCGGCAGCTCAACCGCGCAGGCCTCGAGCACCTTCAGATCAGCATCGACAACGCGCAGCCCGACGACGTATCGAAAAAGAGCCTCAATGTCCTCGACAAGAAACTCGAGTTTCTCGCCGAGCACGCCGACTTCGACGTCAACATCAACTCCGTAGTCGGCGCGGGCGTCGCTCATCCCGAGGACGCGCTCGCCATCACGCGCCGCGCACTCGAGCTCGGATTTGAAACCACCGTCGGCACAATTCACGACCACAAAGGCCAGCTTCGCCCGCTCTCCGGTGCAGACCGCGCCGTCTACGACGAGATCCAGGGCCTCCGCAAGCCCGGCCTGTTCGCATTTGCCTACGACAATCTCTTCCAGAAAAATCTCGCCGCAGGCCTTCCCAACACCTGGCAATGCCGCGCCGGCAGCCGCTATCTCTACATCTGCGAAGACGGCCTCGTTCACTACTGCTCGCAGCAGCGCGGCTATCCCGCAATCCCGCTCGAGAATTACACCGCCGCCGACCTCGAACGAGAATTCTCCACCACAAAGTCGTGCGCGCCCTTCTGCACCGTGTCCTGCGTGCACCGCGTCGCCATGGTCGACATGATCCGCGACAATCCAAACGAGGCGCTCACAAAATTTTTTCCGCCTCCCGCGCCGGGCGAGCCGTCCCAACTTCCTCTCGCCGTCAGGATCGTCTCTTCTGCCTTTCTCCCCTCACCCGAAGGCAGGCCTCAGGGCCGCGCGAAGAAAATGCTCGCAGCCGCATGCAAGAGAGTCCTCGGCATCAAGTGAGGCGCAAGCGCGGCATACACAATCGCCGCCAACAGCGCGCCCATCACAACATCCACGGCGTAGTGATACCGGCCCACAACCGCGGCAACCGCGATCCAGAACGTCACCACAATGAACACCCATCCCGCCGCCGGCACAAAATGCAGCAGCACCAGCGAGACCGCCAGCGCTGAGGCAACATGCGCGCTGGGAAACGAAATCGCCTGGATGCTCAGATACTCAAGGATCCACAGATTGAACACGCGGCTCTTCGTACGCCCAGCATTGGAAGGATTGCCGTGATTCGAAGTATTGTTAATCGTCCGCGGCGGCAGTGCCGGCACAAACGGAGTGATGACGTAACAAAGGTAAGTCGGCGTCAGCACAAGCACCCAGAACTGGTTCGCGTGCAGCCGCATTCCCGACGCATACAGCACGCCAAGCCCAGCGGCCGCCATGCCATAACAAAGCGAGTACGCCCACTCGAGCGACAACCGCAACGGCAGCGCCGCCTTCAGGCCCATCCGCGCCGCAAGCTGAAAGAGTGGACGGTCGCTGGCCATCAGCCACGCCTGCTTTTTTTCGCTCGGTCCGCGAAAGAACTGCCCCGCCTGCCAGTATGGGATCAGCATCAACGGAACAGGCAGCCAGTCCCGCACAATCGAAACAGTGCTCTGCGGAAAAATCAGCGCCAGCCCCGCGGCGACTCCAACCAGCACAATCGAAACGGCCGCCAGCAACAGTATCGTCTTGCGCCGCCGGCCTGAAAGCGGGCATACAAACGACGCCACAGCCAGGCCTGCGACAAATCCTGTCTGGATCCATTCGGAACCGCGCATCGATCCTCGCCGAGGGCCGGTTGGTCGAATCGCCCGAAGTCGCCTTCACAGTACCTTCATGCAAGTAAAAGGAAAGTGAACGCGAGATTGCTCTCGAGCGAATACACGCGCGGGAACCAGAATGGTCAATTCGCGGCGGCTTCAGTGCTGAGGAGAATTCTTGGCCAAACGGTTTCGTATCAGGGCCCGGCTTCAGCCGGGCCGCTTACGTTCCTGAAGATTGGCTGGGGCTTCTGCCCCTGCGGGGTGCATCAATTCATGATCTGCTATTGCGCACGGTCTGGGAGTCAATCCCCTGCCCTGAATTGCTCCGCGCTCACGCGTTCCGCGCCGCCAGCAGCCGCTCCATGAACTTCGTATCGAACTCGCCCTTGCGGAAATCCTCGTTCGCAAAAATCTCCTGGTGCAGCGGAATCGACGTCTCGATGCCCTGCACGATGAACTGCCCCAGCGCGCGCTCCATCTTCGCCATCGCCTCCGCGCGGTCGTTCCCGTGAACAATCAGCTTCGCAATCAGCGAGTCGTAGTACGGCGGCACCACGCCCTCCGCATACTGCACCGTGTCCACGCGCACGCCGTTGCCGCCCGGCACGTTGAATGCCGTGATCTTCCCCGCGCTCGGCGTGAACTTCACCGGGTGTTCCGCGTTGATGCGGCATTCGATCGCGTGCCCGCGCATCTCGAGCTTCGCCGGAAGGATGTTCGACAGCTTCTCCCCATCGGCGATCAGCAGCTGCGCCTTCACAAGGTCCACTCCCGTAATGAACTCCGTCACCGGGTGCTCCACCTGGATGCGCGTGTTCATCTCGATGAAGTAGAGTTCGCCGTCCTCGTCCATCAGGAACTCGACCGTTCCCGCATTCTGGTATCCGATCTCGGTCAAACAGCGCCGCAGCGTGTGGTCGATCTCCTGACGCATCTTCGGCGTCACCTGCAGGCTCGGCGCCTCTTCGATCAGCTTCTGGTGCCGCCGCTGAATCGAGCATTCGCGCTCAAACAGCGTCGCCACGTTGCCGTGCTCGTCGGCCAGCACCTGGAACTCGATGTGCCGCGGCCGCTCGATGAACTTCTCCATGTAGAGCTCGCCGTTGCCGAACGCGTTCGCGGCCTCCGTCGACGCAGCATGATACAGATTCGGCAGTTCCTCCGCGTTGCGCACAATGCGCATGCCGCGCCCACCGCCGCCCGCCTTCGCCTTCAGGATCACCGGATAGCCGACCCGCTTCGCCCAATGCAGCGCGTCGCTCTCATCCGCAACTACGCCGTCCGACCCCGGCAGAATCGGCACCTTCGCCTTCTTCATCGCCTGGCGCGCCTTCTCCTTTTCGCCCATCAGGCGCGTCACCTCCGGCGGAGGTCCGATGAACTTGATATTCGACGCGCGGCACACCTCCGCGAAGTTCGCGTTCTCGCTCAGCAGCCCATATCCCGGGTGGATCGCGTCCACGTTCGCAATCTCGGCCGCCGAAATCACCGCCGGCACGTTGAGATAACTATCCGCAGGCCGCGGCGGCCCAATGCAGATCGCCTCGTCTGCAAAGCGCACGTGCAGCGAGTTGCGGTCCGCCTCGCTGTAAACTGCGACCGTCCGGATCCCCAGTTCCCTGCACGCGTTGATAACCCGGAGCGCGATCTCGCCGCGATTGGCAATCAGTACCTTACGAAACATTCCTATCCTTTTTTAGCGGAGTTAGCGGGGTTACCGGAGTTAGCGGAGTTAGTAGAACGGTAGTCATTTTCCTCTTGAAACGTCTGCACCGCTGGGGAACATTGGCAGCCCGCTAACTCCGCTCGTTAAGTGCGTACCGCGAACAATGGCTGCCCGAACTCGATCGGCTGCCCGTTCGTCACCAGGCATTTCACAATCTCTCCCGCCGCGTCCGCTTCAATCTCGTTCATCAGCTTCATCGCTTCTATGATGCACACCACCTGCCCCTTCCCAACGTGATCCCCCGGGGAAACAAACGCCGGCGAACCGGGTGAAGGAGAAGCGTAGAACGTCCCGACAATCGGCGACTTGATCATGTGCAGCCCCGCGTCAGGGTCGGCCGGCGCAGCCGCCGGTGCTGCAGCCGCCAGCTGCGGCGCTGCGAGCGCCGTGCCCGCAACAGGCTGCGGCATGAGCGCCGGATTCCCGGCAAGCACGTGCGTGATCCCGGCAATCGGCGCCGCAGGTGCCTGCGCCTGCGCAAACTTCAGCCGGATCTTCGTTTCGCCGCGGTCGAGATCGAATTCCGCAACCTGGTTCTCTTTCAAAAACTCGACCAGTTGCTTCAGATCTTCAATGTCTTCTTGTTTCATTCGTTCCTTGGCCTTCCCGCCACCGCGGGAGGAAATCGCTGCACTTCAAAGTTCAATCAGCGCCTTGGGCGAGGGCGTAAGCACCTGCGCTCCGTTGCGCGTCACCGCAACCATATCTTCGATCCGTATTCCAAACTTCCCTTCGAGATAAATCCCCGGCTCGATCGTCACTACCATGCCGGGCTGCAACCGCGCCTTCTGCCCTGCTCCGATGCGCGGCGGCTCGTGAATCTCCAGCCCCACGCCGTGTCCTGTCGAGTGCGAAAACGCCTCCGCCAGCCCGGCCTTGCGCAGCACTCCGCGCGCCGCCTCGTCTACGTCGCCGCACATGGCGCCCGCGGTCGCCGTGGCCACTCCCGTCTCCTGGGCTTCCAGCACCGCCTGGTACGCATCGCGCTCGTTCTGCTTTGGCGCGCCAAAGTAAACTGTGCGCGTCATATCCGAGCAGTAGCCATCGTGGATTATACCGAAGTCCATCGTCAGGAACCCCCGCCTCGGAAGCCCCGCCGAAGTCGCGCGCCCGTGCGGCATCGCAGACCGCTCTCCCGACGCCACGATGGTCTCAAACGACATTCCCTCCGCGCCCAGCAGCCGCGCCTTGTGCTCCAGTTCCGCCGCCACTTCTACTTCCATCAGCCCCGGCTTCAGAAACGTCAGAATGTGATCGAACAGCCTGCATCCCATCAGCGCGGCTTCGCGAAGGATGCGCATCTCGTCCTCGTCCTTCACCAGCCGCAGCCGCTCCACCAGCGGCGCCGGCAGCGCCGTCAGAAAGCTGCGCCGCAGGCTCGCGGGCAGAGCCGCCTTCCACCGCTGCAGATCGGCAACCGTTGTCCATGCCGGGTCGAACCCCGCGAACTCCGCGCCCGGCTGCGCCGCCAGCCATTCCACCGCGCAATTCGCCGCCGGGCGCGGCACAATCTCCACTCCCGCGCCCTTCGTCTCCGCGTTCGCCTGCGCAGCGTAACGCCCGTCCGTAAACAGCCGCACCGCGCGCCGCGACACCGCCAGCGCGCCGCTCGACCCCGTGAACCCGCACAGGTAGCGCACGTCGGCCTGGTGCGTCACAAGCAGCCCCGTGAGCCCTGCGCGAGTCATCCGGCGGCGCACCGCGCCCATGCGGCGAAGATGGTCCACCCCGTTGTTTTATCACGCGATACCATGCAGAGTGCAGCAACTCCCGGCCCAGCCGTCGTCCGGAATTCCGCTCAAATAAGATAGAGGCAACCATGGAAAACCAGGCCAGCAAGCCCTCAGGATGGATCGGCCGTCTCCTCCTCCGCAACATGAACAAGCGCCACTCCGGCGTCACCGACTGGGGCCTCTCTCACATTGCCATCCCCGCGTCCGGCGCTATCCTCGACATCGGCTGCGGCGGAGGCCGCACCATCGCCAAGCTCGCCGCCAAATCCCCCGGCGCATTCGTCTTCGGCGTCGACCACTCCGCCGACAGCGTCAAGCTCACCTCCAGAACCAACTCCCTCCTCGTCTCCACCGCCCGCGTTGAAGTCCGCCTCGGCTCCGTATCGCAGATACCCTATCCCGCTGGCAAATTCGACCTCGTCACCGCCATCGAAACCCATTTCTGGTGGCCCGACCTCCCCGGCGACGTGCGCGAAGTCTTTCGCATCGTCAAGCCCGGCGGCCGGTTCGCCATCGTCTCCGAGGTCTACAGAGGCGCGGGCACCAGGATGGCCAATGCCTGCGAAATCCACGCTCCAAGAATCGGCATGACGCTCCTCACCCCCGACGAGCACCGCCCCCTGCTCTCCAACGCCGGATTCATCGATGTCGAAATCGCCACCCTCCCAGAAAAGGGCTGGATCTGCGCCACCGCCACAAAACCACCCGCACTTTGATATAGCCAACGCATCATCCACAAGCTCGAATCGAACGCGAGCTCTGCGCAGCCGCGCCTGGGGGCCTCATATCAGGGCACGGCTTCAGCCGGGCCAAATCAGGGCCCACTTTGAGAATTTGGGGCTTTAGCCCCTGTCGGGACACAACAACCCAGGAAGCGTTCTGAGAGCTGAAAGCTGAAATCCAACACCCGCCCCTCCGCTATCCTCTAACCAGTGCCGTCCAACACCCCCACCGCCGAATCCCTCTCGCAGCAGGCACTCGATCTCCTCGCCGCCGGCCAACCCGCCGAGGCAGTCCGCGCCTTCCGCGCCGCCATCGCCGCCGACCCGAGCTACTTCGAAGCCCACCACGGCCTCGTCCGCGCCCTCCGCGACGCGGGCCACCTCGAGCAATCCATCGCCGCGGCCCTCGCCCTCACCGCGCTCACACCCAACGATCCTCTCGCGCACACCGCGCTCTCCATCTCGCTCCAGGCCGCCGGCCACATCCCCGAAGCCGAAGCCGCCGCAGCCCGCGCCCGCATCCTCGAGTGGAAGGCCCAGCTCAACTCTCCCCCCGGCGACAGTTTCCTCCGATGATCAGCCAGTCCAAAACCAGGAAAAACGCCCTCCGTCTGCGCCGCATGCACGACAGTCTCCTCGCCGCCTACGGCCCGCAATCCTGGTGGCCCGCCGACACTCCCTTTGAAGTCATCCTCGGCGCCTACCTCACCCAGAACACCTCATGGAAAGCCGTCGAGCTCTCCCTCGCCAACCTCCGCGCCGCCGGCGTCTTCACCATCGAAGGTCTCCGCGCCGTCCCTCTCGCCGAACTCCAGGCGCTCATCCGTCCCTCCGGCTTCATCACCCGCAAAGCCCCCGCGCTCAAAGCCTTCATCGCCATGCTCGACGCCGAGTTCTCAGGCTCGCTCGAAACCCTCGCCGCCACGCCCACAGACGATCTCCGCGCCCGCCTTCTCGCTCTCCCAGGCGTAGGCCCCGAAACCGCCGACGCCATCCTCCTCTACGCCCTTGGCCACCCTGTCCCCGTCGCCGACGAGTACCTCCGCCGCATCGCCGAGCGCCACCGCCTCATCGTCCCGCCACCCGGCCACAACCGCCGCGGCTACGAGTCTCTCGTCCAGCTCACCCGCGAAGCCTTCGCCCCCGACCCCGCACCCCGCCGAACTCAACTCTTCAATGAGTTCCACGCCCTCACAGTCCAGGTCGGCAAGCAACACTGCCGCCGCACAGCAAACTGCGAAGGCTGCCCTCTCGCCTTCGACCTAAGCCAGGGGACACTTTCCGCTCATCCCTGAATCTCAGGTCCTGTGTTCCGTCCTTTCCAGCCGCAGTCTCTCTAAGCGTTGACCACCAAGCGTCGCCAACAACCATCACGACCAACCCTGCGCTCAAGAGAGTGGGTGACTTCCGTATCGCCGACGATCCGCTCAAAACCACCATTTGAACAGTCGAAAAGTCGCTGGATTCCTTGCTCCGGCCCTTCTTTTCAGCCATAATCGCGACAATGTTGGCGAACAAGTGGTTTCAATTTGCGCTCGGCTCACCGGCGTGGATAGTGTGGCTTGCTCTATTTATTTCGGTCCGATTCTGCAAACGCGACGCGAGAGAGTGGAAAGCACCTGCAATCTGGGCTGCAATAGGTGCTTTTGCGGTTGTGATGTGGTGTTGGATAGCAGAGCAAAAGGAAATTGAGAATATTTTCCAACTCAATTTCTATGGAATGCTTTTCGCAGCGCTGTGGTTGAGGCGACGCTATCCCGAAGTGACCGCGCCTTTTACGACCCTCAACTTGTGAATACGCACAAACCGGATTCAAGCGTTCCGGACATGTCACCGCCTAACCTGAACTGACCCAGGTCTCGAGTAGGCGAAGAACCGTCACTCATACAAGCGCCTTTTGCGTAGCCGCAATCAACCCCGCCACATCATGCTGCTCCGCCTCCGCCGCCGGCTCCCACTCAAGCTCCCGCAGCGTCGCGCTCGTAATCGGCCCAATCGACACCGCCATTACGCCCGCAAGCGGAAACGCAACTCCGGCCCTCATTGCCGCTTCTGCGAGATGAGTCACGCTCGATGAGCTCGTAAACGCCACCGCATCGACCGGCCTTGCCAGTGCCGCTCGCAGCAGCTCCGGCGCCTCAGCCGGAACAGCATTCCGGTAGGCATCCACAACGTCCACCGCAGCCCCCGCCACCCGCAGCGCATCCGGAATCACGTCCCGCGCAACCTCGGCCCGCGCAAGCAAGACCCGCTTCCCTGCCGACACCCCCGCAAGGCTCTCCACGAGCGACTCGGCAACATACGTCTCGGGAACCAGCGCCACCGCGAACCCGGCATCGCGCGCCGCCTTCGCAGTCGCCTCGCCCACCGCCGCAACCTTCGGCACGGCACTCTCCGCGGGCGAAATCCCCACCGCCGCCGCGCGTTCCACCAGCGCATGAACTGTATTTGCACTGGTCACGATCAGCCAGTCGTAGCGATCCAGTTGCTGCAGCGCGTGATCGAGAGGCTCGCAGTTCTTCGGCGGCTTGATCTCAAGCACCGGCACTTCCACCGCCTCAGCCCCCAGCGCGCGCAAACCTTCGCTCAGCTTTCCGGCCTGGTGGCGTGCGCGCGTCACCAAAACGCGCCGGCCGGCCAGCGGGAGGCTCATGATCAGTCCGCCCCACCAGGTATTGGCGCGGCGTCGTGCAGCAGTTCGGCCGCCCCTGCCTCCAGCAGCTTCCTCGCCGCCAACTGTCCGAACGCTTCGGAATTCGCGTGCTGCCGCGGCGCCGTCTCGCGCACGCGAATCGTCTTGCCGGTAACCGGATCGGCCACCACGCCGAAGATCTCCATCAAACCAACCTGCGGCGACTCGGTGCGGCAGTGTACTCCGATAGGCACCTGGCATCCGCCGCCCAGCGCGGCCAGCGCCGCCCGCTCCGCAGTCACCGCAAACCGAGTCGCCGGAGCATCCAGGAACGCGAGCGCTGCGATCGTCTTCTCGTCGTCCTTGCGCGTCTCGATGCCGAGCGCGCCCTGTCCCGCAGCTGGGCAAAAATCCTCCGGCTTGAACCGCTCGCGCACCCATTCGGTCTTCTCAAGCCGGTCGAGCCCGGCCCCTGCCAGCAGAATCGCCTCAACCTGTCCCTCGCCGAGCTTGCGCAGCCGCGTATCCACGTTGCCTCGGAACTCCACCGCCTCAATGTCCGGCCGCAGCGCCTTCAACTGCGCTCGCCGGCGCTGGCTGCTCGTTCCAACGCGCGCGCCGTGCGGCACCTCGGCCAGGCTCATGAACTTCACGCTCACCAGCACATCCCGCGCATCAACCCGCGGCGGAGTCGCCGCCAGCGCAAACCCCTCGGGCAGCTCCGTCGGCAGGTCCTTCAGCGAATGCACAGCGAGATCCACGCGGCCCTCGGCCAGCGCCTCTTCAATCTCTTTTGTGAACATCCCCTTCGCAGTGCCGGACTCTGCCACCACCTGCGCGAAGGTGACCGCCTGCAACCGGTCGCCTGTCGTCTTGATGATCTCGATTTCGACCCCGTGGCCCTGCCCGCGCAGCAGATCGGCAATATGATTCGCCTGCCACAGCGCAAGCTGCGAGCCCCGGCTCCCGATGCGAAGCTTCATCGCCGCCCCGCGACGCTGGCTTGCTTCTCGGGCGTAGATTCATTCCCCGCGGCACGCGAATTCGACGCCGCATCGTTCACAGCCTCAGGCCCGGCCTGCGGATTGGCGGCCGACGGCAGCGACCACGTCTCGCACAGCGCCTCCACGCGCACCGAATCGTTCTCGCGCGCAGCCTGTTTGAGCGCCTGCATCGGCGGATGCAGAAACTTGTTCACCAGCCCGCGCGTCAGCGCCTCCACCGCCGCCAGTTGCTCCGGCGTGAGCGGTCCGAGCCGCGCCTGGATGCGCCTCATCTCGGCCTGCCGCATCTCTTCCGCCTGCCTTTGCAGCGCCACAATCGCCGGCGCCACGTTGACCGCGCGCTGCCGCTGGTTGAACCGCTCCACTTCCTCGGCGATAAGCGCTTCGGCGTCCGTTGCCACGCGGCTGCGCTCCGCGATGTGCGCCGCGGCCACCTGCTGCAGGTCGTCGATGTCGTAAACGAACAGGCCTTCGAGCTTGTTCATCGCCGGGTCCACATCGCGCGGCACGGCAATGTCGATAAAGAACATGGGCCGGTTGCGCCGCCGGTGCAGAAAGGCCTGCCCGTGCTCGGGCCTGAAGATATGGTGCGGAGCTCCGGTCGAAGTGATAATAATGTCCGCCTCTGCCGCATGGTCGTAGAGCTGCTCGAACGGGATCACGCGCCCGTTGAAGGGCTCCGCGATGCGCAGCGCGCGTTCCATCGTGCGGTTGGTCACCAGGATCGCGCCCGCTCCCTGCTGAACGAGGTGGCGCGCAGCCAGCTCGCTCATCTTGCCCGCGCCCACCAGGAACACCGTGCGTCCATTCAGTGATCCAAAGATCTTCCGCGCCAGCTCCACCGCAACCGACGCGATCGAGACTGAACTCGACCCGATCTCCGTCTCGGTCCGCACGCGCTTTGCCGCCGAAAACGCGCCCTGCATCAGGTGCTCGAGCTCGCTTCCCACCGTGCCTGCGTTGCGCGCCGCGGCGTATGCTTCCTTCACCTGCCCCAGGATCTGCGGCTCGCCAACAACCATCGAGTCCAGGCTCGCGGCCACGCGGTACACGTGCCGAACGGCATGATGTTCGCGGTGCTGATACAGGTGCCCTGTAAGCAGGGCCGGGTCCAGCCTGAACTGCGCGCACAGGAACTCCGCCAGGTCCACATCGGGAGAGGCGAGCGAAGTAATGAGCTCGACTCGATTGCAGGTCGAGACAATCATGCACTCGGCCACGCCGGGCAGCCCCGCAAGCGCACGGGTAATCTCCGGCAGGTCTTCGCGCGAAATCGCCACCTTCTCCCGAAGCTCGATCGGAGCGGTCTTGTGGTTGATGCCAAGCACGGTGATCGTCATGGGGCACCGTACCTGTGCACCTGGCTGAATGTATTCGCGGCCCACACGGCCAGCATCACCAGGAATACCAATCCGGAAAGATAAGCGGCCTTGCGCCCCCGCAGCCCCGCGCGGCTGCGCCAGAACAGCAGCAGCACGTAAGAGACCCACATCACAAACGAGGCCAGAATCTTTGGATCGCGAAAGTATGCCGCGCCGAGGTCCGTCTCCTGCACCAGCACCGACCCGATAACCAGCCCCACCGTCATGCACGGGAAGCCGAACAGCAGCGTGGCGTGTGCAATGCGCTCCAGGGTGTCGAGCGGCGGCAGCCAGTCCCGCGAAACGCGGCGCGAAAGTTGCCGCGCGTCCGGGCCCGGCTTGAGCTTGGCCTTGATGCGGCGCTCCTGCATCAGGTAGAGCGCCGACGCCATAATGCTGAACCCCAGCGCGGCGTAGGCCGACATCAGAGCAAGCACATGCGCCACCAGCCAGCTCATCCGAACGCCGTAAGACGGAAACACGTACTTCTCCATCCCAAGCGACGGCACAAAGACAATAAAGAACGTGATCGGCAGCGCAAAAATGCCCAGCGACATGGCCCCGTAGAGCCACCACACAAGGAAGAACAGTCCCGCGACCACCAGGCCCAGCAAGGACTCGACTTCGCGCACGCCCACCGGCATCCAGCGGTGCGCCAGGGCCAGCATCTCAACCACTGAAACGAAGTGGAAGAAGATGGCCAGCCCGCCCACGTGGACGCAGATGGACCGCCAGCGCTGATTGTCATGGAGTACGGCGGGGAACACAGCAATGCTGGCTCCTGCATAAAGAATCGCCGCCACTCTGAGCCAAAGCAAAACCATTCTGCTGTTTACGTTAAGCCGTAACTATTCAGTATAACTGTGATCCTAATCACCAGACGGGTTGGCGGCATCTCGTGGGATTTGCCGGGGCTCGAACACCGCCAGGCGATCGACGTGTCATTTCAGTCACCTGTATCGGATGACCGCCGATATCTTGAAATGGGGCCACCGGTGCGTCATTCTGGTCAAACGAGAGACATTTTTGAGGATTACGAACCAGCAGCTCGAGGGCGAGATTGCGGCGCTCGGCGCGGAGGCCGACGATAGGCTTGTGCGCGCCCGCGAACTGTTCGTCGAGTCGGCCCGCCTTCGGGTGCAGGCCGACCACCTGAAGCGCCTCCTCGAGATCAGGTCAGAAGCCGGCTGCGACTCAGGCCCCGACTCCGGTCTTGTCTCCTTCGTCCTCGTCGGGCTCATCTCCCCGGATCGCGACGAAGCTGCGCCGGCCTGCGCCGTTATATGGACCGGCTCAGCCGATTTCCCCAAAGAGATGCAGATCCGCGTGAGGGCCGGCTGGAACCGCGCCGTACCCCTAGAAGCCGTCCGCTATTTCAACGACATGCTCGACGAATGGAAGAGGATGTCGCAATCCCAGCCCGATACAGTGCTCGCCATGCTCTCGGAGCTATCCGCCGGCCCCGTCCGCGCGATCCAGCAGGGCACGATGCAGAAAGACCGCGCCGTCGTCCTCATCGAACAGGTGCTCGGCGACGCCAGCCTCATGCCCGGCGCCGCGCTTGCGAAATAACCCCGGATCACCCAGCCACCCCCCAATTTCAGGCCTCGTTCTCCACACCCGGCCCGCGCTCGCCTCGCGATACTCTGGAGTGAATCGTGATCCGCAACGAGGCCCAACCCGAAGCCGCTGAGCTGATCCCTTCCGAAGCCGAATCGCCAGCCCCCGAAAAATCCGCGGAACTCACGCCGTTCATGCGCCAGTGGTCCGCAGCCAAGCGCGAAAACCCTGACGCACTGCTGTTCTTCCGCATGGGCGACTTCTACGAGCTCTTCTACGACGACGCGGTCACCGCCAGCCGCGAGCTCCAGCTCACCCTCACCGCCCGCGACCGCGAACGCGCCGTCCCCATGTGCGGCGTCCCCTACCACTCCGTCGAAACCTACCTCACCCGCCTGTTGCGCAAGGGCTTCCGCATCGCCATCTGCGAGCAAATGGAGGACCCCAAGCTCACCAAAAAGATCGTCAAGCGCGAAGTCATCCGCGTGCTTTCTCCCGGCACCGCCCTAGACACCGCCCTCGGCCAGGAACAGAACAACTACCTCGCCGCCTACTTCGAACCCGCCCCGCCCGCCTCGTCCAAACCCGTATCCGCCAAACCGCCTCACCTCTGCGCCATCGCCCTCCTCGACGTTTCCACCGGCGAGTTCCGCACCGCCGAGTTCGCCGGCCCCTCCGCCCGCGCCCAGGCCGCCGACGCCATCCTGATGGCCTCGCCCAGCGAAGTCCTGCTCGGCACAAGCGCCGAGATTCCCGCCGGTCTCGACCGCATCCCCGCCCGCACCCGCATAGAGGACTGGGTCTGGACCCGCGACTTCGCCATCCCCCTCGTCGAGCGCCAGCTCAAAGTGCGCACGCTCGAGGGCTTCGGCCTCGTCGGCCACGAACCCGCCGCCATCGCCGCCGGCGCAGTCCTCCACTACGTCCGCACCACGCAGAAGAACGAGGCCCTCCACATCGACTCGCTCCGCTTCCAGGAGCATTCCACCGCCCTCGAGCTCGACCAGGTCACCGTCCGCAATCTCGAACTCGTCGAGCCGCTTTTTCAGGGACAAGACGACCGCGCCACCCTCTTCCACACCCTCGACTGCTGCTCCACCCCCATGGGCAAGCGCCTCCTGCGCGCCACCATCCTGCGCCCCCTCATCGAAGCCCCCCAGATCGAGTCCCGCTTCGAAGCCGTCGACGAAACCGCCCGCGACCTCGTCCGCCGCGAAGAGCTTCGCCGCGCCTTCACGGGCCTCCTCGATCTCGAACGCCTCCTCGCCCGCCTCTCGCTCGACTCCGCCGGCCCCCGCGACGTCTGCGCCCTCGGCGCCAGCCTCTCACGCCTGCCCGCCGTCAAATCGGCAGTCGAAGCCCTCACCTCCCCGCTCTGGCGCGACCTCGCAACCCGCCTCGATCCCCTCGACGACGTAACCTCCCGCATCGCCGCAACCCTCGTCCCCGAGCCGCCCCTCACCCTCGCTGACGGCGGAGTCATCGCCCCCGCCATCGACCCCGAACTCGACGACCTCCGCACCATCTCCTCCACCGGCCGCCAGTCCATCGCCGCCATTGAAGACCGCGAGCGCCAGCGCACCGGCATCGGCTCCCTCAAGGTCCGCTATAACTCCGTCTTCGGCTACTACATCGAGATCACCAAGTCCAACCTCGCCCTCGCCCCAGCCGACTACGAGCGCAAGCAAACCCTCGTCAACGCCGAGCGCTTCACCACCCCCGAGCTCAAGGACTACGAATCCAAAATCCTCACCGCCCACGACCGCTCCATCGAAATCGAAAAGCGCATCTTCGCCGACCTCCGCCGCTCAGTCCTCGCCGCCGCCGGCCGCATCCGCCGCGCCTCCGCTGCCGTCGCTGAAGCCGACCTGCTCGCAAACTTCGCCCACCTCGCCTCGCTGCGCAGCTATGTCCGCCCCCAGCTCGCCGAAGAACCCGTGCTCGAAGCCGTCGCCGCCCGCCATCCCGTCATCGAGCAGTGGCTTGAAGAAACCCGCGATGGCCGCTTCATCCCCAATGACTTCTTTCTAAGCGCCACAGACGAAGGCCCGAGCCTCTTACTTATAACCGGACCTAACATGGGCGGTAAGTCCACTTATCTCCGCACCGCCGCCATGTTAGTCCTCATGGCGCAGATGGGCAGCTTTGTCCCCGCCGCCAGCCTCCGCCTCGGCCTCGCCGACCGCATCTACACCCGCATCGGCGCCAGCGACAACGTCGCCCGCGGCCGCTCCACCTTCATGGTCGAGATGACCGAGACCGCCACCATCCTCAACACCGCCTCGCGCCGCTCCCTCATCCTCCTCGACGAGATGGGCCGCGGCACCGCCACCTTCGACGGCCTCTCCCTCGCCTGGGCCACCGTCGAGTTCCTCCACGCCGAAGCCGGCGCGCGCACTCTCTTCGCCACCCACTATCACGAGCTCACCATGCTCGCGGAAAAACTTCCCCGCGTGCGAAACCTCCGCGTCGGCGTCAAAGAGAGCCCAAGCGGAATCGTCTTCCTCCACACCATCGAGCCAGGCCCCGCCAGCAAGAGCTACGGCATTGAAGTCGCAAAACTCGCCGGCCTCCCTCCCGCCGTAATCGAGCGCGCCCGCCGCATCCTCCGCCAGCACGAGAAGCAGGAGCGCCAGTCCGTCGGCGCCGAAACCACCCCCGAGCCCATGCAGCTCACCATCTTCACCCCGCTCTCGCAGCGCATCGTCGACCGCCTCGAATCCATCGACGTCAACTCCCTCACTCCCCTCCAGGCCCTCAATCTCCTTGAAGAACTCCAGGGCGAAGTCAAGAAGAAATCCTGACCCGCTCGCCCCTAGCGAGATCACAGTTGCGCGCCCAGACGCCGCCCGAAAATCCAAAGCCTGTCACAAAATCATTCCCTCAATTACATATCTGTAGGAACACTTCCGTTCCACTGCACTAGCCGCAGCGTCCCCCCTGTCCCCGCTGAAACGGCTACCCAACGAGGAGAATTTATGCACACCGACCTCCCCCTAGGTCCTGGTCCGCGGCAGATCTCTTTGGGCTCCCCTGCTCTGCCTAGCCTTAACTCAAGAATGTGCAATCGAATTGCCACTGGATTTGCCGCCGCGCTCGCCTTCACGGCTCTGCTCGCGGCCACAGCCCATGCGCAGGTCGCACCATCCGCGTCCACTCCCGCCGGCTACACCGGCGCGACACCTCTCGAAGTGATGAATGGCCAGGCCACTCTCGCGGGCCACCTTCCCGCCGCGCAAAAACTGCGCCTGGTCCTGGGCCTGCAGCCCCCGCACATGGCCGAAGAAGAAGCGTTCCTTGTGGATTTGCAGACCAAGGGTTCCCCGAACTTCCACAAATATCCAACCCCCGAAGAGTGGAACGCGCGTTTCGCGCCCGCTGCCGAGGATGAACAGAAGGTTGTCGACTGGGCTCAGAGCCAGGGCCTCTCCGTCACCCATCGCTACGCCAACCGGCTCATCGTCGATGTGGAAGGAACATCGGACGTCGTCGAAAAGGCCTTCGCCGTCCAGATGAACCAGTACAAGCTTGCGACAGGCGTCGAGTTCTCGAACGACCGCGACCCTGTAATCCCCGGCCATTTGGTTGGGATTCTCCACTCAGTCGGAGGATTGAACAGCATCCAGCGCGTGCACGCGCCGCACGAGGGCTCGATTCAGGATACGAGCGCGATGTACTCTCCTCTCGCCCAATTGCCTGTGAGTCCGGGTTTTCACGCCGATGGCAACCGGGCCGCGTACGATGCCGCGGTAAAAGCCAATCAGGAGCGCGCGGGCACTGACAACTCCGTCAAGCTCATGGCCGGCGCGGCCAACTCCGGCGGCAACCCTACGCCGGGAGTGACAAACGGCTTTATCGACCCCACTGATGTCTACAGTTCCTACGGCTACGACTACGGCGCGCTCCAGAACCAGGGGCACTGCTGCAACCCGTTCCACGTCGCCGGCGGCTCGCCACCCGCCACCTCCATCGGAATCGCGACTGCGGGAGCATTTGCGAACTCTGACATCGTGGGCTTTTCGAACCAGTATCCTTACCTCGCCTACAACATCAACGCCGTCTGGATCGACGGCACGCCGACGTGCTGCAACGACGAGACCACGCTCGACACCGAATGGGCGATGGCCACGGCCAACAGCTTCGGCTCCTATCTCGATACGTCCCACGTATGGGTTTACGAAGGCGCGAACAATCTTCTGTCCACCTTCACTGACATTTACAACCAGATGCTCAGCGACGGCCACGCGCGCATCTTCTCCACAAGCTGGGGCTGCGCAGAGAATGCGTGCGCAACCGGCAGCTATATGGACACCAACCACGCCATATTCAACTCCATGCTCGGCCAGGGGTGGACGATCATGGCCCTCTCGCACGACTACGGCGCCACTGGCGCCTGCGACAACGCGTTGCGCGTCACTTACCCCGGCTCGGATCCGGATGCGATCTCGGTCGGCGGCACCAGCCTCGCGCTCTTCAACGATGGAACATTCAGCTCCGAAACCGCATGGTCCGGCGGCCACTCGGCCGGATCCTGCGGCAGTAACGATGGAGGCTCCGGCGGCGGATGCAGCGCTCACTTCGGCGCTCCCGGTTATCAGAGCTCCCCATACTGCGGCGCGGGCTCGCGCAGCGTTCCCGATCTCGCATTGAATGCGGGCTATGGACAGAACTATTACTTCGCCGGAGCCCTGAGAGGCGTCGGCGGCACCAGTATCTCCACGCCGCAGGTTGCGGGCTTCATGGCGCAGGAGAATGCCTATCTAATGGCCATCGGCACCGGTTGCGGCGCCGGATTCGCATCCACCTGCTCGCCCATGGGCGACCCCCACGGGGCAATCTACCGGCAGGGCTACACACCCTCGTCCTCCACGCACGTTCCCTTCTACGACATAACATCGGGATGCAATTCGAACGACATCACCGATCTCTACGGCCTCGGCTACTACTGCGCCGGAGCGGGCTACGACGCAATCACTGGATGGGGCTCCTTCAATGCCCTCCAGCTATCCTGGGCCATCAGCTCGTTCTACTCCGGCGGGTACAGCAATCCGACTGTCGCCTTTTCCGGACCGACCGTCAGCACCGGTTCCTACACCTGGTTCCATACTGACCAGACCATCGGCTGGACGATCACGGCGAACGCCTGCTGCGGATACGTTCCAACCGGAATCGCCGGGTACTCCAATCAATGGGACGCTTCTTTCTCCGACCCCACCTCCGAAGCGCACCAGGGCACAGGAAATCTCTTCTACAGCGGCCCTGCCGTGAAAAACACGAACACCGGGTCCGTGCTTCTCTCCTCGGCCGGCCAGGGTTGCCACTACCTCACGGTCTACGGTTTCGACAACACGGGCTTCGTCACCGGCAACCAGTACTACTACTGGATCTGCTACGACACCATTGTGCCCACCATTACCATCGCCACCAATCCTGTCACGTCAGGAACAGTCTGGGTCAATCACCCCGTCACCGTTACGCTTACGGCGACCGATCCCGGCAGCTCCGCTTCCGGCATCTACAGAACCTACTACGCCGCCAACACTGGAGCGTGCTTCCCTGGAAGTCTCGCCGCATGCACGGTCTATTCCGCCCCGTTTACCATCTCCACTCCCGGCCAGACCTATGTCTACTACTGGACCCAGGACAACGCGGGCAATGTCTCAGGCGAACCCTATCAGTGGATAAGCATCGACGAGATTGCTCCGGTCTCCAAGGCCGCCCTCGCCGGAACCATCTACAGCGGCACCACCTATAAGACAGCCGTGAACGTCAGTCTCAGCGCATCTGACGCCGGCGGCAGCGGACTCAAGCACACCTTCTACAAACTCGACGGCGGGGCGCAGGTGACGTATGCGGCAGCCTTCACCGTCTCGACGCTTGGCAGCCATACCGTCACATACTGGAGCACCGACAACGCGGGTAACACTGAGGTCGCGAAAACAGTCAGCTTCTCCATCGTGTCCCCAACCACCGCTGCGCTGGTCGCAACACCCAACCCATCGGTGCACCTCCAGTCGGTCACCATGACCGCAACCATAACCGCCACCGTCTCCGGCACGCCCACCGGTTCGGTCATCTTCTACAACGGGGCCACCAACCTCGGCTCCGGCACTCTCTCCGGCGGCGTGGCAACTCTCTCAACCACGGCGCTGCCTCTGGGCGCGCTCACCTTGCAGGCGTCTTATGCGGGATCAGGCAACTTCCTCGCCTCCAACTCCGCTCCCTTCAACCAGACTGTGAACAAGGCCACGCCAACCGTTTCGCCGTGGCCCACGGCGAGCACAATCACCTACGGCCAGACCCTCGGCTCATCCACGCTCACCGGAGGCACGGCTTCGGTGCCCGGCACCTTCGCGTGGTCCGCGCCGTCCATCGTTCCTCACGCCGGAGTGCAGTCCAGAAGCGTGACCTTCACACCCACTGACACGACCAACTACAACTCGGTCATCGCCCTCGTAACGATCACGGTGAACAAGGCCACCCCAACCGTTTCAACATGGCCAACGGCGAGCAATATCCCCTTCGGCCAGACCCTCGGTTCATCCACGCTCACCGGAGGAACGGCCTCGGTGCCCGGCACCTTCGCCTGGTCCCTGCCGTCCATCGTTCCACACATCGGTGTGCAGTCCAGAAACGTGACCTTCACCCCCACTGACACGACCAACTACAACACGACCAGCGGTTACGTGACGATCACAGTGATCAAAGGCACGCCCACCGTTTCAACGTGGCCCACTGGGAGCGCCATCACCTTCGGCCAGACGCTCGCTGCATCTACGCTGACCGGAGGCACGGCCTCGGTACCGGGCACATTCGCATGGACCGTGCCGTCCATCGTTCCCCACATCGGCGTGCAGTCCAGGAGCGTGACCTTCACGCCCACCGACACAACCGACTACAACACCGTCTCCGGTTACTCCACGGTCACGGTCAACAAGGCCACGCCCACCGTGTCAACGTGGCCAACGGCAAGCACGATCACCTTCGGCCAGACTCTAGCTTCATCCACACTCACCGGAGGCGCAGCCTCGGTGGCGGGCACCTTCGCTTGGTCCGCGCCGTCCATTGCTCCACACGCCGGCGTGCAGTCCAGGAGCGTGACCTTCACACCCACCGATACGACCGACTACAACACGGTCATCGGCCTAGTGACGATCACGGTCAACAAGGCCACGCCCACCATCACATGGGCGACACCGGCGCCAATTACTCATGGCACCGCGTTGAGCGGAACGCAACTCGATGCGAGCTCCTCGGTCGCAGGCACGTTTGTGTACTCGCCTGCAGCTGGAACAGTCCTCGCGGCGGGGTCGCACACGCTCTCCGTCACACTCACCCCAACCGACACGGCGGACTACAACACGGCCTCCGCATCGGTCTCGCTGACAGTGAACTAAGCCAAGCAGCCGCGTGCAGGAGAGAAAACTCCTGCACGCGGCGACATCCCCCTGGGAAGATATCCCCTGCCCCATTTCTTCGGCCAGTTCGGTCGCCGAATCAACACTACACATGCAGTAGCTTTCTACAACAAGAACAAGCGGAGACTTTTCAGCCACATGATGCGAAAATCGGCGCGGAGACATCTTGACGGCGGGCGGCAGGCCGGGTGCTCACGAAGTGAACCACGCGAGTCGCGAGCTCAAAAGCAAGTCCTGGCCACCCCATCCCATTCTTCACAGACAACGGCTCCGCCCCCGTGTTATTCTCCCGCCGAATTCTCACGGAGTCCCTTTTATCGCTTGTAATTGCTTGAGCTGATGTCGTACTTCTCCCCCAGGCTACCCTCCTGCTGCATGGTGATGACGTGAGAACGATCAAGCCGAGCGAGCATATCGGCCGAGGTGCATTGCCATGTTTCCTTTTGCAAATTGCGTCGCGTCCTTCAAGTCCCAGCCTTCACGCACATCCAACTTGGCCCGATTCCTGCGGAATACTCCCTGGGTTCTTTTGTGCCTGGTCGCTGTCGCGGTCGCGCAGCCGGCGGCGCATTACAGCCCCTCCTCGGTCAACATAGGTGGCGGCTTCAACGCGCCCAATGGGACTGCGGTGAACGGCTCCGGCAATCTCTCCGTAACGGAAACGGGCAACAACGCGGTGAACGTGACCCCGCCCGGTAGCGTTCAGCTGCCCACTCAGGCGGTGGGAAGCACAAGCGGCGTCGCCACGCTGACCTTTACCTTCGACAGCGGTGGGACCATCGGCGCGCCGGCTGTTCTGACCATGGGGGCCAGCGGGCTCGACTTCGCCGATGCAGGGACGGGAAGCTGCACCACCAACGGCTCCGGACATCTCTACAGCCCGGGCGACACCTGCACCGTGGACATAACCTTCACGCCGAAATACCCGGGAATGCGGAAGGGCGCCGTGGACCTCGTAGACACCTCGGCCGCGGTGGTTGCCACGGTCCTGGTCTATGGCATAGGCACAGGTCCGCAAGCGGTTTTCAGCCCAGCCACCCGGGCAGTTTTGCCCGAGGCCTCACCCGGCTACAACCACTTTGGCATTGCCGTAGATGGCGCCGGCAACGTCTATCTCTCCTACCTTGTTTATTCTCCGAAGGGGATTCCCGGCGGTTACGTGTATGAGATACCTGCCGGCTGCGCGTCGCCCAGTTGCACTGTCAGGGTGGCAGGGGGATCGCCCAGCGGCATTGCTTTGGACGGCGCCGGCAATCTCTACATCGAATATGAGGGGTTCTTGGGATTTTTCCCCGCTCGTATCGAGGAGATGCCCGCTGGTTGCCGATCGTACACTTGCATGATTCCTTTGGGCGGTGATTTCGCTTTCGACGCCGCTGCCGGCTTGGCCGTCGACAAAAGCGGCAGCATCTATGTGGCCGACGGTCAAAACGTATGGAAGATGCCGGCCGGCTGCACCGACTCGAGTTGCGTCACCCCGATGGGGGGCGGCTACTTCGACAACTCTGTGGGCGTTGCCGTGGACGGCAACGGCACCGTCTACGTCGCAACTGTCTACGGCGGACTGGCAGAGATGCCGAGCAACTGCGCTGATCAGTCCTGCGTGCACACGCCGTTGAGCGGAGTCATCGGCACCGATAACATCTCGGCGGTCGCTGTAGATGGCCCCGGCAACATCTACGTTGGGGATCCGTTCACGAGAACGGTGAAGGAGATCCCCGTTGGCTGCGCATTGTCGAGTTGCGTGGTGACGGTTAGGGGACCTTTAGGCGGTTATCCCCAGGCCCTGGCAGTGGACGATATCGGCAGCGTTTACGTGGGCGTGTTGAGTCAGTTGCTCAAGCTCTACCGCGCCGCGCCCGCCGGCTTGAGCTTCCCCACGCCCACCCCGGCCGGAACATTCGACAGCGCAGATAATCCGCAAGCCGTCACCGTGCAAAACATCGGCAACGATGTGCTGACCTTCCCGCTCCCCGCTGCCGGAACGAATCCGAGCGTCAGCACCAACTTCACCTGGGATGACGCGGCGTCGACATGCGCGCAGACCGATGCCGGCTCGGCATCGGCATTTACGCTGGCCGCGGGAGCCACCTGCTCGATCGCCATCGATTTCGCGCCCACCGCAGCGGGCAGCATCAATGGCGCCGCGATCATGACCTATGACAACCTCTACGTGCCCGGCAACGCCACTCAGACCATCCTGCTGAGCGGCCAGGGGATCAAGGGCACGGCGGAAGTGTCGGCATGGCCAACGGCGAGCGCCATTACCTACGGCCAGACCCTCGCTTCATCCACATTGACCGGAGGCACGGCCTCGGTACCCGGCTCCTTCGCCTGGACCGTGCCGTCCATAGTTCCGCACGCCGGCTCGCAGTCCAGAAGCGTGACCTTCACCCCCACCGATTCGACCAGCTACAACACGGTCACCGGTTACGTCACGATCACGGTCAACAAGGCCGCGCCTACAGTATCGGCATGGCCTGCGGCAACCGCCATCACCTTCGGCCAGACCCTCGCCTCTTCCACCCTGACCGGAGGCACAGCCTCGGTGCCCGGCACATTCGCCTGGACCGTGCCGACCATACTTCCACACATCGGCTCGCAATCCAGAAGCGTGACCTTCACCCCCACCGATTCGACCAACTACAACACGGTCACCGGTTATGTCACGATCACCGTGATCAAAGGCACGCCCACCGTTTCAACGTGGCCCACGGCAAGCACCATCACCTTCGGCCAAACCCTCGCTTCATCCACACTGACCGGCGGCGCCGCTTCGATCGCCGGCACGTTCGCGTGGACCACGCCATCCACGGCCCCGCACGCCGGCTCGCAATCCGAAAGCGTAACGTTCACGCCCACCGATACGACAGACAACAACACCGTTATAGGCACGGTGACGGTGACTGTGAACAAGGCCGCGCCCACCGTATCGGCGTGGCCGACGGCAAGCGCCATCACCTTCGGCCAGACCCTCGCTTCATCCACCCTGACCGGAGGCACAGCCTCAATACCCGGCACCTTCGCATGGACCACGCCATCCACGGCTCCACACGCCGGCTTGCAGTCCGAGAGCGCAACCTTCACGCCCGCCGATTCGGCGGACTACAACACAGTCGCCTCGTCCCTCACCCTCACCGTCAACCAGGCTGCATCTGTCATCGCATGGGCCGCGCCCGCGCCGATTGCCTACGGCACTCCGCTCAGCGCCACTCAATTGAACGCCACTGCCAACGTGCCGGGCACGTTAGCCTACAATCCGCCCGCCGGAACCGTCCTTCATGGAGGCGTGCAGGCCCTCAACGTTACTTTCACGCCAAACGACGCCGCCGACTACGCAACGGCGACCGATTCCGTCACTCTCACGGTCAACCCCATCGCCCCCGCCATTGCGCTGACCTCCTCGGCAAATCCCTCAATCGTCGCCCAGTCCGTCACCTTTACCGCGGCGGTCAGCTCGCCCGCGGGCACGCCCACCGGCTCCGTCACCTTCTGGGATGGCGCCACCCAGCTCAGCTCCGGCATCCTCGCCGCCGGTTCGGCAACTTACGCGACCTCCACGCTCGCCGCCGGCAGCCACTCCATTACCGCGCAGTACTCGGGCGACGGCAACTTTGGCTCAGTCACCAGCACCGCGCTCACCCAGACCGTTTCCGCGCTGAGCATTGGCCCCGCGCCCGGCGCGCCCACCACCGCCAACATCACGCCCGGTGGCGTAGCCAACTTCGTGCTGTCGGTTACGCCTCCAGGCAACAGCCCGGTCAACCTGTCGGTCTCGGGACTTCCCACCGGAGCAACGAGCAGCTTCAGCCCCAACCCCGTTGCTGCCGGAGCGGGCCCCACCAACGTACAGTTCGTGATCAACCTCGCCGGGCAGGCCTCTTCGACTTCGCCGCAACACACTCCGTTGACCCGCATGCCGCTGGCCCTCGGTCTCCTGCTGCTTCCGTTCCTCGGCTTGCGGAGATCGCGCCGCCGCGCCGGCCGCTTCCTGCTGCTTGCGATTCTCGCAATCGCCGGAGCAGCTGTCGCCGCCGGCCTTTCTGGCTGCGCTGGCCACAACTTCAACAACGGCCCCACACCGTCACCAACGCCCGAGGGCGCCTACCCGCTCACGGTAACAGCGACCGCCGGAGCCACGACGCAGACCACCGCCCTCACCCTCAACGTGCAATAACCAAAACCCTCCTTCGGACGGAATCATCCTCCGAAGGAGGGATGTTTTTTAGTACGGTCAGGTTCTTCGTCATCCAGCTCCGTAAATTTTCGATTCCTTAGACCTCTTGTCATCAGCCTCGTAGAACTCCTACTTGCTTTGGAGCAAGTACATACCCCGTCTCGCGCAACGACTGATCCTGCGTTGAGTGCAAACATAAACGCGGGCGGGGACAGGCCCGCAGACCCCCTCACTACATGGAAGCACCCAACTCCTGAGAGGCGCACGCTAGGCACGCTTGCCTCCGTCGGGTGCAATCACAAAAAAGGAATTGAATCAAAAATGTCGATGATCGTAATCCCATGCCAAGCCGGGATCCCTAGGTCCTTGCGCGCTGTCTCCCGCCAATTGGGGCGCACCGCGTCCCGGAACCTGTTCCCGATCTTCATTCCAGCTCTCCTCGCCGCATGCTTCGCGATCTCGCCCATAGCCGCTCAGACGCAGCCGACCCCATCTGGCCTGACCGTGAACTCTGCCACTCAAACCTTCGCGCCTCCTACCAGCGCTCCAGTCATCGGCCCACCGGCCGGAGCGTATAAGCAGTCCTCGCCGAATATTCAGGTCACCATCACCGCTCCCGCCGGCGCGACCATTTACTACACCACTGACGGAACTATACCCACGACCAGCTCGACTCAGTACACCGGCCCGTTCACCGTCACCGGAAACATCTCGCCGGACGGCGTAACCACGCTCGGTGTCGCCGTCGTTCAGGCCATTGCCGTGGCTCAAGGCCAGACCAACAGCCCAGTCTCATCCGCCGTCTACCAACTCAATAGTTCGTCAGTTCAGGGCTTCTTGGACTCAACAAGCGGGGCCTTCGATTGCGTCGTCACCGGATTGGCTGCATTCAGTTCCACCCATCCAACAGGAAACGTCTCCTTCAACGATCTCACCGCCGGTCAGAGCCTCGGCACCGGTACGCTCAGTTCGTATAACAACAATCTGCCGCCCGCGGTGTATTCCGTAAATCCTGTTACATCGAGAGCATCGGGAGGGCTTCTTGTTGTGGGCGATTTCAATGGTGACGGGAAGCCTGACATCGCCACCGGCGGCTCCGTCTTGCTGGGCAACGGAGATGGCACCTTTCAGCCCGCCATCCCCAACGCGGGAACCAGCCCTGGCGTTTTGGTCGCTGGTGACATCAACGACGATGGCAAGCTCGACCTGATTTACGTTAATAAATACGGTAACTACTCTGGTTTCTACACCATGCTCGGCAACGGCGACGGCTCCTTTCAGGCGCCCGTCTACCATGACCTGAGCCCCTTGGGCCCCTATGTCGTCGACATTGCTGCCAGCAATTTCGGCAACGGACATCTCGATCTTGCTGTCGCTGTCGATGGCAACGGCTTCGCCTCCGGCTCCGTCTATGTGCTTTTGGGCAACGGCGATGGCACCTTCCAGGCTCCTGTGAACGTCGCATCGGGGGCACCCCTTGGCGAAATCCTTGCAGCTGATTTCAATGGCGACAAGAAGCTCGATATTGCTTTCCTTAGCGTCTCCAACTTCACCCAAATCTCTGTAGCGCTCGGCAATGGCGATGGCACCTTCCGGTCACCGGAGCCCACTGTTCTCAAATGGGTTGGCGGGGGCTATCTCACAGCCGGAGACTTCAACCACGATGGCCGGACCGACCTGCTCCTCGCGAACCTCGGAGTTGACGAGCTCCTCGGTAATGGTGATGGCACCTTTCAGGAAGCCCGCGTCGTCGACACTAGCGCTGGTTCGTCTGGCATCGTGACAGGTGATTTCTTCCACAACGGCATCACCGATTTTGCCCTCACTCAGATGCCGCAATATTCCATTCCCCTGATCTGGGCCGGCAATGGAGACGGCACCTTCGCCCCCTTCGGCGACGGGGTATTGACTCGCAATGCCACAGCAATCTACCGTCTCGTCGCCGCCGATTTTAATGGTGATGGTTACTCCGATCTCGCTTTTGCGCCGCAAGATCCCAGCGGCAACATCTCGGTGCAGGTTGCTCTTGGCACAGCCTCCGCCTCGAGCTTCGCTGTCCTGAACGATTTCTCGCTGAATCAGGGTGAATTCCCAGTCACCAGGACCTACGACTGTTCCTACGGCGGCGACTCAAATTATCAGGGAGGCAGTTCGCCTCGGTTCACGCACACCTTCACCACACTCCCGCCGCCGCAGTTTTCCCCACCCGCCGGCAAATACGCTCCTGGACAGACCGTCTCGATCACCGATGCGACCGCGGTCTCGACGATCTACTACACCACAGACGGCAGCGTGCCCACCACCAACTCGGCCAAGTACACCGCGCCCGTGGCGCTATCCGGTAACCTAACCTTCAATGCAATGGCAATCGCCCAAGGGTACTTCAATAGCCCAGAAGCCTCGGCCACATACACCCCGGGTCTGGTAACGACCAAAACCTCGCTCGCCTCTTCGGCAGCCTCGGTCGGTGGCGGCCAGCCAATCACCCTCACCGCCACTGTTACCGGCACGTCTCCCACCGGCTCGGTGACTTTCACGGCGGGTTCCACCACGCTGGGCAGCACCAACCTGATCAACGGAACCGCGACGCTGCAACCTTCGTTCGCCACCGCAGGCAACTATTCGGTCAATGCGGCATACTCCGGCGACGGGAACAACGCCACAAGTACCTCGAATGTAGTAAACGTCGCCGTCCAAACGACCGTCCCCACCGTCACCGTAACTCCATATTGGACCACGATGACGAGTGCGCATGTGAACGATCCTGTCACGATCAAAGTAGTCGGTCCATCGGGCTCCCCCACACCCACAGGGACCTTGAGACTTACCGGCGGTGGATGGGTCTCGCCGATTACACCTTGCTGCGGCGGGGACCCAATCTACATTCCTACCGGCAGCATCACTCCCGGCGTCGACATCATGACCGCTATCTACAGTGGCGACAGCAACTACGCGAGTAGCACCGGCTACGCCACCATCGACAACACGACGGGGGGGCCCCCCAACGTCACCGTCTTTCCGACATCGGCCTACATTACCGCCCAGCAGAGCGATACGGTAATTGTCGGTGTGACCTATCCAGGTGGCACACCCACAGGGACGGTAAAGCTCACAGGAGGCGGATGGGCCGGGCAGGCTACCCTGTCTGCCGGCAGCGCCACCATCAACATTCCTGCCGGCGCCCTCGCGTCCGGCCCCGCCGACATGATGACCGCGACCTACAATGGCGACTACGGGAGTTCCGCCGGCATCGCCCCGATTACCGTCGCCGGGCCGGCTGTCACCGCTACATTGGCCAGCATTACCAGCCAGCAGACCGATACGGTAATCGTCAATCCGGGAGACGTCACCGGCGGTTGGGTGTACGTCTACGGGGGCGGATGGGCATCGGATGATACCCCCCTCAGCTATGGTGTCGCCTCTGTAACGATTCCTGCCCCTTCCTTGAATCTCGGCACCGTCACCCTGACGGCGGTATATAACAATGACTACGGCAGCAGGACCGTCGGCACAACCACGATCACCGTCACACAGGCGCCGAAGGCCGCGCCCACAGTTTCGGCCTGGCCAACGGCAAGTACCATCTCCTACGGCAAGACCCTCGCTTCATCCACACTGACCGGAGGCGCTGCCTCGGTTCCCGGCACATTCGCCTGGACCGTGCCGTCCATAGCTCCATACGCCGGCTCGCAGTCCAGAAGCGTGACATTCACCCCCACCGACTCGACCGACTACGGCACCGTCACCGGTTACGTGACGATCGCGGTGAACAAGGGCACGCCCACCGTCTCGGCGTGGCCAACGGCGAGCGCCATCACCTACGGCAAGGCCCTCGCTTCATCCACATTGTCCGGAGGCACAGCCTCGGTACTCGGCACCTTCGCCTGGTCCGCGCCATCCATAGTTCCATACATCGGCGTGCAGTCCAGAAGCGTAACGTTCACCCCCACTGACACAACCAACTACAACACGGTGATCGGGTACCTGACGATCACGGTGAACAAGGCTGCGCCTACCATCTCGGCATGGCCGACGGCAAGCTCCATAAGCTACGGCAAGACACTCGCTTCATCCACCCTGACCGGAGGCACTGCCTCGGTGCCCGGCGCCTTCGCCTGGTCCGCGCCGTCCATAGTTCCATACGCCGGCCTGCAGTCCAGAAGCGTGACATTCACTCCCAGTGATTCGACCAACTACAACACGGTCATCGGTTACGTCACGATCACTGTGAACAAAGCCACTCCCACCGTTTCGGCGTGGCCAACGGCGAGCGCCATCTCCTACGGGCCGACACTCGCTTCATCCGCACTCACCGGAGGCTCAGCCTCGGTACCCGGCGCCTTCGCATGGACAGTGCCGTCTATAGTTCCACAGTTCGGCGTGCAGTCCAGAAGCGTGACCTTCACCCCCGCTGATTCGAATGACTACAACACGGTCACCGGTTACGTCACGATCACGGTAAAGGCCATGCCCACCGTTTCGGCGTGGCCCGCGGCAAGCAGCATCTCCTACGGTCAGACCCTCGCTTCATCCACTCTGACCGGAGGATCAGCCTCCGTACCCGGCACCTTCGTCTGGTCCGTGCCTTCCATCGTTCCACACGCCGGTGTGCAGTCCAGAAGCGTCACCTTCACCCCCACCGATTCGACCAACTACGGCACCGTCACCGGTTACGTGACGATCACGGTGAACAAGGCCACTCCCACCGCTTCGGCGTGGCCTGTGGCGAGCGCCATTCCCTACGGCGAGACGCTCGCCTCATCCACCCTGACCGGAGGCACAGCCTCGGTGCCCGGCACTTTCGCCTGGTCCGTGCCATCCATAGTTCCACACATTGGCGTGCAGTCGAGAAGCGTAACATTCACCCCAACTGACACGACCGACTACAACACGGTCTCCGGTTACGTCACGATCACGGTCAACAAGGCCACACCCATCATTTCGGCGTGGCCAACGGCAAGCACAATCACCCTCGGCCAGACCCTCGCTTCATCCACCCTCACCGGAGGCACAGCCTCGGTGCCCGGCGCCTTTGCCTGGTCCGCGCCGTCCATTGCTCCATATGCCGGTGTCCAGTCCAGAAGCGTGACCTTCACTCCCGCCGACACGACCGACTACAACACGGTCATCGGGTACGTGACGATCAGGGTGAACTAGGCCCAGCGTCGTGCAGGAGAGAGAAGGCCCTGCTGGCAGGAATCATCACCATGAGAGGTCATCCCGGTCCTTCGCATTTGGAGACCGGGGATCGAAGCCCCGTTTTTCCGCGAGCTCGGCCTGCAATTCGATACCACACATGTAGTAGGGTTCTACCACGAAGAAATAGCGAAAGCGGATTTTTTACCGCATCATGGGAAAATCGGCTCCGGTCCATCCCTCCCTAATGGCTGACGTGTATCCCGCCCTGCTATACTCAAGGTGTCTGGAAACAGACCCGTCAATGCCCGCCGAGTGCGGGCATTCGCATTTCAGTGGGAGGAACCATGCCGGCCCCGCGGCAGAAACACGACCACCCCCCACCCAGAGGTAACCACGATAAGCCTGGAACCTCCGGAGACGTTAGCGGGGAAAATAAATACCCCCCTCCCCCCTATAAAATTTCCTGTGAGTTAAAATCGAATTCTAAGTTATTATAAATAAGTAGCTTACCGAAACACCCACGTCGACCGACCGGTCTCCTCAGCGGCTCCGCCCGGTGAGCTCAATCGCCTTGTTATCTTATACTTAACGATCCGAAGACCGGTGCTTTTCCACCCGCTTAAGCGCCCTTATTCGCGCCTTATCGCTCCGATTTTCATCGCCGGTCACCGGCTCTAAGAATGGATTAGTATCGCGGGACCGCGGGATCCACCTGCGCCGACCACGCATCGATGCCGCCGCGCATCGACTGCGCCTGCTCGAATCCCTGGTTCCGAAGCCAAGCCGTCACGTTCAGCGACCGCTGCCCGTGATGGCACAGCACCACAAGTCGCTCATCCGGATCGAGTTCCTGGTGTGCGCGAGCCGGCACATCGCCCATCGGCATCAGAACGCTGCCGTCGATGTGCGCCGCCTCGAACTCCCACAGCTCACGCACATCGATCAGCCGCGCCTTCTTCTCGCGAACCAGCTCCGCCGCTTCCACGGGAGCAATTTCGTAGTCCAGCACGCCTACTGTCCTCCAGACTTGGCCTTGATCAGGTCGTCCAGCAGGTCCGGCTTCCCTTCGATCTTCACCAGGTGCGGAAACTTCGGTCCGCCGGTGTAATCCACCGTGATCGTCTTGTAGTAGTCGTCCGAAACCACAAGCAGCGAAACCGGTTGCTGGGCCTTTAGCGCGTCCTCGATCAGGTCGTGCGTATAGAGGCGCCCGTTCACGCCCGCGACCTTCATGCCGGCTCCGATGCCCGCCTTGAACGCCGGGCTGCCCACGATGGATTCATTCACCGTGCCGTCCTGCCCCAGCGTGAGCCCGAGTGAATACGCATCGCCCGCGCCCCCGCGCCTGCCGGGCAGCTTGATCGGCTCGGCGTTGTATTCCACCTTCCAGCCGCCGTTCTCAATTCCGCCCAGCGGCGCCTCGGGAGCCGTAGAGTCGAGCCGATCCTGCAGAAAGTCGCTCCAGTCGTACGGCGCAACGCTGTTGAGCGTCTGGACGACTTGCTCGAAGGTGTAGGTCTTGACCTGCGGGCCGTCGTTGGGCCCGCCGTGGAAGATGTGGCAGAAGTCGTCGATCTCCTTCTGGCCCTTGGTCTGGTTGTGGATGATGGTCGCGACTTCAAGCCATAGCAGGTCGCCCTCGTCGTAGTAGTCCGTGCCGCGCACCCAGTCGGGCCAGCCGCGAGCCGGTCGGATGCCGGGCACGCCCACCGCCGTGTCGAGCAGCGGCCGCCATGTGCGGCCCGGCCGGCCCGGCCCGAGAGATGCAGCGATGCTCGCGAGGTATTCGTGGTACTGGTCGGGCGTCCAAAGGCCGCTCCGCGCCGCGAGCATCGGGCCAAGGTAATCGGTGAGGCCCTCGTAAACCCACAGCAGATCGTCCTTCATGGGCTGCTCGAAATCCGGCGTAGTCAGGTCGGCTGGGCGGCGGAACTTGCCGTTCCACGAGTGAACGAATTCGTGCGGCAGCAGGCCCCCGACCATGAATGCAGCAGACGGCTCAAGAAACACCCGCTCTGGCAGGCGGCTGTCGTTCGACTCATGATGCTCGAGGCCGAAGTGCGCTACGTGGTCGCTGAGCGTAAGCAGAAAGTGATAATCGCGATAGTGGCGCGCGCCAAAGAGCTTGCCGGATTCGGCGACCACGTTTGTGAGGCCCTTCTGCACCGCGGGACTCATGTTGAGCGCGGCGGCGCTGTCGGCGACGAGGTCGATCTCGTGGTGGATCGGCTCGCCCGGCGGCGTGAGGTCAATCGAGCGGTAGAATTCGCCTGCAATTACAGGCGAATCCACCAGCAGCTCGAGCGAGATAGGCTTGAAAGTGACTTCGCTTCCCCCCTGGCCGGCGACGGGAAGAGCAGTGCCGAACTTCCAGCCGTCGGGGTACTTGATCTTCGCGTCGAACATCAGCTTGTCGGATGTTGTGCCGGCGGGATAGAGGACGACCTCGTTCCATTCAAGGACAAGCAGTTTGTCCGTAGCCGAGGCTCCCGCGGTCTCGATGTAGTCGTATGCGACGTGCAGCTTCGTCTCGCCCTTGGGCACATCGATGTGGAACGTCCACACGTCGGCAAGATCGCGCTTCCAGGGAATGGTCTTTCCTGCCGCGTCGAATTTGAGACCCGTCAGGTTCGACACCGGGCCGTCGGGCCCGTGCTCCCCGGGTATCCACTTGGGATAGTAGAGCGTGAGCGGCCCCTCTGCTACGGGCAGCATCTCTTCCACGTGCAACAGCTTCTGCGAAACGCGCGTAGCATCCACGCTCACCGATATATTTTCGGCCAGTGCTGCGAGCGAGACCGAAAACACGCCAAACGCACACGCCAGCCCAACGCGAACGAATTTCATCCTCTCCCCCCATTGATTCGCTATCCGTGCCTTTATACCAGACATTTAGATCATATGGCCCAATCGATTCGGGCCGACATTTACCCTGATAACTATGCCCCCGATCCTCAACGCGCAATCCATCACCAAACAATTCGGCGCTTCTCCGCTGTTCCGGGGCATCTCGTTCACCGTCGAGGACGGGGACCGCATCGGCCTGATCGGCCCGAACGGCGCGGGGAAATCGACGCTGCTTGCGCTGCTTGCCGGGCAGATTGCTCCCGATGAAGGCGACTTGGCCGTGCGCAAGCGCGCCCGCACTGCATACGTTCCGCAGGACTCGCGCTTTGAGCCGGGCCTGACCGTGCGCGACGTTCTGGAACGCGCGATGGCCGCCGCTCACATTCCGGAGGCCGATCGCGAAGGCGTCCTGCGCGAGCTCTCCGGGCGCACCGGATTCGAGCGGCTCGACACCGAAGCAGCTTCGCTCTCCGGCGGATGGCGCAAGCGGCTCGCCATTGCCGAAGCGCTAGTGAGCCGGCCCGATGTGCTGCTTCTAGACGAGCCCACGAATCATCTTGACCTCGCCGGCATCGAGTGGCTGGAAGAGTTGCTCGCTGCTTCATCCTTTGCCGTGGTGACGGTGAGCCACGACCGCTACTTCCTCGAGTCCACGTGCACGCAGATCATCGAACTGAACCGCGTCTTCGCCGAAGGACTGCTGCGCGTGAAGGGAAACTTCAGCCGCCACCTCGAAGAGAAGCAGGCATATCTGGAATCGCAGAACCGGCAGATGGAATCGCTGCGCAACCGGGTGCGCACCGAAATCGAGTGGCTACGGCGCGGCCCCAAGGCGCGGACCACAAAATCCAAGGCCCGAATCGACTCGGCAAACGCGATGATTGGCCAGCTTGCCGACATGCAGTCCCGCACGGCGGCGGGGTCGGCAGGAATCGATTTTGCCGCCAGCCAGCGCAGGACCAAACGGCTTGTCGAGTTTGAAGGCGTCGCCTGCGTGATGGGCGGCCGCCAACTCTTCAGCGACTTGGACTTTGCGCTCGTTGCCGGCAGCAGGGTAGGGCTTGTCGGCCCGAACGGAAGCGGTAAGACTACGCTGCTGCGACTGCTGCGAGGCGAGCTTGACCCATCTCAAGGCGAGATCCGCCGCGCCGAGGCGCTCCGGCTGGTGTACCTGAGCCAGATGCGCGAACTGGACGAGTCCATTACGCTGCGGCGCGCGCTCGCGCCGGAGGGCGATTCAGTGATCCACAACGGCAGGCCCGTGCACGTGGCCGGCTGGGCGGCGCGGTTTCTCTTCACAGGCGAGCAGCTCAACCAGCCGGTGCGCAACCTGAGCGGCGGCGAGCGGGCGCGGGTTCTTATCGCGCGGCTGATGCTGCAGCCGGCCGACGTTCTCCTGCTCGACGAGCCGACAAACGATCTCGACATTCCCACGCTCGAGATTCTCGAAGACAACCTGCTCGAGTTCCCGGGCGCGCTGGTGCTCGTGACGCACGACCGCTATCTGCTCAACCGCGTGGCGACAACCGTGCTCGGCCTCGACGGCAAAGGCCGCATCGGCCAGTTCGCGGACTTCGCGCAATGGGAGCAGTGGGTGGAAGAGCAGGCGTCGCGGGAGAGCGGACCTTCCCGCGCTGTCTCGACGAACGCGGCGAGGCCTGCCGTTTCCGCGCCGGCACCAAAGAAAAAGCTCTCCTATCTTGAGGCGCGCGAATTCGCCACCATCGAACAGCGCGTCGAGGAATCCGACGCGCGGCTCGCCGCGGCGAGGGCCGCAGTAGACCACCCCGACATTGCCACCAACGCGGCGGCATTGCAGCAGGCGCTTGCAGAACTGGCGGCAGCGGAGCAGGAGAATGAAGCCCTCTACGCGCGATGGGCCAAACTCACCGATATTGCGGGCTGACGGGAGTCTCGAATTTCGCTTGGCCGAACCCTTCGTCCGGCGCTGCAGGCCTGGACTCGCTCGCGCGGTCGCACAGCATCCGTCCGGAGCAGTGCTCGCGATAGATCCAAAGATTGAGAGTGCCCGCCGCGAGCAATGCGAGCGGAACCGGATAGACCCAGACTGCCGTCCATATGTGCGCTGCAACGCCTGAGCTTGCCGGATGAATCCTGTTGACGAGGAGTTGCAGCCCCATCCAGGGAAGATCGGCTGTGAGCACGATGGCCGCAAAGTTCAGCCAGAAAGCGGCCTTGCCAACCCTTCCGCCGTAACGGAAGAAGATCACTGCGGCAGGGACGGCGAGAAGCAGAAGTTTCGCGTCGTAGGGCCGATGGTATATCGGCAGCATCGCAATCGGCATGAGCGCGGCAAACGAGAGCCAGAGCTTGTGAGCCGAACGGCCGGAGCGCAGTGTCGTCCACGCCCAGAGAATGAAGAGAGGAGCGCAGACAAGATAGCTGAGCAGGTTGTAGAGGTGCGGGTTATCGATGAAGGCGCTGAAGACCGCCTGCAGGCTGATGACCATGCTGACGGCGCGCTCGCCTTTTGCGGCAAGGCTCGGATCGCTCAAGCCTCCGGGAGCGCCAAGCGCGGAGACGTTGGCGCCGAGTTCATGCCGCCAATGGGGCGCGATGCTGCCAATCCAGAGAACTGCCGGCACGGCAAAGGCTGCCAGCACAACCACAGACTGCAGGGCGCGGCGGCGAAGCGTCCCGCCCGCGAGCAGCAGCACCAGCCAGACCCAGATCGCGTCATGCGGCTTGGTGCCGATGGCGACGGCGAGCAAGAGCACTCCGGCCCAGATGAATCGTTTACGAACGAAGCACCACACCGGGATGACGCAGAACGCGACGACAAGTACGGCAGAGTTCCCTACCCCGACCGCGATCACGTTATTCGCCGCGAGCACTGCGCCAAGCACCGCGGCAAGCATCGGATCGAAGTCCGCCGCAAGGTCCCAGGCCATTATCGACGCGACGATAAAACTCATCAGGAGAAGCGCCAGCCACAGGATGTGCGCAGGGCCATAGTTCAGGAACGACAACGGAACCATGAACAGCAGGGCCGTCGGCGGGTAGATGCACATCGACAGCACGTCGCGCGCAATGCGCGACTGAACTGCGCCGCCGGGAAGTGTGCCCCCATCGGCGATGTAGCGGCTGAGGATTTCGCCGCGAGCGTACGGGTCGCCATGATGGGCCGCCGAGCGGGCGCCGTAGTAGATCACCTTGAAGTCCAGCATGGATGATGGCGACGCCAGCGCCATTACGACGCCGAAAAGGAGAAAGGCCGCGCAGCCAAGTAGAAGCAGATAGAAGGCGTCGAGCCGTTTCCTGGTCATGACCTGTCCCTGGATTCTTTTGTGCGGGCGGCTTTGTGCGAAGAATACAACATCGGATTGCCGTGGTAGAACATTAAGGAACGGCGCTTTATGCCTTCCCGCCGAAACCTATGCCCAGCGGTGTCAAAGTCCTTATCGTCGAAGACGAGCCCCATGCCTTGATGGGCCTCGCCGAGCTGATCTCCGGGTGGGGCTACCGGACTGAGACGGCGCGCGACGGAATCGAGGGCTGGGAAAAGATCCTGGCGTGGAACCCGGCCATCGTGGTGACCGACCTGAAGATGCCTCGACTCGACGGCATCGGCCTGCTTGCGCGCCTCTCCGAAGAGGGCCCGAATTTCAAGTCGAACACCGCCGTGGTGCTGCTCACGGCCCAGGGCACCATCCAGACCGCCGTGGAAGCAATGAAGCTGGGCGCCTACGACTTCCTGCTCAAGCCGGTGGACGCACCGCGGCTAAAGAACATCCTCGCCAACGCGACGCGCCAGCACGAAACGGAGATCGAGCTCGAAGTGGCGCGGCGGCGGCTGCGCGAGTCCGGCGTGCTCGGAGCGATGGTCGGCACGTCGAAATCCATGCGCGAGATCTTCGCGCTCATCGAGCAGATTGCGCCGTCGAACGTGTCGGTCCTGATCACCGGCGAAAGCGGCACGGGCAAGGAACTCGTGGCGCGGACTCTGCACGACCTCAGCCCGCGCAAGTCGCATCCGTTCGTAGCCGTCAACTGCGCGGCAATTCCCGAGACGCTGATTGAAAGCGAGATCTTCGGCCACGAAAAGGGCTCCTTCACCGGCGCGCTCGAACGGCGCATCGGCTGCTTCGAGCTCGCCACACAGGGCACGCTGCTTCTGGATGAGCTGGCCGAAATGCCGATAGGCACTCAAGCCAAGCTCCTGCGCGTGCTGGAAGAGCGCAAGCTGCGCCGCCTGGGCGCGCGCAACGAGGTGGACGTGGACGTGCGCGTGCTGGCGGCCACCAACCGCGATTCCGACGAAGCGATTTCGAGCGGAAGCCTGCGCGCGGACCTGTTTTACCGGTTGAATGTCTTCCACATCCACATGCCGCCGCTGCGCACGCACCTCGAAGACCTTCCCGCGATGGCCGAGGCGATGCTCTCAGAGATGAACACCAAGCACGATCGCAACGTCTCCGGCCTTGCGCCGTCGATTCTGGACCGCATGGTCTCGTACAACTGGCCGGGCAACGCGCGCGAGCTGCGCAATACCATCGAGCGCGCCGTGATCCTGTGCCCTGACAGCGTGCCGCTCGACGCGGGCCACCTCCCGCCGGGGTTCGGTAAGCAGCAGGCAGCCGCGCCGATGGCCGACGACACAAGCATCGTTCCCGTGCGCGTGGGCAACACGGTCGACGAAGCGGAACGGATGCTGATCCTGCGCACGCTGGAGGCGACGGGCCAGAACAAGACGCGCGCGGCAGAAATTCTGGGAGTGAGCCTGAAGACGCTGCACAACAAGCTGAAGGAATACAGCCAGGCCGGAGCCGCGCAGTCGGCATAAACCGACAATTGACACGCTTCGTGTCAGGGCACGACTTCAGTCGTGCCGAAATCGGCCTGAGAATCAGTGGGCTTTAGCCCCTGCCGCGTTGGCTTTTATTGAGAAGTTCAAAAGTTGACTTACCAGACACTACCTGGTCCCCGCTCCGGATACAGCAACTCAGAAGCTGCTCTATACCGGCGCGCGGCAGCGTGAGCCGGGTTCGCGAACTGCCTCAGCTTTCCTTCTTGTAAAGCATGTCGCGCATGGTCTTGCGGCGCGCTGCGTTCAGTTCGGCATTGCTGCTTCGGTAATCGCCCTGGCTCGGTTTTTCGGCTTCGGATTCCGGCTCGCTGCACGACGGGCACCGGTTGGCAAATCCCGGCTTGCCCGGCCGCAACTCAAATTCTTCTCCGCAAGCGACGCACTTCTTGATCGGGAACGGCATTTCAATCTTCCTGTTCTGTTTCTCCGGTGTCAGGCTTTGGGAACCTCGAGCGCGCCGGTGAGCGACGCGGCAGTCTCCACATGATGGCCCCGGCACCACGTTTCGAGTCCCTTGGCCAGCTTTTCGGTTGCCCGTGGATCGGCAAAACTTGCGGTCCCAACCTGCACCGCCGCGGCCCCGGCAAGCATGAATTCCACGGCATCTTCGGCGGTCACGATGCCGCCAAGGCCGATGACAGGGATTTTAACCGCGCGCGCCGCCTCGTACACCATGCGAAGCGCAATCGGCTTGATGGCCGGGCCGCTCAGGCCGCCGGTAATGTTGGTGAGGCGCGGCTTGCGCGTCTCGGCGTCGATCGACATCGCGACGAACGTGTTCACCAGGCTCACGGCGTCTGCGCCCGAGTTGGCCGCGATCTGCGCCATATGCGCGATCGACGTCACGTTGGGCGAGAGCTTCACGAACAACGGCCGCCTGGAAACATTTCTGACCCGGCTCACAAGGTATTCGAGCGAACCTGCATCGGAACCGAAGGCCATGCCGCCTGCGTGCACGTTCGGGCACGAGACGTTCAGCTCGTAGGCCGCGATGCCCTCCGCCCGGTTAAGCTTTTCAACAACTGATACGTAATCCGCAACGGTGTAGCCAAAGACGTTGACGATGACGACCGCTCGCGGATAGCGCGTGAGCTGCGGCAGCTTTTTCTCGATGAATTCATCGACGCCGATGTTCTGCAGTCCGATGGCGTTGAGCATGCCCGCAGCCGTCTCGATCAGGCGCGGAGCCGTATTGCCAATCATCGGCTCCAGCGAAATGCCCTTGGTGACAAATGCTCCAATCCGCTCCAGGTTCACGACCTCTTCAAATTCGATACCGTAGCCGAAGGTGCCGCTGGCGGCGATGATCGGGTTGACCAGCTCGAGGCCGGCCAACTTCACTTTCATATCGGGCTTCACAGGACTAGTTTAAGCCGTCGCTTCCGGCGCGACCGTGAGCTTCTTCCGGCGCCTCTGGCGGGTCCTGCTCGCACTCGGCTGTTCTACTGCTTCGGCTTCCGAATCGCTTCCGTCAGCACGCGGCCCACGGCTGCCGAGGGCTGATTCACGCCGGCAAGCGACGCGAAGGTAACGGCGATGTCGACGGGCGCGACGCGCTCATGGTACTCGCCGGGGATAAATGGCGCGCCATAAAATGCGAGCGGCACGTGCCGGTCGTAGGACCACGGCGCAAAATGAGTCGTGCCTCCGAAGGCGCTGCCGCCTTCGAGCTGGTAAGCGTTCAGCACGACCATGTCGAACCAGTTGCCGTGGTCGGCATAGCTGTGCGCGAGCAGGCGGCCCCAGTCCGTGGGCGGCAGCTCGCCGTGAGCCAGCTGGAGCCGGGTGTAGACGTACTGTACTTGGGGTGTAGGCGGCAGCCGCTGCTGCGAAGGCTCGTCAGTTTCCCGCTTTGGCGTAAGGTTGGCCACTTCCTGGCGCAACAGCGAGCCAACTGTCTCTTCCGCCGTCTTTTCGTCCACGCCGGCCGACTGAAAGGCCTTCCAGTTGAGCACGACGTAGGGCAGATCCGGGCCGGGCATCAGGTAGTTCACGTTCGCTTTTGGCGTGTAGGTCGTGTTGAGGCGTTCGTTAATGCGCGCGTAGACGGCGTCCATGTCCACGCTGGCGGAGTTGATTCCGAGCTTCGCTGCTTCGCCGGGAATGGGCGCAATGCCGTGATCGGCGGTGAGCGCGAGCCAGACGTTTTTGAGGCCGATCGTCTTGTCGAGCCAGCCGAAGAAGCCATCGAGATCGTGGTCGAGGCTCAGGACCATCTGTTTTTCGAAGTCGGAGTCGGGTCCCATCTGGTGGCCGAGGATGTCGTTAGCGGAAAGCGAGACGCTAAGCTCGTCTGTGACGCCGTTCTGCCCGAGCTTTTCGCCATTGATGAGAGCCTTGGCGAAGTCGAGTTCGTAGCTGTTGGCGGCGGGCATGCGGCCCACAAGATCGTAGAACTGGGTGGTGCCTTCGACGTTCGCTTCACGTTCGGCCTGCGCGATGCGGCCGCCTGAGTTGAAAGCGCGGGCCCAATCGGGCAGATGCGGCATGTAATAAGTGGAGGTGATGAACTGGCCGGAGCCGGGATCTATCCAGTAAGCGGCGTTCGCGGATTGGCCCGCGGGAAGGATGGCGGCGCGGTCCTTGAGCGAGATGCCGAACACGCGCGCCCGGCCCTGCGTGGCAAGCCGCAGCTCGTCGCCCAGCGTGGTGGCGCGCAGGTTACGCGGCGAAGCGCCGATGACCCACGTCGCCGCGCTGGGCGGCGAACCTGGCTGGTTCGCGGGAATCGACGAGGCGGGTAGATCGACGAGCTGGTAGCGCTCGTCCTCGACGGAGCTGACCTTGTGCTCGTCTGAGCGCGAGGCGTCCCACCAGTCGTTGGTCTCGATGCCGTGGCCGTCGCTGTAGGCGCCGGTGCCGATGGTGGAGTGGCCAGGCGCGGTCTTGGTATTGGCGTAATCGTAATAGCAGTCGGTAAACCACGCGCCCTCGTTCATAAAGAGGTTGAAGCCGCGCCCTTTGAAGTCGCTCCGGAAGCGATTCAGGTAGTCGCCGCGAAACTGGTCGATGACGACAATCACGATCAGCTTTGGATTACCGCTGTAGACCTGGGCCGCGGCGTTACGCGAGAGAAGAGGGAGAATCGAGAACAGGACGCACAAAAGCAGGGCGAGAGCACCTCGCCGGTTAGCGGATGTTTGCATGCCGGAAATGATAGAGAAGGAAAGGTTACAGTTTGATCACGATGAATTGAGGAAAATGATGGCCGACCGCGCGAATGGCTACGAAGACTACGCGGAGCAGTTCATGCTCAGGCGCGATAAGTTCATCGGCCCGGACGCGGTGCGGGAGTGGGCGCGGCGGTTGCCGCCGGGCGCGGATGTGCTGGAGTTGGGTTGCGGGCATGGGGTGATCTCCGTGGTGCTCGTCGAGGCCGGCCTGAAGTTGTTCGCAGTGGAGCCCTCGCCGACGCTTCTTCGCGCATTTCAGGAGAGATTTCCGGGCGTTGAAACGGACTGCTCGCCAGCCGAGGAGTCTGCCTTCTTCGGGCGGGCATTCGATGCGATTGTCGCGTGGGGAGTGCTGTTCCTGATGGAGGAAGTGGCGCAGCGTCAGGTCCTCAGCAAGGCCGCGG
The DNA here is from genome assembly GCA_035263625.1 of Occallatibacter sp. Lineage (GTDB taxonomy): Bacteria > Acidobacteriota > Terriglobia > Terriglobales > Acidobacteriaceae > Telmatobacter. The sequence goes on from DATFRB010000014.1 coordinate 130,032, forward strand.
CCGCGCTTCGTCCGGGCGGACGATTCCTGTTCACCGCCCCGCGCGAGAACGGCGAGTGGATCGACATATTAACGCAGCGGCCCTCGCGCTCGCTTGGAGCGGAGGCATACGAAACGCTGCTGCGGGAAGCTGGTTGCGAGGTGTCGTCGGGCGGGAAGGATCTGGGCGGCAACGAATACTACGAGGCGGTGAAACTCTGACGGAATGGACGTGGATCCCTGGTCCCCGTTCGGAGACCAGGGACTTGAAACCTACGCCGTCACCGTCTCCTGCGCGCCGACCTTTACAGGCGTCAGCCAGCCGAACTTGTCGGGCTTGAGGCCGTTGGCGATGCCGAAGAACTCGTCGCCGATCTTCTTGGTGATCTCGCCGGGTTTGCCGTCGCCCACCGTAATGCGGTCGATTGAGCGGATCGGCGTCACCTCCGCCGCCGTTCCGGTGAAGAACACCTCGTCGGCGATGTAGAGCATCTCGCGCGGAATGGCCTGCTCGATGACCGTCAGTCCCAGGTGCCGCGAGATCGTCAGCACGCTGTCGCGCGTAATTCCCGACAACGCAGAGTTGGCCAGCGGCGGCGTGTAGATCACGCCGTTGCGCACGATGAAGACGTTCTCGCCCGAGCCCTCGCTGACGTAGCCGCTGGTATCGAGCGCGATGCCCTCGGCGTAGCCGTTGATGTCGGCCTCCATGCGGATCAGCTGCGAGTTCATATAGTTCGCGCCGGCCTTCGCGAGCGCGGGCATGGTGTTGGGCGCGAGGCGGTTCCAACTCGAGATGCACACGTCGGCGCCATCATTGCCGGCCACGTACTTGCCCCACGGGTAGTTGGCGATAAACACCTCGATGGGCGAGCCCTTGGGGTTCACGCCGATCTCGCCATAGCCGCGCAGCACGATCGGCCGGATATAGCACGGCGCCACGCCGTTGGCCTCGACGGTGTCGACCACAGCCGCGCAAAGCTCGTCGAGCGTGTACGGAATCTCCATGCGGTAGATCTTGCCCGAGTCAATCAGCCGCTGCATGTGCTCGGGCAGGCGGAACACCGCCGCGCCGTGAGGCTGCGTGTAGCAGCGGATCCCTTCGAACACGCTTGAGCCGTAATGGACGACGTGGCTCATCACGTGGATGGTGGCCTGTTCCCAGGGAATGAGGTTGCCGTTGCGCCAGATCTTCGCGGTGGGTTGGATGGGCATGGGACGAGTGAGTCTCCTTCGATCGCCGGACTGCGCGTATACCGTATTAGCGTAGCGCTACCATGGCCCGGCTGTCACTTGGGGCGATGCGGGACGGATCAGCGGAGTTCCATCGCGGTCACCGAGGCCCGATTCGGTCACTTAACCCCGCCCGATTCAGGTGCTTGCTTAAGTGCCCCTTCGTCCAGCTTGCCGATGCGTCCTTTGGGGCCGACGACGAAGGGCAGCGAAAGGGCGTTCCAGTTGCGGTCGGCGTCGGACGCCTCATGCAGCGCGGCGCTGGGATGCACGGCGCGCCAATTGCGCCCATCGTCCGTGGAGATGTCGGTGCCGTTCGGGCCGACGGTGATCCAGGTTTTTGTGGCGGCGTCGTAGGCTACGGAGGAGCGATAGCCGTGGGGCTGTGACTCGGCAGCGGACCACGTTTTTCCTTTATCGGTGGAGAATGCGGCGATCCTCAGAGCCTCATTGGGCTTTAGGTAGTCGCCTCCAACTGCCATGAGGACACCCGGAAGAGAGGGTACTCCGGTTGCCGCTTCCGGGAGGGTTGCCGAGGACGCGAGAGAAAAGACCCCGGACGATTCTGTGCTGTCTCCAATCGGCACCGAGAATCGTTCCCATTTGTCAGGAGGAGTATCGTAGGGCCCGCAGTCATCGAGACAGATTCCGACACTCGTCTGCAGGAACATGAATGCACCGCCCGAGCCGCCCGTTGCAAACCCATAGGCTCCAAGTGAAATGAACGAGGAGTTGCTCGCCGCGAATGCACCCTGCTCGCTGGCCTTCGCTCGCATGCCCTTCGAGGTTTCCCAATTCCAATGTCGGCCCTTGTCGCTGCTCTCGAATAAGACGAACCTGCCATGAACGGGATCACCCAGGACAGTGATCCATTGACCACGACTATCGATGTTCACGGCATCCCAGAAGCCATCTTTGTCGGGATTCTTGAATATCAACTTCCACGTGTGGCACCCATCCATAGTCTTGTACAGCCGCGAAAGGTCGCCTTTCCCGCTGGACATCACGATCGCCGTGTTCGCATCGAAGGCCTGAACGCCGCGGAAGTCGAGCTTCTCCGCGCCCGGCGGTACGGCGCACGTCTGCCAAACATAGCCGCCGTCCTCGGTCCGCAGCACCGTGCCATTCGTGCCCGAAGCCCAAGCCACGCCCTTGCCCACGTTGTCGATCCCGCGCAGATCGGCCGTCGTATTCGAAGTCTGCACCTGCCACTGCGCCTGCGCACACGCTGCCGCCAGCGTGAGCGCCGCGAACCCCACCAATCGCCGCATACGCACTAGTGTAGCCTCGAATCGCAAGTCCTCCCACGACGTCTAAAATCGTTAAAGATGTCCGACGCACTCTATCTAAGCCTCTGGTACCCCAACTTGCGCCTCGAAGGCCTCGGCGACAAGCTCGTCGCCGTCCTCGGCGAGTTCGCGAAACATGGCGGCGAACCGCGCGTGGATGCGGCCACCGTCTGGCCCATCGACTGGCAGGAGTCGCCGGTGTTCCAGCGCGTATGGGGCCGCGCGACCGCTCCGCAGCAACCCGACCAGCCTGCCGCGCTCGGCGCCGAACCGCGCCAGGCCGTCGAAGAGGCAATGGAACTGCTCCATGACGACTACGCGTATGAGTTCCAGATCGGCTGGTCGCTGTGGGAACTCGAAACACCTCCAAACCTCGATCCGCAATGGGCGCGTGTCACGCGCCTGGCCCGCGTCACAGGTTACGGGCCGCTGTTCGATGAGGGCGCGTACGAGCAGGACGGCCATATCCGCATTGACTTTGGCTCGGACGCGCCATTCCTCGAAGAAGAAGCGGAACTCGACCCAACTGCCGCCCGCCACATGACCGAGAACGTGCGTCAGCTTGTCGACCTGACCAACGCGGCGGAGAAAGCCTCCGGCGCGACGGCACGACTGCTGTGGAGCGAACTCGGCGAGAGCCTGGCCCAGCGGCTCGCCGCGCGGCTGAACCCGGGGAACTAGGCCCTGACATGCGGATCACCATCGAACGTCTGCGCACGCTGGTGCTCGTCTCCGGCTGCGTGCTGGTGCTCGCGCTGGTAGCGTTCCTCGCCGTCGCACGATGGAAGAGCAAATCCCTTATCCGCGAGATCCCGCACCGGCTCGGCGCCGACATCGAGCGCCAGGCGAACGAGTTCGTTTACACGCAGTCGAGCCACGGCAAGACGCTGTTCAAGATCCGCGCCTCGCGCGTCGTGCAGCTGAAGCAGAGCGGCCGCGCACTGCTGCACGACGTTGGCATCGAGCTCTATGGCGAAGACGGCAAGACGGTCGACCGCATCTCCGGCGGCGAGTTCGAGTACGACCAGGGCGCGGGCATTGCCACCGCTGCGGGTCCGGTCGAGATCACCATCATGCGGCCCGGCGTGGCCCCGGCGGTTGCGCCCCACCCCGCGCAGCCCAAAGGCAAATCCACACCGCTCGAGACGGCCGAGCACAACGCGGCGGCGGGCCAGATCGACGTGAAAACCAGCGGCCTCACCTTCAACCAGAAAACGGGCGTCGCCAGCACGTCGCAACCTGTTCAGTTCTCCGCGGTGCAGGGCCAGGGAAGCTCGACCGGTGCGACCTTCGATTCGAGCAAGGGCCAGCTTGTGCTCGATCACGACGTTCAGCTTCACGTGCAGCACGGCGGCGACTCTGTGACGGTGAGCGCGCGGCACGCCGAGTTTGACCGCAACGAGCTCACCTGCGATTTGCGCACCGCCGTCGCTGCATATCGCAACGGCCAGGCCACCGCGGGAGAGGTGCAGATTCTCTTCCGCGAGAACGGATCCGCGGTTCGCCTCGACGCGCACGACGGATTTGCGCTGAGCACCGCCACGGGCTCGCGGATCGCCGCGCCCAACGGGTCGCTGGACTTCAACGAGCACAACCAGCCGCGCGAAGGCCACTTGCGCGACGGGGTGACGATGGCTTCTTCGTCTCCCGGCCGAATCTCTCGCGGCAGCGCCCCCACTGCCGACATCGCATTCACGCCCACGGGCGAGTTGCGCCACGCACACCTCGGGCGCGGGGTGACGATGCATAGCGAGCAGGACACGCCGGCGAGCGCAACTACGCCGGCAACGCATGTTGTCCGCGACTGGAATTCGCCAGTGGCCGAAATCAACTTTCGGAACGACAACAAGGGCCATGTCCAGCTTGCCGACCTGCATGGAACCGGAGGCGTCGTCATCACAGGCCAGACGCAGCGAGCCGGCGGCCCGTTGGTTCCGTCGCGCATGTCGGCCGACGACGTAACCGGCACCTTCGGTCCGAATCAGGAACTGACGCGCCTCGAAGGCACGGGCCACGCAAGCCTGGAGCAGACCACAGCCGCGAGCGCGCACCAGGTGACGACCGGTGACCGGTTGGACGCCCTGTTCGCTGCGGCCGGGCACGCTCCGGTCTCCGGAGTGCCGCGACCGGCCGCCACGCGGTCGCAGAACTCAGAGCAGATCCAGTCTGCGACCATCGACGGCAATGTTGTGATGACTCAGCAGCCCCCAGCCAAGCCCGGAAGGCAGCCCGGACCGCCGATGCGCGCGACGGCCGGGCACGCTGTTTATCAAGGCTCGGGGGAGATGTTGCATCTGACCCAGGACCCGCGCGTCGACGACGGTGCGATGCAGGTCTCTTCGGACCGGCTCGACGTCTCCCAGGCCAGCGGCGACGCATTTGCGCACGGCAATGTGAAAGCCACGTGGCTTCAATCGGCGCAGTCAGGACAGCCAACTCAAAAACAGGGGAACATTGGGCTCGGAGGCGACGGGCCGGCGCATGTAGTTGCGGCTGAAGCTCAGCTGAATCGCGCTACAGGTGAGGCCTCTTTTAGCGGCCAGGCGCGACTGTGGCAGCAGGCCAATTCCGTTTCTGCGCCGGTAATCATACTCGACCGGGTGCGGCAGACGCTCGTAGCGCGCGCTGCGAACGCGAGGGAACTTGTACACCTCGTGATGCTGAGCTCAAGCGGAGTAGTGCAGCCCGGCCAGAAGAATGCTCACTCTGAGCCAAAAGATGCGAAACAGCCACAAGTCATCCGCGTCGCTGCAGGCGACTTGAAGTACTCCGCCGCCGAACGAAAAGCGCTTCTGCATGCCGCGCCGGCTGCGAGCATCGTGGCCGAAACTCCCACCGCCGTGGTCACGTCCAGCGAGGCGGAGCTTACGCTTCTTCCGCCGGGAAATCACGCTGGGCCGAATGGCGCGTCGGCGCAGGTGGACCGCCTGACTGCGAGGGGCCAGGTCGTTATCAATACGCAGAACCGTCACGGAACGGGAGAGGAACTCGTCTATTCGAGTGAGAGCGGTCAATACGTGCTCACAGGCACCGCAGCCGATCCGCCGAAGATGACGGATCCAGCGCGCGGCACGGTGAGCGGCGAGGCTTTGATTTTCAATACCCGCGATGATAGCGTCAGTATCGAAGGCCAGGGGCAAAGAACCACAACGCAGGGCATCGCACCCAATAAGGCGGTAGCGCCCAAATAGGCCGGGGATTTCCCCGCCGGATGCGTTCGATTGCATGCATGTGCGGTGATTTGTTTACTCCCGATCACAGGAACGAATGGAAACGCTAGTCGCCGAGGGACTCGGCAAATCATATAAAGGCCGCCAGGTGGTGCGTGGTGTCGATCTCGAGATCTCCCGCGGCGAAGTCGTCGGTCTCCTCGGCCCCAACGGCGCGGGCAAAACCACGAGCTTTTACATGATCGTCGGCCTCATTGTTCCCGAAACCGGCCGCGTCCTGGTCGACGGCCACGACATCACGCGCACGCCGATGTATCTGCGCGCGCGCAACTACGGCATCAGCTACTTGCCGCAGGAGCCGTCAGTGTTCCGCAAGCTTACGGTGGAGGAAAACATTCTCGCCGTGCTCGAGGGCCAGCCGCTCAGCTATCGCGAGCGCCGCAAGCGGACCGAGCGGCTCATCAGCCAACTGAATCTGAACCACATCCGGACGACCCGCGGCTATGCGCTCTCCGGGGGGGAGCGGAGGCGCGTCGAGATCGCGCGCTCTCTGTGCATACAGCCGAAGTTCATCCTGCTGGACGAGCCGTTCAGCGGCATCGACCCGATTGCGGTACTCGAATTGCAGAAGATCATCTTCAACCTGAAGGCCGGGGGTATCGGCATTCTCATCACCGACCACAACGTGCGCGAAACGCTCAGCGTGACCGACCGCGCATACATCATCACAGAAGGGCGTATCTTTATGGCGGGCACTCCGCACGAGTTGGGGAACAATGCTGACGTGCGCCGGATTTACCTTGGCGAGGGGTTTTCTCTCAATTAGGTGTACTGCATGTGCCGGGCCGTTTCGTCTCGCGGCCGGTATTTTGGTTTAACAACCCGGCGTGGCGGGGGTCGCGCAGTTTCATAAAACGGGTTTAGACTCTTTGTACGCGGACATCTGGTTGCAATTTTCCGGCCACTTTCCGCAAGTTAATTTGTATTCAGGGTTTACCTCGCGGCTTGGTCGTGCATCCTATTGCTCCAAGATGGGCTTCCGATGGGGATTCTCCCATTCTGAAACTTGGGCGAAGGTTGAGGACGTTTTCCGCGTAGTGCTCCCGGGTACACTTGGCACATAGTTTCTCAGCGGGATTCTCCTCATGGCGCTGCTGCAGCCAAAATTGAGCCTCAAGGTCGCGCAACGCCAGGTCCTCACGCCGGGCCTGATGCAGATGGTGAGCGTTCTCGCGCTCAACAAGCTCGAACTCAAGGAGATGATCGATGCCGAGATGGTGGAAAACCCGGTCCTTGAGGAAATTGATGAGACGGTTCCGATGCTGGATGAGGTTGCGGGCCGCGAAGAACTCCTCGACCGCCCGGTGGACCGCGGCATGGACCTTGCGCCGCCGGAGGATGCCGTTTCGACTCCTCCCAAGGACCCGTTTAATGAGGTTGATTTCGGCACCTATTTTCAGGAGTACCTCGACCCGGGCTACCGCACGCAGCAGGAATACGAGGAGACCGAAAAGCCTTCGTTCGAGAACTTTCTCTCCCAGCCCACGACGCTCTCTGATCACCTGGCGTGGCAGCTGGGAGCTCTGACGCTCGACTCGGAGCTTGAAACCGCCGCTCAGTTTGTCGTCGGCAACCTGGACGAAGGCGGCTACATGGCCGCGACGGACGATGAGCTTGCAGCAGCGTACGACGAGCTTCTTTCCAGAAACAAGCAGGGTGCGGGCAATGGGGCTCCGGCTGCCGAATCCGACGGAGTTCCGGCCGACCACTCACGGGCTCTCGAACTTGTCCGCCGCGGCATCGATCTTGTACAACACCTCGACCCCGCCGGAGTGGGAGCGCGCGACCTGCGCGAGTGCCTGATGATCCAGATTGCCGCGCAGCAACATGAGCTTGCGCAAATCTATGCCCGCAGAAACACACCCGAGCCGGAGGCCGATGCGGACTCCGTCGGCGAAGATGAGGCCGAAGAAGATGTTGAGCCGAATCCACATCTGAGCCTTCGCGCCGAGGCCGACGCCCAGCTCCAGCAGCGGCGCCGGGCCATGGAAGTTGGCGCGCTGATCGTGGACAATCACCTTCACCTGCTGCAGAAGCGTGACGTAAAGGATCTGTCCAAGGCCGTCGGCGCGACAGCGGACGACGTGCACGCCGCCATCGAATTCATCCGCACGCTCGATCCGCGACCGGGCCGCCTGTATAACCGCGAGCAGACGCGGCTCATCGAGCCCGATGTCGTGTTCGTGAGGCGCGGCGGCGAGTGGGTCGTGAGCATGAACGAGGAAGACCTGCCCAGCCTGCGGCTGAGCCGGCGCTACCGGCAAATGCTGGTGTCGGAGTCGACCGAGCGCGAGGTCAAGGACTACGTCAAGGAGCGGTTCCGCTCCGCGCTGCAGCTGATGCGCAATATCGCTCAGCGCAAGAGCACCATTTTGCGGACGTGTGAGGTGATTGTCCGGCGCCAGCAGGATTTCCTCGAATACGGGATCGAGTCGCTGCGCCCCATGATGATCAAGGAAGTGGCGGAAGAAATAGGCGTTCACCCATCGACAATAAGTCGCGCAGTTGCCAATAAATACGCTCACACTCCTCAAGGAGTAATTGAACTTCGGTTCTTCTTCTCTGAGGGTGCTAACGGTCCCGAAGGCGCGGACACTCCGCTGCTAGTCCTTAAGCGCAAAGTGCGCAAGCTCATCGAGGAAGAAGACCCTAAGCGCCCCCTTACCGACGACCAGCTTGCCGCCATGCTGCAATCGCAGGGAATCCAGCTCACCCGCCGTACGGTAGCCAAGTACCGCGAGGACATGAACATTCCAAGCACGCACCAGCGGCGCAAGCGCGACTAGCCAGACACCGTTCAGGCCCGCCAGGCTTTCAGTGCCACCCCATATCCGGGGGCACCCGTGATGCCATTCGGAATCTTCACGCTCAGGCCATTCGCAGCCTGCCTCCACTGAGGAGCCTGCGTCGATCCCAGCACTTCCACCTTCGCGATCTTGCCCGGCGAGTTCGCGCCCGCAAGTCCCAGAGCTTCGATGTTCATTTCGCCCGCGGGAAGGCCGAGAACGATGGCATAGACAACCTTGTTGTCCTTCGAACGAGTGAAACGCACGTCCTGCGCGCCCAGCTTGCTCACGCTGTTGCCCTGGAACGCGCCGGCCTTGATGGCGTTCGGCCCCTCGCCGTAGATCTTCCACGGACGCGTCTCGTAGATCGCCTCGCCGTTCACGCCCATCCACGCCGTGATCCTGTCGAGGACGGCGATCTCTTTCGAGTCGATGGTCCCATCGGGCTTCCCGGGAATGTTGAGCACAAACGTGCCGTTTTTGCTCACAGTGTCCACGAGCCAATGGATGACGTCGCGCGGATTCAGGTAGCCGCCAAATTCGCCCGGCTTGTCATATAGATCGCGGTTGTAGTGCCATTCGCCGATACACGTCTCCGACTGCCACGCGTGGGGCATAATGCCGCTGGTGAGTCCGCGCTCGTAGTCCGCGACCACCGTTTTCGCAAGGTTGTCGGGCACGTTCTTGATGTTGGCGACCACGTCCATCTTTCCGCGCCTCGCGAGCGAGTTGTTGTAGTAATAGGCGGCGATGTTCATTCCGCCCCAGCCGAGCGGAAACAGCGGATTGTCGAAATAGAGAATGTCCGGATTGTGCTGGTCAATAAAATCCCGCGTCCGGTCGTAGAAGTTCTTCACATACGAGGGGTCGGGCAGCGCGTCGAACGGATGCTTCGGTCCATACAGCCGCTGCGGGTCATTTCCCTTCCACCAAACGTTCTTCCCGTCGGATAGCGTGAGCTCGCCGTCGTAGGGCACGCCAGCCTGCGGTCCCTGTTTGTCGGCCCCGTGCGAGGGCTGGAACCACCACCAGTTCCTGCCCTCGTGGATCGTTGCCCCGAAGCGCAGCCCTCGATCGCGCGCCGCCTTGGCCCAGATGCCCGTCACATCGCGGTGCGGCCCCATCTTCACCGCATTCCATGGCTGGTGCTTCGAGTCCCAGCAGTCGAATCCGTCATGGTGGTTCGCCAGCGCGAAGAAGAAGCGCGCGCCGGCCTTCTTGTAGCGGTCGAGGAGCGCCTCCGGCTCCCAGTTCAGGAGCGTCCACTGCGCGCACAGATCCTTGTAGCCGAAGCGCGACGGCGGGCCGTAGTGTTCAAGGTGGTACTTGTACTGCCGCTGACCCTCGATGTACATGTTGCGGCCGTACCAGTCACCCTTCTCCGCAACGCACTGCGGGCTCCAGTGCGCCCAGATGCCGAACTTGGCATCCTGGTACCACTCAGGAGCCTCGTACTGCTGCAGCGACTCCCACGTAGGCGCGTATGGGCCCGAACCGGCGAGGCCGGAGATCGGCGCCTGCATCGGAACGCCATCCCACGAGTCCACTCCGCCGGGCAACTTCGGCGGATTTCCCCACTCAGTCGGCTTCCACGAACCCGCATCCAGCTTGATCGTCGTAATCTTCCCGTCCACGACCGCCTGGAACGTCCGCTCGGATTCGGGCATTGCGCAGTACCGCGCGTAGTCCAGGCTATCGGCGTTTTCAGCATCTTCGGCGCCCGGTGACCTCGCCCAGCCCTTGCCGGCCGCCAGTGCCGTTGCCGATGCGCCAAGAATCTTGCAGAAGTCACGACGATGCATAGGCCGATTAGCCTCCTGAGAATTGCATGAATACGGTTACAGCAATCCAGCATAGCGCACCAATGTGCGGTGGCTCGCTCGTCATGTCACAGTACTCACTTCGTTGGGTCAACAACCCGCCCAAGAAAGAGAATGCTCCCCGATCTCGTATCGCGGATCAGGAAAACAAACGGGTGGTCTGCATTGAACACAACAGGCTGCTCAGCCGGCCGCGCCATCGCCGCTGTCATGATGGTGGATGTAGCCGCTGCAGCTTCCGTGCCTGTCTCATTCACGTCGATGAACGCCTTATGGATCGCCGCCGAAATATGGAGCCCGGGCTTGCCTGTCATGCCGGTGAAATTGGCCGAGTCGAGGAATGCCTGAGGCATTCCCATCTCTGCGAGCGCCTTGCTCAACTCGAACTGCTGCGTAAATGTGAACCGCGGCAGGCTCAGAATTACCTTGTCCTCGTTATGGAGCTGCCCGAACCACTGGTCCAGCGAGCCGGCGGTCATCGACTGCTCGAGCGCGGGCAGGCCTCCCGTCACTTTCGGCAGCAGGATCACCATTGCGAGGTCGCTGTTGAAGTACCGCAGCTCGAGCGCCTGGAACGTGCCGCCATCACAGTATTCGTATTCGCCGGTTCGATGCATGAACAGCGTCTGCACCGATTGCGCAGCGGATGGATGAAACGCATCGAGTCGAGTCGCGGATTTCTCGAATTGATACATCCAGGTGCCCTTGAAGTAGATGGCGTTGGTAAGCACGAGGCGCGTTGCCGGCGTAATCGAGCCCGACGGCAGCATGTCCTTGATCTTGTCGTTGGTCTGCTTCTCAATCCACCGGTTGATCGTGGTCCGCACTTCTTCAGGCGATGACCGGAAATCCACCAGCCTCAACCCCGCGCCATAGCCCGTCTTAACCAGGTCCAGGTAGCTTCTCAGGAAATTCTCGTCCCGCTGCCCCCAGAGCGCGTTGGCCACGCGCAGCTGATAGCCGGTGTGCTGCGCGTTCATTCCGGCTAGCAGCGCGCCCATGGCCGCGTGCAGGCGATCGTCCGGCAAGGTGAAATGAAAGACGGCCTTCATCTGACTTGCGGTTTCGCCGCGCGCTCCCGCGTAGGTCATTGCGAAAGCTGTGGAGATGCTCTCCGGAGAAAAGAACAGATTGCCTGTCTGAGAGCGCAGTTGGCCGTACAGGTCCAAAGCGAAGGCGTTGCTTCCCTTCACCGCTTCGGCCTTTTCGGCAGCCGACACGGAGTTGGGCGCAGGTTGTGCGTTCGAAAAAATGCCCAATCCGGAGATGACTGCGAATATGCAAAGCGAGCGGATCATCGATCCCTCCTTCGGAGTGCGAACCGCCCTCGGTTCCAGACATTGCAATCCTAAAACCGCTGTTACGGCGTCTCCCCTGAAAATAGTGATCGGGCAGAGCGTTCTTTCTTGCGCGAATTGTCCCAAAAACGGCCCAAATAAAAAACTGAAGTATCCACTTGACAATTCTTCGGACCCGGATAATACTGAAGTCACCGCTTCAGTAATGGCGTCGAGAACAGGAGGACAAAGACATGGTGGAAACCAAGGTTGATCCCAAGGTAGTTCATGCGACATGCGTGGTTGAACGCAGCTTTCCCTACCCGCCCGAGGTGGTCTTCAAGGCTCTCAGCGAGCCGGACAAGATGCGCCGCTGGCACACCAATGACAAGACCAGCGACATTGAAGAGTTCACCGCCGAGTTCCGGGAGGGCGGCTGGCAGCGCCTCCGTTACAAGATGAAGCCGGGGACCCCGATCCCGGGCATGATCCTGAGCAATGACGGGATCTACCAGGAAATTATTCCGAACGAGCGCATTGTGACTGCCTCAACCATGAAGCTCGAGGGCCGGCGCATGTCCGCTTCGCAGGTCACGATGGAGCTGATCCGGACAGCGACCGGGACGGACCTGATCTGCACGCACCAGGGGGCGTTCTTCGAGGGGTCCGACGGGCCCGAGCGCCGCGAGCAGGGATGGATCGCGATGATGAACCGCCTGGTCGAGGTCGTTCGCGAGGACAACCGGTAAGCGGCGATGCGCGATTCAAACTTGGACGCGCAGGTGAATATCGACCGGCTCTTTCACGCTCTCGGCGATCCGACGCGGCGCGCGTTGCTCGACCGGCTGAGCAAAGGGCCGCAGTCTGTGTCGAAGCTGGCTGCGCCACTGGGGATCACGCTGACCGCGGTCGCGCAGCACCTGCAGATCCTGGAAGAGTGCGGGCTGGCGCACACGGAGAAAGTGGGCCGTGTGCGCACCTGCCAGATTGCCTCAGCGGGGTTCGACGCGCTGGAGCAGTGGATCCGCGCCCACCGGACCCTATGGGAGCAGAGGCTCGACCTTCTCGGCGAACTGCTTGCCGAAGAGAACGAGGCGGCCAGTGCGAATGAGGCTCCGAACGCGGATCGGAGCGCCGCGGCGACCGGGAGTAAACGATAATGCGGAAGGCATGATCTTCGACTGGAGCCGCGGCGAACTGGCGGAGGGCTTGCAGTGCTATCGCAACCAGCAGTTCTGGCAGGCGCATGAGCATTGGGAGGGCGTGTGGCTCAAATGCAGCGAGCCGGACAAGACCTTCCTCCAGGCGCTGATCCAGGTCACCGCGGCCTTTCACCACGTGCAGCGCAAAAACTACATCGGGGCCTCATCTTTGTTGACCCGCGCGTTACGGCGGCTGGAGCCGTACCCGGAAGAATACGGCGCCATCGCCGTCGGGGAACTGCGCAACAGCGTCCGCGCGTGGCTCGAAAACCTTGAAAACGCCGATTCCGTGCGGGAGATCGCGTTTCCGGTCATCCGGTAAGATCCAATTCCCTTCCCGGCTCTCAAATCATCTTTCCCCTGAAGGCGTAGTAGAGCTCAACCAGCAGGATGAGCACCACCGTGACTTCGAGGAAGAAAGCGCGGCTTTCGTTGAACTGCTCGATCATGTCCTGGTGCAGGTCTTCGGCGGTCTTGAGCTTGCCGGCGACGAGGTTCTTGTAGTCGGGCACGCCCACCTTGGCCGCGGCCAGCCGGTAGAGGCGCGCGGCGAACATGTCGCTCAGGAACTTGATCGCGTTGTCGGCGTGCTCGGTAAGCTCGCCAATGTCGAGCAGCACCCGGTGCAGGCTTCGCGCGCGCCGGGCCATGCGCCAGCGGGCAAACATGCCGCGCTTCTGCCCGAGCAGGTCGTAGACTTCGCCAAGAACGCCGGTGAGGAATTCGTCGTAGTGGCGGAATTCCAGCAGCTGCGAGTTTGCGTACTCGAGCAGTTGAATTGCGGTCTCAGCGCCGGCTGTCGAGTCGTAGACGAACGCGGCGTTCCAGCCGATGACCGCGAGGTCGTTCGGGTAGTACGAGATCTGCGACTGCAAAACTTCCCTGCACTCGCCCTCGGCCAGCGGCTGGCGGTCGCCGCGGACGACCTGGGCGATCTGGTGACCGTGCGTGTTGGCAAGATCAGCCGCCGGCGGCGCGCCTGACGCTTCGCGCACATGAAAAATGAAGTAGTCCTCGCTGAGCCAGCGGCCGTATGGCTTCACCAGCGCACCCGAGAAGCGCTCGAGCGCACGCCGCACGATGGGCTCCACGCGGGAGGCAAAGTCCACGTCCCACACCCAGCGGCTCGAGAGGCGGATCAACTCGTCCCACCCGCCGGCAAAGGGAAGCTGGTAGATGACGCTGACCACGCCGTAGTCG
>DATFRB010000015.1:0-2585 GCA_035263625.1 Occallatibacter sp.
CGTCGTGAACTCCTGGATACGAAACCGTGGCCAACACCTCGCGCGCCCGCATCTGCGCCTTTTCCATCGCTTGCGGCACATCCAGCACGGGCGCGCTGAGGATATGATTTTCTTCCAGGATGGCGAGCGCCTGTTCGCGGCTGTCAAAAGATTGCAGCCATTCCTCGACCATCGCGGTTACGGCAGGGCGATTCCTGACGCGATTTTCCATCGTCTCGAAGCGCGGATCGGTGGCCATTTCCGGCCGCCCTATCAGCCGCGTGAACAACGGCCATTGATCGATCATGCAGACCACCGTCACGAAGCCGTCGCGCGCCTTGAACACGCCCATCGGTGAGACCGACGGATAATGCGATCCGGTCCGTTTTGGGACAACCTTGCCGTCGGTGATCTGAAACATGACGTAGAAGTTGTCCAGCAGATGGGCCAGGCATTCGTCCAGCGACAGATCGATATTTTGCCCTTCGCCGGTTTTCTCCCTCATGTACAAGGCCGCGCACACCGCGCCGAATCCGTGCAGCCCGCCGCTGCAATCGCCGACGGTAAGCGCCGGGATCGAAGGCACGCCGTCGGGGTCGCCGATCAGATGCAGCGTACCGCTGCTGGCCAGCGCGATCACATCGTTGGCGGGCTTGTGCGCCCAGGGACCGTTTTGTCCATAGCCCGTGATCGAGCACATGATCAGGCGCGGATTGCGCCGGCGTAGTTGCTCGTAACCAAGCCCGTACTTGGGCAGCACTCCCGGACTGAAGTTTTCCAAGAATATATCGGCGCGGCTGATCAGATCCGCTGCAAGCTGCGCCCCCTGCGGCTGTTTGACGTCGATGCATACGCTGCGTTTGCCGCGGTTGTAAGCGATGATCCCGACCGAAGCCTCGCCTCGGATCGGTGGATAGTAGCGAACCAAATCTCCCCTGGGCGCCAGTTCCAGTTTGATTACGTCAGCCCCCAAATCCGACAGCATCCGCCCGGCAATGGGCCCGGCCACGTATTGAGCCAATTCGACAACGCGCACACCCGCCAGCGGCGATTGGCGGCTCGGATTTGTTTCGCTCATTACGCAGCTCCCGCAGCGAGCTGTAACACGATAGAAAATCGACCGTCAAATTCGCGCTTCTCAGGCGGCTCGGCTCATCATTTCAAAAAGGCAAAGGGCGGGTCGAAGGCGATTGCCGTCCAAAAGAGGCCTGTCCTCCGCAAAAATGATCAGGCTGCACTTGAAACGCGTTGAATTCTTGCAATCTTAGGGGCGTAACGTTCGATGGACGGGAGGAGTCTGTGTGCATCATGCGCGGCGCTCTGGGCTGGTTGCAGATCCTGGGCGACGTCTTCCGCTTGCTGGCACTTTGTCTGCGACCAAAGACCTCGCTGGCGGCCGAGAATTTGTTCCTACGCAAGCAGCTCGCCTTTTACCAAGAACGCAAGGTCAAGCCCCGGCGTGCCGACAATCCGACCCGTCTGACGCTGGTTCTGCTCAGTCGGTGGTTCAACTGGCGGGGCGCTCTGACCGTGGTGAAGCCCAAGACCTTCGTCACCTGGCACCGCAAGGGCTTCCGGCTCTTTTGGCGCTGGAAGTCCGAAGCTGGCCGGCGGCCAATTCCTGTCGAGCTTCAACATCTGATTCGAAGAATGGCGCGCGAGAATCCCTCGTGGGGCGAGGAGCGGATCGCCAACGAGCTACTGCTCAAGCTCGGTCTTCGCGTCTCGCCGCGAACGATACGGAAGTATATGCCGAAGGTGCCAGCGGCGCCGCGCGGTGGACCGCGAGGCGACCAGCGGTGGGCGACTTTTCTGAAGAATCACGCTCGGGGGATCATCGCGTGTGACTTCTGCATCGTGGTGACCGCGACCTTGCGAATCCTCTACGTGTTGGTGGTGATGGAGCACGCTTCGCGTCGATTGATTCACCTAAACGCGACGGCGCATCCGACTGCCGCCTGGACTCTCCAGCAGTTGCGAGAAACCATTCCGTCAGACCACCCGTATCGCTTCATCATCCACGACCATGATGCGATATTCTCGGCCGAGTTGGACACTTCGCTGACGCGGCTTGGACTCAAAGTGATCACCACGCCGAGGCAATGTCCGCAGGCGAACTCGCTTTGCGAGAGGCTAATCGGGACTCTGCGGCGGGAGTGTCTCGATTGGATTATTCCGCTGGGCGAAGGGCATTTGAAGAGAACTCTGGGGTCGTGGGTGGCCCACTACAACCGGGGCCGACCTCACTCGTCCTTGGGTCCGGCTGTTCCTCAGCAGCATTGCGTCTTCCAGGCTTTGCAACGACGCCGTCACCGGTTCGACGGGAAAGTGTCGATCGTCGCGCGCCCGGTGCTCAACGGACTTCACCACGAATACCGTGTCATCGCGCGCGCTGCCTGAGGGTCGAAGATTTTTGCGGACCACAGGCTGGAAACCCTCTACCTACTGCGCGCGCGCCAGTTCCCGAACGTCGATGCGCCACCAGCCTGAATTGGCTGCGTCGCAAAGCCGACGCAGCGCGATCGTCGCCAAAGGATTGCAACCGGGTACCGTGTACTCTAAACGCCCGATGCAGCAGCACCAAGCGAGCGTGCCTTCAGTGTTTC
>DATFRB010000016.1:0-47150 GCA_035263625.1 Occallatibacter sp.
CCGGCCCCGCCTACAACCCCATAGGCCCCGCGCAGATCCTTCCCGCCTCCGCCACCGGCTCCATCTCGAGCGGCGTCCCTATCTACGGCACCCCCGGCTGCGGCAGCGTCGAGTGCGACATCTTCTCCTTCGACCGCAACATCCGCACGCCTTACATGGAGAACTACAACTTCAACATCGAGCAGGAGCTCGCCGCCCACGCGTCGCTTGAAGTAGGCTACGTCGGCTCGCAGGGCCATCGTCTCTTCCGTTTTCGCGACCTGAATCAGCCCGGCCCCGCCGCCATCGCCGCATACGACATCGCCTACGCCCAGTCCAACGTCAACACCTCCGACGGCTCCCCGTGCTACCCCGCCGGAGGCCCCGGCTGCATCCCCAGCTACGCCGTGCCCCGCGTCTACGGCGCCAATCCCTATGGCGCGTTCTACATCATGCAGCAGGAGGCGACCGCGAAGTCCAACTACAACTCGCTCCAGGCCAGCCTCCGCGTCAACGGCTGGCGCGGCGTCACATCCATCGCCAACTACGTCTGGTCCCGCTCAATGGACACGGCCAGCGACGGAGAAGACTTCCAGCCCAACGCCTCGCAGCCCAACGACAGCACCCGCCCCACCGCTGAATACGGCCCATCCAACTTCGACATCCCCCAGCGCTTCACCTGGATCTTCGGCTACCAGTTGCCTAAGTCCGGCGCCGGCCGCCTCAAAAACGGCTGGGGCCTCGACAGCACCGTCTCGCTCCAGAGCGGGCAGCCCTTCCAGTTCAACTACAACTTTGAAGACGACTTCAGCGGCAGCGCCGAAGGCGACGACCGCCCCGACGTCGTCGGCCCCGCGATCTACCACCAGCGCCAGCCCGGCAATTACATCCAGCTTGCCTCCTACGCGCTTCCGTGCCAGGTCACCGCCTACGCCCTCGCCAACGGTCCCACCGGCTCGGCCCAGGACTGCATTCCCGGAACCCGCCACTTCGGGACCCTCGGCCGCAACACCCTCCGCGCGCCCCAGTTCAAGCAGTGGGATCTGGCCGTCTACAAGGACACCGCCATCACAGAACGCATCAACATGCAGCTCCGCGCCGAGTTCTTCAACATCGTCAACCACCCCAACTTCGCCAATCCGTTTCTTCCCGCATTCATCGCCGACCCCGGCATCGGCGGCTTCGCCCTCAACAACGGCCGCGAAGTCGGCAACGGCGCCTATCCCATAGTCGCCACCGGAGACGTAGGCATCGGCAACCCATTCCTGGGCGGCGGCGGCCCCAGGGGAATCCAGCTAGCCCTCAAATTCACCCTCGGAGCGCACTAAGAATCCGCACTGAGCACCCGCACCTTGCCTTTGCTTTTCTTGCCTTTGCTTTTCTTGTCTGTCATTCCTGGAGGGAATCTCCTGAGCGAAGCGAAGGATCCGCGGTTGCATTTGCTCTTGCTTTTCTTTCTGTCATTTCCGTAGGGAATCTGCTGTTCTCCAACCCAGGAACGTGCCCCATCCATGCGCAGCCTCATCGCGCATGGGTGGGAACCCACAAAAGCCCGCACCACAATCATTCAGGAATTCAGTTCCGCCACCACAGCCGACCCATCCATCTCCGCTGTCATCCCAAGCGAATCCGTAGGACGAGCCCCCCGCAAGAAGCACTCCGCGACACACACCGTTGAGTTCCACTAAGCGCAGCGTTGGTTCTGGGGCATCCAGCAAAGCGAAAGATAACCGCGCGCCCGCCTTAAACCGATCTCACGGCGCCGTCCACGTACCCATATACACCCAGCCCGCGGAATTGCCTTCCTTATCCACCGCATTCATGAAGACGTCCTGAAACCGGCCCTTCGGTGCTGCAAATTGTGTAATCGGCACAGTGAA
Organism: Occallatibacter sp.; assembly: GCA_035263625.1. Lineage (GTDB taxonomy): Bacteria > Acidobacteriota > Terriglobia > Terriglobales > Acidobacteriaceae > Telmatobacter. The sequence continues at coordinate 1,860 of DATFRB010000016.1, forward strand.
ATCCCAACTCGTCGGATCGGAACTGTTCGACGCTGCCGAATGCGAATTCCCGGTGTCGATGGTGCACTCGTTATTACTCAGCAATCCCGGAACGCCTGGCTGCCCCGGTCCCTTCCAGCCTCCCGCGTCATCGGAGAGATAGATCGTGTTATCCGCCATCTCGTAACGCACCTGGCACGAGGCCGCGGTATTCAACCATGTGCCCACCAGGAAATACAGCGTCTTCATATCCCGGTACCCATTCGCGTCGGCGAACCTGGTGTACAGCGTCGGCCCAACAACCGCTCCTTGCGACGCCAAAACATAATTCGGAGCGACCGGAGCCGACACCGTGTAGGTATTGGAATTCTGGTACCCGGTGTTCAAGCCGGAAAGGTCGCTCGCGTAAGTGACAATCTTGAGCGGTCCGTTAAACGTGGAGGCGAACGTAACCGGTAAGTCGACCCGCAGAGTGGTTGGTCCCACGGTTACAGAAGTCTTCCCCACATCGACCGTGCATTGCGTGTTGGAAAGAGTCCCCGGGGATCCCAGAAGGAGAGGCCCATATGCTGCGGTGTTCGCGTCGTTCGCGAGGTAAACAAGCTCCGACGGCATGTGCAGATAGACCGGGCAGGCATTTGTGCCGGGATTTGTGCTTTCTTTGTCCGGCGTGAATAGCACGTACGCGAAGTCGATTCCGCTTCCGCCGTTTGTGTCCGAGAATGTCGCGGTGAAGGTCCTCTGATTACTGTGATGGGGCCCGCTCCCGATGATGCCCGGCGTTGCGGATACCGCGTAAAGAGAAGGAAACTGCGCGGTGAACTTACCCATCCACTGCTGAATCTGGATACTATGGTTTTCATTGTCAGTGGTGTACACGCCGATGGCCTTCTCCCCGGGGTAGTCGCTCGAGAAACCCATAGACACGTTTAACGTCAGGGTGTTGAGCGTCTTGGTCACGTACGACGCGCCCACATCGATACTGCAGAAAAGAGTATTGAGAATGACGTGCTGTCCGAGCACAGCGGAATAGGTGTGGTAAGGATCCCAGGTGACGATGTGGTTGTCATTCGGGTAAAACCTGATAAAGCACGTGTTCCACGAAGCCCCTCCGACAGTTGGAAAAAAATCCACGTAAAACCATCCCACATCGGCCGCGCCGTTCCCGTCGTAGACGGTGATGGCAAACATCTGAGATGGTCCCGAAGCCGTCGAAGGCGAAACGGAGACGGTCGTCGGAACGGCGTTCGCATCCACGGTCCACGAGCCGCGCTTGAGAAAGCTGCTGCTGTTGTTCTCCTTGTCCTGCGCATACATGTACACGCTGGTCGCGCCATTAAATGTGCCGGTCACATGGAAGGTGACCACCAGGTTCAGGGTGAGAGTGTTGCCCGCAACGGAAGTCGAAGACGCTCCCACGTCGATCGTGCACTGGCTGTTAGAGAGGTGCCCCGGCAATCCCACCGCTCCCGGCCGTTCAAGCGCGTGCGCGTTGTTGTCGTCGCCCAGGTAGATCAGGTTCCACGCCGGGTGGTAATAGACGGGACAGGCGTTCGAGCTGCTCCCGTTGCGGGTAAACAGCGCGAACACCCAGCTCAGGTCCGAAACCCCAGCCGGGTCGGAGTAGGCAAGCGCGAAGCTCTGAACGGTGCCGTTGCCGGCGCTAGGAGTGACCGAGACCGCCGTAGGAGTTGTGCTGAATGCGATGGCAGGCAGGAACAGAAGGACAACTGTAACTGTCGTCAAAGCGGCGAAGAAGCTGGGCCTGGTATACGAATTCATGCCTCCACCTCGCAATGCGGCCCTTGTCGGGGAACTGCGCAATCGATTTTTGCCCGCATTCGAAAGACCGTCAGTGACGGCGGAGACCAGCCCATGTAATCCCGCTCACAAGCAGCCCCCGGCGGGGCCCGCACCACAAAGGCCGCCTGGCCCGTCAGGAAGCGAACCCCGGCCACCCCAGCCGGAGATCTGCTACCGTATCTTATTGATATATAAAATACATATAAGCTGAAAGCTGACAGCTGAGCCAAGAGCTGGAAGCCGCCAGCTAATCCTGCTTCCCATCCTTCAGACCCCGCACCCACAGCGCAGTCACGTCCTTGCTGTCATTCATCCGAAGCACCGGCGCATTCGCCGGCGTTTTGACGTGAAACAGTTCCGCGCCCTCCACGTCCTGCATCACGATCGCCGGCCGCGCGTCCTCGTTGATCGCCGCAACTTCAACGTTGCTCAGGCTCACGTTCCTCACATGCCGCAAATAGAACCCCTGCGACGGCATATCCCCGAACATGTTCGGCTCCGGATACTTCCCCTCATTTTCAGCCGGAGCGATCGCCGCCTGCTCCGCCGTTCCGCCTCCCTTGTGCTGCAGGTAGATATCGCGCAGCGTCAGGTCCCGTATCTCGAACCCCGGCACGCCGCTGATGATGCACCCGAACCGCGAAGCCGCATTCGACGAAACGATATTGCTCAGCGTCACCCTCTGAATCTTGCCCGTCTGTGTCGATTCCTTCGGCCCCCGCAACCGGCTTCCCAGCCGGATAAAGATCGGCGCGCTCACAATGTCGCGCATGGTGATGTTCGAGATCACCACGTCCTCCATCAGCGCTCCATCCACCGTCTCGAGCGCCAGCCCGTTGCACCCGTCGAACACGCAGTTCGACACCGTGATGTTCTTGAACCCGCCGTTCGACTCCGTCCCGAACTTGATGCGCCCCGTATGCCCCACGCGCGTGCCCGGCTCAAACTTCTTCCACGTCCCATCGAGCATCGTGCCGAGCTGGTATGCGCCCGTCACGTAGCAGTTCACGATCTCCAGGTTCTCCGTGGCCCGCAGAGTCCCCAGCGCGAAGCTGCTCTTCGGCACGATCGCATCGTCCCACGGCGAATTCACCGCGCAGTTCGATACCCGCACATTCCGGCAGCAGTCGATATCAATCCCGTCGCGATTCGTATCGATCGTCAGCCCGTCGATCAGCAGGTTGTCCACCGCCGTCGCCAGAACCCCGAACCACCCGCCCTGCAGGATCTGAAAATCCCTGAGCTGCACATTCCGGCAGTTCTTCAGGCTGATCGACTTGTTCCCCACGCCTTTGGTCCGCCGTCCCGCGGCATCCGGCAGGTCCGGCCCGTTGTTGCGCGACAACCCCTTGCCCCAGATCCGACCCGGCCCGCTGATCGAAACATCGTGCAGGTCCTCGCCCCAGATCAAACTGTTGTGCCAGTGATTGTGCCCGTAATCCTGGTACGCCTCCCACGGCTGCACCGGCTCAGGATCGTCATAACCTCCCGTCTGCCCCTCGGCCGGCGGCTCGGCCGCAACGATCACCGCGCCGTGGTCCAGGAACAGCCCCACGTTGCTCTTCAGGCGTATCGAGTAACTCAGATACTGCCCCGCGGGAAACACCACTGTCCCGCCGCCCGCCGCCTCCGCCGCCAGAATCGCGCGGTTGATCGCATCCGAGTCCACCGCGGTCCCGTCGCCCTTCGCGCCATGCGCCCGCACGTCGAAGTACACTGCCCCCTGCCGCGCAATAGCCGGCTGGCCCGCCCGCGTCTCCTGCCCTGCCGTCTCCGTTCCAAAGGCCGAAGATGCAGTCGCCGCCGCCATCCCCGCCACCGATGCCATCTTCAAAAAGTCCCTGCGCCCGCTTGCGTCCACGCTCGTCTCCTCCGCATCTGTTCAACCAACCACTCTAACTGATGGCCATCCATCAAGCCTGTACCATGGATACGTAAATCCGGCCCGCAATCAGGAGACTCTCACACGTGAAGACGCACATCCTCCCCGACTCCGTCCGCTATCGCACCATGAGCGCACGCGAGCTCCGCAGTTCCTTCCTCTTTGACACGCTCTGCGCCCCCGGCGAGCTTCGCCTTGCCTACCTCGACATCGACCGCACGGTGATCGGCATGGCCGCTCCCACCGGAGCCCCTCTGCCTCTGCCCTGCCCGCCGCCCCTCCGCGCCGATCATTTTTTGGACCGCCGCGAGCTGGGCGCGCTCAACATCGGCGGCCCCGGCATCATCCGCGCCGGCAGCGAATCCTTCCAGCTCCGCAATCTCGATTGCCTCTACCTCGGCCGCGGCCTCGATCCCGTCGAGTTCGCATCCGCCGACATCACCAATCCCGCAATCTTTTATCTGCTCAGCTATCCCGCGCACTCCGCTTATCCCCTCGCACTCATACGCCGCGAAGACGCAACACCCGTCGAGCTCGGCAGCACTGAAAACGCCAATCGCCGCCTCATCACGAAATACATCCATCTCCAGGGGGCCCGCAGCTGCCAGCTCGTCATGGGCGTCACGCATCTTCAGCAAGGCAGCGTGTGGAACACCATGCCTCCGCACACCCACATGCGCCGCTCCGAAATCTACATGTACTTCAATCTCCCCGAGAACGACCGCGTCCTCCACCTCATGGGAGCCCCCGACGACACGCGCCATCTGCTCGTCGCCAATCGCGAGATCGTAGCCTCACCCGGCTGGTCCATCCACGCCGGAGCCGGTACCCACGCCTACAGCTTCTGCTGGGGCATGGGCGGCGAGAACCAGGACTACGCCGACATGGACGCGCTCTCCATCGGCGATCTGCTCTGACCGCACACCGCGGTCGAAGCCGGTTTTATACTCGTTATCACCAGCGTGGAAAACGTGGCCGCAGCAACGAATCCTCCCCTGAGCAAGCGTTCGCGTTCGTTCTACTTCCGCCTTGCCGCGGGAATCATCCTGCTCATTCCCGCCTTCTGGTTCAGCTGGAAGACCATCGACGGCCTCGCCGCGCGCCGCGTGCTCCGCACCGACCTCGCCGAGATCACGCACGCGCGCTACGGCATCCTCAGCGCCGACCAGTGGCGCGACATCATCGGCCCCATGCTCAACGCCCAGGTGGACAAGCTCGATCTCAAGGGACAGAGCAAGAGCCTCCGACCCATGGTTGAGCGGTCGCTCTACGCCCTGCTCGACAACATCAAGACGCAGATGACCGCGCCCAATCCCAAAACACCCGGCAAACCCGGCGCCAATCCGATGCTCGTCAACATGATCGTCGCATCGCTGCGTCCTCATGTCCCTGAGTACACAAGCGTGGTGATGGCGCAACTGACAAAGCCAGACCTGCAGAAGAGCTTCAAGGATTCCATCCGCAGCGTTCTCGCCGACGCAGTAAAAAACACCTTCAGCTCCACCGACATGACCACCTATAACGCCATCCTGGGCCGGTACGGATGCTCCAGCGGCGCAGCGTGCGAGCAGACTCTCGACAACCAGGTAAAGCAAGCAGACACGCAACTCACCCGCGACTATCTCATCGTGCTCGCTTCGGCCGCGCTTGGGTTCATCGTGCTCGTCGCGGGCCTGCGGACTCTATCGCGCGGCGCAGTCGTGGTGCTCATGCTGTTCTGCATCGCAATGCTGGTCGGTGGCGTGCTCAGCCCGATGCTCGAAGTCGAAGTCCGCGTCACGCAGCTGGACGCCACCGTGCTCGGGACGCCCATCGAGTTTCGCGACCAGACGCTCTACTACCGAAGCAAGACCGTCCTTGAGGTGTTCCAGACCCTGATCCAGATGCACCGGCCCGAGATGACGCTGGTTGCCGTGCTGGTCATCCTGTTCAGTGTCGTCTTCCCGGCGCTCAAAATGCTGGCGCTCGGCGCGTGTGTCATTCAGCCGGCGCTGTTGCGCACCAACCGCTTCATCAAGGTGCTGGCCTTTGAACTGTCCAAGTGGTCCATGGCCGATGTCATGGTGCTTGCAATCTTCATGTCGTTCGTCGCGTTCAACGGCGTCATCGGCAGCGCGCTGGGCGGCCTGCGCGATGTCCCGAACATTCATCAACTGGTGATTCCGACAAATTCTTCGAAGATCCTGCCCGGCTTCTACCTGTTCGTTGGCTTCTGTGTATCGAGCATCTTCCTGTCGCAAAAGCTGCAGCGCGGTATCGCTTCCAATTCCGCCTCCGAATGAATCCGGGCTCGTTATTTGTTCGACACCAACGCCCGGTAGTGAGCCCAGTCGACGTCCACATACCCCTTCGCACTCGCGCCAGAGTCCGTGTTGAATGCGAACACCGCCGGCCGCGCGCCCTTCCACCATCCGAAGACCAGCTTGACTTCGCCGCCAATGGGAACGAAGGTTTTTCCGCCGTCGATGCTGTACAAATAAGAAGCAGTATCGTCCGTTACTGTGCCGCGCAGTTGGATCGACGTCGCGGCGATCTCCGGTCCGGCCGTTTCCGTGCCTCCCGATGAGAAGACAATCTTGCGGCTTTTCCCCTGTTGCGCGACGGCGGCATAGGCCGTATTTCTGTCGAAGATGCTCAAGCCGGTTCGATCTCCCGGCGCGAGATGCGCAAGGTCGAGCCGCACGGTGACCTCAGCCGACTCATCCTGCAGGCACTCGGTAATTGTGTTTCGGGCATGAAGCAGATCCGGACTGTAGGCCGCATGCAGCCGGAGGAAACCCGGCCGCTCGGTCAGCGACCACAGCGTGTCAACAGGATTGTGATTCCACTCCCACATCGGTGATAGTGTTCCTGACGTGAACTCATCGCTCGTCTGCGGCCTGTCGCCAGGCTGAGGTTGCAGTACAACAGGCATTGGATACTGCAACACCGGCTCGCCTGTCGTGGCTCCGTCCGGCGCTTCGCCGATCACGGGCCATCCATCGGCCCAGCGAACCGGCTCGAGCCAGACGATGCGCCCGTGGGCGCCCCGCGACTGAAAGTGAACAAACCAGCCCGTACCGTCGGGAGTCTCGACGTAGCCGCCCTGGTGCGGCCCGTTGACATTGGTATTTCCCTTGGCCAGCACAGTTCTGTATTCGTACGGACCGTAAATGTTTTTCGACCGAAGAACCGCCTGCGCTCCGGTGGGCACGCCACCATAGGGCGCAAAGATGTAATACCAGCCATCGCGCTTGTACATCTTTGGCCCCTCGAGAGTGGGCAGGTTTTTAGGGTCGCGCACGATCTCCTTGCCGTCATCGAGCACCTTCATGCCGTCGGGCGACATGCGATGCAAAATGAGCGGCCCCGCGCCGGTCTTTGAGTGGATGAGATAGGCCTGGCCATCGTCATCCCAGAAGGGGCAAGGATCTTCATACCCGGGCCCTGAAACAACTGCAACCGGCGGGCTCCACGGGCCGGTCATGCGCGGCGCAGTCGATACGAAGATTCCCTCGTCGGGAGTCGGGAAATAAACATAGAAGAGCCCGTTGTGGAAACGCAGTGCGGGCGCCCAAACGCCGCGGCCGTAGCGCACACCGTCCTGCATGTCGTATGCGGGCGACATGGTCATTCGCTTCACAACGTGCCCGCTGATCGACCAGTGCACGAGATCGCGCGAATGAAGAACCACAACCCCGGGCACGAAGTGGAACGTCGAGGCCACGAGCCAGTATTCGGAACCCGTGCGGATTACGTCGGGATCGGAGTAGTCGGCGAAGAGGATGGGGTTTAGGTACATCGGCGCCTGCACCGGCCGCTGCGCCGACAGGCGCAACAACCCCGCCGCCAAACCTATGGCGCAAAACAGCGCACCAGATCGCATGAGAGGAAGTGACCTGCCTTTCCGGAATGTCATCGCCATCATTTCACGCCGGGGGACTTCGTTCGCAAACGCAGCTCACCGCGCCATCCAGCCGCCGTCCACGACGAGCACTTCGCCGTTCACGTAATCGCTCGCCGGCGATGCAAGAAACACAGCTGCTCCGGCCAGGTCCTCTGGATCGCCCCATCGCCCCGCCGGAATCCGCTCCAGAATCTGCCGGTTGCGAACCTCGTCCTTCTGCAGGTTTTCCGTATTCGTCGTGCGGAAGTATCCAGGCGCAATCGCGTTCACCTGCACGTTCCTCCCCGCCCACTCGTTGGCAAGCGCCTTCGTGATCTGCGCCACGCCGCCCTTCGCCGCGGCATAAGCGGGAACTCGAATGCCGCCCTGGAACGACAACAGCGACGCAATGTTGATGATCTTGCCCGCGCGGCGCTCGAGCATCGCTCGGCCCGCGAGCTGGCATAGCCGGAACACGCTCGTCAGGTTCACCTCGAGAACCTGCGCCCAGGCCTCCGCCTCGAATTCCTCGGCGGCCGCGCGATGAATCGTGCCCGCGTTGTTCACCAGGATATGGGGAGCTCCCATCGCGGACTCCACCTGCGCAAACAGATCCGCCGCGCCGTTCGCCGCGCCCAGGTCGGCTTTGAACGGCTCCGCCCTGCCGCCCGCCGCTCGAATCGATTCCGCTGTCCCATCCGCTGGGCGCCGGTTTCCATGGCATGCCACAACGGCGCCGGCCTCCGCAAGCGCCGTCGCAATGGCAGCGCCTAATCCGCTTGCTGAACCTGTCACCAGCGCAGTCTTACCATCGAGCCGAAATCGATCGAGAATTGCCATGAAAAATGGGCTCCGCGTACACGAAATTTACGGCGTTTCGAAGCAGATTCTTCCGCGTGCGCCGGCGGTTGTCAATTCACGCCTTGCTCTTGCGGTTTTTCTCTGCAGTCATGTATACTGAGTAAGCTTTGGGAAAGGCCCGCATGGTGCGGGCCTTTTCATTTGTTGCATAGGCCCGACGTGCAAGCGCAGGGACAAGAGTCAGCTCGAAGAAACGAGCAGGTATTGCTTCAAGGTCGAAGCACCCCCCGGGTTTTCCGTTTCTCACCAGCTGCCATCAGCGCTGAAGGGAAAAAAGGGCACCCCCCCTCCCCCTCCCCCTCCCCCTCCCCCCCTTTTTTCATACTTCAGGCCGGTGCCTATAAAACCGGCCACCAGGGCCTGAAAATTATCCGGCTAACTAACTGAATATAAATAACTTAATTATTTCGTCGCCGGTGGCGGCTCCTCGCGGCGGCACACGACCCCCGAACTGCAATGTGGGACTCAGGTTAAGAAACGAGACGGGAAGCGCAGGAATTGAGGACGGAATAAGTGGAAATGAGTTCCGAAGCGGTGGAAATGAGGTGGGAAGTAGAGGAAGAACTTGGGGCGGCTAGTGGGGATCGAACCCACGACATCCTGAGCCACAGTCAGGCGTTCTGCCGCTGAACTATAGCCGCCGTGTAACCCTTTGATTGTACCATCGAACGAAATTGCTCTCGCCCGCGTCCGGCCGCCAAAAACCCGCGTCATCACACTCGTTTCGCCGCCCTGCGCGAACAATCGCAGGCGGCAAATCGGGCGACGATTCGCGATACAATCAACTTCGAGTCGGGGCGTAGCGCAGTCTGGTAGCGCATCTGCTTTGGGAGCAGAGGGTCGGGGGTTCGAATCCCTCCGCCCCGACCAACATAAACCATAGATATTTCAAGCCATAAGGTCGGTCCTGGCCACGCATCTGCTTTTTGCCGCTACACAGGTGTCGATGATTTTGTAGCGGTCGCTGCTTCCGAGCATTTCTAGTGAAGTTGCAAAATGATTTCCAGCGGAAATTCTAGCAAAGAATCTCGTCAGCCGAACGATTGGGAGGGCAAGGTGATTTCGCTATGTCCGGATATGATTCTGCTCAAAGACTGAAGAAGGATGACGACTTAGGCAGGTGGCGGTTCGCTTCTGAAATCGCCTCCGTGATTCGTTCAACTCCTTCGGACTGGTCTGCACGCATCGGAATATTCGGCAAATGGGGAGAGGGCAAGAGTACGGTACTGCACTTCTTAGAAGAGATGCTGAAGCCGGAGGGCAATATTGTCTTCTACTTCACTCCTTGGGCAGTGCAGGAACTCGATGAGTTGTGGGAAGAGTTTGGCAACGCCCTTTTGGAGGCGCTTGAAACGGAGAAACTAGAGGTGGAGCTCCCGGGGAAAGGGACGATTCGTAAGCTAAAGGAGAAGATCGGATCAACGGGAATCCCGGACCTCGTGCTGGGCGGGATGGAATTGTGGGGCAAAGACAAGCTCTATAAGGGCGCATTGGGGTTCATCGGCAAATGGCTGAAGCCTGACGGCGCGCAGGTTACGAAAATCCGCGAAAAGCTCGGGGATAGCCCAGTCATCGTCTTCATTGACGATCTGGACCGTGCAACACCGGAACTTCTGCCGAAGCTCCTACTGTCCCTGCGCGAAATTCTCGACCTGCCTGGCTTTACATTTGTATTAGCCTTCGACAACGAAATTGTGGCGAACGGCCTTGTGACGGCGAATAGCGCATGGGGCGACGGCGATAGTTTCTTAGACAAGATCCTGGATTTTCACTATTACTTGCCACCCATTTCAAAGGCAGGAAAGCACCTACTACTGAAAAATATGCTGGACCGATATGCGAAGTTCGTTCCCCAGGAGTCGATCAGCCCTATAGAACATCTACTGCCAGACAATCCGCGCAAATTGAAACGATTGATTAGGGGATTGGTGTCCTTGCACCCGCAGCTTGTGAGGCATAGGGCTGACGAGTTGAATTGGGTAGGTATTCATCAAACTGGGCGCCTCATTTCGATCAGAACTCGCTCATTGCTCCGCATTCAATCTTTGTAGGGGACCGCTTTGATGCCGAGGGCATCGGCGATGCGGTCAAGCTCCGCCCTAAGCTGTCTCATCACTGGAATGCCGTGTTGTTGCCTCTCCGACATAGTCGACCATTCCCGGTCACCCGGGGCCATCACGCTCCTGCCTGTTTTGGCGGGCTGGCATCTCAGGTCCTGAAGATAAGCGCGCATCGCGATTTCGTAAATCGCGGCGGCAACAAAGCGCCGATAGTCGATTGCCAGAAAAAAATGGCCCATCCGTCGTGGCGTCGAGAAATCAGGGCCTTTCATCGCAGGCAGCTGGCTGCAATGTGGGGATCCGGTCATCACGGCGCACAGAACTTCGATCATGCTTGCCAATCCGGCTCCCTTGAATCCGAATGCCATCCCGCCGAGAGGCAGCAGCGCGTCTGATTTAGCTGCGTCCATGGTCGGTTCGCCCGTGCTGTCCACGGTAACGTCGGGAGGCAGCGTCAGGCCCTCCATCAGATAGTCCTGAACCCTGTTCCACGGGACGACACTCGTTGCCATATCCAGCAAGAACGGCTGTTCGCCGGGAACAGGCGCCGCAAATGCGATGGGATTAGTGCCGTGGAAGGAATGAATCCCGTCATGAGCAAGAACGAAGGAGTCGGAATTACAGAAACTGAATCCGGCCAATCCCTGTTGCGCGGCACGAAGGGCATAACTTCCCGCTGCCCCGAAATGCGATGAGTTGATAACCGAGACCGCCCCAACACCGTTTTCCCGCGCGAGCGCCACAGCCTGGTCCATCGCAAAGTAGCTCGCGTAATGTCCAAAGCCATTGTCGCCATCGACAGTTCCCGTGCCGGCCCCGGTGCGAGTGAACGCCAGGTTCGGGTTGGGATTGATTCTGCCTCCCTGAACGGCCTTGACGTAATGCGGAAGAAGCCTGATTCCATGGCTGTCCACTCCGCGCAGCGAAGTTTCGGTCAGGGCATTTGCCACGGATCGCGCGGAATCAATGCTCGTTCCTGCCGCCGTCAGCACGTTCACCGCGAATTCGCGTAACTCGTCCTCAGATGCCCGTAAAGTGTGCCGGTCAGAGAAGTCATCCGTCATCGTCGCTTTGGAACTGGTCATGGCCCGCTGCCGATTCGGCAAGCCGCACACCGTCAGCCCCTCACCCTTTCTGCTTTCGCGCCCGCTGCAAGAAGACTTACTACGTCCTCGTTCGGCGATGCTTCGGTCTCGCGGGTGGTTGGCAACGGTCCGCCCACGGTGTAATACCGTGCGCCCGCGACCAGCAATTGCTCGGCGGGGAACCGCGTAATGACCTCGTGACCGGTCGGAGTAACGACGATCTCTTCTTCGATGCGCGCGGCGCTCCAGCCATCGGTCGAAGGCCAGAAGGTCTCCAGTGCAAACACCATTCCGGGCTTGATCTCGTGCGGGTGCTCGAGCGACACAAGTCGGCTGATGACTGGCTTCTCCCAGATGGCGAGACCGATTCCATGGCCGTACTGCAACGCGAAGGCAGCTTCTTCGTTGGCGAACCCGAAATCCTGCGCGCACGGCCACACCGCAGCAATTTCGCCGGTGCTTCTACCTGGGCGGACGAGTTCGATGGCCGCATCGAGATAATCGCGGCAGCGCTTGTATGCATCGACCATTGCACGCGAAGCCGAGCCGATGACAAATGTCCGGTAGTAACACGTGCGATAACCCATGTACGAATGCAGGATGTCATAGTAGACGGGGTCGCCGGGGCGCAGCACGCGATCGGAAAATACGTGCGGGTGCGGGTTGCAGCGCTCGCCTGAGATCGCATTCACAGCTTCAACGTACTCCGAGCCGAGGTCGTAGAGAACTTTGCTCACCAGCCCCACGGCTTCGTTCTCGCGCATCCCCGGCTTCATCGCCGAGTACAACTCGTGATATGCCGCGTCCACCATGGCCGCGGAAGTATTCAGCAGCGCGATTTCGTCTTCAGTCTTGATCAAGCGCGCGTCGGACACGAGCTGCTGGCCATCCACAACCTCGATTCCTTCGCGCTGCAGGGCGAAGAGAACGGGCAACTCGATGATGTCGATTCCAACCGGCTCCTTGTGCAGCCCGCGCATTTCGAGCTCTACGCGGATCTTCCGGGCCACGTCCTCGGCGCGGCCGTGTTCGGGCGACATGGTGCCGCGCAGCATGGAAATGCCCGGGCGCGACCGCTCGCCAAGCCACGGGCAATGCAGCTGGTGGTGACGGGCAGCTGATCCAAAGTCCCACAGAATGGGTTCATCGTTTTGCGGAAGCAGCGTAAACCTGTTGGCCTTGTCCTGCGCCCATGTCCCGATGTGCGTTGCGGTCAGGTAGCGCACGTTGTTCATGTCGAAGCAGAGCAGCGCGCCCATATCGGACTTCGCAAGCAGGTCCTTTGCGCGCTTCAGCCTCTGGATGCGGAGACGATCGAAGTCGATGCGCTTCTCCCAGTCAACCGCCATGGTTCCATGAGTAGGCAATGCCATCTCACCGCTCCTTCCGGTCTCGCTACAGCACGGACTATTTGCCCACGCCGGTTTCAATGCCCGACATGCGCGCGAGAACGTCAAAGACGACTGCGAAATCGAGCTTTTCCCAGTTCATGCCCCGGGCAGCGGTCAAAAATTCGTTGGTGACCGCCGTGGTGGGCAAAGGGACGTCAAGCTTGCGGCCCAGTTCCATCGCAAGCAGCATGTCCTTTTGCATCATGTTCACGTCAAACCACGCCTCCGGAGGCTGTTCGAGAACGAACGGCCCGCGGTACTTCACCATCGGAGAAGCGATGGCACTGTTGCACAGCACGTCAACCGCTGTCTCCCGCCGGATTCCGCTCTTCTCCGCAAGCAAAACGCCTTCTGAAAACGCCAGCATCTGGACTGCAAGGCTGAGGTTGACCGCGATCTTCATCGAGAGCGCGAGCCCATTGCCGCCGACGTGAGTCACTTTGGGCCCGATGTCGAGCAGGATCGGCTTGAGCGCTTCAAACGCCTCGGCGCGCCCGCCGACCATGAGAGAAAGCTTCCCCTCCTGCAGCGTGATCACACTGCCGGATACGGGTGAATCCACCATGTCGGCGCCCGTGGCCCTCACTCTCTGGGCAATTTCGCGGCTCAGATCTGGGCTGATCGTACTGATGTCCACGAAGTATTTTCCCGGTGCCAGGCCGGCGATCAGCCCGTCTTCACCTTCTGCAACTTCCCGCAATGCGGCGCTGTTGGTGACCATCGCAAACACGACATCCGACGCTTCCGCTACCTCGCGAGGACTGCGCGCAAGTATTATTCCTTTTTCGACCAGCCACTGTGCCTTTGATTGCGTGCGGTTATAACCGGTGACCGTGTGCCCCTTGGACAATAGCCGCGCCGCCATCTGGCCGCCCATTGTCCCAAGGCCTATGAATCCAAGTTTCGCCATTCCCGTGCACCTTTCGTCGGTCAGGAAGTACGCGTCTTTCGCGATTTGCTCTTTGCTGTCCTGGCGGTGGCTGTGTCTTTGCGGATCTGTTCCATGTGCGCAATCATTGCCTTGCGAGCTTTGGCGGGATTGCGCTGTTCGATCGCCTTGAAAATGATTTTGTGATGGACCTGCCCTCGCGATGGCCCTCCGGGAGTTTCAAAAACTCCGAGACGCTCCTCTCGAAGAACGTCAACGATCGAGTCAAGCAAAGAGAGGATGAGCGGATTTCCGGCGGCCTCGGCCAGGGAAAGGTGAAAATCGAGGTCCGCCTCAATGTATGCCTCGGGGTCTCCCATGCTTCGATCCATCAGGTCCATGGCCTCGCGCATCATCGCCAACTGCTGCTTATCGATTCGGGCCGCCGCCAGGGCGGTGAATTCCGGTTCGAGTATCTCGCGCAGCTCCCTCACGAACCGCGCATGTTGCGGGTCGCCGTTCTTGACCAGCCACTGAAACGAATGCTTCGCGGATTGCGACTTGGCCGATGTCACAAAGGTACCGCGGCCGGAGTAGGCTTCGACCAGTCCCTTCTCGCACAGAGTCTTTACCGCCTCGCGCACCGCCGTCCGGCTCACGCCAAACTGCTGCGCGAGTTCTCGCTCAGCCGGGAGCTGATCGCCTGGCTTCAGCCTGCCTTCAGCAATCGATTCCTTGATCTGCGAAACTATTTGCTCGTACAGCCTCGCGGCTCGGACGATTTGGTACATAATTAGGAAATCCTCCCGCGACTACAGCGGTTGTGGGATCTGCTGATCGTCCTGATGTGCACGCTTCCTCTCCCCTGCTTGCCTTAAATGATCACTGAATCACCCGGGAAAGACTGGCGCTGTAGCGCGATGGTCCCAATGGTCTGATGGTTATACCACCGGTCCACTACGTTCTGCAATGTCAATTGCAATGGCTTAAATTGCTTGCACGGCGTCATCAGCAGAGGAATATCATGTTTCCCTTTAACCTGCTCTTAATCAATGGTATGGAGTGGATTGATAATCATGGGGCATTGTTTTCCCTTTCGCCCGCTTTTCAAAAAAAGATTCTCTTGACCGGGATTTTGATCAAGTGGTATAGCTGTCAGACCAGTTCTGAATGACGGGAGGTCGTCACTCAGTGAATCCACAGACGGCAATTTACCTCTGGGGCAAGAGATCAATTCAGTGCGCGGCGGTCGTCATATTAGCCACTCTTCTCAGCCCCTCGTTCGACAGGCCGGGTAACGCGCAATCCAACACCGGCCGCATCCTCGGAAAAGTCACCGACCAGACCGGAGCGGCAATCGCCGGAGCTTCTATCACGATCACCGACGTGGAACGCGGAACGACGCGCGCCCTGACAACCACGCAGGCAGGCGATTATGTGGCGTCGAATCTCGCTTCAGGTGTGTACAAGGTGAGAGTGGAATCGAAAGGGTTTGCGAGCGGCGAGCAAGACGGCGTTCATGTATCGGTCGCAACCGACGCGGAGATCGATTTCAACCTTCGGGCGGGCCAGGCTAGCGAAACTGTCGTCGTTACCGCGCAAGCGCCGCTCATCGACACGACGTCGTCGGCCCTGGGCGGGACGCTCAGCAATGAGGAGATCTCGAACCTTCCCCTCAACGGCCGCAACTACGAGAATCTCCTCCAGCTGCGCCCCGGCGTCATCCGCTATCCGGGCGGGGGATTTTCAACCACGAGCACCAACGGATTGCGCGCTGAGGACAACGCATACTTTGTCGATGGCCTCTTCAACAGCGAACCTTTTTCCGGGCAAAGCATCATCAACGGCGCCGGAATCGCGGGCGACTCGGCGACCATCCTCCCCGTTGACTCCATCCAGGAGTTCAACCTGATCATGAATCCGCCGGCGGAATATGGCTGGAAGCCCGGAGCCATGGTGAATGTCGCCCTCAAGTCCGGCACGAATACGCTGCACGGAACGGCATACGCATTTGGGCGCGAGACCGCAATGGACGCGCGCAATTATTTCAATACGGTCGCGTCAGGCCCCAAGAATCCCCGCAATCTCGAGCAGTACGGGGGGACAGCCGGAGGACCCATTCTCAGGGACCGGCTGTTTTTCTTTGGCGGATATGAGGGGCAGCAATACACGATCGACAGCATCAGCCAGCTTTCGACCCCGGCGACAGTTACGCTGGGTGGCGATCCTCTGAACAGCGTTCCCGATGCGATTGCCGGCGTCATGGCGGCGGGAATTACTCCCAGCGTCCCAAGCCTGAAGATCGGCGGATGCACACTGGGGCCGCCGATCAGCTGCGATGGAAGCGGCTTTCCCGCCAACAATGGGACCGGGCCGTTAGGTCCGACAACGATTGAGTTCGGACTTCCAAACGACGTGTCCGTAAACAACGCCGTCGCGAAGATCGATTACCAGATCAACCGGCAGCACTCGATTCACGGAGTCTATTTCTTCGGGAATAACAACGGTACCGTTTCAGACGCGAGCCAGTTGCAAGCCAAGTGGTTGACCCTGATTCATACTCGCGCGAAGGTTCTGGGGCTGAGCTGGACATGGATTCCAACGAACCGACTGATCAATGAAGCGCGATTCGGCTACAACACGCTTTACCAGCCCACCTACGTGAATGATCATGCCACCCCCGCTTCGAGTTATGGGCTGAACACCGGCGTGACGAACCCTCTCTACGGAGGATTGCCGCGTATCAACATCTCCGACTTTTATATCTTTCCCCAGGAGCTGGGCGGGTTCAACTGGCCCAAGGTGCAGGGGCCGGATACGCGATTCCAATTCATCGACCACATTTCGTACAACGTCGGCAAGCACGCTCTCAAGTTCGGCGGAGAATTGCACCACGACAGTTTCTCCGGAGGCGCGTATGGAGGCGTGCGCGGGCGGATCAAATTCGGCTCTGGAAACGACGCATTTCCCGGGGCCACTTCGCTCGAGGACTACTTCGCCGGAGTCCCGGCGTCCGCAAGCCAGCTTGTCGGCGATCCCACCAGGCACATTCACAACTGGGGCGTAGCCGGATTCGCGCAGGATGACTGGCTGATTGGCAGGAATCTCACCCTCAACCTTGGCCTCCGCTACGAGATGAACACCGTGGTCAAGGAGGAGCACGACCTCATGGGCAACTTCGACCCGACGCGCGGCCTGGTTCAGGTGGGTCAGGGCATCAGCTCCCCCTACAACGGCGACCACAACGGCTTTGCGCCGCGTTTGGGTTTCGCGTGGGATATCACGGGCAACAACCGGACAGTTCTGCGTGGCGGCGGCACCTTGATCTACGAGACCCTGAACTGGGAATCGTTTCTGGCGTTCAACAATTCCCTCGGCATCACGACCATTCCTACAGGAGCGCTCGGTGTCGGGCCGGGAGGAGCAGCGGGCACCGGGACAATTGCCGTGGGCACCGTCAACTTCAGCGGATCGGACCTGAACTGGAATGCGGGTTACAACTCCGGTCCTTCTACCGTGTTTCCGACGGGCACCATCAATTGCGGAGCGAATCCTTGCAGCATTCTGGGCACAGTGCGCGACCTGCGCACGCCGGAAGTCTTTAGTTGGAACGTAAATGTGCAGCACGCATTTACGAATAATTTGACTCTCGAGACGGTCTACGTCGGCTCGCACGGTTCCAAGCTGGTTGGCATTCACGACATCAATCAGAACGTGCCCTCGCTGGATGTTCTGGGCGATGAACAATCCGGCCGGCCTTTCAATGCCCAGTTCCCCTACCTGAGCTTCATCTATCAAATGGGGAATATCTATAAGTCGAATTACAACGGCCTGCAGATGACCCTCAACGCGCGCAACTACCACAACCTTAGTCTCGTCGCCGGTTACACATACTCCCATTCCCTGGATGATGTGGGCGCAAACTGGGATTTCGGAGCCGGGCTCGGCATACCGCAGGACAGCACTCACCCGGAGCGCGAGTACGCCAGCAGCGACTACGACATGCGCCACCGGTTCACGTTTTCTCCAACCTATGCGATCCCGGGAAGAGAGTCCTTTGCCCAGTTGCTCGAAGGCTGGCAAGTGACTTCGATTGTCAGCTTGTACGGCTCGCAGCCGTGGGGACCCATGGATGCCGGCAATGACTTGAGCCATACGGGCGAGGCTACTGACCGCTGGGATTTCTTCGGCAATCCGTCAGACTTCAAGGCGGGTGCCAGTCCGACGAACTATCTGGCGGGAAGCGATGCGGTCAACGATTCTCTGTGCTCGGCGCATGCGCGCGATCAGGGTTCGCTCTCGTCGGCGGGCTGCTACAGAATGAAGAACTCGGTGATGACGCCGCCCGCGCCCGGAACCTTCGGCCTCATGGGCCGGAACCTCTTCCGCGACTCCGGCTACAAGGACTGGGACTTCTCCGTGGACAAGATGTGGAAATGGCGTGAGCATTATGGGGCGCAGTTCCGGGCCGAGTTCTTCAACATCCTCAATCATCCCAGCTTCGCAAATCCGTACGGCGGCCAAAATGGCTGGGCCCACAACGATCCTTCTGTTCCCGGGCCCGGTGGATTCGGTTGCGGGTGCGCCACTCCGGACGTCGCGGCGTCCAACCCGCTCATCGGCTCAGGCACAAATCGCGCCGTTCAGTTGGGTCTCAAACTCTCCTTCTAGCGCGCAGCATCATTTGCTGAGGCTTCAGAATTACAAAACAGCCATGCGATGGAAAACAAGCACTGCCGGCGGGGTCTTGGGAATCTTGCTCCTTTGCATTTCAACAATTCAGTTCCTCACCGTTTCAGCCCTTGGCCAGGACCGCCCCGAACGGACCATCGAGGAAATCAAGGTCGAGGCAATCCATCGCGCGGAGATAGGCGCCTACCCGCTGATTGGCCTCGATCCAAATGACGTGCGCGAGGCTTTCCAGTCGATTCACACCCGCGACAAAGACGAGTGGGCCGCGGGATTCATGGGCGTCGCTGACCGGTACATGAATGAAGGGAAGCAGCTGCAGTCTTCCGACCCTAAAAAAGCCGATCTCGATTTCATTCGCGCCTGGCACCTTTACTCGTTCGGCAAATGGCCCAGCGAGGGCGCATCCCCCAAGAAGAAGAACTCCTACGCCAAGTCGATTGAGGCCTTTCTCGCGCATGCCAGAATGATGGATCCGCCTCTTGAAGTCGTGCACATTCCCTTTGAGGGCAAGGAAATCATCGGCTACATGCGCCTTCCCAAAGGCGCCACGGGGCCGGTCCCAATTGTGCTCGCAGTCAACGGTCTCGACAGTCGCAAGGAAGATCTGGCAGAGAGTTTCGGCGCAATCCTGCCGCTTGGCATAGGGTTCATCGCCGTCGACGGGCCGGGAACGGGGCAGTCGCCCATCAAGGCCAGCCCCACAGCCGATCGCATGCTGTCTCGTGTTCTCGACTATCTCGAAACCCGGCCGGACGTGGACAAATCGCGCATCGCGATGCACGGGGTGAGTTGGGGAGCCTATTGGGCCACCAGGATGTCGATCAATGAAAAGGCTCGCTTGAAAGCCGTCAGCGTTCAATCCCCGCCCACCGACATCTTCTTCCAGAAAGACTTTGTGTTGAAGTCGCTTCTCGGAAATCGCGAGTACCTCTTCGATCAGGTGCCCGCGATCATGGCGATCTTCGATAACGTAACTACGATCGACCAGGTTGTGGACGAGTTTGGGAAGATGTCGCTCGTGAATCAACACCTGCTGGGAAAGCCCACCACTCCCATGCTTGTCATTGCCGGCGCCCGCGACACGCAGGTGCCCATCTCGGATATCTACGAACTCCTCAACTGCGGGGATGTCCCGAAAGACGCTTGGATCAACCCGCAAGGCGGCCACCTTGGTCGTCAGGCCGGGGTGTGGCCCGATCCGCGAATTTTCAAGGAAGTCATCCTCCCGTGGCTTTCCAGGACCCTCATGTAGGGCATTAAGCACTCTGACTCAACGATGCAGGTGACTTCTTACGCATGGTGTATGGAGCATCATGATGCTCCATATATGTTCCGCGTGTCCGGAGATCGAGGAGCCGGCGGTAATTTGGATCGTGGAAGGGCGATCATCTTTGGTCTGACAGCATGGGCGCCGTTCGGGCATTATTGAGACCCCCCGGCCACCAGTTCCAATCGCCTGCAATGCGCAGGAGAGCGGGGCCGATCACAATACGCACGAGGGTCGCGTCAATCAACACGGCGACCGCCAGCGTAAAGCCGATCATCTTAACCACCAGGAAATCGCCGAAGGTAAAAGCCGCAAACACTACGATCATGATTGCCGCGGCGCTTGTGATCAGTCCTGCGGTCCTGGCCAGGCCCTCCGGGATCGCATCCGCTTCGCTCAGCCCACTCTTCCTTGCTTCAAGCACGCGGGCAACGAGAAATACTTCGTAGTCCATGCTCAGTCCAAAGACGATGGCAAATGTGACGATCGGAACAAGGGGGAACACGCTCCCCGTTCCTCCTGGAACCCCCAGCATCCCGCTTCCGTGTCCGTCCTGGAAGACCAGAACCAATGCTCCGATGGAGGCGGCTACTGAAAGCAGGTTCAGGCCGATCGCCTTGACGGCGGCGAAGATCGACCGGAACCCGACCAGCAGCGCCAGCAGAGTTCCTCCCACCACCAGTGCCGTTACCCCCGGAAAGCGATTGATTACAATCGTCTCGTAGTCGGCGTTGAGTGCCGGGATGCCTCCGATGAGAAGCGATGCGCCGGGTACTCCAGTGAGCGCCGGCCCACCCGTCTTTCTGAGCTCGCGAACCCAGTTGACCTGCCCGCGCAGGGAGACTGAGGTCGCGGGCACCACCTCAAGCAGCGCCGCCCGTCCGTCACTGCTCAGAAATGTTCGACGCGTCTCGCGCGAGAGGTTATCGAGGGAGGACCGGTTGCCCTCCGCAATCGTGGTAATCGAAATCACACGGGCGCAGCGCGGATCACTAGCAAGTTTCTTGTTGAGACGGTCAACCGCATTCCATCCTGCGTCTGTTCGCGCGATGGAATCCTGCGGGAGTTCAACGATCATACGCAGGGATTCAACTACGCCGGAGCGATCCATCCGCTCGAGCGCGTTGAGCGCCTCGACCGATTCTGCCGCCTGCGGAAGCCAATTGACGCGAGGGACGCTGGTATCGAGCCGCCTGACCTGCCATGCAAGGAGAAGCAGAGGGATGCCCGCCAGAAAGAGCGCCAGCGAGGGATGCGCGACGATCAACTTTCCCCATCGCCGCCAGCGATTTCCCGTGAGCGCGGCCCGCCGCTCATCCAGCGCCGGAGTAAATGGCAGCTTGCCGATATCAATCCGCGGACCGAGCCATGCAAGCACTGCCGGAACGAGAGTATTGGTGAGCAAGGCGCTCAGTCCAGCCACCAGGATTCCCGCAATGCCGATGGAACGGATTTCGCTGATGGGAACGGTCAACAGGGCGACGAATCCAACGGCAACGGTAGAAGCCGAGATCAAGAGCGTGTGACCGGCCTTGCGCGCCGCGATGACCGCCGCTCCAGGGCCGTTGTTTCCGGCGGCAATCGCCTCGCGGAACCGGCTGATCATAAGAAGCGCGTAGTCAATTCCCAGGCCAAGGCCGAGCATGGTGGCCAGATTCTGGACCAGAATGGACAGGTGCCAGCGTTCGGCGAGAAATCCGGTGATTGCCATGGTGGTGGCGATGGCAAGCTGGCCGATTGCGAGGGGAATCAGGGCCGCGATGAAGCTGCCGAAAGCCACCAGCAGAAGCGCTAGAGTCGCAGGGATCACCAGGCTCTCGCTGCGATGCACTTCATCGGCACTTGCTTTGCGAATGTCGAAATTCAGCGGGATCTCGCCTGTGAGTTCGATGTTCACAGCCGGATACCGGCCGCGCAGTTGGCTCTTAAGCGAGCTTGCAAGCTGGTGGAGCTTTGGAACGAGCGACTCCACGGGACCGTCGGCGGAGGCCAGTCCGACGAGAACAAATGTTCCGCCGCCCCTGCCCAGAAAGATGGGATCGCGCAAATCGATGTAGGAGACGACTCCTGAGACGCCGGACTCCTCTTTCAGCCTCGACTCGATGGTCTCCAACGCCTGGCCGCCTTCGTCCGAATCAGCGGGCGGAAGCCCCTGGACGACAAGTGCAACCCGGTCGACGAATGGCGACCGGAAGCGAGTGTCCAGTTCCTGGCGGACGGTTGCGGCCTGGCTTCCCTCGACACGTGTGGCGGTCTCGAGATGGCGCTCGGCGTGAAACGAGAAGGGCAAAAGCGCAAGGACTGCCGCAAGGACGACTCCCGAGACCCAGAAACGGCGTATGCGCATGGCACTTATCATGTCACACGAGATCGCCGCCTTGTGAACTCGCGGGATGCTCGGACGGACCGTGGAAGCCCTGACAAGTGGTTTCGCCGGTGCGGAATCATGACGGCGGCGCTTCGGATTGGGAGTATACACTTGCGCTGGACGCGCCGATTTCGTTATCCACATCAACCAGGCTTTCCTTCGGTGAAGGAGAACCCATTCGCGCTTTCCTGTTGCTCGGCTTGCTTGCCGCTATCCAACCCGGGACTGACCCTCGCGCCGGCACATGGGTTCTTGCCTCCGCCCAATCTAGCCTTGACCCTCCGAACCGGCTCACTCTCACGCCGATCCACAACGCCGTGCATGTTGTCATGAGCGGCGAAAACCACATTGATTTCACTGCGAACCCGAACGGGCGCAGATCGCCCGCTCCGGGCAACCTGGCATTCGATCAGATCGAGTTGCACAGGATTGATAAGAAACAGGCGGAAGTCAAAGAGGAGAAGAATGGAGCAGTTGTCGCGACGATCCGCGAAAAGCTTTCGGCCGATGGTAATGAGCTGACGAGCACGACCGCGACCAAAAATCACCCCGATCAGATCACAGTGTGGACCCGAAGCGGGGGAGCCAGGGTCGCCAAAGACCCATTCGCCGGCGAGTGGACGGAGGACCTGAGCAAGAGCCGCCTCCGTAAAGGGCTCGTGCTCAAGATCGAGACGAACGGAAGCGGCGCGACTCATTTTCTGGGTGACTTCAGCTATACCGCTCGTTTTGACGGGAAGCAGTATGATCTCCAGAACTCGCGCAATGACACGGTGGCGCTTGAACTTGTCGATCCGCACACGGTGGATTCGATATACCGGCGTGACGATCAGGTAACCGAGAAAGACAGGTGGGTGGTCTCCGCGGACGGACGGGAGTTGACGGTCACTACGACGGGCACGCTCGAGACCGGCCAGCGGGTTACCGAGAGACTTCTCTTCAAGAGGCAGTAGCCGGCAAGACGTCCGGGTAGTTCAGGAGACTGCCGGCCGGCGCCGCGAAGTGCATCTCACGCGGCGCGATCGAAATGATCCCCTTGCGATACATGAATTTCAAGATGCCGTTGACCGTGTCTTCAAGGGACGGGTCCAGCTGGCCCAATACAGAGGCATCGCGCGCCGCCTGGTAGGTCGAACTGTCGTACCGCTTGAACTCCATTGCCGAGATGTTGTCCACCGAGCCCACTAGAAAATCCAGGAGCGGGAAGAGAAGATCTTCCTTCCGGCATCTGCGCACCAGCTCAGGGACGAAGTTGGGCAGGCTGAATATCTCGAACTGCCGGCCAGTCGCCTTGGTGATCAGTCCGGTGATATCCATCATGTTCGAATATTCGTCCCGCACGACGTGGAATGTCTGATTCGCCGTGCCTGGCGTGGTGGAGATCGCAACGATGTTGTTGGCAACGATGTCTGCCGGCACAAAGCTTACCTGGTTGAGCGTATCGACGCCGATGCCGTGGTTCACCATGAATGCCACCAGGCGAACCGCAATATCAAAATTGTTTCCGCCTCCATCGACGGAGGGGCTCACGAGAGCGGGCCGGAAGATCCGCGCGGAGAGACCGCGGCTACGCGCGTCGAAGACAACCTGTTCGGCGACCCATTTTGACTGGCTATAGCCGAAATCCAGAAGCTCCATATTCTTGTTTTGGTCGGTCTCATACAGGACGGATTTCACGGCCCAGCCAAAGATGAAGGTGGTCGAGACATAGTTGAATTCCTTGGGCCTTCCTTCGAAGCCCAGGCGCACGACTTCGTTCGTTCCAATTACATTCGCATCGCGCATGCGGTCGTAATTGAACAGGTAATTTACTGTCGCGCCGTTGTGGAAGATCGCGTCAATTTCATTTGCGAGGTAGTCCCACGTCCTGGGGGTTAGGCCGAGGCTTGGCTGACCAAGATCGCCGCAAACAGGAATCACGCGGGCCTCGAACATCGCCATGAGCCGCGAATCGCAGGAGCCCATGGACTCCATGGCAGCCCGCAGCCTTTGCATGCCCTGCTTTGCGTTGGAAGACCTGACGAGAACGTGAACCCTGGCGTGGGTCTGTTCGAGCAGGCTCCTGATCAGGAACGGCCCAATGAAGCCTGTGCCTCCGGTGAGGAGCACATGATTCAGAACCGGGATCTTCGCCACGGGTGAAGGCACTGGCGGCTCAAAGATGAGCTTGCGGTCCTGGTTCATCAGCTTTTTCTCCGCGGCGCTCTGCTCCGCGCGGAAAGCCGCAAGGGCGTGACGCAGGTGAATTACGGCCGCTTCGGGAGCTCTCTCGAGTTGTTCGGCAAGCGCAAACAACTCGGCTACGCTCACACGCTGAACGACCCCGATATCCACCTGCCGCGCCAGCATCTCGGCACCTTTTTCCTTGAGAAGCTCTTTAAGCTCGTGCATGAAGACAACAAGATCCAGCGAATCCAGGCCGGCTTCGATGAGGTTGTACGGTTCGTGGCCGGTCAGGTTGTACCTGGCCTTCAATTGGGCGAAGGGCGTGTGCACTTCGGGACCCGGCGCGGCGCCCGTCGCATCCTTCTCGGTCGAAAAGTCGGTGAGGACGGTGAATTGACCGTCGAGCCACATCTGCTTGGTCTTGTGGCGCATGATCTTGCCGGAGCTGGTTCGCGGAATCGCGCGTGGAGCGATGAGCAAAATCATCGCTACTTCAACGTTCAGGTAGTTCCGGACGGCGGTGGCAATCTTTCGAGCGTCAGGCAGCGCCCTGGGGTTTTTTACTTCGGCAACGATCGCCAAACCAGGCTCGCAGTCTTCCTGGATCTGGAAGGCGACAACGCAATTGTGGCGGATCAGGCCGGATGCCTTCTCGACAACGTTCTCTATATCCTGTGGGTAGTAGTTCTGGCCGCGCAGAATAATCATGTCCTTGATGCGGCCACAGATGTAAAGTTCGTCGTTGTGGAAGAACCCCATGTCGCCGGTCCGCAGAAAGCCGTCGTCATAGGGCGTGTCATCCACCAGCCGCGCGCGAAACTGCTTAAGGGTGAGTTCGGCGTTGTTCCAATAGCCGCGGCATTTGCCGCTTCCTGAAAGCCAGATCTCACCGATGCGCCCCGGCTTTAGTGCGAAGTGCCCTTCAGGGTCCACAATCCTGACGTGTAGCCCGGCGAGCGGTACACCGCAACTGACAATCTGCGTGGAGCCATCGATTTCGGAGACTTCGGTGGTAATGCTGGCCTTGCCCATAGCCAGGGCACGCTTGTTGACGGAAGCGATGTGCCGGCCGCCCAACGAAACCGCAAGAGTATTTTCGGCCAGCCCGTAGGCGACACAGAAACTCTCCGACTTGAGTCCGTAGGGCTGGAACGCCTCCAGGAACCGGGTATACGTATCCGGTTTCACTGGCTCCGCGGCGCACATCAAGACCCGCAGCGAGCTCAGATCGCAATTCTCAAGGCTGTCCTTCGACAGCCTTCCGGCCCGCAGGCAATAGTCGTATGCGAAGTTCGGGGCGGCAGTCGCCGTGGCCCGGTAGGTGGTGATGGCGTCAAACCAGAGGATCGGCCGCTGAATGAAGTCCATGGGAGCGAACCCGTAGGTTGTGCCCCCTTTCAGTGCCGGGTAAAGGTAGCAACCGATCAGGCCCATATCATGATACTGCGGAAGCCACGAAACAACGACCGGTGCCGGATGATCGATGACGAGATCGTAAGTGCTCAGGATATTTTCGTGAGTTACGATCACGCCCTTCGGCTCCATTGTCGAGCCGGACGTGTACTGGAGAAACAGAATTTCCGAGGGCTCGAAATCCGTTTGGTTCGGAATCGTATCCACGAAGCTCTCGGTGGTAATCCACGGAAGGCTTGAGATGTAATCCACGTCTACGCCGGACGCCGACACTCCGCTCCTGGCTAGATTCGTCTTGAGCGAGGCGTGATGGTCCTGGCATGTCAGGATCGCTGCCGCGTCGCAATCCTTCGCGATGTGCACCATTTTGTAGAGGGCGCTCTGGAAGCCCCGCGAACTGGGAGGATAGACCGGCACCGGAATCAGTCCAGCGCGCACGCACCCGAAAAAGGCGCAGATCATTTCGAGCCCCGGCGGGTAGACGAGCAGCAGACGGTCACCCGCCGCA
This sequence comes from Occallatibacter sp., assembly GCA_035263625.1. GTDB lineage: Bacteria > Acidobacteriota > Terriglobia > Terriglobales > Acidobacteriaceae > Telmatobacter. The sequence goes on from DATFRB010000016.1 coordinate 28,068, forward strand.
AAACGCCCTTCTTTCCTTAAATGACCGGCAATTGCTTTCGTTCGACGCCGAAACGTCGCGTAAGTGTAGCTTTCGGTCGTGTCGCCGTTTACATCAAGAAACGAATAAAGAAGCCGGCTGGGGTGCTCGTCCGCAAGCGTGTCCAGGTGGTCCAACAAGGACTCCATCATGAATTAGTGACCCTCCGAGGCTGAATCGACCCAGCAGGAATGCAATATAGCGATTTGCCTTCACGATGCGGCGACATAATGAATCCCCAAAAAAGAGCGGCCTGAATTGAGGCTTTCCGCGAAAGTCTTCGCGAAGTCTTTTCAAAGCATGGGCGTAGTTCGATCCACTCGTGAGGGGAAGTCCCACTTCGCCTTCGAAGTATCCGGATGCCTTGCAGAGTTCCGCAGGCTTTCGCCAGCCCATGCAAGGGGGGTCCATCTCTTACGCTTCATCGGTGGAACCATGTTACCAAAGCATTACAGGAATGCCATCCCCAATCGTGCGGGAGCCGAACTCTATCTTTGGGCGCCGGACCCATTCGTCCTTTATTGCTATTCCGCGCCCTTCATAGGCAAAATAGGCAGAGAGGCACAAATTCCCCTGTGAAATCTGCTCCGGCGGATCCGATGGGCGGAGTGTGCGGTGCTCAACCGGGATGACGGGAGGCGCAGGTGGCATTCGAACCTGAACGGGTGATCACCGAGGAGCCCACCGTGGTCGATCTCGTGCCTTCTGAACCCACGTCACGTCAATCGATCGAATCGGCCGAAACAGCCTCATTCCCCAAGGTCTTACGCCGCCGCCTGGAAGGGTTTTTCGCCGACCAGCAGATCTCGCCGAAAGCCGACGCCATGATGTGGGCCAAGGTCGCGATCGGCCTGGTCGTCCTCGCGGGCAGCTGGATTGCCTTGTATATTGTCCGGACCGGTCCGTGGGCTTATTTCGTCCTCTACCTTTCAGGCGGCCTCGCGCAGACATTCCTCTTGCTGAATATTGCCCACGACAGCAATCACAATGCCGTGTCGTCGCGGCCGTTCGTGAACAAGACCCTGAACTATGTCTTCGACCTTTGCGGCATCAACTCGTACATGTGGCGCATCCTCCACCATCGCGGCCACCACTCCTGCATCAATCTCCAGGGCGAAGATGACGCGATTTCGGGGCGCGGCATCTTTAGATTTACGCCCCACGAATCCCGAACGTCGTGGCACCGGCTCCAGCACATCTATGCGTTGTTCGTTTACGCGTTGTTTTCCGTCGACTATGTGTTCGTCCGGGACTTTCAGTGCTTTTTCTTCCCGACGCACGAATACCTCAGGCGCACGCGGCACCCGTTGAGTGAATATGCCATCCTCTTCGCCGGCAAAGCTTTCTACCTCACGTACATGCTTGTCCTGCCGGTTCTCGTGCTGGGGAAATCGGTCCTTCTGGTCGTGGGCGCGTTTCTTCTGGTTCATCTGGTCGTCGGCCTGACCGTGACGCTCGTCTTCCAGACCACCCACACCATTGACACCACCTACTTTCCCTCCGGCCGCGGCGAGTTCGAGAATGGCGTTTATCACATCTTCGCAACCACGGCCGACTACGCGACTGAAAACCCGATTGTCAGCTGGCTCGCCGGCGGGTTGAACCATCACATCGTCCATCATCTTTGTCCATACGTGTGCCACACTCACTACCCCCGGTTGACCCGGATTGTCAGGGATACCGCCGCAGAGTTCGGGGTTCCTTACCGGCAACATCCCACCATGGCCGGCGCGATCCGGCATCATCTGATACTTTTGAAAAAACTCGGAAATGAAGACTGAATCCGGGCGTGACATCGCCGTGCACGCATCGGCCTTGCGCCTCTTCGAAGCGATATGAATCCTCCCACGCTTACCGGCACGTATCATGATGGACGGCCATGACCTTGTCCTCATCCATACCCGCTGTCTCCAGATTGCGATGTTTTGCGGATTCCCCCGCAATGGCCGGCAATCCCGCTGCGGTGTTGTCGAAGTACCACGAAGCCTTCGGTGACACCTTCAGGTTCTATCTCGGCGGTCTCAAGGAGGCGATCGTTACGATCGATCCTGCTGTCATTCAGCACGTGCTCAAGACCAACGCGGAGAACTACCAGAAATCCGAGATCCAGGTAAAGCGGATGGGGCACTTTCTGGGGAAGGGCCTCCTTACAACGCACGGCGAAGCATGGCGCACTCAGCGGCGCCTCATCCAGACGGGTTTCAAAGACCTCACTATGCTGTCTTCGATCATGCAGGACTCCCTCGCCGAGTCGCTGCGAGACTTCGACCGGGAGACCCGTGCCGGCCCCGTCAATGTCTACTCCCACCTGATGAAGATGACCTTCGCGATGGTCGCCCGTTCCCTGTTTGGCGCACGGCTCAAGGACGAAGACATCGACCTTGTCAGCCATACCATCTGCACCGTCCAGGAGTTCATCGTTCGGCAGACGCTGCAACCCTATCTGAACCCCTGGTTTGCCTTTTCGGGCGAATTGCGCAAACACGAAGAGATGCGCTCGCGCGCCGATGCCGTTCTGCTTGAATACATCAGGAAACGGCGCCATGAGCCGCCCGGCCACGACCTGCTGCAAACCTTGATGGATGCGCGTTACAGCGATGGCGAAGGCATGAGCGATGAACTCGTCCTCAGCGAAAGCATGCAACTGCTTGTAGCCGGGCATGAAACATCGTCGAATGCGCTGTCGTGGATTCTCTACCTTTTGAGCACGCATCCGGATTGTCTCGAAAATGTGCGGCGGGAATTCTATTCCGTGCTGGGCGAAGCGCCTCTGAGCTACGCCGACGTTCTGAAGTTTGAATTCACTACGCAGGTGATCCACGAGGCCCTTCGCCTCTACCCGCCGTTCTGGATGATTGACCGCATGGCCGTCGCGGATGATCAGGTCGGCAATATGGTCATACCTCGCGGCTCGACGGTAATCGTCTACGTATACGGGGCGCACCACGCCTCGCGCTTCTGGCAGAACCCCGAGGAATTCGATCCTGCGCGCTTCACCAAAGAGGAGATGAAAGAGCGCACGCCGTTCACCTTTCTCCCCTTCGGGGGCGGGCCGCGCGTCTGCATCGGCCAGCACTATGCGATGCTTCAGATCCTCATGATCTTGAGCGAGCTGATAAGGCGATACGAATTCGAGTTGGTTCCCGGCCAGACGATCGAGCCTCGTCCGATGGTCATCCTGCGGCCGAAGCACGGAATCCGAATGACCTTCACCAACGCCAGAGCACCCCTCTCCATCGAGCAAAACGCGGCTGTGAACTGACCCTGAGATAGAAACACGAGACAGCCCCATTGGAGGGCCATTGGCGTCTCCAAATGTGTGGCTTCACGCTCCTTGTGGAATTCGTAAAGACAAGCCGGCAAGTGATCAGGTTTCCTGGTAAGCACAACTGCATTCGCCTTTGCCGTCGCGGTCCGGCACACCCGCCGCACACCGGTTTGTCCTCACGTGACATCTGGCGCGGCGCATACTGCCGAATCTGATGGCCTGTCAGTCCACGGGGAGCGAAACGGCGATAAACCTGAATGCCCTGAAATCTGAAAAGCCCTTTTTCTCAGAGGTAAGAATCGCGTTAAATTCCGAGTCCGGCCGCTAGGTTGTGTTTGAACATCTGGCCGATGCGAATGTATTTGGCGAGCATCGCCGGCGACTCATTGCCGGTCTGACACATAACGTCGCGTTCATTGACGCAGTTGATCTCCGCGTGGGCGACGCAACCGGCCCGGAGACTGTGGCCCGCGATTGGCTTGGTCTTCACGCCGGCATGCCCCGCCACTTGTTTGAGGATTTCTCCGATCGAATCCTTGTGCAGCCCGCGCTGCGCAGCACGGCCGAAACGTTTGAAGTCGCGCGAGAGAGCACGGACTTCGGCCCTGCGATTTCTTGAGGGAGTCAATGAGTGCGTCATCGCCAATGCACTCATCGAGCAGATTAGTATTGAGACGTCGGCTCGTGAGAAGTAGTCGTATTCCACACAGGGAACCCAGTGAAGGACGGCGGGGATCGTTCAGGTGTCGATGATTTTGTAGCGGTCAAAGCACCCGAGACCCACACGATTCAATAGGATCGGGCCATATCGCGCCAAACCATTCAATCGAAATCAGTTATTTTCACTCGATTTCAATAGGCTTCAATAAATCGTTTAACCTGCTTTGGGAGCAGAGGGTCGGGGGTTCGAATCCCTCCGCCCCGACCAACATAAACCATAGATATTTCAAGCCATAAGGTCGGTCCTGGCCACGCATCTGCCTTTTACCGCGACATGAGTGTCGATGATCTTGTAGCTGTCGAAGCTTCGGAGCATTTCCTGATCAAGATCGACAAGAATCAATTGCAATTCCCAAGTGTTTCCGCTCAGAACGGATAATGCCGAGTCCCGGTCTGCACAGTAATCCACCGCTTCACCGTAAACTCATCCACGGCCGCTCTTCCACCAAACCTTCCGTATCCTGATGCCTTGACGCCGCCAAACGGCATTTGCGGCTCGTCGTGGACCGTTGGTCCATTGATGTGGCAGATTCCGGAATCCACCCGCCTCGCGATCTCGAGCGCTCGCGCGATGTCCCTGCTGAAGACAGCTGCTGATAGCCCAAACTCCGTGTCGTTGGCGATTCGCAGTGCCTCCTCATCATTATCGACGCGCACAATCGTCACGACGGGCCCAAACGACTCTTCTCCATACAAGCGCATCGCGGGTGTGACATGATCCACAACCGTCGCCTCCATCAGGGTTCCTTCACGTTTGCCTCCCACTGAAACCTTCGCTCCTTTCTGCACGGCATCGCTCACGAGTTCTGAAACCCGACATGCCGCCCTTTCATCGACGATTGATCCCAGCACCGTGGGACCCGCAGACGGATCCTGCAGCGGCAGCGTGGCGGCCTTCGCTGAGAGCCGACGCACAAACTCGTCCGCGATCTTGCGATCTACGACTACGCGTTCCGTCGACATGCAGATCTGTCCCTGGTTCAGAAATGCGCCGAAAGCCGTGGCGTCAACGGCCGCATCGATGTCGGCATCTTCAAGCACGATCAATGGCGCCTTGCCTCCCAATTCCAGCAGAACGGGCTTCAGATTCCTGCCCGCGCGTTCCGCCACGATGCGACCCACCTTGGTCGAGCCCGTGAAGTTGATGTGCCGCACCAGCGGATGATCGATCAGCGCGCCCACGACTTCTGCCGCGTCTGCCGGATCGTTCGTCAGCACGTTGATTACGCCATCCGGGATCTCCGCTTCTTGAAGCGCTGTGCCGATCAGCCGATGAACCGCGGGGCACATTTCCGAAGCTTTGAAAACCACCGTGTTCCCGCACGCCAGTGGCATCGCCATCGCACGCACGCCCAGTATCACGGGCGCATTCCAGGGAGCGATTCCGACACAGACGCCCAGCGGCTGCCGGATCGCCATTGCAAGATTGTCCGGCACGTCGGTTGGAATCACCTCGCCTGCAATCTGTGTCGTCATAGACGCTGCTTCGCGCAGCATCGCCGCCCCAATCGCGACATTGAAGCCGGCCCATCCCTCGGTCGCGCCTGTTTCCGCGATCATGCAGCGCACAAAATCGGCCGTGCGCGCGAGAAGAACTTCGGCCGCGTGGAGCAGAAGTTCGCGGCGCTTACCTGGCCCGGTAGTCGCCCACGCCGGAGCCGCCTCGGCAGCAGTATGAACGGCGGCATCAATATCCGAAGCGCCGGCAGCCGCGGCGCGCGTCGCCGGCGATTTCTTCACCGGGTCAATCCGCTCAAACCAACGCCCGCTGCTTGCCGGCACTGACCTGCCGCCAATTAGAAGTGAAACCTCGTTCATCCCTCTCTCCCTTCGCTCCCCTTATCTCGACCAGCAGTGACTCCAACCGTGATCAGCGCATCCAGCGCCACCGCTCCCTGCCCCTTGGGATACACCACAACAGGATTGATATCGATGCTCTCAATTCCCGGTGCGGACCGCAGCAGCTGACTCACTGCGTGCACTATCTTTGCTGCGGCCTCGATGTCCACGGCAGGCGACCCGCGAAATCCTCGCAGCAGCTTCCCGCACTTCAGCCTGTTCAATTCGCTCACGATCTCTTCGCACGAAAGATCGGGTGGCATCAGTCGAAAGTCCCCGATCGCCTCTGCAAGCACCCCTCCGAAGCCCGCAAGCAACACGGGCCCCCACGCCGAATCGTTGCGCGCTCCGACAATCAGCTCAACGCCGCTTTCTCCCATGCGCTCCACCAGAACGCCGTCGAGCGCCAGTTCTGCGCACTGACGCGCAATGTTGCCGTGAACGGTCTCCCATGCAGCTGAAAGATCCTTCTCCGACTCGATCCCGAGCAGCACTCCGCCCGCGTCGCTCTTGTGCGGCAGGTCCGCACACTGCGCCTTGAGCGCCACCGGGTACCCGATTTCGCGCGCAATCAGAATTGCCTCATCAAGGCTCCGCGCCAGCCGTCCCTCGGGAATCGGAATCCCAAAATTTGCCAGGGCAGCTTTGCTCTTGTACTCGGGCAGAACGCCCGGTTTAAGTTTCTGCGTAGACCGCTCAACATCATTGATCGTGCCCGAAGCGCCGGCGATCGAGCCCAACGCCGTCACCCGCGCGAGAGCCCGAAGCGCCCTTTCCGGCGATGGGAAGCAAGCCACTCCAAGCTCCCGAAGCTCCTCGATCTCCGGCGCATCGAACGGCGCTCCTTCGTCCAATGCCGCAAAGATTACCGGCTTCGTCGGTTTCAGCGTCTTCACCGCATCCAGAATCGGCGGGAGCTTCAGCGCCGTCGTGCCGGGCTCCGTCAAAATGATTCCCAGCACGACGCTCCCAAAACCGTCATCTTCCAGAACCGGAGGCAAGGTCCTGCGGTACAACTCCGGATCCACAAGCCCCTGCGCGGTCAGATCAAGCGGATTCGAAGCCGGGATGAACGCCGGCAACGCCGCTCTGAGCGCCTGCTCGGTAACAGGCGACAACTTCGGCAGTTCGAGACCGGTGCTCTCGCACAAATCCAGGGCCAATGCTTTGAACGCACCAGACTCAGTGAATACCGCCGCGCCCGCCCGCGGAACCTCTCCGCACCGCACGAGGATTTGCGTCACGTCTACGAGTTCCTCCATGCTCTCCACAAGGATCACGCCAGCGTGCCGCACCAGAGTCTGCATTACTTCGTAGTCGCCGGCAATTGCACCCGTGTGCGTCACCGCCGAAGCCCGCGCTGCTCCGCTCTTTCCCGGATGGAGCAGGGCAATGAACTGTCCATTCCTGCGCGCTCTTCGCGCCAGTTCCAGGAACCGCCGTGGGCTTCGGAATTGTTCCACCACCAGGGCCAGAGCGCGCGTGCGCTCATCCCCAATCAGGTGCTCAATAAAATCCTCAACCCCCGCCGCCGCTTCATTGCCTGTCGTAATCGAATAAGTCAGCGCAATCCGATGATGCCGCATGTTCACGGCCACCACCGCTGCAAGCGCGCCGCTCTGCGAAATAATCGCTGCTCCCGCTCGCTCCTTTGCCTGTTGCAGCGGAGTCACCACAAATGTGAGCGGAATCGCATCGACAAAGTTCACTGTCCCCAGGCAATTCGGACCCACCAGTAACATTGCGTGCTCGCGCGCGATCGTTGCCAGTTCGCGTTGTGCCGCTTTGCCGGCTTCCCCGCTCTCGGCAAATCCTGCAGAAAATACGATCAAGCTCCTCACGCCCTTCCGCCCGCAGGCTCGGGCGGATTCCACCACCGCCGCGCCAGGAACCGCCAGCACCGCGCAATCGATTCCGTCCGGCAATTCGTCAATCGACCCCAGGCTGGCCCGCCCGCGAATCACCGGCCGTTTCGGATTCACGAGAAAAAGTTCGCCCGAATATCCGGAATTCTCCAGATTCACGAGAACGCATTCCCCAAGCGATCCGGGCGTAGCCGAAGCGCCCACAAGCACAAGCGAGCGCGGCCGCAACAGTCGGTCGAACTGCGCCTTCGTCCAGTTCGTCTTTTCAGCCTCAACGACCTCTTTCTCTTCGAGACTCATCGGCGATAGCTCTCGAGCCCGGGCTTGATGCTCTTCTCGTCCAGAAACTGCTTCAGCCCCTGCTCCCGTCCGTGTTCCGGATCGCGCAATTGTGACTGGTCAAACTTCGCATAGAGATAATCCTCGCTCTGCTCCCACGTCAGCTCGCGGCAGCGCTTGAATCCGTGCTTCGCCGCCCGAAGGCTCACCGGGTTCTTCGCTGCCAGCTTGTTCGCCAACGCAATAGTCTCCTCTCGCAGCTTCTCCGGCGGAACCGCCCGGTTCACCAGCCCCATCTCCGCCGCCTGCTTTCCCGTAAATGTCTCGCCGGTCATGATGTACTCCAGCGCCTTCCTCTGACCTATCGTGTCCGCGAGCGCCTTGCTCACCAAGTTGCCCGGCGGAATGCCCCAGTTAATTTCCGACAATCCAAACACCGCATTTTCCGCCGCAATCGCAAGGTCGCACGCCACCAGCGGCGAAAACCCTCCGCCGAAGCACCATCCGTTCACCATCGCGATCGTCGGTTTCGCATACATGCGCAGCAGCTTCCACTGCCAAGTCGAAGCATCGCGGCGAACCTTCTCCTGCACAATCTCCGGCGCCTGGTCCACCTCGCGGAAATACTCCTTGAGATCCATCCCCGCGGTCCAGGACTCGCCCGCGCCCGTCAACACCAGCACTTTCATTTCGTCGTCGAGCTCGAGCGCCTCCAGCACCTCGCGCATCTCTCGATTCATCGTCGGGTTCATCGCGTTGCGCTTCTCCGGCCGGTTCAGAATCACCCACCCGATACCCGCTTCGATCTCCACGCGGACCGTCGTCCAGCGGCCTTCATAATTCGGCATGCTGCACATCCTTTCCCCATCCCTGTGTGGCCTTCTCCGCGTTCATTGGAGCGGCAATCCGACGTAGTTCTCCGCAAGCGAAGTCGCCGCAGCGCGCGAACTCGTCACGTAATCCAGCTCGGCAAGTTGCCGCTTGTGATCGAACGCGGATTCGTCTTCAAAGCGGTGAAGAAGAGTCGTCATCCACCATGAAAACCGCTGCGCTCGCCAGACCCTCGCCAGGCATGTCGCCGAGTAAGTCCGCAGCTTCTCATCGCTGTTCTTCGCAAACCGCGCTGAGAGCGCCTCGGCCAGGTAGTACACGTCCGCCATTGCAAGGTTCATCCCCTTCGCTCCGGTAGGCGGCACCACGTGCGCCGCATCGCCCGCGAGGAACAGCCGCCCGTGCTGGAGCGGTTCTGCAACGAAACTCCGCATTCCCGTCACGCCTTTTTGCAGGATTCGCCCTTCCGTCGGGCGCCATCCATCCGCAGAACCAAGACGAGTATGCAGTTCATGCCAAATGCGATCGTCGCTCCACTTAGACAAGTCTTCGTCAGGCCCGCATTGCAGATAGAGCCTCGTAATCTGCGGCGATCGCATGCTGTAGAGCGCAAATCCCCGCTCGTGATGCATGTAGACCAGTTCTTCGCGCGTCGGAGGTGCCTCTGCCAGGATCCCCAGCCACGCAAACGGGTACATCCTCTCATACAGGTTGATCGATGCCTCCGGAAACACACGCCGCGAAATCCCATGCGACCCGTCGCATCCTGCGATGTAATCGCACCGGATCTCGTCAACGCTCCCGTCCTTCTCCACGCGAATCAACGGCCGCTCCCCATCCACCCCATGAAGTGACACTTCGCCGCATTCGAATCGCACATCGCCGCCGTCTTTGAGCCGCCGCGCGATCAGGTCCTTCACCACCTCCTGCTGCCCATAGACCGTCACGCACTTCCCGGTAAGCTCGACAAAGGGAATGCGGTGCAACACCCCATTCACACCGATCTCGATCCCTTCGTGGCGAAGCGCCTCCCGTTCCAGCCGTTCGCTCACGCCCGCCTCGCGCAACATCTGCACACTCGTGTGTTCGAGCACGCCGGCACGCACACGTTGTTCGCAATACGAGCGCGATCTCGCCTCCAGCACGACCGAATCGATCCCTCGCTGATGCAGCAGGTGCGACAGCATCAGGCCGGCCGGCCCCGCACCCACAATCCCGACCTGTGTCTCGCTGGCCGCCATCTGACTTCTAGCTCGAGCTCTCTCTCAACACTTCCTTTGCAGCATGAAAGGCCGCATTTGCCGCCGGAACCCCGCAATAAATCGCGCACTGCAACAGCACCTCGCGGATCTCCTCCGTCGTCACGCCGTTGTTGGCAGCTGCCCTCAGATGCATCCGCAGCTCTTCCCCGCGGTTCAGCGCGACCATCAACCCGATCGTCAGCAGGCTGCGCGAGTGCCGCGACAATCCCGGACGCGCCCAGATTTCTCCCCACCCATAGCGCGTGATCAGATCCTGGAACTCCGCGTCGAGATCATTCTTCGCCGCCTCCGCGCGATTGACGTGCTCGTTGCCCAGCACGCTGCGCCGCACGCGCATTCCCGTTTCGTGACGCTCCCGTTCATCCATCTATGCGCTCCTCCCCTGCGAGAAACGCGCCGGCTTCTCGCGCGAACTCATCCGCCCGCTCCCACGCCGACAAGTGCGAAGCATCAAGCTCCACGTACTTCGACCCGCGCAGCGCCGCATGAATTCCGCGTCCATCTTCACGCGGCGTCGCCGGATCATGTGTTCCGGCGATTACCAGGCACGGAGCTTCGACCGCGCCGAGCTCACCTCTCAAATCCGTATTTCGAAGCGCTCCGCAGCAGCCCGAGTAACCGTCAGGATGGGTGCGGGAGATCATCGCGCGTATCGCCTCCATCTCATCCGGATACTGCGCCCGGTAAGCCGGCGTGAACCATCGCCCCAGCGTCGCCTCTGCAAGCGGAACCATCCCTGCGCTCCTCACCGCTGCAACCCGCTCATCCCATCCAGCAAGAGTCCCGATCCGCGCGGCCGTATTCGCCAATACCATCCGCTCCACGCGATGCGGAGCAAACAAGCCCATCCACATCGCCGTCAACCCGCCGAGCGAAAGCCCGCAAAAACACGCGCGCTCAATTCCACACGTGTCGAGTAGGAACAATAGATCGATCCCCAGCTGCTCGATCGTGTAAGGCGGCTTCGGAACGCTGCTGTCGCCGTGTCCCCGCACGTCGTAGCGCAGCACCCGCCATCGTTTCTCAAAAACGGACACCACCTTGTCCCACATGCGAAGATCTGATCCAAGCGAATTCATCAGCACAAGCGGCGCGCCGTCACTGCAGCCGCTCACCTCGTAGTGAAGGCGCACTCGTCCGTTCTCAGCGATCGGCATCCGCATCTCCCAATACTTGCGCGATAAAACGCTGAGCGCTGCTGAGGTATTCGTCCGGTACGAGCAGCCGGTCGATCTCCACATCGCTCAAATGCGCCGTGACCTCCGGCATTCGCTTCAAAACCTCCGAGAGATGCCGCTTCCCGTCCGTCGCCTGATTCGCCGCATTCCGCAGAATTTCGTATGCCGCGCTTCGCCCCACCTTCGGCGCCAATGCCGTGCTCACTGCTTCTGCCATCGGCAACCCCAGCGCGGCATCCAGATTGGCACGCATCCGCGCCTCATTTACTTCGAGCCCCTCGGCAATCTCGATCGCTTGCGCAAGCGCAGCCGCCGTCAGCCGGAACGCCTCCGGCACTGTCTCCCACTCCGCCTGCCACAACCCCAGTCCACGCTCATGTTCCTGCGGCATCGCAGCCAGCATCGTCGTCGCCAATCCCGGCATCCTCGCGTTCGCCGCTATCACCGCCGCGCACGCCACGGGATTATGCTTGTGCGGCATTGTGGACGAGCCGCCTCGTTCTTCTCCTCCCCCCTCCGACACTTCAGCCACTTCGCTCTGCATCAGCAGGGCAATGTCGCGCGCAAACTTCGCCAGCGTTCCAGTTAATCCAGCAAGCACCGCGACCATTTCGACGAGACTGTCCCGCTGCGTGTGCCAGGGGGTTTCCGCTTCGCGCAAATCCAGTCTCCGCGCCACCGCAGCCGCGACTTCGCCTCCTCTAGCTCCCAGCGCCGCAAGCGTGCCCACGGCCCCTCCGAACTGAAGCACAATTGCCCGGTGCTGCGCTGCATCAATCCGCTCGCGATGGCGCCGCAAGGCCGCAAGCGTCCCGGCAAGTTTTAATCCCAGTGTCGTCGGTGGGCCCGCCTGGAGCCAGGTCCGCCCCATCATCAAGGTGTTCGAATGCAGCCGGACCTGCTTCACAAGCGCCCGATCCAGCCGCGCTAGCGCTGCGCTGATCAGCTCAAGACCATCCCGCATTTGCAACACCAGAGCGGTGTCGAGCACATCCTGGCTCGTCGCACCCAGATGGATCGCGCGCGCAGCGGCTTCACTCTTCGCCTTCACGGTCGCTGTCAGCTGCCGTACGAACGGAATCGCAATGTTCCCTGACTTTGCCGCTTTGCTCTCCATCTCCGCCTCGTCGACGAAGTTCGGATCGAGCAGGGATCCAAGCACCGCTCCCGAGCCGGACTCTGCTATACCCAATTGCTCAAGCGCACACATCAGCGCCCACTCGAACCGCATCATTGAATGCAGTTGCCGAACGGCCGAGAATGCGCTCGTCATCGCCGGCGTCGAAAACAGGAACGAATTGAGTTCGTTGCTCATTTCCTGAATCTCTTCACCACGCAAAAAACACCGTCTCCTGCTCGCCCTGCAGAACCACATCCCATCGATACGAGCCCGCAACCTCGCTCACCCGTCGTGCAACCAGCGTGCCTCGCCGCTCTTGCGCAATTCCCTCAAGCACCGGGTCAGATGAGATTCCAGCCTCGCCTTCGAAGTACACGCGCGTAATCAAATGCCGCAGCAACCCCCGCGCGAACACCAGCACCAGCATGTGCGGTGCCTGCATGCTTCCATCGCCGAATCCCACGGGCTTCGGCTTCATTGTCACCACGGCGAAATTGCCCTCGAGATCCGTAGCCGCCCGGGCGAAACCGCGCGGCCAGCCATCGCCGCTGTCGTCGCACTGCCCACCACCTGAACACCAGAACTCCAGAAGCGCATCCGGAACCGGCGCGCCATCACGATCGATCACTCTGCCGCGAATCTCGATCCTGCCCTCGGCTCCCTCGCCGAGCAACGGCGCCCGCTCCGCCATCCATTCGAGCCCGATCCGAAAGAACGGCCCCACTGTCTGCGATCCGCTCGGAACCAGCTTTTCTATGCTGCTCACTGGCGCGCCTCCTCGAACGGCGTATCGCTGGTCCCGCGCAGCACAATATCCCACGCATACGCGAGCGCGTAGTCCGGCTCCCCGCGCTCCATATCAAGCCGCGAAACTAACCGCATCCGCGCTGACTCATCCGGAATGCTGTTGAAGATCGGGTCGAGCGGTTGCAGGGGATCGCCAGGGAAATACATCTGCGTCACCAGCCTCGAAAGAATGCCCGCTCCAAACAGTGAAAAGTGAATATGCGCGGGTCTCCATGCATTGTGGTGATTGCCCCAGGGATACGGCCCCGGCTTGATTGTCTTGAACCAGTACCGCCCTTCATGGTCTGTCAGCGCGCGCCCTGCGCCTGAGAAATTCGGATCAAGTGGCGCACTGTGCTGGTCAACCTTGTGTCGATAACGTCCCGCTGCATTCGCCTGCCACACTTCCACCAGCGCCCCGCACACGGGCCGTCCATCCTCACCAACAACGCGACCGTGCACAAAGATGCGTTCTCCGATTGGCTCTCCCTCGTGTTGCGCTGTCAGATCGTTGTCGCCATTGCGAATCAGCCCATGCCCGAATACCGGGCCCGTCTTCTCGGTTGGCGTCTCGGGCAACAGCACCAGCGGCATGCGTGGCGAGCGCCCAATCGACGAAACATACGGCGGATAATTGAACTCCGGTTGCGTCTCCGGCCTCGCAGTTCGCACCGTGGACAGATTGGCCACGATCCCTCCTTATACTCGCTCCATCGCCAGCGCAATCCCCTGCCCCACGCCAATGCACATCGTCGCCAGCGCGAGCTTTCCTCCGAACTTCTCCAGCTCATGCGCCGCCGTCAGCACCAGCCGCGCGCCGCTCATCCCGAGCGGGTGTCCCAATGCGATCGCGCCACCGGTAGCATTCACGTGCTCTGCATCGTCGGCCAGTCCCAATTGCCTCAGGCACGCCAGCGACTGGCTCGCGAATGCCTCGTTCAACTGGATCCTGTCGAAATCCCCGATCGTCTTCCCAAGCCGCGCCATCAGTTTCTGCGTCGCGGGAACCGGCCCCATCCCCATCACCCTCGGAGCAACGCCCGCGGACGCCATCCCAAGAATCCGCGCCCGCGGCCGCAGTCCATGCCGTACAACGGCGCCTTCCGAGGCAAGAATCATCGCTGTCGCTCCATCATTGATGCCCGAAGCGTTGCCCGCAGTCACAGTGCCCTCCACAAACAGCGGCTTCAATTGCGATAGCTTTTCGAGAGTCGTCTCCGGCCTCGGGTGCTCGTCCTGCGCGACAACCGTCGTGCCGTTCTTGCCCGCGACCTCCACCAGCACAATCTCTTCTGTCAGAAACCCGGTTTCCATCGCGTGTTTCGCGCGCATCTGGCTACGCCACGCGAACGCATCCTGGGCCTCGCGCGCGATCCCAAACTCTTTCGCCACATTCTCGCCGGTCTCCGGCATCGAATCCGTACCGAACATCGCACGCATCTTCGGATTGACAAACCGCCATCCGATCGTGCTGTCGTAGACTTCGGCGGACCGTTGAAACGCTGCCTCGGCCTTCGCCATCACAAGCGGCGCGCGCGACATCGACTCCACTCCTCCCGCGATCGCGAAATCCGCTTCGCCGCAGGCAATCGCGCGAGCCGCACTTCCCACCGCATCCATCCCGGACCCGCAAAGCTGGTTGATCGTACTGCCCGGAACCTCGACCGGCAATCCCGCGAGCAGCAGCGCCATCCGCGCCACGTTCCGATTATCCTCGCCGGCCTGGTTGGCGCAACCCAGCACAATGTCGTCCAATTCGCTCCAGTCGGCACTCGGATTGCGCTGGACCAATTCGCGAATCGGCATGGCCGCAAGATCGTCTGCGCGCACAGTCGCCAGCGCTCCGCCGTAGCGCCCGATCGGCGTTCGCACCGCGTCGCAGATAAATACCTGCCTCACGCGGCCTCTCCCTGCACGCCGTGCGGAGCGGCCGTTCTCGCTTTCAGCTCACGCAACGCAACCAACTCTGTCGAAGTCGGCGGCTCCGTCTCCGCACACTGCCCTCCGAACTCGATCCTCCATCCCGTCTTCTCTGCGATCTCCTCACGGCCCACGCCGGGATGAATACTCGCGACCTTCAACTCGCGCGTCACCTGGTCCGGCCGCAGGATGCACAGGTCCGTAATCACGGCCACCGGTCCGTTGCCTCCGATACCCATTCCTTCGCGCTCGCATCCGCCGCCGAGGAAACCAACCGACGTGATGAAATCCAGCTTCTCCACAAACGTCCGCTTCGAATGTTTCACCACGATCAGCACTTCCTTTGCCGACGAGCTGATCTCCGGCGCGCCACCTGCACCCGGCAGCCGCACCTTCGGCGTGTCGTATTCGCCCAGCACTGTCGTGTTGATATTCGCAAACCGGTCCAGCTGCGCTGCACCCAAAAACCCAACGTCGATGCGTCCGCCCTGCAGCCAGTAGCGAAAAATCTCGGGCGTCGACACAACCGTGTCCGCCGTCTCGGCAAGATTTCCATCGCCAATCGACAACGGCAGAACGGACGGCTTCGCGCCAATCGGCCCCGATTCGTACACCAGTACCGCCTCCGGCGCATGGGTCAACCGCGCCAGATTCGCGGCCGTCGAAGGCAACCCGATCCCCACAAAGCACACCGCCCCGTTGCGCAGCATGCGCGCCGCAGCCACCGTCATCATCTCGTCGGCCGTATAGGTCGCCGTCATTCGCGCACCGCCTCGGCGTCAGGGCTACTCCGCAACTTCAGATATTCGGCGAAATTATCTGTCTCAAGAATCTGCCGCTCGATCCAGGCATTGAAGCGCTCGCGGTCCCGCGAGATTCCATCCCACGTACGATAAAACACGTTGTCCCGTTCGTAATAGCCATGCGCATACGAGGGTGTAGCCCCCCGCGGAACTTCGCACACAGCGCTCACCACCCAGTTCGGCAAAATGCACGCATTCGGCGCCGCGTCGAGCGTTCGCACCCGCTCCTCCACCGTCACCACAGCGCGCTTCGCCGCGAGCACCGCTTCCTTCTGCACGCCCAGGATTCCCCACAGCAGCACATTCCCTTTCCAATCCGCCTTCTGCGCATGGATCACCGTGACATCCGGCCGCACCGACGGCGTTGCCGCCAGCACTTCGCCTGTAAAAGGACACGTCACGCTCCGAATCCTCTCATTCACCCGCGCGAAATCCGATCCCGTGTAGCCCCTGAACACTGCGAACGGAAGATTTGCTGCTCCCGCGACGTAAGCGTTAGCCAGATCGCTGTGGCTTCGCTCCTCGATCTCCAGCGATTGCGGCCATCCGTTCTCCACTGCGTCCCGGAATCGATGCAGCGACCCAACCCCCGGATTCCCTCCCCACGAAAACGTCAGCTTCGCCGCGCATCCCACTCCGATCAACTGGTCGTAGATCAGGTCCGGCGTCATCCTGATCAGCGAAAGGTTCCGCCGCTTCTGCCGGATGATCTCGTGCCCTGCCGCAAACGGAATCAGGTGCGTGAATCCCTCCATCGCCACCGTATCTCCGTCCCGCACGTGCGCGCCGATCGCCTCGGCCAGGCTCATCCACTCCGCCATTCGCCCTGCTGCTCCCCCACTCTCGCATCTATTCGGTGCATTATTACGCGAATGCGCATCCTTGTACAAGATGTGCGATAATCGCACGCAAGGTTCCCGACCATTGAATCCCTCAAAACGAGCTCGCGCCGCCGGCAAGCTTCCGGCCAATGACCTCGCCAGGTATGCCGGCAACCCCGACTTTGTCCTTTCGCTCGCCCGCGGACTTCGTGTAATCGAGAGCTTTGAAGGCCGACTCGACGGTCTGAGCATCGTCGAAATCTCCGATCTCGCCGGCCTCTCGCGCGCCGCCATCCGCCGCATCCTGCTTACGCTTGAGCTCCTCGGCTACGTCGAGCGGTCGCGCCAGGTATACCGACTCAAGACCCAGGTCCTGCGCCTCGGCTTCTCCTATCTTTCGTCATCCTCCATCGTTGAGGCTGCCCGCCCTGTGCTCGAACGAATCTCGGAAAAGCTGCGGGAATCCTCCTCGATGAGCATGCTTGACGGCGCGGAGATCGTCTATGTGGCGCGTTCCGCTGCAACGCGGGTACTCGCAGCCGGCCTCTCTGTCGGCAGCCGCTTGCCTGCATACTGCACGTCAATGGGCCGGGTGCTGCTCGCGGCGCTTCCCGACGAAGAGGTGGCAACCTATCTGTCGAGCCTCAAACCCGTAGCATTCACGCCCAACACCATCGTCAAGCTTCCTCAACTCAGGAAAGCTATCCTTGAAGTCCGAAAAGATGGCTATGCAATCGTCGACCAGGAGCTCGAGGCCGGGCTGCGATCCATCGCCGTACCGGTTTCTAACCGCGCCGGCCGGGTTGTAGCCGCAATCAACGTTGGAACCCATGTCTCGCGCGTCGACTACCCGACACTTCTCAAGAAGTGCCTGCCAGCATTGCAGGAGGGAGCCCGCACTCTCCGCAACGTTCTCATTTGACCCTATTGCTTAGAACAGCAGTCGAAAAGGAGAAGATCATGCCGTCAAACTATCGCGCCGATCACGTAGGGAGCCTGCTCCGTCCTGCCGAATTGCTGGAGGCACGCCGCTCCGGGACGTCTCCGGGCGATCTTCAGACCGTCGAGGATCGCCACGTCCTGCGCGTGCTTCAAAAGCAGCGCGACCTCGGTCTCGACGTCTTCACCGACGGCGAGTTCCGCCGCAGCAATTTCATGAGTGATTTCACCGATGCCGTCGAAGGTTTCGACTTCCACGATGGCGTTGCCCGCGCGTGGAGCGATGACGAGAAAAAGAACGACACGGCTCCCGCGGCGGTCAGCAGCATCACCGGCATTGTCACTTCAACCCTTCGTCAGCGCCAGCCGCTTACCGGCCGTGAGCTTCCGTTCCTCCGCGAGCACGCAACCGGGCCCATCAAGGTCACGCTGCCCTCCGCGACGCAATTCCCGGCGATCTCGTTCAAGTGGGGCATCACGAACGGCGCATACCGCGACCCATACGCCCTTCTTCATGCGATCACTGGAATCATGGCTGCTGACATCAGATCATTCGCGGGCAGCGGCATTTCGTACCTCCAAATTGACGCGCCGCGCTACAGCTACTACCTCGACCCAAAGTGGACATCGTGGATGAAGCAGGAGCTGCGCGTCGATCCTGCGCAGATGCTCGCCGCTTCTCTGATTGCTGATAACACGTGCTTTGCTGCCGCGCGCCAACCGGGCGTTACGCTGGCGATCCATCTTTGCCGAGGGAACAACCGCAGCCACTGGTACGCGGAAGGAGGCTACGACGCCATCGCCGAGCGCTTCTTCCACGAGCTCGAAGTCGATCGCTTCCTGCTTGAATACGACGACGACCGCGCCGGCAGCTTTGAGCCGTTGCGCTTTGTTCCCAAGGGGAAAACCGTCGTCCTCGGGCTGGTAAGCTCCAAGCGCGCCGCTCTTGAGCGTAAAGAGGATCTCCTCCGCCGCATCGACGAGGCCGCCAAAATCATTCCATTGGAGCAGCTTGCGGTCAGCCCGCAGTGCGGCTTTGCTTCCACGATGGAAGGAAACCTCATCACCGAAGACGATCAGTGGGCGAAGCTTCAGCTTGTGGCGGAGGTAGCGCGCGAAGTCTGGAGCTGATCTGCCTGCGCGGAAGTTCAAGCGTTTTCGGGCAGGTTGACCAAGAGGTAACAATGCGTGAGAGGAAGCGACAAGGCGGGATTGGCTTTCAGCCGAGGAAGCTGATGGGAAAACGCCGGAATTCATCTAGATAAACTATTTATTTGCAAGCACTTAATGTATTCTATTAAATTCCCGAAACGGTCAAAAATAAATTTAAGGGGGAGGGGGTATTTATTTTCTGGTTAACAATTCCCGGGCGGGTTCTGAGTTGGGGTGTGCGGGGAAGGCTGGGGCTGAAGCCCGGACCGATTTTTCGCCACA
>DATFRB010000017.1:0-9663 GCA_035263625.1 Occallatibacter sp.
ATGAAAATCGCAACCTATAATCACCATGACGTTGGCTCCTTCCTCCGGGCCATGGCCTCTTACGCACAGCCAAATCTACCCGCTCGATCGGGCCAACGTCCTCATGCCATCAAAGGGCCGCACGCCTGGGGCCCCGCCCGCTTTTGGCGGGGTAAGCGGACCGAGGGATCTGTGGTTGCTCCTCGCTCGCCCAGCCGCAGAAGTTCACCCAACCGGCCCCAGGTTTTGGGGCCGGCTCATCCCATGCGCCACCGCCTCTTTCGTACAACCTCAAGCTCGGACAGGCAGCCCTGATCCCAGGAACAGCAAAAACTGACAACTGTGAACTGCGAACCATGAACTGGCCCGCTTCCCCCCGCACGCAGATCCACCCTCCTCTCCCGCTCCCCAGCAAGATCGTGTCATCCCGAAGGGCCGCACGCCTGGGGCCCCGCCCGTTTTTGGCGGGGTAAGCGGACCGAGGGATCTGTGGTTGCTCCTCGCCGGCTCAGCCGCAGAAGCTCACCCAACCGGCCCCAGGTTTTGGGGCCGGCTCACCCAATGCGCCACCGCCCCATTCGCACAACTTCAATTCCCTGTGGAAATCTCCGTCCAAAATCGCCTGTCAAGTGGGGAAGAAAAAGCGAAATACAATCAACTGGCTTTATATCATGAGGTTATCCCATGTAAATTTACCCTGGAGTGTGGCCGATCCACTTTTCAACCCTGTTAGACTTAAAAATAGAGAGAGAAAACCCCACTCCATATGCCCGCCACGCGCGGGCATTTTGCTTTTCAGGGCCCTGGCTCCGCCGCCGCAACGGCCGGAAGAGCGGACAAACTTACTACATATGTGTACGCAATTTACTGCATATGTGTACGAAACTTACCACAAAGGTTGGTCGGGGACAGCTCCGGACCCCGCAGTCTGAGGGAGCGGCGCCTGGCGCCCCTCATCCGAAGCCGGATGCCGCAAGTCGAGACCCCGGGGACTGCCGCAAGTTGGGGCACCCGCGTGTCAAGCCCCTGGAGAGCCAAAAAGCACCTGAAACGAGGCAAAAACAGCAGAAAATACCCCCCTCCCCCCCTATAAATATTTTTTTCGGGGGGAATCCCTGCGAATCGCAAAATGCCCATGTTGCAAGTAAATGACTTACCTCGAGGGTGCCTCGACCCGTCGCACAAATTGGAACAAGTGCGGGGTGAACGCATGCGCTTAAAGCGCTTCTAGCGGCGCTTAAGCGCCCAGTTCTTGAAGGGACTGACCGTCGACGCACGAACTGCGAACTGACAACTGACAACCTCCGCCCGCATCTGCAAGACTGGGCAGGTGATGGTGCTCCATTTCCTGATTCGCGGCCGGGTGCAGGGCGTCGGGTTCCGCTGGTTCGTGCAGCGCGAAGCCAGCGAATTGGAATTGCGCGGCTGGGTTCGAAACACCGAGGACGGCGATGTGGAAGTCGTCGCGGCCGGCTCCCCCGATGACCTCGGCGACCTTCGCCGCAGCCTGCGTAAAGGCCCGCGCGGCAGCCGCGTCGACAACGTGATCGAGCACCACATGGACGAGTCCGAAGCCGCGGATCTGACCTCGTTCCAGATTGAAGGGGCCTGGTGAAGCAGGGCCGTCACCGCACCTCTCGATCGAAGTTCCCTGAATAGATCCGGCCTTGAGCCTTCCACCGATGGCGGATCCGAACGAAGCTCCGCGCGTTCATGTTTTCCGCCTGACCGCCGATGAGACACCTGTTGGCAACTCTGCCCTGATTCAGGGCGCGGAGGCGAGGGCACATTGAACGCGATGCATAATTCCGCGCAATTGCAGTCTCATCTTCCGCTGCCCGGTCCCAAACTGCTCGAGACCGAGCTCTACTCCGAATTCCAGGCAGCGGGCGTGAGCGCGCCGTGGCGCAAGCTGCTCCTGCAGGCCGAGATGGCCGCTCCTCACGTGCAGTTGGCCGCAATCGAAGGCGAACACGGTGTGGGCAAGCAGACGCTGGCGCGCTACCTGCTCAGCCGCTCGCCGCTTGCAGGGTCGCAGTTCCAGCGCCGGGACGCGCGCGAGTGGCTGCTTCGTGATGCGGACCCCGCCGCGATGGCTGGATTCACCTACCTTGACCGCGTAGACCTGCTGGCCGCGCCGGGCCAGGGACTTCTGCTCGGCGTCCTGAAGGCGCTCCAGGACCGCCCGGCGGGACGCGTGATGCTTGTTGCCTCCTCGCAGACCCCGTTGCGCCAGATGGCCGGCCAGGGACTGCTGATGCCCGACCTCGCGTTCCGCTTGACGGCGGTGCGGTTCGCAATCCCTCCGCTGCGCATGCGCAAGGAGGACATTCCGCCCATCTCCCAGGCGTTGCTGGACACGATCTGCGCGCGCTATCAGCACCGCACGGTGGAACTGGGCCCCGGCGCCCTCGCAAGGCTTCTGCAGCACTCATGGCCCGGCAATGTGCGCGAGCTGGCGAGCGTGCTCGAGTCGGCGCTGCTCGAGGCCTCAGGCGACTCAATTCGTCCCGGCGACCTCGCGCTGCCGGCCGCCGGTGACAACGCAATCGAGGCGCCGCCCGTTCCGCAGGCGGGCACCCTGGCTCTCGATGACGTAATTCACCGGCACGTGCAGTACGTAGTCGACCTCAATCGCGGAAACAAGCTGCGCGCAGCACAGCAGTTAAAGATCAGCCGGTCGACACTCTACCGGATCCTGGGGAACGAAGCAGTTCTGGCAAAATGAGCTCGTTGCTCGCAGCGTGCGCCGCATTGCTGTGATGGCCACACCGCCCTACTGACCGGAAAGCGGAACCTCCAGCGATCCGACCCGCGCGCCCACCCTGTCATGCACGGCGATCACAAGATAGTTATGCCCCCCCGGTACATCGATGGCAAGCCGCACAGGCAATCCTGACGACATTAGATTCGCGTACTGCTCCGCATTGAGCGAGAGTTGCGCGTCGCGATCAACGTAGTTCAGCCTATTGCCGTCCCGGTCGTAAGCCACCAGCGTAAATTCGATCGCAGTTGCGTGCGACGAATTGTCGGTGCGGAAGATCAGCGTTCGCGGATCCACCGCCACATCCACAACGAACCGCTCGAGCGGCGGCTTCAGCGTTGCTGCCATCTCTCCGATCGGACCGCTCGGCAGGTTGGCGTCCTTCACCGCCGAATCGCTTGCGGGCAGCACGCGCGTCTGGAACAGAACCTGCGTCGCGGGCGGCGCGCCGTGCAGCGTCGCCGTAGTCATCAGGCTCGTCGCAGGCAGATGTGCCGTCGCAGGCGCGTCGGGCGAGTCGGCATAGTATCCGCTGCGATAGGAAAGATGGCAGTCACAGTCGTCAATGCGCACCTTCAGCTTTCGAAACTGCCCGTGGTAGTCGTGCGACTGCGGCACGTAGCCAATCGTGTAGTAGCTGGCCCCGTCGTCGATCGCCTTCGTCACCGCCGCGCCGAAGTCGTTGTTGTTGAACAGCGCCATTCCGCCTGTCTCTTGCGCAATCTCCTCCATGGTGAAGCGGTTCTGGAGGTCGGGGTCCTTCGGTCCTGGTCCGAGGCCGCTGTTGCCCACATCGAATGAAGCAAGCGTTGCGAGACCCTCGGCGGCCATGGGATAGACTGCGACACGCGCGGCGGCGAGCAACTCGCTCGTGTTGCGCACTTGATCGGAATAGTTGCGCGAGCCACTGGCGGGATTCGTGATGTCAGCCGGTCCGAGCACGGTGGGAAAAGACCCGGAAAACCAGATGAGATTCTTTCGCCCAGGCACACCGCTCAGGTAGCGGGCAAGATTCTGCAATGCCTGAAGGGTCATGGCGGCCCGCTGGTCGGTCTGGGCACTGTTTACGTCCGACTGAAATGCCTGGAGGGCAGCGGCCGCAGGACGAGCCCCGCTCATGAGCGAAAGATTCGATGAGTCCGTCCCCGAACCCGTCGGCGAATCGAGCGCGACCGATTGCTGTGGATTCGCCCTGGCGCTCTTCAGCGCCGCGATCAGGTCGCCCACATTGCTCGTGAATCCCTGCGCCATCCGCAGCCGCGAAGCCAGCGTGAAAATCGCCATCGTGGATCCCGGCGGAATGGTCTCGATGTATTTGACCATCCGCTTGCGCACCTCCACCTGGTTGCCGACCGGTGTGTTCAGCGCATCCAGCAGCAGCACGTTCACCGCGCTGCCCGTTGGCTGGGACGGAAGGTTCGTATAGAGGTGCGGCGGCAGGGGCCGTCGCTTTTCTGCCGGTGCCCCCATCGCCGGCGAGTGCTCTTCAAGGAAGCTGACGTTCTGCTCCGTGCCGTCTTCGAAGATGTGGAACCGCTTGCGGTCGATGCCTCGCACGCCCTTGCCCTTGTCCGTCACCACCACGTCCACCAGCACTGACGTCGACTGCGTCCGGAGCACCGTCTGCGGCTGTTGCGGCGCGGAGCTCCCCGCCTGCGCAGCCATCAAAGCGGCGGCGCACAACAGGTTCGCTGACACAGTGCCGGCAATGGCCCTCAAACAAAGCATGGGAGATGCGCCTCAATGATTGGATTATCGCTGCACATTCATGGTTAGGCGGCTTGCGCCTGTTTGTCATCAGAAATAGCGCTTCAGCTTGAGAATCCGCGACTCGAATCCGTACCACAGCACGGTTGCCACCGCCGTAGCGGCCGCCATCCGCACAGCGACCACCGCGAGGTTGCCTGCAATCCCATAAGTGTCCATGCGCAGATCGAACCACCCGTAGTAAATGAACACCATGATGTGCGTCATGTACATGCCGTAGCTGATCTTTCCGAAGTAAGCCAGCGGCCCGCGGCTTAGGACCACGTTGAGCATGTTGCGAGCGCGAATTCTCTGCTTCGGCACGGTCTCACCGCGCGGAACCGCAATTGTCGAAGCAATCGCCGCCAGCACCGTTCCGCCGAATCCAAGCGATAAAGCGGAATCGAGGAAAGCCGTTCCGCCCGCTAGTGTCGCCGCCAGCGTGAACCCCGCAACGATCCCGCATCCGCCTAGCCACAGCCACGCACGCCGCGCCAGGGGCAACGTATACAGCCCCAGCGACATCAAGCTTCCCGTTGCAATCCCGTCCAGGTGAGTCAGCGTGTGCGTCGGCGTGATCCACGCGAAGTGCGTCATGCGGAAGAGCGGCGATCCAATCAGGGCGGCAAACAGAACCGCGGCCAGCATCCACGGCCTGCGGAGAAACCGCACGACAGGCGCCCACAGAAAGTAGTACTGCTCCTCGATCGCAAGCGACCACGTCGGCCCGATGCCCGGCGGCAGATTCAAATGAAACAGGTTCTGCACGAAGAACACGTACGCCCACCACGGCGCCGTGCGAATTGCCTGACCCGCCGGGATGCCGACAAACCAATCCGCCTTCCAGTAGCAGATCGCAACCGTCAACACATACACAGGCCAGATGCGCAGCGCGCGCCTCCCGTAAAAATTGCGGAAGTAGTGGGGCTTTTCCCTCGCCTCGAGCAGGATTGATGTGATCAGGAATCCGGACAGCACGAAGAAGAGATTGACGCCCGCCCATCCCCACAGCGAAGCCGCGTACAACGGCGTGTGCGCGAGCCGCGGGTGCGAGTGATACAGCACCACCGCCAGTACCGCAATCCCGCGCAGCCCCTGCAGTTCAGGAATGTACGACGGCAGCCATTGGGGACGGTGCGGCGAACGGTGAGGAGTAAGTGTCAATGAAGGTCTTCAGCGCGCGTTGTGAAAGCCGTCGAGAATCCAGCCCGCCACCCAGAGGACCATCCCCAGCCCGACGGCCATGGCGCAGACCCAGATCACGCTGAGCAGGATCGGCAGCACGATGCCGAAGACCTCCGTCACGTGCAGATACGAAGGCAGAAACGCATAGATGCCCGCTCCGATGGCGCACAGCGCGAACGCGCTCAGCGCAATGATGACCATGGCTCGTCCCGCGCGCTGCATCCGGTTCGCGCCCTCGCGGATGTTCATCAATTTCCTCCCGCTACCCCGCCGCCAGCTGCTTCGCCCGCTCCGTCGCCCGCATCACGGCTTTGATCAGCGTCACGCGCAGACCGCCTTCTTCGAGTTCCAGGATCCCATCGACAGTGCAACCTGCCGGTGTCGTTACGGCGTCCTTCAGCAGAGCCGGATGATACCCCGTCTCGAGCACCATCTTGCCCGCGCCGAAAACGGTCTGCGCCGCGAGTTGCGTTGCCGTGTCGCGAGGCAGCCCCACCTTCACACCCGCCTCCGCCAGCGCTTCAATAATGATGTAGATGTAAGCCGGACCCGAGGCCGACAGCCCCGTCACCGCGTCCATGTGCTTTTCATCAACAATCACCGTGCGCCCCACGGTCTCGAAGATCCTCTGCGCCAGCTCCATCTGCTCGGGCTTCACGAAGCGCCCGCGGCACAGTCCAGCCGCGCCCGCGCCGAGCGCCGACGGCGTATTTGGCATCGCGCGGATTACGGCGATCTCTATCCCGGCTGCGTCTTCAATAGACCGTGTCTTCACCGAAGCCGCAAACGACACCAGCGTCTTCGCCGGCGTCAGTGCGGGCCGGATCGCCTCGATCAGCTCCGGCACCTGGAACGGCTTCACGCCCAGCAGGATCAGGTCAGCCTGCCGCGCCGCCGCCAGGTTGTCCGTGCTCACGTCCACGCCCCACTGCGTGCTCAGGGCAACGGCGCGCTCGGCGTGCGCAACCGTTGCATGAATCTGCTCGGGCGCGAACAGGTTCTGCTTCAAAAACGCCTGCAGCAGGATGCCGCCCATCTTCCCGGCGCCCAGCACGGCGACGGTCACGTGGGGCAGTTGTGCAGGTACCTGCGGGACCTCAACCTCTATCTCCGCCATCTTCTTCCTTTGTCGAGGGAATGATTTCCGGTGCTCCCATCAGAATACGCGTAGTCCGCGCCGCCACGCGAACTGACCCTGTCCCCCTGCCCGCTATTGCGCGATCTTCAAGTTGGCGAAATAGCCTTCGGTGCCCGGACCCACCCATAACGCTACGAGGCCTTCTGAGTCGCCAAGTTTCAGGTCATCGACGATGAGGCAGGGCTGGGTGGCGTCATGGACGTATAGGCGAGCCCTTGTTCCTTCGATCACGATGCGAAAGTGGGTCCAGACTCCCGGTTCCAGATCGACGTAGGATTCATACTTCCCGGGCGATTCTTTGCGCAATCGGTCATAATCGTAATCCGGCTGGGCGGCGTACTGGGTGGAATGGTTGCGGCGCACCTGGTCGTCGGCACGGCCGTTTGTGGGCCGGAGATAGATGTACTCATAGTGATCGCCTTGCATGCGGAAGGCGATGCCTATGAAACCGCGCGCACCGGCGTTGGCGTTCGCCGCCGGCTTTCCAGCCACATCAACGTCAATCGTGCCGTTGTGGAACCGGCTCGCCTTCACGATTGCGTAGGACTCCCCATTTGCGGCGTCGGGCAGGGCGTCCACGCGAACGGCGATCTTCCCTTGATAAGTTGTATTAGCGACCGAGGTGCCATGGGCGTCGAGCCGATCGGCAGTCTGAGCGCACAGGGGCACAACTGCCATGAATGCGAGCAGGCACATGATGTTGAGCTTCATCGAGGACTCCTTGTGGCCGCCTTGCGCAAAGTTTAGCCCCGCAGCAGCGACCGCTAACCACGAACCCCAACCAATCTCTTACTTCTGCCCCGCAATCCACGCCGTAACCCGCGCGTCCAGCAAATCGAGCGGCATTGCGCCCGCATCGATGACCTCATCGTGAAACGCGCGAATATCGAACTTCGGCCCCAGCGCCTTCTGAGCTTTGTCACGCAGTTCGAGAATCTTCAACTGCCCAATCTTGTACGCGAGCGCCTGGCTCGGCCATGCGACGTAGCGGTCCACTTCAGACTGTACGCTCGGCTCGTCGATATTCGAGTGCTCGTGGAAGTAATCGACCATCTGCTGCCGCGTCCAGTGCTCGGAGTGCACGCCCGTATCCACCGCCAACCGGATCGCACGCCAGATGTCTCCTTCGAGCCGCCCGTAATCCGAGTAAGGATCCTGGTAGAATCCAACGTCCTTGCCGAGCCGCTCGGCATAAAGCCCCCAGCCCTCTGAAAAGGCGGTGAAGCCGCCGTACTTCCTGAACGCCGGAATATCCGTGAGTTCCCGCGCAATTGAGATCTGCAAATGGTGCCCCGGCAGTCCTTCGTGGTATGCCGTGTCCTCCACCTGGTAGAGGTTGCGGTTCGTCGCGTCATAGGTGTCGATGAATAATCGGCCCGGCCGGCTTCCATCCGGCGTGCCCGCCTGGTAGTACGCCGGCGCAGAGGTTTTCTCGAGATATTCCGGCACCGGAACCACCTCGAACTTTGACTTGGGCAGATGCCCGAACAGCGACGGCAGCTTCGCCTGCATCGCGCTCAGGTAGCCGTGGTACGCGTCGAGCAGTGCCTCGCGGCTCGCCGGGTGCAGCTTCGGATTCGTCTTCAGGCTCGCGCGAAAGCTCTTGAGGTCGGCAAACCCGAGCTTCTGCGCGATGGCCAACATGTCGGCTTCGTCCTTGGCCACCTCCTGCTCGCCGATCTTGTGAATCTGATCCGGCGAGAGGTCGGTTGTTGTCGTTCGCCGGATGAGGAACTGGTAGTACTTCGCTCCGTCGGGCAGCGCGGAGATTCCCAACTCGTCACGCCCCGCTGGAATGTAGCTCACCTGGAGGAAGCGCGCGAAGCGGATGTAGGCGGGCAGCACCTGGCTCGCGATCACGCCGAGCATTTCGTGCCGGATGCGCTCCTGCTGGGCCGCCGGAATCGACGCCGGAAACACCTTCAGCGGCGACGCCAGCGGCGAGTCCTCGGGCTTCTGGGTGGCGAGCTGTTGCACCTGCACCAGCGCCTTTTCAAGCAGGTACTTCGGCGGCACGCGGTGATCTTCCATGCCGATCGACATGTTCTGCGTCACCTGCTCGAAGGCCGCCGGCACGGCGCGCAGGCGCGCGATCCAGTCGTCGTAGTCCTTCACCTCGCCGAACTTCAACTGCGCCACAAGCTGCGGATAGGTCGAATAGATGCCGCCCATCTGGTTGACCGGCATCTCCCACTCTTTGAACTCCGAGGCCTCGATGTCGTTTGTGAACTCGCGCAGCAGGATCTCGCGGCTGGTCTTCTCGGAATCTGTGAAGCCGTCGGGGTCGATGGCCGCGAGCTTCATCAGGTAGTCCTGCTCCTTCGCCAGCCAGGCGTTTTCAGCTCCCACCGAGTAGTCGGTGATCTTGTCGTTGAAGCGCTTGTCGCCGATCGAGGACGCGAATTCAGGTTGGCGCTCCAGCTGGGCGTCCCAGTACAGCTTGAACAACGCGTTCATCGCCTCGCGGCGCTCGCTGACAGACGCGTTCGCGCCGGGAGGCGCGGTCGATAGCTTTTGCGCGAATGCAGTAGCGGAGGTGGCAATCAGGAGGGCGGCAGAAGCCAAGGCTGGGAAGCGAAGGGTTCGCAAAGCACGGTCCTCGAAGTGAAATCACGTTCCCGTCGAGTGTATTCCACCTGCAAGCCCATGCGAGGTTGGGATATAAAGTCTTTTTTATCATATATATAGAGGAATAGTGCGATTAGACGGGGATATCGCCCGGGTGGGATAAGTGGGGTTTGCGGTGCCGAGGGGAGGTTGCCGCGGTTCGGTGGCGGAGGGTCATGGCTGCCTGAATGGGCCGGTCTTGCGGGATTCAGGTAAGTGACTTATTTTGAATCGCTTGAGCTTG
>DATFRB010000018.1:0-18938 GCA_035263625.1 Occallatibacter sp.
GCCGAAGACGCTCCGGCGCTCGATATTTACTTTAAGGAAAATTTATAGGGGGGGGGAGGGGGGTATTTCACTTTGGCGGTCAGATGACGCGAACCGAGGATGCCGCCAAGGCCCGATGGGGATTGAGGCCCTGGACGCAGCTGGATCGACATCCCTTTTCTGCCCGTTGTCCGCGTGCAAATTAAGACCCCTCGGGAGACAGGCTCCACGAGGGGTTTTTCTCAACTCTAATTTCAAGGCTAGCAGATCCGAAGAATGAATCGGCCAACACTGGAGACTTTTTCCGGGAGTTTTTCCACAGGGCAAATGCCTGCCTGATTTCGGCTTGTTGAGATTTCAACATTTTCACAGCCGGGGCAGGGGACTTGACAGAAATCGCTGGGATGCACCGGAAGTGGTGCAAGAGCAGAGCGGCCAGAGCTGCATCAGGTTTAGCACCCAGGTTCGGCTCCCGGGTTTGGCTCCCGGGTTTGGCATCAGGTCTGACTCCAGGGGTTGGCGCGTCCCGGCCAGCCTGAGGCCGGGGACAGCGCGAGGAGAATCCCTTCCCCCGGAAGGGAAGCGTTAGAGCCTGGAAGCGGTTGCGCTGCCCGTGCTCTAAAACGTAGTCGAAACCGTCAGGCGGAAGGTCTTTCGGGGCTCGCGGAACAGGTTCTGCGCGCCGTAGCCCTGAAGGGCCTGCCCGTACGTGTAGTCGCCGGCGCCGCCTGGCGGGAACAGGTCGCGCGTAATGATCTGCGTGTTGCAGCTCTGGTTTTTCCCACCGGTCAGGTTCTGGTCGCAGAACGGCCGCTCGTAGAGCCGCAGCGGGTTATAGGCGTAGTAGAGCCGGAACGGCGCATTGATGACCGGCATGATGACGGAGAGTTCGCCACCCAGAGACATGCGCGGAACATAGTTGGTGCCCGGCACCACGTGAATGTCCTTCTTGAATCCGACTTCAGAGCCGGGGATGCCGCCCTGGCAGGAGCCGTTGTTGTAGACCGGGCAGCCGTAAAGCGGCGCAGTGAGGGTGGCAAATCCCTCGGGGCTCTGCTTGAGCTGGCCTTCGTTGATCGCCATGTCCATGCTGAAGTCGTCGAACAGCGAGAACGCCACCGGCCCGGCGATGGGAATCCTGTACTCCATGTTGGTGGTCAGGTTGGTGTCGCCGCCGATCGAGGTGATCCCGTAAATCGGCAGGGGCACCTGGATGCACTGGTTGAGCTGCGGATTGTTGGGATCGCGCGGCACGCAGGTTCCGTCAGGATTTGTGAGCACCACGTTGACGCGGGTGGGCACGTATCCGTAGGGCGTCGCGCCGCGGATGTCGAAGCCGCGGACGTCCGCCTCGCCGCCCGCAAAGAAGCGGTTGTTGGGCGGGGCCACGTCGCCGCCGAAGCCCTGGATATACCCGATCTGCGCGCGCAGTGCCAGGACGTTGTGCCCGGTATCCGACGGCTTCAGGTAGTGCATCGACCGGTAGCTCTTGTAAGCGAAGAACGGCGAGAAATAGCGAAGGTTGCCGCCGATGCCGGAGAACTGGAACACGCCCGTGTATTCGCGGCCAGTGCGCGGGCGCAACGGGTTGTTGACCGTGTTGAAAATGTAGCTGAAGGACGCCGAACTGTTGATGATGCCGGCGAGCGAGTTCGCACCCTGGATGCCCGACCGGAAGCTGATGGTCTGGAAGAACGTCTGCGATGCGGTGGAGAAGGCCGTAATGTCGGACTTGGTCAGCGAATACGTGAAACCCACTCGCTGGAAGGAGTGCCGCCGCAGCGGGTAGCTCACGCTGAAATTCATGCCGGTCGAAGACTGGTTATAGTTCTGCGTCAGCGACTGCTGCGCCGCGGTCAGGTTCGCCGCCTGGCCGGTGGTCGTCTGGTAGTTCTTGGCGGCGTTGTAGTCCTGCTTCTGGTTGAAGAGCTGGAAGCCCAGGTTCAGCGGGCGGTTGTGCACATAGGGCTGCGAGAACCCGAACATGAACTGGCGGCCGACGTTGCCCAGGTTTCCCTGAAGGCTGAGCGTCTCGCCAAGCCCGAGGAAGTTGTTGGTCTGGTAATTGACGCCGAGGAACGCGCCCGAAAGGCCGCTGACGCCGCCGTTCAGGCCGATGGAGTTCTTGCCCTTCTCCCTGACCTTGAGGAGCAGATCGACGGTGCCGGCTTCGGAATCCTGGTGCGCTTCAGAGTCCTGATCGACGCGAAGCGGTTCGAAGTACTCGAGCTGGTTAAGCCGCAGCAGGCTCATCTCCCACAGCTGCGAGTTGTACACCTGGCCTTCGTCCAGCAGGAGCTCGCGGCGGATCACCTTGTCGCGCGTGGTCGTATTGCCCTGGAACTCGATGCGGGAAACGTAGAACTGCTTGCCCTCGTCGATGTCCATGTCGAACGAGATGGTGTGCTTCTGGTCGTCGTAGGCGGGCTTGGGAATGACGGCAAAATTCACGTAGCCGAGGGCGCCGTAGGCCTTCTTCAGGTTCTCGAGGCCCTTTTGGAGCGCCGTGGCGTTGAAGTACTCCCCGTCCTTGGTGATGAACTGCGCGCGCAGGGCCCTGGTGTTCGACACCGCCTTGTTGCCGGTGAACGTAATGGTCCCGAGCTTGTAGCGTGCGCCCTCTTCGATGGGCAGCAGGATGTCGATGCGCTTGCCCTTGTTGGGGCGGAACGTGAACCAGTTCAGTCCACCCTGGTCGCGGATCTGGGTCTGCGGTTCTTCGACGGCCGCGTTCGCATAGCCCTTGTCGCGGTAGGCCTGGCGTACGCGCTCAGTGTCCTCCTCGAGCTTCGAGGAGTCGAACGTCTTGGCCAGCAGGTTTTCGAGAAATATGGAGTAGGGAATGCCGATCGGTTTCAGGTTCTTCATCGAGCGGCGCAGAGCCAGCGCGCCGATATGCGTGTTACCCGTGAACCGGATCTGCCCGACCTTGACCGTGGGGCCTTCCTTGATGCTGAAGTTGACCTGCACCGAGGCCGGCGGAATGTTCTTTACTTCGGTTCTTACCGTGGCAAACTGGTGGCCGTGTTCCGCCTCCATTTCGCGCAGCACGGCTTCGGCATGCTTGATCCGCGTGGGGTCGTACTGGCTTTCGACGGAAAGGCCGACCTTTTCCTTTTTGAACCGGTCGAGAGCATCGGATTGGGAAAAAGAGTTCAGGCCCTTGTAGTTGATCTCGCGGATCGTGGGCTTCTCCTGTACATAGACGTTCAGGATGACGCCCTTCTCGCTGTCCTCGCGCTCGATGCGCAGGTTCTCGAAGTAGCCGGTGTTCCAAAGCGAGTTGAAATCGCGCTCGATCGAAACCGGATCGTACTGCTCGCCCACGTGCGTGAACATGCGCGCCAGGACGGTTTCCTTGGGGATGCGCCGGTTGCCGATGACGCGGATTTCAAAGATGGAGGTGGATTGCTGCGCCAGCGCCACGACGGGAATCAGGGCCAGCACGATCAACAGCGATGTACGGGCAAGACGGGCCAGAAGCGGGAGGGCGCGTGGGGAGAAAATGTGCCGCAGATTCGCCGCGGGATTCCCCTTCGGCAAGCGCGCATCAACCTGGTGCGGTCCATGGATCAAGTTCACGGAAAGAATATGCACACCCTCATTGCTCGAAAAATCTGTGCTGCCTCGAGGAAAGTTTGATTATATTGGACCGCGCCCATCGCGCCCAAACCCGCCGGGTTCCCAAAAATGGGCGTGGATTGGAATCCACGGCGGAGCTCAGGCACTTCCCCCGTCCCGCCGGTACCGGCCGGGCACATAAAAAGAGCTCAGCCCCCAGTCTAAAGGACCGGAGCGGGGCGACGGCGGCCCATCTTGTTTCCTGTTGTGCGCAGCACGATCCTTAGACGCGCCAACGCCGCACATGACATCCTTATAGTGTGGAGGGCCGTGACGATGGCGACCGGCACATCGGGCCTCTACGGGATTTCCGCCGACCTTCTCGACGGCCAGGCGCTCAAGCTAGGGTACTTTCGCGGACGCGTGCTCCTTATTGCGAACACCGCGAGCCGCTGCGGTTTCACCCCGCAGTACGCCGCCCTGGAACAGCTCTATCGCGATTACAACGCGCGCGGCCTGGAGGTACTGGGATTCCCCTGTAACCAGTTCGGCGCGCAGGAGCCCGGCACAAGCGCGGAGATCGGCGAGTTCTGCGAGCGGAACTACGGCGTCAGCTTCCCGGTGTTCGCCAAGATCGATGTCAACGGCGGGAACACGCACCCGCTGTTCCGGCTCCTCAAATCGGCAAAGCCCGGATTCCTCGGCATCGAGCGCATCAAGTGGAACTTCACCAAGTTTCTCGTCGATCGCGCGGGCGGGGTGGTGAGCCGTCATGGCCCGTCGACCGATCCCGAAAGGCTGCGGCCGGAGATTGAGGCTCTGCTCGCATCCATCTCATCTTGAAACTGATCTCCGGCCGAGCCACTTGCGTGTGAGTGCCGTCACTGCCGCGATACTCGGCGGGGGGCGTAGATTGCTCTTCGGACCTATCTCGTCCAGAACCGAGGAATTTATGTTGAAGCGCTACGTACTGATCGCGGCCACGCTGCTCATCGCGGCTACCGGCTATGCAAAATCAGGCGAGAAGACGGTCGTCATTCCGGTGAACCGGATCGATCCAACCGATGCAAAGCTGATGTACACGAATTATTGCGCGGCGTGTCACGGCGCCGACGGCCGCGGCCACGGACCGCTGGCCGGGGCTCTCAGCTCCTCTCCAACGGACCTGACCACGCTGGCGAAGACCCACGGCGGCAGGTATCCCGAATCCCACGTGATCTCGGTGCTGAGCTTTGGAAAGGAAGAAAAGGATGCCGTGATGCCGGCCTGGGGTCACGTGTTTGCCACGCTGAATGCCGTCTCAATGCAAGACAGGGTGCTCAGAATCAGCAACCTGACGCGCTACCTGAGGACCATGCAGGTGAAATAGCAACGACGGGCCGCCGGCTCAGTGAGCCAATCGAAGGGTCACCCACGGAGAACCAAAAAAAAGAGCAGCCGGTAGCGGGTTCGCGCGCAACCGGCTGCTGAATTCAGGCCCGTCAATTCACTTCCTGCTGCTGTCCCCGAGTATCAAGCTCTCTGCGGCAGTCGAGTCGGTTCCCCAGACGATGCCGGTTCCCCACACAATCCCCGTGCCCCAGACGATGCCGTCAGCCTGGTCCTGAGACGTTCCCCAAACGATGCCTTCACCCGCCAGGTTGTTGGGAGAGAAGACCACCGAGTCGCCGGCCGTGTCGGTGCCCCAGACAATACCGGTTCCCCAGACGATCCCGGTCCCCCAGACAATACCCGTGCCCCACACGATTCCGGTCCCCCAGACGATGCCGTTGGCATCGACGGTCGGAGACCCGTTCGCGATCACGACGTTGCCGTCGCTGTCGACCTGGGCAAACGGAGACCGTGCGCTGCCCAGAGTGGCCGGAGCCAGGTCGGTGTTCTCGAGCGCCGCCTGGACGTCAAGATAGCCCGCACCCACGGTAAAGATATCGGCCGCCAGGTTGTAGGTGACGCCGCTCGTCTGATCAGTAATCGTGCTGAACGGCTGCAGGTTCTTGTAAGCGGTCAGCATCAGCCGCGCCTTCACCTGGTCGGGCGTCAACGACGGATTCTGCTGAAGCAACAGGGCCGCCGCTCCGCTCACCATCGGCGCAGCCATGCTGGTGCCGCTGAGAATGAAATAGCTCTGCGATTTTCCGCTGTTCCCTGGTTGATAGAGCGACAACGGAGCTTCGTTGCCGGGATTCTCCTGGTCCAGTGTTTCTCCCGGCTGATAGAGCGAGACGATCAGGTTGCCCGGAGCCACGAGGTCTGGCTTCACAACCTGGTCGAGCTGTGTCGGACCGCGCGAAGAATACGTAGTGGGAATGTCGTCGGTGCGGTCCGCCGTTCCCAGGGTGTTCATTGCGCCCACGGTCAGCACGTACGGATCGTTGCCGGGCGCGGTGATGGTGCCGTAGCCATTGGTTCCGGCCGTGTTGTTGCGTCCCTCATTCCCGGCCGAGACAATCACGACGATGCCCGCCTGCCACGCCTGTTCGACGGCCTGGCACAACGGATCGACAGTGTAGCTCTCGAATACGCCCCGGCCTACCGACAGGTTGATGACGCGGATGTTGTACTTGTCCTTCAGCTGAACGGCAGCCTCGATTGCAGCGATCACCGAGCTGTCGTCACCGCCTCCGTTGTTGTCGAGAACGCGGAGGTTGATGAGATTGACGCCGGAGGCGATGCCGTGGAACGTGTACTTGTCCGCGGATCCCCGGGAGTCCTTTCCGTTACCTGCGATGATTCCGGCAACGTGCGTGCCGTGTCCGAAGACGTCCGCTGCGCTGCCATTGTTGTCGCCGACAAAGTCCTGGCTGTAGACCACGTGGGAAGCGGTGAGGTCGTCTACGCTGGCCACTCCGCTGTCGATCACTGCCACGCCGATGCCGGAGCCATTGAGACGCTGAGCCCAGGCGTAAGCCGCATTCATCGTTTCGTTGTGATAGTCCAGCTGGGCCTGCGGCGTGGGGCTGGTGCCCATGCTGTAGACCGGGCGATCAGGCGAAACATGAAGCACGTTAGGGTTGTTGTCCAGTTCAGTCAGGACCTGAGCAGGGACGGACTTGTACGCCACGCCGTTCCCGAACCGGAATTGGCGCGTCATCTTCCCGCCGTAGTGCAGGACCTTCTTGTGGTCAGTCGAGGAAGGAACCTTCCTGAACTGCACAATAAGGTTTACCTTGTCGGATGGTTTCAGCTTCTGCAGATCGCGGGAAAATTTGTGCGTGCGGGCAGAGGCTGCTTCGGCGCACAGCAAAAGCGAGAGAGCGAGCAGGATCGACTTTCCCCACACCGCGCTCTTCACTGGCTTTCGTTTGATCATGGGTTCTCCTTCGTCGCACCCGCGTCGCCGGGCCCGACTCTCCTTTCGTATTCGGGAAACATGACTCCGGGGCTGTCACCTTTCAGCAGCCCCGGCTGTGATCCCGCACTTTGCGTTTGCTGTTCGACACCTCAGAAAAGCCGCGATGCGTGAACAGACCCCGTCTATGGTGAGCGACCTCATTCAGAGGCTTCTCACGCGATTAAGGTCGTCATCGTCGGATTCTTAGAAATCGTTTAGGACCGCAAGTAATAACCCTTGTGGGGGATACGAGGGGTTTGTCGCATTTGGGCTGAAAAAACAACTCCGCAGCAACCGGACTTCCCGCAACGGAACCGGAATGCGGCGTATCGAGCGCTAACACCTTTGTTCCATCATGCGGTTCACGGCCGGGCCGATGAATCCACCAGTGCTTCAGCGCTCCGCGTGGCCTGCGGGTGCGCTAGTGCGTATTGCCGCGCGGCATAGCAGGGGTCTGGGCAGCACTGGGACGCTGCCTTCGCGTCGCGCGCACGCGTTTGGCGCCGGTTCAAACTCTCCGCCGGGCGCGGCGGTATGCGGCATGGGAGCCGAGCGGTGAACCTTGAATTGCCAATCCGGGCGAAGATCTTCATTGCCGCCGTGGTCACGTCCGGAATCGGCGTCCTCGGGTTCGCCCTTCTGCACTGGCGCTCGGCCGACCTTCTCAAGCTGGTCTGCTATGTCGTAATCGCCGTGCTCGCCTCCACCATGAAGGTCAAGCTGCCTGGCATGGAGAGCACACTCTCGGTCCATTTTCTCTTTGTGCTGCTGTCGACACTCGAACTGTCTCTTTCCGAGACGCTCCTCATCGGGTGCTCCGCCGTGTTCGTGCAGTGCACCTGGCGCGCGAAGAAGCGTCCGGAACCTGTCCAGGTCGCGTTCAATGTCTGCAGCAACAGCATCGCCATCTTCGCGACCTACTACGCGTATCACCTGGCTTCGGGGTTTCTTAAAAACAGCTTGCCGTTGCTTCTGATCATCTCCGGGCTGGTTTACTTCGCGGGCAACACCTCCCTGGTTGCGGTGATCATTGCGCTGTGCGAGGGCCGGTCCCTGCGTCAGATCTGGTACGAAACGTACTTCTGGTCGCTGCCGTTCTACCTGATCGGCGCCGCCGTCGTGGGCCTGGTCCACTTCTCCATGCGCTACATCGGCTGGCAGAGCGCGATGCTGGTGCTGCCCATCATGTACTGGATCTACCGCTCCTACCACCTCTACCTTGGCCGGCTGGAAGACGAAAAGAAGCGCGTTGAGATCGAGGAGATGCACGTGCAGGCAGAGAGGCGGCACGTGGAGGAGGTCTGCGCGCTCCACCTGCGCACCATCGAGGGCCTGGCATTGGCCATCGACGCCAAGGACCACACGACGCACTCTCACCTGCACCGCGTAAGAACGTACGCAGTCGAAATCGCCAAGGCAATGGGCCTGAACGAGGAGGAGATGGACGCCCTCCGGGCCGCCGCCCTGCTGCACGACATCGGCAAGCTGGCAGTTCCCGATCACATCATCAACAAGCCGGGGCGGCTCACTCCGGAAGAGTTCGAGAAGATGAAGATCCACCCCATTGTGGGTGCGGAGATCCTCGAGAAGGTCGCGTTCCCCTATCCCGTCGCCCCGATCGTGCGCTCCCATCACGAGCGCTGGAACGGCGAGGGCTATCCCGATGGCCTGAAGGGCGAGGAGATTCCCATCGGCGCACGCATCCTGGCCACGGTGGACTGCCTCGATGCGCTCGCCTCGGATCGCCAATACCGCAAGGCTCTTCCCCTGGCGGAGGCTATGAACCAGGTCGCGGCCGAGTCCGGCAAGTCGTTCGATCCGAAAGTCGTCGAGATTCTCCAGCACCGCTACCTTGAACTCGAAGAGATCGCCCGCACCAGCATGGGGGCCCAGTCGCAGAGCGGGCTGAGCTACTCGCAGATTGTCGAGCGCGGCGAGCGGCCCGGCGCGGGTTTTGCCCAGGATCCCGCGAGCCGCGCGAAGGAGACGGACTTCTTAAGTTCGATCGCTTCGGCGCGGCAGGAAGCGCACACGCTCTTCGAGTTGAGCCAGGACCTCGGCAACTCGCTGAGCCTCGACGAGACGCTTTCGCTGGCGGCGATGCGATTGCGCAAGCTGGTGCCTTATGACTCGATTGTGGCGTTCCTTCGCAAAGGCGATATGCTTCTGCCCGAGTTCGTGGCCGGCGACCACTTTCGCCAGCTGGCGTCGCTCGAGATTCCGATTGGGACCGGCCTTTGCGGGTGGGTGGCGCAGAACGTGCGGCCGATCATCAACGGCAACCCGGCGGTAGAGAAGGGCTTCGTCCACGACCCCAAGAACCCCTCCGAGCCGCGCTCCGCGCTGGTTGTGCCGCTGGAGGGCGTTACAGGGCTGGTCGGCGTTCTCGCCCTCTACCAGACCGCCGTCGATGCCTTCAGCAGCGACCACTTGCGCATTCTTCAGGTCATCAGTTCCCGCGTAGCGCTGTTCGTTGAGAATGCCCTCAAGTACCGCGAGGCCGAGAGCTCCGCCACCATCGATTACCTGACCGGGATCGCCAATGCGCGCGCACTTTCGCTGCACCTCGAGCAGGAGCTGGCCCGGTGCAGGCGCGAAGGCTCATCGCTTGCCGTGATGGTGTGCGACCTCGACGGATTCAAGCAGATCAACGATCGTTTCGGCCACCTGGCAGGCGACAAGGTGCTCAAGCAATTCGCAATGTCCCTTACGTCCATGTGCCGCGAGTACGATTACGTCGCGCGAATGGGCGGGGATGAATTCGTCATTGTCTCTCCCAACATGACCCCGGCGGCGGTCGGCGACCGCTCCGGGGCGTTCAGCGACCTTGCCCAGCGGGCCGGGCGCGACATGTGCGGCGCAACGTTCCTTTCGCTCAGCCTCGGCGCGGCCTTCTATCCCCACGACGGAATCGACGCCGAACAGCTTCTGGCCGAGGCGGACCGCGCCATGTATGCAGCAAAGCGGCGCCACTACGAATTTCTGGGCGGCAGGGACCGGGCTGTTCTTGCCGCGGAACTGGGTTGAGGCGGAAGCAGATGCACAGACTTCTCCATCACGCGGCACGATTGGCGCTCGTCCTTGTGCTGGGCGGATTTCTCGGAGCCACATTGGTTCGCCTCGCTCCGGGATACGGCGTCGATGAAGAAGACCTCGATGCGCGCCTGAGCGCCGAAAGCCATGCTGCCCTGCGCGCTTCCGCGATCGAAAACCAGAACCTCGGCGCGTTTTATGTCGAATACTGGCGTAACCTCGTGCGCGGCGATCTCGGGACTTCCATCGCGCTCCACGAACCCATTCGGCAACTGCTTGCCGAGCGTGTTCCTGAAACCGCAAAATCCATGGCCGCCGGCCTGGCGCTCGCATGGACGCTTGGCCTCGGACTTAGCCTTGCATCGATCGTTGCCCCGTTCCGCATCGTCCATTGGGCTTCGTGGGCATTCGCGAGCGTGATTCTCTCGGTTCCTGCCGCGATGCTGGCCATTCTCTTTGTGCTCGCGCGGGCTCCGGCGCGGCTCGCCGTCGGGCTCATCGTTTTTCCCAAGGTCTACCAGTTCACGCGCAATCTTCTCGCGCGCAGCGCATCGCTTCCGCATGTGCTCAGCGCGCGCGCCCGGGGCGCGGGCGAGCTCCGTCTCGTCTTCCGCCACATTCTTCCTGTGCCGGCGCCGCAGATTCTCGCGCTTTTCGGCGTGTCGGTGTCGATGGCGCTTGCGGCATGCATCCCCGTTGAGGTTCTCTGCGACCTGCCCGGAATCGGCCAGCTTGCGTGGAAGGCCGCGCTCAGCCGCGACCTCCAGTTGCTCGTGAATCTGACGATGATCGTTACGTTGATCACCTTGATCGCAAACACGGGCATGGACCTCGTGGCCGGAGCCATTCGGAAGGGCAATGCATGAGAGCCGTCCGCGCCGCCTCGATTCTGTTTCTTGCGACGATGGCCGCCGCATGCCTGTTCGCGCCGCGGCTCGCACCGGCATCCTACGCGGATCAATTCCGCGACACGCCTGACGCCGCCTGCTCGCGGCAGCATCCGCTCGGCACCGACGACCTCGGCCGCGACCGCTTCTCGCGCGTTCTCTACGGCACTCGAGTATCGCTGATTCTGGCACCAGCGGCGGCGCTGCTGGCTACGCTACTTGCCGGCGTCATCGGCGGGGTTGCGGGATTCGTTGGCGGCTGGCTCGAAAGCCTGGTGATGGCCGCGGCCGATCTTGTCCTCGCGATGCCATGGCTCTTCCTTCTGATCACGGTGCGCGCATTGCTTCCTCTCAACGTGCCGCCCCTGGCCTCCGTTTCCATCACCTTCGCGCTGCTTGGCTTTCTCGGCTGGGCAGGCGCGGCGCGCGTCCTGTGCGCGGATGCCCGCACGCTCTCGAACTCCGAAATGGTCTTGCTTGCGCGAGCGTCAGGGAGCGGCGGCGCGCGCCTGCTATGGCGCCACGTCCTGCCCAACCTGAATCCGGCGTTGCGCGCGCAATTCTGGATTTCGATTCCGGTCTTCATCCTGGCGGAAGCCAATCTCGGCATCCTCGGCCTTGGCGTGGCCGAACCGCTGCCTTCGTGGGGAAGCCTGCTCAAGGAACTTGAGGGCTACTCCGCACTCAATTCGCAGCCAGCGCAATTTGTGCCGCTCATCCTGCTCGTCCTGACGATCGGAGCATTTCAGCTTGCGCTCGAGAGAGGTGAGTTATGGGCTTAAGAGAACGTTCGCTGCTTGCCGCGATTGCATTTCTCCTCTTCATGGGGAGCGCCCGCGCAGAGGCCGGCAGCCAGCTTCGGTTTTGCATTGGCGCACAGCCCAAGACGTTCGACCCCCTGATGGTCTCCGACGATCCGTCCGAAGCGGTACGCTATCTGACCGGCGGCGTGCTCGTGCGCCTGAACCGCAAGACGCAGCAGCTTCAGCCGGAGCTCGCATCGGCGTGGAAGGTCAGCGCCGACGGCCGGACCATTGCCTTCACCCTCCGCGAAGGGGTTCGCTTTTCCGATGGCACGCCCTTCTCAGCCGCCGACGTCGCATATACGGTCGGTCGCTTAATGGATCCTGCCTTGCATTCGCCCGCCGGCGATGCATTTCGAGCCGGCGGCGGTAAGGCCGTTTCGCGGATCACCGGCGATGACCGAATCGCCATCACGTTCCCTGCTCCGCTTGTCGGCCTCGACAAGCTCTTCGATCAGGTTGCCATTGAATCCGCGCGCTCTCCGCTCCACGAAATGGCTGTTCTCGGCCCTTACTACGTGGCGGAAAACAAGTCGGGATCCTACGTGCTGCTCGAGCGCAATGCGAACTACTGGAAGCGCGATTCGGCGGGACGCCGGCTGCCGTACATTGACTCGGTCCGCCTCGACATCCAGCAAAACCGCGATCTCGAGGTTCTGCGCCTCGTCCGCGGAGAGATCGACCTGATTGGCTCGCTCGACGCCGAGAACTTTGAGCGTCTTCGCGCCCGCGCGCCGCAATTTGCCGTCGACAACGGGGTCGGCCTCGATTCCGAGCAGATCTGGTTCAACCAGGTTCCTGCCGCGCCGATTCCCGCATACAAGAAGGCGTGGTTTACGTCGACCCGATTTCGCCAGGCAATCTCTCACGCCATCAACCGCGACGACATTGCCC
Organism: Occallatibacter sp.; assembly: GCA_035263625.1. GTDB lineage: Bacteria > Acidobacteriota > Terriglobia > Terriglobales > Acidobacteriaceae > Telmatobacter. The sequence goes on from DATFRB010000018.1 coordinate 12,489, forward strand.
GCGTAGTCTATCGCGGCCACGCGCGGCCTGCAGTCAGCTGGGTTTCTCCGGCCAACAGGCTCTGGTTCAACGCGAGCCTTCAGCCGCATCGTTTCGATCCCAACCTCGCGCTCGAACTCCTCGCGCAGGACGGCTTCCGGCTTCAGGGCGGCATCCTCCACGACCGCGCCGGACAGCCCGTCGAGTTCTCGGTGATCACCAACTCCGGCAACAAGGCTCGCGAAGACATGGCAGCCATGATCCAACTGGATCTTCGGCGCATCGGCATCCGCGTCAACGTCGTCACGCTCGACTTCCCATCGCTCATCGAACGCATCACCCGCACATTCAACTACGAGGCTTGCCTTCTCGGATTCGTGAATGACGAGCTCGACCCGAACGCGCAGATGAGCGCCTGGCTCAGCTCGGAAGAAAACCACCAGTGGAATCCCAGCCAGAAGTCGCCTGCGACGGCGTGGGAGGCCGAGATCGATCGCCTCATGCGCTTCCAGGCATCGAGCCTCGACTACAGGAAGCGCAAGCAAGCCGTCGATCGCGTGCAGCAGATCGTCTGGGACGAGGAGCCCTTTATCTACCTGGTCAACAAGGAGTCGCTTTCTGCCGTGTCGCCCAACGTGCACAACGCGTCTCCGGTTGCGCTGCGCCCGCAGGTCTGGTGGAACATCGAACAGCTCACTCTCGATACCCAGGTTGCAGGAAGGCGATGATGGACGGCGAACCGCTTCTTTCGCTCCGCATTTCGGCCGGGTATCCGGGCAATCCCAATGCGCTGCGCGATGTGCCGCTCGAGGTGCGGCGCGGGGAGATTCTCGGGCTTGTGGGTCAGAGCGGCTGCGGCAAGAGCACGCTTGCGCTCGCCATCCTGCGGCTGCTTCACCTCAAGCGCGGCAGGACGCAAGGCTTCATTCGCTTTCAGGGCCGCGACCTGACCGAACTAAAAGAGCGCGAACTGCGCAGGCTTCGCGGGCGCGAGATCTCCCTGGTGCTGCAAAGCCCGATCGCGGCGCTCAATCCCGTCCTGCGCATCGGCACACAGCTTGAAGAGGCCTGGCGCATTCATCGCCGCGGCGGCACGCGCGATGAGCGCGATCATGCGATCGCGGAAACGCTCGAGAGTGTCAGCCTGCCTTCGGACCGCGCACTTCTCCGCCGTTATGCTTCCGAGCTCAGCGTCGGGCAGGCCCAGAGGGTCCTGATTGCGATGGCGATCCTTCACCGGCCGCCGCTGCTCATCGCCGACGAGCCGACCAGCGCCCTCGACATTGTCACCCAGGCGGAGATTCTCGAGCTCTTCGCCACTCTGAGCCGCACGCTGAACATGGGTATCCTCTATATCTCTCACGACCTGCTCTCCGTAGCGGCGATCAGCGGGCGGGTCGCGGTCATGAATCAGGGTGAGATCGTCGAGTGCCGCAACACGCCCGACCTGTTCCTGAACCCCCGGAACCCCTACACGCGCAACCTAATAGCCGCATTGCCGGTCGTTCCCCGGTTCCCCTCGGCCGTGAACTTCTGATCCCACGGCTTGACCTGGGACGCCCTGCTAACTAAATTATTAGTAGGACGTCGAAACGATCGTAGCTGGACAGAAGGCAGTCCAAACCAGAAAAAATGCCGCCGAAACGCTCCATCACGCTCACGCAGGCTGAACTGAGGCTGATGAAGGTCCTGTGGACCCGCGGGGAGTCGAGCGTGGCCGAAATGGTCGCAGCAACGGCGGAGGAATCGACCCTGGCCTACACTTCGGTTCTCACCACCATCCGCATTCTTGAGCAAAAGGGCTACGTGACCCACCGCCAGGAGGGCCGCGCCTTCTTTTACCTGGCCAGCGTGGCCGAGCAGGAGGCCAGCCGCTCCGAGGTGCGCCACATTCTGCAGCGCTTCTTCGGCAACTCCCGCGAACGTTTGCTGTTAAGCCTTCTGGGGGATGACGAGATCTCCCCGGACGAGTTGCGCCGCCTGAAGGAGGCAATCGCCAGCTTGCCGGATGAAGCCGAGGAGGTCGAAAGATGAACGGGCTCCTGTTCCACGCGCTCAACTTGTCGGCCGCAGCGACCGGCGCCCTGGTTGCGGCCGTGTGGGAGGGTGCGGTGCTGGCCGCGGGTGTCTGGGTGGCGCTGCGCGTGTTTTCCGGCCTCAGCGCTTCGGCGCGCTCCGTCATCTGGCTCAACGTCTTCATCCTGCTGGCCCTGCTCCACGTGGTTCCGTTCCTGGCCAGCGGGCCCGGCGCCCCGGCGGAGGCCGTCGGCAGGCATTCGTTCCATCTCAATCCGCTCTGGAGCCTTGCGTTCGCTGCGGTTTGGCTTGCGGCCTCGGCTTTCCGCGCTTGGCAGCTGATTGCGGGAGCCGTTCACCTTCGCAGGCTTGGCAAGAGCGCAGTTCCGATGGAGCCGGCTCTGGAGCTGGTTCCGCTGCTTCAGCACAATGGCGAAACGGTCCGGCTTTGCGTTTCCGGCCAGGTCGCCCGACCCAGCGTGCTGGGCTTTTTCCAGCCGCGGATTCTTCTCCCCGACGGTGTTCCGGAGAGGCTCACCCCGGCCGAGCTTCAGCAGGTCGTGATCCATGAAATGGAGCACCTGCGCCGCGCCGATGACTGGACCAACCTGATTCAGAAATTTGCCCTGGTTCTCTTCCCTCTTAACCCGGCCCTTGCGTGGGTGGAGCGCCGCCTCTGCGCGGAGCGCGAACTGGCCTGCGACGACAGCGTTCTGCGGTCGCTTCCCGGCCGAAAGGCGTACGCGTTGTGCCTCACCCATCTCGCCGAGGTTTCGCTTCTGCGCCGGAGCTTTTCTCTCATCCTGGGCGCGTGGGAACACAGGCCCGAACTCGTCCGCCGCGTTCAGCGCATTCTGAGCGAGCCGGCCCGGTCGATGGGAAGGCGCACGGCGATTGCTGCCACGGGCAGTCTCGTCGCAGGCGCGCTAGGCTGTGCGCTCGTGCTGGCTCGCGCTCCCCAGGTGGTCAGCTTTGCGCCGGCTGTGCAGCCCGAGCAGCGGGCGATCGTTTCTCCGCTCGATGCGAATGAGCTCGGCCGCGAGCTGGGGGGCAGTCCGCGGTTCGTGAAGGCCGTGGTTCCGCAGGCCGGCGGCGAGTCCGGACATGCTCAGCCTGTTCAACCGGCTGTGGCCCGCCATGCCGTTCAGAATCATGTGGCCGCGCACAAAGCGAAGCCCGCCATCCGGCTCGCCAGCCTCAGGACTCCGTTGCCTCAGAATGGCGCTCTGCTGGTGATGGCGGACTGGTCCGACATCGGCTTGCCGCCGCAGGTGGTCATCGCCTTCGAGCCCGTCTGGCGGCCTATCGAGCCTCAACAGATTCAGCAAGGCGCGAAGCACGCAGCCAGGCAGCCCGCGCCGGCCACGATCATCCGCACCGCGTTCGCCGTCGTCCGCACACCGGACGGGTGGCTTGTCATTCAGATTTAGAACCGATCCCGCGCGCAGCCCTCTGCACGCCAGTTCAAGGACAACGAACAACAAGCACTCCTGGAGAAAATATGATGCCCAAAACAACTAATCATTTAATAGCAACCACGAAAAAGCTCGGCGTTCCGGCGGCCATTGTGGGCGCCTTTGCGCTGGGTGCGTCGCTGTTTGTCGGCCACGGCCGGGTGAGTGCGGCTTCGGCAAGCGCTCCGCCGCCCCTCGACGAAAGCAGCATTTCGGCGCTTACGGCGCTTGATCACGCCATGGAGGCGGTGGCTTCGAGGGTGACCCCGTCGGTGGTCAACGTGGCCGTGACCGCGCACGCGGATGGCGAGCAGGCCGAGCAGCAGGGGGGCGGCGGCAATCCTCTGCAGGACCTGCCTCCCGGGCTGCGCCAGTTCTTTGGCAGTCCCTTCGGGCAGCAGATGCCGCAGCGGCCGCAGCTTGAGCACGGGGTGGGCTCGGGCGTGATCGTCTCGCCGGACGGGTACATCATCACCAACAACCACGTTGTGGACGGGGCGACCAAGATCAGCGTGACGCTCAACGACCGCCGGGTGCTTCCGGCGAAGGTGGTCGGGACGGACAAGCTGACGGACCTCGCGGTGATCAAGATCAACGCGAACGACCTTGCGCCGATCACGTGGGGCGACTCCACCAAGCTTGAGCCGGGGCAGACGGTGCTGGCGTTCGGCAGCCCGTTCGGATACTTCCAGTTCTCGGTGACGCGGGGCATCGTGAGCGCCGTGAACCGGCCCAATCCTTACAGTGACAACGCCCGCAAGCCCGGCGGCTACATCCAGACCGACGCGGCCATCAACCCCGGCAACTCAGGCGGACCGCTGGTGGACGCGCGGGGCGAGCTTGTCGGGATCAACACGTTCATCATCACCAACAACGGCGCGTTCGCCGGGGCCGGATTCGCGATTCCGTCGCAGCTTGTGAAGGCGACCACCGACCAGATCATCAAGCACGGCAAGGTGGAGCACGGCTACCTGGGCATCAGCATCGGCAGCGTGACACCCGCAAACGCGCACTTCTTCGGGCTGAAGGACGCCTCCGGCGCCATCGTCTCGCAGGTCACTCCTGATTCTCCCGCGAGCCGCGCGGGGCTGAAGCAGGGCGACGTGGTGACGGAGCTCAACGGGCAGAAGGTGAGCGATTCGGGCAGCCTGCAGCTGCAGGTGAGCGAGATGACCCCCGGGACGGCGATCAAGCTGGGCGTGGTGCGCAACGGGAGCCCGATGACCGTGAACGCGACAGTGGGCGAGTTCAACGGCAAGGGCGAGCAGGCAGAAAACGAAGGCGAAGGCGGCACGAACAAGGGGACGATCGGCATCTCGGTCGGCAACCTCGACCAGCAGTCCCGGCAGCAGTTCAACATTCCCGACCAGGTGAAGGGCATTGTGGTTGGGGATGTGCGCTCGGGCAGCCCGGCCGACGACGCGGGCATTACGCCCGGCGACGTGATCCAGGAAGTGAACCGCAAGCCGGTGAACTCGGCAGACCAGTTCGCGAGCATGGTGCACTCGGCGCCCGCCGGGCAGGACCTGCTGCTGCTGGTGTGGACGCATGGGAACTCGATCTACCTGACCGTGCATCCTGACCAGGGCAGCGGACAGTAACCGTGAAGAGCAGGCCCCGGACTTGCGCGCAGGTTCGGGGCCTGAAGCACCGGGCCGACTGAGAGTTGCACTTGTAAGCGATGGTCCCGACGGCGGGCGGATGACTCCGTGGCCCACTCAGCCACGGCAAGCGGCGAATGTCGCCGGGGCGACATTTTTTCGGGGAGCCGGCAACCATGGTCGCGGGGGTAAGCATCTGTTGGAGCTAAGGCCCTGACGATCCGGGTCTCCCCTTAAAACCCATGCTTCCTACTGCTTCCGACCACCTCGCCCTTGCCGCCGTTTCCCTGGCGGTGCTGATCGCATGGATGTGCGGTCTCGACCGGATTATCTTTGCGCGCCCTGCCGGACAGCGGTTGCGTCCCTCGCGCCCGAGGCCGACATTCGCGAACCGCGAGCACGCCGGAGAGACGGTGCTGGTGGATCCGGACGGCCAGGTGAGCCGGCTGGGGAAGACGAACCTCTCGATTACGGGACGCAGGATCAGCTAGAGCTGTGTCCGAGACGCGCCGGGTTTCCAATTCTCCTAATCAGACCTGCAAAATGGGTGAAAAAAGTGGCGATTTGGGGCAAAAAAGTGGCGTTTTGGGCACATTTGGAAATTGAGGCAAGTTATTTATTATCAATTCGTTAACCATTTTGCCCCCTTTTTGCCCCTCACATTCCAAAGGGGTTACAGGAGAGGGGGGTGGGGGGTATTTATTTTCTGGTTAACAGGCCCGGAGCGCGGTAATCGTTTGGCATCGTCCGCAGGGGAAGGGGGAGGAGCACTCTTCCCGGTCAAAAATGTCGGGTTTTCGGCTTGATTTTGCGGGGTCTGGAGCTGTCGGTGACCAGTTTTTGTAGTAAGTTTCGCACACATATGTAGTGAGTTTCGTACACATATGTAGTAAGTTTATCCCCTCTTCCGGCCGTGCCCCGAAAAGAGCGAAATGCCCGCGTCTGGCGGGCATTTGAGAGGGCTTTTCTCCCTCATTGTTAAGACTAACAGGGTTGAAAAGTGGATCGGCCACTTTCCAGGGTAAATTTACATGAGATAACCTTATGATATAAAGCCGGTTGCTTGTATTTCGCTTTTTCTTCCCTACTTGACAGGATTTTTTAGAGTGAGATTTCCACAGGGAACTGCGCCCCATGGCGAATGGGGCGGTGGCGCATTGGGTGAGCCGGCCCCAAAACCTGGGGCCGGTTTAGTTAGCGTCTGTGGCCGGGCGGCGAGGAGCAACCACAGATCCCTCGGGCCGCTTACCCCGCCAAATGCGGGCGGGGCCCCAGGCGTGCGGCCCTTTGATGGCATGAGGACGTTGGCCCGATCGAGCGGGTAGATTTGGCTGTGCGTAAGAGGCCATGGCCCGGAGGAAGGAGCCAACGTCATGGTGATTATAGGTTGCGATTTTCAT
>DATFRB010000019.1:0-159801 GCA_035263625.1 Occallatibacter sp.
GAAGGGAGCATGGCCGCCGAGAGGCTTGCCGAGTTTCGCGCGCACAGGCACTGACGCCGCGACACGCTAGGCAATCTCCTCGCGCTACTAAACAGTTCAATTGCTTTCGGATAACGGTTCGGCGAGCATTACAATGGCATCGATACGATGCGGCACATGCGTACACTTCCCCTCTACACGCGCGCAGAGGCCGTAGCAGCGATAATGACTTCGGGGCGAGGACGTGGATATTCCATCTATCAAGACCGATTTGACCGAAGAGTCCTTGGCGGCACTGTACGTCCTTGACGCGTTAAAAGGATTTGGGCCGCAAAAATTCAAGCTGCTATGGAATGCGGGAATCTCGCCACGAGATGTCATTAAAGACCCGGCGCTGCTCCCCCTCAAGGGAAAAATTGGCGACAAACTCCGTAAAGAAATAACCAAGATGCCACCTGGAGTCATTGAGGAGTGCGCAAAAAGAGCGGAGAAGCAACTCGATACCGCACGGCGGCACGGTGCCAGCATCGTGACGTATGGTGATCCTGATTACCCCCCGAACCTTCTCGCTAGCCCACATCCTGTCCCTGTTCTCTACGTGCGAGGCAACGCAAAGATTCTTCACGGTGAAAGAGTCGTGGCGTGTGTAGGTTCGCGGAAGATTCAGGAGCCGTATTCACATCTCCATCGGCAATTCGTAAAGGATGCATGCGCAACCGGATTCATTATCGCGTCCGGATTCGCACTCGGTGCCGACACCGTCGGCCATCGAACCGCCTTCGAGTGCGGCGGCCAGACCATTTGCGTCATGCCCGGTGGTCTTGATCGTCCGTTCCCGCCCGAGAATCGGCCGCTATGGAATTCGCTCCTTGAGTACAAGGGCGGAGTTTTCGTTAGCGAGTTCGCCTTCGGCACGTCGGCTTCCGCTTTGACATTGCGCAAGCGGAACAAGGTGATAGTCGCCTTGTCGCGGGGGGTGTTGGTTTCGCAGTCTTCCCTGACTGGCGGCGCGATGAATGCATTTCGGTTCGCGCTCGAACAGAAGAAGAGCGTCGCAACATTTGAGAGCAACGGCTCAGAAGAGACCACGGGGAACGAGCAGATCACTTCGGAAACGAAGGTGCCGTCAGTGGCGTTTCCGAAGAGCTCTGCCGATGTGGACGGGTACAGACGATGGCTCAATCAGCTATCCTCGTCGATCTAGATGGAACAATCTGGAACAGTATCCCTTGGTACTCTGGGGTGCTCAGCGCTGGAAATGCCACACTCGCGGCTGACTTGGAGCGAAACTTGCGCCGAGGAGAATCACTTATCACGATGGCCGCACGTCGGGGTGTCTCCAAGGCTTCGCTTGTGCGAAAGTGCCGGGAGTGCATTGACGATCTCGAACTGTACGCAGGTGTTCGTAAGACTTTAGAAATTCTCAACGACAAGCGCGTACCGATGGGCGTTGTTACGAGTCTTTCAGGCGATCTCGCGATGTTAATGCTCGAAGGCACCGGTATTCGCCCATACTTCCGCACGGTCATTCATCCCGGCAATTGCCGCTCGTCGAAAGCGTCGGGCCTGCCGCTCCGCCGTGCTCTCGACGATTTGAGAATCGCGCCGTCGCCAAAGGTTCTCTACATCGGAGACAGGGAGGATGACGCAGCGTGCGCGTGCGCGTGTGGCGTCTCCTTTGCCTGGGCGTCCTACGGGTACGGCCTTCAGCCACCTAAGACCTCCGTCTTGCTCAGTAAATTCGGAGAGGTGCTTGCACTTTGAAATTCCTCTATAAGATTTGGAGCGGCTATGACGGATTTCAGCCTCGAAGAATCCCCGGTCGCCTGATTGCCGACGCCGACCTCGACCTCGGCTGGCAACGTTATATTGATTCCGTAGAAATAGGCGATGAAGTGTGGATCTATTTCTACGGCCCCCACAACTACTTGCCAGGAGTCTACATCAACGGCTTCGTCAAGAAAATCGACCTTGATAAGCTCCGGGTCCGCATCCGTGTGCGCAAATTCTCCACGGACGAGCCGATAACCGACGCAGCAAATTCGGAGCGGGTGGGCAAGGTCGTCTCTGTCCGGAATCGGCAGGTATTTCTTTTCCCGGAGCGATGGGATGCGGCTCCGGCTTGCACCCTGTTCAGGGTGGCGGAGAGTTGCAAGAATCGCCTCTGCGATAGTTGCCCGACATGGCAATCACTGCTTCTTATCAGGCCCGCTACAATCGATTTGCCGCCCCGGCTACCTGGCTATGCCGTATCAGCCCATTCTCCGGCGTTCTGGGTGATTCCGAGCCGTTGCTATCTCTATCGCGAAGGAACGATCACGGACCGAGTCAGGCGTACTTCGTCCATTTTTTACCGGTTCAAGGTTGGCGAAGAAGAACTCGCCTACCCCTTGGCGCGTGCGATATACGCCACGCTCACCAAACGAAGGGCCGTGGATTTCGATGCTGTGGTGCCGATTCCGCTTTCACCGGACAAGGAAGCACAGGGAGAAATTCACCGTACGCGACTGCTCGGCAAGGAGTTGGCCCGCCTTCTTGGAACCCGAGTTTCTGAAATCCTGTCGCTCCAATACCCGATTTCAAAACATAAGCTCAGGATTACGAGCGGATTGACCGCTGGCCAGTTTGAGGCTCGATATTCGGAAGCACTTATGGTCGACGAGAAAGTTCGGCAGTACAACAGGATTCTTCTCGTGGATGACGTCTGCACCGAAGGAAGCACGCTCCGCAGTGCGATTGCGCGCTTGCGAGGAGTGAAGCCGGAGCTTGAAATCGCGACGGCAGCGGCTGGCCAGATGATCATTAAGAGCGTAGTCAAGGACACGGCGGGGCTTCTAAACGCTTGAGGATCATTGCCGCGTGGCCCGTGCAAGTGCGAGCACATCGATTGCTTCCGGTTTAGCTGCGGCCAGCTTTCTGGCGCAGATTGCGACGGTTCGGCCTGTCGTCACCACGTCCTCGATGAGTGCGATGCGGCTCTTATTTAGGACCCGCAGTTTACGTTCATCCAAAGAGAATTGAACGGAGATTTCGTCGTAGCGTGCTTGGCGCGTGGGGACGCCGGGCTTTCGCACGAGTGCCTTGCAAACGGGGATTCCCAGCATCGAGCCGATTTCGGCAGCAATCATATCGGTGGGCGCAAACCCCCGATTGGTAAATTTCTCAACCGACGGGGGTACCGGAACGAGCACATCGGTGTCCTGCCATCGTAACCTCGCGTGGAGCATGAAGGCTGCGGCGATTCGGGCAACAAACCTGATGAGGTGGCTTTCATGATCCCGTTTGATCCGTTTCACGAGTTTGCTCCACACTGTCGCAAGACTCCACGAGTGATAGAGGCCAAGAACGGCAATAGCCTGCCCCTCCGCGAAAAGTTCCTCAGGCTGATCCTTCCCGAAAGTTCCAAGACAGCGCGCCATCGCATAATGATCGACACATGCGCAATGTTCTCTTAAGCAGATTGTTCCGAACTGACGTTGCATTTCCTGAAGGTCCATGATCCACTCGATGCCGGTTCTGGTCGGAAGGCTGCGAAGCAGGTGAAGCCGGTCTTTGAGCCACGGGACTGTGGACCCCAGATCGCGCGCCAGCGTAAGGGCGCGCATTGCATCGGGCGGATGGCCCGAAAAACCGAGCCGCTTTCCTGCGGTATACAGCCAAGAAATCATGGAATGCGCCGTGGGCGTGCGGAGATCTGAATGCCGGACAAAGGAAACATCGGGAAGCGAAGAGATATTCGCGTCTTGGAGACTCTCAATTGCCTGCTTGAGCCGCAGTTCTTCGTAAATGCCTTTGAGGCCGTCCAGTCGCACGCGACTCTCCGTTCCGGTGGGGGTAGGAAGATAACTATATGTGAACCGGGGCGGGTCAAGCACGAAAGTTCTTGGATCAAGGACCTACGGCATAGCTCCGCTCGGGATCGACTGTGCTATTGTCCTCGCATACTTTCACACAGGTCGTTGATATGAATCCGCTCTTCAACCGAAAGAAGAAGCAAGACACGGAAGACTTGATCAGCAGATACCTAGACGCGGTTTCCACAACCGCAGACCAGCGGATGCTGGTAATGCAGGAAATCCTCGCAAGGCCCGGTTCGCAGAGCGCCCCGGTGCATGAGCAGGAGTTCTTCGAGCTCTGCATTGAGGAATCGGACGACGTGTTCCGCCCCGGTTTCCTCGTGAAGCAGACACATGCCGAGTGGAGCGAAATTGACGGTCAAGTGATGTTCGAGGAGCCGAAGTGGGAGCGGTGGCCGACGCTCAAGAAGGCGGAGGCGTTATACGAGGCGTGGAGAAAGGCTCTGGTCGATTTAGGGTTCAGCCAATCGGATATGGACGTCTAACGCGCCGACTGCCTTCTTGCGCTACATCGGCCCGCGATGTAACGCTACTTCGGCGTCTGTGCTTTCTGTAGTTCCTCAACCTTTGCACTCGCAACTTTGACTTGATTACTGAGGCTTGCGCTGAGGCTTTGTGACTGAGCCAAACGTGTATGTAAGTATCCACCGGCAGAGCCGGTGGCTTTACGGTTGCTGGCCCCTCAAAGGGGCCTGACCGCAACCGTTGAAAAAAGCAAAAGCCGATGATCTTGCTGACAACGGTGGCATTGACCGGAGCCGAGATAAAAGCCGACTCCCGCAAATGTGAAACCTCTTCTGCCACCCCGGCAAAGCCGGGGGATCTCCCTCACGCTTTAGGTCGCTGATCGTCTTGGAATCGCTTTCTTGCTGCTTCGTCAGCGCATCCTCGGCCTTCTTCTGGGCGGCGCGCGCGTTAGCGGCTTCCTTTTCGAAGCTGGTCGCCTGACCTTGCCAGTAGACGGACATATCTTCGGCGCGCTTGGCCTTGTCCTTGAAATTGGTAGTGAAGTATGTGACTATGCCCCCGAGAATACCGATGACCACGACAAGTGCTCCAAGCGTATTGCCGACTGTCAGATATTTCGCCATAAAGCTGTATTCGGCCTTGTCGATCTTCTCTTCTTTATCGGCCACAGCCGGTGCGTCTGTGACTGTTTCTTCAGCTGCTGGAGCAGGAAGCTGTCTAACAGACCAGATGGGATTGCCAAGAACGGCTCGAATCCTGGACGCCTCGCGCTGCAGGTGCCGTTTTTCGGAATGCAGACGCCTGATTTCCTCATCGGCTGAGGCTATGACCGTTGACGCGACGATGAGCATGTCTTTGTTCGTCGGTCCGCGCCCTTTATTTTCAAATATGAAGCGAAATATATGATTCTGCTTCAGATTGCCTAGAACGCGGTTGCTATACGTGGTCGGATTGCTCTCGAAATAGTCGAGAGATAGTTCTTTAGGCCCGCTTTCGAGTGTCTGCTCTTCGGGGTCTGTCATAGTGGAAGGATTGTAGATGGGAAGCCCCAATAGATAACAGAGCTACTTGCGTGTCGCTTTCTTCGCTGCCTTTTTCGGAGCGGCAGCCGTGGCTGCTCGGTTCCTGACTCGTTGCGTCGTCTTTTCGTTCAAGAGAATTAGGGGTCCATTCCAAGCGCTCCGAGCCAATCTCACAGCCAACCAGCTTCCCGATAATCCGCATGGCGTGACCAATCCGAGCAGCGGTCGGTTCATGCTTGCCCGCCTCCCACCCCTGTATGATCGCGGGATCGACGCCCAGGCGTGAAGCTAACGTCCTCTGGGAAAGACCTAACGCGCGACGGGCCGCGACGAGTCGTTCGGGGAAGGAACCGGGGGAATTCGCGGGATCGTAACCCAGGAACCTGATGATGGCGGGAATCCATCTGATCGCGGGCTGGGATTCGTTGCCTTCCCAGTTCGTGATAGTCAGTTCGTGGACCCCGATCTGTGCGGCAACCTGCGATTGGAAGAGGCCAAGGTTAATGCGGCGGGCGCGGAGATGATCGCCTAAGCTATTCAAACACTTAGGGTAATTGTAGGATTTCGGTCGAGGCGAACGAGAAGCGAAATGGCAAAAAGGCAACGCAGGGATGAATAGCGGCCACGGCGAAGAGCACGAAGTCGGATGGAACTTCTGGTCCAAACAGCACTGCTTCAACGGACCGAGCGGCCGAAAATTGCTTTACGCCTTTTCCTTTGCCTTGGCAAGCGCTAGCTTGCTAGTATCTCCCCACAAGTATCCCCCTAAATTCTGAATCGCTTTTCCCGTTCTAGTTGGCGAAGCTCGGTCTCGGAGGTTCTGGATAATGAACCGCGCTAGGAACTCGCACCGGTTCGCAATTTCGTTGGTCAGTGCGACTTTTTTCGTTTGTCTGTCGTCCCTAACATTCTTGGCTGCCGCCTCCTGGCAACGCCCTGCAGAGCCCGGGGATTTTGACTTCTATTTGTTCACACTCTCATGGTCCCCCCAATTCTGCGCAAGCCACAAAACGAACCCGGAATGCGCAGGGCCAGGAAAGAGTTTTGTGGTCCACGGATTATGGCCTCAGTGGAACAATGGTCAATGGCCTGCAAATTGCTCTAAGGCCGTCGGCCCGACCTCGCCGGAGCAGTACTCAGACCTTATGGAATCGTCACTCCTGCAACATGAATGGACGAAACATGGTACCTGTGCCAATCTAGACGCTGACCAGTACTTCTCGCTCATGCGAGCGGTGCGAGAATCAGTGACTATTCCTCGGGTGCTTGGCACTCTCAATCACCAAATTGCAGAATCGCCCCAGCAGATCAAGACGGCGTTTGTCTCCGCGAATCCGAAACTTAAAACGGAAGGGATCGCCATTGGCTGTGCCAATGGCTTCTTGGTTGATGTGGAGTTCTGCTTTGACAAGAGCGGCAAGCCCATCAGTTGTCCCGTCGTCAAGGATTGTCGAAATGGGAAGATCAATATCCGTCCGATGAGTCCCTGATTTACGCGGAGTGCGACCGCCACTGCTTAATGAGCTTCGCTTGACACTCATAGTTTTCACTTCTCGTCAGTTGAGTCACTGCCTTAAGGATCGGAGACAAATGCGCGCTATACGGGGAAACGTCATTGTGGTTCTGTTTCTTTTAGGGGTAATGAACACAGGGCCATCACAAGCCCACGCTCTAAAGGCGGCAGAGACTCAAACCCCGTCGCCGCTTCTAAGTAAGGGTCATGGGGTGGATTGGTGGTTCGTCTTTAAGTTCAATGCAATCACATTTCCGCGTCCTTCTGACTCGAAACCGACTTGCATGTTCGGCGGTCATCCAGGAGGGCAACCGAGGGCGAAAGACTTTGGAAAATCCTCCGGGAAGCCATTCAAGCGCTACACCAAAATCGGTCAGGATTTCGTGTTCGCGAGCAATGAACAGCCGTCTCTGCAGAAGGGCGACGGATACCTGGGAGACAGTACCGACGATCCACTGGGGGCAACGTTCGACGAAGTCTACAATGGCGATCTCTATTTTGTTATCTGGAACGATCAATTTTATGGAGATCCGGCTCTCAGGTGCGAGAAAGGACGCCCATATTGTTCTGGCCCGTGGGCACACTCAAAAGGGATCATCGCATGGGACGCAAAAGGCGATGGCTTCATGATTCAAGTCACGACTCCAGACTGGCCCGGATCGGGTAGTGCCGACTACAAGCGGAAAGAAGGTAATTCGCTTGGCTGCACGAGCGACAACAATGTCTCGCTAAGTCAGGACTTTTTTGCACTGAAGCTGCCAAAAAAGGACTTGCTGAAGGTACTTGCTGCCCTTGAAGAAGAAGGTGCGGTCACGGACCTAGATAATCCTCAAATCGTGAAGAGCGGCGGCCCTAAAGATGTGACGGATGCCGTTGCCGCGCTCGGGAAGACAAACCCTAAAGAGACATTCACGGATGAAAAGTTGTCTTCCGGAATCCGCCTCATTTCGAAATCGGGCAGCCTATACGTACCTCCGTGGCAGATGATATCCGCTGTGTTGGGCGGAATACCCCTGCGCGTCGCAAGTTTTCGGAGTCCAAACCCGATTGATACGACGATCCAAAGGAAAACACCACCGTGCTGGTCGAAAAGCCTCAGCGCGCCCGGGCCTGTCCAGGCAGCGAGCAGCGGTAGCTGGGATGGAGAATCCATTGGATTCACAACCGGTACCAATCATGCCAAGATCGGCGTTTCGACCTCCAGTGACAGCCGCATAACAATATTCAGCGATATGAATGATGCTGGAACTTTGGCGCCAGACGAAACGAACAACTCGTGCGCAGTCTCTCAAAATGGCCGCGGCGGAATGTTTTTCGTCTTGGAAAACAAGGTACTTCGCGACAGCGTGGCTGGCCTACTCTCAGGCGATTCCGCAGAAACCGTCAGATATTGAGACTTGAACATACTATGCAAATCGTACTGGTGAAAGCACCGGGGATTGCTTAACAGCATCCAATGACTCCTCGGGCGATGGGTTGGGATTTACCATGACCGTTGAACGCAGGCTGGCTTTGACGCTCTCAGGTGGCGGGTTTCGTGCCACACTCTATCACCTTGGGGTGATCCGGTTCCTGTACGAGGCAAAGTTGTTGCCCGATGTCCGCCGCATCGTAGCGGTCTCCGGCGGAAGCGTTTTGGCGGCGCACCTAATTCTCAACTGGGATCGGTACACTCACGACCAGGTTTCCTTCGATCTCGCCGCGCGGGAGATTTTAGACTTTGCATCGTCAGATGTAAGAGGTCGAGTCGTGCGACGGTGGTTGTTCGCGTGGCTGAGTGTATTGCCTCGCCTCACTCGAAAGAAACACTGGACCTTCACAAATCTGCTACAGGGCGAGTACCGGCGTCTATTCGGAAGCGCCACATTGGGGGATTTGAACCCAGCAGGAGGAAGCCGGCCGCACGTATTTCTAAACTGCACCAGCCTGAGCACGGGATCGCCATGTTGCTTTACTCGGTCCGGCTTCACATGGTATGACGAGAGCGATCTTGAACATCCGATTACAGCTCCTGGGATCGATCTTTCCCTTGCCGTTGCTGCTTCGTCAGCCTTTCCTCCCCTGTTCCCGCCTATCGCGGTATCGCATGAATCACTGTCATGCGATCTGAGAGAGTTCCCGCACCCTCATTTCCTGACAGACGGAGGCATATTCGACAATCTTGGGATCAACCGTATGCTTCGGTACGACAAAGATCGAGGCGATATCGACCAAATCATCATAAGCGATGCTGAGGGGAACTTCGATTGGGACTTTGACAACGCATATACGCTCGTAACAACCCGGAATATTCGCGCAAGTGATCTGCTGATGAAGCGCGTCAGTTCGCTTGAATATGAGAGGGCTCATGATTTGAAAGACCGGATTGTTACCTTCGCAATCAGGACCGAAATTCAAGGGTCTGGCGAATTCTGCGTACTGTCTCCAGAGATCCAGCGAAGTCTTCGCAACGTTCGAACGGACCTCGACACTTTCTCGCCTCACGAAATTAGCTGCTTAGTGCAACATGGCTATACGGTAGCCCGCGAGATCTCGATCGATCGAGGTTTGGCCCCCGCAACTCTGCCAACATTCCCGTGGACATCTGGCGGCGAGGGTTCGGGACAACCTCGGCGCCAGCTTGGGCAGTTAAAGCGGTCAGGGCATCGAAGACTGGGACTCTGGTCCTCTCGTGATTGGGTCAGCTGGGCAAACGCTGCCGCTCTTCTGGTATTTGGCCTAATACTCGTTGCTCCGACTTATTTGCAGCATCGCGAGTTGGGTATCCTGAGACAAGAGAATGCCGAACTCCAAGAAGCATCCCCACGGCCACAGATGATTAAGAGTTCTGGTTGTGTATCCGACGGGCGATATCCCGACCCATCCTGCACGCCAGGAGCCGCTGCTTTAAATATTAGCGTTGACATAGTTTGTCACGGAAGTACCGTTGACCGAAGAACTATTACTCCCGAGGTAAGAAAACAAGTCTTTGAGGCGTATGGCATTCAATACCCGCCACCAGCACAAGCTTATGAGCTCGATCACCTCGTGCCACTCGGGCTGGCCGGCAGCACCGATGTCGCGAATTTGTGGCCGGAGCCAGCTAGTCCGAAACCAGGCTTTCGAGAAAAGGACAAAGTTGAGCTCATGCTTCGCAATCAAGTGTGTAGAGGCGAATTGGGACTCGTGGATGCCCAGCGCATTATTGCCACCGACTGGCTGCGGTATTACAAAGAGAAAGTCGGGAAATGACGCCGCAGCGGCCGGCAATTTATCAAAAGGCTACGCGGGATGAACACAAACCGCCGCGAGCAGCATGACCTCTTGCTTTCGAACGAACGTCACCTCAGAATTTTCAGAGGATGTAGATATAGCTTCTTCCATTGATGCGACGGACTCTGTTCCCTCGCTGACACGAGCCTTTGTTGCACGCTATCGGCCCAAACGCGGCCATCCCCTCGACTTTGGTCTGTCCGAATCTCCTCGCTTAACGCGAGGATCCATGCAATTCGAGGCGCTGAAAAACTTGACCCGCAGATCCCTCTATCACCATCGGTGACAATTCCATCGAATGCTGCCGCCATCGTTTTATCCAGATAGTCTTCTACTACCTTCGAGCTTTTACACTCCGCTTGGTCGGAACCTGCTTTTGCCTCTATCGCTGCAAGCACGTTTGTCGCTGGCCTCGCCAGTCGTGCAAAATCAACTCCGCCATTATCTCCGTCGGCTTCTATTGTTTCATCATCCCCAACCGCCGCAACCACAATTCCAAAGGATTCGGTGGGAGCTTCAAGATGGACTCTGTCTTTCAGTACGGTCCAAGACTCGTTTAGGAAGTAGACTGAAGAATCTCGGAGTGACTGTAGATCCGCCAAATACCAAACTGCGGTAACAATCGACGAATCCGTCTCCCAAGTCTTCTGGTAGGTGAGTTCCGATCCCCCCAAGCCTGGCGCGTCGGGCATCGCAAGTTCTGTCGGGTTCAGCTGCCTTAACACTCTGGCTGCAAACTCCTCTGCCTCCTTACGATAGGCTGCCCTGTCCTCCTCCGTGATCAGGCTGCGAGTTCCCGCCTTGTGTCTAAACATGGAAACTTTCAGTATCTCAAGTAGGATCTGATCGTCATTTTGCATGCGGCTCAGAGGCACATAAATGACTTTGATCGCATGGTTCTTATCAAGATCGTTGAATTCCTGCAACGAACGCTGGATTTCAACGCAGTGCTCGGGCGGCGCAATCTTATCGAACTCGGCCTTTTCCATTGGCCTCTCCCAGTTCACCGCAGCCAACCCGTAGTGATCATTTGCTCGATCCACCAGATTCCGCAACTCCGCAAGAGAGTTCTTGTAATCGTCCCAGTCGGGCCATCCAGCGTCCAGGACGAAAACCGTCGCGGACCGTTGCTTTTGCATCTTAAGTGCATTTACGATCGCATCTCTATCGGTATCATGGTCGCCTGACAAAACCTGATGGAGTTTGCCGGTGCCGTTGGTTCCCCCCCCTGATCCGAACGTAATCCTAATTTTGGAGCGCAGGAGAAAAGCTTCAGGAACTCGCTGAGTCTGTTCTGCCGTACCACGCGTGAAGGGGACAGTTATCACAACACGGCTAGATCTAACTCGGCGGAAGCTGTTGGAGACTCTGACACCCTGGAGAGCGCCCGTGAGTTCCGATGTCACCAAGTCCATGAATCCGGGTTCTTGTATCCGCGCCTTTCTCACCGCGCTTGGATGTCGCACCGGGTAGCGAGAGGGAAGCACGGGAAGCTTAAGTTCCCCAGGGCGTATATTCTGAGTTCCGTTAAGGCCATTAAGTCTCCTTACCGCAGCGGCAACTTCCGAAAAAGATCTTGGAAGCCTCCAACTTACAACCCCATATCGCCGCGCTATCAGATCTGGCAGTGTTAAGCCGCGACTGACTTGGATCGTTTCGAATTGCGGCAGACTTAGGATCGCATCGATCTCGCGCAAGCTATCGTCTGAATCATCATAGGATGTGTCAATCGATACTTCAATCTGCCCCAACTCTTCCGTGTTACTCCCGACGCTCTCGGGCACCTCAATCCGTAACCGATTTGTTACATGGCCAGATCCCGCAATCGCAACAGCGGCCTGGGATGCCTTGATCGAGAGACGTCGTGTCGCGATAGCTCCGGTCAATACCGCGTCCCTTCCGGACCATTCGATATCGATCGGTTGAGCAACTCCGGAGCGGACCAATTCCCGCCGGATGCGCCATTCTTCGACGTCGGGATTGAGGTAGTATTGCAGAGCTATAACGGTGAGAAGTACCTCGTAGGACGATCCAACGAAGATCCAGCGACGCCAGCTTCGGCGGCGCGGTTGTCGCGGGGATTGGTTCGGTTCTCTGGGTGCAGCAGTCTCCCCTATAGATGCAAATCTATTTGAAGCAGGCAGACGATGCGGTATCCGGTATCTCTGGAACAATGAAATCACGGTTGCCACAAGAAAGGGAACAACCGCCAAGCCTGCCCAAGCCAGGATTTCTCTGTTCTTAAAGATCAAAGTTGACCTCGGAGTTGCGACATTATAACCTAGCCGGAAACTCAGTATCCAGCGGATCTCAGATGTGCCGTCCACTCCATCGGTCCGGCCCAGTTCTCTGAAGGAGGGGCAATGACGCTCTTTAAGACCTCCGTCCCATTCCTATTCCTATCGTGCAGCTTGCTGTGCGGTTGCGGTAATCTTCTGCGTGTCTCGACTTTCAATCAGACGAAGCCTCAGGGGGTACCGTTCTTCGTCAAGCACGGTGTCTGCGTTCAGCAGTCCGTCTACGCGAACCCCTACTGGCGGCTTACGCTTACATATTCCATCTCCGGTGGGACGCCTGTGATTCAAACCTTCGTCATCAGCGAAAAGGGGCATGGGGCACAAGAATTCTCGAACTTACTCGCGATCCTCACAAAAAAGGACCCGGGACCCGGAGCGGAGCCGATCCAAGATGCATTGGAAAAACTGAAGGCAAAGTACGAATACGACCCCTGGGCTAATTTGAATGGTGAGCGTTTGTTGTCCAACACCGATTCCCTTAGCGTCGAGGTTGACTACGAAACCAAGTTCTCCATCAACCAACGAACGCCTTTCTCGGGCAGTTCTCAAGCTGACTTTAAGCTAGGAGCGGATGGAACCTTGAATGAGGCTAGCGGTCAGAGCCAAGACAATACTTTTGCCACTGTTATCTCTGCTCTGCCAATTTCGTCATTGATCACTTCTGCAGCTGGTACCGCACCAAAAGCGGGTGCGGCTCAAAATAAGGAGGATGTGGCGGCGCAGTTCACCCTGAATCAAGAGCAGCGATACATCAAAATTGTCAACTCGAAAACGTTGCCCCTTCCTGCCACAGGGTTTTGTGACGTTCCGACGCCTCTAAGAGCAACTGATGCGAACGTTGCCTTTGCAGTCACTGACGTCGGCTCGACTGATACTGTCGAGGCTGGCACGCAAGACAAGAATACAGATACGATCTCAGTCAGCGGTACGATCAAGCTCCCAAAAACGATATCGCCCGTGGCGCCAGCATCGAATCCGGCTGATGCTCAGAAGCCTGCAGGGAACGGGGCAGCTTCCACCCAGGGCCAATCCCCGACCACAATCAAGAAGAAGAAATAGCCACGAATCCCGGCAAACGTTCCGTGACATCTTTACCGTCCTCGATCGGCGTATTGGGTTGTTCCTTTCGCTTCCTCACGTCACGCTTGAGGATTTAGCAATCAGAACCGGGATAGGGAATGAAAGTGCCATTTTCAGGGATTCGGGCTAGACGTTTCCTTGGGAGCCTTTAGCTGTCCGAGCCCAACAGCCTCCCGACAATCTGCTTCACTTCATGCATCCGCGCACCGGTTGGTTGACGCTTGCCGGTCTCCCATCCCTGTACGGTCGCGGGATCAACTCCGAGCCGTGAAGCTAACTTCCTTTGGGAAAGACCTAGTGCACGACGGGCTACGACAAGCACCTCGGGAAAGGAACTGGCGGATTTCTGGGGATCGTAGCCCAGGAATCTGATGATGGCCGGAATACATCGGACTGCGGGCTGGGATTCATTGCCTTCCCAATTGCAGATAGTCAGTTCGTGGACCCCGATCTGTGCAGCGACTTGAGATTGGAAGAGGCCAAGATCAATTCGGCGGGCACGGAGATGATTGCCTAAGCTTTTCAAACACTTAGGGTAATTGTCGGATTTCAATCTCGGCGAACGAAATGCGAAATGGCAAAAAGGCAACGCAGGGATGCCCCTGCGGATACTTCAACGACAAATCGCGCGAATGCATGTGCACCCCGCCGATGATCCAGCGCTACGTCGCCAAGATCTCCGGCCCGCTGCTCGACCGCATCGACATTCACATTGAGGTTCCCGCCGTTCAGTACAAGGAACTGCGCGGGGGCGCCGCCGCCGAAGGCTCCGCCGAGATCCGCGAACGAGTTCTCTCCGCGCGCGAGCGCCAGCGCGAACGCTTCCGCAAGAATGGCGAGAAGATCTACTCGAATGCGCAGATGACCACGCGTCAGATCCGCTCCTACTGCGAGCTCGGCCCCGACGCCGAGCGGCTGCTCGAGCGTGCCATGCAGCAGCAGGGACTCACCGCCCGCGCCCACGACCGCATCCTCAAGGTGGCGCGGACTGTCGCCGACCTCGACGGAGCGGAGAGCCTGACCGTGGCCCACCTTGCCGAGGCCATCCAATATAGAACCCTCGACCGCAGCTACTGGGCCTGACTCCTCGCGCCCGTCTCGGGCCAAGGTAGTTGACCGCGCATCCGTTACCATCGCTTCTAAGGAATCTCCAATTCCCAGCCGATGATGCCAGCAGGCGGCATGAGAACACTCTCATGCCGTTTCGATCGCGTGGGAGGATTCCGATGCACGGGGCCGTTTCGCTTTCCGGGTTGGACACTGCACTCCTGATGGCGCCTTTCTTCGCCCTTCTGGGATTCTGGATGTTCGGCCTCGACGAGCGGGTCGCCGCTCCGAGGAGCACCGTTCCCCGCTCCCGCACGTTTAGCCATTTTGGGGAGCACGGCGAGCCGGTAATGACCGACCCGAATGGCAGGCCATTTGAGCCTTCTGGCACCCTTCAGAGGCCTCTTCAGCACACTCCGCTTCCGACATGCAATGCACCGGCGGCTCCGACGGGCCGCTGCGCCCGTCCGGGGATCAAAACTGTTTGAGTAAATCTTTTATTTTCATATATTTGTGTATGATGCGGCCCGAACCCAGTTTGCACATAGGAATCCACAATCTGGCGTCAAAAAAGTATTGACCCTAGGAGCCAATCATTATACGCTGAAATGGACCATCCAAGTGGATTGCACAGTTCGGCAATGTGCGCCCGTCTGTTTGTTTCTGCATCAATATAAGGAGAGCTTCGGCTCCATAAGTTGATGCTGCGGTGTGTTTTGAACCGCCCGCCGTAACTTGGGAAACCACAGCATCGTTGATTGCCAGGTCTGTTCACCGGGAAAAATCGTCCTGATGCGTTCCACACTGTGGATATCTGCATCAAAGGTTTTTGAACTGGACGCCGGGTCTGTGCGTCTAATCCCTTGAATGGAAAAAGAGCGGCGGCCCAGGTCGTTCGGCCGTCACTGCACTGGCGGCGCCAAGTAGTTCCGTCCAGGCAGGCATTTTTTGAAGGAGAAACTCGTAATGCGTTCTGATTTAGTTTTTGGGGCACTCTCTCACGTGTCCAACCGGTATCAGCTTTGCCAGTTGGCCAGCAAGGCCACCCGCAAGCTGCACAAGCCGAACACCCGTTTGCAGGACACCACGAACGATGTCCTTGTGCGTTTCCACGATACTCACCCCGGTTCCCCGGCGCCAGTTGCTGCGAAGGTGCAGGAACCGGTGCAGCAGCGGCGTCGCGCGGCGTAGGCGCACTCGCAGCCCCCGCTCTTGGTTCTCCGTATTAGGGCGGCTTTCCTTCCCTGGAGAGCCGCTTTATTCGAATCCCTCCGCTCGGTCCCGCTGAAGCAGATTTTGGAATTGGTTTTCGACCGGAACGGTTGCACACAAAAGCTTCCGGCTTCAGCAAAAACCGCGGGCCGCTGAATGAGGCGGCCGGTCCGATGGGCTCCCTGAGGAAAACGGCGCGCATCTGCGCTACAATTGCTCGTAAGAACTCCCACCTAGGCTTCCGGAGCAAGTTTCCCCTCCGAATACCCCTCCACACAATTCCGCCCACCCGCAGGTGAACATGACCATCGCTGAACTTAAAGAAAAGAACATCACAGAACTAAGCCGCATTGCGCGCACCCTCGAGATTCCGGGCGCCAGCGGCCTTCGCAAGCAGGACCTGATCTTCAAGATCCTTCAGGCTCAGAGCGAGAAGGAGGGCCACATCTTTGCCGAGGGCGTGCTCGAAATCCTCCCCGACGGCTACGGCTTTCTCCGCTCTCCCGATTACAACTATCTGCCCGGTCCCGATGACATCTATGTCTCCCCTTCGCAGATCCGCAAATTCGACCTGAAGACGGGCGACTCGATTTCCGGAAATGTCCGTCCGCCGCACGAAGGCGAAAAGTACTTCGCGCTCGTCAAGATCGAGGCCATCAACTTCGAGTCCCCTGAAGAGACGCGGAACAAGATTCTCTTCGATAACCTCACGCCGCTCTATCCTCAGGAGCGCATCAAGATGGAGACCGTGCGCGAGGCCGTCAGCGGCCGCGTCATGGATCTGCTCACGCCCGTCGGCAAGGGCCAGCGTGGCCTCATCGTTGCTCCGCCGCGCACCGGCAAGACGATGCTGCTGCAGTCCATCGCCAACTCCATCACCACCAACCACCCTGAAGTCGTCCTGATCGTGCTGCTCATCGACGAGCGCCCCGAAGAAGTCACTGACATGCAGCGCTCGGTGAAGGGCGAGGTCATCAGCTCCACATTCGACGAGCCCGCCGCGCGCCACGTCCAGGTCGCCGAAATGGTCATCGAAAAGGCGAAGCGCCTCGTCGAGCACAAGCGCGACGTCGTCATCCTGCTCGACTCCATTACGCGACTTGCCCGCGCGTACAACACCATCGTGCCCCCGTCGGGCAAGGTGCTCTCGGGCGGCGTCGACTCGAACGCCCTGCAGCGGCACAAGCGCTTCTTCGGCGCCGCGCGAAACATTGAAGAAGGCGGCTCGCTGACCATCATCGCCACCGCTCTCGTCGATACCGGCTCCCGAATGGACGAAGTTATCTTCGAAGAGTTCAAGGGCACCGGCAACATGGAAATCATCCTTGACCGCAAGCTTGTCGACAAGCGCGTCTTCCCGGCCATCGACATCCAGCGCTCCGGAACCCGCAAGGAAGAACTGCTGATTCCCAAGGACGACCTGCAGCGCATCTTTGTCTTGCGACGCGTGCTGAACCCGCTGTCGCCGGTCGAAGCCATGGAGCTGCTCATCACGCGCCTCGAAAAGGTGCGCAACAACGCCGAGTTCCTTCAGAACATGAATCAGTTGTAGTCAGTATTCAGGGCAAACACCAAGGCCGGGGCATCGTCCCCGGCCGTTTCTTTTTGCCGTCGGAACGCTTTCCCCCGAGCGGTCATCGAATGCCGTAGCGATTGACCCGGCTTCCAGACCATGCCAGCGCCTACTTTCGATTTCGACGACGAGCAGGTAATGTGGAAGCCGGAGATCGTTCTTCCTCGCTCAACCATGTTGAAGACCGGAATGCTGCCACGATGCCTCCTGATGCTGTTGGCTCTGATCTGCGTGCGCTCTGTATCGGCGCAAGGTCCGCCCTACCAGACCGACGACCCGGTTCCCGTCGATTTTCAGCATTACGAGTTCTACATCTTCGGCTCTGCCGACGGCACGCCCGTGGAGATGGACTCCCTCGGCCCCGCATTCGAGTTCAACTGGGGCGCGGTTCCTCGCGTTCAGATCCACGCCATCCTGCCGTGGGGAGTAGCTGCTCCGCTGAACAATCCGGTCTACGCCCCCGCGGGCACTGGGCCAACCAACTTCGGCCTCACCGACATGGAACTGGGCGCGAAGATCGCCATCATCAAGGAGTCGAAGCGCATTCCGCAGATAGGCACATTCACCATGTTCGAAGTGCCAACCGGCGACGCAGATAAAGGCCTGGGCGTGGGCAAGGTCTGGTACAGGCTTCCGGTATGGCTCCAGAAGAACTTTGGCAAGTGGCTGCTCGACGGCGGAGCGGGCGAAGCTGTTGTTCCTCAGACCGGCTACCATGACTTCCCGTATGGCGGTTTCCTCGTAAAACGCGAGTTGAGCGAGCGCCTGGAACTCGGTGCCGAAGTCTTCTCGCATGGCGGGGAAGGCATCGCGGCGCCGCAGTCCGAGGCTTCCACCATGATTGACCTCGGCGGCTACTACCACTTCAAGCACAACCCCAACGAGCAGTTTCTCTTCTGCTATGGCCACTCCATCGCAGGACAGACCGAGAACTACGCCTACGTCGGCATGTACTGGACATGGGGCAAAGACGACAAGAAGCCCGATGCGGGCAAAGCTCTTCTGGGGCTGCCGTCAAGCGGGCCGGGCACTTTCCCGAATCGCGGCCCGCTGGTAAGATAAGTAAAGCACCTGTGGGGCTGTAGCTCAGCTGGGAGAGCGCCTCGTTCGCAACGAGGAGGCCAGCGGTTCGATCCCGCTCAGCTCCACCAATCCTTCCCAGAATCCATTCAAGTTGAGGTCCTTCGTCGCTTCTGCGACTCAGGATTTCGCCTGCGGGCTGAGACGCCCGCACTACGGCTCAAGTTCGATCCCGCTCAGCTCCACCAATCCCATTCACATCCTTCCAGATTCACCTCCTTCGCCCCTGCGTCGACCCAGGTTTTCGTCTATGCGCCGACGCCACGCTCGGCGATCTCCAGATCGAATCCCGGGTCTCGAAGCAGCGCCTGTTTGAAAACGGTTCCCTGAGGCCGTTTTCGAGGAACGAGAACCACATGGCAACTCGGGTTCCAAGAGATGGGCTGAGGTGCGCTTCCCCGGCCGAGACGACAATCTCAGCCGTTGGTAATGGATTCATTGAAATTATCTTGACCTTCGCGTGACCAAAAGAGTAGACGGAAGAGAGTCAATCTTCTCGCCCGTCCCAGGCGAACTTTTAATGTATCTTTTCGGGCTGAATTCGGGCCTGCCGGGCCCTGCTTATTTGCCTTGGAAAATCACTCCCAGTCCCCGGGCTGTCGCCCGGCCGCACCGGTACAGCTTTGAAAACGTCGGAGGAGAGTCACGTGAAATCCAGGATCGCCCCAGTCTTCGCTCTGGCCATAGCGGCGCTGGCTGTTTCGCCCCTAGGCCAATCGCAAGAGAGTAATGCCAAGCCGTCAACGCCACCCATCAGGCACAAGGTGCTCTACTATCACCCGTCCAAGCCGCCAATGACGGCAGAGGATCGGGACCTGGTCATGTCCCAGGCGGCGTTATCCCAGACCATCCCGCTGTGGAACTACTCCACCGTGGCGGCGCAGGATGGAGCCACGTACACGGGAATGATGGTTGGCCGCAGCCCGTTTGCCCACGGTCATCGAATCACCACGATCCCGACTTACCTTGTTCCTGTGATCCTGACATTCCAGGACACGGGCGAAGTCTTCGACCCGACCACATACGACGGCTGTGCCCCGGCGAGCGAGAGCGTGATCACACTGATTAAGAACTCTCCCCTGATCGGCACTCCAAACTTCACGATGAATGGGGTGAACGTTGGCGTCGGACAATACCTCGACGAGTTTCAACGCGCCAATTTCTGGGCCAAGGTGGGCGGAACTCCGTACCATACAATCTTCAGCACCAATCCCCCCGTGCTGGCTGCCGTTCACGTGACGGTTCCCACCGCCGACGGCCAAACCGACCCCAAAGCGAATTTCGGCGGATGCATGGACATAGGTTTAATGGATCAAGCGTGGTGGGACAACGAGGTTCAGACGGTCATCTTCCCCGCTCTGGCAGCCGAAGGCGTCGGCCCCGCGAACTTCCCCCAGTTCATCTTCGACAGTGTTGCCATGTACATCGGCAACACCTCCAATTGTTGCGTGATGGGATATCACAATTCCTTTTCGAACGGCGGGGTCTTTCAAACCTACTCCGTGAATAATTACGACAATTCAGGAGCTTTCGGCGGCATTAACACGAGCGTGATGAGCCATGAACTGGCCGAATGGCTGAATGATCCGAACGGCTCGAATCCTGTCCCCGCATGGGGCGCCGAGGGCCAGCAGTCTGGCTGCCAGGGGAATCTCGAAGTCGGCGACCCATTGAGCCCAGGTTTCGGCACGCCCACCAACCCGTACATGATCACCAACACCACCACCGGAGTCACCTACACGCTCCAGGAACTGGCGTTCTATTCCTGGTTCCTCGGCTCAACGCCCTCGCTCGGCGCGGGAGGTAAGTTCTCTGACAACGGCACCTTCTCCGGCTACTCCAAGACTTGTCCTCCAGGAGGTACAAACTGATGTCAACTTCAGCATGCCTTCGACAATCATGTTTGTTCCTCAACTGGAAAGGGAGGTCAGAGATGTTTAACCGTCGGACTTTGATGAAACTCGGCGCCGTCGCTGCGTTGATCGTTGCGGGCGTGGCTGCCGCACATTCGGACACCCTAAAGCAGGTCACCTCCAGTTCCGGGCTGAGCGCCAACGACACCCTTGCCTGGTGGCGGGCAGGGTCCGACGGAACCGTATTGCCGGTCGGCTTCACAGTCGCGACCGCGAGAGGCAATTCTGCCAGTGTGAGTATGGGCGCCGCCAACAGCATCATCTCGGTGGTCTGCACCGCCACGCCATGCAGTTGGACCGGGACGGGGCTTACCGCAGGAGACTTTCTGCTGTGGAGTTCGGATGCGGGAAACGGTGGCAGCGGCCCGGTCACGATCTCATTCGGGAACAAGGTCTCCGGAGTGGGCGCGTTAATCCAGGCAGATCTGCCCGGGGCATTCACCGGCCAGATCCAGGTCTTCAACGGAGCCACGGTCCTCGCAACGTATACGGCGGCGAGCGATCCGGCCGGCGACCCGGTATACCTGGGCGCTCTCGACCAGACGGGGCCGAACATCACCAAGGTTGTCTTCAGCCTCACAACATGCGCTTCGTTGTGCACGGACTTCGGGCTTGACACGGTCAGCATGAACGTTCCAATTGGGCCCGTGGTTAAGTTCACACCCACCTCTCTGCCGTTCGGTGCCGCGGTGGTTGGCACCACCACGACCGCCCAGGTCGTTACCGTCAATAACTCGGGGACAGCTGCCCTCACGATCAGCTCGATTGCCATAAATGGAACCAATGCAACTTCGTTCCTTGAACTCGGCACCTGCGGAAGTTCGCTGGCTGCGGGAGCCTCGTGTCAGGTCTTTGTGGCCTTCAAACCGACTACGGGCGGTTCGCTCATGGCTGGGCTGTACGTAACCGACAATGCTGCCGGCTCGCCGCAAAGTGTCTCGCTTTCAGGCACCGGAACCGGGGTCCCAACCCTGAAGCTGAGCACGACGAACATCGCATTCCCCGTCACTCTGCACGGAACCACGTCGGCGGCAACCACCGTGACCCTGACCAACCTCAGCGGCACGACAACCATTAACTTCAGTTCGATCGCGCTCACGGGCGCCAACCCGTCGGACTTTCTCGAGTTGAACAGCTGCGGCTTAACCCTCGCTCCATCGGCGAGCTGCAGTGTGATCATTGCGTTCAAACCGGCCGCCGCTGCAAGCTACTCGGCGTCCTTGTCCATTACAGACAATGCCGTCTCGTCTCCACAGTCCGTATCGCTGACGGGAACCGGCAATTAGCTCTCAGGGCCTCACCTGATGCCGCATCGGGCAGACATTTCCCGACCGGCATCAGGTGAGCGGTAATTGTTCAAGCGTTTTCCGCCGTATTTGGATTTGGGTCGAAGGCTCGTTCTAAGCGGCTCCGACAGGTTCATCCAGAGTTCATCGATCCCTCTGCGACGAAGAGCCTCACACGATCGCTCCTTCGTGACCGTGCATCCCGCCCTCTGCGTGCTTCATCGCTTCAGCAGGTATCCGAGTCCCCGCCGCAATCCAGCGCATTGCCTGCGGAACAAGTCCCATGGCGGCCGCTGCGATTACGCTTCCAGACCGCGTCACCAACATGCGTGAAATCCGCGTTGCGATCCGCATCCCGTTCCGTAACTGGAGCCTTAACGCAGCGCAGTGCTCGTCCGGGCTCTTTCCGTCGATCAGCATCTGCGCAGCCAGTGCCGCCGAGTGCAGCGCAATCGACATGCCGTCGCCGGTAAACGATGGAATCACGGCCGCCTGGTCGCCGACGCGCCAGATCCCTGCTGAATCGTTCGCAAAATAACCATAGGGAATCGCAGAGATCGCAATTGGCCGCTCCCACAACGGCCGCGCCCCTTCCAGCCTCTCCCGCACGCGTGTATTCTCCGCTCGAATCTGTTTGAGCAGCTGCGTCCATCCACCCCATCTGCGCAGCACGGCCTTTCGCACGACAAGGCATAGCGTCGCGGAGTCACTCTCGATAAGCGACATCCCTCCGTAGCCGCCCCGGAACAGGTAGAGCTCCATCGCGCCTCGAAGCTTCGCGAGTTGTTCGGGCGCTAGCGCCCAATGCAGCTTGAATGCCACCAGGTCATCCTGCGCGCTGCCGCTTCTCTTCCAGCCGCGCAGATCGTGTTTGCCTGTCGCGAGAATCACATGCCTGGCATTCACCGCGCTTCCATCGCCCATCTCCGCAACCCACGCCCCGCCCGCGCGCATCAGCCTTTCCACCGCAATGCCGCGCTGCACCTCGCATCCCAGCCGCGCGGCCCGTGTCAGCAGCGCTTCATCCAGCGCCCGCCGCGACAGCGAGAGCGCCGTGAACGGGAGCCGCACGTCACTCACGCGATTGCCCGACAAGAACCGCAGCCAGTCGATTTCCGCGGCTCCCAGGTCTCGCGCGTCGATCCCTTCCTGGCGCAGATAGCCGACAGCTTCCGGGCTCAGGAACTCACCGCACACCTTGTCGTGCGCCGCGCGTTCCCGCTCCACCACCATCACCTCGCGCCCCGCTGCCGCGAGGCGCACCCCGGTCATGGAGCCAGCCAACCCTCCGCCGATCACAAGACACTCGACGATCGATTGCCGCTGGCTCATCGCGTCTTTCTCCGGCCCACGCACAGCCGCGCGGGCTTGTAGCTCAGGATCGTGTACTCGCCTTCCGCAAGCCCCGCCGCCGCGCACAGCCTGTGCCAGTCCGTCGGAACGAACGCGCGCGCAATCGACACCGGCGCGTCGTTCTGGACGAACGGATGCAGCCGCGCAACCCGGGTGAACCAGCGAATCAGGTGATATGGAATCGGCGCACGTGAAAGATCATGCACAAACCACCCCATAAGCGCATTCCGTTCCATCCAGCGCAGGAACCGAACCACTTCCTCATCCGCCAGGTGATGCGTGAACTGCGAGCTGATCACCAGGTACGGCGATTCGGCCGGAGCATACGAGAACACGTCTCCCGCAACCCACCGGATTCGGCTCGTGTTCTCGCTTGCCTCCGTCGCAATGGCAATCGCATCCGCGCTGAGGTCGAGCCCCGTAAGCTCCAGTCGAATCTCTCGCTCGTGCGCCCACTGCTCGATGCGCCGCAGAGTATCTCCATACCCGCAGGCCACGTCGAGAATCCGGATCGGTTCGCCATGAATTGGCAACCGCAACCCTTCCAGCCACTCGAGCACCGTCCGGTACGCCAGGAACCATCGGTTCAGCCGCGCAAGATCGCTCAGGCACTCCCGCAGCTGGTCCCTCGTGCTCGGACCATCCATCAACTCCGGAAATTCCGCAAGATCGGCGCGACGCGAAAAATCCGGCTCTTTCGTTAAACGAGATCCGCGTTCCACGCCCCTCGTGCCCTCGATGCCTGCATTCTGTTCCCTGGTCCCCGATCCCTCGTCGCGATGCCTGGTCCCTGCTTCATGCAGCATGGAAGAGCATCGTCTCTGCCGTTACGCCAGGGCCGAATGACATTGCGCATCCCTGCTGCCCGCTCTTCGCCTGCGCCATCACCTGCTGCAGCACAAACATCACGGTCGCCGACGACATGTTCCCGTACCGTGACAGGATGTCCCGCGAGAAGCGCAGCGCATCCGCCGGCAACTCCAGCCCCTGTTCCACCGCGTCGAGAATCGTTCGTCCTCCCGGATGCACTGCCCACAGATCGATCTCTTGCGTATCGCGCCCGCGCGTCACTGCGGAGCCCACATCCTTCATCGCACGCTTGATCTCTCCCGGTACCTGTCCTGAGAGATGCATGTCGAAGCCGCCGTCGCCGATCCGCCACGTGATCAGGTGGCTGCTTTCAGGCAGCCCGACCGCGAGAAAGCTGTCCAGCGCCAGCCCCTGGGGGTCGGCGCTCACCAGGCTCGCCGAGCATCCATCCGCAAACAAAAGGAACGATAACACCTGCTCCAGTTCCGGCGTTTCCTGAAAATGCAGCGAGCACAGCTCAAGGTTCAGCACCAGCACCCTCGCCTCAGGCTGCGCGCGCACAATGTAGTGCGCAGACTTGAGAGCATTCACCGCGGCGTAGCATCCCATGAAGCCGATCATTGTCCGTTCCACCGATGGACTAAGCCCCAGGTGCCGCACGATATCGAAATCCAGCCCCGGCGCATAAAGCCCCGTGCACGAAGTCACCACCACGTGCGAGATCGAGCGCCTCTCTTCATCCGTGACTCTCAGCCGGTTGAGCGCGCACCCTGCCAATTTGGGCGCAAACTTCTCGAAGGCCTGCATGCGCCGCGCGGTGGATGGAAAACTCCCCGGGACGTAGATCTCTTCCGCATCGCGCCACGCTTCGCCCTCGTTCTGTACTGGTTCCACGAAGGAATAGCGATGGTCGATGCCGGAAAGCCGCACCATCCGCTTGAAAAGGCTGCGCATCGTGCCTTCAGGAAGCATGGTTTGGGCAAAGTCAACAAACGCGCGATGCACGTCGTTCGGCGGAACGGCTGTCGCGATCCGATTGATGAAGGCTGCGTTCATTTGCGTTCAGTCTCCCGAACTGCTCGGCAAATCGCAAAAACACGGCTTAGTTAAGCCCGGTATGCCGGCGCTCAAAGCCGGTCCTCCCATATTACGGCCCGCCCGCCGGGCTCACCCTTCCCACAGTCTAAGGATGCCGCTTTCACCCGCCGGCGCATGTAATCTCTTCGTCATTTCTCGATCGACCCGGAACAGCCGCCACTCAGAATCGATCACCGGTACGGAACTATGCTCGCGCGCCGGTGTTCAACTCCACATCCGGGACTGAACGCAGCTCCAAGCGCCAGGATGCAGGCCGGCAGCGAGATGGTCGGAATCCAAGTCTGTATACTGGAGCCGGATTCCCGACAGCCATTCTGGTCGGATCGGGGACTCGGTCGCAGGCTGAAGCGGTTCGGGTCCGGTTCTTATATTCGATGTTCGGGCCCCATCTTCGTCACCCGGCAAGGAGTAATCCATGCAGCTGGCCGCCGTGCTCGCGCCAGGCCGCCCCGCGACTCTTGCGCCGTTGTGCGTCGACCTCGACGGTACCCTCGTCAAGTCCGACACCCTCGTCGACTCGCTGTTTGTTCTGCTGCGCACCAGCCCCTCAAAAGCCTTGGCGCTGCCGCGCAAGGTGCTCGAAGGCAAGGCCGCCTTCAAAGCCTATGTCGCCGGTTGTGTCAACCTCGATGTTGCGCACCTGCCTTACAACCGCGCGGTCCTCGAGTACCTTCAGTCCGAATACGCTGCTGGGCGCAGCATCTATCTCGCCACCGGCGCCGACGTTCGCCTCGCCCGGCGTGTCGCAGATCACCTTGGCATCTTTGCCGGTGTCGTGGCCAGCGACGGCACCGTCAATCTCACCGGGAACAACAAGCTCGACCGCCTGCGCCGCAGCCTGAATTCCGCCGAATTCGATTACATCGGCAACGCCGGGCCTGACCTGCCGCTCCTCCGCCACGCCGCGCAATCCATGGTCGCCAACCCCACCATGCGCCTTCGCGTGGCCATGCGTGCAGGCATCGTCCAGCCGGACCGCGACTTGAGCGACCGCGCCCACCCGCTTCGCTCGTTCTTTCAGGCCATTCGAATCCACCAGTGGTCGAAGAACCTGCTGATCCTTTTTCCCCTGCTTCTGTCTCACGACCTGCGCGGCAGCCGGCTCCTCGCCGCCCTCGCGGCGTTCTTCTCCTTCAGCCTCGCCGCGTCGGCCACCTACATCCTCAACGACCTTCTCGACATCGAGGCCGACCGGCGCCATCGGCGCAAGCGTCAGCGCCCCTTCGCCTCCGGCAATCTCTCCGCGACTGCCGGCATAGGGATCGCCCTCGCCTTTCTTCTTCTTGCGGCCGTTGGCACGCGCTTTGTCCCGGTGGAGTTCACCGGCTGGCTTCTCTTGTATCTCGCCACCACCGTCGCCTACACCGCGTGGATCAAGCGCATCGCCCTGGTCGACGTGATCGTCCTCTCCGGCCTGTACACACTGCGATTGCTCGCCGGGAGCGCCGCCACTCACACGCCCATCTCGCAGTGGCTCGCCGGGTTTTCGATCTTCCTGTTTCTCTCGCTGTCGTTCGTCAAGCGGTTTGCAGAGCTCGAAAACCTCCGCGCGATTGCAATGCAGCCCCGCAATGGCCGCGGATATCTTCTCAGCGACGCCGAGCAGTTGCGCACTTTCGGCACCGCGTGCGCTTACGCGTCTGTTGTGATCTTCGCTATCTACATCAGCGGCCGCGACGTCACCGCGCTCTATCATCACGCCGGCCGCCTTTGGTGCGTGGTCCCGCTTATGATCCTCTGGCTCAGCCGCGTGTGGCTGCTCGCCTCGCGCGCCGAGCTCAACGAAGACCCCGTCGTCTTCGCCATGACCGACAGGATGAGCCTGCTCACCGGTGCCGCCACCCTCGCCATCGTCCTTCTCGCCGTATAAAGCAAAAAGCGCCCGCGCGCGAAGCGCAGGCGCCTGACCGCTAACCACTATGCACTAACCTCTAATTAAACAAGTCCTTCATCTTGTCCATCAGCGTCGGTGAGGTCGGCTTGTTCTCCACCGACATCATCTCCGCCAGCTTGTTCACCAGTTCACGCTGCGGCCGTGTCAGCTTGCGCGGAACCTGCACCAGCACCTTCACCACCAGATCGCCCTTGCCTTTGCCGTTCAGGATGGGCACGCCGCGTCCGCGTGCACGCAGCTCTTTCCCGCTCTGTGTGCCCTCGGGAATCTTAAGCGTCACGGGCCCATCGACGCCGGTGATCTCGATCTCCGCGCCCAGTGCCGCCTGAGGAAAACTGATCGGCACCACGCAGCGCAGATCCTGCCCGTCGCGCTCGAAAAAGTCGTGCGGCCGAATCGAAAGCACAACGTAAAGATCGCCCTTCGGCCCGTTGCTGCGCCCGGCGTCGCCTTCTCCGGCATAGCGGATCCGCGTGCCTTCCTCCACGCCCGGAGGAATCTTCACAGTGAGCTTCAGCTCCTTGCTCACGCGGGTCTCTCCGCGGCAGGCCTGGCATGGGTCGCCGATAATCGTCCCCGCCCCTCCGCACGCGCTGCATGTGCGCGCCACCGAGAAGAATCCCTGCTGATACCGAATCTGCCCTCGCCCCTGGCAATGCGAGCACACGCTGGGCCCACGGCCGGATGCGCTGCCGCGCCCGCCGCAAGTCTGGCACGCCTCCAGCCGGCGAATCTTCACCTCGGTCTCGGCCCCAAAAATCGCGTCCTCGAAGCCGATCGTCAGGTCGAAGCGGAGATCGTCGCCTCTCTGCTGCCTCTGCGCGCGCGGGCCGCCGCCCATGTTGAACATCTCGCCGAACAGGTCGCCGAAGATGTCGCCGATGTCCACGCCGCCAAAGCCGCTGAAGCCTCCCGCACCCGCCGCGCCCACGCCCGCATGTCCAAACCGGTCGTAGGCCGCGCGCTTTTCGGGATCGCAAAGCACCTGGTATGCCTCGCTGGCCTCCTTGAACTTCTCTTCCGCCGCGTGGTCTCCCGGGTTCCGGTCAGGATGGTACTTCAGCGCAAGCTTGCGATAGGCGCTCTTCAGCTCCTGGTCGCTGGCGTTGCGGCTTACGCCCAGCACCTCGTAGTAATCTGCTCTGCTCACTGTCACTTTATTCTACCGTCTGTTTTTTGTTGGAAACGACGCGCACCATCGCAGGGCGCAGCAGCTTCTCGCGAATCTTGTATCCGCGGCGAATCTCCTCAGCGACGTGCTGATCCGGCAGGTCTACACGCTCCACTTCTCCCAGCGCTTCATGGTGCCGCGGATCGAACTCCTCGCCAACAGCAGGCACCGGCGTCACGTTCATCTGCCGCAGCACGTCTTCCATCTGCTTCACGATCAGCTCCACGCCCGACCGCAACTGCTCCGTCGATCCGGCCGCCTTCAGCGCCAGTTCGAAATTGTCCAGCACCGGCAGGAACTTCTCCACCACGTTGGCCGCCGCGAAGTCGCGGTACTCGGTGCGCTCCCGCTCCCCGCGTTTACGCGCGTTCTCAAATTCGGCCTGCAACCGTGCAAGCCGGTCCACCAGTTGATCGCGCTCGGCCTTCAGCTTGTTGTACTCGGCACGGGAAACCGCCTCCTCGGCTGCCGCTGCTATCTCCGCGGCATCTCCGCCCCCCGCCTCCGGCGCCGTAGAGGTCTCCGGCGCGGCTGCATCGTTCTCCTGCCCTTCGATCTCTCGCGCTTCCAGTTCCTTCATCTCCGTCTCTTGATTTGGCATACGTCTCCGCAATCTTCGTAGCATATTCTTGACTGTCTCAATTTTAGATTCAGCACCGGGCTCCAGGGCTTCGCGCCCGTCGGCACGCTATCGCGGGGAATGGGATTACTCGGCCGGGCCCTCCAGAATCCGCTGCGACAACTGCGCGATATACCTCACCGCATGGATCATCTCCTGGTATTGCATGCGCGTCGGCGCGATCACCGCCACCGTCCCCAGGTTGCCGTCCCCGAGCGTTGCCGGGGAGCAGATCAGCACCAGGTCCTGCATGGCGGGCGAAGCCGCTTCCAGGCCCACCACCACGCGCACCTCCTGCTGCCGCCCGTCCACGTAAGCAGTAAGCAGTTCCACCAGCCGTTGCTTGGCTTCGAGCGCAACCAGCATCTGCCTCAGCCGCTCGCGGTCCACCTCCGCCGCAATCAGGTTGGCCATGCCGTCCACAAAAAGCGCCGGGCCGCCCTCGGTCGTCAGAGCACCCTTCTTGCAAAGCTCCTCGATCGACGCCAGCATCTCGTGATATGCCGCGCGTTCCACCTCCACGCGGCGCGCCACCTCGGCGCGGATGCGGTCGATCGGCCACCCGCGGAAATTCTCGTTCAGGTAGCGCGAAGCCGTCTCCAGTTCCACGTGCGAGAGATCCCGGTCGATCGCCAGCACGCGATCCTGCACCGCGCCCGCCTGCGTCACCAGCACCGCGAGCACCCTCCCCGAGCTCAGCCGGGAAAAATGAATGTGCTCCAGGATCTGCGTCGCCGTCGCGCTGGCCAGCGCCACGCCCAGCCCGCTCGAAAGCAGCGCCAGCACCTGCGACGTCCGCTCCAGGTACTCGTTCGTCGTGTTCACTCCGCTGAAGCTGTCTTCGATCTGTTCCCGCCGCTGCTCGCTGAGCACCACGACCGGAAGAATGCCATTGGCCCCCACACCCTGCGCCGGCGCTGCCGCCCGCCCGGACTGCGTAAGCTGCTCCACGTAGTAGCGGAACGCCGCCGCGGTCGGCACCCTGCCCGCGGAGGTGTGCGGCTGCTCAAGCAGCCCAGCATCCCCCAGCGCCGCCATTACATTGCGGATGGTCGCCGAGCTCAACCCATCGCGATTGGCGAGATAGGTCGCGACCGCGTGCGAGGCCACCGGCTCGCCTGTAGCGATGTAAATTTCGATGATCGCCGTGAGCACCAGCCGCTCCCGCGGGCTGACGCGCATCTCAGGCACCTGGCTGCACTCCTGTGTCCGGTTCTGCCCTATCTTACCCCGCGTTCACGTTCCATTCGATGCGGAATCAGGGCATATTCACCCTGAATAAGTGTAGATATCTGAGTCTTGCACTGTCAAACAATCTGCAGGTGTCGGGTCTGTCCGCGGGCCGACGCCTCATTTGCTCCCCATGCGATACTTCCCGCATGAGCGTCATCTTCCTGTCGGGACCCATCGGCGCTGGAAAGACAACGGTAGCGCAGAAGTTAATTCCGCTCCTCCCCGCGCCGCTTTCCTATATTGAAGGCGACACCTTCTGGTCGTTCATCAGCAAGGAGGGCTCAGGCGGGATGCGGCAATTCTTCCCCGTCCTGATGAGGTCCATGACGGCGGCCGCGGTCCCATTTGCCCGGTCGGGCTATCGTGTCCTGATCGATTTCTCGATTCCTCCGGCATTTGTCGACACCGCGCGCAAGATCCTGAAAGAGGTGCCATTCGATTTCGTGCTGCTTCGTCCCAGCCTGGAGGTTTGCATCAATCGCGCGGCCACGCGCGAGGTGGGCGCAATCACTGACCGTGAAAGAATCAAGGAATTCTATCCGCTCTTTGAGGAGGGAAGCGTGGAGCCCATCTGCGACGACCACGCCGACCCGTCCTTCCTGGCCCGGCAGATCTTCGAGGGCCTGAATCGAGGCCGGTTCAGAGTGGCGTGAACCCGGCATTCGCCCGAATACCCGTCTATCTAGCGGATTTCCCGTACCTTAGCCTTCCAAGGCAACCGAACCCGCATCGCCGTTCTCTATTGCCATTGTGAACGTTCAATTAAACAGGAGCAGGCAATGGGAAAGAATGGGGCCAAAGGCCTTGCCAACCCGACGCGGCTGAAGCCAGTCGACAAGCACGACGGAATCCTCCAGGTCGTCGTCGAAACCCCCAAGGGCAACCGCAACAAGTTCGCCTTCGATCCCGATCAGAAGGTCTTCACGCTCCGGAAGGTCCTCCCCGCCGGAATGGTCTTCCCTTATGATTTCGGCTTCCTGCCCCAAACCATCGCGCCCGACGGCGACCCCCTCGACGTGCTGCTGCTTATGGACGAGCCCGCCTATCCCGGCGTGGTCGTGCGCGCCCGCCTTATCGGCGTCATCGAGGGCGAACAGGTCGAAGGCAAGAAGGCGAACCGCAACGACCGCCTCCTCGCCGTAGCGGAAGCAAATCATCTCTACGCAAACATCAAGCGGTGGGAGGATCTTCCCCGGCACTTCCTGAACGAGCTCGAGGAGTTCTTCGTCAACTATCACCGCCTCGAAGGCAAGGAATTCAAGCTGCTGGGCTGCAAGGGCGCCGCCTCGGCCGAGCTGCTCATCAAGGACGCGCGCCACGCGGAATCCCGCCGCGCCGCCTGATTTGATCACACGAGAACGAGGCGCGCATGAACGAATACATCATCCGGTTCCTCGTTGGCGGCGCGGTCGTCTCGTTCTTCGCCGTCATGGGCGAGGTTTTGCGCCCCAAGAGCTTCGCCGGCCTGTTCAGCGCCGCGCCTTCCATCGCGCTCGCCACCATCGGCGTCACCATCGCCCATCACGGCAAGCTCTACGCCGCCGTCGAGTGCCGCTCCATGGTCTTCGGCGCTCTCGGATTTTTCGTTTATGCGAGCGCTGCGTGCTGGCTCATGATGCGCTGCAAGGTTTCCGCTCTCCTCACGACCGTGGCGTTGCTGCCCCTGTGGTTTGGTGCCTCCGCCGCCCTGCTCTGGATGGTGGGCAGATAGCCATGATCGCGCACGCCAGGCTCGCCTCGATCAAAGGCATTCTGCCGAGCGAGTGGATCGTCCGTTTTGTCTTCGGCGGAGCGGTCTGCGTCCTCGCCGGGTGGATTTCAAAAGAGTTCGGCCCGTGGATCGGCGGCCTCTTTCTTGCCTTTCCTTCAATCTTTCCCGCCAGCGCGCGCCTCGTTGAAACTCACGAGCGCAGGCACAAGGCGCGCGCCGGATTTGACGGAACCAACCGCGGCCGCACTGTCGCCGGCCTCGACGCCGCCGGCGCCTCGATCGCCTGTTTCAGTCTCGCGGGGTTCGCTCTGGTCTGCTGGCTCTGTCTTCCGCGCCTCTCCACGGCCGCAGTGTTCACTTTCGCCTCCCTCGCTTGGCTCGTTTTGAGCGTCGCATTGTGGTGGCTGCGCAAGAGCCGCATCTTCCGCGCCCGCCACGCCAGCCGCACCTTCCACGCCTTCCGTGCCTCCTGACTTCTCCTTCAAGCCCGGCTAGGTCGCCGGAGCGATAATGAACCTGTCCCCAGGAGGCCTCTTGCGCGTCGTTGCCGCTTTCGCCCTGCCCATCGCCGCAGCCGCACTGCTCGCTCCTCCGGCATTCTGCCAGCTCACAGCTTCCTCTGCGCCGTCATCTCCCTCCGCCGGCGCGGCCGAAGCCGCATGGCTCAAGCAGATCAATGCCTCGCGCGATCAGCGCGCCCGCGAGCTCTCCGCCCCCGACGGCTGGCTCTCGCTCGTCGCCCTCGACTGGCTCAAGCCCGGCGTCAACTCCCTCGGCTCGGCGGCCGACAACTCCATTCGCATCGCGAATGCCCCCGATCACATTGGCCTTGTAACCGTGGCCGGCACGAGCATCCAGCTGCTCTCCCCGCACAGCGGATTCCCTCCCGATCTGTTCCTCGACGGCAAGCCCGCCCGCGAAGGCCTGCTGAGCGTCAGCGGCGCGAATCCCTCAACGCTTACCTGGCACAGCCTCGCCATGGTTGTCCTGCCCCGCGGCGACCGCTACGCCCTCCGCGTCAAAGACGCCAACGCGCCAACGCGCATCGGATTCCGCGGCCTGCACTGGTACGCGCCCGACCTTCACTACACGGTCGAAGCCCGCTGGATCCCCGCAAGCCCGCCGCACACCGTCAAGATCCCCACGGTCATCGGTACCACCCTGGACCTCGTCTCCCCCGGTGTCGCCGAATTCACTCTCGACGGCAAAACCCTCCGCCTCGAGCCGGTGCTTGAAGACCCCCACGCCAGCACGCTCTTCTTTGTCCTCCGCGACACAACCAGCCGGACCACCACGTACGAGAGCGCGCGCTTCCTGCATACCGTCTTCCCCGACCATGGCCTCACCCAGCCCGGAACCTTGATCCTCGACTTCAATCAGCTCTACAACCCGCCCTGCGCCTACACCCCCTACGCGACCTGCCCCCTCCCGCCCGACCAGAACCGCCTCCCCATCGCCATAGAAGCCGGCGAACAGCGCTACACCCTCTAAAGTTCGTTCCCGTCCCTCGCCGCCGATCGCTGACCTCTGACCAGTGCTTTCTGGTCCCTGGTGCCTGGTACCTTTCGCTTCGGTCCCTGCCTTTTCGCTCTCCCGCCATTTACAATGACGTCTATAACGCAGGTGGAGATCTCTCGCCCCTGCCGTGAACCGACCTATGACTTTCCGATTCCTTCGCATCACCGCAACCGCCCTTTTCTCAACGGCGCTTCTGGCAACATCCGCGCTCGCGCAGCAGCATCCCGCCGAACCAGCCAGCCCCTACGGCGGCGAAACGGTGGAAGAGATCATTGCCCGCGTCAACGACCAGATCATCACCAAGTCCGACTACAACCGGGCGATGAAGGAACTCGACGACGAGGCACGCCAGCGCGGCGCATCGATGCAGCAGACCTCCGACGCGCACAAAGACCTGCTCCGCAACCTCATCGACCAGCAGCTCTGGCTCTCCAAGGGCAAGGAACTCGGCGTCACCGGCGAAACCGAGTTGGTCAACCGTCTGGACGAAATCCGCAAGCAGTACCATTTGGACTCGCTTGAAGATCTCGAGAAGGCCGCGCAGGAGCAGGGCGTCAGCTACGAAGACTTCAAGGCCAACATCCGCAACCAGATCATCACCCAGCAGGTGATGCGTGACGAGGTCGGCCGCCACATCTCCTTCACCCCCGGCGAGGTGCAGCGCTACTTTGACGAGCACAAGCAGGATTACAACCAGCCGGAAAGCGTCCGGCTGAGCGAGGTCCTCGTCGCCACCGCCGGCGACGCGAACGACGCCGCCGTTGCCGCCGCCAAGGCCAAGGCCGACGACATCGTCGCCAAGGCGAAGGCCGGCGCCGACTTTACCCAGCTCGCCAAGTCGCAGAGCGAGGGCACCACTGCTGCGCAAGGCGGCGACATGGGAACCTACAAGCGCGGCCAGCTTGCGCCCATCTTTGAAAACGCAGTCTTCGGCCAGCCCACGGGCTCCGTTACCGACCCCATCCGCACCAAGCAGGGCTTCGTCATCTTCAAGGTAGTGCAGCATACCACTCCCGGCGCGCCGGTCTACAAGGACGTCGAACCGCAGGTCGAGCAGGACTACTACTCATCGAAGATGGAGCCGGCGGTCCGCGATTACCTCACCAAGATGCGCGAGGACGCGTACCTCGAAATCAAGCCCGGCTATGTCGACACTGGCGCGAGCCCCAACAAGCGCGTCATGCCCATTACTTACGCGGCCTACACGCCGCCCGCGCCCAAGAAAAAGAAGAAGGTCGAGCGCACGCGGTTCCGCGAAAATGCGCACTTCCGGCAGAAGTCCCCCACGCCGCAACTGGTGGAGGCTTCCGCAAACACAACGCCGGAGACCGCAAATGCCAAGCACCAGAAGAGCCAGGAAGCTGCCCTGAAGCCCGGCAAGAAGGAAAAGATCCGGTACGGCAAAGCTCCGACCAAGACTTTGCCGCAGGGCCAGGCCGCGCCCACCGAGGATGCCGGAGCCGGAGCAAACTCTCAGGTGTCCCCTGGCAGCGTGGCCGAGAGCAACGTGCCCGACAACCCCGTTGAGCAGGCTGCACCTCCGCGCCAGAAGACGCGCTTCAGCGACCGCGCAAAGACCGAGAAGAAGTCAAAGAAGCAAAAGGGTCAACCAAAGGTTGACCCCATGGCTCCCGCCCCGCCCGACGCCGCTGAAGTGGCTACGCGCCAGACCCAGAACGCGCCGCTCGGCCTCGCCGGCGACACCGCCACCAAAAAGAAGAAGAAGCACACCACCACAGGCGAAAAGACCCGTCTGAGCGACAAGAAGAAGACCGACGACACCAATACGCCGCCGCAACAGCCCACACCTATTCCGGCCGTGACCGGCGCGCCGGCCCCCTCGCAGTCCCCGGCGCAAACGCCGCCTCCTGCCCCGCAACAGTAGCCTCGATCGATGGCCTTGATCGCGTTCCTCTTCGCACACTGGGTGCCCCGGGTCCCGCTTCTGGGACCCGGGATACCACAAAGGCCAGCACCACGTGCACC
Source organism: Occallatibacter sp. (assembly GCA_035263625.1). Lineage (GTDB taxonomy): Bacteria > Acidobacteriota > Terriglobia > Terriglobales > Acidobacteriaceae > Telmatobacter. The sequence continues at coordinate 34,973 of DATFRB010000019.1, forward strand.
TGCGCGGGAAAAGCCGACGGCTGAAAGCTGATAGCTGATAGCGACCTTCGCCTCACCGCCGCTTCTTCTCAAACACCAGCGAAGTCTTCACCGCCTCGTACCCATCCCTCAGATAAAACCGGTGTGCCGCCTCGCGCGTGCTCCGCGACGTCACGCGGACCCTCTCGAGTCCCCGCTCCCACGCCCAGCCCTCCGCGTGCCTCAGCAGCACTAACCCGATCCCGCGGCTGCGCACGCCCTCGTCCACTACCAGTCCGCCGATCAAAGCAAACGGCGCCGACTGCAGCTTCCGCTCCGCCGAAACTTCAATCCATCCCACGACCTTGCCTTCAAGGCGCGCAACAAAAGCAGCCTGTCTGTCATCCGGTCCGGCCTCTGCGATCCACGCGCGAATCTCCTCCGGTCCGCGCTCGTACCCGAGCTGTCGCGTCAGCGCAGCAACTGCCTCGGCATCCGCGGGCTCCATCGACCGAATCGTCAGAGTCTGTTCCATTAGCATCCTTCCTTGCGCTGCCTCCCAAGGGCTGCCCGCCGCGCCTCAGCCCTGATATCCTTCCCCCAACATGAAGGAACTTTATATCTCCGATCTCTCCGCATTAGACGAAAGCCGCCATTTTGACAGCTTCTTTCTACTCGTTGAAAAACAGCAGCGCACCACCCAGACCAACAAGCCCTATCTCATCCTGACCCTCTGCGACAAAACCGGCCAGCTCGAAGGCCGCGTCTGGGAACCCGGCGATCCGCGCATCTCCAAGGATGTCTCCCGCGGCGACACCGTCAAGATCCGCGGCTGCATGCAGCGCTTCAACGAGCGCCTTCAGATCCGGGTCGAGCAGGTGCGTAAAGCCAACGCAGGCGAAGTCGACAAATCCGACCTGATGCCGGCCACCGCTTACAACGTCGACCAGCTCTGGAGCGATCTTCTCACCTTCGTCGACTCCTTCACCGACCCCCATCTCAAGCTGCTCCTCACGAACCTGCTCAACGACCCGCGCATCGCCACTGCCTATCGCGAAGCCCCGGCCGCCAAGCAGTTGCATCACGCCTGGCTTGGCGGCCTCCTCGAGCACGTCATCAGCCTGCTCAAGCTCGCCGAGAGAGTCGCGCCGAACTATCCCATCCTCCACCGCGACCTTCTCCTCACCGGCGTCATCCTCCACGACATCGGCAAAGTGCAGGAACTCGCCTGGGAAACCGGATTCGAATACACCACCGAAGGCGTGCTGCTAGGCCACATCCAGATGGGCGCATCGCTCGTTGAAGACGCGATGAACGCTATCGCCGATTTTCCGCCGCGCCTCAAGACGCTCGTGCTGCACCTCATCCTCTCGCACCACGGCAAGCTCGAATTCGGCTCGCCCAAGCTGCCCATGATCCCCGAAGCTGTCGTCCTCAACTTCCTCGACGACCTCGACGCCAAGATGATGGCGATCCAGATCGAATTCGACCGCTGCGCGCGCGAAGGAAAAACCGGCGACGAGCTCACCGGCAAAGTCTGGGCGCTCGATCAGCGCCAGCTGCTCAACACCCGCGCCTGGCTCGAAGCAAAGAATTAAAACACAGCGCATTCAATCGCATGCTACAATTCGCACGCGATTCCGCCCTGAAGCAAAAATGCAACCCGGCTTCAGGGCTTCGCACGTCCCCCGCCGGCTTCATCTCTTCCAACCAGGAGAAAGACTCGATGAGCGACGCGCAATTGATCGACAGAACCGGAAATCCAGCGCCCCTCGGCCTCATGGGCTTCGGCATGACCACCGTCCTGCTCAACCTTCACAACGCGGGGTACTTTCCACTCGACTCCATGATCCTCGCCATGGGCATCTTCTACGGCGGCCTCGCCCAGGTCCTCGCCGGCGCAATGGAGTGGAAGAAGGGCAACACCTTCGCCGCCACAGCATTCACAAGCTACGGAATGTTCTGGCTCACGCTCGTCGCGCTCGTCACTCTGCCCAAGGCCAACCTCGGCGTCGCCGCCCCCGGCAAGGGCCTCTCCATGCCCGCCTACCTGCTCGCCTGGGGAATCTTCACCGCCGTCCTCTTCATCGGAACACTGCGCCTCAACCGCGCATTGCAGGTCGTATTCGCCTCGCTTACGATCCTGTTCGTCCTGCTCGCCGTCGGGGAAGGCACGGGCAATGAGAGCATCGTCCATCTCGCCGGCTTCGAAGGCATCTTCTGCGGCGCCTCCGCGATCTACACCGGCCTCGCCCAGGTGCTCAACGAGGTCTACGGAAGAGTGATCTGGCCCATCGGCCCTGTCAAAACTGCGCAAAGTCCCAGGGCTGTTGCGACCATCGCGTAACAAAGCTGCGAAGAGGATCGAGCCAGTCGGACCGCACTTCCGCGCTCTGACTGGCTCATGTCAGACAGCTCGCTCACCGGGCCACTTACGAAAAAGTCTCTGCTAAAAATAAGTCAGATGAAACGCCTGAGCGATCCCCAATCCCGACAGGAAATCCTCGTGCGCCTCGGCCAGGTCCAGCCCGGCACACCGCGCTGCTGGGGCGCCATGACGGCTCCGCAGATGATCTGCCACCTGCGCGACAGCTTTCTCGGCGTCATGGGCGACATGCCCATGGCCATTCCGCCTTTTACGTGGATGCGGCTGACCAAAACATACGCGCTCTACGCGCCGTTCAAGTGGCCCCATGGAGTGCCAACGCGCCCCGAGTTCGACCAGGTCCACGGCCAGGGCACGCCGCCTGCTGAATTTGAAGCCGACGTCAAGTCCCTCCACGCCGCCATCGCGAAATTTACCGCACAGCCGCGCGGGTTCGACTTCTGCCCCCATCCCATCTTCGGTCGCATGTCAGAAAAGCAATGGATGCGCTGGAGCTATCTCCACACCGACCATCACCTGCGGCAGTTCGGAGCGTAACCCTAGCCGTTTACGAACCACTCCCACTGCTCCTCCGTAAGCGGCACCACCGACAGCCGTCCTATCTTCACCAGCGGCGAATCCTTGAACAGCTTCGCGCCCTTGACCTCATCGAGCGTCTTAGGCGTCTTCAGCCGCTTGCCCGCCTTCACCTTAACGATCGGCACCTTGGGATCCGACGCGTCCACGCTCGTCACCGTCCCGGTACCAACAGCGGACCGCTCGTCTCCCGTGTGGTAAAAGATCCACTTCGTCCCCTTCTTCATCTCGCGCAGGTGCTTCACCGCCGTAGGATTTGTCACCCCATCCCACACCGTCTCCTTATCGCGCAAAAAGTCGTCGAAGGAATACGCCTCAGGTTCGGATTTGAAAAGGAAGTAGTCTGCCATGCGCCCATACTACGACAAGGACCGCAATTCGCGATCTAATCACTAACCACTAACCACTAATCACTAATCACTGCTTTTCGTTCAGCGGCCTGTCCGTCCACAGTTCCTTGTCCGCAACCGACTGTACTGGATACAACCTCCCGGCCAGCAGCTGCTGAACCTTGGGCTGATTCGTGTCCTGCGCAAAGATCCACTTCCGCTCGCCGGTCCCCCACATCTTCGCTACCTGCTCTTCGCTCAGAAAAATGTGCGGTGCGTCGGGCCAGCACGAGCCCCACAGCAGCGAAGACCCCGCCCCGAACGGCGAGCACGGCTGCACCACGATATACGCGGGCTTGCGCAGGAAATCATGCGTGTAGAAGATCACCGACGAAGCATCCGACTGGTCGCCGTACAGGATGAATGAATCGGACGGAGAGCCCTTGGCCATGATCGTGTCGGCCATCTGCTTCGAGCTGAGCATCGGCTCGAACCGCGCAAATGCGATGTGCGCTGCGACAAGAAACACCGCGGCCGTCACTGCCAGCGCGAGTGTCGCGGCCAAATGAGCGCGCCGAATCCGCAGCATCCAGCTCACCGCCGGTCCAGCGAGCAGCGTAACCAGCGCAATAATGGCGGGCAATCGCAGCGCCGCAAACGAAGGCCCGGTCAGGTCGAAGAAGTGCGACATCGAAAGCGTGTAGCCGCCCACATCGCGATGCGCCAGCAGCGTGCCGATGTCGGCGACAAACGGCAGATGCCGCGAGTCCCACAACCCCCAGCCCAGCGCGGCCGCAATCAGCACGCCCAGCACGGCGAAGACTCCGTGCGCCCACGTGAGCCAACTCCGCGACAGCAGCGGCCTGGCGGGCTCGAAACCGCGCCCCTCCTCTGTGCCTGCGAGCACTCCGGCAATCAGGATGAACAGCGCAGGCCACGCAGGAAACGTGTAGTACTCCTGGTTCGTCGAGAGTGAAAAGAACAGCAGCACAAAAGCGGAAAAGATTCCCAGCAGCCACGCCGAGCGTGCTCGAAACTCGAATCGCCCCGCGTAATCGTTCGCGCCAACGCTCGCAGCCGCACTCTCAGCGGCATCGCCCCGCAGATCCGGCAGCCATCTCCGACGCGTGCGCCACCCGGCAACCATCAGCGCGGGCAGAAACAGGCTCCACGGAAACAGCCAGACCAGGTGCGCGAGCCAGTACCACGCAACGGGCATGCGGTTGTAGTCATGCGGAAACCGCGTGCCGAGAAACCGGAACACATGCTCGTTGAGAAAGTAGAAATACCAGAACCCGTGCACGTTCCCCAGCGTGGGATGGTTGCCGACGGGATGTCCCTGGTCCGGATTCGCGAGGCCCGCAAGAATGTGCCACGGCGCGGCAATTGCGAAGAACACCAGCAGCCCGCTCACCGGCCTGAGCGCGCGCCATCGCCTCCACTCACCGCTGATCAGCAGATACGGAACCGCCGCGGCAATAAAAAACACCGGCGCAATCAATCCCTTGGTCAGCGTAGCCAGCGCGAGCGCCGCCCACATCCCGTACAACCAGATCGCGCGGCCGCGCTCGAGTCCAATGAGCATCCCGTACAGCGCGAACAGCAGCAGAAATGAGAGCAGCGCCTCCGGAATCGAAAACCGCGTGAATAGAAACGGCCCCATCGAAGTAAGCACGCCAAGTGCGGCGTAAAATCCGGCGCGCTTCCGCCACGCGCGTCCCGCCCAAAGCCACGCAATCCACGCGCACCCGAGCAGCGCCAGCGAGTTTGGCAGATGCGCCGCGAACACATTCTGTCCGAACAAACGGAAATCAGCCGCGGTGAGCCAGTAGGGCAGCGGAGGCTTTTCAAGGTACCGCACGCCGTTCACATGAAGCGTCACCAGGTCGCCGGTCTCCGCCATGTACTGCGCGGCCTGCGCGTGCGAGGCATCCACGTCATCGAGCAGCGGCGGCGTAAACAGCGAAGCAACATGCACGGCCAAAAAAACAATTGCAATTACGGCCCACGCCGCAAGCGTCGATATTCCCTGCCTCGTGCGAGCTTCGGTGCTTAACGATCCTGTCATGAATGCCGCGCGTCTCAAGCCTCAGGATACCAGCCGCATAAGACGGCGTACTTTAATGCGCGCGCTCCCACAACTTCCCGCCTGCAACCGGCGACATGCGTTTACGAAAGGTTCTCGCGTGCCCTGCGATAACGGCGCCAGATCAGCACGCCGGGGATTCCGAGGACCACGATCCAGACCAATGCGGCGGGCCCGATTTCTTCGACGAAAAGGGCAATCCCCAGCAAACTCCCGCCCGCATTACGAAGGCCGGCGATGAACGAGTTGCGCAGCCGGCTTCCGACCGAGGCGGAAGCGCCGCCTAACTGCACTTTGTATTCTTCGACCAGCCGCAGATCGACCGTAGCGAAATCCACCCGATGTTCGAGCGCCTTTTGCTCTGCTTCCATCTGCTCGATCTCGCCGCGTGTCTCGGAGATCTTTTCCTCGACGTCGAGTACGTCCTCCATCTTCCCTGTGCGTTCCGCCAGGATCTGGCGGAGGCGCTGCTCGGTTTCGCGCGCGTTCGTCAGCCGCGCAACCAGGTCGGCATGTTGCTGCGTAACCTCTTCGCCGGATTGCGATTCAGTCTGCACCTTTCCCAGCGAGCGCAATTCTACGAGCGCTGCCTCCAGCGCGGGCGCGGGAACGCGTAGCGAAGCCTGGAACGATCGCGCGCCATTCTCCGGCGTGTCCAGCGTGAGTTGTGCCGCATAGCCCTGCTGCTTTGCGAGGACAGTATCGAGGGCAGTACGTGCGGCCGCCACGTTCTTCACCAGAATTGTGAGCGATACAGTGCGGGCAATCATGGGTGTGGGTATAGGATTGCCGCCTCTTCCGCCTTGTGCCACGGGGAGTTTGCCCTTCAGAGATTCATTTGCTACCTCTGAGACGGGAGGTGGCGGCGTAGCGGCCGGCTGCGATGAGTTCGAATATGCGTAACCCTCCATTCCCGCAACTCCGCCCGATGAACTCGGCCGCCGTGGTGTCTCCGCCTCGCTCTGTGTTACGACCTCAGATTGCATCTGCGCCAGATGTTCGACGCGATACGAGGGCAACGTCAATATTCCTGATAAGATGAAAACCCCGGCCAGCATTCCGCCGCCGCCAATCACCCACAGCCGCCAGTTCCTCAAGCTCCACGGTGTATACGCCCGCGGCATCGCTGTCACTCTTGCAGGCGCTGCGGCCAGTTTTTCTTCTACCCCCCGATCCAGCGCCATCGACGGCGCTGGCACGCTCCAGCCTGCGAGCGTCTCGGACGCGCTGCGAAGCTGATCGCGAACAACCGAGCATTCGACGCAGTGGTCGATATGCTCCGACAGCGATTGCGCTTCAGCGCCCGGCAATTCCCCATCAAGCAGCGCCATGATCTCTTCCGGTGCGGGATGGATGATGGTTATCATGCGTGCTCCTCCGCGCGACTGAGATTTCCGGCCTCGCCCGCGGGCGAAGTGAGCAGTTCGCGCAGCGCGGTGCGCGCACGGAACAAACGCGAACGAACGGTGTTCACGGGAATATCGAGAACAGCGGCAATCTCCGCGTAGGTTAGCTCCTCAAATTCGCGCAGCAGCAGAATCTCCCTGTCGATCCGGTCAAGCCTGCCAACTGCGTCGCGCAGCGCCAGCCCGTGTTCCATCCCGGATTGTGCGGCAGGCTCAAAATGTTCCGGCGCCGAAGCCGAAAAGATTGCCCGGAATGCGGCCTTTCGCCGGTGCGTCTTCAGAATCCGAAATGCCACTGCATATAAATAGGTTCGAAACAGGGCAGTTGCCTCGTAACGCCCCTGCGCGCGCAGCACTGCGAGGAATGTCTCCTGCGCCAGCTCTTCGGCGTGCCCACGGTCCGTGATGCGTCGGCAAAAGAAACCAAAAAGTGGCTGCTTGTACCGCGAAAACAGAACGTTGAACGCATCTGTCGATCCGCGCGCGAAAGCGGCCATCACCTGCTCGTCGGTGCGAGGGTCGTTGCCGTCGCCAATGGATTTAGATTCGTTCACAGGTCCGGGAGTGCAGCCTCAGAGTGTAGTACGGTCAGGTGCGGCATGTCTTGCATGCAAATTGCCCACACGACACAGGGGTAATGTCGCGCGAACGGAAAAGGTTCCATCCTGTTCAATAAAAAATGACAATCGGCTTTCGCGATCCAGAAAGCCCGGCTGTGCCCCGTCGTGTATCTTGACCCCGAGGGCTCTTCATTCTTCCGGGAGACGAATCAAACTCCGAATGCCGGTCTTTGCAGCCATCGATGTGGGTTCCAACTCCTGCCGGCTCAAGATCGCGCGCGTTGTCGCCCACCGCCTCAAAATCCTCCACGAAGACCGCGAAGTCACGCGCCTCGGCTCAAGCGTCTTTTCATCGGGCCTCGTATCGCCCGAGGCCATGGCCGCCGCGCTGCGCGCAATCAAGCGATTCCAGCGCGCCGTGCAACTACACGCAGCCGACAAGGTCCGCGTCGTAGCCACGTCCGCCATGCGCGACGCCCGCAACGCCGCGGCCCTCCAGGCATGGGTAAAGGCGGAAACCGGCTGGACCATGGAGGTCATCTCCGGCCTTGAAGAAGGCCGCCTGATTCATCACGGCGTCGTCAACGGCGAGCCGCGCGCAAGCGGACGCGTTCTGCTCATCGACCTCGGCGGAGGTAGTTGCGAGATCACCCTCAGCGAGCATAAACACATCAAGGAAACCATCAGCCTCCCGCTCGGCGCCGTGCGGCTCACCGAGGAGTTTCTTCGTGAGGACCCGCCAGGGGCCGAAGGCCTGCAGCAGATGCGGCATCTCATCGGCCGCGAGCTTCGCCGCGCTCGGCGCCGTGTGCATGCCGAGAATGTGGGCGTCGTGATTGCCACTTCGGGTACCGCGGCAGCGCTGTCGGACGCATGCGCCGCGATCGCGAAAGCACAGGGGCCCGCAAAGAAGGCCGTGAGCAAACAGGCTCGCGGACTGGCGCAGGCAATTGCAAAGGCCGGAGTGGCCGCGGGCATCGCGCCAACCGCGCTCATCCGCAAGCTTGCCGCTCAGCTCGGCAAGATGCCGCTTCCTGACCGCGAAGCAATTCCCGGCATCGGCCCGCGCCGCGCGGAGATCATCGTTGCCGGCGCGCAGGTATTTGCCGAAATCCTGGAGACATACGGGCTCGCGGGATTTCGCTATTCGCCGCTCGGCCTCCGGGATGGCCTCCTGGCCCAGATGCTCGCGGAAACCGATTCACGCGCCGTCGGCCATCGCGATTTTGAAAACGAGCGTTGGCAGAGCGTTATCGCGACAGCGAAACGCTACGGCGTCGATCCCCGCCAAGCGGAGCCTGTCCGTGCGCACGCGCTCCAATTATTCCGCGAGCTGAAGTCCCTCCACGAGCTTCCCCCGGAATACGAAAACTGGCTCGCCGCCGCCGCTCTGCTGCGCGACACCGGAAAGTTCATCAACCACCAGGGCCATCACCGGCACACGCAGTACGTCATTTCGAGCTCGGAGATGTACGGGTACACGCCCGTTCAGCGCACCATTGTCTCCGCGATCGCGCGCTACCTCGGCAAGAGCCGCCCGCAGCCCGGCGACCGCGCAATGCGCAACATCCCCGCGGAGGAGCACAGAAATATCCATCGCGCCGTGGCGCTTCTGCGCATGTCCGTCGCGCTCAACCAGGATCGCGCCAGCGACGTGCTCCGCGTGACCGCGCGCGTCTACCCGCGCCGGATCTATCTCGACATCAAGCCCGGGCGCACCGGCGCCGAGCTCGAGCTCTGGTCGCTGCACAAGGAAGCGGACTACTTCCGCGAAGTCTTCGGGCGCGAGCTCTTCCCCACGCTGTCGTAGATCTGCCGGCATGAGCGCGGGTCGAGCAGCCACTGCAGCCGCGGCGGATGGTGATCCATATCAAGGCGCGCAATCGAGCCCTTGCGCAGCCGGACCGCCGCGCCGCCGTTGCCGGTGATGAGCCTTCCTAGGAACTGAAACAGGTTCGGATTGTGCCCGACAAACAGGATGCCCTCGCGGCCCGAATACTTCGCCAACAGCGCCTGAAACGCGGAGAACTCCGCTCCTGGCGCAAGCGCGGCGCTGATCTCTACCTTCGCGTCATAGCCGAGCTCGGTGCCCACAAACTGCGCCGTCTGCATCGCGCGCTTCAGCGGGCTCGACACGATCACGTCGATCTGCACCTTCATTCCGCTGAGCACTCGCGCCATCAGCATGCACTGGTCCTTGCCCTCCTTGACCAATCCCCGCTTGTTGTCGAGCAGGGGATTGTCTCGGCGAAGGCCGGCGCTTGCGTGGCGCATGAGATAGAGAAACATTCGACGTCGCCCCCGGGGATTGGGCTCCTGTTAGGAGAACACTAGTAACACGATTGTAACATTCAGGATAGGCAGTAACTTGCGGCTGCACCGTTATTTAAGAGGACCTTGAATAAAATTCAGAAGCAATCCGCATTTGCCTTGAACGGGCGATGGGATTGTCCGCCCAGGCCGAAGACTGTATTCCTGTCTGGCCGCAATCGTCGCGCCTTCGACTCCTGGGCCGAGTCAGAACTCCGGCGTGTGCAGCTACTTATGAAACAGTCCGCCGAGCCCCTTCGCCAAGCCCTGGGAGCCGGCCTTTCCTTTGGCAAGATTGCCGAGCTCCTGCTTTGCGAGGCCCGCGGCGACTCCAGTCACATCGGGAACAAACTTTGGGTTTGAAGTCGTCCCCTCAATCGAGAACGGAATCCCCGAGGATCCCGAGCCAAGTCCTGCAACCTTCGTCAATCCTCCAACCACGCCCCCGTGCAGATCGGCCATCATCTTGAATGCCAGGGCCCCTGCCGGACTCACCGTCCCCGCCCCCGTCAACACGCCAAGCGCCGGAACTGTAACGTTGATGTTGTTCGCGGTTGTGCCCTCGGGAGCCACGCGTCCATTCAGGCTCGCGTTCTCGATCGCCGTATCGCGGCTCGACGTAGCCTTCCCCATAAAATTCGACAGCGCTCCCAGCTTCGCCCCCAGGTCGAAGTTCGCGAGCTTAGTGTTTGAAAGCTTCACCGGCCCGGTAATCACGAGCTTGTCGAGTGGCCCCGCAATGTCCAGATCGCCGGAAAGCGTCCCGCCCTTCAATTGCGACCCGGAAGGAAGCACGATCCCCAGGCACGGCAGCATCGACTCCACTTCGTCCACAGGCAGATCGGGCGCGTTCAGCTTCAGATTCACAACCTCCGCCTCGCCCTGGCTGTGCAGGGTTCCCGTCAGGTGCGCCAGCGCGCTGCCCACTGAAATATCGCCTTGCGTAATCGTGCCCAACTGCTGCTCGAGGTCTGAATCCATCGCGTACTTCACCGTAACCGCCTTCGGAGCCGGTGTGCCCTTCGGCGACAGCTTTAGCTGCTTCCCCGTCAGGGTTCCCGCCAGCTTCGCGTGGTGACCGTCAGAGTTCAAAGTCCCATCGAGATTCGCAATTCCTGCAACGCCCTCCGAAGGATCAACAATCTCCATCGCCGCGATGTTCAGGTCGTTCACCTTCAGCGTCGCGTCCACCGGAGTCCGGGACGAATCGGAGGAATTGATCGGCCCAACATTTGCCGAGATGTCCGCATCTCCGCCGCCCGGCAGCTTTGCCGATGCCTTCACCGGGAATTGAGACGCGAACGAGAAGTCCTTGATCGCGATCTCCACGTCGTCATAAACCGTCGGCTTTGCCGAAGAGTTCGCCTTGCCCATCGACACACGGCCATCATCCACGCTCAGCTTCCCAACCGAAAAGCTCTCCGGCGCCGATGGGGTGCTCTCCTTCTGCGCTGCAGCCCCGCCGATGCTCGAGAAATTCCACTTGCCCGCAGCCGATTTCAGCAAATTGATCTCCGGCTTCTCGAGCGCAATGTCCGTTACGTTGAGCTTCTTTGAGAAGATCAGCGGCATCAGCTCCACGCCGATCTTCAACGACTCCGCCGTCACGAACGGAGAGTTGCTGAATGCCGGATCGTCCGCAATCGTAATGTGATCCACGCCCACTCTGCCCGACAGGATCGACAGGCTCAGATGCCCCAGCGTCACCTGCCGCCCCAGCGCGGCGCTCGCCTTTGCCTGGATCTCCGGCCGGAAGCTGTCCACGTTGATAAAGAACGGAAGGATGATCAGGATAAGGATCAGCACGCCAAGTGCAATGCCGCCGATGCGCACATATCGCATCAGCGCCTTTCGCTGCGTTTCGTCCTTAGGAAGGTGAGATTCGGCGCGCCGGGTTATGTTCGACAAGTCCATAACACTGCATACTATCTGACGCTCGCGACCTGGCCTGAACTGCCAAAAGTAGCAGCGAAAACCGGTCGGCAAATCGGGCAGGGACACATCCCAATCCGCCTCATTTCGAACTCCGCCCCGAATGATCTTTCGCCCGGTACCCCTGCCACACATACTCGAGCGCCTCGGCCAGTGTCTGCTCCCTGGTCCCGTGATCCACGTGCCCCGCATTCCGCGCAAATACAAACTGGTAGTGATACTTCTTCGCCGCCAGCACCCGCGCCATGTTCTCGTTGGCCACCACCCAGTCATGCATGTCGTCGCGCATTACATTGGGATTCAGCAGGTCGCGGTCTCCCACCTCCATCCACATCCGAATAGGTTTCCGCGCTCTGTGCGGAATCAGCGTGTCGTGAAATCCCCACGCCCCATGCGGCGTCTGCGCATTCCACGGCCACTGCTGGTTGATGTACGTGCCCGAGTACGTCAGCACCCTGTGATACCACTCCGGGTGGTACCACGCCATGATTAGCGCGCACGACCCGCCCGAACTCGCCCCCATCGTCGCCCGTGCATCTGGATCGTGCGTGAGCTTCACGTGCGCCTGGGCTTCCACCAATGGCAGCACCTCGCTCTCCACGAACTCCGCGTAGTGCCCCGACATTGTGTCGTACTCAAGGCCCCGTTCGCTGCCCTGCGCGTCACCGCCGCCGTTGGCAATCGAAATCGCAACCATCGGCGGCACCTTGTGCTCTGCAATCAGCGCGTCGAGCACGGTAAACAGCAGCCGGTCCGGCCCGTCCGCTCCCACAATAAACGGCGCCTCAGTTCCGGCCACGTAATCATGCGGAACATAGACCGCAACCTTCCGCGTGTAGGGATAAGCATGGCTCCTGATCCCGTCGAGCTTCGCCGGGTTCTGCGGATCAGGCGTACCCGGCCACGAATCCGGGTCCCGCGCAATGCCCGGGTAGTACTTGCTATCCGCCGAGCTCATCGTGAACTCGATAACGGTGCCCTTCGGCACATCCGGGTGCTCGGTCGCTTCAGGCGAAGCCGTATGCGTCGGCCCGATGATGAAATTCCCATCCTGATCGGCCGGCGGCACCGCCCCGTCGGGCAGTTCCTTTGCCGCGACGTACCCAGGCGTGTGCGGATCGCGCGTCGGCGCCGGCGGTCGCTGCGGCCGAGCCGCGGGAGCCGCGGTTTGAGCGAATGCCGGCTGAAGAGCCGTCACAACAATCGCAAGCTGCGCAAGGCGCAGGAAATTCACAATTGGAGCCATGCAGCCATTGTGCAGCATGCCGCTCGCTTCGCCTCAACGGCCAAGTTTCCCCGGCCAAGCATGGGCAAAAATCGCGTGGGTCTTAACCGTGGCGGCACACGCTCCGAGGTATAATTCCTCCCGGACCGGCAGATTCGGCCCGCAGAGAGAGTTTCAGGCAAACTCCGCATTAGTTTTCCCACCGGCCGCTGGCGGTTCAGTCCAACTTTTCCCCTCGCGCCCCGCAACGAGACCAATCACTGGAAAGCCGGAAATCACGGCCGTATCGAGCTGCCTGCAGCACAGGCACTTGCGGACTGCGCCGGATCCGCACCAGGAACCAGGGAGGGAAACGTGCCTTACATCTTTGGATACGGCTCGCTGATCGAGCAGTCATCGCGCCTCAGGACGACTCCGAAGGCGATCTACGTGCTTCCGGCCACCGTTACCGGGTTCGCCCGCGGCTGGTGGGCACGCACGCCTAGCCCCGGCTTCTCCACCACATTTGCCGGCGCCATCCCGGCCGACAAGGCCTCCATCAACGGCGTGGTCTACGCCGTAACCCAACAGGAGCTGGAAGACACCAACAAACGCGAAGACGGCTATACGCCTACAGACGTCACCGGCCAGATCCAGATTCTGTCCGGTGGCTACAAACCCAAGGACAAGGTCTGGATGTACGTCAACAAATTCAAGGCCGGCGAACGCGAGAAGAGCCTGCCCTCGGCCAGTTTTCCCATCGTCCAGTCGTATGTCGACATCTGCCTTACCGGCTGCCTCCAGATTGAAGCCGCGTTTCCCGACGACGCAAAAGGCTTTGCGCGCGAGTTCATCAAGTCCACTCAGGCGTGGTCGAACTATTGGGAGAATGATCGCATCAACCCTCGCAGGCCCTTCGTATCGGCACCCGCGGCTTTCACAATCGACACCCTGCTCAAGGAGTGCGTGCCCGAAGAATTCTCGAAGATCCAGCTTGCGCCGGGACACTGGCGTTGAGGCGAAGCGCGCGCATGCGATCTAACTCGCCCGAGTCTTCCCCAGCCATTCGCATCGAGCGCCGCCCTCGAAGCGGAGAACGGAGAGCTGAGAGCTGAAAGCTGAAAGCTGCGTTCAGGAGCCATTCCATCCGTCCTGCAACATTTCGCTCGTCCCGGCCGGTGTGCTCGCTGCATGGTAGGCTGTTACTCCATTGAGTTCCGCTTTGCTCGGTGCACGACCGCAGGAGACAACCATGACCTTGGAAGTCGGGGCGATGACGGTCGCGGGCATTGCCGCGCTGGTCGCGGGCTTCGCGCTTGCCCGGGGCCGCTTTCGGGCAGCCTCCGGCATGGACAGGATTTTCGTGCTTGCGCCGGTCTTCGAGGCCGCGCCGCTCGCCGTCTTCTCAATGGAGCACCTCACCGCGGCGAACGACCTCGTCGGCATCGTCCCGAAGTGGCTGCCGGCACATCTCTTCTGGGTCTACTTCTTCGGCGTGGCGCTGCTGGCCGCCGCCGTCAGCTTCGTCATCAATCGCTGCGTGCGCTTGTCAGCCCTCCTGCTGGCGTTTTTCTTCCTGCTCATGGTGGTCACGCTCGATGTGCCGGGAATCCCGAAGGAATTCCATGAACGCTTCTTCTGGATCCTCACCTTCCGCGAGACCTCATTCGCCGGTGGCGCTCTCGTGCTCGCCGGCAGCGTGTGGCCGGGCGGGCGGGCCGTGGGCGCGGCGCTCATGCGCATCGGCCGCTGGATCGTCGCGGGCGTCATGGTGTTCTACTCGATCGAGCACTTCATGCATCCCCACAACGTGGTCGGCGTGCCGCTCGAAAAGATCACACCTGCATGGATGCCGGCCGCCCCGTTGATCGCATATCTTGTCGGATTCGTGCTTCTGGTCGCGGGAGTCGCGCTGTTCTTCCGGTCCACCGCCCGCATCGCCGCCGCCGGGGCCGGCACTGTGCTGCTGGTGGTGACGTTCTTCTTCTATATCCCGATCCTCGTGTCCGAGCTCCACTCGGCCCCTCAGGAAGTCGAAGGCCTGAACTACATCTACGACACGATGTTGTGGGCGGCAACGGTGTTACTGGCGGGGCTGGACCACCAGCTTCCAGGCAAAGGGGACCAGAGAGGCAGGATTGAGGAGCTTGGCTCCAGGGAACGGACCCCTCAATCGAGCGTTTCAACCGGCACCTGAATCTCGGTGACATTGGAGCTGTCGTCGCGGGTCACGGGCTGTGCCACGTGGAGGAAGATCTCGCGCGTGGGCCCGCACGGGTGGTAGCGATTGGCCTCGACCCAGCGCAACAGGTCGGCATATGCCTCGGCGATGCGGTTGAACGCGCCATGATGCACGACGCTCGCCACGGTCGCCGGCGGCAACTGGTAACACCTGAGCGGCTCATCGACCGGCGCATGGTGCTTGACGCAGATGGCCGCCTCGACGTCGACGTTCGTCTCCCTGTACTCGGTGTCGTGCAGCAGCACAACGCCCGGACCCTGGCTCGCGAGAGAAGCCGCGGTTCCATACAGCTTGCCCAGAAGCTGGCCGACCGCGCGATATGCGGGGATGTTTTCGCGCAGAGAAACAATCCACTGCCCGGGAACGTTTTTGAGAATTACGTCGTTGGTCATGCGACCCTCCTGGTCAATGAGATGGAGAAGAGCCTTGAGCCTCTGGAGCCGCTCCTGCTCTTCCTGCAGTTGTTCTTCCTGTTCGGCGCGGCGCAGTATGAGCATTCCGCGCAACGCGGCGGCAGTTATGCCCTCTTCGAGAGCCTCGGCGATACGCTCGAGCGGGAAACCCAGATCGCGCAGTGCAAGAATGCGATGCAGGCGCGGCAACTGGATCACCGAGTAGTAGCGGTAGCCCGACTCGGTTTCGACGTGCATCGGCTTGAGCAGGCCGACTTCGTCGTAGTGGCGCAGCGTCCGGATCGAGACCTGAGCCAGCGTGGAAAATTCGCCAATCTTGAGCACGAGATGGTTGTAAAGCCTCCCGTAACCGGAGGGTCAAGGGAAATTTTTTGAGGTACGGACAAACGTGAAGAGGGGAAAGGAACGGAAAGACAATGAGGCGGAGGAACGGAGGTTCTGCTGGCCGGATTACAGGCTGGCGCCGAACGCCAGCAGCCGCCCATCGCAGTCCTTCAACACGAACTCTCGCGAGTTCCACGGCATGTCGCCAAGCTCCCGCGTAAACTCCACACTTTTCGCCGCATACTCGGCATGCAGCGAGTCCGCGTCTTCGACACGGATGTACGCGTCGAGCAGCTCTTCCTCGTACTTTTCGGGATTGGCCGTCGGCGGGGCCGCGCACCGGAAGTGAATCGCGTGCTGGTCGCGCGCCACGATCGCGTAAACTGGCGCATCCATCCACTTCCCCTGGCATTCGAACCCGAGCTTATCCTTATACCAGCCAAGAGTGCGCGGAATGTCTTTCGTGAAAAACAGCGGCACGATCTGGCGGATCATGGACCGAGTGTAGCGCGAAGAGCAGAATCAGGTGGACATCAGTCCGCCGCCGCCGCCTTCTTAGCCGGCCGCCGGCGGTGGTGCGCTCGATTGGCAACGGCCGCGATGCCGGCCTTCGGAATAGCAGAGATGTCGGCTTTCCCCTCGGCCAGTTGCATCAGAAAATCCTGCGCGGAAAATGGTGCGCTGTCCTTGGCGCGGCTCGCTCGCGCGTAGGTGCCGTCGGAGAGCTGGATGCGAGCCTTGACGGTGTCGGCCATGTAGGCCGGCAAAATCTCGTCGTGGATGCGCGCGCATGCGGCCGCATCGCGCACCGGAAAGGCAACCTCGCAGCGCTCGAAGAGGTTGCGCGGCATCCAGTCCGCGGAGCCGAGGTAGGTCTCGTCGGTGCCGCCGTTGGCGAAGTGGTAGATGCGCGAGTGCTCGAGGAACCGCCCGACGATCGAGCGCACGCGGATGTTCTCCGACAACCCCTTCACACCCGGACGGAGGATGCAGAGGCCCCGGATAATCAGGTCGATGTCCACGCCCGCCTGCGATGCCTGGTAGAGCGCTTCAATCACGTTCGGCTCGAGCAGCGCGTTCATCTTGGCAACAATGTGCGCCGGCCGCCCCGCGCGCGCGTGCTCGATCTCTCGCCGGATGAGCCCGAGGAAGCTCTCCGCCATCGTGAGCGGCGCAACAAGGATCGGGCTATAGTCGGCAATCTCCGCATGTGCGGTGAGATAGTTGAAGACCATGTGCACGCGCTCGGTGATCTGCGGATCGGACGTGAGCAGGCTCAGGTCCGTGTAGAAACGCGCAGTCACCGGGTTGTAGTTCCCGGTGCCGAGGTGGCAGTAGCGGCGCGTTACGCCGTCTTCGTCGCGGCGGACCAGAAGCACAAGCTTGCAATGCGTCTTCAATCCCACAACGCCGTGAAAGACCTGCACTCCGGCGTCTTCCATGGTGCGCGCCCAGCGGATATTCGACGCCTCGTCGAAGCGCGCCATCAGCTCCACAACAACCGTGGCCTCTTTCGTGGCCGCGGCCTCGATAAGCGCCTGGAACATCGGCGAGTCGGAGCTGGTGCGGTAGAGCGTCTGCTTGATGCTCACCACGGCCGGGTCTTCCGCGCTCTGCTGCACGAAATTCACCACGGGGTCGTAGGAGTCATAGGGATGGTGCAGCAAAATGTCGCGCGTGCGCAGGTCTTCAAAAATATTCGTTGCCTTGCGGCTCAGTGTCAGCGCGCGCGGAGTAAAGGCCGGAAACTTGAGGTCGGCGCGCGCAACATCGCTGTAGAGAAACATCACGCGCGACAGGTTCACAGGTCCATCGCCGCGAAGCACCTGGCCTTCGTCGATCTCAAAGTTGGTCCGCAGCCGCTCTACGATCTCCGGATGCGCGCCCGCTTCAATCTCCAGCCGCACAGCATCGCCCTTGCGCCGGTTGTGCAGCTCCACGCGGATCGTGTCCAGCAGGGAGCGCGCCTCTTCCTCTTCGAAGTAGAGGTTCGAGTTGCGCGTCACCCGAAACGCGGTCTGCGCCTGCACCTCGTAGCCGCGGTACATGGCGGTCAGGTTCTGCGCGATCAGGTCCTGCAGCAGCACGTAATCGAATTTGTCGTCCGAGGCCGGCAGGCGCACGAACCTAGGCAGCGCGCGCGGCACGGTCACGACGCCAAGCACGAGCGGCCCCGAGCTCTTCCGCTTTGGCCGCAGCAGCAGCGCAAGGCAAAGCGCCTTGTTCAGCACGCGCGGGAACGGGTGCGCCGGGTCGATGGCGATCGGCGTCAGCAGGGGATCGACTTCGCGGACGTAGTAGTTCTGCGCGAATTTCTTCGCCTCATCGTCGAGTTCGTCCCAGTCCAGCAGCCGGATGCCCTGCTTGCGCATTTCGGGCAGCAGGCGCTCGTTCCAGCACGCATATTGCGCATCCACAAATTTGTGGATCTCGGCGGTCAGCCGGACCAGCGACTCGTCGGGGCGCAGTCCGTCGTACCCGGGCTCGCGGTAGCCGTCCTCAATCCGCTGCATCAACCCAGCCTGGCGGATCTCGACGTACTCGTCCAGGTTCGACGCCGTGATCGCGAGGAACTTGACGCGCTCGAGCAGAGGATTGGTGGGGTCTTCGGCTTCCTCCAGGACGCGCCGGTTGAACTGCATCCAGGATTCATCGCGGCCATTGAATAGCCGTTGTTTTTTCAGGGCTTTCGCCATGCAAATCGGACAGCGCCGTGATCGTCAGTCTATCAGGGAGCCTGTAAGGCCCGCGTTAAGAACGCATGCATGACGCGCGCCACCTGAACAACTTGGGCGCGATTCGGGGTTCCCGCCCCGAAGGCGGCCGGATGGCTGCCCTGCAATCGCCTGAAAACCGCTTCAACTCGCCGGAAAGCCGTTCTGCTAAGAAGCCGCCGCCCGGAATTGACCCTTCCCGCCCGCCGGGTTGAGGATAGTAGAAGGCACCCTTGCATCCGATTCCGCCAAACAAGGAGCTATAGATGCCCAGCGACACCCCGAACCTGAATCCCGCCCACCGGATGGATATGTCACAGCCCATGCCGCCCGAAGCCGCGGAGTTCGCGCGCAAGGTGCACGGGATGCTCGACGGCCGGCCGAAGGACGACGCCACCGTAGCCCGGGCGCTCGAGGGCATGGAAGGCATGTTCGACATGATCGCGGCCGGGCTCTACTCCATGGCTTCGATGCTGGTGGGCGAGGGCGAGGACTCCGTCCGGCTGGTGGAGTCGGCAGTGGCCAACGCGGAGGTCTCCTCCTGCACGGAGCCGGAACAGGGACGCCTCAGCAGCCGCCGCGCCCTGTCCGAAGCGGCAATCCAGTTGCTCGCAGAACGCAATCCGGCGAGCCTTGCCGCTCCCGAGGGGTTGGAGCACGCCGAAACCTGCATTGAAGACGACGACCTCGAAGCCGCGGGCGTTTCGCGCGAGGAACTGGAGCGCATGATGGCTGGTCCCGACCGCGAGCGCGTGCGGGAGTGGCTCGAGAGCCTGCCCACCGCGATGCGCACGATCTTTGTGCTGCGCGGCGTGGCAGGATATTCCGCGGCCGACACGGCCCAGCTGCTCGCCTGTCACGGCGGCCCGCGCGCCGCAGGCTGGTCCGCAGAAGCCGTGCGCGAACTCTTCCGCCAGGGCCTCTGCTCGCTCGCCTCCCAGATGATCCACGCCGGAACCAGGGAATAGCAATGAGCGGGGGTCAGTGGTCATTGTTTTCTGGTCCCTGGTCCCTGATCCCTCTGTCCCTGCTTCTTCATTCGATACACTAGATTAAGAACCTTGCCGCTCGTCGTGTGCATCCATTTAACAGCCAAACTTTTGCGGTCGAGCGCCTCCGTATTCGTTGATCAGGTCGAAAACCATTGATGCCATTTAGAGCCCTCAGCAATACCTCAACCCGGACAATTGTGCGGAAACTCGTGTGGGCTGCGGCACTCGCCGCGGGGACGGGAACTGCAGCGGATCTGGCGGCGCAGACGCCCGGATCGCAACCTCCCCCGTCCACATCCCTGCCGAGCGCGCAGTCGCTGCCCACTGCCCAGCAGAACGGCGCAAGTCCAGGCGGCTCCAGTTTTCAGGGCAGCGTGCCGTCCGGCCAGTCATCGCCTCAAACGCTCGATCTCACGCTTGACGACGCCATCCAGCGCGGCCTGCGCAACAACCTCGGAATCATTCTGAGCGGCACGCAGACCGCCTCCGCCCGCGCCCAGCGCCTCAGCCAGTTGCAGAACCTGCTTCCGAGCGTCGACGCCCACATCCAGGAATCCGTCATGCAGGTGAACCTCGCGGCAGAAGGCCTGCGCGGCCCCGGAATCCCCACCATCGTCGGGCCCTTCGGTTACACCGACCTTCGCGGCACGCTTGCATGGTCCGTGGTGGACGTAAAATCGCTGCGGCAGTACATGGCCTCGAAGCACGACTTCGCAGCCGCGCAACTCACCGCCGATGACGCGCGCCAGATGGTGATCCTGACCGTCGGCAACGCCTACCTGCTCGTGCTTGCCGACGAAACCCAGGTCGAGAGCGTCGACGCCCAGGTCAAGACCTCCGAAGTCTCGCTGAACCAGGCCGTCGAGAGCCACAAGGCCGGTACGGCTCCGCTGCTCGACGAGCTTCGCGCCCGCGTCGATACCCAAACCCTCCAGCAGCTTCTCATCGTCTCGCAGAACACCCTCGACAAGGACCGCCTCGCTCTCGCCCGCACCATCGGCCTCCCGCTCGATCAAAAATACAACCTCGTCGATCGCGAGCCCTACGCCGCCTTCGACCAGGTGGACGTGAACCAGGCCATCCAGCAGGCGCACGCTAACCGCAAAGATCTTCAGGCCATTCTCGAGCAGACCAAATCGGCGCAGGAGATGCGCAAGGCCGCGACTGCCGAGCGCTACCCCAAGCTCACCACCAACGCCGATTACGGCCTCATCGGTGTCAACCTCGCGCACTCGCACGGCACGGTCGATGCGACCGGCATGGTGAGCGTGCCCTTGTTCAAGGAATACGCGCTGCGCGGCGATGCCGAGCAGACGCAATCGAAACTCGACACGGCCAAAGCGCAGTTGAGCGACGCCAACGCACAGGTCGAAGCCGACGTCCGCGACGCGCTGCTCGACCTCAAGGCCGCGCAGCAATCCGTCGAAGTGGCAAAGTCCAGCGTCGACCTCGCCAACGAGGCGCTCAGCGAGGCTCAGCAGCGCTATAAGGCCGGCGTCAGCGACAACCTCGCCGTCAGCCAGGCGCAGCGCAGCGTCGCGCAATCCAACGAGCAGTACGTGACGAGCCTCTACCGGCACAATATCGCCAAGCTCAGCCTGGCGCGCGCGCTCGGCGCGGCAGAAAATTACAAGAGTTATCTGGGAGGAAAGTAGACGTGGCGGAAACAACCACAACCCCCGTCCCGACTGAGTCGGAAACCGAGGTGGTGCAGCCGCGGTCTCGCCGCAGGGGCATCATCATTGTCGTAATTGCGATCCTGGCCGTAGGCGCTCTGGCATTCTGGTGGCACTCCACCTTTTATGAAGACACTGACGACGCGCAGATCAGCGGGCACTTAATTCAGGTCAGCGCGCGCATCCAGGGGCAGGTCGCCAAGGTCTACGTCGATGAGAACCAGCAGGTCAAGGCCGGCCAGGTTATCGCCGAGCTCGACCCGCGCGACTTCCAGGTTGCAGTGGAGCAGGCCAAGGCCGCCCTTGCCAGCGCGCAGGCGGCCGCGGCCGCGGCCAACGTGGCTATTCCGCTCACCACCGTGAACACCGGCAGCAACCTCACTTCGGCGCGCGCGCAGCTCACCGGCAGCCACGCCGCCGTGCAGCAGGCCCTCGGCCAGCAGCAGGCCGCGCAGGCCCGCGTGCTCCAGGCGCAGGCCAACGAGGTCAAGGCGGCGAGCGACCTCCAGCGCTACAAGCCGCTGGTCGAAAAAGACGTCATCAGCAAGCAGCAATATGACGGAGCAGTCGCGGCGGCGGCGGCGGCGCAGGCGGCGGTGGCCGATGCCCAGGCCTCCGCTCAGGCCTCGGCCGACGCAGTCCGCGTGGCGCGCGAACAGGAAGCCGGAGCCGATGCCTCCCTCAAGTACGCGCAGACCGGGCCTCAACAGGTCGCCGCCCAGAACGCTCGCTACAAGCAGGCCGAAGCGCAGGTGCAGCAGGCGCAGGCGCAGCTTGACCAGGCGCAGTTGAACCTTGGCTACACCCGCATCGTCGCGCCCGAAGACGGCATCATCACCCGCAAGAGCGTCGAGGTCGACCAGAACATCTCCTCAGGCCAGAACCTGCTTACGCTCGTCAGCCTCGAGAACATCTGGGTTACCGCGAACTTCAAGGAAACCCAGCTCCGGCACATGCAGAGCGAACAGACGGTGACAATCCACGTGGACTCGACAGGGAAGGACTACAGCGGCAAGGTCAAGCAAATCGGCGGCGCCACAGGCTCCGTGCTGAGCCTCTTCCCGCCCGAAAACGCCACCGGCAACTACGTCAAAGTAGTCCAGCGCGTCCCCGTCCGCATTGACTTTACCGACCTCCAGCACGAAGACCCCAACCACGAACTCCGCCCCGGCCTCAGCGTCGAGCCCAAAGTCCGGGTAAAGAAGTGAAATAGCAAAGCCGGCACAGCAACCAGCGAGGGCGCCCCATCCATTTCGCACCCTCACCGCGAAATGGGTGGGAAATCACCAAAGCCTGCATCACATGTCTTAAGGAAGCCGGCCCTAAAAGCTCGAGCCGCTCGCCTCCGCCCAATAGCTTGACCTCGCCGTAACCTCCAGCCCCGGATACTCCGGCAGCCTCAGCCGCAGCGTGTGCAGCCCTGCGTGAGGCGCCTGCGGATGGAAGCTCAGAATGTACCGGTTCGGCACGTGGTTCGCGATCGCCGTAAGATCCCGTTCAAGGTTCTTCTCGTTCCCCAGCTTGAAGTATTCGCCGCCGGTCAGCCGCGCCACCGTTGCCGGCACGTTTTGCTGCAGGCTGTCCGCGGTAGCGATCGCCGCCATCTTCGCAAAGGTAAGCGGCGGCACAAGCTGCGCCACGCAATCGTAGAACTGCGACCAGCGGCTCGCCGGCGCGTCAGGATCGGGATCCGGGTCTTTGCCCATGCAGCCATGCGGGGGATTCGGCGTCGTGTTCTCGAGTTCGCTCCACTCGGTGCCCCTGGGCGGGTGCTTGCTCAACGGCAACTGCCGGTACGCGTAATGCACGGTCTCCGACTTCGCGGTCGAGAAGGCGACGGCGTAGATAGTCGTGTTCGTATCCGTCACCGCGCGCACCGCGTGCTCGATCGTCGTTTCGCTGCCGCGGTCCTCTGTTTCGCTCACCAGCAGAATCGCGTGCCGGTAACCGTCGGGCTCGGCGCGCAAAAGGTTAACAGCGAACTCGAGGCCGTCCAGGATGGCTGCGCCGTTATCGCCGATGGGCTTGTTGTTGGGCGGTTCCCGCTCATCGCACGTGTCGAACTGGTAGTGCCGCGAGCATCCTGTCGACAGCCTGCGCAGCGTATCCGATGCCTCGCCCAGATCCGAAGTGAACCCCAGCACCAGGCCCGGCTGGCTGTCGAACGTCACCACCGCCACGCGATGCCGCACGTTGCCCACAATCGACTCGAGCATCGGCGCGAGCGGCGGCACAATCCGGTCGTACCCCTGGAACTGCCGCGCCCCGCCGCCCCCCACCTCCAGCACGATCACCAGCGCCAGCGGCTCGCCACCCGTGTCGCGCTCGAGCGTCAGAGTCTGCGGCACGCCATCGTCCGTCAGCTTGAAGTCCTCGGCCTTGAGCGTGTAGACGACCTTGCCTTCCGCCGTCCGCACCAGCGCAGGAACCTGCACCACCGTAGTCTGGCTAGTGAATACGCCGCCCTGCCCGGGCACCTGTGCCGGCGGCGTCACGCCATCCTGCCCTAGCGCCGCGCCGGCTGGCAGCACCACCGCCAGAATCGCTATCGCACTCAGTTTGCAGGGCTTCAAGGCAATCTCCACGCCCGATAACGACAGCTTAGACGCCCCGCCAGCTTCAACGTCGCGCCGAACTTTCGCATCACGCCAACAATCTGTATCCTCAACCCAATGTCTCTCGTACGAAACCTGCGCTTCGCTCTCCGCATGATGTTTCAGAACCCCGGCTTCACGCTGGCCACAGTGCTTACGCTGGCCCTCGGCATCGGCGCCAATACCGCTATCTTCACCGTCACAGACGCTCTGCTCCTCCGGCCGTTCCCCTACCGCGATCCCGCGCAGCTTGTCAGCCTCTCGGTGCGCGACCGCACCCACGACCGCGGCATCAACATCATCCGCTACGAGAACGTGCGGGACCACGGCCAGTCCTTCGAGTCCGTCGCCGCCTGGGCCACGGACAACCTGAACCTGACGGGCAGTGGCAACGCGGCGCAATTGACCATCGTTCGCGTCTCGCCGAATTTCTTCGACATGCTCGGCGTCGCTCCGCAGCTTGGCCGCGCGTTCACCGCCGAAGAAGGCCGCCCTGAAGGCAAACCCGTCGTGATATTGGGCAACGCCTTCTGGAACACGCGCTTCCACGCCGACCCCTCGATCGTCGGCCAGACCATCCACCTCGACGAGGCCGCCTGTACGGTCGTCGGCGTGCTCCCCGCCGACGCGCGCTTTCCATTCGCCGGTCCCGCCGATCTGTTCACGCCCCGCTACTTCGAGTTCTCGCTGATCCCGACCGACCGAATCCGTCTCGGCGTGGGCTATCTCAACATCGTCGCCCGTCTCAAGCCCGGTGTCGCGCTCGCGCAGGCCAACTCCGAACTGGCCCTCGAGAACCAGCAATACCGCGCGCAGAATCCCGGTCTCCCGGACGCCGCAAACGGCATCACCCTCACTGCGACTTCACTGCGCGATCTGGTTGTCGGCGACGTGCGTGGCAAGGTGCTAATGCTCATGGCCGCCGTCGGCCTGGTCCTGCTCATCGCTTGCGCCAACGTTGCCAGCCTGCTGCTTTCCCGCGCCCTCGCCCGCCGCCGCGAAGTAGCTGTGCGCGCCGCGCTGGGCGCCAGTCGCGGAGCCATCGTGGCGCAGCTCATCACCGAAAGCGTGCTCCTCTCGCTCATCGCAGGCGCAGTCGGCGCGGCGCTAGGCTGGGCTGCCACGCGCGCTCTCGCCCATTTCGGATCCGCGCAGCTGCCGCCGGGCATGCCCGTCGCCGTCGATCTCCGCGTGCTGCTGTTCACGCTCGCAATCTCAGTTGCCGCCGGCATCCTCTTCGGCCTCGCGCCCGCCTTGCAGATGGCTGGCGTTGACGTAAACTCCGCACTGCGCGAAGAGGGCCGCGGCGCATCCGCCGGGCGCGCCCGCATGCGCATGAAAGATGCTCTCGTCGTCGGTCAGGTGGCGCTCTCGCTTCTGCTGCTCATCGGCGCCGGTCTTCTGGTCCGCAGCTTCGTGCGCCTGCTTGAGGCCAATCCCGGCTTCGACGCGCACAACGTCCTCACCATGAACATTTCGCTCTCCACCGAGCGGTACGCCAAGCCGCCGCAGCAAACGGCATTTTTCGACGACGTGCTTCGCCGCATCTCCGCGCTCCCCGGCGTGAGCAGCGACGCCATCTCAGCCGCGCTTCCGCTCAGCACCATCCGCATCACTCCAGTGCTGCCGCAAGGCCAGCCGGAAGTCCCGCTGGCGCAGCGTCCGTTCATCGACATCGAAGCTGTAAGCCCCGGCTGGTTCGAGACCATGCGCGTCCCCTTGCGCGCGGGCCGCGCCTTCAACTCCGGCGACCAGGCGCAATCGCCGCCCGTCATCGTCGTCAATGAGAGCTTCGCGCGCCAATACTGGCCGAATCAGGATCCGTTGACCCAGCACGTGACCATCGGCAGGCGCCCCGTCCCGGCGCAGGTCATCGGTGTGTCTGCCGACGTGAAAAACCGCGGCCTCGAACAGGACCCGCAGCCGCAGCTCTACCTGCCGTTCTCGCAACTGCCCTGGGGCGAAATGAACCTGATCGTGCGCACCGATCTCGCGCCGCAGTCCGTCGCGCCGGCAATCCGCGCGCAGATCTCCGCAATCGACGCCGACCAGCCCGTCACCAACGTCCAGACCGTCGACGACCTGATGAACACCTCGCGTACGCAGCCGCGTTTCCTGCTGATGCTCGTCGGAGCCTTCGCAGCCACCGCGCTCATCCTCGCCATCATCGGCATCTACGGAGTGCTATCGTACGCCGTGGCCGAGCGCCGCCAGGAGTTTGGCATCCGCCTAGCGCTCGGCGCCGACCCCGGCGATATTCTGCGCCTCGTCATCCGCCACGGCTTCATTCTGGCCCTGGTAGGCATCGCCACCGGCCTCGCGGCTGCCTTCGTGCTCACACGCTTGCTCGCCGGAATGCTCTACAAAACCGCCGGCCACGATCCATTCACATTCATTGCCGCGCCGCTCGTGTTCCTCCTGATCGCGCTCATCGCCAGCTACGTTCCCGCCCGCCGCGCAACGAGAGTAAGCCCTATCGAAACCCTGCGCTAAAACCTTCATCGTCAGTGAATTCGCTCGGGCCTCGCATTAGACTTGTTCTCAACGCGCCATGAAAGACTCAATCCACGTCTCGAAAGAGAACTACCTCAAGGCCATCCTCGAAGCCGAAGCCGAGGGCCGCCAGGTCATTCCAGCTACGCTTGCACACTGGCTCGAGGTATCAGCGCCCGCCGTAACCATGGCCCTCAAGCGGCTCAAGCGAGACGGATACGTCGAAGTCGGCGCAGACGGAATCGTGCGCCTCAGCGACAAGGGCCGCGAGACCGCCTATCACACCGCCGTTCGACATCACCTCATCGAGCGCATGCTCAGCGAGATCTTCGGCATGGAGTGGTACGAAATCCACGAAGAAGCCGAGCGCCTCGAGCACGCCGTCTCCACTGCCTTCGAGGCCAAGCTTCGCGAGAAACTCGGCGAGGGAGGCGCCTGCCCCCATGGCAACGCCGTCCTGCCCGAAAACCCAGAGGCCCGCAAGGGCCGTGGTGAAGTTCCGCTGTCAGAGGCAAAGCCAGGCCAGCGATATGCAGTCGCCAGCCTCCAGGAGCGCGATCCCCAGTTGCTTCTTTTCCTCCATCGAAATGGAATCGGGCCCGGCAAGACGCTGCGCGTGCTGGCCCAGAACTACGATCAAACGGTTTCAATCGAACTAGATACGGGAAGCTCGATCCTTGGCCGCCCGGCCGCCGAAGCCGTCTGGCTACGGGTCGCCGATGTTAACTAAGTTAAAATAATAATAAAATATTAACTATGATTAATTGGCTCGTGTAATACTGGCTGTCAGAAGGCGCCGGCCTTTCCCTGATTAGCTGATGGCCACTGAATTCACCCCGGAACTCGTCGCACAGGAGCCTTCGCTGCCCGAGGTGTACGCCAGCGTGCGCATCTCGCGCTCGCCGCTCTACTGGCGGCGCCTCCTCGGCTTTCTGGGTCCCGGCTTCCTCATCTCCGTCGGCTACATGGACCCCGGCAACTGGGCCACCGACATCGCCGGAGGCTCGCGCTTCGGCTACACGCTGCTGTTCGTCATCATGGTCTCGAACCTGATGGCGATCCTGCTGCAGAGCCTGAGCCTCAAGCTCGGCGTAGCCACCGAGCGCGACCTGGCGCAGCTTTGCCGCGAGTCCACAAGCCGCTGGCTCGGCGTCACGCTCTGGCTCATGGCCGAGATCGCCATCGCCGCCTGCGACCTCGCCGAGGTCATCGGCTCGGCCATCGCCCTTAACCTCCTCTTTCATATCCCGCTCATCTGGGGCGTGCTTATCACCGGCCTCGACGTGCTGCTCATCCTGCTGCTCCAGCGCTGGGGATTCCGCACCGTCGAAGCCATCGTCATCGCGCTCATCGGGACCATACTCGCTCTGTTCTGCATCCAGATGGTCCTCTCGCGCCCTGAGCACATGGCCGCGCTCGGCGCGATGTTTATCCCGTCAGCGGCCATCGTCACCAATCGCGACATGCTCTACATCGCGATCGCCATGCTCGGCGCCACGGTCATGCCGCACAACCTCTACCTGCACTCGGCAATCGTGCAGAGCCGCCGCTACCAGCGCACTCCCGCAGGCAAGCGCGAAGCCATCAAGATGGCCAACATCGATTCGGCGCTGGCCCTCACTGTTGCGTTGTTCATCAACGCCGCAATTCTCATCGTCGCAGCGGCCGTGTTCCACCGCAGCGGCCACTACGAAATCCAGGCCATTGAGGACGCATTCAAGCTGCTCAGCCCCCTCGTCGGCGCCGGCTTCGCGAGCACGCTTTTCGCCATCGCCCTGCTCGCCTCCGGCCAGAACTCGTCGATCACCGGCACGTTGGCCGGCCAGGTCGTGATGGAAGGCTTCATCCAGATGAAGCTTCCGCAGTGGCAGCGCCGCCTCATCACCCGCAGCCTCGCCATCATCCCCACCGTCATCGTCGTCGCGCTTTGGGGCGCGCACGGCACGGAGAAGCTGCTGCTCCTGAGCCAGGTGATCTTGTCGATGCAGCTCAGTTTCGCCGTCGTTCCGCTGGTCATCTTCACCAACAGCCGCACACGGATGGGCCAGTTCGCCAACGGCCCGCTGTTGAAGTGGACCGCATGGTTCGTGGCAGCCCTCATCGCCGGCCTGAACACATGGCTGCTGCTGCTCGTGGCGAAGAATTAAATCACCGCCAGTCGAACTGACAACTGACAACTGACAACTGCGAACTACGAACTGTCCGTTCACTGTTCCTTTACAATCGAATACAGCCATGATCCGATTTTCCAGCGCCGGCGAATCGCACGGCGAAGCCCTGATCGCCATGATCTCCGGCCTTCCCGCGGGCGTTCCCGTCGATCTCGAATTCGTCAACCGCGAGCTTTGGCGCCGCCAGCAGGGCTTCGGCCGCGGCGGCCGCATGAAAATCGAGACCGACCAGGCGCACGTGCTCTCAGGCGTCCGCCACGGCAAGACCATCGGCTCGCCCGTTGCCATCGAGATTGTCAACAGCGATTGGAAGAACTGGGAAGAGAAGCTTCCCGTCGAAGCCGGCGATCCGGCCAAGCACCAGGCCGTCGCGTCGCCGCGCCCCGGCCACGCCGACCTCGCCGGCGCGCTCAAGTTCAATTTTCCCGACGCGCGCTACGTGCTCGAGCGCGCCTCGGCGCGCGAGTCCACATCGCGAGTCGCCGCTGGAGCATTCGCCAAGCTGATGCTGCGCGAGTTGGGTATTGAGATCGCGAGCCACGTCATCCGGGTGGGCCACGCCGAACTTGACCGCACCGCCCAATGGGAAGAGATCGTCGCCGTCTGCGCCAAGGACGAAATATTGCTGAGCTGCGTCGATCCCGAAACCGAAGCGCGCATGAAGGCGGAAGTAGAACAGGTGTCGCGCACCGGCGACACCGTCGGCGGCGTCTTTGAGGTTGTAGTCCATGGCGCGCCTGCTGGCCTCGGCACCTACGCCACCTGGGATGAGCGTCTCGACGGCCTGCTCGCGTGGTCCGTGATGAGCCTGCAGGCCGTAAAAGCAGTAGAAATCGGTCGCGGCGTCACCGCAGCCGAATCATTCGGCTCGCAGGTGCACGATGCCATCCACTACGCAAAGGAGAACAACGGCCGCCCCACGCGCTTTACGCGCGAGAAGAACAACGCGGGCGGCATCGAAGGCGGCGTCTCGAACGGCGAAGACCTCATCGTCCGCGGCTATCTCAAGCCCATCTCCACCCTCCGCCGCCCGTTAGAATCCGTCCGCTTCGACACGCGCGAAGCCACCACGGCCAGTTACGAGCGCAGCGATATCTGCGTGGTGCCCGCTGCGGGCGTGGCCGCTGAGGCCATGGTTGCGCTTACCATCGCCGGCGTCGCGCATGAAAAGTTCGGCGGCGACTCGCTGCTCGAATTGAAACGAAACTTCCAGGGCTACATCGAACAGATCAGGAGCTTTTAGTCCCCAGGCATGATTTTGAAGATCGTCAAATACCCCGAGCCGGTTCTCTCGCAGCCGGGCGAACCCGTCGCCGAATTCAACGACGAACTGCGCAAGTTCGTCGCTGACATGTTCGAGACCATGTACTCGGCGCAGGGCATCGGCCTGGCCGCGCCGCAAGTCGCCGTGTCGAAGCGCGTCACAGTGATCGATCTCAGCATGGGCAAGGATCCTGCTCAGAAGCTCGTGCTCATCAATCCCGAGGTCACCCTCCGCGAAGGCAAGCAGTACGAAGAAGAAGGCTGCCTCAGCTTTCCCGAAATCCGCGAAAAGGTGCAGCGCGCGGCAAAGGTAAAAATCCGCGCCCAGGACGAGCACGGCAAATGGTTCGAGATGGACGGCGAAGAACTTCTCTCTCGCGCATTCCAGCACGAGATCGATCACCTCGACGGCGTCCTGTTCATCTTCCGCATGAGCGCTCTCAAGCGCGACCTGACTGTGCGCAAGATCCGCAAGCTGCAGCGCGAAGGAAAATGGTAAGACCGTGAAGCTGGTCTTCTGCGGCACGCCCCGGTTTGCGGTTCCCACACTTGAAACGTTGCTGTTAGCCGGCCACGACGTCGAACTGGTTGTCTCGCAGCCCGACCGCCCCGTAGGCCGCAAGCAGGAAGTCATCGCCCCGCCCGTCAAACAGACCGCGCTCGCTGCGGGCTTACCCGTCACGCAGCCCGACAAGATCCGCAGCAACAAGGAATTTCGCGCGCAACTCGAAGCGATCGCTCCCGATGCGATCATCGTCGTCGCCTACGGCCGCATCATCCCGCCGTGGATGCTTGCGCTGCCGCGCCTTGGCTGCATCAACCTGCACGCGTCGCTGCTGCCCAAATACCGCGGCGCCGCGCCCATCCAGTGGGCCGTGGCCATGGGAGAAACAGTCACCGGCAATACGACGATGCTGCTCGAAGAGGGTCTCGATACCGGACCGATTCTCCTCCAGCAAACCTGCGCCATCGGTGCCGGCCAAAACTCCATAGACCTGTTCGAAGAGCTTTCCCGTGCCGGCGCCCCTCTGATGGTCGAAACGCTGGCCCGCCTCGACGAAGGCTCGCTCGACCCGCAACCGCAGGATCAAGCGCGCGCAACCCTCGCGCCGTTGCTGCAGCGCGAAGACGGCCGCATGGATTTTGCTGCGCAAACTGCCGTCGAACTCAAAAATCGGTGGCGCGGCTTCCAGCCCTGGCCCGGCGCATTCACCGCACTCAACGGCAAAAAGCTCATCCTGCATACAATGGCCGTGGCGCATTCCGCGGACATCGCCGCGACCGCGAGCTTCGCGCCGGGTTGCATTCTCGTCCAAGAGAAGCGTCTTTTCGTCGCGTGCGCCCAAAGCACCTGGCTCGAACTGATCGAAGTGCAGTTCGAGGGAAAGAAGCGCATGCCGGCTGAAGAATTCCTCCGCGGCCATCAACTCGCCACTGGCATGCGGCTGGGCTGACCGATGGAGCAGGTCTCTCCAGCCCGCGAAACTGCCTTCAACATCCTGCTGGAGATCGAGCGCCGCCGCCGCCTCTCGGACGATCTCACCCGCGGCAAGGGAATTCTCGCCATTTCCCACGCCCCAGAAGATCGAAATCTCACCTACGCGCTCATCACCGCGCTCGTCTTCGGCGTGCTGCGCTGGCAGATCGTCCTCGACGCGCACATCCGCCCGCTGCTTAAGCGCCCCAACGCAAAACTGGATGATGAAGTGCTGATCGCGCTGCGCCTCGGCGCGTTCCAGCTTGCATACATGGATCGCATTCCCGCCCACGCAGTCATCGACGAAAGCGTCGAACTGGTCAAGAAATCCGGCCACCGCTTCGCCTCCGGCATGGTCAATGCAGTTCTGCGCAAACTGGCCCGCGACCCTGCGCCTGCCTCAATCGCCCCGGAGATCGAAGCTCACCCGCAGTGGATGGTCGATCGCTGGACCAGCCTCTTCGGCCCCAAAACCGCAAGCGCGATCTGCCGCCACGATCAATCGCGGCCGGCGCTCGCCGCCCGCATCCACGATCCGCAAACCGAGACCGAACTCGCGCTGGCCGGCATCGTCCTCGCCCCCGGCGCGCTGTTACGGGCCGCGCGCAGAATTGTCTCCGGCGACAACCTCGGCGTCACGCCCGCCTTCCGCGAAGGCCGCGTCCGCATCCAGGACGAAGGCTCGCAGCTCGTCGCGGAGATCGCCGGGAAGGGAACTGAAATCCTCGACTGCTGCGCCGCCCCCGGCGGCAAGACAATCATCCTCGCCGAGCGCAATCCGCAAGCGCGCATCATCGCTTGCGAAGTCAGCCCGAAACGTCTCGAAGCCATGCGCCGCCGTCTCGTGGCCTTCGGCGATCGCGTCGCATGCCGGCTCGCCGACGCCGCCACACTCGAAGACAGCGCACAACACGACCTCGTCCTCGCCGACGTCCCCTGCAGCGGAACCGGCACCCTCGCCCGCAACCCCGAGATCCGCCACCGCCTGCAACCGGAGGACCTCGCCCGCCAATCCGATCGCCAGCGAGACATCCTCGCCGCCGCCCTGCGCGCCGCATGCCCCGGCGGCCGCATCGTCTACTCCACCTGCTCGCTCGAGCCCGAAGAAAACGAGCACGTCATCGCCGCAGTGCTCCGCGACCACCCCGAGGCCCGCGTAGTTTCCCTCGCTGTACGCCTCGAAGAAATGCGTGCTGAAGGCATCCTCACCAACGAAGCTGCGACAAACCTTCCCACCTGCCTCACGCCGGAAGGCTACCTGCGCCTGTTTCCCGGCACATTCGGCACCGACGGCTTCTTCGTAGCGCTGATCGAGAAAACCGGAACGTGCTGAAGCCTCACTCCGGTCCCAGCCTCAACTCCGCATAATCGCGTCCCAGCACCGCGCACAGCGCCTCCACAACCAGTTCGTGGTCCGCTCGCATCGGCAGCCCCGAAACCGTCACGCTGCCTACGACCCCCGCACCCGCCACCGCCAGCGGAAACGATCCGCCATGTGTCGCGTAATCCGCAACCGCCAATCCCTGGCTCTCCGCCAGCGTCTGTCCCTTGGCCTTCTCCCTGATCCCCGCCGCGTACGAGCTGCGATGGAACCGCGCCACCACATTGCCTTTTCGTCTCACCCACTCGGGATTGTCCGGCGTCGTCCCCTCCATCGCCGCATAGAACAACGGCTGCCCAAACCGGCGCACATCGATCGCCACGGCCAATCCGCGTTCCTTTGCCATCGAACGGAGCCGCGACCCAATCTCCCAAGCCGTCTCCGCATCCAGCCGCTGCAGCACAAGCTCGCGTTCCTGCACGCCGATCTGTTCCAGATCCTCGCTCCACCCCATACCAATCCCCCCGCCTAGCTCAGCTTCTCTTAGCTCTCCGCCGCCTCTTCCAGAGGATTCTCCTCCACCACGGTATCTCTCGGCGGCACAATGCCAAGCCTTTCATAAATTGGCCGCATCTCGCGCCGGATCGCCGGAAGCCGCGTCCAGAACCACAGTGATGCCGCGATGCACGCCACGCCGCTCACCATCACGGTGCGCGGTGCGCCGATTGCGTGGGCCATGCCGCCTGCGAGCAGGCTCCCAAACGGCGCCATACCTACGAACGCCATTGTGTAGTAGCTCATCACGCGCCCGCGCATCGTCTCATCCACCAGCGTTTGCAGAATCGTATTGCTCGCGGTAAGGCCCTGCATCATACCGAACCCCGTCACGAGCATCACGCCCATTGAAAGCCACTGGTTCCGCGACAGCCCGAACGCAATCAGCCCCGCGCCGAAAATCACCGCCGCAATCGGGATCATCTTCGTCAACCCGCGCACCGACCTCCGCAGCACCAGCGACAACGCCGAAATCAGCGAGCCCACGCCTACCGCGCCCATCAAAAATCCAAGTGTGTGCGGTCCCCCATGCAGCACCCTCGCCGCGAAGATCGGCATCAGCACCGTGAAAGGCCACCCCATCAGGCTGATCACGCAAAACAGCATCAGGATGTTGCGAATCGGCAGCGACCCCCCAACGTACTGCCAGCCCTGCCGCATCTGGTCCAGCATGGTCGCGCCATGATGTTGTGGCTGCTCGTGTGCGATCCGCATCATCACGAGCGACGCGATCACCGCAATGTAGCTGATGCCGTCGATGAGAAAACACCAGCCTTCGTTCGTCGCCGCGATCACCACGCCCGCGAGCGACGGCCCGATCAGCCGCGCCAGGTTCACCATCGAAGAGTTGATCGCGATCGCATTCGACAGGTCGCCGCGCTCCTCCACCATGCGGATCATGAACGACTGCCGTCCCGGCATGTCGAATGCATTCACCACGCCCTGCATTGCGCTGAGCGCAAGAATCTCCGCGATATTGATGCGGTGCGATAAGGTCAACCACGCCAGCGCCAGTGACTGAACCATCGCCAGCGTCTGCGTCCAGACCAGCACTTTGCGCCGGTCGATGCGGTCCACCACAACTCCTGCGAACGGCGCCAGCAGGAACGTGGGAATCTGTCCCGCGAATCCGACCGTGCCCAGCAGCACCGCCGACCCCGTCAGCCGATACACCAGCCACGACGTCGCCACGCGCGTCATCCACGTGCCGATCAGCGATATGCTCTGCCCGCCAAAAAATAACCGGAAATTGCGATGGCGAAGCGCCCTCCACGCGTGCGAATAAGCCGCGACCCGCGACAGGCTCGAAGTCTGCGACAGCTCAGCGGCGGGCCCGCCGACCTGCGCGCCTGTGTGCTCTTGCGGCTCTTGCCTCATGCTTCCGTCTTGGATGCGCGAGCCCCGCTCATTGGCGCGCTCATTTCGCCACCGTGAGCCTTACTTCCATGCTCTGGTCAACGCGCATGCCCGGCCCCGGCTGCTGCGCAGTCACGGTGCCTAGCGCGACTGGCGCCTGCATCGGCGCATTGCCTTGTCCAATAGCCGGCACATGAACATCTTCGTAATCCGGCGTCGCAGACTTTATGCCCACGCGCTCCAGCGCCGCTTCGGCGCTCACGATCGGCATCCCGATGAGGTTGGGCATCACGTATCCGTCCGGCGCTTCTTCATTGGGCGCGGCCACCAGCAGGTTCACACTCGGCCCCTCAATGCCCTGCGCGTGCGGCGCCGGATCCTGCGCCAGCACCACGCCCTCCGGAGCGCCCGTGTACGGCAGTTGCGCGGTAGTTCCCACAGCCAGCCCGACGCGCCGCAAATTCATCGCCGCCACGCGCTCATCCACGCCCACCGCGTATGGCACTTCCACCTTTTGCGGTCCCAGGCTCTCTGACACGCGCACGCGCCACTCACGGCGCACCACGGTCCCCGGCGCGGGCGACTGCGTAAGGATGTGTCCCGCGGCCA
Source organism: Occallatibacter sp. (assembly GCA_035263625.1). Classification (GTDB taxonomy): domain Bacteria; phylum Acidobacteriota; class Terriglobia; order Terriglobales; family Acidobacteriaceae; genus Telmatobacter. Next base: position 69,920 of record DATFRB010000019.1, read on the forward strand.
CCTCCGACGAATAGTAGCGGTTGTCCACTTCCAGGTTCAGGCCCAGCCCCGAGGTCTCGCTGCGCGCGTCGGCTACCGTCATTCCCTTCAGCGACGGCACATCGACCTCCGCGCCGTGAATGGCGAAGTGCATTGTTGTAATCGCCGCCAGCAGTCCCGCGAGCACAAGCAACATCACCAGCGACGCAGCCCGAAAGAAGCGCACCAGCGGATGCGTGCCGCGCCAGGCGCTGGTCATGCCGTGGGCTCCCCATCGGGATAGACGATTTCGTACTCCACCGTCGCCGCCTTCTCCAGCATCTTTGACACGGAACAGTACTTATTCTTCGACAGCGCCACGGCGTCCTCAACCGCCTTCCGACTCAGCTTTCCGCGCACCGCGTATGTCAGCTTAATTTTCACAAACACGCGCGGCGGTTCCGCCGCCTGCTCCGCCACCGCGGAAACGCGCAGTCCGGTCAACTCCTGCCGCTTCTTCTTCAGGATCGAAACAACATCCACCGATGTGCAACTGCACAGCGCCATCAGAACAGCTTCCATCGGGCTCGGCCCGTGTTTGTGTGCCGCATCGGCATCGAAAAGGACCGTGTTTCCGCTCTCCGTCACGCCTTCAAATACATCGTCGTGCTTCCAGTCACTATGAGCAATCATTGCGGACTCCAACTATGAGGTTTACCGGCTCCGGTCACCCTCAGTGGTTGAGTTTAAATCTTTCGGAGTGATCACCGCGTGTTATCCGTCATCGGCTCGGGATGAATCGTTACGCGATACACCTCGGGGCACTCGAGCTTGAAGCGGTCTTCGAGCGCCGTGATCACCTCATGCACCCGCGCCATACTCAGGTCGTCAGGCAGCGTGCAGTGACACGCAACATCGATATGATCCCCGGCCCGCCGCACCGCGATCTCGTGCACGTCCGCAATCTCTTCAAATTGCCGCGCCGCAGAACGAAGCGCCTCCTCGATGCGCTTGTCATCCTGCAGCACTTCCTCCGGCTGTTCTATAGTGGCCGGCTCGCTCTCAATGTGCGTCAGCACGGAATCGATCTCAGGCGCCTCACGCAGGATCTCCGCTTCCATCGCCGACACAAAGCTGTGCGCTTCGAGCAGCGGCATGTTTTCGTCCAATTCCACGTGCTGCTCCACGCGCAGTCTTCCGTGGTGCGATTGCACGCTCAGCTCATGCACCGTCACGTTGTTGCGCGCGGCTACGGCGCGCACGCGGTCGAACACGCTCTCCGCCCGCTCCTGGCGCGGCACCGTGTGGATCACCACGTCGGCCTGAGGCAACTCGCGGTGGACCGCGTCCGTGGCCGCCTTCACGAGCTCGCCCGTATGCTCAAACGTCATGCGGCGCGGCAACGCCAGCGTCAGGTCGGCAAAATAAGACGGCCCCGACCGGCGCACGCGCGCCTGTTCCACCGCCAGCACGCCCGGCACGCGTTCCACCTGGCGAACAACGCGTCGCCGCGTCTCCACCTGGATCTGATCGGTCAGCGCGCCTACGGCTTCGCGCGTAAGTTTGAGCGTGATGCGCAGAATCATCACGGAGACCGCGATGGCTGCAACCGGATCCGCAAACCGCAGCCACGGAATCCTGTAGGTCGATCCCAGCCAGCTCGCTCCCAGTCCCAGGAGCACGGCCACCGTCGCCCAGATGTCCGAAGCAAAGTGGAACGCGTCGGTCGCAAGCGCCGGAGAGCCCGTGCGCTCGGCCACCGCGCGCAGGTCTCGCGACCGCCAGTAATCCACGACAATGGACGCAACCAGCACAAGCGCCGGCCAGATCGAGTGGCGAATCTCCACGTTTTCGCGAAAAATGCGCTCAATCGCTTCGTAGATGATCCACGCGCATGAGATCGCCATCAAGCCGGCTTCAACAAACGCGGAGATGTTCTCCACCTTGCCGTGGCCGTACGTGTGGTCTTCATCGGCAGGCTTGTCTGAGACGCGCACCGAAAAGAACGTAAGCGCCGCGCCCGCAAGATCGAGTCCCGAGTGCGCCGCGTCGGACAATACGCCCAGCGATCCGGAAAGTATTCCCGCGGCGAGTTTCAGCCCCGTCATGGTTCCCGCCGCCAGCATCGAGTGCAGCGACACGCGCCGCTTTTCCGCGGAACTTTCGGCGAGACTCTGTCCGGAGGAGCTCATTCGAGTTCAGCCTACTATGCAGCGCGGGAGCCGGTATACAGCCCCGCGATGCCGAATGTGTATGGCTCCCACGCGCACTCGGCATAGCCCGCCGCGCGCATCAGCGCCACCATCTCGCCGGGCTGCGGAAAGTTGCCCACCGATGCCGGCAGGTAGTTGTACGGCCCGTCCTTGCCGCAAATCAGCCGTCCAACCGCCGGAAGCACGCGCCGGAAATAGATCGCGTACGCCTTCCCGATCAGCCCGCCGGGCTCGCTGAAGTCGAGAATCCCGAGTTGCCCGCCAGGCTTGAGAACGCGATAGAACTCCTTGAGTCCCGCCTCATAATTCGCCAGGTTGCGAAACCCGAACGCCGTCACCACCAGGTCCAGAGAGCCGTCCCGCAGCGGCAGGCGCAGCGCATCGGTCTCCATCGCCACCGCGCCCGCGCCCCCGAACTTCAGCGCGCCGCGTTCGAGCATCGCACGCGCAAAATCCCCGGCGAGAACGGGCCGCGCCCCACTCGGCCTATGCCGCAGCAGCGCCATCGTCATGTCGCCTGTGCCGCAGCAGATGTCCAGAATCGCCGCATCCGGGCGGCCAAGCACATCGCGAAATCGCCGCGCCGTCCGCCGCCACCACAGACGGTCCACATTGGCCGAGAGAACGTGATTCAGAAGGTCGTAGCGCGGAGCAATCGAGTTGAACATCTGCCGCACGGCCTGCGATGCGCTGGACTCGTCGTGTGCGCCCTCGGGTTTCGCGCCGGTCACTGCCATTATGGGTGCCGCTCCGCCGCGCGCCCCAGCATGTATTTCGCCGCTGCCTCCAACTCTGCAGCGGTCACATCCTCCACTACGCCCGCGTCGCCAATGCCCACAGGCAACACGAATCGACGCACACCGCCCACGTTCTTCTTGTCTGCGCCCGTTGCCGCCACCAGCTTCGCCGCGCTCAGTTTGATTCCCGGCAGCGGCCCATACAGTTGGATAAGGCTTTCCATCCGCTGCGCCTGACCGCTTGTAACGGTTCCGCGATGTCTCGCGATGTGCAGTGCTGCTACCATGCCCCAACCCACAGCTTCGCCGTGCAGCAGAGCCTTATAGCGCGTCACCTGTTCGATCGCGTGCCCGAGCGTGTGCCCAAAATTCAGAATCATGCGCAATCCGCTCTCGCGTTCGTCGCGATTCACCACATCGGCCTTCATCCGAATAGACGCGGCGATCACCTTCTCCAGCGCCTTCGCGTCGCGCCCCAGCACATCGCCCACGCGCTCTTCCATAAAGCGCACCAGGCTCCTGTCGCGAATAATGCCCGCCTTTACGCTCTCCATCAATCCCGCGCGCAGCTCGCGATCCGGCAACGTGCCCAGCACGCCGATATCCGCGAACACCGCCAGAGGATGATGAAAGCTTCCTACAAGGTTCTTTCCCTTGGGCAGGTTTACGCCGGTCTTGCCGCCGACCGACGAGTCCACCTGCGCCAGCAGCGTGGTCGGCACCTGTACATACGGGATCCCGCGCATGAAGATCGATGCCACAAATCCGCCCACGTCGCCCACGATGCCGCCGCCGAATGCGATCAGCATCGATCCGCGATCGCCGCCCGCGGCAACCATCTGTCGCAGCAGCTTCTCCACGCTCGCCATTGTCTTATGCTTCTCGCCCGCCGGCAGAAACAGCGCGATGGGCGGCTCCGCAAACGAGCTCGTGAGCGTTGCGCCCCACAGCGCCCAGATCTCCGGCGAAGTGAGAACAAACACGCGTCGCGGCAGGCGCCCTGCTACGCGCTCGATGCGCGGCGCCAGCGTGGCCAGCAGGTTGGTTCCCGCCACCACATCGTATCGGGCCGAAGGGGTCTCTACTCTTATGGTCTGCACGCTGCTTTTATCGTAAAGCACGCGCATCCGCACGCCGGTTTGCGCCGGCGCGCGGATTGTCACGCATAGGGATCATGCCCTTTTACGCGTAGTTCGAGTGCGCGTCTTCACCCAGCTCCGGCGCTCCGCAGTAGAAGCTCGCATAGAGCTCACGCACCGTCGGGTAACATTCGCAGGCCACATTCTCCAGGCCCTGGGGGTCGGAGATGTGGATTCGGCCCCTGCTGTACTGGATGAGCCCATTGCGCTGCAGCTCGCCAGCCGCTGCAGTCACAGTCGTGCGCCGTGAGCCCAGCATCACCGCAAGAAACTCCTGCGTCAGCAGGAATGTGTCGTTCTCCATGCGGTCGCGTACCATCAGCAGCCATCGCGCCAGCCTGGGCTCGGCCTCGTGCAGGCGATTGCAGCCCGCCAGCTGGCCCAGGATCGCGCTCTGGCTTTGCACGCCCTGCAGTACGCAGTCCCTTAGCTCCTGGCTTTCCAGGAATTCCTTTTGCAGCTCCTTGAACGGCATTCGCAATGCTGTACTTTCCATGTGCACGATGCAGCGGTTTGGAATGCGTGCTCCTCCAAGAAGGTGAAAGCTCTCCACCAGGCCCTCGCGGCCCCATATTCCTACTTCCGTGCTGCCGCCGTTGGCCATTGTGATCACGATGGAAGCTACGCCCGAGGTGAGAAAGTGCGCGTACTTAGGCGTCTCATCCGCCTCGTACAGTACCTCCCTCGGGCTCAACGTCACAGTTCGCATTCGCGCCAACAAGGAGGCGCGATAACCAGGAGATAAGGCTCCGAGCAATAAGTTCGAAGGCTGACCAACCATTGAAAGTTTCGTCCAGTTCATCATGTGCAGAGGGCCCCAAAAACCTACTTCTTCTTCGATGCACTCTTTGCACTACGGGGAATTTGACCGTGTCTTTGAGAGGGGATTATTTCATTCGAAAACACGAGGAATGTGTCCGCTAGTAGACATAAGTTAAGGAATTTCTATCGCGCACAGTCCGTCGTGAGGAGAGACTCATAAAGTTAAGGGGAGAGAATTTTACTCGTCGTCCTGCCGGTATCTGCGCCATCGTGTAAATCCCTTTGGGTTATTTTTGGACTTCCAGGCAACGAAAAACGGGCGCATGCACTCCGGGCATTTCGGCAAAGCCGTCCTCTCTGCGCATCTTCTGAATGCCCCTCCGATCCCTGTCCCCAGACCACCACTTTGATAGCCTCAAAACAATGGCTCCTGCTGAGCATTGTGACTTTCTTGTAATGGGTGCGGGTGTTGCCGGCCTTCGCGCCGCGCTTGATCTTGCCGCCGATGGAAATGTACTCGTCGTCACCAAGGAGTCGGTGCGCGAGTCGAACACGCACTACGCGCAGGGTGGCATCGCAGTAGCCGAGCCCGAATCCGACGACATCGCGTTGCACCTCGACGACACCGTTGGCGCAGGCGATGGCCTCGTCTACCGGCCCGCTGCAGAAGTGCTCGTCGGCGAGGGGCCGATGCGCGTCGCCGAGCTCATCGAGTGGGGCGCGCGATTCGATCGCGAGAACGGCCGGCTCATGCGCACCCGCGAAGGAGCGCATTCGCGCCCGCGCATCCTTCACGCCAACGGCGATGCCACTGGCGCCGAAATCAGCCGCCTCCTTGCCGAAATGGCGCGAACCCACAACTCGATCCACTTTGCCGAGTGGACCAGCGTCACCGGCCTCGTCGTCGAAGGTGGCCGCGTCATCGCAGCCGATCTCCTCGACCGCGACAAGGGCGCCAGCCGCATCTCTGCGCGCGCCGTGCTCGTCGCCGCCGGCGGGGCGGGCCAGGTCTACTCCGACACCACCAACCCCGCAGTGGCCACTGGCGACGGCATCGGGATCGCAGCCCAGGCCGGTGCCGAACTCGCCGACATGGAGTTCTACCAGTTCCATCCCACGGCCTTCTCGATGCCCCGCGCGCCGCGCTTTCTCCTCTCTGAAGCGCTGCGAGGCGAGGGCGCGTACCTGCGCAACCACGCCGGCGGGCGCTTCATGGAGCGCTACCACCCGCGCCTCGAGCTCGCTCCCCGCGACGTGGTCGCCCGCGCCGTCGCCCGCGAGGGCATGGGCGAATCACCCGCCGAATCGCTCCCCGTCTACCTCGACATGCGCCATGTCCGCGGCGTTGATCTCCAAAAGCGCTTCCCCGGCATCAGCGCCTTCCTCTCGAAGTACGGCCTCGACCTGCACCGCGACCTCATCCCCATCCGCCCCGCAGCGCACTACCTCATGGGCGGCATCCGCACCGACCTCGATGGGCGCACCACGGTGCGCGGCCTCTACGCCGCCGGAGAAGCTGCCTGCACAGGCGTACACGGCGCGAACCGCCTCGCATCAAATTCGCTTCTTGAAGGCCTCGTCTTCGGCGCGCGCGCCGCAAAGGCTATGCTCGCCGACGCGTTACCGGCTGAAATCGTAGATAACGTCCCGCCTGGTCTTGCTGTACTCGATCGAGGCAACGAAGAACTGGTCGATGTGTTCGTCCACCAGTTGCAGCGCAGCATGTGGGCCCACGCCGGCTTGCTTCGCGATGCTGCCAGCCTCAACGAAGGATTCGCCGCTCAGGTGGAGTGCGAACTGGGCGCCGCCCATTGTCTTCAGAAGGGCATGCACAGCCGAAGCCTGTATGAAGCCTCCGCTCTGGCGCGCGTCGCCAACGCCATCCTGCACTCCGCCCTCGCCCGCACCGAAAGCCGCGGCGGCCACTTCCGCACCGACTTCCCCCGTCACGACGACGAGCACTTCCTCAAGCACTCCATCTTCGGCCGCGGCGACCAGGTTGTCTTCGAGACGTGGTAGCGCTTCGTGAAACGCGATCACTAACCAATGACCGTTGCCCTTCTGACCTCTGATCACTGACCCCTGACCACTGGCTTACGGCACCGCTACAATCGCCGTCGCCTGCACTGGGTCCGTGCCCGTCGCTGCAGTCGCACCGGCATCCAGTTTTCCCGGCGTGGTCTTGTCGAAGGTAAAGGTGCTCAAATCCGGGCTCCCGCTCGAGTTCACCGCCAGCACATACGTTGACGTGCTGTCCATCGCCAGCCCCACGGTGCTGTCTCCCGCGTTCACCGTATTGATCAGCGTCCCCAGAGAATACACTCCGCCCGTCGAGGACACGGGATAGCCGGTGATGTTCCCCGGCGTCTGGCCGCTCACCGTCTTGTTCGCCACGTAGACATAGTTCGCTGTCGCCAGGATCGCCGAAGGCCCGATCCCCCCGGTTGAGTACGGCGAGCCCGACACCTCGGTGCCGATGCCTGAAGCGCCGATCGGGAACACCCGCAACCCGCCCGTCTGCGTGACGTTGTTTCCGGTGATCGCCACCGTCTCGCCCACATAGAGCAGCCGCTCGTTGGGATCCACGGCCACTGCCGCCGCTGCGCCTGTGGTGTTCTTTGTCGCAATCACGCTTACCACCCCGAATGGGTTGGCGTTGGCGCCCGAGGCCGTAAATGGAATCACGGCAGTGCCTCCCGAGCCCATCGCCACAAACACCCGGGGGGTCGCCGTGCCCGAGGTCGATAACGCGATCTGGTTTACATCGGTGTTGGGCAGGTTAACCGGCTGCTCGGTGCGCGTCGAGTCCACCAGCCCCGTCGTCGTCGAAACCGGAATTGCGTCCAGCACTCCGGTTCCGCTCGTGGACTCCAGTAGCCAGGTTCCCGTTTCATCCACGGCCATGGCGGTCGGAATATCGCTGCTGATCACCTGGCCGTTATTGAGCAGGGTCGGCGTGCCGCCCGAGCCGATGCTGAAGGCCACTATGCCTCCACCTGTGCTCACGTAGAGAAATCCGCCCGTCGGCGCAACGGCCATCGACAGAGGCGCTGCGCCGAGCGTTACCGGCGTTCCAGTCACTGCCGTCGGCGTGGTCGCCCCTGACGCAAACGAAAATCCCGCCAGCTTCTGGGTGCCAGAGTTCAGCACGTAAAACACACCGCTTGCGGCGCCGGATCCGGTCCCTCCCGTGCCTGAAGAGGCGGGCGGATCCCAAAAGCCCTTGCACCCCGCCAGCCCTGTCGCAATCGTTAACAACACCGCGGCAGCCGGCGCGCCCAGTGCCCACTTCAAGCCTTTCATTCCCGCTCCTTAGCCGATGCGCGGCCAGCCTTGCGAACCGGCTACGGCGCAACAGGAAAACACCTATATAGCCTACCGCCCGCCGCGCTTTTGTGTCGCGCGGCGGGCGGTAGTCCCGCAACTCAAGGACGCAATGGTCTTCCCCTTCGCTCAGGCTGGCCCCGGAGCCTGAGCCGGGCTGCGGCGGGCATTGCCGGCCCGGCTTGGTGTGGCTTGCCAGGCCTTTGCTACTTCATCCCCGGGCCGCTGTTCGCTCCCCGTTCGCCGTTGTTCGCAGCGGCGAGCGCCAGCTCCATCTGGCTGCCCTGCATAATTTTCACGTCGCTCGATTTCGTCGACACGAAAACACCCGAGTTCCTGCTCGCCACGCTTGAGTGCAGATCCACGTTTTTCAGGGCGCCGATCTGGTCCACTCTCGTCTGCTGGTCAGTCCAGTTATTGGTGTTTCCATCCGCCTCGGTGATCGCCGTGCTGTCCTGGGGAATCGGCGATCCGCTCGTCGTCAGCCCCTCAGGCGGATACAGCTGCATGATGGTGGCGTGGACGGGCACCGAGCTTCCGTTCTTCAGCTTCGCCTCGGTAAATTGAACCGCCAGCTTTGACGAGCCCTGTTCCTGCATGTCGTCGGTGGTCACTTTGCCGACAAACAGTGTGCCCTTCGGCAGCTCCGGCCCGTTCTTCAGGTGTACGGTCCTCTGCAGCTTCGCCTCAAACTGCGATCCCTGCTGATCCTTCTTCGCATCCAGCGGCTTGGTCAGCGCCACGGTAGCTCGCACCATCTCGTTCGCTTCCTGGCCTCCAGCCCGCCGGGTCGCGCTGTTCTGATCCTGGGTGCCCTGATCCGCGGGTGTCTGTGAGCGCGCCAGTCCGGGCCATGCGATCGCGAGAGAAACCGCTGCTACTGAAAATGCCTTCGCAAAACCATGTTTCATAAGCCAAACTCCTCAACACGTGCATTTATCGAAGATTCCAGCCGATCCTTTGAAAAAGAATCTCCCATTTGGCCTTGAAGCCGCCTGTGTCATTGAGGGTTGTTTGTTGTTGTGCTTTGGCCGGAAGGCGTGAACGTAAGAAGCGTGTCAAATTTCAGAAGTCTGATCACTGGTCCCTGGTGCCTGGTCCCTGCCTTTCCAAACCATCCTCGCCGCCACCACGTCCTCGATCGCCATTCCCACTGATTTAAATAAAATGCGCCGGCCCCGTGGCACATCGGCTGCGCCCTTTCCCGCCAGGATCTCCCCGATCTCCGCCGCCACGCGCGCACCAGACAGCACAACATCCCCCGCTTCCCGCTCGACGTTCTGTCGCGACTCCGCCACCACCCAGCTCGTCCCCATTGCCTCGTCGTCGAGTTCGCGCAAACTCGATCCCACCGCCCCGACGGCCAGAACCACCGCATCCGGCCGCAGCCAGCGCCCCATCAGCACCGGTTCCGGCGAAGCGGTCGCTGTCAGCACCACGTCCGCCCCCGCCGCGTCCTCAATCGCCACAGCGCGCGCGCCAGATTCGCTGGCCAGCATTGCCGCGCTTTCCTGCCTGCGGCTCCAGACCCGCACATCCTCAAGCCCCGGCCGCACTATCCGCAGCGCCCGCAGGTGCGCCCGCGCCTGAACCCCTGCCCCTAGGACTCCCAAACTCCGCACGTCCTTCCGCGCAAGCACATCCAGCGCCGTGGCTGACACTGCCGCCGTACGCATCTCCGTAACTAGCCGCCCATCCATCACCGCCAGCGGCTCGCCCGTTTCGCGGCTCAGCAACTCGATCAACGCCATGTGCGTGGGTAACTCCCGCTCAGCGTTGGCGGCGAAGAACGTGACCGTCTTCACCCCCATCACGTCCCGGTAAATCACCGGCATCACCGCGAACCACCCGTCCCGCGTGCCTTCCGCATTTCCAGCTCGCAGAATTGTCCTCGCCGGCTGCTCCACCCGTCCCGCCGAGTAGTCGATCAGCGCCTCCCGCATCGCCGGAATCAGCGCCTCGTACGTCAGCAGCCCGCGAACTTCATCCTCGGTGATGTACATGTCCAATCAGGGTAAACCGCAAGATCAGCATTCAAGCAACTCTGTCGCCTACCGGACGCATCGTACTCGGCAGCCAGTTTTATTTGAGCCAGCCAGGAGTGCGTCGTGAGTGCAGCATTCAGTTCGGGCGTCACCGAGCGATTGCAGGAAAGCGCCTATCGAATCGGGCAGCGCGTGCAATTAGAGGGTTGTGAAAACGAGTTCATTGTGGTCAACGTAGATGACCAGACGGGGCGTCTCGAGCTCCTCCAACTCCGTCCCACCGGACGCATCGAGAACGTCCCAATTCACGCAATTCGCCCGCGGACAGACGGCGGTCCTCAATTGGTTTCCGGGCCTCGGAAAAAATGACGATTCGTCCCTTCGTAGACGGTTCCCCTACCCTCAGCGTTCTCAAGCTTTCTCCCCCAGAGAAGGGCGCGGCGCTTCGTCGTCGCGCCTCCCACTCCGAAGGCGCCTCCGGCGTCGAGAAAGTCGTAGATCGCGTTCTGCCCGCGCCCGATCCGCTTGCGATCCGCGTGCCCCGCATCCGCGAGCGCGTCCGCGTCGACGGCCACGCCGATCCGTTCTTCGTTATCTATGTGGATACGCAGCGGCAGGTAGCCGACCTTGTATGCGCCCGCCGCGTAGGCTTCACGCTCGAGCAGGTCCCATTCACTGCCATCCGCCCAGCCGAAATCGAGCCCGAGGAGCCCCGCCGCCAGTAAGAATCGCTCGTCAGCCCGCACTCGCCAGGGCAGGCCTGTCGAAAACCGCCGCCGGGCTCAGCGCCAGCCTCACCACCGTCACATCATCTTCCTGCCCGAATCTCCTCACCGTCTCTGCAATGGTCTCGGCCGGCTGCGTCGAAATTGCCGCCGTTCGGTCGAACCCGAACAGCGCTCCCTCCGCATTCCGCGCCTCCGGCACGCCGTCGGTCAGCAGCGTAAGCTCTTCCCCCAGTCTCAGTTCAAAGCCCGAGTCTGCGTACGTCGCCTTCGCCTCCAGGCCCAGCGGGAATCCGTTCTCGAGAGCGAGTTCCTTCCCGCTGAGATAAGGCGCAAGATGTCCCGCATTCGCCGCCGTGAGTCTTCCATCCGGGTCGGCGCGCAGCACCAGGCACGTCGTAAATCCCCCGTTCGACCGTGCCATCATCCGCTGGTTCATGGCCTCAAGAATCTCCGACGGGTCCTGGGAGAAGTGCGCCAGCGTTCGGAATGTCCCCACCAGCAGGCTCACTGTCATGGCCGCGGGCATGCCCTTGCCGCTCACGTCCCCGATCGCGATAAGCGCCCCTCCATCCTCCAGCGCAATCACCTGGAAAAAGTCCCCGCCCACCTGGCTTGCAGGCTGGTACACAGTCTCCAGCGCAAATCCTGGAATCCTCGGTATCTCCGATGGGATCAGAACGCTTTGCACTGCGCGCGCCGCTTCCAGCTCTGACTCCAGCCGCTCCTCGTCCCTCCGGCTTCGCGCGTACGCCCGAACTAGAATCACCAGCACGGCGAACATCTCAAAGTCGCCGGCAAGTTGAAATGCGCCGATCGTGAAGGGCCAAGTGATCGTGCTGTTCAGGAACCCCGATATCCACGCTGCTGACGCAGTCGCGCCGAGCACAGGAAGACTCACGCCGGCCCGCATAATGTTGCAGGCAAGCATCAGGCAGTTGGGCACCAGCAAAAGCGGCGCATCCGGATGCCCGCGGCGCGCGCCCACCCAGAGCATCCCCACCACGCATACCTGCGCCAGCATCCCCGTAAACGCGGTGGCTCCGAAGCCCAGGCTCCCGGAAGGGTCAAACACAAACCAGAGCTGCACCGCCGCGCCCGTGACAAAGAGAACAGCCGCGCTCCAGAAGAGCCGTCCCCAGCGCTGCCGCAGGAACAGCGCGTAGAACACGATCTGGAGAAAGGCGGCAAGCAGGTTCGTGATCACATATGCTGAGTAGCCGCTGGTCCACGGTATCGCCAGGAAGCTCGCGCTTACGTCGAGCGCGGCAAACGCAGCCCAGAACCCCTGGCTAAGGCCCCACCAGAGGTACTCGCGCTCGCGCCTCCGGAGCAGAAACAGCCCGATCCCCGCAAGTGCGGTAAGAGCGTCGATGAAGACGTCGAAGATTGCCGCCGCATTCCGCCAGAAGGCATGGTGGATCTGGAGTTGCCGCCAGTTCGCGACCACGCCGGCCGCTCCAATGCGCGGCACGGATAAAAGTCCCCCCGTGGTCAGGCCGGCAAGCCCGGGCCAATGCCACACCCGTATGGCAATCACCAGCGGTAGGCCCCCCGCGCTCTCGCTTGCCGGTATCGGAAAGAGCACATTGTTCTCCACAACGTACTTCGCGTGTGGCGGCATGCCTCCGATCCCGCCAATGCGCTGCCCATCGGCGAACACCTCGCAACTCTCCCCCACGTTCGGCAGAAAAAGCGCCATCGGACCCGCATCCGGAGGCAAAAGGATCCGCACCCGGTACCATCCCACACCGCCGTAACGGCGGTATCCCTGCATGGACCATGGCTTCCCCGCCTCCAGCAGCGGCCATCCGGAATCATCGAACCCGGCGCTCGCCCAGGCCGCATCGTCGCCTGCATGGAAACGCCACGGCCCCGCAAGCTCCGTTATGGACACGTGATCCCGGGCCATGTCGACGACCTGGCCGGAAAGGGACACCGATGTAGAAATAAGGCCGAGAAGAAACGCGGCAACTCGCAGACGCATGTTCTACCCTCGTGAATTGCGGCGATCATTTCACGCGAACAATTGCCGCGCAAGCTGAAATTAGTTGGGTCGCCCGTTCCCGCTCTGCCGCCGCCGGAACCGCTCGTCCACCGGCTTCCGTCCCTTGAACCCCGAGTCCAGCGTGTGCCAGTGCTCAATCGACGGCTCGCCCATCCGCCAGCACAGCAGCACCACCTCGTCTTCCAGCTTGAACGGAAAATCCAGCAGGCCCGTGTCCAGGTCCTTCACCTGCACGCCGATCGAGTCGATCTCCGCGATGCTTTCCCGCACCCGCACCAGGTGCGACTCCATCTCCGCACGCTGCCTGGCTACGCTCGAGAGGTCCACCTTCATTCCCCCTGAGAGGTAGATCCGGCGCGTCAGCTCTGCCAGTTTGCTCTCCACTTCGTCGGCGGCCTGCTTGCCCGCAAGGGCGCGCTTCAGCAGCGATTCCAGCACCGGCAGCAGGGACTGGGCTTCATCGAGCGTAAAGGTTTTCATCTGATTACCACTTCTAGAATAAGAAAAAAATCCCTCACCGAACAAGTTTCCTCTGCAGAAACAGACCCATGCGCCGAAGGGAAGATCAAAAGCTGTGCAGAAGGAACTCTCGCGCGCTCGAGAGAACCATCTCCTGCGCAGCACGATCCGGCAGCATCCGCGCAATCTCGACAGCCCCCGTCATCGTTGAAAAAATTACGAAGAAGGCGCGCTCCCTGTCGCTGCCCCGGCGGCCCGGCATGAAGGGAACCATGCGGTCCTTATACTTCACAAGTTCGGCAAAGACCCGGCCCCTCATCTCCTTTCCGGCCCGCGCCATCTCCGGCGCAAGCGCAGGCAGCGGGCAGCCGCGCTCGATTTGGTCGCAGTATTCAAGGCTCAAATACGCCTTTACGATCGCCTTCCACCCCGGCTCACTGCGAGAACGCTTGGCGGCCTCCGCCAGTTTGTCGGCAATCTCCCCGAAGGCGTCGCGCAGCGACTCCAGCAAGAGCTCGTCCTTGCTTCCGAAGTGTTTGTAAAAGCCTCCGTGCGTCAGGCCCGTATCGCGCATCACCGCTGCAACGGCCGCGCCGTTCAGCCCCTCTGCGCGCACCCGCCGGGAGGCGTCTTTCACAATCCTCTCGTGGACTTCTGCTTTGTGCTCTGGCCGGTAGCGCATGTGTTCATCATAGGATGCGGAGCATCATCCCACGAAGCAGCCGGCCTCGGCTATTGAAAAAACCTTCTGAATCCATAGGATGACGATAATCATCCTATGCGGCAAAGGCCATCGATGGATGGCTGCAACTCAAATCAACACGGAGGTCTCATGTCCCCGCAAGCAATCTTCCAGACGCATCTCGTCCTGGGCTATGTTGCGTGCCTTGTCCTGTTCGGCACCTACATCCTGCCCAGGCTTCGATTGATGAGCCGTTTTGATGCTCATCGCGTCATCGCCGCGATTCACAGCTACCGCTTCTTCGGGCTTGTCTTCGTCCTTCCCGGCGTCGTCGGTCCCAACCTGCCCTCCAGTTTCGCCACATACGCGGCCTACGGCGATTTCGCCACCGGCGTGCTGGCCATTCTGGCGCTTCTCGCCGCGAGGATTCGTCCCCTGTTCTGGTCACTCGTCGTCGCTTTCAACATTGCGGGCATTGGCGACCTCCTCATCAACTACTACAACGGAATCCGTCTCGGCCTCGGTAATGTTTCCGGCCAGCTGGAAGCCGCCTATGGGATCCCCATCATCTACGTGCCGTTGCTCATGATCACGCACATCCTTGCCCTCTATTGGCTGGTGCGTCCGCGGCCCGCTACGGGCCCAGCGCTCACCGGCACGGCCGCCTGACTTCGGTCCGCATCAGGCCGCGCAGCGGATTATTCTCACACGGGGAGCGATTTCCTTTTTGAAAGCCGCGCCCCGTGATACCCTCGGACCCAAACCGAAGGAGGGGACATGACCCGCCTCGCCCGCGTTGCTCCCGAACTCCCCGCCGCCAGCCTTCAGTCCGCAATCGCCTTCTACGAGCGCCTCGGCTTCGAGACCGCAAGTCGGCTCCCCGGTCTCGGCTACGCAATTGTCGAGCGCGACGGAATTGCCCTCCATCTTTTCGAGGACAAAGTTCACCGCGCCACGCCCATCGGCGTGCACATCTTCACAGCCGACCTGACCGGTTTGTTCGAGGAATTTGAGGGTCTCGGCATTCGCTTCGCCCAGAAGATAGAGCGAAAGCCCTGGGGAAACCGCGACTTCCGCCTCCGCGATGACTACGGCAACGAGCTAAAGTTCACTGAGCCCCACACCGCCGAAGACGAGTGAACCCAGTGTTTAGTGATTAGTGGCTAGTGTTGAGTTGCTAGTGGTTCGTGGGTGTTAGTGGAACGTTTGAGCGCTATCCACTACCCACTAACTTCCAGCATCCGGTCCAGCGCCACCCGCGCCCAGTGCTTCACGCTCTTCCGCACCTCGATCCGGTTCACCACCCGCCCCTCGACAAGGTTCTCGAGCGCCCATGCCAGGTGCTGCGGGCTGATCCGATACATCGTCGTGCACAGGCACCCCGTGTCGTCCAGGGTGATCACCCGCTTGTCCTCGGCCGCAAACTGCTTCGCCATCCGGTTCACCAGGTGGATCTCCGTCCCCACCGCAAACATCGTTCCCCGCGGGGCCTCTTCCACCAGCGCGATCAGCCGCTCCGTCGAACCAAGCGCGTCCGCCTTCTGGCAAACCTCCCACCGGCACTCCGGATGCACGATCACCCTGATCCCCGGATATTTCGCCCGCACCGCATCCACGTGCCCGGGCAGGAACCTCTGGTGCACCGAGCAATGGCCCTTCCACAGCACCAACCGGCTCGCCTCAAACGCCGCGCGCGCTTGCCCGCCCTTAAGTGCCCACGGGTCCCACACCGTCATCTCGTTCAGCGGAATTCCCATCGCGCATCCGGTATTCCGTCCCAGGTGCTGGTCCGGCAGGAACAGAATCCGCTTCCCCCGCGCGAATGCCCACTCAAACGCCCTGCGCGCATTGGACGACGTGCACACCAGCCCCCCGCGCTCTCCGCAGAACGCCTTGATCGCCGCCGTCGAATTCATATATGTCAGCGGAACCATCCCCTCGGTCAGCCCCATCTGCTCGAGCGCCTCCCAGCAGGCCTCAACCTGTGAGATCTCCGCCATATCGGCCATCGAGCACCCGGCATTCAGATCCGGCAGGATCACCTGCTGCCCATCTCTCCCCAGCACGTCCGCGCTCTCGGCCATAAAGTGAACGCCGCAGAACACGATGTATTCCGCGTCCGTCTCCGCGGCCGCCTTCGACAGCTTGTAGCTGTCCCCGGTGAAGTCCGCAAACCGGATCACTTCATCGCGCTGGTAGTGGTGTCCAAGAATGATCGTGGTCGCGCCCAGCTTCTCGCGCGCTCGCGCAATGCGCGCATCCATGCTGTGATCGGGGAGCGCTAGGTAGTTTTCCAGGCTGCAGGAAGTCGCGGCGGACTCCGCCGCCGGAGTTTCATCGAGTAGAAGAGCCAAAGTATGCCGCCTTCAGTCCGTTGCGCCGGTCTTTAGGCTCCCGGACGGGGATGTTGAAAGCACCCAAGCTGCAGTCGACGCGCCGGCCCCAAAACCAGGCCTCCGTCCACGGGGATGTTGCAGCTCACCTCAAAAGCCGCAGCCCTCGAGCCCTTTCGCTCGTCAAACTTGCAGGCTACGCTGGCTTCATTGTAACGCAATCGCAACAGGCGGCGCCGGCCTCGGGTCATCCTTTGCCGGCAGGAGGAGACCGCCAATCCGCGATTCCGGAGCGACTTTTGATGAACGAACTTGAACAGGCACTGGTGGGCGAAAGCTACGCCGCGCCGCCATCCCACATCCTCGAAGCCCTTACCGAAGAACTTTCCCATCGCAGGCCAGCCGGCGCTCCCCACTCGATCTACGAAGAGCTCTGGCACATCGCATTCTGGCAGCGGATCACTCTCGACTGGATCGGTGGACCCGACTCGGCCGGCGGAATCGAAACGCCCTATCCCGCCAGCCCCGCCGACGGCTTCCCCACAGTTCTGGACATGGAGCGCGAGCCCTGGCCCAGTCTCTGTGAGCGCTTTTTCGCCGGAGCCAACGCCGGCGCAGCCGCCGCTCGCGACGAGCCGCGCCTCAACCAGCCCGTCCGTTGCCCCTCGCGCCCCGGGCATCCGGTCCGCATCATGTCCGTGCGCGACCAGCTCGAAAGCCTCGCCGCCCACAATGCCTATCACCTCGGCCGCATCGTTCTTCTCCGCCAGATGATCGGCGCATGGCCGCCCCCATCCGGCGGATTCAAGTGGTGAAGGACGTTCCTGAGCGCCGCTGTTTGTTCATGCCGCCGAATGCCAGTTATCATGAACCTTCATGGTCGCTCCGCCGCCAATTCAGGTTGCCAGCATCGGCATGGCCGATTCGATCATCCTCATGATTCTGGCCCTGGTGGTCTTCGGCCCTCGCCGCCTGCCCCAGATCGGCCGCCAGATCGGCAAGCTGATGTACGAGTTCCGCAAGGCCTCCAACGACTTCAAATTCCAGATGGAAGAGGAACTCCGCATCGCCGAGGATGCCGACCGGCGCAAAAAAGAAGAGGAAGAGCGGCAGCGCAACCTGGCTCTAACCGCCTCCACACAGCCGCCCAGCCAGACTATTGAAGCCGCGGCCGCGGTCGGAGCCGACGACCAGGCATCCGTCTCTGCACCGCCTCCCGCCGCCCCTGAATCCGGCTATCCGGAGACCGCTCCTTCTGGGGCTGCACCTGCGGCCGAACAGCACGCCCCTTACCCGCGCATCAACCCGCCAAGCACCGGAGAGCAGGTAGCCGCGACTAAACCCGGCACCGCATCTCAGCCGGAAACGGCCCCTGCCGCGAGCGGTTCATCCGAGCCGAATGTTGGAGCCGGCCAAAGCCCGAATGGAACTGGCTCGCAGCCCTCCCAGGCCTCGCCTGCTTCCGCGGATTCACCCACGGAGACGGTAACCCATCATGGCTAGCTCCGAGGGCGTTGTCGGCAAGGCGCGCGCCGCGGTCACCGAGCGCGCCGAACTCCCGGGCATGAGCCTCATGGAGCACCTCGAGGAGCTCCGTAAGCGCATCGTCCACTCCGCCATCTATCTCGCGCTGGGTTTCGTAGTGGCCTACTTCTTCCACGTCAGGCTCTACGGCTTCATCCAGGCCCCGCTCGACCGCCTCCACATCAAGCTCAACTACACCCACCCCATGGACCCGCTCAACCTTTACCTGCAGGTCGCGCTCATCGGCGGAGCCATTCTTGCCTCGCCCTTCATCCTCTACCAGGTGTGGCTGTTCATCGCGCCCGGCCTCTACCAGCGCGAGCGCCGGTTCGTCGTGCCCTTCATGTCGGCAACCGTCGGCCTGTTCCTCGCCGGCGCGGCCTTCGGATACTTCTACGTCCTGCCTGGCGCGCTCAAGATCCTCATTGTTGACTTCGGCTCGAAGTTCAACCCCATGGTCACCATCGAGGAGTACACGGGCTTTTTCCTGTCGATCATCCTCGGCCTGGGCATCAGCTTCGAGCTGCCGATTCTGATCTTCTTCCTCGCCATGTTCGGCATCGTCAGCCCGAAGTTCCTGTGGAAGAACATCCGCTACGCCATTCTGATCATCTTCCTGGTCGCGGCGATCATTACGCCCAGCCCCGACCCGTGGACCATGTGCATCTACGCCATCCCGATGCTGACTCTCTACATGATCGGAATCGCCGTGGCATGGTGGGTCCACCCCTCGCGCCGCAGAAAGAAAGAAGAGAAAGTAATCGAGGCGCGGTAAGAGCCGCAACAGAGCATCACCTCACATGCCGCCGAAATACTTCCGAATCCTCTGCGGAGCGCGTCACGGCGGTACTTCAGTACCGCCATCCTCCGCGCAGAAAGGACTTGGGCGTTAGCCACTGAGTCTTTCACATCGCCCGCGCGAGATTCATGAAGCAAGATATGAAGAGGGGATCGAGGTCCATCGAATGGGAATAAGGTTGCAATCCATCGCCGCCGCAACACTTCTGATGCTCGGGACGTCCACCCAGGCCCAGCACTTTAACGGCGAGCGCGCCTGGCAGTACGCAAAGGAATTCGTCGCAGTCGGCCCGCGCTGGCCCACGAGCCCCGGACACGCGAAGGCCGAAGCATTTTTGAAACAGCACTTCGCCCACGACCAGCTCGAAGAGGACACCTTCACCCCCGACACGCCGATCGGTCCGGTCACGCTGCACAACTTCATCGTGCGCTTCAACGGAAAGAAACCCGGCGTGATCGTCCTCGGCACGCACTACGAAACCAACTACCCGCTGCGCAACATCAACTTTGTCGGCGCAAACGACGGAGCTTCTACCACTGGCCTGCTGATGGCCATCGCCGACCAGTTGCGCGAGCAGACGGCGCACGGCCGCGAGCTCGACGGCTATTCGGTCTGGCTTGTGTTCTTCGACGGCGAAGAAGCGTTTGTGAACTGGTCGCAGTCGGACTCGACCTATGGCAGCCGGCACCTCGCGGCGAAATGGGGCCGCGAGGACACGCTGAAGAACATCAAGGCGTTCATGCTCGCCGACATGATCGGCGACAAGGACCTCGACGTCCAGCACGAAACAAACTCAACGGCGTGGCTCGTCGATCTGGTCCGCAAGTCGGCTCACAAGTTCGGCTACGACCGCTACTTCTTCCAGACCGAGGAGCCGGTAGAGGACGACCACTTGCCCTTCGTCAAGCGCGGTGTGCCGTCCATCGACGTCATCGACCTAGACTACGGCCCCAACAACAGCTACCACCACACCGCACAGGACACCCTCGACAAGATCAGCGCAAAGAGCCTGACGATCGACGGCGATGTGTTTATGGACACGATCAAACAGATTGACCAGCGCTAGCGGGGAATTACGATCACTCAAACACGCTTCAGATCAGCGATTAGTCTCTCGGATGTTCTTCGCCATCTTTACTAGGTACTCACGACCATCTGCAGACGCCAACTCAAGATACTCGTTCAGGTGTGGCGAGTTAAGCCGCTCAAGCACGTGTAGGGAAGCCATCCGCTGGTATTCATCTCTCGTGTTCCATGCCGCCACCACGAGTCTCTCAGCCGATTTGCATCCAAGGTCAGCCAAGGTCATCATGGCGCGTCTGCGCACGTACTCATTGGAATCAGTCGCGAAGTCCAGCAGCAGTTGCTCGGTCGCGTCTCTTACCGGCAACTCCCCCAGGCGGACCGCCAACTGCCACTTTGCATCTGGCTCTCCTTCGGCCGTCGAGAACGAAGCAAGCGCGAAAGCCTGCGATTCATTCAGGAGACTTGTCACAAGCCCTACCTCGTTATCCCTCGCGATAACGTAGAGCAACAGCTTCTTTGACTCTGAATCCCACGAATCTGACTCACTTTGGAGCAATGTCCTTGATGCCGTGTAGAGAGACTCCCAGTCTTCGTAGTTCGTCTCCCACTCACCAAATCGTTGCGCAGGGTAGGATCGTTTCGCCCACTCACGGAAATGCTCAACTGCATTATGCAGTTGTTCCTTTGACGTCATGTAGGAATCTTAATCCGCCAGAAAAGATGGGATGTTCCGAACGTAGAGCCCCATAGTTCCCGGTTTGTCGGGCACTCGGAAGTAATTCAGGGTCTGAGTTCCTAGAAACAACTGCAGATCCTTCGACTCCTCCCCTTCACTCCGTTCAGGGGTCGTCGCTCAGGAATACAGGCGGGGGAGCGGAGCCAAATGGCATTCCGAGATTGTTGGCGGTTGATCGCCCGCTCTTCCTTATGCCGTCCCTTCCCCCCAGCTCATCGCAGCCCGACCAGTCCGGTCACTGACTGAATCAGCTTCGCAGGGTCGTACCCGATGCCGTCCTTGAAGACCGTATCGACCTTCTCAATGTTCTCGATCTTCTCAGCCGGATTGCCGTCAAGCACGACGAGGTCTGCGGCCTTACCCGGCGCAATCGACCCGATCTCGTTCGCCTTTCCCATGTACGTCGCGCCGTTCAGCGTAGCGACCCGGATCGCCTCGAGCGGCGTGAACCCGGCCTGCACGAGCAGCTCGACATTCCGCTGATCGCCAAACCCCGGCACCACGCCGCCGTAACCGGTTGGATCGCAACCAGCCATCAGCAACCCTCCGGCAGCGGCGAAGGCCCGCTCGAACTTCATCTCCATTTCGAGCATCTTGTCGCGGGTGCTGCTCTCGGCCACCCGCGCGCGCGTCGCAAGATACTCCTTCGCCGCCTCGGTCGTCAGCGTCTTGAGCGCGGCGTTCTCCTCAAGCATTGGCGGCCGTCCGGGAGCGAATGTCTCGAAGATGGCAAGCGTGGACGTCACCGCGACGTGGTGCGCAACGAGCGACTTGATCATCGCGCTCACCTGAGGCCCGTTGACATCGATGTTCTTGTCCATGTAAGCCTCGACCGCCCGCGCGCTCGGGCACTCATCCGGCTTCTTCCCCGGAAAGAACTCGGTATCGACGGCAATCCCGTGTTCCAGGTTGTCGATTCCCAGCTCCGCCGCCTGCGTAAACCCGATGGAGCAGAGATGGCCGGTTAGTTTCAGCCCGTGCGCATGCGCGTGGTCGACCGCGGCTTTCAGCTCCGCGGCGGTAAGGTAGTTGTACGCCTTGAACGACGTCACGCCCTCCGACGCCCAATAGTCCACCGTCCGCGCCGCGTCGTCTGCGTCCGAAAGCTGGTGCATCTGAATTGCGAACGTTCCCTTGCCTTCGAGATACGGCCCGGTCACGTCCAGCCTTGGCCCCGGAATCTGTCCCGCGTCGATTGCCCGCTTCACCTCGAGATCCGTATAGGGCTCCAGGCTTCCGCCCGTCCGTGCCGTCGTCACACCTCCCGCAAGATAGAGCCGCGGCGCGCTGTCTGCCATTTCCCCATAAAGCGCCAATCCACCCGCCGGCCGGTCGGGCAGCGGATAGAACAGGTGCTCGTGCATACCCACAAGCCCCGGAATCACGGTCTTTCCCGTAAGATCCAGCACCTTCGCCCCTGCCGGAACCGACCCCTGCGCCGACATCGCCTCAACCGCCGTGATCTTGCCGCCGGAGATCACGACCCGCATGTCATCCTGCTGAGCGGCGCCCGTGCCGTCAATAACCCGCACGTGTTCCAGAACGATAGCCGGAGCATCGACCTTTACGAACTGCGCGAGCGGGTTTGCCTGCCGCTGAGCAAGGCCCGAAGTAGCAAGCACGAACTGAATGACAACGGCGAAAGATATTCGACGCGCAATAAGCATGGGCGACCGCCAGCGAAGCTGAATTGTGTGCAGCGTGTATAGAGTCAAATGGCGGTAAAACGATTGTCAACGAACAATTGAGACCGTTTGTTTTGCCAGTTTGGCGCTCCGCCCCTGTCATATAGCATCGACCTATGATCGGCGGCGCATCGTGGTCATGGTGGATCGGGTTCCATGTTGCGGTTGTCGTTCTTCTGCTGGTCGATTGGCTGCTGCCGGGCAACCGGCACGACTCGCAGCGAACGAAATGGCTGGCATGGCTGTGGACGGCATTCCTTGCGATTGCAGCGGCGGGGTTCGCCTTGTGGATCGGGCACGAGCAAGGTCGCGAGCTCGGGCTGCAATTCGTCACCGGCTATGCGATTGAGCTGTCGCTGAGCATCGACAACCTGTTCGTGTTCCTGGTCATCTTCCAGGGATTCAATGTCAGCACGCAACACCAGCACGAAGCCCTGACGTGGGGCGTGGTAGGTGCAATACTGCTCCGCGCGGTATTCATAGCGGTAGGCGTATCCCTTATCCACCACTTCGAGTGGGTGGTCTACATATTCGGCGCGATTCTGCTGTGGGCGGGGTGGCGCCTGGTGCGCGGCGGGTCGGCGCACGCAGCCATCCCCGGGTGGATCCGCCGCATGCAGAAACCCAATGGCTCGCTGCTGCCCGTCATCCTCGCGGTAGAAGCGACCGACGTGCTGTTCGCAATCGACTCCATTCCCGCCGTACTCGCCGTCACCCGCGACCCGTTCATCGTCTACACGTCGAATATCGCGGCGATTCTCGGGCTCCGGTCGCTCTACTTCGTCCTGGCCGCGCTGCTCGACCGCCTGCGGTATCTCCACTACGGCCTCGGAGCCCTGCTCATCTTTGTGGCCTTCAAGATGCTCACGTCGAAGTGGATCGACATGCCGATCACGCTTTCGCTGGCAATTATCGGCGGAATCCTCGCGGTGTGCGCCGTGGTCTCGGTCCTGGCGGGACCTAAAAAGCAGCCGGCAACGGACAGCAAATAGGGTGCAGGTGTTGAGTCCTGCGGGTCTCAGGATGAGACAGGCGCTGCTGAAGCGATGCTATCCTCAAATCAGCCACTGCTGTGCACTCGTACCCCCCAATTTCTCACGGTGCTTCGCACCTTCGATTCAGAGTCGCCGTTCTCTTCTACTTTGCCTTCCTCATCTCCGTCCTTTCAGGCTGCAGCCGATTCCACCAGCAGCAAAAGGAGATGGTCTACGTCTCGGCCCGCGAAATGTACCTGCACGATCGCGTGGCGGCGGTCTCGAACCGCGTAGCCGAGGTAACCAACGGCGAAGAGCTCCAGGTGCTGGAGCACGGTCGCCGGTTCCTCAAGGTGAAGACGCCTAAGAACGAGATCGGCTGGATCGAGGATCACGCGGTCATCGACGGCAAGACCTACGGCGACTTCATGCAAACCGCACAGCAGCACAAGGACGACCCGGTCGTGGCGACCGCCGTGATTCGCGACGACATCTACCTGCACCTGAAGCCGGGCCGCGACACCCAGCGGTTCTACCTTCTGCCCGCAAACGCAAAGGTGCAAATGCTCGTGCGCGCCTCGGTGGCAAAGGCCGCTCCGGGGCAACCGCACGCTCCGGCCGCACCAGCACAGCCGGCCGCTGCGGCGAAACCGGCCGGCGCAAAGGGTGCTTCGGTGCCGAAGCCCGCCGCGCTGCCCGCGGAACCCCCGCCGCCGGTAATGGAAGACTGGTGGCTCGTGCGCGACGCGCAGGGACGCATGGGATGGCTCCTCGGCAATCGCGTGGATATTGACGTGCCCGACGAGGTCGCGCAATACGCGGAGGGCCAGCGCATTGTGGGCGCATATGTGCTTACAACGGTGCACGACGACAATGCAAACCGCGACGTGCCCGAATATGTGATGGTGCTCGAGCCTCCCAAGAACGGGCTGCCATTCGATTTCGACCAGGTGCGCGTCTTCACGTGGAGCAGGAACCATCACCGCTATGAGACCGCCTTCCGTCTGCATCCCATCCAGGGATTCCTGCCGGTGAAGATCACACGCCTTCCAGTTCCGGGCGGCAGCGTGCCGGCGTTCAGCTTCCTGCTGGCGAACAACTCTGACATCAGCGTCGATCCGGATACCGGCGTGACCAGGCCCGTCAATCCGCGCACGCTGAACTACCAGATGATCGACACAGTGGTAAAGCGCATCGGGCCGGACTTGGCGCCCATCCCCTCAATGCATGAGGCGGGGGAAAAGAAGGAAGCGAAGAAGCCCGGTAAGTCGCACAAGTAGGCTGAATTGGCAAGATGATCAGCGCTTCCGAAGAGCGCTTCTCACCACACGCATCATCTCTTCTTCAGGCGCTTTCTTGCCCGTCCATATCTCGAACTGCCGAGCGCCCTGCTGCACAAACATCTCCAGCCCGTTAATCACCGGAATGCCCCGCGCCTTCGCGATCTTGAGCAGCGGCGTCTCAAGCGGGTTGTAGACCATGTCGAACACGAGACCTGCGTTCAGCTGGTCCTCGGCGATCGGCAGAGCCTGATCGGATCCGGGCATTCCGCAAGGCGTTGTGTTGATCAGCACGTCGAACCGCTGCTTGCGGAGCTGCTCGTGCCTTACCGCCTTTGCCTTCGCAGCCTTCGCGAGCGCAACAGCGTTTGCGTGCGTGCGGTTGATGACAAACACCTCCGCGCCCTCGCCCGCCAGGCCGAAGACCGCCGCCCGCGCCGCGCCGCCCGCTCCCAGCACGGCCACGCGCGCGCCTTTGATCTTGATGCGGCGTTCAAGCGGGCGCACAACTCCGGACACGTCAGTGTTATAGCCATAAAGCTTGCCGTCGCTCGTCACCCGGAGCGTATTGCATGCTCCAATCCGCTCAACCAGCGAGTCCATCTGCGCAAGATGCGGCAGAACCTCCTGCTTCAGCGGCATCGTTACGGCGACCCCGCTCAAGGGAAGTTCGAGCGCGAGAGTAAGCAGGTCAGCCAGCGCGCGCACCTTCAGCGGCAGCAGCACGGCATTCACGCCTTCGCGTCGGAACGCGGCATTCTGCATGAGAGGCGAGAGCGAGTGGCCGATTGGGTTCCCGGCCACGCCAAAGATGCGCGTCTCCTGGTCGAGTTTTTCCACGCGATACATGTGCCTGAGCGTGCGCGCGGTGATCTGCCCCGCCGCGGTCTCGATGCCGGCATCGAGTGAGGCAAACGTAAACGCGGCGCCCTCGCGCGGAGCCAGCACGCGGCTCACAAGGCCCTCCTCGCCCATTGCGATGCCCACCACCCGCCCCGCTACAGCCCGGTCTTCGATCAGCCGCAGGACGGCGAGATTATCCGCAAGCGATTGCGCAGTGGAGACGACCTTGATGTAGTCGGGTTGAAACGCCGCAATGCGATCAGCCGCGTGCTCCAGACCGCGCGTGCGCGAGAAGTCGTGGAAGCTGATGAGGAACGCAGTCGCGGCGGCAAACAGCGTTCTTCGAAACTTCTCGAGTTGCTCCGGCGCGGCCTCTTCCGCCGACTCCACTTCGAGATCGACGATCCGGCAGCCTGCTCGCGCGGCCTTCCGTAGAATTTCAAATTCTTCAGAGAGTGATCCGGCGAAGCTCCCTCCGTTTGGCCGGCGGCGACACGTAGCCACTGCCGTGACGTTCGCATGGTCAGCCAGGAATCGTTTCAGCCGCGTCAATACGGCCGAAGGAACCGGCAGCGAATCCAGGCGGAATTCCAGGAACTTCGAATCCTTGAGCGCCAGCGACGCTCGCTCCATCATCTCCGCGGGCGTACCCGCCTGTATCGCCACGCAGATCTTGCCATGGCGGACGTTGACGCGGGCGGAGGCGGATTGGGCAGTCGATTTCACAGGGGTCAACTGCCGCATCTTAAAGGGGATCGAGCCGCGATGCAAGATTCGAAGGCTTACGGCAAGCGCGGGCTCACTCTTCTCGAAGCGTGCGCGCAGGGTCGATCCGCGCAATCCTTAGCGCGGGAGCCGCAGCGGCGACCAGAGCGATGACTGCGAGCGTAAACACAACCGCCGCGATGGTTGCCGCATCGTACACGCGCACGCCGTAGAGAACGCTGCGCATCACGCGCAGGGCAAATGCGCTGAGAGCGAGGCCCAGCGCCATGCCCAGGATCGAAGCGCGTATGCCAGAACCGGCGATGTGCGCCATCGCCCGGCGGGCGCTCGAGCCGAGGGCCATCCGGATGCCGATCTCGCGCGTGCGCTGCGCCACCATATTGGCCACGAGCGCGAAGATGCCCACCGCGCTCAACAGCAGCGCCAGCGCAGCCATGGCGCCGAGCAGTGCCACCTGGATGCGCTGCGCGAAAAGCGTCTTGTTAGCGAGATCGCTCATGCTGTAGAACCCCGAAAAGGGCAGCCCCGGATCAGCCGAAGCCATCGCGCGCTGCATCTGTCCGGTGAGACCCTCGATGGGGGCAGCCGTGCGCACGATCCAGCTCGGCTGGAACCAGGTATGCAGCAATGTGAGCGATGCGCTCTCGTTGATCTGCGCTGCAGGAATGTACATCGTCTCCTCGGTCTGGAGCGGCGCAACAGCATTGAGCCCTGAAGTGATCTGCGTGTCGCCCACGACTCCCACGATCACCGTCCCCTTGTTCACCGTGTGGCCGATCGGATTGACACCCGGGAAAAATTTGTGTGCGAAGGTGCTGTTGATGATGGCGACACGCTGGGCGTTCGGCCCGTCGGACGCGGCAAACGTGCGCCCGGCGAGTAGCGGCATCTGAAGCGTCTCGAAAAATCCGGGTGTCACATAGTCCTCGTCCGTCTGCACCTTTTGACCCGCACTCGGACCGTCGTGCAATAAAATGTTGTCGTTCAGGACGAATTCGAAAGGGACGGAAAGCGCAACCGCCGCGTCCTGCACCCCGGGAATCCTTCGCATGGCAGCCGTGCTTTCGTCCAGCAAAGTGCGAAATGTCGCAGGGTCGTGATAGCGTGCATCGTCGAGCGAGGCCTTCGCGATCATCAATCCTGCCGGATTGAATCCCGCAGGCAGCGTCGCAAGATGCACGAGCGTCCGGACCAGCAAGCCCGATCCGGCAAGAAGCACCACAGTCAGCGCCACCTCGCCGGCGATCAGCGCCTGACGGAGCCGCAGCTTCTCCCCGCCGGCCACCCCTCGGCTCGCAATAGAAGACCGCAAGTCCACCCTGCGTACTGAAAGCGCCGGCAGCATTCCGACTAATACGCTGGTCACTACAGAAACCCCTAGCGTAAATGCCAGTACGCGGAGGTCGAGCGATACCTTCGCGACGGGAAGAAAGTCCTTCGGCAGAAGGGAAAGCAGCCCGCGCAGGCCGGCGTACCCCACGCCGATTCCCGCGGCCCCGCCGGCGCACGCCAGCAACAGTGTTTCAATCCAGAGCTGCCGTTGCACCTGCCACCGCGAGGCGCCCAGCGCAAGCCGCGTAGCAATCTCCGGCGTGCGCCGCGCCATCCGCACGAGCGAAAGCCCGGCAAGATTTCCGCACGCTATCAGCAGAATGAAACCAGCCGCCGCCATCAGCACCAGGGTCTTCGGGCGCAATTTCATCGTCTGGCCCTTCTGCAACGGCATGCACTCGAAGGATACCCGCGCCCCAGGACCGTATTGCGGCGCAAGGTTCTTCGCCCAGTCGCCCCACGCCCTGTTGATCTCCGCATCCGCCTGCTGCCAGGTCGCGCCGTCCCGCAGCCGCACGACTACGTCATAGTTTGATCCCGCGCCTTCGCCATTGGGGCTGGGTTGAATGGCTGTGTAGAGATCGGCATTCAGCGGCGTAGTCGCGCCCTGGGGCAGCACGCCGATAACCGTGTACGGAGCACCCTTCAGATGGATCATCTCTCCGACCAGGTTCCGGTCTGAGCCGAAGACTGTGCGCCACAGATCGTAGCCAAGGATGACGGCATGCGGTCCTCCCGGCCGGTCTTCTGCCGCGGTGAAATTTCGGCCGATCGCGGGCTCGACGCCCAGGACGTTCAGATACCCCGCCGAGATGCGCCCCGCGCGCACATAGTCCGCGTGCCCTTCCGCCTGCAGATTCACCCCATTTCCGCCGCGGCTCGAAACGGCGGAATTGAGCGAAGGCACGTTATCGCGGAGCAATTCGAATACCGAGCCATTGATCGAATGAGGGCCGCTCTCTCCGGCGGTCCCCTCTACCCTCCGAAGGATGGTGCCCATCCGCTCAGGGTGTGGGTAGGGCAGGCTCTTCAGCATGAGCGCATTCACAATGGAGAAGATCGCCGTGTTCGCCCCGATCGAGAGCGCCAGCGTGACGATAACCGTGGCTGCAAAGCCGGGATTTCGCGCGAGCTGGCGCAGGCCGTAGCGCATGTCCTGCCACACAATCTCCAGCCCAACCCCGGCCCGCTGGTCGCGGACAGCCTGCTTCACCTGCTCCATGCCGCCAAGCTCCGCCATCGTGGTCCGCCGGGCCTCGCTGCGAGGGGCTCCCGCGCCGATTTTCTCGTCCGCAACCAGGTCCGCATAGACGCGGATCTCATCGTCTAATTCGGTCTCGGCCCGATGCTTCCAAAGCAGATTGCGCAATGCGCTGCGCATTCTGGACAAGAGCTTCATCATTCACCTCTCACGTGGCCTTCAACGCGTTCGACATTGCGAGGGAGATCGTCTCCCACTGCTCCGTTTCGACTTCAAGCTGGCTCTTTCCAGCCCTGGTGAGCTCGTAAAATCTGGCACGCCGGTTGTTCTCGGAATCGCTCCAGAACGAGCTCATCCAACCCGCCTCCTCCATGCGATGGAGGGCAGGGAACAAAGAACCGGGCTTCACGACAAACGTTCCCCGAGTTATCTGCTCGATTCGCCTGGAGACGCCCAGCCCATGGAGCGCTCCCGTTCCGAGCGCTTTCAGAATCAGGAGATCAAGCGTCCCCTGAAGAAGATTTGCCTGCCTCGATTTTGCGGTTGCGTCCATATCGAATCTCTATATGAGTCTGCGGGACTCTCCTACAGAATGTCAATAGGAGAACCCGCCAGTCGCCGCCAGCGCGCGGAATCCGATCAATATCCCGCGCCTCCCGAACCCGATGTGGCAACCTAGATACTTGGAGGGCCCATAATGAGTGTCGATCCCCTGGCCGCCGTGCACGTCTGTGAAGAGCTTCACGCCTGGGAGGCGGGTGGGGCGGAATCGGCCGAAGCGCTCTCTTCGTGGGTGGATACGCGCCTCAAAGCGCATAGCGCGGCGCTCGATGCCATGCTGGCCGTCGACCACCCCCGTACGCCGGAAAATACCCTGCGGCTCTACGATGCAGCCATCGAGCAGCTAAGCCTCGCGGGCTCGCAGGCGGGGGTCCTCAATTCCGTAGCGGCAGAAAAATCGGTGCGCGATGCCGCGCAGGACTGCGCGCAGCGAGTGGCGCAGGCAGCCAGCGCGTTGAGCCTCAACCGGAATGTCTATGACGCCCTGGCGGCAATGCGGATCGCCCACTGCAACCCCGCAACCACGCACTATGTGGAGCGTACCCTGCTCAGCTACCGCCTGGCCGGCGTGGACAAGGACGAATCGACGCGCGCCCACCTCCAGAAGCTGCACGAAGAAGCCACGCGGCTGGCGCTCGAATTCAGCCGGAATATCCAGGAAGGCGCGAAGACCATCACTTCCACCGCAAGCGAGATGGACGGCCTCCCCGCCGACTATCTCGCGCGCCACGAGCCCGATGCTGAAGGCAACATCACGCTCACCACCGACCAGCCCGACATGCAGCCGGTGATGACTTTTGCTTCGAGCCCCGCACTGCGCCAGCGCATGTTCCTCGCATACCACACACGCGCCTTTCCGCAGAACAAGACGGCGTTAGAGCAATTGCTCGCCGTGCGGCAGAAAATCGCCGACGTGCTCGGCTTCAGGAGCTGGGCCGACCTCGCCACCGCCGACCAGATGATGGGCTCGGCCGCGAACGCCCGCGAGTTCCTGCGAAAACTCGATGAAGCCAGCCGCGAAGGCGCGAGCCGCGAGCACGAGATGATCCTCGAGTTCGCACGTCAGTTGCAGCCGGGTCTCCGCGAAATCGACATCACCAGCCGCGGCTATTGGTACGAGCAATACCGCCGCTCGGCATTCGAGTTCGATTCGCAGAGTGTGCGGCCCTACTTCCCTTACCGGCAGGTGGAGGCAGGCATTCTCTCGACCGCCGCGAAGCTGTTCAAAGTCGAATTCCGGCCGTCCAGTGTGCCCGGCTGGCACAAATCCGTATCCGTATTCGAAGTCTTCGAGGGCGAGAAGCGCGTCGGCCGCTTCTATCTCGACATGCACCCGCGCGAGGGCAAGGACAAGTGGTTCTCAGCTGCGCCGGTCGTAGCCGGAGTGCGCGGACGATACCTGCCCGAGGCCGCGCTGATCTGTAACTTCCCCGGCGGCGAAGAGGGCGATCCGGGACTCCTCCAGTACAACGACGTGGTCACCTTCTTCCACGAGTTCGGCCACCTGATGCACGCAATTCTCGGCGGCCACACCGAGTGGGCCGGAATCTCCGGCTTCGCCACTGAAGGCGACTTCGTCGAAGTGCCCTCGCAGATGCTCGAGGAATTCTTCCGCGACGAAAAGTTGTTGCAGTCCTTCGCGAAGCACTACGAGACCGGCGAAACGCTCCCCGCCGAGATCGTCCGCCGCATGAAGGGTGCCAGCGCCTTCGGCCGCGCAGACGGCATGCGCCAGCAGATCTACTACACCACGCTCTCGCTTGACCTGCACGACCAGGACCCCGCCCGGATCGATCTCGACCGCGAGCTTCGCGAGCTGTACACGCGCTTCCTCCCGTGGTCTTGGCTTGAGGGCAACCGCATGTACGCCAGTTTCGGCCACCTTACCGGGTACTCGTCGAATTACTACACCTACGCTTTCGACAAGGTAATCGCACTGGATTTCTTCGCGCAATTCGACCCCGCGGACCTGCTCGGCGGCGAGACCGGAGCGCGCTATCGCAAATCGGTCCTGGAACAGGGCGGATCGAAACCCGGCCGCGAAATGGTGCGAGATTTTCTGGGCCGCGACGAGGAGTTCGCCGCTTTCACGCGCTGGCTCAGCGAGGAATTCGCGCAGGAGCTGACAGCGAGAGGCTGACAAGAGAGAACCGCGAACCACGAACTGTGAATTGTGAACTACGAACTGCGACCTGTGAACTACGAACTGTGAACTCCCGATGACCGCCAATGATTTCCGCCGCATCGCTCTGAGCTTTGAAGGCGCCGAAGAAGGCTCGCACTTCGGCGCAATGGATTTCCGCGTCGGTGGGCGGATCTTCGCCACTCTCGCAGCGGTAAAGCAGGGCTACGGTAACCTGATGCTCACGCCCGAGCAGCAGGCCGCCTTCGTTGGAGAGGCGCCGGAGATCTTTCTGCCCATCCCAGGCGGCTGGGGCCGGAATGGCGCAACCCACGTGCGCCTCGCCGAGGCCAATCATGACCTGCTCGCCGGCGCATTGCGCACCGCGTGGAAACTGCGCCTCGAAAAGAATCAGAAAGTGGGCAAGCGGTCAGGCAGCGCAACCAGGTCTTCGCCGGTTCGAAACAAAACCAAAAGTTAATAAATCCCCGCGGTTGCTCGAGAGTCTCATTGCGTAGCGGAGGTCGCAATGAAGGTTGGAGTCCTGGGTTCAGGTGACGTTGCAAAAACTCTGGCAGCGGGCATGTTGAAGCATGGCCACGATGTGAAGATCGGTTCGCGAAGCCCCGAAAAACTCGCAGATTGGGTCACGAAGAATCCTAAAGCAGCCGCCGGCACGTTCGCCGAAGCGGCCGCCTTCGGCGAACTCGTTCTGATTGCCGTAAAGGGCGACGTAGCCGGAGACGCGCTCAAGCTGGCCGGTGCCGAAAACCTCGCCGGCAAAACGGTCATCGACGCTTGCAATCCCATCGCCGACGCCCCACCGGAAAATGGCGTGCTCAAGTTCTTCACCGGTCCCAACCAATCGCTCATGGAAGAGTCGCAGCGCGCGTTCCCCGCGGCACACTTCGTCAAAGCCTTCAACTCCGTGGGCGCCGGCCGCATGGTCAACCCGGAATTCGAAGGTGGCAAGCCGACTATGTTTATCTGCGGCAACAACGAGGGCGCCAAAAAGGCCGTCAGCGGGATTCTCGATGAATTCGGCTGGGAAACTGCAGATATGGGTAGCGCGGAAGCAGCGCGCGCCATCGAACCCCTCTGCATGCTTTGGTGCATCCCCGGTTTCATGCGAAACGAGTGGACTCACGCATTCAAGCTCCTGCTGAAGTAAGGTAAGGTCTGAAGTCTTCGGCCAGGAATCCAGGCGAGGGTATGCCCGCATGGCATCGACGAATGATTTCTACGGGAAATGGGCTCTCGTCACCGGCGCCAGCGCAGGCATCGGCGTGGCCCTCGCGCGCGAGCTGGCGCGAAACGGCGCCAAACTGATTCTGACGGCCCGACGCAAAGACCGCCTTGACGCCCTTGCCCAGGAGTTGCGTGCAACCGGGGTGGAAGTCCGCACGATCGCCGCCGACCTCGAAGACACGGCTGCTCCGCAGCAACTCTACGACGCCACGGAAGGAACCGGGATCGCCGTCGACATCCTCATCGACAATGCCGGCCTCGGGCAGTTCGGCGAGTTCCACACCAATCCGGTAGACCAGGAACTCCGCCAGGTGCGAGTCAACTGCGAAGCCGTTGTCCGCGTCGCGCGGATGTTTGTGCCGCGCATGGTCGAGCGGAAGCGCGGCTGGGTGCTCATCACCGCATCGACAGCCAGCTTTCAGCCGCTGCCCTTGAGCGCCACCTACGCGGCCACAAAGGTCTTTGACCGCTTTTTTGCGCTGGCGCTCGCACAGGAGGTAGCTCGCTACGGCGTCAACGTGACGGCGCTCTGCCCTGGCCTCACCGAGAGCGAGTTCTTCGACGTGGCGCGGGCACAAGCTTTCCGCCGTACTGGCACAGTGCAGTCGGCCGAAGAGGTCGCGCGCATCGGACTCGCGGCGCTCGCGGCGGGGCGGCGCACAGTGATTCCTCACACATCGGGACGGTGGATGGCGCGGATGGTGCGGTTCCTTCCTACCGGGCTCGTCACGGGGATGGTCGACAAGGCTCTCCGCCGATCGCTTCCGCCAGCCTGATCAGTCCCCACGAATCGCCTCTACGAATTGCCCTTGGGACTCACTCCATTTGGCCGCAGCGGCGTGAACGAATTGTAGAAGCGGATCACGTCCTGCTCGCGCCGCGCGTTCGACGAGGGAAACACCGCCATCAGAGTGTAGAGCCGGCTGTTGGCAAGGATCAGCCGCGCATCCAGGTAGCCGCCTTCGCTGTTCCGGGCGGTGATGTCGCGCGCAGGGAAACCGCCCACCGAGACGTGGGCCTCGTTGATTGCCGTGGTCTGGGTGCGAGCCAGCATCCCGTCGCGCGCCTGGTCGAGGGTCCTGTCGGGCGAGTCGTTATTCACCCGTGCCACCGGTGGATTGTCCAGCCAGGTGACGGCAAAGGTCGTATCCCCGTCCGGGTTCGAAAAAATCATCTTCACCGGCTCGGTCCCGCCCGTTTCGTTATACGCCGGAACCTGAAGATCGCGGGGGTCCGCTGGCATCTCAATTCGGAATCCGTCGTCTGGCCGGCTGATCTGCTGCCAATTGATGTGCGCCGGACCGCCCAGGTCGGCGCTTGAATATTCGCTGGCCGTGCTCGTGTGCGCGCGTTCGGTCCGCAAGGCGCCGCGGTAGTAAAAATATCCGGCAACCAATACCGCCGCCATCAGCAGAGCAAATATTTGCCAGCGCTTCATGCCTACCAGAGTGCCAATCCTATTGCATTTGTGCAACTTGATTCGGTATGGTGTTCGATTGCATCAAACCAGGCGTGGTGCAGAATCTCGAAAAAAGATTAAGCAACCAATTGCCAGTAGGCAGCGTCCAATCAGGTAACAAGCAGAGGCTTCCCCGAATTATGGCCCTCCCAAGGTAGGTGTTCCATCCTTTGTGACGGTCCCAGGGTATTGGGACCCCTTCTCCTATCCCCCTCCAGGATCCCCTCCAATTGATGGCCTCTCGAGCGGGCCTGCCGGAAGGCAGGCCCAACTGCTCCCTCTCTGCATAAGTTCCCCTGCCCCCTGCCCCACTCTTCGCCGCTAAGATCAATACGATGCCGCCTCGCCCCCGTACTTCCCGGCCTTCGAAACCCAAGGAAAATCGCGGTGAAAGTCCGGCCGCAAGCGCATCAGATCCAGAATTCGCAGTTCATATTCATGAGATCGACAAGATTTTCGAGGCCGCAGGACTGACTCGCAACCGCAGCAAGAAGCCAGCCGGGGTTGTCCGCCGCGCCCGCTTGCACGATAAGACCCCCGATGAGCTTCGCCCCGCCCCGGCAATCGTCACCGTCGCTCAGAACGGAGTCGAATGGGTCGCGGTTCCCGCCTGGAAGAAATTCAGCTGGCTCTGGCACGGTTTCAGCACCCGCCGCACTGGGCTAAGCCGGGCCTACGCCCCCGACGGCGCTCCCGGCGACTTGAACCTGGGATTCACTGCCTCCGACGATCGCGCAAACGTTCTTCGCAACCGCGAACTGCTCTCGGAGGCCATCACCGGCGACGCCCGCGCCCCTCTCGTGACCCTCAAGCAGATTCACTCGAGCGTGATCCACATCGCGGGGCCCGACGCCGCCGGCACAGTCTGCAAAGGCGATGGCATGATGACCAACCGCCCCGGCATGCTCCTCGGCGTGCAAACCGCCGACTGCACTCCCGTGCTGGTCGCCGACAGCAAGCGCAAAGTCGTTGCCGCATTTCATGCCGGCTGGCGCGGAACCGCTAAGCGCATCGTCGAGTCCGGTATTGGCCGCATGCGCCTCGAATTCGGTTCGCGTCCTGAAGATCTCATCGCCGCGATCGGCCCCGGAATCGGGCCTTGCTGTTACGAGGTCGGCGAAGACGTCCTGTCGGAGTTCGAGTCGCAATTCTCCTACGCCCGCGAGCTCTTCCACGAGGTCTACGACACAGACCCCGTCCGGACGAAGTACCCCATGCTGTTTCTCACCCAGCGCGCCCCGGGCCACTCGAACCTTGGCCCCAGCATGCATCTTGACGTGGCCGAAGCCAACCGCCGTCAGTTGATTGCCGCCGGCATCGCTCCGCGGGCGATCAAGATGGTCGGCGGCTGCACTTCCTGCCAGCCAAAGCTGTTCTTCTCCTATCGTGGATCGCGCGGCCACTGCGGGCGCATGCTCAGCGTCATCGGGATTCGCCCCGACTGAAGGCCTGTTCAGCATCGAATGCCCGCAATAACGCCCCAGTTTCCAGCGCTGCTGCTACTTCGTTTCCCGTTGATTGAGATGGATCATGCAAGCCCCGGAACTGAACCTCGCGTGAGGCCGCAATCCCGGGCTACGAAGGATGGTATCTACGAAGACTGGGCCGCTTCTTCTGGATTCACCAGATCACGCAACTCTTTGGACGGCTTGAAATAAGGCACGCGCTTGGCGGGCACTTCCACCCGCTCGCCGGTTTTGGGATTGCGGCCGATGCGGGGATTGCGCTGCCGGATCCGGAACGATCCGAAGCCGCGAATCTCGATCTTGTCGCCGCTCTGAAGGGCTTTAATTACCGATTCGAAGATGGTTTCCACGATGACCTCACCGTCGCGGCGGGTAAGGTCGCCCAGGCGGGTTACTTTTTCCACCAGGTCTGCCTTGGTCATGTCCCTCTCGAAACCTCCGCCTTTCAGCATAACTAAAAACGGTGAAGTTGGAACGAAAAAGAAGGCCAATTTGTGGATTTGACCGTTTTGCATCAGTAATTTGCCGAAATTCACCTTCTGGCCGCCGCCCCGTGCGCCGGGCTGTCCCAAACCGTTTTATCCTATCCAGAGCGTTCCCCAGAGCATTACCCGGATACCAAATATCCATTGAATCTACTTCCTGAAGAGGATCGGCCCGTGGAGCAGTATCCCAGGTACAGCATCGTGATTCCCGCTTTCAACGAGCGGGCGCGTATCCTCGCTACCCTCGAGTCGGTGATCTCCTGTGTCCGCTCCAGCGGCTGGCGTGCCGAAGTCATCGTCGTCAATGACGGGTCAACTGACGAAACTGCCCAGCTTGTCCGCGACTTCATCCTCACCGCCCCCGAAGTCCAGCTCATGGAGAACCCCAGCAACCGCGGCAAGGGCTACAGCGTCCGCAACGGTATAGTCCACGCGCAGGGCGAGATCGTCATGTTTACTGACGCCGACCTCTCCGCCCCCATCGACGAAGCCGAACGCCTCTTCGCCGCCATCGCCGACGGCGCCGACATCGCGATCGGCTCGCGCTGGCTCGCGACCAGCCGCCAGACACACCGCCAGCCGCTCTACCGCCAGGTCTTCGGCCGCTGCTTCAACGCCCTCACCCGCATGGTCATGCGCCTTCCCTACGCCGACACGCAGTGCGGATTCAAGGCCTTCACCCGCGAAGCCGCGCAGACCGTCTTCCAGCTCATGACTATTGAGCGCTGGGGCTTCGATCCCGAAATCCTCTTCATCGCTCGCAAGCGCGGCTACAAAGTCAAAGAAGTCCCCGTAAGCTGGGCGCACGACGCGCGCACCCGCATCAGCTACCTCCGTGACGGCCTGCAGATGCTCAAGGAGCTGGCCATCGTGCGCTGGAACGCGCTCACCGGCAAGTACCGCGTCGAAATCACGGAAGTGGAGCGGCCGGATCTTAGAAGATAGCCGGAGTCGAAGCCCTTCAGGACTCGCCGTCAACTAATCGGCGCTTCCCTTGCAATTCGCGGCAATGCGCCGGTGCGTTTTGCGGTTATACCCCGACATAGAGCTCGAGGTGAAGTTCGGCGCTCCGGGGTGCGCGTTTGTCTACGATCACAACTCCACGCAGCGCCTGAAACCCATCTCTCGCAACCTTGAACTTGTATCTGCCAGCCTGCGCTCCCGATAAGCTGAACCTGCCGGACGAATCAGTTATCGTGCGCAGAATGAGATCGCTCCCATCTCGCAGAAACTCCACATGCGCATTTTCTACGCCGGCGGTGTTGCCGCCCGGAACAGTTACCTCACCTCTCAGTTCCGGAACGCGAAATTCCTTCTCGATTTCAACGGTCATCGTGGCTGGTTGTTCAACCGTAAATCCTTCAGCATCGTAGACCGGTGTTGTCCTTTGGCATCCGGGCGACCGCCGATTCGCCGGCCCCGCAAGCTGCATTTTCTGCCATTTCCCCAGCCGGAAGGTGCTTGCCTCGGCAGTGGATACGTAATACCAAGATTCTTCGATGCAAACCATAGAAGCCGGCGGAGCGTCCACGACCTGTTCTGGCGAGCCTCCCGAATTCTCGACAAAATACACGACGAACTCGTTGATCCGATCCCCGGTTCCATCCGACGTGGTTCGTTCCACGAACGCGCGCTCAAACCAATCCGTGTTGGTCCAGCCAGCCGAGGAACGTCTTCTCCGCACGCCCGTGCGATCCTCGAAGTTTTCCAATCTCCTTGACTTGAGAAATCCTCTGAATAATCTCCTGGTATTTGTCTTCAGTCAGGAACTCAGCATCTGTGTGTCTCCCGGCATTTGGAAAATCATAGGTATGAAGGGATTTCGGACCTACCTGGGCTCCGAATATTCGCCCATCCTTTGTCGTGAATATCCAGATGGCCCAATTTCCATCGACACCATAGAGCATCTCGTCGGCATTCAGCGGCGGTCCAAATTCCTGTGTGGCTTTCACAATCGCAGTGTTCTGTTGTGTCGCAATCGCCATCGAACTTGATGTGAAGGCAATCGCAGCCACCACCCAGCAAACTCGAGCGTATCGCTTCATATCCAGACCACCCGGTCACGCGCAGATCCTGTACGCGCTCGCTTCAAGAGGTTTCAGAAGAAGGGGTGTGAACCTCAAGTCCGATTTTGTCAGAGAATCATACCAGCGCAAGCGTCTTCCCGGCACCCCGCCGCGTCCACCAGACAAGCGCCCGCGGAGTCTCGCACTCCCCAGCGTCTCATTGCACCGAAATCCAGGAGGCTTTCGCACCATGCTCAGAAAAGCTGCGCTCAGAAAATTGGCTTTGGCCCTGCTGTTCGTCACCTTCGGCGCCATGACGGTGCTGGCCGCCGACATCACCGGCAAATGGACCGGCACCCTCGAAACGCCGCGCGGCACGCAGAACCTCACCTTCAATTTCAAGGTCGACGGCGCGGCCCTCACCGGCACAATCACCACTCCCCGCGGCGACAGCGATATCACCGACGGCAAGATCGACGGCGACAACGTCAGCTTCACTCAGAAAGTCAGCTTCAACGGCAACGACTTCACCATCAACTACGCCGGGAAAGTAAACGGCGACACAATCAAGTTCACGCGGACCATGGGCGATCGCCCAGCCATTGAGTTCACCGCCACCCGCGCCAAGGAAGGACAGTAATCCCGCCTTCAGCCCCTGCTGTGACGAACAATTCACGGATCGCAGCATTCCCACAATCGCGACCCAAGTGCTAGCATCCGCCCAGCAGTCAATCCAGCAAGCAAGGAGAGACCCATGGCTAAAGTGCTAACCTGTCGCGAGGTCGGCATGGATTGCGATTTCGTTGCGCGCGGCAACAGCGAGGAAGAAATCCTCGCCCAGGCGGCCGTTCACGCCAAAAAGGATCACGGCTTCGAGGCCATACCTGCTGAAGTCCTCGAAAAGGTCAAGGCAGCCATCCACGACGAATAAGTCCCGCTACGGTTCCGCTTGCCGCGCGTCATATGGCGCGCGGCAAGCATCGGCTCAGTCGATCCTTAGTTCCCCGCATTAACCTTGTCGAGAATCTCCTTGATAGGCACCGCGTTCGCCATCGCCTGGTATCCCGCATCGTTCGGATGCAGCGGATCCCCGACATAAGCCGGCAGCAGGAACGTCGGATTAGTCGGGTCCCTCACCGCCTTGTCGAAGTCGATCACCCCATCAAACGCGCCGCTGGTCCTGATCCACGCATTCACCAGTTGCCGCTGCGCCTCGCCCGCCGGCGTCCCATAATCCCCGCCGTAAATCGTATTCGACCCGCCAAACGGTGTCAGCGTCGCGCCATAGATCTTCAGCCCGGCCTCGTGCGCCGCAATGATCAGCTGCTCAAACACAGGAATCAGGTCCGATGCCTGCGCGCTCCGGTCTCCGATGTCGTTGATCCCCTCGAGCACAATCACTGCCTTCGCTCCCGGCTGATTCAGCACGTCGCGCGCAAAGCGGAACGGAGCTGCATAGCCAAACTGCAGTTGTGGCCGGATCGTCAGCAACTCGTTCCCGATAATACCCGCGTTCACAACCGACAACTTGGTGCCGTGGCGAGCGGCCATCGCCGTCGCCAGGTCGTCCGGATACCGGTGGTTTGCGTTCATCGTCGAAAGATACCCATCCGTAATCGAGTCGCCAAATGCAATCAGCGTCCCGCGCACATTCGACGACGCCTGCACGTCCACTCCCGACACGAACATCCAGCATGAGATCGTCGTGGTGTAAGGCCCCGCGATCGCCGATCCCGTCTGGTCGCCCGCCGCCAGGTAGTTGCTCTGGTCAGCGTAGTAGTGCTGCGTCGCCAGCCCCGTGCTGCCCGGCAGGTAGACGCTCACGTCCAGGTTGTCCAGCGCATTCACATGCAGCGGAACCGGATCGCTCACCACCTCGCCCCCGGCCGCAACCTCGATCGAAGTGCGACCGCCGAAGGTGAGCGGATGAAGTGTCCCCGCCGCGGTCGCCGCTCCTGCTCCCGCCTTCGCAATCGTCGCCGAGCCTACCATTACTGGAACCGCTCCGCCGGCGTTCGAAATCCGCGCCCGCACCACGTCGCCGCCCACCGCAACGTGCACAACGTTCCGCACCGTCTGGTTTGAAAGCCCCACATCCGACGGGCATCCCGGCGAGTAGAACGTTCCGCCCGGCGTCGGGCTGCCCTGCCACGTTGCTGTCCAATCACTGTGATCCGGCTGGGCCGCTGCAGTCGCGGCCGCGCCCAACGTCAGCGCCATCGCAAGCGCGCAAGCTCCGGCGCATATCAGCCGCATCGGGCGGGTTGCAGAAACATCTGTTATCCAGGTCGTTGAAGAAAGGGGAATATTCATCGCAGTCTCCTGAAGTTTCGTGAGGGTTGATTCGCATTCCTCGGAACGCGGTCCCGTCGCAGTGCCCCGAGTCTGAGCCTGACCTCGGGTCCAGCAACCAGCAATGCTTCCAAGGGAACTAGAGATACGGCGATCGCCGCATGATCTGAAGAACGAGGTTCAATCCTCCGCCCGAATCGCAGAAGGAATTACGCGAGCGGATCGCAGAGAGAAGGATGAGCCGCCGGGCTATTGAAGTGAACGGCCCTCAGTGTGGAGGTTGCGTTGTCTGTTCAGCCAGGCTTCTGGTGTCCGGGACTGGTGCAACGCAATCCGGTGAGCAAGTTAGGCTCCCGGGCTGACGCTTGTCAAGAGGATTGATTGCATTTTCACCTTGAAAAAATCGCTTTACGGCATCATATTCAATCCGTCCACAGGTGCCGCTTCCAACTCGGGTCACTGCCATGTCTGCGCTATCGAACCAGGGCCGCGCGCAATAGTCATCGCCGTCCGAATACGGGCAGCAGTGTTCGCGTTTGAACAGATCCAGCCCGGTCCCACCACTCTCTCCGTCCCATCCATCCCGGAGTCCTGTTGCAGAGACTCGTCGTAACCCGCGCCCGGCGCTTCAGATACAGCCATCCACCACGTCGATGGACGCACTTATCACCTTGTCGTGGAATTGGGCCCCCAAGCTGCTCACGCCAAGACGGGCAGTACCTTCCATCAACGGAGGACCGCAATGGGAAAGCGCGCATTCCAGTTGTTCCTGGTTGTCTGTCTTCTTGCCGGCACCATGTGGGCGGCCGGCAATCCCTTTGAAGGGAAATGGAAACTGAACCCATCTCGCAGCCAGCTCATCGACCAGATGAGGGTCATCGCGGCTGGTCCGAACAAATACACCCTCAACTTCACGGGCGACAACACCGAAACGGTCGTCGCCGACGGAACCGACCAGCCCGGCCTCTTCGGGTCCACCGCTTCCATCACCGTTCTTGCGCCGGATACGTGGAAGATGGTCCGCAAGAACGGCGGCCGCATTACCATCTCCGCAATCTGGAAACTCTCGCCGGATGGCAACACGCTCACCGACAATTTCACCGGCTACCGGGCCGACGGCTCAACTTCAAAACTCCTGTATGTGTACAAGCGGACGGCCGGAACATCGGGATTCCCCGGCACCTGGGAAAGTGTAAGCGAGCAGGTGAACTCCGTCTTCGAGATCCAGATCGGAATCTTCGAGGGAGACGGCCTCTCCTTTATCTATCCATCTCAGCAAATAACCACAAACGTCAAATTCGATGGCAAGGACTACTCCACCTCGGGTCCGAACATTCCTGCGGGAGTCTCGATGTCCGGCCATCAGCTGAGCGAGCGGTCTCTTGAACTCACCCAGAAGATCGGCGGCAAGGTGTACACCACGCAGCAGGTCGAGGTTTCACCCGATCTCAAAACCCTGATCATGACTATCCACGTCCCCGGCCGAAGCAAGCCCGACATTCAGGTCTTCGATCGGGAATAGAACCCTCAGCGCGCCAATGATCCCGCGGTCACGTCGATCACCTGCAGGTCCGTATCCCGGTCCTTCAGCGTCAGCAGGATCTTCCCCGTCCCATCGGCCACAAAGCTCGACCCGCCATAGGTCTGCCCCGCCCACGGCCCGTGCGTCATCTCGCCCACCAGGTCTACCCCGGCCATCGGACATTGCACCAGCCGCGCCCGATTCTTCACCAGTTCTTCGAGCACCTTCGAGTGCTGCGGCCACTGATCGTTCGGAGCCGCCCAGCCATAGGGGACCAGCATCAGGTCCGGCTTGAGCTCCTTCATGCGCCTCACGAACGCATCGCTAAACGTATCCGCGCAGATCAGCACCGCAACCCGCCCGAACTCCGTCTCCACCACGCCGATGTCCTCAGGCCGTCCCTGGGAGTAGGGCGGCGTCATCAGCTCCGGCAGCACGTTGATCTTGCGGTGCTTCCAAAGCAGCTTCCCCGTCTTGTCCACCAGGATCGCCGAATCATACAGCCGGTTGCCGTCCTTCTCATCCATCCCGATCGCGATCATGATGTGATGCTGTCGCGCCAGCGCCGCAATCCTGTCGCTGTCCTTGCCCGGAATCGGCTCCGCCATCCGGTGCGCCTCCGGGTTCTCCCACCCCAGAATCGACGACTCGGGAAAGATGGCAATATTCGCCTGCTTTGCCTCGGCCTGTTCCAGGGCATACTCAATCCGCCGGAAGTTCCCCTCGCGGTCGCTGTCGATCACGAGGATCTGGCAGATGGCGAGCCGCACGGTCTTCTGCGGCGCGCACCATCCGGCAGGCATCGCGGCAACGAGCCCGAGAAACAACCCAAGAACCTTCACGGATGTACCCTCAAGCGACCGAATGTGGTTCGATAACTGTCAGTCCACTGTAACGCCTGAAATCTCCAGCGTTAAAAGTGAGAATCCGATCAACGCCATGAACCCTCATTGCGGCCACTAAGCGCGCGTCGTGTCCGCTCTTCCCTGAAGCGCTGAATGCAACCACGAGTCTCTCCCACTCGGCTTGCAAGGGCGCTTCGGGCAGAAGCACAAATAGCTGCTTCATTCAAAGTAACTCGGCAGCTGCTTGCTCGATGGTAAGACCTAGCCCATTCTCCCCAGCCGGGCGGGTCGCAACTACCCAGAACTCGAACAAGTTCTGCGAATCGATGTTCAGGTTCTCACCGGCCAGCCGCAATGCTTCAAGCGCTCGCAACGCGACCCCTGCCTGCGCCGAATGCGGCTGCATCAGTCGGATCAGGATGTTTGTATCGAGCAGGGTGGCCATCTACAGGCCACGAGACCCATATATTGATTCCCTGTCGAGGGCTGAATCAGGAAGGATAGGAGTTGACGTGGAATGGCTCTTCATCCATGCTCGCAATTCCCGCGTCCAGTCTCCGGGGTCGATCGCGATTGCCTCGCGCCTCTGAGCATCCAGGCGCGAGCGCAGGGCGTCAATCGCCTGCGGCGATCACCTCATCGGGGGAATGGATAAGGCCGGCGATTATCGCCTCATCCACGATTCTGGCTTGCTCCGCACTGAGATCCACGGTCATTGCACCATCTCCAATGCCATTCTTCCACCGCTTCTTTGCGAACGCAATTTGAGTATTCAATTCACGCTTCCGTGGGAAACCACACGCCATCAACGTCTTGCGCAACGGCGCCCGGTCAGCGCAGCAACTCCTCGAGAGTAGTGGA
Source organism: Occallatibacter sp. (assembly GCA_035263625.1). GTDB lineage: Bacteria > Acidobacteriota > Terriglobia > Terriglobales > Acidobacteriaceae > Telmatobacter. The sequence continues at coordinate 113,238 of DATFRB010000019.1, forward strand.
CAGGCTGGTCTTGTCGTCTCGGTACTTCACGATCACCGGTGCATACAGGCTGAGTCCCCACTCCTGGCCCTTGCCCCTCGTCACCGCCCGCGACCCGGGTACGACTACCGCATTCTCGGGGATGACAAGCGGCATTTCCTCCGTCGCGCGCAGTGTCGTCCCTTTCACCAGGTCGAATACCGGCGTCCCCCGCGTAAGTATCGTTCCTGCCGCCAGCACAGCGCCCGTGCGGACAATAGTCCCCTCGTACACCCCGCAGTTGCCCCCAACCAGCACGTCATCCTCGACGATCACCGGGTTGGCATTTACCGGCTCGAGAACCCCGCCGATCTGCGCCGCGGCGCTCAGGTGCACATGCTTGCCGATCTGCGCGCAGGAGCCGACCAGCGCGTGCGAATCAACCATCGTGCCTTCATCGATATAGGCGCCGGCGTTGATGTACATCGGCGGCATGCAGACCACGCCGCGCGCCACATATGCCCCCGTCCGGATTGACGAGCCTCCCGGAACCACGCGCACCCCGTCGTTCACGCTGAAATGTCGAACCGGGTAGGTGTTCTTGTCGACAAACGACAAGCCCGGCGAAGGATAGTTTTCCAGAACGCCGAGGCGGAACCCCAGCAGGATGCCCTGCTTGACCCACACGTTCACTCGCCAGCCGGTGGGCGCAGCCGAATCGGGAGACGCGGACCGGATTCCGCCTCTTTCAAGCGCAGCCCGAAATTCGGAGAACGCCGCAAACGCAGCAGCATCGCCAACGGCAGCGGGGCCGGCGCCGAAGTAGTACGTGATTGATTCCTGAAGTTGTTTGAGATTCATTCCTGAAGTGAGTCTATCAACTTCAAGAAAGCGGAGTGCTCAAGAGAGGGGGAAAACAATAAAGCGATTTAGCGCGTGCGGCTCGAAATGCCGGAAGTGAAGCGCATGAATCATGCGTCGCTTCCGGCAGCAGCCTGAATTCAGGCTGCGGTCCGAGTGGAGATTCGAGGCCGCGGATGCGGGGTCGCTGGGACAGGCTGCAGGCGGAAGGAGTTATCACCCTCCGGAATCATCGCCAGGGGGACCGGCGTGCGATTGCGGCTGCCGTGCATGTGCTTGGATTCGAGCCATGCGCACAACCGTGGATCGAAGATCTCCGGCTGGCCCTGCCAGAAATCGGGAGCCAGTCCGCACTGGATCCGAAGATGATCCAATTGCAGCTCGATTGAGGAAACATTTTTGGGAAAGTAGCGCCGGACGTTGTCGCTACCGACGTGGATCCCTGACAGACCTTGACCTTTGCTTTGTGCTTTGACCACCATATACACCTGCTCTTCATCCTGGAAAGTTACAGTTTCGGGAGAGAGACCAAATAAACCACCGGAAAGAAGCCTTCAATGCGGGGAAAGAACCTCTTAGACCGGAATGCCAGTCTGGGGAGCTGAAGTTCGCTGCGCCCAGTCCTGAACCATCTCCAGGTTGATTCAGCGTAGTTTGCCCTTACCGCTCTTTGGATGCGGGTCGGCTGAATGAGGTTGTCCGCAACGTCGCTTTCACGAAACGTCTGAAAGTTGGCCGGAAATTCCGGCGCGGCAGAGGAGCCCGAAAGGGGTCGGGTAAAGAGGTTTTTGTGAACCGTGCCGAGGTCGCCCTCGAGTTTTTGTTGAGTTCTCTGTATCTGAGTAACTGACTAACCAGAGTGTACCAAAAACTCTCACTAACTTCAAACCGCCCGGGCGCCGTATTCAGCCCGTCATTCGCGATAAATCGATTAGTTGGGCGTGGCGCCGGTAAAAGTTAAGTGAATAACACTCGCGCGCCACCCGCCGCCTCTGATTCGTGTGCGGCCAACGCCCTTTCCGGCTCCCCGCCGACGTGGAACTCCTCGCCGCGATGCCCGGTGACAAAAGCCACATCGCATACACTGGATAGTCCCGCAAGGTTGAGATCGAGATCTGCAGTTGGCCGGGGAGCCCGTGAAAGAACAATGGATGCGAACGTTATGCTGTGCCGCCCTTGCGGCAATTGGACTGGCTACCGGGGCACAGGTTTCGCATGCGGATGCGCATGACGAAGCGGTGAAGCTGAATAACCGCGGCGTCGCGCAGATGGGTCAGCAGTTTACCGACAAGGCCGCAGCCTCGTTCGCCGAGGCAATGAAGACCGACCCGGCACTGGCACAAGCGGCCATCAACGAAGGCATTGCCCTGCTCACCCTTCAAAAGCTGGATGCTGCAAAGGTGGCGCTCAAAAAGGCGATTGCCCTCGATCCAAAAAGCCCGCAGGCCTGGTACAACCTTGGCCTCGCGCAGCATGCCGACAACGAGCTCGACGATGCGCTCAAAAGCTTTCAGCAGGCCGTTCAACTCGATCCGCGCGATGCGGATTCGTATTACTTCGAGGGCGTCTGCTACTCCGAGCAGAAGGACTACGACAAGGCGATCGCGGTATTGCCGAAAGCGCTTGAAGTGAATCCCCTGCATGCCTCGGCTGAGTTTGCCCTCGCGCGCGCGCTGCAGCGGTCGGGCAAAACGCAGGACGCCCGCGACCATTTCAAGCGATTCCAGCATCTGACGAGCACGAAGATCTCCGCGGCCATCGGGCTGGCCTACGGCGAGCAGGGACATTACTCGACAGCGATGCCCATCGAAGAGCGCGAGCCGTCGCGGAAGGCGATGATCCCGGTGAAGCTGACCGCGGAGCCGATGGGGAAAGGTGCGGAAGATTCGAAGAACTCCGGCGGGGCTTGCATGCTCGATGTCGCTGGTTCGGGTGCAATGGACCTCGTTCTGATGCGCTCCGGCCCGCAAGCGATCGGCACACTGCATCGCACCGCCGGCGGCAACTTCGAGGAGGTCGATGCGCAAGCTGCCGGGCTCAAGGCGAGCGGCAATGCCGTTGCCTGCGCTGTAGGCGACTTCGACGGCGACGGCCTGAACGATCTTGCCGTGGCGCTCGAAGACCGCGTCCTGCTCTTCCGCAATCTCGGAAAAGGCAAGTTCGAAGACATTACGGCGGAGTCAGGGATCGTGCCGCGCAACAAGCCGTCGGGAATCACATTCATTGATTACGACCACGACGGCGATCTCGATCTCTTCATCACCGGCTCTCCGCTCAAGCCCGGTGACGCGCCCAACGTGCTGTGGCGCAACAACGGCAACAAGACCTTCACCGATGTAACCGCCGACACCGGACTCGGCGGAGAATCTCCAACATCGGCCGCCATCCTCACCGATTTCAACAACGACCGCGCAGTGGACATGGTGACCACGGGCGATGGCGCGTCACCGCTGATCTACGTGAACCCGCGAGAAGGGAAGTACCCCACGCAGCCGCTCTATGACGCGAAGTTTCCGGCAACCGAAGGCATCGCGGTGCTCGACTTCAACAAAGACGGCTGGATGGACATTGCCGTAACGCACGCCGGCGCGCCCGGCCTGACGCTGTGGCGCAACGTGGAAGCGCCGAACCACGCGGGCCGGCGATTTGAGCGCGTCGAGCTGCCGCTCGACGGCGCGCTGCGGGGATGGGGGATCACGCCGATCGACATCGACAATGATGGCTGGATCGACCTCGCTGCGATCGTCGAGACTCAAGCCGGGCCGCGAGTGGAAGTGCTGCGCAATCGCGGCGACGGCACGTTTGAGAACGTGAGCCGCGCCCTGGCGCTTGATGCAGTGAAGTTGACCGACCCGCGCGGACTGATTGCCGCGGACATCGATGGGGACGGCGCACCGGACCTGATCGTGACGCAGCAGAATGCGCCGCCCGTGCTGCTGCACAACGTGGGCGCGAACAAGAATCACTTTGTGCGCCTGGACCTCACCGGCCTCGCCGACAACAAGACCGCGCTCGGCGCGAAAGTTGAGATCTTCGCAAGTGGGCACTGGCAGAAGTGGGAACTCGCCGGATCAGCCGGATACCGGACGCAGGCTCCGCCTCAGATCCTCGTAGGCCTGGGCGACGCACCGGGCATAGACCTGCTGCGAATTCTGTGGCCCACCGGCGTGCTGCAGGACGAGATCGACTTGCCGCCGCTTCAGCAGGGCCGCAGCGTGGTTGCGATGAAGGAGGCAGACCGGCGTGGGAGCTCGTGCCCGGTGCTGTTTGCATGGGACGGCCACAAATACCGAATGATCACCGACGTGATTGGCGCCGCCGTGGTCGGGCACTGGTTCACGCCACAACATCGCAACATTCCGCACCCGGACGAGTGGATCAAAGTCGACGGTGACCGTCTCGCTCCAGTGAACGGCAGGCTGAGCATCCGCTTCATCGAGCCGATGGAGGAGGTCAACTACACTGACCAGCTTCGCCTGGTCGCGGTGGATCACCCCGACGATGTTGAAGTCAATCCCGATGAAAAGTTCCTGGATGATCCGCCCTTCGCCTCAGGCCGACTTATCGCGTCGCGCGGTGCGCGCCTGCCCGCGGGCGCGTGGGATGGCGAAGGCCGCGACGTGCTTCACGAGCTGAGCAATAGGGATCACCAGTTTGCGAGCGGGTTCAAGCCAACGCCGTACGACGGGTTCGCCAATCTCCACGCCCTCACGCTCGACCTTGGGCCGCTGGGAGCAAAGTCCCCGCTGCGGCTGCTGATGACAGGCTACGTGAACTACTTCAGCGCAACTTCGCTGTACGCAGCATGGCAGGCGGGCATCAAGCCCATCTCATCGTATGTCGAGGCGCAAATGCCCGACGGAAGCTGGAAGACGATCACCGGCGAAGTAGGCTTCCCGGCCGGCCTCGAGCGGACAATCGTCGCCGATCTCACGGGAAAAGTTCCGCCCGGCGTGCATCGTATCCGGTACATGAGTAATCTCGAGATCTACTGGGACCAGGTGCTCATCGACCAGAGCGATCACGCGCCGGCCCTCACGGAAGACGTGCCGCTTGCGACAGCGACGCTCCATTTTCGCGGCTATCCGAGACAGATCGAAGGCCCGAGCCCCGGCGACCTTGATTATGACTACGACCGCGTGAGCCTGACGGGGCCCTTCCAGCACGAGCGCGGCAGTTACACGCGGCTCGGTGATGTGACGTCGTTGGTCAAGAGCGTGGACGACCGGTACGTCATCTTTGGCAGCGGCGAAGAAATAGCAGCGGAGTTCGACGCGACCAGGCTACCCACTCTACCGTCCCACTGGAAGCGCGATTACTTCTTCTACGCAAACGGATATGTGAAGGATATGGACTGGTGGGACGCATCGCCCTTCACCGTCGCGCAGATGCCGTTTCATGGCATGAGCAGCTATCCCTATCCCGCAACGGAGAAGTTCCCTGACGACGCCGATGCGCTGAACTATCAATTGAACTGGAACGACCGTTTCGATTCGGGTGACCCGGTGCGCTCCTATCGGTTCAACTATCGCGATCTGATCTCCACCCCCGCTCAGGACACGAGCACGACTCCCGGAGTTGCGCCCTCAGTACCCGCGCGGCCGTAGCAGCCCCGCCGCGATCACCGAGTTGCGTGTTGCGAGTCGAACAAAGGAATGATGAACGAACTTGTGTTGATGCCTGCATCGCGGCAACTCGAGTTGCTGCGGTTGAAGCAAGTGACGGTAACGGAACTTGCCGAAGCGCATATCCGGCAGATCGAGCGCCTCGAGCCGCAGGTGAACGCATTCGCCGACTTCGATGCGGAGCGCGTGCGAGTGCAGGCGAAGGCGTTGGATCAGGATCTCCGCGAGCGAGGACCGCTGCACGGACTTCCGGTCACGGTAAAGTCTTCCATTGCGACCGCCGGTTACAAGTGCGAGATTGGCAGCCTTATCAATCAAGGCGATACGCCGCGCGACGACGCGGTCGTCGTGGCCCGCCTCCGCGCTGCTGGCGCGCTGATCCTCGGCACCACCAACTGCCCGGAGTTCCTCATGGCGTATGAAACGGCGAACCTCCTCCACGGCCGCACCCAGAACCCCTGGGATCTCAACCGCTCACCCGGCGGATCGAGCGGCGGCGAATCGGCGGCGATCGCGGCCTGCATGTCCGCGGCAGGGCTGGGCTCCGATAGCGGTGGTTCAGTCCGCGTTCCGGCGCACTTCACAGGCATCTGCTCGCTCAAGCCGACGCCCGGCCGCATCCCCGGTCGCGGACACCTTCCGCCGTGCGTCGGCCCGTTCTCCACGCTCGGCGCGATCGGTCCGATGGCGCGCACCATCGAAGACGTCACACTGATGTTTCGCACGTTGAGCGGACAGGATCGCGAAGATCCGGCAAGTCCGCCACTGGCGCTCCGCGAACCAACGCTCGAAGACCTGCGCGGACATCGCATTGGCGTCTTCGAAGACGATGGATTAACGCCCGTAACAAACGAAACGCGCAACGCGGTTCAGGCCGCCGCGTGCGCCCTTCGTGACGCGGGATTCAAGGTTGAACCCTTTCGCCCGCGAACACTCGAGCAACTGCGCAAGCTGTGGTGGGACTTCTTCGTGCAATGCGGAGCAATGCTCTTCGAACCGGCGTACCGCGGAAAACAGGACAAGCTGAGCCCGATCTTTCGCGAGTTCCTTGGCATCGCCGAATCAGTCCCGCCCCTCAGCATGAAGGATCTTCTGGGCGCCTGGGCGGAGATGGATCTCCTGCGCGCAAAAACGCTGGAGGAGATGCGCGAATACCCAATCCTGCTGTGCCCGGTCGCAAGCATACCCGCGTTCCGTCACGACGAACGTGAGTGGCAAGTCCACGGCCAGGCTGTAAAGTACCTTGACGCCGTGCGGTACACGCAGTGGTTCAACGTGCTCGCCGCCCCGGCAGCGGTCATTCCTGTGGGGCGGTCGCCGGAGGGGCTCCCGATCGGCGTGCAGATCGTGGCCAGGCCGTTTGAAGACGAAGTTGCTCTGGGCGTTGCATCGGTTGTGGACGCGGCCTTCGGATTTCGCGCCCCGGAGATGGCGCATGTTTAGGCGCGCCTCGTCAAAATCCAGGTCCGCGCGCAGGCGTCCCATTCGTGAGATTGTCATGTCGGTCGCAGATGTGGACAATATTGTCTGGGCAGCCACCTACATCGGCGAATGCCGCTATGTTGGCCGTTGCCGGCCCAATTTCCCTGATGGAAACCTGGCGCCGGTAGCGGTAATGTCGGCGCCTGCCCGTCATGATCTTCACGGCGTCGATGTCCAGCGGGGACGACATCTGGGTGGCGACGGCCAAAGGATAGAGCCATGGAATTCGTCAAAACCCATAAGGAGCAAGCAGTGAGTGCAATTGCAGACGTTTTGGAGACCATCGCGCACGCGCCGATCAGAAAGCGCGCCATCACGAATCATGGAGTATTAAACGAAGCATACGACTACGCCAAACCGAGTTCCTTCTCGCGCGGCATGCGCATCGACTTGAATGGAGTCACAATTCTGCTGATCTCCGGCACAGCCTCGATCGACGAACATGGCAAGACCGTGCACATAGGCGACTTCCGGGCGCAGCTGCAACGCACTTTTCAGAACATCACCGGCCTGCTCGAGAGCGAAGGCTGCACATGGCACGACATCGTCCGGACCACCTGCTATCTGCGCGACATCGATCGTGATTACGAAGCGTTCAATGAGGAGCGGACTCGCTTCTTCAAGGAGCAGGGACTCGATCCGCTTCCGGCGTCGACAGGAATTCAGGCGCACCTGTGCCGGCCTGACCTCCTGATAGAGATCGAGGCGATCGCGATGTTTCGCACAGAAAAGGTTGCCGCCGGCAAGGAGTAGGTCAACAGGCAACCGCAGAACCGGGGCGGCGGATGATTTACTGGGCTGATCAGCCGCCCCGCCTACCGGATTTCAATCTCATCGATTAAGCCTGGCCCGACTTCACACCACCGCCGCCTGCAAGCTGAGCGCGCTTCCGAAACACAACCTTCAGTTCCTGCCGCCACTGCTCTGCCAGTGCAATCAACTCCCATTCAATCTGGGGCGACAGGTACTTCAGAACCGCCTCGTTCGCCGGGTGAATGCGCAACGCCGGAGCCGCGAGCAGAAGCCGCGGCGGCAGCGGAGAAACCTCCGTTCCCGGAAAATAACCCTGCCGCTCAAACGCTGAAAGCATTCTGCCGCCCGCTCCCATCTGGCGGTCGTCATTGAGCGCCCTCACTCTGATCCAGTAATCCAGCGCCTGCATCGGCAGATGCAGGTCTTCGTCTGCCTTCAGCTCCATCACAACAAGCCGGCCATTGCGGTCCAGCGTGAGCAGATCGAGCATGCCGCGGTCGCCCGAAGTAAGCGCCGGAACCTGCGAATACACGCAATCCCCGCGCAGCCCCGGCATTACTTCCTGAAGGCGCATCCGCAGACGCGACTCGAGCCAGCGTTCCGGTTGCAGCCGAAACAGCGGATCGCCGCGCTCCCCATCGGGATGCCGGCTTTGAAACAGTCGCGCAAGAAGATCGCGGCACAGGCTCTCGGTCTCCTCATTCAGAGGAGTCTCGTTCCCTCCCGCGCCAAACGTCACCTCATCCTGATGCCTGAAGGAATCCGGGGCCGACCCGTGCCGCACTCGCGCGAATTCCAGCCCATGCGCCAGCAGCGCCACTTCCACGGGCGATCGCGGCTGAATCTCTACGCGGTCGCGCGCCTCCGCGGGCACAACCGCCAGCACCCGGTCCAGTCCTCCTCTGCAACGCTCGATCGCCCCATCGGGCGAAAATGCACGCGCGAGCCGCGACTCAAAATTCCCGATGTCACGATAGTCAACGGCGGAGAGTTCTTCGGTGCGCTCATCGAGCGAATAGAGCTGAAAATCCGCAGCCGTGTGGTTGAGCCACGCTATCCGTTCGGCCGTAGTCCTCCATGCTCCGGCGGGCACAATCACCTTGAGCCCTCCGAAATGCCGCCGCGCATCCCCGTGCTCCCGGCAGTATTCGAGCCACAGGATTCCCAGCGTTAGAACGCCGTCGATCATCGCGCCCGCTTCGGCTTCTCCAACGCCGATCACCGCTTCCGCCGCGGTTCCCTTCATGAGCCGGCCGCGCACATAGGCCGGACCGAAGCTGTGCTCCAGGTCCATGGCCGACCGCATCCCATCGACCCTCCAGCCGGGAAAGTTGCGGGCCAGCGTCCGCTCCAGCACCCGCTGGTAGTTCCTTCGCGCCGAATCGCGCGCCGTGGGAGTGCGGCGGTCCTTCGTCGGCACCATCTCGATCGCCTGCGGTTTGGGCGTGCCCATGCGTTGAGTCATGATCCGCAGGCACGCAGCCCGTTCCTGCAACCCAACCACCGAGCGCACGAAGTTGCGCTCCTCGCTCCACATTTGCAGAATGCATCGCCCGTGAGATTCATTCACCGAGTAGCGCGCCGTGCGCATGTCGAAGATCACAGCGCCATCTTCGAGCACCGCCGCCATTGGATGAAGGGAAAGGTATGCCTCGATGCTCCGCGCCAGTTGTTCCGGCGAGGGCTTTTCCTCGCCTGCCGCAGGCGCTGATCGCGCACCTGCCGCTCCTGAACTGCGCATGGGGCTCTACCAGCCCATCCGCTCGCGCAGCCGGACTATATGTGCAGTGTGATGGCGCGAATGCCAGGCGTACAGAGCCAGATTGCCGGCCAGCGTCATCTCGCCCCGCTCCGGATGAACAAATGTCTTCTGAAAGTCCGCTTCGCTCATGTTGTCGATCAGCGCTGTCAGCCGCGCATGAACGGACTCCGTGAAATCCAGCGACACGTTCACCGGCATGCGGCTGTCCGCGAGGTTCGCCCACGCGGCTTCGTCGTACGGCTTGATAGTCGGCCGGTCTTCGGTCAGCGCCAGCTTGAATCGGATGTATGAGTTGGCGTGGCTGTCGGCGACATGGTGCACAACCTGGCGCACCGTCCAGCCGCCTTCGCGATAGGGCGTGTCGAGTTGCGAGTCCGTCAGCCCTGCTACCGCGGCGCGAAGCCTCTCAGGCAGGCGGCGCAGCACATCGACTTGTTCCTGTCGAGTTCCGGTCGCGACCGCATCAAATCGGCCAACCGGATAGCGTTGCTCGTCGAGATCGCTCACTGGCGAAACCTTAACACGCCGGGGCATAGCTGCGCCTCTAGAGCTCCAGCGTGACTGAACGGGCTCGCGCCAGGATGGGATTCAACTACCGGAGCTATAGTCTAAGCGGGCCGGTGGCTATGCGGGTGATGGTGGTGGCGGTGATGGTGTTTGCCCGCGGCAAAAGCTGCAGGCGCCACCATCATCAAAAACAGGGCTGCAAGGACGAACTTTTTCATGGCTTGAATGTAGCATCAAGTGAACTCCCCTGGAAGGCCGCCGCCAGTAAAGAAAATCGTGGATTGCATCAAGATGGGAAACAGTCTGATTTCGGCATGGGCCGGAAATTTTGCTGCAATCCGGGGAAGCGTAGACTGATAGGTGATGAGCTCTTCAGCAGGGTCAACGGACGGCAACCACAGGCGATTCTTTTTTGAAAAGTTCGGCATCACCGAGCGCCTCCTCGAGCGGTGCCTGGGCGAAGCGCTCTCGGCCGGGGGCGACTATGCCGACCTGTACTTCGAGTCCGTGGCGGCCATTTCGCTCGGGGTAGACGAGCAGATCGTCAAATCGGCAAGTCAGGGGACAAGTGCCGGGTGCGGCATCCGGGTCCTGTCGGGCGAGCGCACAGGATATGCGTATACGGACAATCTGAATCCCGATCGCCTGGTTCACGCCGCGCGCACCGCCGCTTTGATCGCCTCGGGCCCGGCAAAGCAGCCGGTACAGGGATTCACCGAGGCGCCGCCCGCCGATCTCTATCCGGTGCCCCTCGGCGGCTTCGACCTCGACCTTGCCGCCCGCCTCGAGTTGATCCTGCGCGTCGATCGCGCCGCCCGAGCCTTCGATCCTCGAATCGTGCAGGTGAGGGCAAGTTACTCCGAAGAACTGCGACGCATCCTCATCGCCGGATCGGACGGTTCGTTCGCCAGCGATACCCAGCCGCTCTGCCGCCTCAACGCCTTTGTGATTGCCAAAGACGGCGTGAACACCACGAAAGGCGCGGCCGGGGCCGGAGGGCGTGCCGGGCTGGGCCAGTTTGTCGGGTCCAAGAGCCCGGAACACCTCGCTCAGGAGGCTGCCCGTGGCGCGATCCTGCAGCTCGGCGCGATTCCCGCGCCCGCCGGAGAGATGGAGGTCGTTCTCGGTCCGGGTTGGCCCGGCATTTTGCTGCACGAAGCGGTAGGGCACGGTCTGGAGGCCGACTTCAACCGCAAAGGCACTTCGGCGTTCACCGGGCTGGTAGGAAGGCCGGTAGCCAGTTCGAAGGTCACGGTGGTCGATAACGGAACGATCGCCGGCCGGCGCGGTTCGCTCAACGTAGACGACGAAGGGTCTCCCACGCAGGAGACGGTTCTGATTGAGAACGGGATCCTAAAGGGGTATCTGACGGACAAGCTGTCCGCCCGGCTGATGGGCACCGCGAATACGGGATCGGGCAGGCGCGAAAGCTACCACTGCATTCCGATGCCGCGGATGACCAACACCTACATGCTCGCCGGAGACGACGAGCCCGAAGACATCATCCGCAGCGTGAAGCGGGGACTCTACGCCCCGAACTTCGGCGGCGGCTCGGTCGACATCACCAATGGCAAGTTCGTCTTCTCCGCGTCCGAGGCGTATCTCATCGAGGATGGCAAGATTACGGCGCCCGTGCGCGACGCCACGCTGATCGGCAACGGCCCCGAAGCACTCAAGCACGTCTCAATGGTCGGCCACGACCTGAAGCTGGATGAGGGCGTCGGGACGTGCGGCAAAGATGGACAGAGCGTGCCGGTGGGCGTGGGCATGCCGACCATCAAGCTTGACCGGATGACCGTGGGCGGAACCGGTCGCTAGAGCAAAACTGGCATAGCTGCGTCCCCGGGCCTTTGCCTTTCTTTCTGTCCTTCCCCCAAGGGAATCTGCTGGTGCCGTCTCCCGGCAACAATCCCGCGGAGATACACCCACACCCATAGAACTCCAAATAAAACAAACTTTCCTGTGGCGATACCACATGAACTGTGGAATACTTATGTGGCATCACCACAGGAGAGGCCGATGGGCGATTCCAAACTCGACCTGTTGCAGGGAACGCTGGACATCATGGTCCTGCAGACGCTGGAGTCGATGGGCGCGCTCCACGGATACGGCATTGCCCGCCGCATTGAACAGGTCAGCGGGGACGAAGTCCTCCTCAACCAGGGCACGATCTATGCCTCATTGGTCAGGCTGCAGCATCGCGGCTGGATTTCCGCCAAATGGGGAACATCCGACAACAATCGCAAAGCGAAGTTCTATTCGATTACGACAGCCGGAAAAAACCAACTCGCCCAGGACGCCGCGCATTGGCAGCGGCTCGCCGACGTCATGGGCCGGGTCTTCGCCATGCAGGGCGACCGAGGTGAACAATGAAGCATTTTGCGCAGGAAGCGTTCAACCGCGTCCGCTCATTCTTTCGCAGAACTCCGCTCGACCAGGACCTCAATGAAGAGATGGCCTCGCATCTCGAAATGGCAGTGGATGAGAACATGCGGCGCGGCATGTCCCGCGAAGAAGCGCGCCGCCAGGCTCTTGTGCAGTTTGGCGGGTTGCAGCAGGCGCGAGAGCGGCACCGCGAGTCGCGCGGACTGCCCTGGATCGACGTCCTCGCGCAGGACCTGCGCTTCGCCTTCCGCACCCTCAGGCACGACGCCGGCTTCACGTTGATTGCGGTGGTCATTCTCGCGCTCGGCATCGGGGCCAATATCGCAGTCTTCAGCGTCGTGAACACGATCCTGCTCCGCCCGCTGCCGTTCCCCGAGGCGCACCAGCTCGTCCGGATCGTCGAGAAGGGCGCAAAGGGCGGTGAATCCGGCAAAACCTACACCGCCGACGCCACCGAGGAATTCGAGCGGCAGAACCGCTCCTTTCAATCGGTCAGCGGCTATTTCGCCTTTACCGCTCCCAACAATTTCAAGCTCTCCGGGAACGGCCAGCCGCTGCCCGCAACAGGAATGCTTGTCGCCGGGGGCTTCTTCGAAACGCTCGGCGTCGAGCCCTCTGTGGGGCGCCTGTTCAGGCCGGAGGAATTTCTGCACCACGCGCAGCCCGCGGCTCTGCTGAGCTACCCGTACTGGAAGCGCCAGTTCGGCGGCGACCGAAGCATCATCGGGCGCACGGTTGATCTGGGCGACAGAGTCGACCTGAACAACAAGTCCGTCACGGTCGTCGGAGTCCTGCCGGAAACATTCGACTTCGGCGCAGTCTTCTCGCCAGGAGCGAAAGTTGACCTCTTCGTCCCGTACATCATGGATGACTTTCGCGACGACGGGAACGACCTCGCACTGGTCGGCCGCCTCAAGCCGGGCGTGAGCATCGCCCAGGCGCAGAACGAGACCAATCTGCTCTTTCCGCAGATATATGCCGTAAAGAAGCACCCTGAATATGGAAAACCCTACACAGGCCAGCTCACCGGGCTGAAAGAGTACGTCAGCGGCAAGCTGCGCCGTTCGCTGATCGTGCTGTGGTCCGCGGTCGGTCTCATCCTCTTGATCGTTTGCGTGAATCTCTCCAACCTGCTGCTGGCCCGCGCGGCCTCGCGCAATAAAGAATTCGCGATGCGCAGCGCCCTGGGAGCGAGACTGGGGCGCATCGTGCGCCAGTTGCTGACCGAGAGCCTGGTGCTGGCCATCGCCGGAGCATCTCTTGGTCTTGTGCTCGCCTGGGCCGTTCTTTCCTACCTGGCTCACCAGGGATCGCTTGCTCTGCCGCTGTTGAACATGGTCCGCATCGACGGGGCGGCCCTCGCATGGACGCTCCTCATCGCAGTCGCAGCCGCCATTCTCTTCGGCGTCGCTCCCGCACTGCGCATGTCGGCGCGCAATTTGCAGGAGGCTCTGAAAGACAGCGGTCACGGAACCAGCGAGGGCCGCAAGCACGACCGCATGCGGTCGGTTCTCGTGATTACCGAAATTGCCCTGGCATGCGTGCTGCTCGTCGGCGCCGGACTGCTCTTGCGCAGCTTCCTCCGCGTGCTCGATATCGACCTGGGATTTGAGCCGACCCGCGCCGCCGCTGTCAGCGTGGACTACGACGACGGCGGAAATGCCGCGAAGCGCGCCGCGATCTGGCAGGAAGTCGTAACCCGGGCTTCCTTGATCCCCGGCGTTGAAGCGGCAGGCATATCGGACAATCTGCCCATGAGCCGCAATCGTGGCTGGGGAATTGCGGCGAAAGGCCAGCAGAAGCCCAGGGAGCGGGATTTCATTCCGGTCTTCGTCTACATCGTCTCGCCTGGCTACGTGAAGGCGATGGGAATGCGCATGGTGGCAGGCCGCGACATCTCATGGGACGATGTTCTGAACAATCGCAACGTTGTCATCCTCAACGAGTCCGTCGCGCGCAGGCTGTGGCCCGGGCAGGATGCGGTTGGCCGCATCGCGCTTGCCGGAGGCGCTGAAGCCCAGGTCGTTGGCGTCATTGCCGATGTTCACGAAAGCAGCGTGGAAGACAACGCGGGGTCGCAAATGTACCTGCCGTCGAAGTTCGGCCCGGAGGGCTCCTTTCTCGTGGTGCGGTCCAAGCTGCCTCCCGCCGCGTTGGCTGCAGATGTGATGAAAACACTCCGGGAGTTCAACCCCGCGCAATCCGCTTCAGAGTTCATGCCCATCCAGCAGCTCGTCGATCACGCCACGTCTCCGCGTCGCTTTTTTGTGCTTCTGGTAGGCATCTTCGCCGGTCTGGGCTTGCTCCTTGCCTCCCTCGGAATCTACGGCGTGATCTCCTACTCCGTCACGCGCCAGACCCAGGAGATCGGCATCCGCATGGCCCTCGGAGCAAGCGAGGCCCGCGTTCAGCTCGACGTGATCAAAACCACGCTGCGTCTTGCCCTGATCGGCATTGGCCTTGGCCTCGTCGCTTCATTCGCAATCGCGCGCCTCATTGCCTCGCTTCTCTTCCGCACTGCCCCAACGGATCCGCTCACGTTCGCCGGAATGGTACTTCTGCTGGGAGGCGTCGCGCTGCTCGCGGGCTATCTGCCCGCGCGAAGAGCGTCGAAGATCGATCCAATGGTCGCGCTGCGGACAAACTGAGACAGTGCCGCGCTTCAGTTGTTCACGGGTTAGCTTGATTGAATTTCCCGATAGACGCCGGTGCGCAACCGCGTAAGCTGAACCTCTTCGAGGCGCGCGCGAAGGCGCAGCAACTCGGCCTCTTGCTGCGGCGTGCGGGAATAGCTCGGCCAAGCGATGTTGTTCACCTCCAGCGGATCGTCTGCAAGGTCGTACATCTCCCATTGCTTCGGCGCCGCCTCATGTTCGGCGTCGTAATACTGCGCGAGCTTGTAGCGCTCTTCGCGAATGCTGACGATATGGTTAGGTGGCAGCGGATACGGCCCGCTCGCTTGGCCCGACTGGTAATCGTCGTAAGTGAAGACGATGTAGTCCTGCACCGGCGGCGCCTCGGGATTCAGAACGATGCTCGAGTAATCGACGCCCTCCCACGGCGCCCGCGCCTTCTCTGGCGCGTCGAACAGCGCCGCAAGGGTAGGCAGAAAGTCGACGTGCGAGACCATGGCGTGCGACGAAACGGGCTTCGGAAACAGCTTCGGATTCGAGTAAATCAAGGGGACGCGCAGCGATTCCTCATAGAAATTGAAGTTTTTCTGGCGCTGGCCGCCGTGGGTCATTCCCATCTCGCCGTGGTCGGAGGTCTGGATCACGAGCGTGTTATCGAGCATCCCCTGCTCTTCCAGGGCATCGAGAATCCGCTGTAACTTCCTGTCGGAATCAATCATGAGATTCCCGTAGAAGTTGATATAGTTTCGCTGCTCGTCGGGATTGAGCGGGCCGAGGCCAAGGTTGGTGAGTTTCAGGAACTGCTCCTGCACCGTGGGCTTGGTGTCAAGGCTCTCATTCACAGTCTCGGGCAGTTCAATGTCGCCATTCAGCCATGCGGGCGTGTAGCCATTCCAGAAGGCCGTGCTCGGATACGCCAGCACGTCATGGGGATTGATCAGTGAAGCAATAAGAAAGAAGGGTTTGGCTCGCGCCGCCGGCGATCTGAGATAGGCCAGGATTCCTTCCTGTCCGAATTCGACCGGGCCCTCGCCCTCGAGGTATCGCCGGTCCATGTCCGCAAATCCGCCGCCGAACTCGGTCGGGTCCTGGTTGGCCCCTCCATCAGGTGGATTCCAGCGCTCGAATCCATAGGCGGCCGCATCTTCCGGTGTAAAGCTTCCATTGCGATTCTTGGGCTTGGTCAGGTGAAACTTGCCCTTCATAGGCGTCGAGTAACCGGCGGCCGCCATCACCGTTGCCAGGTTTGGCAACTCTGTCGGCAGAGTCTGCTGCGGGTTATCGCTTGAAGTCATGTTCAGTTCGAGGGTCCACTTCACGCCGTGTTGCGCCGGGAAAAAGCCAGTCATCAGCGTGGCCCGGCTCGGCGAGCACATGCATGCATTGCAGAATGCGCGCTCAAACGTGAGCCCCTGGTTCTTGAGCCTCTGCATTCCGGGAAGGTTCTTCTCCGCCCAGTCCGGCGGAAAATGCTGGATCGCGCGCTGCTGATCGGTGAGAAACAGCATGACATTCATCCCTTGAAGAGACTTTGCGGCTGGCATGATTCGGGACCTCCTCCTGTGAGATGTGACTGCTGGAGCGCTAAGTCTAGCATGACAACGTAGTCAGCGAGTTACCGCGTAGTTATGCGCGAGATCGGGAATGCCGGAAACCCGGCAATAGCCGTGGTCTCGCTTGCGGCAGCGGCTGCGCGTGCTCCGCGCGTTCCCATTTGATAGGGTCGAAGTATGCCAAAAGCCGCGGTAACCCCTCCTCTCGATGACCTGGACCTCGAATCGCTTGCGGCCGATGTTGTGGCGCAGGCCATCAAGGCCGGAGCCACGGATGCCGAGGCCGTAGTCCGCGAAGGCGACGAGTTTTCCGTGACGGTTCGGATGGGCGAAGTCGAGAAGCTGATCGAGTCAGGCTCGCGCGGCCTGGGTCTGCGCGTGTTTGCGGGCAAACGGTCTGCATCGACTTCAACAAGCGACTTTACTGCCGAAGGGATTCGCCAACTTGTCGACGGGGCCCTCGCGCTGGCACAAATCACTGAAGAAGACGAGTTCGCAGGGCTGCCCGAATCGGGCGAGTTCGGCGCCTATCCCGGCGATCTGCAGCTCTATTTTGACGATGTGTACTCGCTCCCCGGGCCGGAGCGGATCGAGATGGCGCGCCGTGCCGAGGCTGCGGCCCTGGCCGTAGATCCCCGCATCGGAAGCGCCCGCGGCGCGAGCTTCGACGCGACAACGGGCCGCAAGGTCCTGGCCAATTCGAGAGGGTTTGTGGGCAGCTACCGCGGTAGCTATGCCGGGATTGTGGCGGTTCCGCTGGCGAAGGACGAAAACGGGCATATGCAGCGCGACCACTGGGACTCGAGCGCGCGCCGCATCGGGGACCTTGAGTCGCCTGAATCGGTGGGCCAGGAGGCCGCGCGGCGCACTCTGCGGCGGCTTGGCGCGCGGCGTATGCCGACACAACAGGTTCCAATGGTGTTTGCGCCTGAAACGGCGCGCACGCTCGTGGGCGTGGTCTTCGACGCCGCGTCAGGCGACGCCGTGTGGCGGCAGGCGACGTTTCTTGCCGGAAAGCTGGGCGAGCAGATTGCAAGTCCTAGCGTGACGATAGTTGATGACAACGTGATGCTGCTGCCCAACGGAATAGGTGGGTTTGGCTCGTCGCCATTCGACGGGGAGGGACTGCCATCGCGGCGCAATGTTGTAGTGGAACGCGGGGTCCTGGGTACGTACATCCTGAACACGTATTCGGCGCGCAAGCTCGGAATGAAGTCGACGCATAACGCCTCGCGCGGGCTGGCCGGGACGCCGGGGATCGGGCCTGGCAACCTGTACCTCGAGCCAGGCACGCATACTCCGGAAGAAATCATCGGCGCGATCCCAAATGGGTTTTACGTCACCAGCCTGCTTGGGTTCGGCGTGAACCTGGTGACGGGCGACTACTCGCGCGGCGCGGCGGGTCTCTGGATCGAGAATGGTGAGCTTACGCACGCGGTGGAGGAGGTGACGATTGCCGGGAATCTGGCCGAGATGTTTCGCAATGTCGCGGCGATCGGGAACGACCTGCGGTTTCGTGGATCCGTCGCGTCGCCCACGCTGAGGATCGATGGAATGACGCTGGCGGGGGCCTAGAAAGCGAATGCAGGACCAGCGAATGGAGGACCCAGGAGAGTGCTCTGACCCCGGAATTCCAGTCCGTTGCTTTTGATCCTGCTGACGCGCGGGCATCGCTCCAGCAGATTCCCGAGGCTTGCGCGGTCTTTGCGCTCTACGGAGAGGACGCGCACGCGCAGCCGTACATCGGCCGCACTCCGAACCTGCGCGGGCGGCTCGAGCGGCTTCTGCTGCCGTCAGAGAAACATCCGAAGCGGCTGCAACTGGCTGGCCGGGTGCGGCGGATTGCATGGCGGCTGACAGGTTCGGACTTCGAGTCGCTCCTTCTGCAGTTCAACCTGCTCGAGGAGGTATACGGCACGAAGTGCCTGGAGAGGATGCACCTGGGAGCGCCGTCGTTCGTCAGGTTTCTCGGCGGCAACCGGTATCCGCGCGTCGTGGTCACGAACCGGCCGAGCCAGCGTGAAGCGGACTGGGCCTATGGGCCGTTTGCTTCGCGGGCGGCGGCAGAGCGGTTTGCAGAGGAGACGCTGAAGCTCTTCCTGCTGCGGCGCTGCGTCGAGGAACTGGACCCGAATCCGAGCCACCCCGGATGCGTGTACTCCGAGATGAAGATGTGCTTGGCGCCGTGCTACCAGGGCTGCACCGATGAGCGCTACGCGGAAGAATCGGTCGGGGTGGAGCGGTTCCTCGCGACGCGCGGCGAGAGCCGTCTTGTGCAGCTGCGAACGCAGCGGGACGAGGCGTCGGCAAACCTTGAATTCGAGCAGGCCGCGGCATTGCATGTGCAGGTACAGAAGGCCGAGTCGGTTCGGGCGCTGGCCCCGGAGCTGGTGCGCCCAATGAGCCGGCTGCGTGCTGTGATTCTGCAGTCATCAGCGCAGGCAGATGAAGTGGCAGTCTTTCTGTACGAGGGTGGGCGGCTGCACGGGCCGGCGGGATTTTCGACGCTGGGCATGCGCATCCAGAACGAGCTGTCCGGGTCGAGCTCGCTGTTCGCGCAGCCGATGGCGCTCGAGCCGGTGCCGGAAGAAAACACGGATCAGGGATCACTGAGCAAAGAGAGTGTGAAGTCGGCGCGCGGCATTCTCGAGGCGCGGCTCGAGGGTGTGCTCGCAGGACTCCAGTCCGCGCGCGAGGCCCCGAATGCGACCGTGCGCCAGGGTCACCTGGCTCTGCTCAAGCGGTGGTATTACCGGCCGGAGGTGAAGCGGCCGGGGGAGATCTTCTTTCCCGACGTCGATGGCGCGTGGCCGGCGAAGGCGATCCTGCGCGGATTGGGGCGCGTGGCGGCGAAGAGCATGGCAGCCGCTGCCGGCGCGTAAGAGAATGTCATCCAGGGATCAATGAGCACGAAAGTCGATCTTCGCGCGGAACTTGCAGTGGGCCCGCATGTTCTGCACCCCGGGCGCGTCCCGCAAATCGCAAAATGGATCGGCGCGCTTCCGCGGCAAATTCCTAGCCTGATCGAACTCATCTGGGACGACGACCCCGGAGTCGCGAGCCGCGCGGCCGATGTGCTTGAACGAGTTTCCCGGTGGGCTTCGCCGGCCCTGATGCGGGCAATCATGGCTTTCAAGGAACCGCTGATCGGGCTGCTTTCCGAGGCCACACTGCCCAAGGTGCGCTGGAACCTCGCACTGACGCTCCCGCGGCTCAATCTGACCAGGCCGGAGTGCCGGCGCATCGCAGCAACGCTCGAAGGGTGGCTTAACGACAAGTCATCGATCGTAAAGACGGCGGCCCTGCACGCCATGGCCGACCTGACCACGCAGGACGCGTCGCTGAAGGATGACGTGCTCGACCGGTTGCGGATGGCAGAACGGTCAGGTACGGCTGCGATGCGCGCCCGCAGCCGAATTCTGCTGAAGGCACTGGAGAAGCCGGGCGGGAAGGCGAAAAAGCGATCGTCGCTGCACATGTTCGATTAGTAGGCGGGCTGATAGACTGACCCTGCAGGAGGCCGGATTCGCAGCCCATGGTCGAGCTGGTCCCATCCATACTTTCCGCTGATTTTGCGCGGCTTGCCGACGAAATCGCGGCCGCCGAGCGTGGCGGAGGCACGGTCATCCACGTCGATGTGATGGATGGCCACTTCGTGCCCAACATCACCATCGGTCCGCCGGTCGTGGCGAGCCTTCGCAAGGCCACGAAGCTGCCGCTCGATTGCCACCTGATGATCGAGAACCCCGACGAGTTCATCCCGGCATTCGCCGACGCCGGGGCGAACTGGGTGAGCGTTCACTACGAGGCGTGCCGCCACCTGCACCGTTCGCTCGAGTTGATCGCCAACCACGGTATGGAGCCGGCCGTGGTGCTGAACCCGGCCACGCGCGTGAACCTTATCCGCGACATCCTGCCCATGGTGCACCACGTGCTCATCATGAGCGTGAACCCAGGGTTCGGCGGGCAAAAATTCATCGAATTCTCCCTGGACAAAATACGGGAACTGGCCCGGATCCGCGCGGAGATGGGCCTGACATTTAGAATTGAAGTCGACGGCGGCGTGGCTCACGACACGGTGGCGCGGGTCGTCCAAGCAGGAGCGGAGCTTCTTGTCGCCGGGAATGCCGTGTTTGGCGAAGGCCGGGCTGAAGAGGACGCTCGATCGCTGCTCGAAGCCGCCCGGCAGGCCGCAGGCGAACCGGCGCGCGTCGCGTGACGATCAACAGGTAAGATAGGTAGGAATTTCAGGCGAACAGAATCGGGATGAGGCGGGGCCTGCCCCAGGGCTTTGCCGCAATGAGGTTTTATGAATCGGTTGTCCACGAAGATGGTTTCCACCGCCCTGGCGGCGCTGCTCCTTACCACCGCATCCGCCTACGCACGCGAAAAGAAGCCCAAGAAAAAGAAGCATGAAGACCTCAGCGCCAACCCTCTGGCGAATGTGCAGTCGAAGCAGCCCGACAAGGAGCTCTACGACAAGGCGATGATCGCCATGAAAAAGGGAAAGTTCGACGTGGCGCGCCTCGATCTGCAGACCATGCTGAACACCTATCCCGACTCCGAGTACAAGATGCGCGCCAAGCTGGCCGTCGGCGATAGCTGGTTCAAGGAAGGCGGAACCGCAGCGCTCACGCAGGCCGAGGCTGAGTACAAGGACTTCGAGACGTTCTTCCCCAATGCGCCCGAAGCGGCCGAAGCGCAGATGAAGGTTGGCGATATCTATTACTCCGAAATGGAGAAGCCCGACCGCGACTATACCAACGCCCTGAACGCGGAGAAGGAATACCGGGAGATGCTCAACATGTACCCGGACTCAACCTTGATTCCGCGCGCCAAGCAGAAACTGCGCGACGTACAGGAGGTGCTGGCGGAGCGCGAGACGCAGATCGGGCTCTTCTATGCGGGCAAGGAGAGCTACCCTGCGGCGATTGCGCGTTTGCAGACCGTAGTGGACACCTATCCGCTGTACTCGAAGAGCGACCTGGCGCTGCTGACGATCGGCGATGCATATGCGAGCGAAGCAAAGATCGTAGGACTGTCGAGATTGCCCGGCGCGATCAAGGAGCGGCTGAGGGCGCTCTACATGGATAAGGCGGCGGCGGCATACGACAAGGTGATCACGCGGTACCCAATGGCGCCGCGGGTTGCGGACGCGCAAGACCGGCTCGTGGCGATGAACCGGCCGATTCCCACGCCAACCGACGCTGCCGTGGCAGAAAATCAGGCCGAGGAGCAGAGCCGGCAGAAGCTTCAATTCACCGACACGCTGTGGGGAATAGTGAAGCACGGGCCCACAACGGTGGAGGCGGTGCACGTAGGCGATCCGACACTTGAGGACCCCTCGAGAACTCTGGCGCCTCAGATCACCAAGGACAATTTGGCGCTGTTCAAGCAGGCGACCGACCAGGGCAATTCGGACGCGACTGCATCTGCGAAACCGACTGGGGCAAACGAGCCGCCGCGCAGCGATCAGCCTTCGCAGGCGCCGCTTCAGATGACCACGCCGGAAGGCACGGGCGTAGGCGTCTCGATTGTGAGCGCGCCAAACTCGGGTGGCGCGAACCCGGGCACGACCGGGTCGCAGCCCGCGGCCCAGGGTGATCCGAATGCCCTCGTGAAATCCGTGGGTCCTGAGAAGGCCGAGGTCCCCGCGGCGCAGCCCGCCGCGTCAGCTCCCGACCAGATCAACGACATCAAGCCGGGTTCGCAGCCGCCCGCTCCAACGCTCGCCGAAGGTCAGAAGCCGCACAAGCCGAAGCCAGACCTGAGCGACGAATCGTCAAGCAGGAAGAAAAAGAAGAAGGGATTGGGCAAGCTCAATCCGTTCTAAAATCTTGCTGGGATTAGCAGGAAAGGCCCTCCGGAAACGGAGGGCCTCTCCGTTGGTGCGCGAATTCAGTTAAGTCCGTGTGTGGTTGTCGGCCCACGCATCGCGAAGCTGCGAGGCCATCCGCCCCACGGGAAGCTGCCCGTGGGCATTCTTGCGGTTCATGTAGATAACGAACGCCGCCAGCAAGCCGTAAACGCCGACGAAATACAAGCCGAGTCGCCCCATGCGAGGAACCCTCCGACAGGCGTAGATGCGGTGTGCGGAGTGCGAGATGGTGCGCGGTCCGGGCGCAGCAATGCGACCAATTGAGAACCGCGGCATCTGCTAACCTGAGGGGTTGTCCCTCTTGCACTTACGGCATTTCCCAGAAGGCGGGGACACCCACAGACCTAATGCCACACGACCTGCCCAAAGCGTACGATCCGACCGCCATTGAAGACCACTGGGCCGAATACTGGGTCCGCGAAAAGCTCTTTGAGCAGCCCACGCCGGGCTCCGGCGACAAGGCCGATGGCCAGTCAGGCGAGCAATTCTCCATCCTGCTGCCTCCGCCGAATGTGACCGGCCGGCTGCACATGGGCCACATGCTCAACCAGACAGAGATGGACATCCTGACCCGCTGGCGGCGCATGAGCGGCTACCGCGCGCTGTGGCTCCCCGGCACGGACCACGCCGGCATCGCCACGCAGATGATGGTGGAGCGGCAGCTGGCCGCCGAAAATACCTCGCGCGAGAAACTGGGCCGCGAAGCATTCGTCGAGCGCGTGTGGGAGTGGAAGCGCCACTACGGCGGCGCCATCCTCGACCAGATGAAGCGCCTCGGCGCAAGCGTCGACTGGAGCCGCGAGTACTTCACCATGGACGCGCGCCTCAGCGTCGCGGTGCGCGAGGCATTCGTGCGGCTCTACGAGCAGGGCCTCATCTATCGCGGCGCATACATCGTGAACTGGTGCCCGCGCTGCCAGACGGCGATCAGCGACCTCGAGGTGGTGTACGACGAGCACAAGGGCCACCTGTGGGAGATTCGCTACCCGGTGATTGACGAGGCCGGCAAGGACACCGGCGAGTTCGTGACCATCGCGACCACGCGCCCTGAAACCATGCTCGGCGATGTGGCCGTAGCAGTGCATCCCGAGGACGAGCGCTACGCGCATCTGCACGGCAAGAAGCTGCGGCTGCCCCTGCTCGACCGCCAGATCCCGATCGTGACCGACGACTGGGTAAGCCGCGACTTCGGCACCGGCGCGGTGAAAGTGACCCCGGCGCACGATCCCAACGACTTCGCACTCGGCGAACGGCACCACTTGCCCTCGATCAGCGTGATGGACGCAACCGCGCAGATCAACGAGAACGGCGGCCAGTACGCCGGGCTTGACCGCTACGTCGCGCGCAAAAAGATCGTCGCCGACCTCGAAGAGCAGGGCTTGCTCGCGGGCGTGAAGGACCACGTGCACAACGTGGGCCACTGCGACCGCTGCAAGACCATCGTTGAGCCCCGCCTTTCGACGCAATGGTTCATTGCGGTGAACAAGAAGGCCGAGGGCCGCGGCGTATCGATGGCCGAACTGGCAATTGCGGCGGTGAAGGCCGGCGCCGACGGCAACAAGGCCATGCGCTTTACGCCGGAGATGTACGAGAAGACCTATCTGAACTGGATGGAGGGCATCCACGACTGGTGTATCTCGCGGCAGCTCTGGTGGGGCCATCGCATTCCGGCATGGCACTGCGCGAAGTGCCACAAGATCACCGTGGCAAGGCAGGATCCGAGCGCGTGCGCGCACTGCAGCTCGGGCGAAATTACTCAGGAAACCGACGTGCTCGACACGTGGTTCTCGTCGGGCCTGCTGCCCGTGTCCGTATTCGGATGGCCGAACGTGACGGCGGAGACCCGCGCGGATTTCGACACGTTCTACCCGACCAGCCTGCTCGTCACCGGATTCGACATCCTCTTCTTTTGGGTAGCGCGCATGGTCATGCTGGGCTGCTGGTTCTCGACCGACGTGCCCATGGCCGACGGCACCCCAAGGCCGCTCGCCGAGAGCGTCCCCTTCCGCGAGGTCTACATTCACGCCCTGGTGCGCGACGCCAACCGCGAGAAGATGTCGAAGACCAAGGGCAACGTGATCGACCCGATCGAGATCGTAAAGCAGTACGGAACCGATGCCGTCCGCTTCACGCTAGCGAGCATGGCTTCTCCCGGAACCGACATCGCCTTCAACGTAGCGAGGACCGAAGGCTACCGCGCCTTCGCAAACAAGATCTGGAACGCCGCGCGCCTCATCTTCATGAATCTTGAACGCGGTGCGGAAGTGGGTATCGCAATTGACGTCTCTGCTATTGGGGAGGTTCCTGAGATAGGGTCAAATGACTCCGATTTTGTGCGCTGGCTTTGGTCGGAATTTCACCAAGCCGCCCGAAGAGTCGATGAATCGCTTCAAAACTATCGCTTTGACGAAGCGGCGAGCGTCGTTTACCAGTTTTTCTGGAGCACATTCTGCGATCGTGCACTCGAGTTTGCGAAGGCTAGGCTGGAATATTCGCCTACCGGGGAATTGACGAGAACGAAGCAGATTCTAACAACGTTACTGCAGATACTGGAAGCGACCCTGCGAATGCTCTCTCCATTCATGCCCTTCCTTACAGAAGAACTCTGGCACGCGATTTACAACGATAAGCCGCCGCTCCGCTCAATAGCACTGTCATCATATCCGGTCGTGCCGACAGGAGTGTTTGATCGGGTGGTGGGTGGTGCCTTCAACGATGGCGTTCAAATCCGGATGAAGGACTCTTGGGATCTGATCAGCGATGTGCTCAGCGAGCGCAAGCACTCTGGTGTTCCTGAAAAGGAACCAGTTCCTATTCAGGTGCATGCTATTGCAATCGCTCGGACGTCATTCACAGCAAACGTAGACGTGATTCAGAAGTTGGGCCATGTTTCTTCAATCGAGTATGTAGACAACGAACTTCAGGGCTCCGGCGTATTTCGCAATTTCTCGCGCTACACGGGAAGGTTGCTATACGAACCCAAGATCGACGCGGCCGCCGAGCGCGAGCGCTTGACAAAAGAGATCGCGAAATACGACAAAGGGCTGGCTGCGGCGGAGCGCCAACTCGGGAATGATAGTTTTCTCGCAAAGGCACCCGCGCATGTAGTGGAGGGATTGCGGAAGCAGGAAATGGAAACGCGGCTGCTGCTCGAAAAAGCCCGCAGCGCACTAGCTTCTCTGCCTCCACAATGAAGATTGAAAACTGTGAACTATGAACTGCGAACTGTGAACTAACCACTAATCACTAACCACTGACCACTGAACTATGGACTGGAAGAGCCACCGAATCGACGCGTTGCTGGAGCAGGCCCTGGTCGAAGACCAGGCCGTCGGCGACACCACCACCAACGTCACCATCGACGCGAACCTGCGCGCGACGGCCTCCATCCTCGCACGCGAAGAATTGGTCGTTGCGGGGCTTGGCGCGATCCCGCGCTTCCTTGAAATCTTCGCGCGTCTCGATCGACGCCCCGAAGCACACACGCGCTTTGAAGTTGTGAGCCATCCTGAGATATTCGATGGGGTACGCGCACGCGATGGCCAGGTCCTTGCAGTCATCCGGCACAATGCGCGGGTGCTGCTGAGCAGTGAGCGCGTAATCCTGAACCTGCTGCAGCACATGAGCGGGATCGCAACCAACACGCGCAAATACGTCGATGCGATCCAGGGAACGCATGCGCGGGTGCTCGACACACGAAAAACCGTGCCCGGTTTGCGCGCGCTCGAGAAGTACGCGGTGCTGTGCGGCGGTGGCACGAATCATCGGCTCGACCTTGCCAGCGGAATCCTGATCAAGAACAACCACATCTCGCTCGGCGGCGGCCTGCGGACGGCGGTCGCCCATGCTTTGGAGCGGCGCAAAGCCGGGCAGCGCGTGCAGGTGGAAGTACGCAACCCCCGTGAGCTCGAAGAAGCGCTCGAAGTTGGCGCTGAAGCGATCCTTCTCGACAACATGACGCCGCACGAGGTACGCAACTCGGTGGACCGCATCAAGACCGAAACGCGCTGGATCCCGACGGAGGCCTCAGGCGGCATCGTACTCGAGAACATTCGCGCCTACGCTGAAACGGGTGTGGACTTCATCAGCGTGGGAGCGTTGACTCACTCGGCCCGCGCCGCCGACATTTCAATGAGCATCGTGGCGGAGTAGCGGCTGCAATGTACGACCTGCCTGCTCTGGAGCAATCGCTCGCCGGAACGATCTTCGCGGCCAACCTGCACTTCAAATCAACCACCGGATCGACCAACAGTGATGCAATGACTGCTGCTCGCAATGGCGCGGCGCACGGATCGGTGTATTTTGCCGACGAGCAGACCGCTGGGCGCGGGCGCGGCGATCACGCGTGGCACTCGGCTGCCGGACAGGGTCTGTATGCAAGCGTGCTGCTGCGGCTGCCGGTTCCGGCAGCGCGCATGCATTTGCTGCCCCTGGCCGCAGGGCTCGCGGCTGCCGAGGCCGTTCGCGCAGCAAGCGGACTGAGCGTCGATCTCCGCTGGCCCAACGATCTGCTCATAGGCCCGCGCAAGACCGGTGGAATTCTTGTCGAGTCGCAAGCCGATCGAGGGCAGCTGAGCTTTGCGGTTGCGGGCATCGGAGTCAATGTGCATCAGCAAAGTTTCCAGCGCGGCCTCGCAACTCCTGCAACGTCGCTCGATCTCGAATCCGGCCGTTGGACCGACCGCCAGTTGCTGCTGATCGCGCTTCTTGAAGCTCTCGATCGTGAAACGCAGGTACTGCTCAATCCGGCTGCTGGATCCAGCCTGACCGCACGCGTGGAACAGGCGTCGAGTTGGGTGCGTGGGCGCGAAGTCGAAGTCCATGGACCGCAGGCCTGCAACGGCATCACAGAGGGGCTCGACGAGCACGGTTTTTTGCGCGTGCGCACGGCCGCCGGCATCGTCCAGGTGCAGACAGGCGGAATCCGGTCTGCCGATGGCACGGCAGCTACAATGTAAGCCATGCTCCTGGCGCTTGACGTGGGCAACACCAACACCGTTCTCGGGTTGTACCGCCTGGGCGCCGCGCCGGCTTCCGCGGCCGCAGCCGGCGAAGGCGAGCGCGAGCTCGTGGCGCACTGGCGCGTGTCCACGCATCGCACGCAGACCTCCGACGAGTACGGCGTTCTCTTCGTGAACCTGTTCCAGATGAGCGGAATCTCGGTCGATCAGGTGCACCACATCATCATTTCTTCAGTAGTGCCGCCAGTGGAGAGCACCCTGCGCCGTGTGTGCGAGAAGTATTTCCACGTGCAGCCGCTGTTCGTCGAGCCCGGCATCAAGACCGGGATGCCGGTGCTGGTGGACAATCCCGCGGAACTGGGTGCAGACCGGCTCGTGAACGCCATCGCCGCATTCGAGCGCTATGGCGGGCCCTGCATCGTCGTGGATTTCGGCACGGCAACAACGTTCGATGTCATCTCATCGAAGGGCGAATACCTGGGCGGCGCGATCGCGCCCGGCCTCGGCATCAGCGCCGATGCTCTCTTCTCGCGCGCCGCAAGGCTCGGGCGCGTGGACGTGAGACGCCCCGCGAAAGTGATCGGAACCAACACGGTCACGCATCTCCAGAGCGGCCTCTACTACGGCTACATTGGACTGGTCGATGGCATCCTCGAACGCATCATCAAGGAGATCGGCACAGAGGCGCGCGTAATCGCGACGGGCGGCCTCGCGCGGCAGATCAGTGAAGACTCGCGCTACATTGCCGAAATCAACGACATGCTTACGCTCGACGGGCTGCGGATCGTGTTTGAGCGCAACCGCGCGGCTCGGCCTCGCACGCGCGCGCATTGAGGCGCGCCATGCAGAACTACTTCAACTACTTCACCGAAATCGAAGAGCGCTTTCAGCAGCGGCGTGGATCATTGCTTCTGCTCTCCACGCTCGACTGGGCGCTGATCGAGACGTGGCGCGATGCCGGCGTGCCTCTCGACGCGGTGCTGCGCGGCATCGACGCCGCATTCGACAAGTACGAGGCGCGGCAGAAGCGCGGACGCATGCGCAAAGTCAACGGGCTCGCGTGGTGTGCGCAAGCGGTCATGGAAGCAGCAGAAGAATTGCGGGAAGCGGCGGCGGGCGCATCGACGGCCACGAACTACACAGGCACCGCAGAAACCGGCTTCGAGCGCGAGCGCGTAGCCGGACATCTGGAAGCGGCAGCCTCCGCGCTCGAGTCTGCGCAAATCGCTCCGGATGTCTGCGCCGCGACGGCATCGCGGCTGCGCGAGCTGGCCGCGGAATCGCGCGCGGCGGATGCGAAGAAGCCTCTCGACACCGAAGCATTGGAGCGCAACCTTACAGTGCTCGAGGAAAAACTGTTCGCCGCCCTCACCACTGCCGCACCCGAAACGCTGCTCGTGGGGTTGAAGGAGCATGCCGCGCGCGAGCTCGCCCCTTATCGCAGCCGCATGGGCGCAGTGCAGTTGCGCCAGGTGGAGCGCCAGTTTGTTCAAAAGCAGCTTCTCGCGCATTACAACCTTCCGCGTTTCAGCCTCTTCTACATGAGCCAGCAATGAAGCCGCGCCGCCACCAACGCCGGGCAAACAATCCATCGGCTGCGCCCAGCCCGTCGCAACTCGTGACGATCGAGAAACCGGTCTACGGCGGAAACTTTCTGGCGCGCAGCGACGGAAAAGCAATCTTCGTTCCGATGGCGCTCCCGGGCGAGCAGGCGCAGGTGCGGATAGTCGAAGACAAAGCCAGGCGCGGATATGCCGTCGCGGAGGTGGATGCAATTACGGCGCCGGCGGCGGAACGGATTGCCCCGCGTTGCCCGCACTTCGGAACCTGCGGCGGATGCCAGTATCAGCACACCGACTATCCGGCCCAACTCAGGTTTAAGGAAGCGATTCTGCGAGAGACATTCACGCGCGCGGGAATCGCCGCGCCGAATGAGATCGCCGTGCTGTCGGGCGACCCCTGGGAATATCGCAACCGCATTCGTGTTGCATTCGATGCAAAAGGAAATGTGGGATACCGCGGACGCCGTTCGCATGCAATTATTCCCATTCGCGAGTGCCCCATCGCTTCGCCTGTGCTTGTGAGGGCGGCGCTGGCTGCGGCAGAGCTGTTCAAAAAATCCGCACCATCTCTCCGGCCTTCCGAACTCTCGTTGTTTGCGAATCCAGAGGAGGACTTCCTGCTCGCAAGCGTGTTCGCTGAAGGCAGGGCGCTGGCTCCGTTGACGGAGCGCCTCGAAGCGCTGATAGAGGAATTCCCAGGCATCGGCGGAGTGGATCTGATAGCGCAGGATGAAGGCCGGCGCGAGCAGCGGGCCGCGCAGATCGGAGCGGCCTCGCTCAGCTATCGCGCGGCCGGATTTGACTATCGAGTGGACAACGGTGCGTTCTTTCAGGTGAACCGCAGGCTCCTTGATCCTCTCGTTGGCATGGTGACCCAAAAACACACTGGTGCGTTGGCGTGGGATCTGTTTGCGGGTGTGGGACTGTTCGCGCGCAAGCTGACGGCGAGTTTTGACAAAGTGATCGCCGTCGAGTCGGCGCCTGCCGCAACCAAAGCGCTTGCCGCGAATCTTGCCGGCACAACAGGAGAATCTGTTCCGGCTTCGGCGCTCGACTTTTTGCGGGGAAATTCCGGCGGCCAACGGCCGGACCTGATCGTGGTCGACCCTCCGCGGACAGGGCTCGGAGAGGAAATCACCAGGGAGTTTGCGCGCATTGCAGCCCCGTCCATGGTGTACGTTTCGTGTGATCCGGTTACGCTCGCGCGCGATCTGCGGCCGCTCCTTGCGTCGGGCTATGCGATCGAATCGGTGACTCTCGCAGACCTCTTCCCGCAGACCTTCCACCTGGAGACATTGGTTCACATAGGCCTATCCTGATATAGTTCCCCTTCAACCTCAATTGATGCAGAAAGCCATTGCCAGAGGCGGCCAAACGGCGGCCGCGACCGTACATGCGAGCGCCGCGGGGGTCCCGTTATTTCATGCGGCATGGCTGTTCGCGGCGGGAATCGGAGTCGCTTCCGTGGCGTGGCTGCATCCGGGCGCGCTCCTGTTCTCCCTGGTCATCGCTGCGGTGGCATGCAGCCTCGCGGCCCTTCGTGCGCAGAGGCTCGCCTGGCTGCCGCTCGGGGCCATGTGGCTGCTTCTGGGAGCGTGGTCCGCGGAGATGCAGCCGCATCCGGCGCCGGATCGGCCGCTGCTCGCATTGTCCGATGGGCTCGTGCGCACCGTGGAGGGCACGGTGACGGACGCGGGGCCGATACGCGGCGAATTGGACCAGGATCCGGACGCGGGCCCCGACACGAAGCCCGCGCAGCGCATCGACGTGCGCCTCAATTCAATCGAAGTTGCGAGCGATACCGAAGATGCGCAGCAGCCAATTCAAGGCAAGGTTAGGCTGACGGTTCGCTGGCCCCGAGATTCAGTATCCGCGAGCTTCTTGTGCGGCGACCGGGTGCGCGCGTTCGTGCGCCTGCTGCCCCCTGAATCCTTTCGCGACGCGGGAGCCTGGAGCCGGACCGATTACCTCGCGGAGCAGGGCATCACGTCCACCGCCACAGTCGATGCGGCGCGGATCGAGCGGCTCGGGGGCGCGCAAAGCGTCCCATATTCATGCATGTTGGGCGGTGCAAGGCGGAACGCCGCTGACCGGCTGTTGAAGCTGCCCGCAAGGATGAGCGGATTTCCAGTCTCGCTGCGCGTGAGGCCCGAAGACGCCGTCATGCTCGCCGCAATGGTGACGGGTGACCGCACATTTCTTTCGCATTCACTGCGCGCGGGATTCGAGCGCACCGGCTCCTTTCACATGCTCGTTGTCTCCGGGCTTCACCTGGTGATTGTGACCGGCTTCATCCTATGGCTCGCACGGCGGCTGCGAGTGCCGCGCGTTCCAGCCACGCTGCTGACAATCGGCGCGTCATTCGCATACGCACTCTTCACGGGATTTGCGGTGCCGGTGCAGCGGTCGTTCTGGATGATCGCGCTGTACCTGGTGTGCAGGCTTGCGTACCGCGAGCGGAGCCCGCTTAACGCAATCGGATTCGCGGCGCTCTGCCTGCTGGCAGTGAACCCGCGCAGCCTGTTTGACGCGGGCTTTCAAATGACGCTGCTCGCTGTGGTGTCGATCGCAGGCATCGCCGCTCCAGTGCTGGGCGCCAAAATTCATCCCTGCATCAGCGCCACGCGCGATCTGCGGCTTATTGCGGCGGACGCGAAGCTCGCGCCCCACCTCGCGCAATTCCGCATTGTGCTCCGCATGTTTGCGGCGCGGCTGCAGTTGGCGTTTAACCGGCGCTTGGGCTGGAGCATCATGCCTTGGGCGGTGCGGCTGGTTCTGCAAACGGTTGAAGTGTTCGCCGTCACGCTGGTGGTGGAACTCGCAATGACGCTGCCCATGGCGGTCTACTTCCACCGAATCACGCTCTTGGCGCTGCCTGTAAACATCCTGATTCTTCCTCTGCTGTTGCCGCTGATGCCCGTTGCACTCATTACTCTCATCGCGCTTGCGTTTTGGCCGGCGACAGCGGTAGTTCCGGGCGCTCTTGCTGCTGCGCTGCTGCACGCCGGTGTGGGCGCCGTGCGGCTGTTCGGCTCGATGCGATTCGGCGACCTGCGAGTGGCAATGCCCGCGCCATGGCAGGCCTTCGCGTTTTGCGCGTTGCTCGCGGCAGCCATCATCATGGCTCGAGTGGCAAAGGTCGCAATGCGCCGGTTGGCCTGGGCTGCGCTCCTCGGTGCGGCCGTCGCGGCAGTCTGGCCGCGCCCGGTCGAGCATCCGCGCGGCGCTCTGCTCGTCGAAGCGCTGGATGTGGGGCAGGGAGATTCACTGCTGCTCATCACCCCGGGCGGCAAAACCCTGCTGGTGGATGGAGGCGGGCTCGGCGGAGGACCGCGCCAGGCGTCTCAGGAGTTTGATGTCGGCGAGGAAGTTGTGTCGCCGGCTTTATGGGCGCGGGGCATTCGGCACCTCGATGCAGTCGCGCTCAGCCATGCTCATTCTGACCACATGGGCGGCCTCCCGGCGGTTCTGCGCAACTTTCATCCCGACGAGTTGTGGGTTGGCAACAACCCTCGCGTGCCGGCCTACAATGCGCTGCTTGAAGAAGCGGAGGCGTTGCACACCCGGTTGCGCACGCTGCACTCAGGCGATGAGGTGGCGCTCGGCGAAGTGAAGGTCAGCGTGTTGGCGCCGTTTGCTTCATACCGTCCGGGCGGCGAGCCTTCAAATAACGATTCGCTCGTGCTGCACGCGGGTTATGGCGCCACGTCGGTGCTGCTTGAGGGCGATGCGGAAGCGCCGGTCGAGCAGGGCTTGCTTCAAGCTGCGGGCCTCGAGAGCTCGCTGCTGAAGGTTGGCCATCATGGCAGCACCACTTCCACGACACCCGGGTTCCTGGCGCGGGTTTCGCCGCAATGGGCCGTGATCTCGTGCGGGTTGCGCAACCGCTATGGGCATCCGCGCGAAGAGGTGTTGCGGGAGTTGGAGTCCGCGCACGTTCGGACGCTCTCGACCGACACCGGCGGCGCAGTGTGCTTCAGCATGGATGGGAAATCCGTAGCGCCGCTTGATTCCTGTTCAGAAGCCCGCTAGCTCTGAATCGCGGTAAGGATCGCGCTTGAAGCGCAGCCGCAAGCCAAAGTCGAGTTGGCGCTCGCGGAAATAATCGGTGGCATTCACGTTGAGCGGCTGGCCGAACTCTGTTTGCCCGGGCTTCACGCCGGTTAAGAAATTCAGCGTAGGCGATGAGCCCGAGGTTGTTCCCGGCCCGATGTAATATCCCGTGGTCTCCACCCGCGTCACATTCTGGTGGTTGA
Organism: Occallatibacter sp.; assembly: GCA_035263625.1. Taxonomy (GTDB): domain Bacteria; phylum Acidobacteriota; class Terriglobia; order Terriglobales; family Acidobacteriaceae; genus Telmatobacter. The sequence continues at coordinate 146,414 of DATFRB010000019.1, forward strand.
ACAGGTTGAAAGTCTCGGCGAGCAGTTCCAGCTCGCGCTCGTGGCCAAGATTGAGGTGGCGGCTCATGCGCAGGTCGGCCTTCCATGTCTGCGGGTAGCGATAGGTGTTCCGTCCAACGCCGTATACTCGGTCGTCCCCGCCGTAGCCATTCATGCCCGGTCCAAGGCCGGCGATCATCGCGCCGGATTTCGCAAACTCCCTGGTGATGGAGCCGGCAGTACGCATGGTGTAAGGCAGTCCGCTGTGAAAATGTCCGGTGCCCGAGAGCATCCATCCATTCGCAAACCGCCCGGCGACCCCCTGCAGATTCCAGTGCGGCTCCCAGATCGTCATGGCCGCGAAGGAGTGCCGGATGTCGAGATCGCTGGTGCCGTACTCCTGCCGGAAATCGTTCGGATCGAGTACGCTCGCGCCGCCGATCTGGCCGCTCTCATTCGGGTTCCAATCCATCGCGTGCCCATACGTGTAGCGCGCGTGAAAGCTCAGGCCGCGGCGCGTGTACCGCGAGACGCTCAGAATGCCGGCCTCATAAGTCGAGTTCGCGCGGCTGAAGACCTCGCTGATCTGCTGGTAGTTCGAATTCAGGCGGCCGGTTGATCCCGTCGCTGAGGGCCAGGATGCAAAAAACGGCACCGTGATGTGCGGGGTCTTGATGGGGCCTTTGCCGCTGGCATCCACCACCTCGTAGGTGACCGTGCCTGGATTCACCGCGGGATCGAAGTTAGCATCAACGGTCACGGGAAGACGCCGGGCGAGACTGGCCACCGCGCTTGCGCTCACGTGAATGTGCCCCGGCAGCGTTGCGTCGGCCGAGGCCTCTGCCTGGTGGATCTCGGCATTGCGGAAATTCGGCGCCATCTCGACCGCGCCTGGCTTCTCAATCGTTCCCGGATCGCCGGCCAGCACGTATGGGAATGGCGGAGCGCCCCCCGGAAGGTTGGGAAGGTTGTCAGTCGGGCGCAGAAACAAGTTTAGGTCGCCCTTGGGTGATCCCGTTTGGGTAATTGCGGTCTCGAGCACCGAGTTGGGTGTGCGGCCGAAGTACATGCCATAACCGAAGCGCAATACCGGCCAGCGCGTCTCACTCCGGCCCCAGGCCATGCTCAATCGCGGCATCCACTGGTTGCCCAGGCTCGGCACTCGCTGCGTCAACGGCAGATCCGGGTTATTGACGAGCGCGATCGGCGGCGGCATCTGCTGGCGCTCCCAGCGCACGCCCCCTGAAAACACAAGCTGGCTGTTGGGCTCCCATTGCGCCGTAACAAAGCTCGCCCAGTCGTTGGTCTCGAGGTGCCAATCCGTCGGTCCGATGGTTTGCGTGTACCAGGAATAGCAGGGCAGATAACCCAGGCCGTGCAACTGTCCCGCCGAATCGCGCCAGGCTTTCCCTCGCTGATCGCAATTGTGCTGGCTCATCGGGCTGAGCGCGTCACGCAGGCCGTATTTTGCAAACACCAGCGCGTCGGAGACGAAGTTCTCCACCGTCGCGTAGTGGTAGGTGCCGGTGTGGTTGCGCAGGAATGTTGTCGCGTCGGCGCTGTGGCGCAACTCGAAGCCGGAGCGGAGCAGAAGCTTGCTATGCACCCAGTCGAGTTGCTCCTGGGCCTCGTACGTATGCTCGTTCGGATAGCTGCCGGAACCGAATCGCGCGGGGTTGCCGATAGTGAAGCCGTAGCGGGAGTCCACGACCATTTGCGGCAATTGGCCCCACTGGTTGGCCATGAGGGTCCCCTCGAACGGCGACGGAGTCTCCGCGGCCTGCGCAACAGTGTGGCGCCCCATCGAGCCCTGCGTCACAACGAGAAGATTCGGCGTGACAAATGCCTCCCAGCGTCCCAGCGCCCAGCGTTCGCTGAGGCGGCTTCCGCCAAAGCTGTGGTTGCCGTAGGCCTCCGAGGCGCTGCGCAGGCCGCCGCCCGCCGAATCGAACCTTGCGCCGGTGCCTTCGAATGTGAAGTGGTGCCGTTCCGCCGCATGCCAGTCGACGCGCCCAAAGCCGCTCCAGTGAGTCGAATTGCGCTGCGCCGGACCCAGCAGCGCATCGAGCGTCTCCAGCATCTTCGAGTAGGCGGCCAGCCCCTCTGCAACAGGATTGGAACTGCTCAGCCCGAGCCGCGCGCTCAGCACCTGCATCTCGTCGTTGGCAGGCTGCGCAAAGAAATTCTCAGGGTGCTTCACAGTCGAGACTGCCGGGTCGTTGCGCTGGTCTCCATCAAGAGCCGCGAACCAGAAAAGCTTGTTGCGGAGCAGGGCGCTGCCTGTGCTGATTCCATAGGTAAGGCGGCGGTCGCCTGGCGACCATGCGCGCGGGCTGAATACCGGCGCCGAGGTGATCGTTGCCGGCGATGATTCCTGCATCCACTGTGTGAACGGGTTGCGTGCTCCCCACAGGTTCTGCCGGTTGAAGAGAAATGCCTGCCCATGCCAGTGGTTGGTTCCCGAGCGTGTCTCGATGCGGATCGGCTCGCCAGCGATCTGAGTTCCGGAGAATCCCGCAGACTGGAACTCCTGGATTGAAGATTCCCGAACAGTGGAGCCCGCAAGCGACGAAGCCCGGGACCCGAATGAGTGGCCGCCGAACGCGAGGCGCGTCGAAGTCCCTTCTACCATCGGAGCGGCAGGCTCGAAGCTCCGCCCGCCCGCGGAGTCGGGGTCCCGGGCCTGTTCCGCCGAGCCCACGGGCGCGTCGAGAGCAAACTGCACCCAATCCCGGCCCGCCAGCGGAAGGGACTGGAGTTGTTCGCCGGTGATGGTCGTCGAGATCGAAACAGTCTCTGCAACTGGTGGAATCGCCGTAGCCAGCGGCGCACGAGGAAGAGCGTCCTCCACCTGAAGCGCGAGATGCCCCGCCGCGCCTGTTGCTGCACCCAGACTCGCAGCCCGTGCGCTCGCGTTGGCGGGTTGCAGGGCCGGCGATAGTGGCCCATCCGGGGGCGCAAGTTTTGCAATTTCAGAAACCGGCGCCGGAACCGGCCCGGAAAGTGCCCTCACTTGAGGCGCGGTCTCCGCGGCAGGCGCATGCTTCGGATTCGCAACACCCGCTGCCGGCTGCCACGGCGCGGCCGCAAGCAACGCCGGGTTCGCCGGCGGCTGTCTGTGCAGGGCAATCGCCGTCCGAATGCGCGCGGAGTGCCCGCCTGTGACCACAATGCCGTCGGCCTGGCCCTGGCCGAGCACGGGGCTCTCCGCCACCAGCGAGTAGGCCCCGGGCATGAGCGCCGCGCGATAGGAGCCGTCCTTTGCCGTCACCGCGCGGGTTTCGGCGCCCGTCTCGGTGTTGCGCAGCACCACCGTGACCCCGCTCAAGGGATGCGAGTAGAGGTCTGTCAGTATCCCCTGCAGCCCGCCGTCTTGCTGCGCACTTGCTGAAACGTGGGCAAATGCCGTCGCGAGCAGCACAAGCGCCGCTACCCACCCTCGAACTATGCCGCCGCAGCGTACCCACCTGCGGCGCTTCCCCGGAGCCGTCAAGATCCACCTTACTGCCGGTCCGGCATGGCGCCAGGCCGGTAATCGTGCGATCCGTCGAGACCTGCCGAAATCGGCGAGGAGCTCGCGCCCGGAGCGATTTTCCTGAAACGCCCCGGCCCGGACCGCCTGTTTGACCCCAAGGAGAAGTTGAAGAGATTTTAGTCCCAAATTGATAAACTGGAAAGACCAGGTGATTCCGATTTGGGACGCGCGGCGGCGCACCTCCCGGGCCGGCGCAAGTCAGTCCAAAACCAACTAAAGAATGTTCATTGACGAAGCGAAAATTCGTGTGAAGGCCGGCGACGGCGGCAACGGCTGCATGGCCTTCCGGCGGGAGAAGTTTGTGCCCCGGGGCGGCCCCTCGGGCGGCGACGGCGGGCGCGGCGGCGACGTCGTCATGGAGTCGTCGCAGCGCCACAACACCCTGATCCACTTCCGCTACAACCCGGAGCACAAGGCCCAGCGCGGGGAACACGGCATGGGCTCGAACTGCTCGGGGTCTGACGGTCACGACGTCGTGCTCAAGGTCCCCGTAGGCACCCTGCTCTATGACACCGACAGCGGCGAGCTGGTCCACGATTTCCAGCAGCCCGACGAGCAGGTTGTCATCGCCAAAGGCGGCCGCGGCGGCCGCGGCAACCAGCACTTTGCCACCAGCACGCACCAGGCTCCGCGCGAGCACGAACTCGGCCGCCCGGGCGAGGAGCGGCACTTTCGGCTGGAGCTCAAGCTGCTCGCCGACGCCGGGCTGGTGGGGTATCCAAACGCAGGGAAATCGACGCTGATCTCCCGCATCTCCGCGGCCAAGCCGAAGATCGCCGACTATCCCTTCACCACGCTGGAACCGAACCTTGGCGTCGTGACGGTTGGCGAGGAACCGGACCAGGAATCGTTCGTGGTTGCCGATGTGCCCGGCTTGATCGAAGGCGCGCATCAGGGGCACGGCCTCGGAACGCAGTTCCTGCGCCACATCGAGCGCACGAGCGTTCTCGTTCATCTTGTGGACGTTTCAGACGCTTCCGGCCGGCCCGACCCCGTCGAGGACTTCAAGGTAATCAACAAGGAGCTGACAAGCTTCGGCAATGGATTGGCCGACAAGCCGATGATCGTGGTGGCGACAAAACTCGACTCCGCAAACCCCGAGAAGCTGAAGAAGCTCAGCACCCACGCGAAGCGCCGCAAGCTCGAGTTCCACGCGGTCTCGGCAGTCACGGGGCAGGGAATCGACGAACTGAAGTGGGCGATCGCGAAACGCGTGCGCCCGTCAGCGCAGGCCGCCGACTGATTCACCCTATTGCAATGCCTGGACCGGTCTCTGGGTAAGGCGGGTGGCTACGATCCCCACAGTAGTTCACCACCAGGATTAGGGCGCCCCCGAGCCTGCCCTGAGCCTGTCGAAGGGTCCCTCGCATTTGGGGACCGGGGAGTCCACCAAACCCCGCAACAAGATCGTGTCATCCCGTGTATGAGGACGTTGGCTGCTGTCAAGGCATACCTTGGCGTCTGGGTGAGGGGCGGGGTCAAGGGCGCCGCACTTTGGCGTTCATCTGGACCCTTGACGCCGCCCCTTACCCCCTCACACTTGGGTTGGGAACGAAGATCAGAGTTCTTTTCTGAGCTTCGTTCCATAGTTGGAAACCGTGTGTGTTGGCCATGCCCGTTCTTTTCAATCCTGCGGTGGAACTGGTTCCACCCACCATGTATCCGGCCGGCCCTCAGGGGGCGGTCATGATTGCTTCTTCGATCTCCCCGCTATCGGGGAGGCAGGCTGCCCACTCAAAGGGCCGGTCGTGTTTGCCCACCAGGGAATGACACGGGCTTGCCTGCACGGGGACCGCGGAGCTGCGCATAATCGATCTGGCTGCGCAGCATCCAGTAAAGCCGCAGCGCCAGCTTGCGCGCCACGGCAACCTTGGCCACACCGGTCGAATGGCGGTGTTTCAAGCGCGCGTAGCAGCGCGCCAGCTCGGCATCCTTGCGCACCGCCGAGTGCCCCGCCTCGACCAGCAGAAAACGTAGCAGCGAATTGCCTTGCTTGGAGATGTGCCCCAGCCGCTGCTTGCCGCCCGAGGAGTGCTCGCTCGGAATCAGCCCCAGATAGCTGGCCACCTGGCGCGCATGCTCGAACCGCCGCACATCGCCCAGCGTCAGCACATACGCCAGCGCCGTGACCGGCCCCACGCCCGGATGGCTCATCAGACGTACTGCCTCCGGCCGTGCTTCGGCTTCCCGGCGTACCGTCCCGTCCAGCCGCTCGACCTCCTCTTCCATCTGGTCCAACTGCTGGAGCAGGTCCGCCCGCCGCGCCGCCGCATAGGGCAGCAACGGCAAGGCCTGCAGTTGCTGCCGGCCCTCCTTCGACCACAGCTTCCAGCGCATCCGCAAGCCCTGGTTGATGGCCAGCGCATGCAACTGGTTCTTCACCCGCGTCTCCATCTGCACCCGCTTGTGCCGGTGCACGATCAGCTGTCGCACATCCCGTTCCGCCGCCGTGGGTAACCACTTCAGCGCCGGAAAACGATCTTCCACCAGCAAGCGAAGTATGTGCCCCGCGTCGCGCTTGTCGGTCTTCTGCTTGCGCACATAGCTGGCACGGATCTGGGCTGCATCGCCGATCCGATAGCCCAGTCCCAACTCGCCCAGCAACTGCTCGAACCACTGCGTGTACCCGCAGCTCTCCATCCCCACCAACACTTCCCGGCCGCGCAGCGATCGATAGAACTGCTCGGCCTGCTGCTTGTGCGCCAGCCGCAGACGGCGCACTTCACCTCCCTCTGTATCCACCATCGCGATCTGCTGAAATCCCGGATGAAAATCGCAACCTATAATCACCATGACGTTGGCTCCTTCCTCCGGGCCATGGCCTCTTACGCACAGCCAAATCTACCCGCTCGATCGGGCCAACGTCCTCATGCCATCAGAGGGAATCTGCTGGTCCCGCCTCCCGGTCACGAAACATCAAGGAGCAAGCACTCATGAGCACCGGCCTCAACATCCGCAAAGACGCGCAGCTCGACTTCCTCTCTCTCGGCGCCCTCATTCATCGCCTCGACCCCGGCATCATCCCGTTCCGCAAGGCCTCCGAGTGCAAGATCCACGTCAGCGGCGGCGAATTCAACGTGGCCGCCAACCTCTCCGACTGCTTCGGCATGAAGACCGCCCTCGTCAGCGCCATGTCCGACTACCCCATCGGCGATCTCATCGCCGAGCGCGTCCGCGCAATGGGCGTCGAGGCTATTTACAAGCACTTTGAGCACAACGGCGTCAACGGACCCAACATGGCCGCCGTCTACAGCGACCGCGGCTTCGGCGTACGCGCGCCCGTCGTCTTTTACAACCGGTGTAATGAAGCCGCCGCGCAGCTCAAGCCCGGCGACTTCGACTGGAAATCCATCTTCGCCCGCGGCGTCCGCTGGGTCCACTGCGGCGGAATCTTCGCCGCGCTCTCGCCCACCACCGCCGAGCTCGCCGCCGAAATGATGAAGGCCGCCAAGCAGGCCGGCGCCGTCACCTCCTTCGACCTCAATTTCCGCGAGAAACTCTGGCGCGTCGCCGGCGGCGAAGAGCACGCCGTCCAGACCATCCACCGCATCGTTGAGAACGTCGACGTGCTCGTCGGCAACGAAGAGGATCTGCAGAAAGGCCTTGGTATCCCCGGCCCTGAAGTCGCGGCAAAATCCAAGCTCGATCCCACCGTCTTCTTCGCCATGATCGACAAGGTCACGCAGAAGCTTCCCAAAGTGAAAATCGTCGCCACCACGCTGCGCGAAGTTCACTCCACCAACCGCCACAGCTGGAGCGCCGTCGCCTGGATCGATGGCAAGACCTATTCCGCACCCACCGCCGAACTCGACGTCTACGACCGCGTCGGCGGCGGCGACGGCTTTGCAGCCGGATTCTTCTACGGCCTCATCACCGGAGCCTCGCCCGAAGAGGCCATCAAGCTCGGCTGGGCCCACGGCGCGCTTCTCACCACGTTCCCCGGCGACACCACCATGGCCACGCTCGACCAGGTCCGCGCCTTCGCCAAAGGCGGCTCCGCCCGCATCCAGCGCTAGCGAGCGTCTCTCCGTACCGCCGGTCTCCGGACCGGCTGTAGCGGGGGTCTCCCGACCTCCGCATATGCCCCATTCATCGCAACTTCATCGCGATGAGTGGCTACTTTTGGTCGTCGTACCACCAGTAATATGGAGCTCGATGCCCAAACATGGAAATCGCCAGGACCCAAACCCTGTTCCAATGGCTCCGGGCGAGCTCCTTGGGGATCTGGACGGTGCAGGGGGCGCCGCAGATGGGGCACGAGAATTGCAACGGGGTGCTGTTGATTTTGAGGTCAACAATCAGCTTGCCGGCGGTTATGTTCTCCTGCAAAGCGCCCTGGCGGGCCTCCGTAATCGACTCGTCCCATGCCCAGTGGCAGTTGTTGGATCCATAGGGATCAGTCTTCGTGCAGCCCTTATCGAAAGTCACCGTTCCCGTCGCGTGCTGAATTGTTTTCACCGTGCGTGCGAACGAAAACCCGTTCTGATCGGCTGCCAGGGTGGGCGCGAGCAACAGAACCGTGCTGCCGGTCTGGTCGGTGACCTGGAACGTGCCTGTAACAGACAGTGGTTCACCCACCGGGTTCTCGGGCGGAAATCGGAATGCCGTCTTCGTCGGAGGTACGGTTTTAGCCTTGATCGGGCAGGGAGGCGTGAAGAAGGTGATACGCTTGCCTTCGTTGTCTCGATGATGTACGTTGCCCGCATGCGTCGGGCTGGCCATGACGAGCACGAGCAGAAGCGCGAATGCGAGACCCGCGCAACCCGCGAGCGGCCTTGGGTTTCGAGTGTTTGGCATGGTCTCTCTCCCGCCCAAGGTCGCGAGGTCCCTGCGTCACCGAGTGACCCGGAACCTCTGCATGGGGGAAGCATGAGGCCAGCTCTCTCTGTCTCGCCAGTTGCTGATTCTGTATCCGCGCCTCTTGGACTGTCGGACAGCTTACCAGAGGAGCATTCCCTCGGCTCAGATCTTTGTCGGATGCGCCCCATTCATCGCGGCTCTATCGCGATGTGTCACCGGCATCCGCAATGAGCCAATTGCGCGCACGATCCCCGCGCACCTCGTCAGTGCGAAGTTCCTGCTTGGGAGTACGATCAGGCTTTCTTGATCAGGCGGACGATCAAAGTAAGAATGACCGCTCCGATCACGGCCACGATGATCGTGTAGATCATCCCGCCTTCTCCGGCAAACCCGACAGCGCGCATGATGAAGCCGCCAATGATCGCGCCGATGATGCCGATCACAATGTCCATGATGGCGCCATAGCCGGAGCCCTTCATTATTTTTCCCGTGATCCAGCCGGCGATGAGACCTACGACAATCCACCAGAGAATAAACATGTCTTTTCTCCTTGCGATTTCTGAATTCGTGAAAGGTCCTGCCTTCTGTTGCTGTCTCCGCGACCACAGACGAATAGCACATGATCCGGCATCTCGTTACTGCAAGAACTATCAGGCGCACAGCAACATGCGTGACTTAGTGTGAGGGTCACACGCCCGGCTGCCTGCATTCGGCAACAAGCTACGGCGTCGCCTTCGCAATCGTTCTCGCTTGCTTCTCATCGGCCGTTAGTTTGTAGGCGATGTAATACTTGTAGATATTGCTCACGTAGTTCACGGTCTCCTGGCCTACATCTTTGGCCACCTCGAGTTCCACATTGCCGAACCACACGTTGGGGTCCAGGCCATCCTGCTGAGCCTTCTTGCGCAGGCGGGCGACTCGGTTTGGGCCGGCGTTGTAACTGGCGATTGTAAAGAGCGCCTTGTTCAGCTGATCGATCCCCGGGTCGTTGAAATAGGTGTCGGCGATGTTATGCAGCATCTTCACCCCGGCCTCGATGTTCCCATCCGCGGTGCCGACATTGGAGACATTGATGGGGTTCGCGGCCGCAAGTTTAGGAATCACCTGCATCACGCCAACGGCGCCGGAACGGTTTTTCCTGTCCTGGTCAAGCAGCGACTCCTGGTAACCCATTGCCGCAATCATCAGGTAGTCGAAATTGTACTGGCTTGAATACTTCTTGAAATAACCCACGTAGGCGTTGAACTTCTCGAGCTCGGCGGCCGAAGTGGAGTCGGTGATCCATTTCGTGTTCTGCAGGTAGCGGCGCAGCAGCGTGTTGCCAAACGACGTACCAACGGCGTGATCCTTGAAGAACTCATCGACCAGCTGCTTCAATTGCGGGCTGTCCTTCCGCATCACCCAGGCCACGTCGATGCCGGTGGCCACGGGCAGTTCGGGATGCGATTTGACGTTAGGCAGCACCTTCGCCCAGAGATCGGCGCGCGGCTGGTTAGTAACGGTTGCCGGGATCAGGCCCGCGTTCACCATCTGGATCAGGTCGTCGTCGAACAGGTTGGTATCCGCATCCTTGACGATCAGCGGCTGCTTGCCGGCTTTCTGCTGCTCCTCGGCGATCTTCTTGAGGTATTCGTCGTAAACCGAAACGGGATTCACGTACACCGCTTTCCCGGCAAGGTCATCGAAGCTCGACACGTTGCCCAGCTCGGGTCCCGTCACGATCACTTCTTTCACGTCGCTGTTGATCGGCACGGAGAAGCCGAGCCGCTGTTCGCGGTCCGGAGTAATCACCACCCCCTGCGCAATGATGTCGCCGATCCCCTGCGCGAGCGCCGGCTCCAGCTGATCGGGACGCATTGGCAGGAACGCGACCTTCACCGGCAGCTTGCCGGTATTCAATTTCTTGTTGGCGAATTTCTGGAACTCTTCGAGCGCTTCGTACTGGATTCCTTGCGGCCGTCCGGTGCGGTAAAAGAAACCCACCGGATTGACGACGACCAGTGCCCGGATCACGCGCGCCTTCACCATCGCGTCCAGGTCGCCGGTGCGCTTCTTGATACCCGTCGGCAACGTCAGTTTGCCCGGTTCGGCGCCCGAGCCATCTTCGTCGGAAACCAGTGAGGCAGAGGAGGCGACGGGCTTTGTTGCCTCCGCCGTCGATGTGTCCGGCTGTTTCTTCTCGCACCCGGGAACCGCCCCGAATGATGCAAGCACGATGAGAGCCGCGATCCATCGCCACGCTCGACGGCGGCACAAGGCAGAAACCCTGCTCGCGCCAGACCAAAGCAGGAGCATTCCAATTCCCGCAATTCTGTTCATCGTATCTCCCCGCGCCAAGCTGTACGGTTGATCTTCTGTCGCGGATGCGAGTGAGAGGGACGTGTCAGTTACAACCGAACGCTTCGCGGCTTCCAATTTGAACTGCCAAAATTGCCAGAGGCATTCTGACCTGGAGACCGGCCGCCGCAGTCGCACTCTCGGTGGCCAAGGCCGCACGGCTCGTTCGAGCGCCCCACCAGTGCGTCCTGCGCCCCGCACGCAAATGACGAGCTACTGCACTTTCGGCCCGGAGTTAATAATGTTGATATCGAATACCCTGCGGGCGGCGTCGGTAACGTCTCTGGCGCAAGCCACTGGAGCCGATTTGTCGGGACCGGGCTTTGCCGGTTCAGCTTTCTGCGTGATGCGCTTCCGGCTGAAATGAATCACGGCGCGCCGCATCAGTTCGAACGCCTTATCGCGCTGCTTCGACTGGGGCAGTTTCTTGAACGCCGCCACCTCTGCGGGAGTCTTGGGAGCCAGCGGGTCGGGCTTCATGCTCGCGGATTCTCCCAGGAACTCGCTCACCGCCGCCTTCTCCATCTTCGGCCCTTCCGGATCATTTGGATCGCCGCCTACATCCGGAGGCAGCTCCGAGTGGCCTTTTGGCGTCACCGCGGTCAGGTCGAACTCTGGGAAGTTCACCTTGAGCCAGTCGCGCGCCGCGTCGGCTCGTTCCTGGCCGAGAAGATCGTTGCCTTCGAACTGGGGCATGTGCCGCTTGTCTTTCGGCCCCTCCGGCGAGGTGTATCCATCGATCGCATCGACCTTGAATCCATCGGAAGCGAGCTTGTTCAGATCGTCCGCCGAGGGAAGGCGGAAATCCTGCCGGATTTTGGCAGTCGGATACTGGAAGAACAGGTAACGCACTTCCTCGTCAGTCTGGGACTTCTCTTCGACCGCGGGTATGGTTGTGGGAGTGAGCTTTTCGCAGTTGAAGACCAGCGTCGGGTCCGAGTCTTTCGTGCACGATATGTCCTTTTGCGGTTTCCCCCCGCTGACGCCGAAAGTGATCGTGAAAGCCTTCGTCGGCACGTCGTAATGCCCGCCCAGCGAAATCGTCACGTTCTTCGTCTCAATGTTGATCTGGCCGCCTCCGCCGGTCACTCCCTGCTGGCCCACGCTCACGGTCGGATCCACCGTCACGGTGAAACTCTTGCTCTGGCCGATCGTGAACGTGATCCCCGGATTCGCCACCACTCCGCTCAAAGCGCTCGACCCCGCGATAATGTTGCCCACCGCTTTCGCCACCGGGTCGGAGAGGTCGCCGGTATTCGGTTTGAGGATGACCTCCGTCCCGCCGCGGCAGATGTCGATCTCCACGAACAACCGGTTGTCGCCAAAGCCGGCGTTCACCGTTGTCTGCGTGTCAGGCGAGGGCGGGTTGGGCGAAAGCGTCAGAGTCACGTGGTACTTCGCCCCATCGCTGCAATTGACGTCGCTCTCGTTCGGCTTGTTGGCTGTCGGCGCCGTCGCCGTGCACCTCCGCGCCGCAAACTGCCGCCGCAGCACGGAACCGGACTGTGGGGCCAGCGACGTGCTCTCCCCGCTCATCACCGCGCTCGCCGCATGATCGGCGGCCCGCTCCGACGGATCGTCCACGGGAGCAATGCTCAGCGGGCGCAAAATCCCCCCGGTTTCAGGGGACTGCATCGTGTGTGCCAGCTCGTGCGCGAGCAAATGCCGTCCGCTCGAAGTGCCCGGCTGGTACAGCCCCTTTCCAAACACGATGTGCGAGCCCACCGTGTAAGCATGGGCATCCACCGCGCGCGCTGATTCGGCAGCCTCCGCATCGGTGTGAACGCGCACGCGGCTCAAGTCGCTTCCGAACCGCGGCTCGAAGTACGACCGCGCGCCCGCCTCCAGCGCATGGCCGGGCGAGTGCAGCACCTTGTCCACCATGGGCGATACATTGCCCGACCTCGCGGGCGTGCTCACCGGCGCGGGCGCGTTCGCAGCCTTGCGCATCAACTTGTTCTTCTTCTCGGCCTCGCAACTCTCGCACGGCTTGCCCGAGCCTTCACATGCGCACTTGCGGCGCAGCACCGGGCCGCCCGCAGAGTGTGCGAGACCCAGCGCAGGTGCGGGCGCTCGCATCGCGTGCTCACGTGCGGCGTATCCTTCAGCCGGGAAGCTGTCCGCTGAATCTGTGGCACGCTTTCGCCGAAGCACGAATGGGCGTTCCAGCGCCTGCGGCGCCGAAGGTGCATTGTGCGCCAATCCATGAACCGGAATGTCGGAAGGGAGCGCCGGCAGCAGGCCTTTGAAATGCTGCGGCGCGTCCGCGGCGTGGGCAATGGAATGCGGCGAATGGGCGCCATGGGCGCGCTTGTCTGCACCCTTCTCACGAGTCGACGCTGCTACGCTCGCCAGCGCTCCCATGTCGCGACACCAGAGCCCGAGCGTAGCAAGCCGCAGATGCAGTGTCAACGCGCAATCTCTCCCAAGCTGTCATTCCGAGCGCAGCTATCAGGGATTAGGGATTTGGCATTAGGGATCAGGCGTCAGGGAATTGGCGCGGGGATTTTTTTGGGGAGGGTGGGGTCGGGAAGAGCCCGATTACCGGGGAGTGAATGGGGCAACCTGTCGGGTGGCAGGCTCATTGCGTGTGGGGCGAGGGAGGGCGCGGCTGGGGCCGCGCCTTTTCGCACTCTCTTCCCGTTTTATTTTTTATTTCAATGAGTTAGGTGGTGAGAATCCCCGCGTGGAGGCGATTTTCGTGGCCTGCGGGCGGGTCAAAAAATATTTTTAGGGG
>DATFRB010000020.1:0-2537 GCA_035263625.1 Occallatibacter sp.
ACTTCTCGGCCCTCGGGAGATGTCCGACTTGAGGTCCGCAAAGTGGTCCAAAGCGGACGTTGAGCTGACATCGCTGTCGAGTCGCCCGGAGGAATTTCACCACCGGGCGCTCCCAGAACCGTGCATGACCCTCTCGAGTCACACGGCTCCCGATGTTCGGCCGTTGCCATGACATAACTGCCAATGAGCAAAGAGCGTTGGGTTGGCACGGCACAGCCGGTCAAACCAATCTCTCGCACCTTTGGTCTGGTGGCGCATCCGCTTGAACTTGCGACGTGCCCACCGGATGACATAGGCATCGATCCGCTTCAGGGTCGGACGCAATTGCGTCTTGTAGAAGTGGCTGTAGTAGGTGATCCAGCCCCGAATGCACGGGTTGTACATCTGGGCCAGTTCAGTCAGGGACTTGTCGCTGCGGTGATGCAACGCCCAGCTCCGGATTTCCCGGCTGATGCGCGTCAACGCCTTCGGGCTGGCGGCGGGCTGGAAACTGTGCGCGAAGATGCGCCGGTTCGCCTTCACCCACATGATCTTTCGGGCTCGAAACTGGAAGCCGAGAAAGTCGAAATGGATGTCTGGGAAGTCGCCCCGCCGGTTCACATCCTTGCAGTAGACAATCTTCGTCTTCTCAGGATGCAACACCAGCTTGCAGGCCGCAAAGCGGTCGGCAATCGCACTCCAGAGTACCCGCGCCTCCTCGGCGCTCTTGCAGTGACAGATGATGTCGTCCGCGTACCGCTCGAATGGGATGCGCGCAAACGTCCGCGCCATCCACGCATCGAACGCGTAATGCAGGAACAGGTTCGCCAATAGGGGCGAGATCACCCCACCCTGCGGCGTTCCCGCCGTGTGCGGCACGACGCTACCGTCCTCCATCTGCACTGGCGCCTTCAACCAGCGCTCGATGTAGAGCAGCGCCCACGGGCAGTCCGTATGTTGGCGGACGGCTCTGAGCATCAACTCCCAATCGATGCTGTCGAAGAAAGCCTTGATGTCGAGATCGAGCACCCAGTCGTGGCGCCAACAGCGCTCCCGAGCCGTGCGCACGGCATCGATCGCAGACTTGCCGGGTCGGTAGCCGTAGGAGTCGGGGTGAAACACCGGCTCCACAATCGGCTCCAGATAGTGTCGGCCGACTTCCTGAGCGATTCGGTCTGCAACCGTCGGAACGCCCAACGGTCGTGTCCCACCATTCGCCTTTGGAATGTCGACCCGCCGCACCGGCGGAGGGAAGTAGCTCCCTGACGACAGCCGGTTCCAGAGCTTGTAGAGGTTGCCCGAAAGGTTGGCCTCGAACTCCGCAATCGACTGTCCATCCACTCCAGCCGCTCCCTGGTTGGCCTTCACACGCTTGAAGGCCTCCCAGACTTCCCGTTTCGGAATCTTGAACGGCTTTGCCTTGTCCACAGGCTCCTCCCATTGCCGGTTGGCCGATGGCCAAGGCTGAACAACACAGCCCCTTCGCTCCGGCCCCATTACAGGACCTTCCTCACTACTACGGGCTGCTCCGCCCCTGTGCTCCGCGTCGGTACTCTCGCCCTCGCGGTTGGAGCCGCTTGCAGCTTCTCCCTTCACGCCCTCGGCGTGACAGAGCACAGGTTCTCACGTTCCGTACGACAGCCTGGTCGAGCTTCGCGCCGCCTACATGCCGGATGCCACTCGGGCAGTCTCAGGCATCCCCCGAGCTAATCCCGGAGGAAGGGTCACCCCCCGGTTTTGGCATCGCCTAAACCGCTTTCGACACTTCTGCGGCGGTTCGCTTGCGCTCGCCTCTCTCGACCGTGCCTGCTGGGATCTTGTCCCGGCGTTTCCGCAACGCTCGCCACCACGGCTTTTGACCGCAGCAGCTTGCGGTGGCTTGAGATCAGCACCTGATCGCCGAACCCGAAGGGCCCTCCTTCATCTCTCGTACAGTTGCGCGCCGCCAATACTCGCGTCGGCGCTCGTGACACACGACCCAAAGCGGACATGGAGCTGCCTCGGGATTCGCGGAACGAACCGTTATGGAATATGCACCGCAACTGCTCGTATCACCGTATCATTGCGGCTTGATACCAGCGAACTTCACCACTTTGGCCCACTTCTCTGTTTCGTCGCCCATAAGTGCCCCAAACTGGATGGGCGTCATCGGCATTGGATCGGCGCCTAGACCTTTGATCCGAGCCTTGAGCTGCGGGTCGGCAAGTCCGGCAGTGATATTGCTGTTGAGCTTGTCGATGATTGCGGCGGGGGTGCCCGTGGGCGCACCGATCCCGATCCAACCGCTCGCCTCGTAAGCTTGGACAAATTCCGCGACCGCTGGCACGTCCGGTAGCTCGGACGAGCGCGATGCACCGGTAACCGCCAATGCCCGCAGCTCGCCCGCCTGATGTAACCGATTGCAGCCGGCAAAGCGACGAACATCACCTGCACTTGGCCGCTGATCAGGTCAGTGAACGCGGGCGCTGGGCCGCGATAGGGCACATTACCGATGTTAATTTCAGCCATCATCTTGAACAGCTCGCCCGCGACATGGGGGCCGCTCCCGTTACCCGGTA
>DATFRB010000021.1:0-176043 GCA_035263625.1 Occallatibacter sp.
TGTTGCCGCATCTTGAGAACGGCGACATCGTGATCGACGGCGGCAACTCCCTGTTCACCGACTCCACCCGCCGCACCCGGGAGCTGGGCGCGAAGGGAATCCTCTTCATCGGCACCGGCGTCTCCGGCGGAGAAGAAGGAGCTCGCCGCGGCCCGTCCATCATGCCGGGGGGAAGACCCGAAGCGTGGCCGCACGTGAAGGAGATCTTCCAGGGCATCGCCGCCAAGGTGGAAGACGGAACGCCCTGCTGCGACTGGGTGGGCGAAGAGGGTGCCGGCCACTATGTGAAGATGGTGCACAACGGCATCGAGTACGGCGACATGCAGTTGATCTGCGAAGCCTACGATTTGCTCAAGCGCCCACTGGGCCTCAGTGCCGATGAACTGCAGAGCGTCTTCGCCGACTGGAACAAGGGCGAGCTCGATAGCTACCTGATCGAAATCTCGAGCCACATCTTTGCCGCTAGGGATGAAGACGGCCAGCCGCTTGTCGACAAGATCCTGGATACCGCGGGCCAGAAGGGGACGGGCAAATGGACGGTGATCAGCGCGCTCGACATGGGACAGCCGGTTACGCTGATTGGCGAATCGGTCTTCAGCCGCTGTCTTTCGGCACTGAAAGATGAGCGCGTACGCGCTTCCGGCGTTTTGAAGGGACCGGGGATCACGTCCTTCTCGGGCGACCGGGCCGAGTTTATTGAAGACGTGCGCCGGGCGCTCTATTGCTCGAAGATCATCTCCTATGCGCAGGGGTACATGCTGCTGCGCGCGGCCGCCGAGGAGTTCGGGTGGAACCTGAACATGGGCGGCATTGCGCTGATGTGGCGCGGCGGCTGCATCATCCGCAGCCGGTTCCTGGGCAAGATCAAGGAAGCGTTCGCAAACAATCCCGAGCTCAGCAACCTGCTTTTGGACAGCTTCTTTTCCGCTGTCCTGAACCAGTACCAGGATGGGTGGCGCAAGACGCTGCAACGCGCAGTCGAAGTGGGCATTCCGACCCCGGCATTTGCGACGGCTCTGGCATTCTTCGACGGGTACCGTGCGGAGCGACTGCCGGCCAACCTGCTGCAGGCGCAACGCGATTACTTCGGCGCGCACACATATGAACGCGTCGACAAAGCACGCGGCGAATTCTTCCACACCAACTGGACCGGCCATGGGGGCCGGGTGTCGTCGACGACTTATAACGTCTAGATTCGATCGCGTCATGGGGAAGTGATCGTCTCTGTCCGGCCGGTCCGCCTGGGATCGGCCGGACGCATTCATCAAATAACTTCCAGCGTCTCAAGGTCGCGGCGCAACCCGTCGGCGCCATTGAATCGAATCGCCTTCATCCCGGCAGCCGCCGCGGCGCTCGCATTCTCCTGGCGGTCATCGATGAACAGGATTCTCTCCGCCGGCCGGCCGAGGATGTCCAGTGCGCGCCGGAATATTTCCGGCTGCGGCTTCCGCAGGCCCACGTAGCAGGAACTCAACGCCACATCGAAGTACTTCCGCAGTTCAAATGTCCGCATCCGGTGTTCATTCGGCTCGCGAGCTTCGTTATTCAGGCAGCCCAGCACCCACTTTCCAGACGCCGCTACTTCATCCAGGATGCTCAATCCTCCATTCGGCATCACCGCCGATTGCGCAAACATGACCTCGAGAAAATCTTCCGGAGTGAAATCGCGCGGCCTGTAGAAGACCGTTGCATCCAGGTACTCCCGCGCCGTAATCAGGTCGCGCTCCCAGGCCTCGTTGGGAGCCGGGTGCCGCGCCTCGAACTCGGCGCGATCCAGACGAAAGTGATCGAGCACCACGTTGCGTTCGCAATGATCCCAGCCGTTGGTCAGCAGCACGCCGCCAATATCGAAGAGGATCACGTCGAAGGGGGACATCGGCGCCTCCCGTGCGCGGGATACGCGCCTCGGTCAACTCAACCTTTCACTCGTTGTCATTCGCGCCATGACCTCCGGCGCGATACAGCCAACCTAAGCCTTGCTCGCCGAGCCGTCGCCGCAGCGATACTTCGCCTCGATCGCCATCACCTTGTCGAACCGCCGCTTGAAGCGCTCCTCGTTGGCAATGAACTTCGCCTTCAGGAACGCATCCACCACTTCATAAGCCAGTGCCGCGCCAATGATGCGCGCGCCCAGCACGATGACGTTCATGTCGTCGTGCTCCACGCCCTGATGCGCTGAATACGTATCGTGGCACATGCCCGCGCGAATCCCTGGAATCTTGTTTGCCGCCACGCAGACGCCGACGCCCGACCCGCAAATCAGAATTCCGCGCTGCGCAACACCATCATTGATCGCGTTTCCAACCAGTTCTGCAAAGTCGGGGTAGTCGTCGGGGTTGTTGCCTGTGAATGCCCCGAGATCCTCGATCTCGTGCCCGGCCTTGCCCAGATATGCGCGAACTTCTTCCTTCAGGGCAAATCCCGCATGGTCCGCGCTTATGACGAGCTTCATGAGGCTCCTTCGGCGTCAGTGGTCAGTGATCAGGGTTTAGTGATCAGATGAGATGGGGATAACGGACCACTGATCACTCATCTTTTCGCTATCTTCTTCGCCCGCTCCGCCACATTTTCGGGCGTGAATCCCAGCTTTTCCATTACTGTTTTTCCGGGAGCCGATGCGCCGAACCGGTCCAGCCCGATCACGTCGCCGTCGTCGCCGACATACTTCCACCAACCCAGCGGCGATCCAGCCTCAACGGCAAGCCGCGGCACATTGGGCGGAAGCACGCTGGCTCTGTACTCGACGGCCTGTTCGTCGAAGACCTCCCAACTCGGCATGCTCACCACGCGCGCCCGGATGCCTTTGCCTTCGAGCAGTTTCTTTGCATCGACGCACGGCCATACCTCCGAGCCAGTGCCGATCAGCACTACCTGCGGGTCCTCGGCGTCCTCGAGCACGTATGCGCCTTTGCTCGCGCCGGACCATACGTCTACTTTTTTCGTGTCGATCACGGGCAGGTCCTGTCGGCTCAGCGCCATGAAACAGGCTCCGCTGCGTTCGAGCGCCAGCCGCCAGCACGCGGCTGTCTCGTTCGCATCCGCGGGCCGGAAGTCCGTCAAGTCGGGCACCGCACGAAGCATCATAAGGTGCTCGATCGGCTGATGCGTCGGACCGTCTTCTCCCAGCCCGATGGAATCGTGCGTGAAGACAAAAATCGAGTGCGCGCGCGACAGTGCCGCGAGCCGGATGGCAGGCTTCGCGTAGTCGCTGAAGCAGAAGAACGTGGACCCGTACGGAACAAGCCCCTCGTGCGCGGCCATGCCATTCACCGCCGCGCACATCCCAAACTCGCGCACGCCGAAGAACACATTTCGCCCGACTGGATCGGCTGCGAAGTGCGGACTGTTCTTGAAGATCGTCTTCGTCGAAGCGGTCAGGTCCGCTGCGCCTCCAAAGAGCTCCGGCACTTCGTCGGCAATGGCATTCATCACCGCGTTGCCGGCATTGCGCGTGGCAACGGGCTTATCAACCGGGAAACTCGGAATCGCCTTCTCCCATCCAGGCTTGCGCTTGTTGACCGTGGTGCGCTTGAACTGGTCCGCGAACTCCGGATACTCCTTCGCATAGGCATCGAACCGCGTGTTCCATTCCGCCTCCGCGGCCTTGCCGCGATCGACCGCCTGGCGCCAATTCTTCAGCGCGTCGTCAGGTACATAAAAACTCTGGTCTTCGGGGAATCCGAAGAACCTCTTTGTCGCCGCAGTGTCTGCGGCGCCGAGCGCCTCGCCGTGCACCTTGTTGGTCCCCGCCTTCGGGCTGCCGTAGCCGATTACCGTGCGGACCGCGATCAAGGACGGCTTGTCCTCGACGGACTTCGCAGCTTCAATCGCCGCCTCGATCCCGTTCAGATCGTTGCCGTCGCTCACTCGCTGCACATGCCAGTGGTATGCCTCGAAGCGTTTCAGCTCATCTTCGGTGAAGCTCCAGTCTGTCGGTCCGTCGAGCGAAATGAGGTTGTCGTCATACAGCACAATCAGCTTGCCTAATTGAAGAGTGCCCGCGAGCGAAGCCGACTCGTGCGATATGCCTTCCATGAGGTCACCGTCGCCGCAGAGGACAAACGTGTGGTGATCAACGACGTCGTGGCCCGGCTTGTTATAGACCGCGGCCATGTGTTTCTCGGCGATCGCCATACCAACGGCCATGCCGAAACCCTGTCCGAGCGGTCCGGTCGTCACTTCGACACCGCCCGCCTCGCCGCTCTCCGGGTGTCCCGGCGTCTTCGAGTGCCATTGCCGGAACGACTTGAGGTCGTCAAGCGTCATGTCATAGCCGCAGAGATAAAGCGTCGAATACAGCAGCGCCGAAGCGTGCCCATTCGAAAGCACGAAGCGATCCCGGTCCGCCCACTTAAAGTGAGTGGGATTGTGCTTCATGAGCTTGTGATACAGCAGGTATGCGATCGGCGCGCAGCCCAGCGGCGCCCCAGGATGGCCGCTGTTGGCCTTCTGCACGGCGTCCACGGCGAGCAGCCGAAGAGTATCAATGGAAAGCTGATCGAGGGAAAGCGCAGCCGGGGTCGTCGTCATAGAATTCCTTTCACTGGATGTCGATTTCCTTTAAGTAAATGCATTTATCCAGGTACGATCTCCACCGTCACATTGTACCCAAGCCATCGGCCTGCATCGGGCCAGTGCAAAGTCCATAATAGCTGTCCGGAGCCGGCGGCTGCTTGAACATCGGCGCAGTAACCCGCGCTGCCGAGGTTGCGGCCGCTCGTTGAGCGTGTGGTCTTCCAGCCGTCGTCGGTCCACACTACTTCGAACCGCTCGGCGTCTAGGATGCGGAGTGTATCGCCGGAGTTTATTTTCTGAATGGGCCGTCTGAAGGTGTAGATCTCTACGCCGCGCCGCACTCGGGATCGGCCCTCCGGAGTGCAATAGCGGTCATAGACTGGCTGCACGCGATCGAATACTTTGCCATCCTTCGCCGACCGCAGCAGCTTGAGATACTCGGCGTGCGCCCACACGAGCGGCGAGGCCGACCCGGCGGGCTGCCCCCTGCGCAATCCTTTCTCGGGCAAGTCATCCGCTTCCCACACCTGCTCGGGCAGCATCTGTCCCGCCGTTGCGTAATTCTCGTAGGTCCTGATCAGCTCTTCAATGTCGTGTCCAGCGGCGAGTTCGTAGTGCGCCCGCTCGCCTGTCAGTAAAGGCCAGGGGCGTCCCTGACCCCAGCCCTTGAACGGATCGCCATCTGCTGTGTCGCCATATCCGTCCCAGTTGTATCGCAGCCATCCCGGCCCCTGCGGAAGCTCGCGCTTGAGCACCGCGTCGACCACCTTCAGCGTGTCCACGATCAGCGGATCGTCCGCCCGGCGCACGCCGTAACGCACCAGCTCAAGAAATCCTCCGTCGATGATCTCGCGCGCCTCGAACGTATCGCGCGTACCGGGAGGGCGGTTGTTGATGTGAATGGTCTCCGTTCCGCAGCTCTCGCAGGCGTACGCTTCGCCCTTCTCCGGCGGACGGATGCGCATGTAATGCCGCTTTACCTCCGGTAGTAGGACGCCGTTGTTCGTGACGGTCCACATCTCGAGATGCTCTTCGATCCAGTCGGCGAACTCTTCCAGGAACACGGCAAGCTCGTCCGATCCGTTCTCCTTGATCAACTCCGCGGCGCAGATCAGGGCCGTAATCGCCGCCGCAAGCGTGGAGGGCGAATACCCCGCGTTCTCTTCCCACCGCTCCTGGTGCGTGATCGGCGCCTTGCGCACAAGGAATCCCGCTGCCCGTTCCACGAACGGCACGACATGCACCTGCGCCGGAATGCCGCCTTTCCACAAACGCCACGCCAGGATAATCGGGAACGCCACTTCATCCAGCTGCACGCCCGACCAGTACGGCCGCCCGTCGACCCAGAAGTTCTGCGCGAATCCTCCGTCGGGCTGTTGGGTGCACGCAAGATACACCTGCGCCCGATGCGCCGTTTCGGCTCGTCCGCAGGCCAGCAGCGCTGTCGCCGTCTGCACCATGTCGCGGGTCCACACTAGGTGATACCCGCCCAGGTCGTCGTCGCCCTTGGCTCGCCCCCATGGAATCGACGCCGATGCTACAAATGCCCCTGCGTACGTCTTGTCTTCATGTGCCAGCAGAACGTTGTGGCTGGCGCGCATCAGCCTTCCGCCATCCTGCGATTTTTCCGCCAGCCACGCCGGGCTTGGCGCACGATGCCACTGCTCGATAAAGCGTGAACGGAGACGCTCGTACGGCGTCGCCATTGCCATCACCGTCTTCTGCAGCGATGTATGCAGAGTGTCGCCAACCCCGATCGCCACTGTGAATTCCCGCACACCTGTCGTGCCATCCCCCTTGCTTCCGTTGTGCTGCGGGCACTCCAGATCCACTTCGCCGGTCAGAGCGAGGTTTCCGTTGGTCGCCGAGCCAAACTCCCAGTTCATCGTGAAGTCTTCCTTGATGTCGCGCCATCCGTCGCTGGCGCCCGCGAACCCGCAGCTCACACGCGCAAACCCGCAACTGGCTCCCATTGCGAGGGTCCAGCCGTTTTTCCATGCGGCAAGCATCTTGTAACCCGCAACGTCCACCGCGCGCGCCGTGTTTCCCGCTCCGCCGCAATCGAGGTGCGGCGCAAGAAGCGCATACACCTTCAATCGGCTCAGCAACACCGCCTCGGCCTCCAGCCTTACATGCACCAGCAGGGTTGAACGGTGCGGATCGGAGATGATCTCCTTGGTCAACGTGTAGCGCCCATGCCGGTCCCGGTTCACATACCTTGCCCCCAGCGCGTCCGGATCGACATAGTCGAACTCCCAATCCAGGTCGCGCTTTTCCTCGTGAGCAAATGTCTCTCCATCGGTGATCAGGAACTCCATGTCCCGCACCTGCGGATGGTCGATTGTGGGGTGGTAAATCTCGTTCACGATCCCGTGCGAGCAGGTAAACCACAGGCGGCTCGATGCCGAATACGCCGTGCCCACCGCGTCCTTTACGCTCGAAGTCCAACGCGGTTCGAGCCCGGGCGCGCCAAAAGCCTCACCCTGCTGCGGGAGCCACCGATAAAGATTCAGATTGTTCATGCGCGGTTCCGGTCACTCATCGCCGCTTCAAGCGGAAGAAATCTCGAATCCGATGCTATCGCCTGTAGATGAACGGCAGTCGCGAAAGTTACGAGAATTCTCGCGTCAAAGCCACATGCGCCAGGTTTGAGGAATCCTCTCCCCGCGTCGCCGCATCCACAACGTGTGGTCCGATTTCCCCGCCTCCCGCGCCTCCCCTCAACCCGCCTCAGTACAATTCCTAATGGAGGAGATTCCCCGAAATGGCATACGAACTTCCACCGCTCCCTTACGACTACGCGGCTCTCGAACCCTACATCGATGCCGAAACCATGAAGCTCCACCACGACAAGCACCACCAGGCCTATGTCACCAATGCCAACGGAGCTCTTGAGAAGCACCCCGAACTCGCAAAGAAATCAACCGACGACCTGCTCCGCGACCTGAATGCGATCCCCGAGGATGTCCGCACCGTGCTTCGCAACAACGCGGGCGGCCACTCCAATCACTCCATGTTCTGGACAATCATGGGACCCGCTGGCCATGGCCACGGTGGCGCGCCCTCAGGCGACCTCGCCGATCAGATCAAGTCCGACTTCGGCGACTTTGACGCCTTCAAGAAGACGTTCAACGAAACCACGGCGAAGCAATTCGGTTCCGGCTGGGGCTGGCTGATATGGAAGGGCGGCAAGCTCGCCGTCATCACCACGCCGAACCAGGATTCGCCGCTGTCGCAGGGCTTGTATCCCATCCTTGGCAACGACGTCTGGGAACACGCCTACTACCTCAAGTACCAGAACCGCCGTCCCGAGTACCTCGCCGCGTGGTGGAACGTCGTCAACTGGAATGAAGTCGCGAAGAGATTCGGAACCGCGAAGAAGTAGCTCTCACTCGTCCGCGATCAGTTTTCAGTCGCCATCGCACCTGGCGGCTGACTACTGATCGATCACCGGCCTCTGGCCCTTGACCGACTCCTGGTTATTGGCCTTCGACCACCCTTCATTGGCATTGCACAAATGCCAGCGTCTGCACCGGCCCGATCGCCGTCGCGCCATACGCTGCTGCTTGCAATTCGCTTGGATTGCAATCCGCTGTGCCTCCCGATCCGGGTACGAATGCATGTCCGTCCACCACATACGCCGCGGGTGTTGCGCTTGCTGTCAGCATCGTTCCGCCCGCTGACCATGCGCCGATGTAAGCCGGTCCTGAAGACACCACCATGTTGTAGCTCGCGCAGTCTGTGGCCGCGGGGCACGTCGCCATCCCTGCTGGGGGAGCCGTTTCCAGCGTGAGTGTCGCCGAGCTCTGCGCGGGCGTGGGCGGCAACGGAATCGTGTAGGTCGTCGAGTTCACCGTCTCCAAAGTGCTGAGGGAAACGTCGGCAATCGTGCCCGCATTGGTGTTTTGCGAGGTCACCATTCCCGCAAGAGTCAGTGAACTCGTCGACGCCACGCCCGCGAGGTACAGATTCACAGCGCCCGCCGCGCTCCCGACTGCAACCCCGGTGACAATGGATGGCTCATAGACCGCCCCATCCGCCCGCGTGCCAACGATCACAACGTCATAGGTCCCTGCGGGCAACGGGCAGAACACGAACGATCCATCTGGGCCTGCCAGCGTCGCACGCGCAATGCGGTCCACGCCGCCCGCATCCTTCTGCTCCACTGCCACCAATACCGTGCCATGCACCACATTCCCTGAGGCGCTTTCGAGCACTTTGCCGTTGATCGACGTCGAAGTTGTGCTCACCTCGCCCGCATGAAGCACCGGCTTCAGCCGATACTGGCCATTCCCCTCATGCACGATCGACTCGCAGGTGCTGAAGTCGATGTCCAGATCCTCCGTCTTCCCTTCGGCAACATTGAACCCGCCGCCGGCAATCTGACCCGAAGGAATCTTGAGCCCTGTCTTCGCCTCGCTCGATAGCAGCAGCGGATGAACGCTCGAATCCGAAGCAAGGACGACGCAATTCGTCGAACCTCCGCAGGCGTCGCCCGCAATGCTGGTCCCGTCGCCCGCCAGGATCAGACGGATCTGCTGGTAATTTCCGGCCTGCAGTTGCTGCGCATCGCCCAGCGTTGCCAGAAAGCACTGGTTGTTCGCCTGCCCCAGCAGATCGATCTGCATCGGCGAGCCCTTGAGATTCGGTGTCAGATCCACCCATCCGCTATCGCTGTCGCCCGCCATCGAGCTTACGTTAGCTTCGACATCCGTAATCGTCACGTATACGTGCGAAAAGGGGCCTGTTGGGGCCTCGCACGTTGCCGGATCGCTGACGTGAACATTCACCGTCGCCATCTGGCCTGGCATTCCGATTGACATGGAGGTGTTGCTGCAGGCGGCAACGACCCACGCGGCCACGATCAGGCAGCCCGAGAGCGCAACGGCCCGCCAACTACAGAAAGGCGTCCTCGCGTTCCTTTGTTTTCTCATTCAATTTCCTCCTGTCGCGTTCCTCGTAACAGAAGGAGAACCAAGGCTGGATATTGCTGTATCTACTGGGGGACCCCGTCTCTTAAGTGTAGTTTCGCCTGTGGGAAGAAATCCAGCCTCCCGTTTGTGCCAATTTTCACGCCAACGCCGGCCCGGGCTGCATTTCGGAGGAGTCACTCGCGCACGACTTTCACAAAAATCCCATCCGGCAGCTCGCCCTCGAGCAGGTGCACCACCCCATCCTTTACATATCCCTCGATCACCTGCCGCGGCTGTTTCGATGCATTGGCCGCGGGCTGGCCTGGCTTCGGCGAACGAGCGTAAGCATCGGCCCTGACCCCGCTAACTCCGCTGCCTTTCCCCATCCCCCGATCCATCGCCTCATTCGCCAGCTTGTCCGCTTCCTTATTTCCCCCGCGCAGCGTGTGACTCATCTCGAATTTTTCGAGTCTCCGCGCCAGCTGCTTCGCCTCTTCCCACATCGGCCGCAGCCCCGGCGAGCTTACCTTGTACTGCCCCCTCATCTGTTTCACCATCAGCTCGGAGTCCGACACCACCCGCAGGCGCGGCTCCCCATGTTCGAGTGCCCACTTCAGCGCGGCCAGAAGGCCTGCGTACTCGGCATAATTGTTAGTCTGCACTCCAAGAAATTCGCTCAGCCGAGCCAGCACCTGCCCCTGCGCGTTCGTGATCACCGCTCCGTAACCCGCCGGGCCCGGATTCCCCCGAGACCCGCCGTCACAGTGCGCCGTGATCCATTCCACACCCGCTTTTCCCGTGCCAGCCGCACTCTCAAAAAGATTTCCCGTCATGGCCTCAGTCTACCCGTGGCATCTGACCGCTGATAGTCGGCACCCGACGGCTGCCTTCCCCGCTCACAAATCGCCCTCCAACCCGTCCATCCGAATGCAGCGGAACGATGCCTTGTCCCCCAGCACGGAGACCTGATGGCCACGGAAGCGGCAAGTTACCCCCGCCCTAACTCGATCTCGGCACTGCCATGGCACCCCGCCGGAGCGGTACAATCGCCCCCAAGGGCGCATACCGGCATGTCGACCACCAGGGCCATTGACAACCCCAACCGCGGCCAAAGCCGTCTCGAGTCCCGTGCGCCCGAAATGGAGCTCATCCGGGAAGCCCAGTCCGGCAGCCGCGCAGCCTTCGACGCCCTCGTCCGCCAATACGAGCAGCAGGTCTTGCGCCTTGCACTGCACCTCACCGGCAGCGAGCAGGACGCCGAAGACATCTACCAGGAAGCATTCCTCAAGGCCTACCGCTACATCGGCAACTTCCGCTTTGAGTGTTCCTTCTACACCTGGATCTACCGGATCGTAACCAATCTTTGCCTCGATCAGCTGCGCCGCCGCAAGACGCGCCGCGAAGACCAGGCTGTCATCGTCGACCACTCCGGAGACGAAATCGACATCCTCGCCTCAGTCTCCGACGAGCGGGCCTTCTCAAACCCCGCCCGCGAGCTCGACCGCAAGGTCCTCGGCTCCCGCATTCAGGATGCGCTCTCGAAACTCACCCCGCGCGAGCGCATGGTCTTTGAGCTCAAGCACTACCAGGGCCTCCGTCTGCGCACCATCGGAGAAATGCTCCACACCACGGAAGAAACCGCCAAGAACACACTCTTCCGCGCAACCAAGAAACTGCGCGGGCAACTGGCGGGTCTGCGGTGATGAATACCGCGGTCTGGCAACACCTTTTTGAGGCTGGAAGGACGTTAGTATGAACTGCGAATTGGCCCACGAGCGCATCGTCATGGCCGCCTATGGTGAGCTCGCTGACGATGCCGCCCACGAACTCGACCGGCACCTCGCAACCTGCACCGCCTGCCATGACGAACGGGAGCAATTGCGCGCCCTGAAACTGCTTGCGGATGCCTACCCCGTTGCCGACCCCGACCCGAATCTTGTCGCACGCTCGCGCATGCGCCTCGAAGAAGCCCTCGACGCCATTCCGCCCAAGCGCTGGATCGAGCGCGTGCTCCAGACGGTCCGCAACAACGCCGCCAGCCTCCAGGCCGCGCCCATCGCCGCCGGACTGTTGTTGATCATCGGCGCCGGCGCCGGCAGCCTTGGTGGATATCACATTGCTCAGACGCACGCGGCTCGTGCAAGCGAATCCGCCACTGCGCAGCCCGTGCCCGATGCAACTCAGGTTTCCGCATCGTCGTCAGGTGACATGGAGATCGCGAACATTTCCTCGATCGTCCGCCAGCCCAACAGCGAGCTGGTTGAAGTTCACTTCAACGCCCTCGTGCCGCAGCAAGTGCGGGGGTCTCTCGATGATCCCAACATCAGGCAGTTGCTCATGGTGGCCAGCGCGAACGCTTCCAACCCGGGTATCCGGGATCAAACCGTGGGCCTGCTCGCCGATGAGTGCCGCGCAGGCCACAGCTGCCAGCCGGACGGCATCCGCGATGCGCTCATCCAGGCCCTCCGGTACGACCGCAACGCAGGCGTCCGGCAGAAGGCTCTCGAAGGCCTGCAGCCCTATGTGGCCCAGGACCTTCGAGTGCGCGATGCGGTTCTTGAAGCCCTGCTGCACGACAGCGACCCGCATATCCGGACCGTGGCTGTGAATATGCTTGTCCCAGTTGAGGCCGACACGAGTGTGCGCCAGGTTTTGCTGTCGGTCGCCAACTCTGACCGGAGTCCCAAAATCCGCCTCGTCTCCCGGCAGGTCCTGAGCCAGGTCGCCGAGATCCAGTAGTCCGCAGTTATTTCGACAACCGCGGCGGCAGTCCCGGCTGACAACGACCCTCCCGGGAGATTACAGGCGCCCGAAATGGGACGGGTCAGACGTCCGCAGTCAATTTCAAGGAGAATAAGGAGCGTACTAACTCGCAAAGCATCATTTCGAGCGTCCAATAGATGAGTGGCTCCCATGGGTCAGCGAACGATACCTATGGAAAACTTGCTCAAAATGCCGTAAAGTGTTCCCGGTTGACCTGCCGCAGAGCGGGCGCCGGGCTACCGCAGGTGAGAGGAACACCATGAAGTCCCTTTTGAGGCCGTACACATACCTTGGAACCGCCATCCTGGCAGGGGCCGGACTGGCGCTTGTTGCTGCTCCGCCCGGCCTGACCGCGCAATCCGGCGTCAGCCACATACTCCGCGAACTTAATCCGCTCTTATCCCATACGCCCGGTTATCTCGGCGTCCTGGTTACCGACGTCGACGAAGATTCCTACCAGAAGCTCCGTCTCAAAGACCGCAGCGGAGCCCTCATTACTCTCATTGACCACGACGCTCCTGCAGGTACGGTCCTCCACGTCAACGACGTGATCACCGAGGTCAACGGCCAGAAGATCGAAGGCGAAGAGCAGTTCAGCCGGGTCATGCGCGAATTTCCCATCGGGCGAAAAGTTACGCTCGCGATCATTCGCGACGGCGCCCAGCAATCCTTCACGCTTCAATTGGTCGACCGCAAGGTGATGGAACAGCAAGCCTGGAGCAAAATGAACTCCAGCGATGATGTTCCGCCGCCGCCATCGGGTATGGGTTTCTCAAATGGAAGCAATGGGGTCGGCGGGTGGCATATGTCGCTGTTTGCCGGGGCCCTGAATGTGGGAGTGATGGTGGAAGCGCTCACCGGTCAAATGGCCGATTACCTGAATATTCCCTCGGGCGTGATGGTGAAGCAGGTGGCGCACAAGAGCGAGGCAGCGGCGGCGGGGCTTAAGCCTTACGACATCGTCCTGAAGGTAGGCAATGATCCGATTGCCACCACGGCGGACTGGGACCGCGGGATGCGCGCCAACGAGGGCAGGTCGGTGCCGGTCACGATCCTGCGGGACCGCAAGCAGCAGGTTGTGATCATTCAGGTGGACTCGAAGCACTCGAAGCACAGCCGGGTCGAATGGCCCGGCTTCCTCTTCCACTCTGCCCATTCGTTCCTCGGGTAGATCTATTCGCGCGAATCAAAAATTATCGGACATAAGTGCGGCTCGTGGACGAGTCTCTGCGTAGCTCCTCCGGCTTTGTGGCTTCGTGTCAGGGCGGGGCCGCGCAGCTTTGTGAAAAGGTTAGTGCTGCTGAATCTGTGGGCTGGCGAGGCGGCGGTTGTTCTCTTGTGCGTGATCGGGACGGCGATCTTCACCACCAAAAGTCGCGATTCTGGTTGGGCACGCGATCGGGCGATTCGGCGTGCCCAAGGCCGCGGAGCACCATGGGATTCTGGGCTTCATCCACGAGGCGCGGACGGATCTGGCGATGCTCTTCGGGCTGGTGGCGATCCTCATCGACTCAGGCTTCCGAATGCGGCGGCGGTAATGCAGAGGTCATGGACGAGGGACCGGAAAGGTGACCTGGTCAACATGCCTTGAAAACTCGGACGGGCCGGATTGAATCCAAGGAGATTTATGAGGTTTTATGAGGCCCAAGTCACTTGAACAAAATATGGCCGACACGAACGAGGCCACGATTGAACTGCTGATGACGGACGCGAAAACTGCCTTGACGCTGCTGGACCTGGCTGACACGACAAAGATCGCCGAGGACAGGGCTCGCCGGATAGTCGAGGCGCGGAAGGCATACGACACGATCCGCACTTTTCTGCCGCGGCTGAGCCCGACCCAGGAGCAGAGGGAAGCCCTGGTCAAGGACCTGGAAAGCATCAAGGGCCGGCTCAAGGCGGCCGGGGTGCCTCTGGATCAGATGAGCGCGGGACCGGACCGCGGGGACGGGAAGAAGCGGTCACGGCATTGATTGGTGCTTGCGGTGCGGGGTTTTCGGGGTTACGATGCGTCCGATGGCACCTGGGAAAAACCCCAGGCGGCCAAACAGGCTCGAACTCAGAGGAGAGACAGGCCGCGCGTCCATGTCAGAGTTTCAATGCCGGGAGCGGAGAGAGCTTGGATTGCTGATCCATGCGTGCGTGAGTGCGATCACGCACAGCTCGGCTTCTGCGGCGAAGATTGCGGGCGAAGGACATCAGGACAGGGTGATGGATTTCCGGGCGGTGCGGGCGGACTATACCGTTGAACGGGCTCGCCTTGAGACGCTTCGCGAGTGCCTGGCCCTGCATGAGCGGCTGCACGGATGCGGCGGCACAGAGTCCGCCCCCCCCCCCGCGATCCGATGACCGAGTCGACACCGGCTGATTCTTAAGCCCGGAACGAGAACCCGCCTGAAGCGCAAATTCCGGTCGATTCTCCAGCGCCGCTCGCATATCGCTCAGAATCTCCCGCATCCGGGCTTTGGACAGCCTTGCGCGATCGCGTGGCTTTGGATTTTTGCGTCGTTTGATGGCCTTAATGGCACCGTAACGGATGGGTTTTCGCCCCAGTTGTTCCAATTTGTGGGACAAGCCGAGGGTGTTCTTTAGATAAGTTATTTGTTTTCAACATTCGAGTTTTTTGACTTATTTAAGGGGGGGGGAGGGGGGTATTTTTTGCTGTTCTTGCCTCATTTCCGGTGCTTTTTTGGCTCACCCGGGGCTTGACAAGCTGGTACCTCAAGTTGCGGCATTCACCGGGAAGTGCGGAGTTCGCAGTTAGCGGTTCGCAGTTCACAAGTCACGCTTCCGAGCGTTCCGGCGCGCCATTTAGGCGAAGATTTGGCGAACAGTTACGGGAGCTCTACTACATACATGGTGGAGATGAACTACATATGTTGCGGAAGCGAACTACATGCGTGGTCAAAATCTTGGGGCCGGAAGGCGAATATCCGGCGAATGAGAGCGGGCCATTCGCCGAGGCGCCAGGCCGGCATGATTCCTCCCCCTGAAATGCGAATGCCCGCTCTGGGCGGGCATTGACGGGACCTGTTTCTAACCATCCTCATTATAGCAGACCGAAAGACTGGGGGCGGACGTTTCCCTGAATTCCTTCTACCCTGGGTGGGTTGCCATCGCCGGAGATTGTGGCGAACATCCCGTCTGTCCCCAGGTTTCCATCGAAGTTTCTAACTCGCCTTCCTTTCTCTCCAAAACAGGAACTGGTATACTTCGCGACTATAATTCAAGTCTCATTTCGCAGCAGTCAGAAGCCGGTATCGAAATCACATCCCATTGCTATTGGCAGCTTGGAGGTATGGCGTGCAAGTGCGGAGGCCTCTGCGATTCTTCGCCTTAGTTCTGGCGGTTCTTCTCCTGTGCGCCCAATTGAAGCCATATGCCTGCCAGTCGAGCTCAGCTCCTGTAAGTCCGCTACGAAATAATGCGGCGGTCGCACCCACGAAGCCCAAATCGCACTGCGGGAACTCAAAGATCACGCTGGAAAAAATCATTAACGTCGAGATCAAGGCCGACCCGGCTGCTCGAAAATATGGCGTCGATCCTGCACTTCTTCTCGCGTTGTTTTGGTACGAAAGTAAATGGGACCCCGACGTCCAGGGCTGCAGCGGTGAGGAAGGGCTCGGTCAGTTCATGCCTACCACATCCAAAAATCTGGGCATTCAGGACCCACATGATATTCAAGAGACTTCCGAAAAGGGTGCCAAGCAACTGCGCAATCTCCTCGACAAGTACTCCAAGTTGTCAAACGACCCAATCGATCTCGCCCTCGCCGCCTGGAATCTAGGAGAAGAGGAAGTAGATTCATGCAGCTTCACCAACAGGTTCAACGGCATTACCTATACAGGGAAAAAGCCTTGTGTCCCGCCAGACGAATGGCACACGTCCGACTCCGGAAAAAAGCTGACCAACGCGCCGACAACCTACGTGAAGACGGTCAAGGGTTACCTTGACGTTACGCGGAAGCTCGTCGATTTCCTCGCTACCTCAAATGATCCTGCCAAAGCGGGGGAGACCTGGCAACTACGCGCAGAACTTGAAAAAGCTATCAGTGAAATCGCCCAAAGGGATCAAGAAATCAGCGCACTAGATATCCAGGTTTATGATCTTACGACGCAGGTTGAAATACTCCAACGACAGCTTAAGAGCGCGCCCTCCCCGGAAGCGGCCCGAGAAGCCGAACAGCGTGTGCTTGAAGCGCAACGCGAATATTTTTTGCTACGGAGCAAGATCGATGTGCTGAGCCAGTCGGATCCGACGACCGCGAACGATGCGGCCATTCTGCGCGGACGACTGGAAGTAGCCAACGGCGAAATCGAATCTCTTCAGCAAGAACTGATCCAGAAAGACAGGATCATTGCCGACAAGACGAAGCAGATCGAGGAACAAAAGGCGAACATTGCCGCGCTTCAGAAGCAGGTCGATGATCTCGAGAATTCTCCGGACCGTTCGGCAGGACAGATTGCGATCCTCCGGGACAAAATTGCGGCACAAAACAGCAAAATCAAAGATCTCGAGGATCCTCTCCTTGAGAAGGAACTCCAAACTCAATTGGGATCGATGTCAAACGAGTTGGACCTAGTCTGCGAATCGTTTGCAGAATGCATGAGCCGCGGACAACGGGCGTATCACGGTAACGACTTTAGCGCTGCACTTGGCTTCTTTCGGCAGGCCGAGATCATAAGTCCGGAGTCTCCTCTCTCCTGGCACTGGGTCGGACATGCATCGATGGCAGCCGGCCGCTCGGAGGAGGCCTTCGCAGCATGGGACCGGATCCTTGACTTACGCGCTGGTATTCCGCTGACTGCTTGCGAAGAGGTTGGCCAACCCATGTGTGAAGGCGGAACTCTAACTATTTCGACGGGAACCCTGTCCCGATATAAAGGCGACAACAAAGTCTTCGAGGTTCCCCTCGATTCCGTCCGCGTCCTCAATGCAGCCAACCGGCGTTCTGGTTCGCGCGTCACCTTCGATCTCAGTATCGGCGGTGTCGCACATGTCTTCGATTTCTTTCCCATGGGATTTAATTGTCCGTGGAGAAGTTCAGTCACATGTCCGGCGGAAGGGCAGAACGTACAGGTGAAGATCGGTGAGTATGCGGCGCGGACGATTCAGAGATTAACTGCTACAGGCGAGCACGGATCCGCGCCAGCCTCTGTCCCGGCGACCGACGCCAGTTTCTCCATCGCGGGAAACGCATCAGAGGCAAAGTTCTACACAGTTCAGTGGATCAAACCATCAGCAGCTGAAAAGGTGAAGATTTGGCCGGGTTCGGAGACAAGCAACGCAGTCCTCATTGAACGTCTTGACGGAGCTATCATCCAGAAGGCTGCCTATAGTGACATTGTAGCGTTCGACATGAACCGAAAGAGAGTCAGGATTTCAGGGCCAGGCGAACTGGTGTTTGTCCCTATTATTCCTGGCGCTGGGCTCCCCAAGACCTATCAGCTCTGCTTCAAAATCAACGGTCGGGATAAGCGGCCCCCTTTTTGCTTTGTTTCCGAATCAGCTATCTGTAGCGCCGGAGAGTATTGCCGAGAAGGAAGCGATGGAGGCGCGACGATTCAAGCCCTAGCTGAGGACATTCGCGGGCATCTCGCTCAGCACTGAGTTAGTCGCAGGAGAACCAGTTCTCGCCGTTGGTCCTTGCATCGAGCAACTTTCGTCCGCACACCTCGCCATTCTGTGAACCGACTTCATCAGAAAACGATCCAGCGATCCGGGGTCCCGGATGTCCCAGGTGAAACTGGGCTTCGATAGTCTGAAAACTCGGAAGTCCTTGCGCATTTTCGGTGTCAAAGAGAAGGGTTAATTGATTCTGGACTAAGGTGCCGTGCAAGGTGCTCCTAGACCGCTCGTCCCTTTTGTATTCCTTCTCGGATTGCGCATCCTTGTCCTTCTCCCGCACCTTATATGCGGTGCCCTGCACGTTGAAATTGGAATCGACAGCGATGACCGCTATGTATTGGACTTGAAGTCCCTCGTATCTGGTCATGGTTGCGCTTCTGTTACGAGTTTCGAGAAGCCACACCCCCTGTAGGCCCAACAGCCTCTGATCCTTCTCAGCCTGGATGTTGTGCTCAATCTTCTTCAATTCCATATACTGAGCAACGCCGACGGCGATTCCGGCGATAATCCCACCAATGATACTGATGAAAATTGGACGCACCCATTCCTTGATGATTCCCGGACTGCGTTCCTCGAGTCTCTCTGGCGACGCCTCAGTCTGGAGTGGCATGACGCTGTGCTCCCGTACGAAAATGGCACTGGATTTGAGATGAATTATAGGTCAGTGTATTGGCGAAATTCGAAGGTGTGTTGTCAGTGATCGGCAGGCGTCGCTCTAGGGATTGATTCATCGGCCTGCTTGCACGTGGTTTGTGTCCGCGTCCTAGCGGCCGAATGGGGACGCGGGTGGGCCACTCGAATCGGCGCTAAGGTGAGTCACCCGCCCGTTCACTTCGCTACTTGACCATGCCGCCTGTGCCTTGGTTCCAGAAAGGTCCGCTAACCTCGCTACCTGGGGAGGCTTGAAAACGATGTGGTCGCCCCGTCTCTGGGACAACCATCCAGTAGCGAAACCCGGTGTAGTAGTGGTTCCCAAACTTGTCCCAATAACAGATTGCCCCGACAACCCAGATTTCAAAAAGATGATCGAATGTAGCGCTTTTCATCCGTGCGCTGGGGAATACAGATGTGGACCCCATCCGGCCACTCCGCCCGCAAACACAAGTTGACCAATTGATTTATCCTGATTTGGCTTTGTAAGGTTAAGCTGTTCCGCCTCGATATCTTTCAAATCTTCGGTCACCATTAGCGACGCCCGCACCAAAACGCTCTGCGCCGGTGATTCACCATAGTTCTTGAACCTAACCCAATAGGTAGCGGATGCCGTACCGTCCTTGTCGATTTTCACCGGGCCAACTTCAATGGCCGGGGGCGCTAGGTTCATTGCATTTACTACAAACACTGACGGTGTAACAGCGAGACCCACCCAGGGTCGCTGATGCTGCTGAGAACCTGAGAGCGCAATTGAATTAGATTCTCGGCTCAGCGCCAGTGCGTCATTCGCGGCGCGGGCTTGCGCTTCCGAAGCGCGAGCGGACCGTCTTGCGGAAATTAAGAACAGTGCATTGAAGATCGACAGAGCTAAAACAGAAAGGGCGCTGATAATCGAACCGAGGGCAGTCCAGCCCGTCGCTGAAAGACTCCAGAATTTCTCCGGGACATCCACGGCCGCCATCTTCTCCGCGAGCTCTTTATTGGACTCAGGGTCAATGTCAGTTCAGAATGACGCGCCAAGTGCGAAAGCGCACGCTGTTCGAATGGAGTCGCAGGAAGCTAACCCCTGCCGTGTTCCTCGCCGAACTGGCGGAGTTTGGCGAGGGTGGCGGCGGCCTGGCCGCTGTCGATGGCTTCGTAGCCCATGGCTACGCCCTCCTTTAGATCTCCTGCGAGGCCGGCGGCTACTAGGGCTGCGGCGGCGTTTAGGACTACTATGTCGCGGCGCGCGCCTTTGATTCCGGTTAGGACGTCGTAGAGGAGTTTGGCGTTGGTGGCGACGTCGCCGCCGGTGAAGTCCTCGAGTTTGGCTCGCGGGACTCCGGCCATTTCGGGGGTGATGCGGGCGGCTTTCAATTGCGGGCGCGCGCTGTCCTGAGCTTCGCCGGCGCCTTCGGTCGTGGTGCTTTCTTCGTTTGAGACTTCTTCGATGCGGGCTACTACGGACTCGCCTGTGGTGGTGAGCTCGTCGATGCCGTCGGAGCCGTGGACTACGAAGGCGCGGCGGGCGCCTAGTTCTGCCAGCGTGCGGCCGACGAGGAGGACGCGGCTGGGGGCGAGGACTCCGATGACCTGGGCGCGGGCTCCGGCGGGGTTGGTGAGCGGGCCGCAGAGGTTGAAGATCGTCCGGAAGCCGAGGGCGCGGCGGAGGGGGCCGAGGGCTTTCATGGCGGGGTGGTAGTGGGGGGCGAAGAGGAAGACGAATCCGGTGGCGCGGAGGCACTCGACGGCGAGCGCGGGCGGGAGGGTGACGGGGACGCCGAGGGCTTCGAGGACATCTGCCGACCCGCACTGCGAGGTGACGGCGCGGTTGCCGTGCTTGGCGACGCTGGCTCCGGCGGCGGCGGCGACGAGGGCTGCTCCGGAGGAGATGTTGAAGGTGAGCGGGCCGCCGCCGCCGGTTCCGCAGGTGTCGACGAGGGATTCGCGCTCGGCGGGGGTGAGCGGGAGGGGGACGGCGCGGGCGCGCATGGTGTCGACGAAGCCGGCGAGCTCGGGGGCCTGCTCGCCGCGCGTGGCGAGGACGGCGAGGAGCGCGGCGATTTCGACTTCAGGGACCTGGCCGGTGAGGATTTCTTCGAGGGCCGCGGCGGCTTGCTGGCGGGTGAAGGCGGCGCCGTCTTCGGCCAGGGGTTTGAGGAGCTGCTTGAGTTGGCTCATCTGGATTCGATGATAACGAACAGGGTTCAGGGATCAGGGGTCAGGGATCAGACGTGCGCCGTCCCTACGGGACTCCGCAGCGAAATTGCGGAATTCGGATTCCCCACGCTAAAGCGCGGGGCTAACAAACACTGCGCCTCCGGCGCGTTTACGGGTTCAGGTATCAGAAGGGTGGGGCGTGGGCTCCGGCGGGGGAGTTGAAGAACTTGATCCAGAAGTCGAGGCGATCCTTTTCCGCGAGGGGCATGGGGGCGATCTTTTCGCCTAGCTCCATGGTTTGGGGCGTGGAGGCGGAGACGTTGGGCCAGTTGGGTACGCCGCTGCCGTTCGGATTTCCTGTGGTGGCGAAGTTTTTCAGGTAGGTGGCGGAGGCTTTGGCGAGGATACCGTCGGCCAGCTGCCAGGGGCGGTCGAGGTGGTCCTGGTTGAGGAAGAAGTAGGGGAGCTCGCCGGAGTGGAAGGCGCCGAACTCGGGGTGCTGGGGCCAGGGGATGGCGCGGGTGAAGAAGTAGGTGAAGACGGGCTGATGGTGGCTGGCGGCGCGGCGGCTGGCCCAGAGATACATGGAGACGCGGTCGCGGTCGCGGATGCTCTGGGTGATCATGTCGCGGGCCTGGGCGGGGGTGGCGGCGGGGTAGAGCTTTTCGAAGTCGGGGGCGAGGTCGCCGTACTGGCGCATGACGAGGGATTGGTAGTCGGCGACGGTTTTGGGCGGGGCGCCGAAGAGGGCGCCGTCGTTGGCCTGGTAGCCGGTGATTACGGGGACGTCGTTGCCGGCAGCGCTGGGATCGGATGGCGAGGCGGGGAGGACGTAGCCGTCGACGATGGGGCCGAAGCGCGGGCCGGTGGCGTTGAGGAGGTCGGCGGCGGGGATGGCGCGGAGGTCTTTGAGGCTGGAAGCGTGGCGGGCGGCGGCGAACTGCGTGCCGGACTGCTCGGCGGCCTGGAGGGTCTGCATGGGCAGGCTGGCGAGGCCGATTCCGCTGTCGGCCATGGCGCGCTGGAAGAGGCCGGCGGCGAGCGGGGAGGCGAGGAGATCGTTGACGCTGAAGGCGCCGGCGGATTGGCCCCAGATGGTGACGCGGGTGGGGTCTCCACCGAAGGCGCGGATGTTGGACTTGACCCAGGCGAGAGCGGCGATCTGGTCGAGGAGCGCGTAGTTGCCGGAGGTGTGGTGGGCGGACTCGGCGGTGAGGTCGGGGTGGGCGAAGAATCCGAAGATGCCGAGGCGGTAGTTGATGGTGACGAGGACGAGTCCGGTTTGCGCGAGGTGCTCGCCGTCGTAGATTTCGACGCCGCCGGAGCCCTCGGTGAATCCGCCGCCGTGGATGTAGACGACAACGGGGAGGTTGGCGGATGGGGAGACGCGCGGGGTCCAGATGTTGAGGAAGAGGCAGTCTTCGCTGACTTCGTTGTGGGCGAGGTAGGCGTGGGTCCAGGGGAGGAATTCGTCGCGCTCGTGCTGCATGCAGCTGGCGCCGAAGGTGTCGGCTTGGCGGGTGCCGGTCCAGGGGGCGGCGGGGGCGGGCGGGGCCCAGCGGAGGTCGCCTACGGGCGGGGCGGCGAAGGGGATGCCTTTGAAGGAGACTACGGAGGATTGGGGGCTTTTGACGCCGGCGAGGGAGCCTGAGGCGGTGTGGACTACGGGGGTCTGGGCTGAAACGCATGCGGCGATGGCCGCGAAGGATAGAACGGCAAGGATCTTTCTCATGCTTGTAGGCTCTTTGATCGCATGGCGCGCCTTTGAGGCTCGCGCGCGGCGAATGACAATGATACGCGGTGGGGATGGAGTGAGGTGCGCGCACGCTCGCCGGTCCCCGGTCTCCAAAGGCGAGAGACCGGGACACCCGCGAAGGAACTTAATACTTTGCGAGGTGGTGGCGCGGGCGTTCCTCCCAGGTCTCCAAATGCGAGAGACCTGGGGCACCCAACTCATTACGCTTTGCCGATGGCCTTGGCCAGGGTCTCGCCGATTTCGGCGGGGGAGACTACTACGTGGATGCCGGCTTCGCGCATGGCGTTCATCTTGCCGGAGGCGGTGCCTTCGCCGCCGGAGATGATGGCGCCGGCGTGGCCCATGCGGCGGCCGGGAGGCGCGGTCTGGCCGGCGATGAATCCGACGACCGGCTTTTTGACGTGCTGCTTGACGAAGGCCGCGGCTTTCTCCTCGTTGGTGCCCCCGATCTCGCCGATCATAATGATGGCTTCGGTCCACGGGTCGTCGTTGAGCAGGCGCAGCGCGTCGATGTGGGTGGTGCCGATGATGGGGTCGCCGCCGATGCCGATGGCCGTTGACTGGCCGATGCCGCGCTGCGTGAGCTGGTGGACGGCTTCATAGGTGAGGGTTCCGGAGCGGGAGACGATTCCGACGCTGCCTTCCTTGTGGATGCGGCCGGGCATGATGCCGATCTTGGCCTTGCCGGGCGAGA
Organism: Occallatibacter sp.; assembly: GCA_035263625.1. Classification (GTDB taxonomy): domain Bacteria; phylum Acidobacteriota; class Terriglobia; order Terriglobales; family Acidobacteriaceae; genus Telmatobacter. The sequence goes on from DATFRB010000021.1 coordinate 23,063, forward strand.
TGACGCCGGGGCAGTTGGGGCCGATGAGGCGCGACTTCGAGGTCTTGATCTTGGCCCAGACTTTGACCATATCGAGCGTGGGGATGCCCTCGGTGATGCAGACGATGAGCGGGATGCTGGCGTCTTCGGCTTCGAGGATTGCGTCGGCTGCGAACGGCGGAGGGACGAAGATCATGGTGGCGTTGGCGCCGGTCGATGCGACGGCATCTTGAACGGTATTAAATACGGGCCAGTCTTCGTGGGTCGTGCCGCCTTTGCCGGGAGTGACGCCGCCGACAACCTTGGTGCCATATTCCGCGCAGCCCTTCGCGTGGAACGTTCCTTCTTTTCCAGTTATGCCCTGAACAATGAGGCGTGTGTTGTTATCCACTAGAACTGACATCAGGCTGCCACTCCCTTCGCGGCTGCGACTACGAGATCTGCGGCTTCTTTCATGGTTGCGCCTACCTGGAAGTTGAGGCCGGAGTCTTTGAGGATCTTGCGGCCCTCTTCTACGTTGGTGCCTTCTAAACGGAGGACGATGGGCACCTTGACGTTGAGGTTCTTCGCGGCGGCGACTACGCCGGTGGCGAGGCGATCGACGCGGAGGATGCCGCCGAAGATGTTGATGAAGATCGCCTTCACGTTCTTGTCCGAGAGCAGGATTTCGAAGGCGTGTTCAATTTGTTCTTGCGTCGCGCCGCCGCCTACGTCGAGGAAGTTTGCGGGGCTGCCGCCGGCGTACTGGATGATGTCCATCGTGGCCATGGCGAGGCCCGCGCCGTTGACCATGCAGGCGATGGTGCCGTCGAGCTTGATGTAGTTGAGCGCGTACTTCGAGGCTTCGACCTCGAGCGGGTCTTCTTCGGCTACGTCGCGGAGGGCCTTGATGTCGGCGTGGCGGAAGAGTGCGTTGTCGTCGAAGTTGATCTTGGCGTCGAGCGCGAAGAGCTTGTCGTCCTTCGTTGTGATGAAGGGGTTGATCTCGAGCAGCGAGGCGTCGGTCTCGATGAAAGCTTTGTAGAGGCTCTGGAAGAACGCGACTGCCTGGTTGATCTGCGCGGGCTTGAGGCCGAGCGCGAAGGCGAGCTTGCGCGCCTGCCATGCGCCGAAGCCGACGGCTGGGTCGACGGACTCTTTATAGATGGCCTCGGGCGTCTTCGCGGCGACCTCTTCGATCTCCATGCCGCCGGCCTGTGACGCCATAAATGTCAGCTTGCCGGTGGCGCGATCGAGCACGATGCCGAGGTAGAGCTCGCGGTCGATGGCCGCGGTCTCCTCGATGAGCAGGCGCTGCACCTTCTGGCCCTGCGGGCCGGTCTGGTGGGTCACCAGTTGCATGCCGAGGATGTTCTTCGCGTGCAACTCGGCGTCTTCGCGCGACTTGGCCACCTTCACGCCGCCGCCCTTGCCGCGGCCTCCGGCGTGGATCTGCGCCTTGACGACGACGCCGTGCGCGCCTTCGCTGAAGAGCTTGCGCGCCACGTCGTTGGCCTCTTCGAGCGTGTTGGCCACTTCGCCCTTGGGAACCGGGACGCCGTATTTCGCGAGGATTTCTTTCGCCTGGTACTCGTGAATCTTCATTGGATTGGATCCGCCACGGCCGCTGAGATTTGGGGACTGGGAGGGGCCGGACCGGAAGAGAATCGGGCCGGCTCAAGACCTTGCCAGCGGTAAGGAAAGTTTATCGTGCTGGACTTAGGGCGGGCAAACACCGCGAGCACTTCCATTGCGGGCAGCTCCCGATCGTTGGCATCTGTGGCGTCCCCGGTCCCCAAATGCGAGGGACCGGGGGCACCCTCAAATGTAGTTTGGAGCGGAAGAAAGCATCGGGGCCACCCGCCTGCTCGATCGCTTCGTACGCGGTGGTCCGGGGAATCCGTCGGATGTGGCTGCCAGGGGCTTCACGTGGGGCTTCGGGAACCTGCCGGGGAATGTCGCATTGCTGGACGAACTGCGCGCGCACAACGTGGGCAAGCCCGCGGGCAGGCAAGTCGGCATCGTGGGCATCGACTTGAGCCTCGGCGGGCCGTTGGGTAGCGCGCCGATGATGACGCCCGTCGAGTGCGCGCTCGATGGTGTCCACGATGCCGCACTGCGCGAAAGCCTGAAGGCGAGCTTCTCGAAGGCTGTCATCCCGGGGCTTACGCAGGCGCAAGTTTCAGAAGAGGCGAAAACTGCATTTCGCAAACTCAGCGACCAGCTGGCTTCGTCCATCGGCCGGGATGCGCCCGAATCCGCACACCATTGCGCTGTGATCGTTGCGCAGAGCGCGGCGGTCCTTGACGCTCTGCCGGCGCTCCCGGCCGGTCACGGAATCCCTGCCGATGCCTGGCGCTCCATGAGCAAGCGGGACGAGGCCATGGCGATGAACGCTCTGACGGCCCTGGAGAATGCCGGGGGCAGGAGCATCCTGCTGTTCGCGCATACGAGCCACGTTCTGAGCGCGCCGATGCTCGGCGGCCGGTTCAGCGGTCAACAGCAGCCCCCGGAAAGTATGGGAGAAACTCTGCGCCGGTCATTAGGAAGCCGCTATGTGGCGATCGCCGAAATCGAACCTGTGAAGGCGGATCCTGCTGGTGCGCCTCCCGGTCTGTTCGAGCTCCTGCATCCAGCCTGCGACGAGCCGTGCATGATGAGCGCGGGCGGGGTCCAATTGCATCAGGTTCGCATTGGTATCAACGGGGACGATGAGCAGCTTATTGATCCGGCAACGGCTGCGAGCTTTTACCTGGTTATTCCCGCGAAGAGAGGCAATTGAAGCACTGACTCGTGAATCTTTATTGGATTGGGACCGCCACGGCCGCTGAGATTTGGGGACTGGGAGGGGCCGGACCGGAAGAGAATCGGGCAGGCTCAAGACCTTGCCAGCGGTAAGGGAAGTTTATCGTGCGGGGTGAGGGAGGGGCAAACCGCTCGCGCAACCTGTCGTGCATTTTGAGTCCTCGTTATCCCGAGAATCGTGAGTTGGTCAACGGGGCATGAACAGAGTTCCTTTTGCTCTCGGTGAGCTTGAGAGTTTCTGAAAGAATTCGGTCTCAGTAATTTCTGATGGCCAGTCGAGGCGAGCCCACATGGAAAATATCGGGGCGTTGCTTGGACCCGGCCCTGGTTCCTGCCGAAATCCGATTGTCCCTAACGTGATGAGATGATTCACGTCTCGGAGTAACGCCTTCCCTGGGTTTTGGACATCTGTGTAGAACCTTAAGCAGTCTCCGTAGAATCTGAACCAATCGGCTTCGATGAACGTTAACAAATGTTCTAGGATTGCTATTTGCCGTTTGGCGATTACCCGCTTTCTCGGCGTCCTCAGCCGTCCGAAGAGGTCGTGTATCAGCCCACGATATACCTCGATTCGGACGTGCCTGCTGATTTCGTCTGCCAGCCTTTGGCTCTGCAGGGCAATCCCCTTCAATGCAAACTTCAAAAACGGGGTTAGGTCGAAGTCAAGCTGCCGGACGGCGGCCAATGATTCCAAATAGCGCTTCTTCTCGTCGTAGTAGTAGTTCGACATGGCGATGAAAGTTGAATCTCGCATACCCGCCCTTTGCAGGAAGAGGGATTCGAGAGCACGTGCAGTTCTCCCGTTGCCGTCGGCAAATGGATGCATCGCAGCAAAGTGATAGTGCAGTGCTAATGCTTGTACAAGGTTGTCGTGCTCCCCAAATCCTTTCTGGATCGAATCGACCAAGTTCGAGAGGCCTGCCTCGCATTCATTTCCACCTTCAGCCCCACGATGCGGCGGAACGCCAAATGTCACGTTATGATCGCGTCCCCGGGGCACGCCGGGCGCACAGTGGTCGTCGTCCGCCCCGGTGATTATTCTGCGGTGGAATTCGCAGATCAACTCTTTGGTTATTGGCCGATCATTGGGAATCGTCGGAATCCACTTGTAGGTTTGCATTGCGGCGTGAGCCTGGCGCTGCGATCGGGTTATCAGCTGCTCGGGCGTCTCTCGCAGCGCGATTTCAAGTTCTACCCCCGAAAAATCTGCGCCCTCGATTTTCGACGTCCCGGCAACCTCCAACTTCAACTGCATTGCCTGAAGCGCTTCGACCCAGCGTCGCTGGAAAGGGATAGTCTTCAGAGCGAGGATGGCACCCTTGGCCTCGGCTAGCTCTCCCAAAATCGCAGCTCTATCATAGTGGATCCATTTCTCGGGCATTTTGTACTTAATCATGACTGGAATTATTTCTGCACTTCATTTCCTCTGTCAAGAGGAGAAAACCTAGTTGTTAACGCTATAATTATCAGTCATATAGATAAATACTATGAGCAGAGAATTCAACAGAAATTGCGAGTTTCGTTTCCGGACAATTTCCTGTACATTTCCTTCAGAATGCCCTATAATTTCGATATGTGCGGGCAGCCCTCATGCGCGATCGAAGGCCGCCCAATACTCTGCAACCGGCTTCAAGCGCTAAAGCTCTTGCGGAGGACGAAGACGCCCTGTGCACCGCAGTGGAAGCAAGGATTGCGGGTCACGCTGGTTCTGTGGAGGATTCGTATCCTTGCTTGCCGTAAGGGCGGTCACGCAAGGCGCGTGAGAAAGGGGTAGAGATATGGTCAGCATCAGCGGCAACATCGCGCTCAACAACGTGTCAGACAAGGACATGGAACTGATATGGGGCTATAAGGCGAAGCACGGAGACGCATTTGGCTTTCTCCCGAATACGATTCAGATCCAACACTTGCCGAATCGCTCAGTGATCTACAACAACGTCCAATTCACCTACGGCGGCCTCCACGGCCTGAACCTGATCACCGAAGTCGTGAACGAACTACATAAAAGGGAGCCGGAAGTTAAGGCTGCAGGGCAGTAATCTGGCGCTCCGCGCACCTCAGGATTTCCCTCATTTCGTCGGGCCCAGGTCGTGTGAACTTTGCTTGCATCAAGGCCACGATCTGGGCCGCAGTTTCTTCCCGCTGGAGAAAAGTTGGAAGCAACCTCGAGGCGCTCTCTTCCGGAGGCTTCCCGCGCATTGTCATGACGTCGGCCATATTTACCTCACCCGGAAGTTTAGCCGAGAAACCTTCGAACTGCACACCGCTCGCGACGTTCGATTCTCAAGAACGACCTCTATGGTTAGCGGCGCATTAAGCGCATCTTATCAGTCATCTCCCGTACGGTGCAGCGCTCCGTCCACGACGCCTGCTCCGTCCCTTCTGCCCCGAAGTCTACTTTAAGGTCGTCTACCAACCGGGCAAGTAGCGATGGATTGTGACCACAGACAACCTGTCCCTTCCATGGCACGCCATCAATTGTTTGGAACTCCGCAGGGTACGGTTGAATTTGTTTGCATAGTCGCCACCTCATCTTTTCCGCCAATGAGCTGTCTCGGTGGTATACCAGCTCGACGATCTCGCGTACTCGTTCGGGAGACATGCGCGGATTAAGGACCTCGGCAACCTTCCTTTCCGGTTTAGCATGGTCACCAATCCATTCCCATGTCACGAGCCAAGCACTCAAACCTCTGCGACTTTTCATGCGCCGATTCTATTGCAGATCAAACTGTTCTCAATTGTTTCGAAATGCACTGTTTCGCCGACTTTGTGGACGTTCGTCCGCTATCATTCCCTGTGCTGTCCAGTGCCAATTCTGACTGCAGGTGCTTGCATGAGCCAGTCCGCTAGCGGCGCGGCCGAGACCAAATCCCAGCTCCGCAAGACGATGGGTTTCTGGGATGTGCTGCTGTTCAACATTGCCACGGTGCTGGGGCCGCGATGGATTGCGGCGGCGGGGCATAACGGGACTTCATCGATCAGCCTGTGGGTGCTGGCCGCGGTGTTCTTCTTCATTCCCGGCGCGTTCGTGATCAACGAGCTTTCGTCGCGGTTCCCGGAAGAGGGGGGCCTCTATGCGTGGGCGCGCGATGCGTTCGGGCCTTTTCATGGATTTGTGGCGGGGTGGACGTACTGGATCTACACCGTCTTCTATTTTCCGGGGCTGCTCCTGGCGAGCGCGTCGATGTCGGCGTACATATTGGGTGGGCGCGGGGCGGCTCTGGCAGAGGACCGGACGTTTCTCTTGTGGGTTTCGCTGGGGCTGCTGCTGGTGGCGGTGGTGCTCAACATCATCGGGCTGAATATCGGCAAGTGGCTGCAGAACGCGGGCGGGGTGGGGACGTATGTACCGCTGGTGATGCTGGGGGTGATTGCCGCAATTGTCGCGTGGAAGCACGGGCCGGCGACGCACTTTACGCTGCGCAACATGATGCCGGCGCTGAACTGGGATACGGTGAACTTCTGGTCGCAGATCGCGTTTGCGTTTACTGGGTTGGAGCTGGTGAGTGCGATGAGCGAGGAGGTGCGCGACCCCCGGCGGACGCTGCCGAGGGCGGTGTTCGGGGCGGGCGCGCTGATCGCGCTGATGTACATCGGCGGGACGTTTGCGATATTGGCGCTGGTTCCGGCGGGGAACATCGATCCGCAGAGCGGCGTGTTCAACGCGATCACGGTGGGGTCGATGGCGCTGAAGGTGGGCGCGCTGGGGATGCTGGCGGCGGTGCTGGTGACATTCGGGAATGCGGGAGGCGTGGGGTCAACGGTGGCGGGGATTGCGCGGGTGCCGTTCCAGGTGGGGATCGATAGATACCTGCCTGCGGCGTTCGGGTGGATTCATCCGAAGTGGAAGACGCCGTGGATTTCGATCCTGGTGCAGGCGGGGTTGTCGGGGGCGATTCTGCTACTGAGCCAGATTCGCTCGGCGTCGGTGATCGAGGCCTACCAGGTGGTGGTGGATGCGGCGATCATTCTGTACTTCATTCCGTTCCTTTATATGTTTGCGGCGGTGATCAAGCTGGCGCGGCGGCCGGACCGCTGCGACAACGCGCATGCCATGCTGGTGCCGGGAGGGATGGCGGGGGTGTGGATCTGCGGCGGGCTGGGGTTCGTGGTGGTGCTGATCGGGATTGCGCTGTCGTTTGTGCCGCCGGGTGGGGTGGATGCGGCGGGATTCGAGATCAAGCTGGTGGGCGGGACGGTGGTTTCGGTTCTGATCGGTCTGGGGTTGTATTGGCGGGGGGTGAGGGGGCAAGAGAGCTAGTAGGTGAGTCTGCAATCGATGAGAGCGCAATATCGCGGACTCTAAACGATTGCGGGGGTCCGGAGACCCCCGCTACAGCCGGTTTGGAAACCGACGGTACGTCATAGGTTAGAAGGTGAGTTTGCCGCTGAACTGCATGATGCGGGGCTCGTGGGCGGTTGTGGACTGGCCGAATGTGGAGTCGGTGAGTCCGTTGTCCACGCCGGCGAAGCTGGTGTGGTTGAAGACGTTGAAGGATTCGGCGCGCATCTGCAGGTTGACGCGCTCGCCGATGTGGAAGTTCTTCATCAGGCCGAGGTCGACGCGGTTGAGGCCGGGACCGACGATGTTGCCAGGGCCGGCGCTGCCGAAGTGGCCCTGCGCGGTGGTGAATGTGCTTGGGTCGAACCAGTTCAAGCCGTGCTTGACCATGTGCACCTTTCCGGTCTGGTCGGGACGCGGGAAGATGTCGTAGTTCGGACCGTAGATCCCGAGTCCTCCGGGGTAGGTTCCCGCGGCGCATCCGTTCGCCTGGGTGGTGTCGGCGATGCATCCGTAGGGATCCTGATACTGGCCGACGCCGAACGAGGTTCCCGATTCGAAGGTCGTGATTCCGGAGAGTTCCCAGCCGCCGGCGAGGTGGCCGACGAGGCCGTTCTGCTCGCGGTACCACGGCGCGCGGTAAACGAAGTTGGCGATGAAGATCTGCGGCTCGTTGAGTTGCGACGGGCCGTAGTCAAGTTTGGGGTCATAGGTGTAGGTGGCGGCGATGCCGCGATCGTAGGACTGGGTTCCCAGATTCTTCGACCAGGTGTAGGAGAGGCCGGCGGTGAGATCGCGGCCGTTGTGGTTGAGCGAGGCCTGGAGCGAGTTGTAGTTGGCGGTGAAGATCGGGATGCGCGTATGGAAGTACGAGTATCCCTGGTAGGGCCGGATGTTATTTACCTGCGAGTCGGGGTTCGACGTGCGCATGGAGAGCGTGGGCATGTTCAGGTCGTACTCGCCGAGCATGTGGCGCGATTGCGAACCGACGTAGGCGACTTCAACCACGGTGGTGGGAAGCAGCTGGTGCTGGATCGAGAGGTTGTAGTCGGCGTAAGAGGGGACCTTGAAATCCGGGTTGCCGGTGGTGGTGAGGCCGTTGGGGCCGAGGTTGGGCGGCGCGGCGGAGCCGGCTCCGAGCGGGTTGTCAAAGCTGGTGTTGACGATGGTGGTGGTCTGCACGAGCGGCGGGTCGCCGAAGGCGTTCTGCTCCCAGATGCCGTTCAGGGTGCGGTCGTAGAAGACGCCGAAGCCGCTGCGGAGGACGGTTTTGCCGTTTGCCATCGGCGTCCATGCGAAGCCGACGCGCGGGCCGAAGTTCCAGTTGTAGTCCGGGTTGACCTTGGAGCCGTAAGGCGAGCAGGTGACCTGCGCCGAGATGGCCTGTGCCTGCGAGCAGGCCGAGCCGGCGGGGAAGATCAGGCCGTTGGTGTAGGTGGCCGGGGTGTAGGCCTGGCCGGGGACGAAGTTCCCACCGCTGTCGAGAGCGGGGGCTGCAGTGGGTTTGTAGACGAGCGGATCGAAGTTGACGATGGTGTCTTTGGCGTCGGCGGGAGACGGGAAGCGGGACCAGCGCAGGCCGAGATTGATGTTGAGCTTGCGCGTGACCTTCCAGTCATCGGCGGCGAAGGCTTCGACGTTCCAGAAGCGCAGGTCGGGGATGATGTCGCGGCTGGCCTGGCTGTACTGGTTGGCGTTGCCGAGAAGGAAGTCGCCCCAGGTGTTGAAGTTGAAGTTGGGATTGCCTTCGGATGCGTCCTCGGTCTTGAGCATCTGCTGGCCGGTGATTCCGAAGTGCATGGAGTGATTGCCGTGCGTAAGGGAGAAGTTATCGAAGAGGTTGCGATCGAGATTGCGCTCGAAGTAGGGGGCGCTGCCCTGCGAGATCACGGTCACTGAGCCGTCATTGATGCTGGCGCTGGGGATGCGGCCATAGGGATCCTTGTAGGCGGTGTTGTTGGTGAGCGACGACAGAATGGATGCGTCGTTTGCCTGGCCGGAGAGCGCTCCGCTGATGGTGCCCTGGGAGTAGGCGAACTCGACCTCGTTGACCATGGAGGGCGAGATGGCCCAGGTGAGGTTGGCGACGACGTTCTTGCCCGGGGCGTTGATGGCGACGTTGACCACGCCGGGATAGTTGGCGCCTCCCCAGAGGCCGGTGGGCAGGGTTTCCGGCACGTCATCCTGCATGGCGCGAACGTAGAAGTGGACCTTGTCTGTGAAGTAATGGTCGACGCGGACCAGATCCTGGCGGAAGTTGTTCAGCGTGGAATACGAGGAGAAGTTGTTTCCGAAGGCAAAGCCGGTCGTCGAATTCGGGGGCAGAGTCTGGTTTGCCGGGTTCTTGCCGATGATCTGCGACAGGTAGACTTTGGCGTTCTGGCTGAAGCAATTGGGATTAACGGTTGCCTCACCGTAGGGACTGCTACCCGTAACCAGCGGCGTGTATGCGCTCACACACCCCGCGCCCACGGCAGCGACGGTTGCGGCATAGTCGGTGGGTGTGGTGGAAAAGGTGCCGGCGAGTTCCTGCTGGGTGGCTGCCGATACCGTGTTGGAGGTCGGGCTTACGACTTTGCGCCACTCCTCGGACCAGAAGAAGAAGGTCTTCTTGCGGTCGGTGTTGTAGGTTTTGGGGATGAAGAAAGGGCCGCCGAAGGTGAATCCGAAGTTATTGTAGTGGTCGGGTGCGCGGGGCGCGCCGTTGAGGTTGTTGAAGTAGTAATTGGCGTTGGTGTTGGCGGTACGGGCGAACTCGTATGCCGTGCCATGGAACTGCTGGGTCCCGGAGCGGGTGGCGACGACGATCTGGCCGCCGCCGGAGCGGCCGAAGCTCGCATCATAGGAGCTGCGCTCGAGGGTGAACTCCTGGATTGAATCGACGCTGGGAATGTTGAGTAGCGTGGCGTTGGAGCCGCTGTCGTTGATGTCGGCGCCGTCGACGGACCAGTTATTGGCGGTGGTGCGTGCGCCGTTGACGGAGATGGACGAGACGCTGCTCAGGCCGAAGCCGGGCTCATCGCCGAGAAGGTTGACTACGCCGGGCTGAAGCGTGACGAGCTGCTGGAAGTTTCGGTTGATGAGCTCCAGGTCGCGCACCTGCTCACCGGTGATTGTGCCCGCCTGCGAACTGCTGGTGGTTTCGATGGCGACGGGGTTCTCCTGCACCTCGATGGTTGTGCTCGCCGCGCCGGGCTTGAGCTGGGCGTTCATCGTGCGCTTCTGTGCCACGTAGAGAACTAGGTTCTTGTCGGTAAATGTGGCGAAGCCGGGGGCGACGACCGTGACGGTGTAGCTGCCGGCGGTAAGGTTGGTGGCGGTGAAGTTGCCGCTGCTGTCCGTTTCGACCTCGCGGGAGGCGCCGCCCACCTCGTTGAGCGTGATGGTGATCTTAGCGTTCGGCAGCACGGCGCCGCTGGAATCAGTGACGGCGCCGCTGAGCGTGGCCGCCAGTTCCTGCGCACGTGCCGAGCCGGCGCAAAGCGAGATTGCCAGCGCCAGAAGCGCGACAAACGGCGTCAAGCTCAGGCAACTTGCGCGGCGTACCGGGCGTGCCTGGATGGGGTCAGGGCGGGTGACCTTGTGGTCAGAGAACCTGTTCAAACTAGTGATTGCCATCGCACCACTCCTCCTTTGAAGAAAATCCGGCTTGAAGAACATTCGGCGGACTGCACATGGACAGCGGGGACCTGCGGCCAGCAGCGTCTGCCTTGGACTGCAACTTCCACAGCAGCGGGGAACCAGCGGAAGCCAATTCGAGAGGAAAAGCGAACGAAGCATTCGGCCCAACGCGTGAGCCTGAGTCGAGGTTGCGCAGAGGGTTGTTGCTCTGCATCACGTCTCCTGGCAAATTGGCGGCGAATCTGACTTTCTGTGTGTCCGGCCTCTCTTTCAGGTGGGGCGCCAAGTAACCCAGGTAGTTCCGGATTCTTTTCCTGGGCCGGACGGTTGCGTTGATTACGAACAATAGGCGGAAATCCGATGTTTGACAAGTAAAAAATGACTGATTATGGCAAAAACGATCAACTATGTGGCTGATCAGCGGTGTATCGGTCGAAAAATCGATTTGCCGCGGGCCGGCTGTACGCAGAACGGCACGAATCAGATTGCGGGGTGTTGGTCCCTGGAAGGCGGAGGCGGAGATGAGTTCAGGCGCAGGTGACGCGGACGCCCTGGCGCTCGAGTGCGGCGAGGATTGCGGGGGGCGCAGCGGTATCGGTGACCAGGGCGTGGATTTCGCTCGCAGGGCAGATCAGTGCGGCGCCGACCCGGCCCAGCTTGCTTGAGTCGGCCACGACGATGACCTGCTTGGCCTGCTTGAGCATTTTGCGGTACACCAGGGCTTCGTCGGTTTCGAGGGAGGTGGCGCCGCGCTCGGGGTCAAGGCCGGTGACGCTGAGGAAGACCTTGTCCATGTAGACGTCGTTGAGAAAGGAGAGGGCGGCGTGGCCGGTGAGCGAAAAGGACCACGCCCACGGCACCGTGCCGCCGGTGAGATAGGTGCGGATTCCGGGCTGATTGCACAGTTCCATGCCGATGTTGATGGCGTTGGTGATGACCTTGATGTTGCCGCGATGGCGAAGGCTGCGGCCGACGAAGGTGGTGGTTGTGCCGGCGGTGAGGCCGACGGTTTCGTTGGCCTGAACGAGTTCCGCGGCAGCGAGACCGATGCGGCGTTTTTCCGCGGCGGAGCGCTGCTCGCGCGCGAGAAAGGAACTATCGTAGCGGAAGGGCTCGTAGAGCAACGGCTCGACGAGAGTGGCTCCGCCATGGGTGCGGCGGATGAGGCCACGGTTTTCAAGGCGGGCGAGGTCGCGGCGAATACTCGGCGCAGACGAGCCTGCGACGGCGAGAATCTCTTCAATGCTTGCGGTGCCGGTTTTGAGTAGGAATTTGAGTATCTGTTCGGATCGGAGGCTCAGTGTTTCCGGCATGTCGCACCTGATTCTATCGGACCGGCGGCGAGAATTGGACGATTCGAGTGCAAATGTACAGGGAAAGTTGACAAAATCACAAGAAAATTTTCGAAGTGTTGATCAAATTGGCGAGTTATGATCTCTGGAGCGGAAATTTGCAGGTCCAAACGTGGACGCCGCGGAGGCACCCGCGGCATGGTGGAGAAGGAGTGTGTCAATGAGACCGGTGAAGGCAGAGTTTTCGGGGCGGATAGCGCGCTTCGGTTTGCGAGCGGCGGTTGTGGCGTTGGCGGCTGCGATTGGGCTGGCCGGGCCGGGATGGTCACAGCAGACTGCTAAAACGAACCTGCGATTGATGCCGCTGCCGAGTTCGGTGCAGATGGGGCAGGGTTCGCTGGCGCTGAATAAGGGGTTCCACGCCGGGTTCTCAGGGAGCCATGACGAAAGGCTGGACGCTGCACTCGGGCGGTTCCTGGCGCGGCTCGACCGGGATTGCGGCGGCATCCGGCGAATGCAGCTGACGGGAACGACATCGACGCTCACGATCGCGGTGGCGGGCCCTGGCGAAACGGTGCAGGGTGTGGATGAGGACGAGAGCTACCGCCTGAACTTGACTTCGACCAATGCCACGCTGACTGCGGCGACCGACGTGGGCGCGATGCGCGGCATGGAGACGTTGCTGCAATTGGTAACGATGGAGGACGGGGCCTGCCGGGTTCCGGCTGTGAGCATCGACGATGCGCCGCGGTTCCGGTGGCGCGGATTGCTGGTGGATGTGATCCGGCACTTCGAGCCGGTGGGAGAGGTCGAGCGGACGCTGGACGGCATGGAGATCGCGAAGCTCAACGTGTTCCATTGGCACCTGAGCGACGACCAGGGCTTCCGGGCGCAGAGCAAGAAGTATCCCAAGCTGACGGAGACGGCGTCGGGCGGGTTGTTTTACACGCAGGACGAGATGAAGGAAGTGGTGGCGTACGCACGGGCGAGGGGCATCCGCGTGATTCCGGAGTTCGACATGCCGGGGCACAGCTCGTCGACCGCGTTTGCGTATCCCGAACTTGGATCGGTAGAGGGGCTGAAGCAGCTACCGCTCTCCTACACCGACCCGCAAACGCCGCTGGACCCGACGAACGAGAAGACCTACAAGTTTATCGACTCGTTTGTTGGCGAGATGTCGGAGATCTTTCCCGACGAGTATTTCCACATCGGCGGCGACGAAGTAGAGGGCAAGGTGTGGCTGGCGAATCCGCGCATCAAGGCCTACATGGACAAGAAGGGGTTCAAGACGCCGGCCGATTTGCAGGTTTACTTCAACAAGAAATTGCTCGAGATCCTGACGAAGCACCACAAGAAGATGGTGGGATGGGACGAGATCCTGAACCCCGATTTGCCGAAGAACATCATGGTGCAGAGCTGGCGCGGAGTGGACTCGCTTTCGGCCGGCGCGGTGCAGGGATACACGGGAATCCTGTCGGCGCCGTACTACCTGGATGCGCAAAAGACTGCGGAACAGATGTTCCTGGACGATCCGATTCCGGCAGACTCGAAGCTTACTCCGGACCAGCAGAGGCTGATCCTGGGCGGCGAGGTGTGCATGTGGGCTGAGCAGCTGAATCCGGAGACGATCGACTCGCGTGTCTGGCCGCGGACTATGGCGATTGCAGAGCGGTTCTGGTCGCCGCAGTCGGACCGCGATGTGGCGGACATGTACAGGCGGCTGCGGCTGGCGTCGCTGGAACTCGAGGACGTGGGACTGACGCACATCTCGGGGCCGGCGGAGCTGCGGCGCAATCTTGCCGGATCTCTGCATCCGGAGACGCTGGACTTGTTCGCGTCTGTGATTGAGCCGGTGAGTTTCGGCGACCGGGAAGACACGCAGCGGACCGACTGGTACACATCGCTCGACCGGCTGGTGGATGCAGTGGTGGCGGATCCGCCGGCGCGGCAGGAGATTGCTCGCGAGGTGGACGCGGTGGTGAACCCGCAGGCGTGGGGCGATCGCGCCGCTGCCAAGATGCAGCTGCGGAGGCGATTCGAGGAATGGGCGGCGGCTTCGCCCTCGCTTGTGGCGTGGGCGCAGAGGTCAAGCCGGTTATCAGACGATGACGATCGCGCGCGACAGTTGGGCGAACTCGGAGAAGTGGGACTTGAGTCGCTGGCGTGGATCGGCGCGCACGCGAAGCCCGGAAGTGGATGGCTCGACAGGCAGACGGCCGTGATCACGGATGCACAGAAGCCTTCAGCGCTGGTGCGGTTTGTGTTCCTGCCGGATTTGCAGAGGCTGGTGCAGGCGGCGGCCGGCGGTCAGGGCACTCCACAGTAAGCCTGCGGAAGGCAGTCTCTCTGGATTTCAAGCCGCGACTTCGCGCTCTTCGGTTTCGACCTCACGCACGGCGAGGTGGTCGAACCATGTGAATTTGAGAACCGCGGAGGTCGCAAGGATGACGGCCAGTGTGATCAAGGCGCGCCGGAATTCCTGAATGACGAGATACAAGGGCAGGATGACGAGTGAAACCTGCCACACGATTCCCACCGCGACATTGAACATGTCGCGCGCGAAGTCGGTGTTCGGCCTGAAGCCGGGATCCTCTGCCTGGACTTTTTTGAGCACCGGTCCCCATAGGCCCCACGGGCGCACGCGGCGATAGAAATCCTTCAGCACCTCGTCGTCTTCCGGGTCTGTGAGCAGAGTGCCTGCGAGGCAGCCGCCAAGCGAGATGACGAGCACAAGAGGGAAGACGATGGACACGTCCATGTTGATGGAATGACTGGCCAGCAGATTCTCGACGATCGGCACTTTGGCGACGGTTGGGGGCAGGGCCAGCGCGGCGCCAATGCCGGCCGCCATTCCCCAGAAGTAGCCGTAGCCATTGAAGCGCCACCAATACCACTTGAGGACATTGGAGGCGGTGTAGCCTCCCCAGAGGCCGGAAACGATCCATACGACAATCGCATTCACTGAAGTGACATTCCATCCGACGAGGACGCCGATGAGGACTACGGCGAATGAACTGATGTAACTCAGGCGGACGTAGGTCGTGGGTGGGGCATCGGGGCGAATGTAGCGCTTGTAAATATCGTTCACGAAGTAGGGCGGCGCGGCGTTCACGGTGGAGGCGAGGTTCGACATGAAGGCGGCGAGCAGCCCGGCAATCAAAAATCCCAGCAGGCCGACCGGAACGAAACGGCCGAGCGCGTAGGGAAGCACAAGCTCGAAGTCCATGTTCGTTCCCATCGCGCGGATGTTGCCGCTGAAGAATACGGCGGCAAGCACGGTGAGGCCGCAGATGAGGAAGTAGCGCGGAAAGCTGAGTACGACGTTTACCCATGCGCTCATCATCGAGGCTTCGCGGGGAGTTTTGGACGAGAGCACGCGCTGCATGTCGTAGTTCGGCGCCGGACCCGCGGCGGAGATGAGGACGCCTTTGAAGAACAACATCATGACGAAGAAGCCGAAGAGCCCGTATCCATCCTGGGCAATTTTCGCGCCGGCAGCGGGGAGGAGGGTTGACCAGTCGAGGTCCAGATGCCAGCCGAAGAAGACATTGTCCCAGCCGGCGGGAACCATGCGGTGGAGCGCCTGCGGCGCCACTTTCATCATGGCGATGATGCCGACGGCAAATGACGCGATGGAGAGAATGGAGAACTGCACGACGTCGGTGATGACCACGCTGATCATGCCGCCCTTGACGACGTAGATCGCAGTAATGGCGATGAGAATCAGGGCGTACTGGTTTGGCGTGAGGTGCCAGGGAAGAAAGGTCGCGGCAAATTTTCCGATCCCTTTGAAGCCGTAGCTGAAGAACCCGATGATGCTGACGAAGGCGTAGATGACGACAATAAGGTGCGACAGCTGCGCACCGCGGCCGGTCCCGAAACGCGTTCTGATCCACTCCGCGCCCGTCATTACGCGGGAGCGGCGCAGCCAGGCGGACAGGTAGACCATGAGGAAGACCTGGTTGAACGTCGGCCAGAGCCAGGGGATCCAGACGCTCTTCAGCCCATAGATGAACATCCAGTAGACGAGCAGCATGGTGCCGCTGATATCGAACATGCCAGACGCGTTGGAGATGCCGAGGATGAACCAGGGAATTCTGTTGCCGCCGAGGAAGTAATTCTGGATGCTGTGCGAAGCGCGGTGCGATACCCGGTACCCGACGATGACCGTGCAGAGCAGGTAGGCAACGATGATCGCGATATCGAGTGTGCGAAGGTGCATGCTGAGAGCCGTCCTGCGTGCGCGCTATTTTCCGATGCAGAAGATTAGATTACGTCCGGACATCGACTCGACTCCAATGCTTATGCGGGGCTGCGCGGATCACTCGAAACTGTTTTCCCTTTGTGGACACTAATTGGAGACTAAGAATTGCTCCAAACACGCGACATCCAATCGCTGCGAGTGCACTGTGTTTTCTGCAAAGAAAAATGCGTTTTCTGACGCGGAGCCCGGTGCAAGTTTGTGTTGAATGAGTGCCTCGGCCTGAAATCAACAATCCCTGTCCATGCACGCTTCGTCCCTTCCTCACGACTGGGGCGGGTGGGGATACCCGAAGCAGTTTGCCGCATCAGGACTCGATACCGGCGAGAATGGCCTTTGTGGCCTCCATCTTTGCATACCGTAACGAAACGGCACGCGGCCTGCGTAGCACGACGGCGTGCCCGAGAGCGTCCAGCATATTGCCGAGAAGAAATGCCCGCAAATCCAACTTTCCGGTCCCTCCCAAACGCTCTGCGTGTGGGGCGAGAGCCTTCCGCAGAAGCTCATGCAGTCTGCAGGAGAACTCCTTGGCTCCATCGGCCCGGTGCGGAACCTCAGAGTCCAACAGAGCAGCAAGTTCAGGATCGAATGTGTGCGCCTCGATCATCCCGTCCATCAACTCAGAGACAAGCTGCTTGAGTGGTCCGCTTGCGCTCTCGCTGATCTTGCGCTCAAGAATCCTGTCGACTTGTTCGATGTGCCGCTCGTGCAACGCGACAAAAATGGCGCGCTTATCAGGAAAGTATTGGTAGACCGAGCCGATACTGACGCCCGCTGCTTCAGCAATGCCGTTGGTGGTAATTGCTGACACGCCACTGCGCTTGAGCAGCCGAATGACCGCGTCAAGAATGGCGTTCACGGTCTCGTGCGCCCGGCTCTGTGTAGGCCGACGACGGCGAAATGCACTCTTTGCTGGCTTTCGCATTGTGGATCAAGTTTATCTCCAAATGTGAGCATTTATTTAATTTCTCGCATGATCAACAGAGAAGATGCGGTCCATCTTCGCAGCCCCAATGTGAGTAGACAACGCGTGAAACGCCCTTAGTCTTTTCCTGAAGCGAATGAAATAGCAAATCAAAGGGTGGAGAAATGAGTTACTTGATTACAGGCGCAACCGGCGATGTAGGTTCGCGAGTCGTTCGGCGGCTAATTGAACGAGACGTCCGTCCGCGAATTCTCGTGCGCAACGCGGAGAAGGCGAAAGCTTTGTTCGGACAAAGCGCAGAAATCTGTGTGGGCGATCTGGCAACTTCCACAGCGATCCGATTTGCGATGAATGGTGTACATACTCTGTTTCTGGTGACTGTCGGGCCGGAGATTCCGCAGCGGGACTCGGCCGTCGCGGCCATTGCCAGGGAAGAAGGGGTGAGGCGAATCGTCAAGCTGTCGTCGCTTGATGTCGAGCAGGGCCTGGCGATCGGAGCGTGGCACGAGAAGGGCGAGACCGCGATTCGAGATTCAGGGATTGCGTTCACCTTCGTCCGGCCCAGTGGATTCATGACGAATTTGCTGGCGTGGACTCATTCCATCAAAACTGAGGGAATAGTGCGATCGTCGACGGGAAGCGGCGCGCGCCCCTTTATCCATTCGGAGGATATCGCTGCAGTCTCAGTGGAAGCCATGCTCAGCGAGGACTACTCCGGCAAGACCCTTTCAATCACGGGCCCCCGATCGCTGACCTTTGCAGATGTCACGCAGATCATTGCAGAGGCCATCGGAAAGCCGCTCGTGTACCGACCAATATCTGACGAAGAGGGTGAAGAGCGCTATTCGACAGTCAGCGCCTCTCCGGAAGAAACTGCGGCTCATGTTGCGCTGTGGCGCGCGATCCGGGAAGGCCGCCTGGCAGCGACTACCGACGAAGTGGAGACGATACTGGCGCGAAAGCCTCTCTCTCTGGAACGGTGGGCATCGGAAAACGCCTGCCATTTTATGACCTGAAAAGCGGAAATCCTCTTGGCCTGCGTTGCTTTCTCCCAAGTTGCTGAATCGGGCCTGATCGCCAACGCACTCAGCGATGTATCCGGATGCCAGTGCACCCAAGGCCGTACGGGCGAAACCTGCACCGTCGCCTTCGGTTTTGCTCCTGGCTCGAACAGCCATCGACCTAGACTCTCAGTCGCTTTGCATCCGGCTCCTACCGCGGGCATCCAAAGCTCGGAGGAGGTACTGATGCCTGAAATCAGGCGACCCGAAAAATGACTCGGCGGGTCTGCGCACACTCGATGAGAGGATCGAGCGAAATCTGCAAGACTTTCGCCGGTCTTTTCCCTGGAATCACTTGGATTCGGTTTGATCGAACGTTCCGGATCTTCCGAAAGAGTCTCTTTACGGAGTCCAACGATGACCACAATTGCGGTTGTATTCCAATCGGGGCAAGGACACACGAAGGCACTGGCCGACGCTGTTTTGAAGGGCATTACCCAGGTACCGGGCGTTGCGGGGCAGCTCTTGGAGGTTCTGGGCAAAGATGTGTTCGAGGGCCGGTATCGGAACGACGAGATGATGAAGCAGCTTGATGCTGCGGATGGGATCGTTTTCGGCTGTGCAACCTACATGGGAAGCGGATCTGCGGTGTTCAAGGCGTTCCTGGAAGCGGCCTTTCGTCCCCATTGGTTTGAACAGCGCTGGAAGGATAAGATCGCAGCCGGATTCACGAATTCTGCTTCACAAAGCGGCGACAAGCTTTCGACTCTCCTGCAACTGACGGTTTTCGCCATGCAAATGGGAATGATCTGGGTCGGAGTTGCGGATTTGCCGGGAAACAACTGGAGCGGCGGTTCGCCGCACGATCTGAATCGCCTGGGAACCTGGGTTGGTGCGATGGGGCAAAGCAATGCCGATGAGTCCGCTCCCAGCACCGGTGATATCGAAACGGCGGAACGATTGGGCCATCGCGTGGCCCTGATCTGCCGGCGCTTTCGAGACGGGACGGCATTTGATACAGAAAGAATGGCAGAGCCGGAGTTTCGGAAGCGGAACCTTGAAAGACGCAAGTCGCTTCTGCCGCCCGACCCTCAAATTCACAATACGTGACGCACTTGTCCCTTCCGGCGTCCTGAAGGAGATACCCCGCGCATCGCCTGAAATCGACGGCCCTCCGTTTGGAGCTGACAGGTCGTCGCGAGCTTGGCTCGTCAATTAGTGCATCATCGCCAAACCTTTCATCGAGCCTGGCTGGTTAAGCCTGATCAGGAACACGTCATCGAAGGTTCTGAGCCACTTCAGTTTCCACCTATCTAGCTGTATATGATTGTAAATAAACGACTGCAAATTACTTCCCGATGCAGAAGGTGGAGAAGATCAAGCTCAGGATGTCGTCGCTTGTGGTCTGGCCGGTGAGAGAATCGAGCGCCGCGAGTGCGCGATACAAGTCAAGCAGGAGCATCTCATGCGGAATGCCGGCGGCGTTTGAGCGGGCTGCATCGTGGATTGCCGACAGGGCCGCTTTGATTGCCTGATGGTGGCGCACGCTTGTCAACATGCCGGGCTCGCTGGCGGCTCCGCCTGTTGCAAGCGCCACGATGCGCTCGCGAAGTTCGGCGACCCCGTGGCCGGTGAGGGCAGAGGTGGCAACGGCGGGAGCGACTGCGAATTCCGGAGGCGTGTGGGTCGAATTTGGCGCGAGGTCGCTCTTATTGACGGCGATGAGCGCGGGACGGCCTTCAGCGTCGGCAAGCAGGCTGCGCTCCTCGTCATTTAACGGCTGGGTAGCATCGAGGACAACGACGACGATTGCGGCGTCGGCAAATGCTTCGCGGCTGCGCGCGATGCCAAGCTGCTCGGCGACATCGTGGGCTTCGCGCAGGCCGGCCGTGTCCACGAGCTCGAGGGGAATTCCGTCGAGCGAGATGCGCTCGCTGACGGTGTCGCGGGTTGTGCCGGGGGTTGGCGTGACGATGGCGCGGTCGCGCTCCACGAGGCGGTTGAACAGAGAGCTCTTGCCGACGTTGGGGCGGCCGACGATGGCGAGATTGAGCCCGTCGTGCACGATGCGGCCGCGGGAGAAGGAGGCCTCAAGCGCTTGCAACGGCGGCAAAAACTCACCAATCCGACTCGCGATCTCGGCTTGGGAAGTGACTTCGATGTCATCTTCGGCAAAGTCGATGCCGGCTTCAAGAAGCGCGATGAGTTCGACGAGCGACTGCTTCACTGGAGCCACACGACGGCTGAGTGCACCGCCCATCTGGCTGGCGGCCTGGCGAGCCTGTGTAAGGGTTTGCGCTTCGATGAGGTCGCGCACGGCTTCGGCCTGGGTGAGGTCGATGCGGCCGGAGAGGAAGGCGCGCCGGGTGAACTCGCCGGGCTCGGCCAGCCGCGCGCCTAAATGCAACGCGCGGCGCAGGAGTTGTTCGAGGACAATTGGCGATCCGTGCGCCGCGATTTCAACGAGATCTTCGCTCGTATAGGAGTTGGGCGCCGCAAACCACGTGACTACGGCTTCGTCGATGCGCTCAGGTTCGCCGGCGGTGTCGTCGAGCACATCCGCGAGACGCGCACGGGCGTGCTCAAGAGGCTGGCGAAGGCGAACAAGTTGCGCGGCGATCACGGTTGCAAGCGGACCATTGAGCCGCACGATTCCAATGCCGCCACGGCCCGGCGGAGTCGATATCGCGGCGATTGTGTCAACGGACGGGACTGGATCCGCTGTCGATTTGGGTTCTGCCTCGGCCATGCAAGTATCCTTATTGTAGGGACGGGAGCGTCTCAATCATAAAGAAGCAGAGCGCGACTGAAGAGGTGAGCCGGATCATCCGCTTTGGCGTCCCGCTCGTATCGAAGTGCTTGCAAAAACCTTTTAGTAGAGTGAAATAGTATAATCCGGGACAAAGTTAGCTACTCCAATCGACTGAAGCGGGCTTAACTTCATAACTGTTTTCATTGAAAGCCGAAATCCTATGTTTACGAGATGTGAGAAGGCAGGCAACGCGGCTATGGGACTCGTGCGCACCTGGGCTATTTGTGCAGGCCTCATGCTCTGGATTGCATTGGCGGGCGCCCGGTCAGGTGCGGCGCAGGGGGCATCGACCTCCGGGGCAGCATGGCATGGCCATGTGCACAATGCGGCGGGTGCACCGGTTGCGGGGGCGAAGGTTGAACTCACGAGCGAGGGCGAAAAGGCGGAAGCGGTTGCCGGTGAGGACGGCGCGTTCCGGATGGAACCTCTCGCCGCAGGGCGCTACCGGCTCGCGATTGAAGCCAACGGGCGGACTGCAGCATACGCTGAGAGTATTGATTTAGAGCCCGACCCGAAGCCGGTGGACATTGAGCTCTCCGACCGGGGTGAGATATCGCTGAAGATCGTAAGCGAACAGGCCAGCGCCACCGGCGGCGCGACGCTGTCGAGCCAGGCCGTTAGCGAATTGCCGCTGAACAAGCGCGACTTCAGCCAGCTTCTGCTGCTTGCCGCAGGCACGATGACCGATACCAACGGGGCGACGAACTTTACCCAGCAGTTTGCCATCAACGGGCAGCGCGGAGTGGAGGCTACGTTTGCCATGGATGGCGCCGACATCAGCGATCCGGAGATGGGGGGCTCGACTTTTTCAAACTTCAACGTGGACGCGGTCGAGGCAATCCAATCGAGCTCCGGATGGATGCCGGCGGAGATCGGCCGCGGAGCCTCCGGCTTTACAAACATCGTTACGCGTTCGGGCGCAAGCGGATTCCACGGGTCGCTTTTTGAGTTCGTGCGCAACTCGGCATTCGATGCGCGCAACTACTTCGACCATCCGACGCCCGCTTATCCAGGGCGCATTCCACCGTTCCGTCGCAACGAATTTGGGTTCACGAACGGCGGGCCCGTTTATCTGCCGCACGTCTACGATGGGCGCAACCGAACGTTCTATTTCACCGAGTACCAGGGGTTCCGGCAGGTGCTGGGAACGACGCAGGTGATGCCGGTTCCGACTGCGGCTGAACGCGCCGGAACGGATGTCGTGACGTATCCGGATGGAAGCACCGATACGCTGAATGTGCCGGTGAATCCATCGATTGCGGCAATCCTGGATCGGTATCCGATGCCCAACGATCCCACGGGCCCTTACCAGGCGCGAACGTACGCGACGCCCTCGAAGGTGGACACCGACGCGGACCAGTTCTCATTGCGCATCGACCAGAAATTCTCGAGCAAGGACCAGTTCTTTGCGCGCTTCACCCTCGACAACCTGACTGGCCCGACAACGAATCCTGACCAGACAGCCATCGATCCCTCGTTCGGCATCAGCTATCTCGATCGCCAACGCAACGTGGTGGGGACCTGGACGCGCACGCAATCGCCGCGGCTCACATTCGAATCGACGATCAACATTATCCGGTCAACGCCGGGATTTCCGACGACCAATTACGTCGATCCGGCAGTGAAATTCGGTGACGGATTGTATGAGGCGTTCAACTCGGCGGCCGGCTCGGTGATGCAGGCTTACGGGAACCTCTTTCAGGGCCGCGAGGATGTGACGTTTACCACCGGGCGTCATGCGTGGAAGGCAGGATTCGAAGCGCGCATCAACCGGGATACGACGTACTTCGGCATCAGTCCCAACGGCGAATACGATTTTGGCGGCGGGACCGCTTATGCCATCGAGGCCATTCCGTCGGCGAGCGGCAAGCACGATATTCACCCGGGCGACCCACTGCCTGACACGCTGTCTGGGTTTCTTTCCGGGAGCGCATTTGTGTATACCGCGGCCATTGCCCCGCCCTACTCCTCTAACGGAGCGCATATAGGACCGGCGGCAATCAGCCGGAGCAACTACAGCGCGTTTGTGCAGGACACGTGGAAGATCGCGCGGAATCTGTCTCTCGACTATGGATTGCGGTGGGATTTGTACACGCCGATTACGGAACGCGCGCATCGCACGTCGAGTTTTCTCACCATCAACGGCACGCAGGAGTTCTTGATCAATCCGCAACCGGGATACCAGACGAACTACCATGCATTCGAGCCGCGCATTCAGGCTTCGTGGCAGGCTACTCCCAACCTGCAGGCGCATGTGGGCGGAAGCATCATGGTGATTCCGCCGAACATCTGGCAGGATAACTTCCTCACGGGCTCGACTCCGTTTGTGGTGTACCCGCGCGCGGTGTCGAATGCGGGAGCTCCGATTCCTTACGGATTCAAGATCACCCCCGACCAGTTACCGCACGCGTATACGCCGACCGGCGAGGACATCGTCGCCTCCGGCAACCCGAAGGACATCGGGCCGAACACCATCATGGATGTGGACCGGTACGAGAAAGACGTTGCGAAGCTGACGCCGGGCAACGTGGTGAGCGCGCTGAACCTGAGCGGCGTCGACCGAGGATTCAATAATGCGACGCTCTACACCTGGACGCTGGGTCTGGAGCGCAAGATCGGGAACCTGGTTGGCGATGTTGCGTACGTCGGCACCGCGGCGGAGAAGCTGCCGCGCTACAGCTTCCCGAATGCATTTCCGGGCGCAGGGCCGGGATTCGCTCCGCATACCGACTTCGACGCGCAGGGCAATGTGATCGGCGGCTTCGGCGTGGAGAATGTGATCATCAACGATTCCCATTCGAGCTATCACGCTCTGCAGACTTCACTCTCCGGCACGATGGGCGCGCTCGGCCCGGGCGTGCAGGCAAGCTACACCTGGAGCAAGTCGATTGACGATACGAGCGAGGTGCTCGGCGGCACAGGTTCGACGGGCGCGGTTGCGTCCGGATTTTCGCAAAATCCATTTGACACGCATCCGGAGAAGGGGCCTTCGAACTTCGATGCGACGCACTCATTCAGCCTTAGCCTGGCGCAGGATCTTCATGGCGAGAGAGTGGGCTTTCTTCACCCCTTAAGCCGCAAGATCACCTACGGATGGGAGCTGCTGAGTATTTCGAGCATCAGCTCGGGCGCGCCGTTTACGGTATTCTCGGGCATTCAGCAGACGGGCTATGGGTCGAACGGCGTCGACCGGCCGGACCAGATTGCGAAGCCGAACCTCTCCACGGCGCGCAAGGAGCGCCAGGATTACTTTGGCGAAGGAGTGAACAACGCCACGGCGTTCTTCTCCATTCCGATTCATCTACCTGGCGGGACAGGGCCGAATGAGGGACGATTCGGCACACTTGGACGCAACACGTTCCGCGGCCCGGCGTATTACGATTACGATTTCGCGCTCATTAAAGACACCCCGATCGGACAGCGCAAGAGCGGCGCCGAGCGCACGGACATTCAGTTCCGCGGCGAGTTCTTCAACCTGTTCAACATTGTGAACATGGGCCTGCCTTCGAACATTCTGAATGGCTCGGGCTTCGGAATGATCAGCAGGACGGCGGGGACCTCGCGGCAGATTCAGCTTTCGCTCAAGTTGATCTACTAGCGCGCAAGCTCTGATATAAAGGTTTGGCAATCCGGATACCCATCTGTTCAGTGGGCTCTTGCATTGGGTGAGAGCCCGCTCCAATTTACATTCCGGGAGCCTGCCATGCCTTTGAGCCTTCGTCGATTCGTATTGAGGTCGTTCTGCGCGGCGGGGATCGTTGTCCTCTGCGCCGCGGGTTCGCGAGCTCAAAAGCCCGCGTCCCTGCCGCCGGCAACCCATCACGAGATGAGCATGATGGTGGTGAAGCCCGAGTCGGTCGGGTTCTCGAGCGAGGGGCTGGAGCGGCTTCACGCATTGATCCAGGGCGAGATCGACAAGAAGCAACTGGCAGGCGCGGTCACGATTCTTGCGCGCCACGGCAAGATCGTCGAATACCGGACCTACGGCGTGCGCGACGTCGCAAGCGGCGCGCCGATGACGAAGGACACGATCTTCCGTGACTACTCCATGACGAAGCCGGTCACCGGAGTCGCGATGATGATCCTGTTCGAAGAAGGCAAGTGGCTGCCCAACGATCCGATCTCGAAGTACATTCCGGAGTTTGCGCACCTGAAGGTCGCGGACGGACTGGACTCCGATGGCAAGCTGATGCTCGCGGATCCGGAGCACGCGCCGACGATGCGGGAGCTGATGTCGCACTCGGCGGGATTCTCGTATGGATCGGGGAACCCCCCGGTGGACGCGTTCTACCGCGAGAAGCAGGTGATGGGATCGAAGAACCTGCAGGAGATGATCGACAAGCTGGCGACGATCCCGCTGAACTATCAGCCCGGGAAGGGGTGGACCTATTCGCTCTCGATGGACGTGGAGGGATACGTCGTCGAAAAGCTTTCCGGGCAGACACTGCCCGACTTCATGCGGGAGCATATCTTCGAGCCGCTGGGCATGAAGGATGCGGGGTTCTATGTTCCGGCAGGGAAGCGGAGCCGTTTTGCGACCAATTATCGCGATGACCACGGGCAACTCGTTGCGACGGCGGCTGGAAGCCCGCCGAACGATTACACGGGTGTGCCGACGATGCCTTCGGGCGGCGGCGGACTGGTCTCGACGGCCGAAGATTACTATCGCTTTGCGCAGATGCTGGCGAACGGCGGCGAACTCAACGGCAAGAGGATTCTCGCGCCGGCGACGGTGAGGCTGATGACGTCGAACCACCTGCCGGAAAACCTGCTCACCGGTAAATTCGGGATCGGGCAGCACATCATGCGGCCTGGCTTTGGATACGGCTACAACTGCGCCGTGGTATTCGATCCCGCGGAGGCGAACCTTCCAGATGGGAAGGGGACGTTCTTCTGGGACGGCGCTGCGGGCACGTGGTTCTGGGTGGATCCGACGAACGACATTGTGTTTGTAGCGATGATCCAGAGGATGGGCGGCGGCGACAATCATCCGTTGCTGTACCGCAGCCATTCGGCGGTGTACAGCGCACTGGTCGATCCATCGAAGTAATGTGCGCCGGGATGCGGGCTAATGATTCGGGAGACTAGATGAAGCGGTTTCTATCACTGAAGATTACTTTCTGCGCCGTGGCCTTTACGGCTTTCGGCTTCGCGCCGGCAGCCGTTATCGCACAGGCGAATCATGCGCAGGCTGCCGCGCACGGCGGCGGCGATCTAACGGTAGTCCGGCCGGAGACGGAGGGCTTCAGCTCAGAGCGGCTGGAGCGGCTGCACGCGCTGATGCAGGAGGCAGTCGATCAAAAGCAGGTTGCGGGAGTGGTGACGCTGCTGGCTCGTCACGGGAAGATCGTGGACTACCGCACTTACGGCATGCGCGACATTGCGAGCGGCGCGCCGATGACGAAGGACACGATCTTCCGCGACTACTCCATGACCAAGCCGGCGACGGGCGTGGCCATGATGATCCTCTACGAAGAGGGGAAGTGGCTGCCAAGCGATCCTGTCTCCAAGTACGTTCCCGAGTTCGCACATCTGAAGGTGTACGGCGGCATGGATGCCGACGGCAAGATGATCCTTGTCGATCCGGTGCATCCGCCGACGATGGGCGAACTCATGTCGCATACGGCCGGGTTTACATACGGCTTCTTCGGGAACACGCCCGTGGACAAAGCGGTCCGCGACGCGCAGGTGTTCGACGTTCCGAACACGCAGGGCATGATCGACAGGATCGCAAAGCTGCCGCTTCTGTATCAGCCGGGCCAGCAGTGGGTTTATTCGCTCTCCATGGATATCGAGGGCTATGTCGTCGAGAAGCTCTCGGGGCAATCGCTGCCCGACTTCATGCGCGACCACATCTATATGCCGCTGGGGATGAAGGATTCCGGATTTTATGTGCCGGCGGAGAAGCAGAAGCGGTTCGCGACGCTGTATTGGTGGGATCCGGACAGCGGCACGGTGTCGGCCCAGCCTCATGGCTTCGTCAGCCCGCATCCGTACGATGCGCCGCCGGCGGTGCCCTCGGGCGGCGGCGGCATGGTTTCCACCATCGAGGACTACTACCGACTTGCGCAGATGCTGGCGAATGGCGGCGAGCTCAATGGGAAGCGGATTCTTTCGCCGGCGGCGGTGCGACTGATGAGCTCGAATCACCTCGCGCCGAGCCTGCTGACGGGAAAATTCGGAATCGGATCGCAGCAGATGCGGCCGGGGATGGGATATGGCTACAACTGCGCGGTGGAGTACAACCCGCCGGAGGCGAACCTGCCGGACGGTAAGGGGACCTTTTTCTGGGATGGCGCGGCGGGCACGTGGTTCTGGGTCGATCCGGCGAACGGCGTTGTTTTCGTGGGGATGATTCAGCGCATGAATGGCGGCACGCCCAATTTGCAGTACCTGAGCAGGTCGCTGGTGTACCAGGCGCTGGTCGATCCGGCGAAGTAGCCTAGCGCACGGCGCGACCCAGCGTGCTCTCGCCCTTGGAGGCAACGAACATGGACGTGAAGTCGATCCTCGACAACGTTGCGGTGTTCACCTTGGTGCTTGGTGCAGGTCTAGCTACCGCTTTGGGTGCTCCGCCCGCTCGTGATCAGGTCGGCATCACGCCTAAACAGTTGGCGGCCCTCACGTCGAAGCTTCAATCGGTAAACGGCGAAATCACTGACCTCCGGCTTGTGGCAGATGAAACGGCCGCTATTGTCGTCTCGGGCAGACGCGGGTGGCAATTGTACGTGTTCAAACGTATTGCCGATACGAATTGGAATGAAGTTGGAGTTCTGGGGCGCTCGGTGACGAATTCTCGCTTGTGGACCCACAGTGGAAGGTGTATTTCAGTTCGTGTGGCCCAATTGTGTTCCAGTTCAATGGCTGTCGAAAGTACGAGTGTTCAGCTACCTGGGGAATCATCATTTATGATGCGGTGTCGGGCGAGGTCGCGGAGGCACAGTCTCTGGATAGCAATATCAAGTATTCGGCCAAGGCTGGTCACAATCCAAGCGGCTGCGCGAAGGAGCAGTTGCAGAAGGCGATTGCCGAAAAGAAATCAGATCCAGACTCGCCTTAGACTTAATCGACAAACGATCGCGCTTACGCCGAGCGCGAACATTCCTTACTTCAGCAAATCCAGCGCCATGGCGGTCATGGCGGTAACGCCGGTTGTGATTGTGGGCGCATACACCGGCGCGAACAAGGGCGAGTGCGGACCGGGAAGCGGGACACCTGTTTCCTTTGCGTGCGCGAGCTTCTCTGGATCTGCTGCGCCAAGGCGGAACATTACGCCGGGGATCTTGCCGCCGAGCGTGAATAGCCCAACATCCTCCGAGCCCATCACGGAATCGGATGTCTCCACGTGATCCGCGCCTAAGGCCGTGACGGCGATGGCGCGCAGACGCTCGGCGAAGGCGGGGTCGTTATACGTGGCGGGCGTGATCTCCGATTGGCTCACTGTGACGATAGGCATGCGGTCCTGCGGAACGCCGTAGCCGGTTGCGATGCCGTCAGCCGTGCGGCGGACATCGGCGATGATCTGGTCGCGCACTTTGTCGGAGTAGGTGCGGAGCGTCAGCCCCATAGTGACTTCTTCGGGGATGATGTTGCGCTTGGTGCCGCCGTGAATGGTGCCGACGGTGAGCACGGCGGGCTGCTGCGGGTCGACCTGGCGCGCAACGATGGTCTGGGCGAGGACTACGAATTCCGCGGCCATGAGGATGGGGTCCTTGCTCAACTGCGGGGCCGAACCATGGGCGCCCACGCCCCGCATCGTCACGTCAATGCTGGTGGAACTGGCGAGCAGCGGCCCGCCTTTGATGGAGATGGAGCCCGCTGGGGTCACGGAGTCGTCGTGCTCCGAGAGCACGTAGTCGGGGCGGCCGAAGCGCTCGTAGAGTCCATCGGCTAACATGGCGCGCGCGCCGTCGATGGTTTCTTCGGAGGGCTGGCCGATCAGAACCAGAGTGCCGTGCCATTGCGCTTTGCGCTCGACCATCTCGCGCGCAGTACCAAGGAGCACGGTCATGTGGATGTCGTGGCCGCAGGCGTGCATCACGCCGACGTCCTGGCCCTGGTCGTTCTTTGTGCGAACGGTCGAAGCGTACTCCAGGCCGGTCTTCTCTTCCACCGGAAGGGCATCCATATCGGTGCGAATCAGAAGGCGCGGCCCTTTCCCGTTATCGAGGACCGCGACGATGCCATAGGCCTGCGCCCCGTCCTGGTATTTGCCTACGCGTTCTGTGACCGTGAAACCAAGCTTACGCAATTCGCCCGCAAGGTAGGCGGAGGTCTTTTCTTCGTGGTGCGAGAGCTCGGGGTTGCGGTGAAGGTGTTTGTAGGTCTCTGTAAGCGATGGGAGTTGCTGCCGGATTGAATCCGCCATCGGGGGCGGAGCCTGGCTTGCGAGCGGCATGGTAGCCAGCCCGATGAAAGCACACCATACCGTGAACGGGCGCATGAGCAGGAACCTCCGGAAGTGAAAAGCGTAACACAGCCCATTCATGTTCCAGTGCTTGCCGCGACTTTAGAAATCTTAAGAAAACTCCTATTGTTATGCCATAGGAAAGCACGTATGGTGTTTCTATTGGGTTGCCATAGGAGACTTCGATGGGCGGCAAGACTGACGTATGGCAGGGGACGCTGGCGCTAATGGTGCTGCGGACGCTGGAAGTGATGGGACCGCTGCATGGATATGGGCTGGCCCGGCGCATCGAGCAGACAAGCGGAGCGGCGCTGCAGCTCAATTACGGCACCCTCTACCCGGCCCTGCTCAAGCTGGAGCAGGAAGGCTATGTCCGCTCGCGCTGGGGAACATCGGAAAACAACCGCAAGGCCAAATTCTACGAACTGACCAAGGCGGGGCACCGGCAGGTACGAAAGGCCGCAGCAGAGTGGGAGCATGCGACGGAGATCCTGGCGAAGTTCCTTGCTCCAGCCGAGGAGGCGTAATGGGAAAGCTCAGATCGTTCTGGTTGCGCCTGTTCGGCGGGCGCCGAGCACGTGCTGAATTCGAGGCTGAAATCCAGGGGCACCTGGAAATGCATATCGACGAAGGCGTGCGGGTGGGATTGAGCGAGGACGAGGCGCGCCGCCAGGCATTGCTGCGGCTGGGGTGCGTGGAGCAGGCGCGGCAGGCGTATCGCGACCGCGCGACGCTCCCCACACTCGAAGGCGTGATCCAGGATGCACGCTTCGCGCTGCGGCAGATGGTGAAGGCGCCGGGCTTCACGATCACCGCGGTTCTCACGCTGGCGCTTGGCATCGGGGCGAACACTGTCATTTACGCGCTTGTTGACTCGATCCTGCTGCGCCCGCTGCCATTCGCGCACCAGGAGCAGTTGATGCGCATCACCGGCACCACCTCTACGTCCTACCCCAAGGGCTGGGTTCGCGCGCTGGGAGAAAGGACACACACTTTCAGCACGATCGCCGGTTACGGGCCAGATGCCGAGTCGAACCTCTCCGAATCCGACCACCCCGATCGGGTCTTCGGTGCGGTGGTTACGGTCAATGCACTTGATGTGCTTGAGATCCAGCCTGCGGCCGGCGCTTTTTTCCGTCCCGAAAATGCGATCGCCGGGCAGGACAACGAGACGGTCCTCAGCTACGGCTATTGGCGGGAACACTTCGGCGGGGATCCGTCGGTGATCGGGCGCGAGATCCGCATCGATGGTGTTTCGCGGCGGATCATTGGCGTGATGCCGGCGGGCGTGCATTTTCCGTACGCAGATACGCAGTTCGTGATTCCAGTGGCTTTCCGCGCGGGCGACGCATACGATCCGTGGACAACTTTCAACCTTCAGATGTTCGGCCGGCTTGCGGATGGCGTGCCGCCGTTGCGCGCGCAGGCGGAGCTGCGCCAGCTTCGCGCCGTGATGGTCTCGCTCTTTCCCTGGAGGATGCCGGACATCTGGGCGTCCGATATGACGGTGGTGCCGCTGCTCGAGGCGCAGACCGGATCGATGCGGCCGCAGCTTTATCTGCTATTCGGAGCCGTCGGTCTGATTCTGCTGATCGCCTGCGCCAATGTCGCCAACCTGATGCTGGCACGCGCCAATGTGAGGGAAAAGGAGATCGCGATTCGAGGCGCGCTGGGCGCTTCGGGGCGCCGGCTCATTCAGCAACTGCTGGTTGAGAGCGTGGTTCTCGGGGTCGCTGCCGGCATTGTCGGGCTGGGAGCGGCGTTTGCCAGCCTTCGCATCTTCATCCGGCTCCTGCCCGCCGATACCCCGCGCATTCAGGACGTTTCGCTGCACTGGAGCGATCTTCTCTTCACGCTGGGTGCATCGGTGCTTGCGGGCCTGCTGTTCGGCGTGATTCCCGCGGCGCGGGTGTCGTCGAGCAGAGCGCTTGAAACACTGCGCTTGGGAAGCCGTACGCTCGCCGGGAAAGGATCGCGCTTTGGCGTCTCGACGCTGCTCGTGGTGGCCCAGATCGGGCTATCAGTTTTGGTGATCACATCCGCCGGGCTCGTCCTGCACAGCCTGTATAAGTTGATGCGCGTTGACCCCGGATTTCGCACTGACCACATCGTAACGGCGGAGGTTTCGCTCGATTCAGGCGCGTGCAGGGAGAAGGGCCGGTGCGAGTCGTTCTTCGGAACCCTTCTACAGCGGAGCGGCGAGATCGCCGGCGTGCAGAGGGCTGCTCTTGCCGATGCGCTGCCGCTCGAAGGCGAGGACGATAACTACGTGTACGACGCGGAGAACCATCCGCGCGACGCGCGCCAGGGCGCTCTTCTTGCCCGGGGGCGCGTGGTCTCACCCGGATATTTCGACGTGCTCAAGATGGAACTTGTCCGCGGCCGGCTGCTCGACACGCAGGACGCATCCGGCGCGACGCATGCGGCCGCGATCAACGAGCGCATGGCTGAGCACTTGTGGCCGAATCAGGATCCGATCGGGAAACACGTTCTCAATGTAGTGGACGAATCCCAGCCCACGGTTTGGAACGCGGCAAAGGCATCGATTGTGGTTGGAGTAGTTCGCAATACTCACGACTCTAGCCTGGACAGCGGTTACGGCGATGAGGTTTTTCTTCCCGTGACCGAAGGGCTCGAGCGGCCCGTGATGTACGTGCTGCTTAACACGCGTACGTCGCCCTCGGAGACCGCGGATGGGCTGCGCCGCGTTGTATCCGAGATCGATTCTCTCGTTCCGGTCACGCGTGTTCGCACGCTGGATGATGTCGTCACGACCTCTGTCGCGGCTCCTCGCGCGCTGGCGGTGCTGCTGCTCGGGTTCGGAGCGCTGGCGGTTATCATCGGCGCGGTTGGGATCTACAGCCTTATCTCCTACATCGTGAGTTGGCGCGTGCGCGAGATCGGCTTGCGCCTGGCACTGGGTGCGCAGCGCTGGCAGATCGTGATGGCGGTTGTGAGGCAGAGCCTGCTGCTTGCTGCGGCGGGCTGCATTGCCGGGATCGCCGGCACATTGGCGTTCGGCCGCGTACTTCACAGCTTCCTGTTCGGCGTCAGCGCGCTCGATCCTCTCACGCTTGGCGCGGTCACGCTGATGATGATCCTTGTGGCGCTGACGGCGGCATGGATCCCGGCTCGCCGCGCCGCTTCCGTCGATCCCATGGAGGCTCTGCGCGCCGATTAGGACACATGATCATCCGATAAATCCTGAACGTGCCGGACCGGACGGACCCAGGTCGTCGATCCCCGGTAGTAAATCGCTTTTACGGTTGCTCAAAGAGCAATCCGGCGATTACACTGGTCCGCAGCCTAGCGCATGATTGAAAACCTGCCAGTTTACAAAAGCGCGTGGGGCGAGGATGGTGGCTATGCTTCTCCGGACCGGGGTTCGTTTGGCTTCAGCTTGTCTACAGCTCTTCGAAATACCCTGCCGCTCTGGACGAAGGTGTGTTTTGGTTCAATCGCAGATCTCATCCAACTCATAAATCCAGATAGGAATGGAAGCTATGAAGAAGCAGAGCGCGAATGCCAGGCAAGGGCGCGGAACGACTCCCGCCTACAAGAATCCAAGTCTCACTTCCGCGCGGCGGGCCAAGGACCTGCTCTCGCGGATGACGCTCGAAGAGAAAGCCGCACAGATGCTGTGCATCTGGCAGAAGAAGCCGGAGACCCTTGTGGATGCTGACGGCAACTTCGACCTTGCGAAGGCGAAGAAGGCGTTCAAAGACCGGCGCGGGCTGGGACAGGTGGGCCGCCCGAGCGATGCCGGCGGCGGATTGAACGCGCGGCGCATGGCGGAGACGACCAATGCAATCCAGAAGTTCTTTCTCGAGAACAGCCGGCTGGGGATTCCGGTGATGTTCCACGAAGAGTGCCTGCACGGGCACGCTGCGGTGGACGGTACGAGCTTTCCGCAGCCTATTGCGCTGGGGGCGACGTTCAACCCGGAACTGGTGGAGAAGATCTTTACTGCGACGGCGGCCGAGGCCGGGCTGCGCGGAACGCACCAGGCGTTGACGCCGGTGGTGGACGTGGCGCGCGAGCCGCGGTGGGGGCGCGTTGAGGAGACGTATGGCGAGGATCCGTTCCTGGTTTCGCGGCTTGGGATAGCGGCGGTGAAGGGATTCCAGGGCGATGGGAAATTTCGCGACAAGCGCCGCGTGATTGCGACTCTCAAGCATTTTGTCGGTCACGGGCAGCCTGAGTCGGGCATGAACTGCGCGCCGGCGAACGTTTCGATGCGCGTGCTGCGGGAGACGTTCCTGTACACGTTCCGCGAGGCGCTGCGTGAGGCCGGGGCGATCACGCTGATGGCTTCGTACAACGAGATCGACGGCATACCGTCGCACGCCAACAAGTGGCTGATGCGGGACGTGCTGCGCAAGGAGTGGGGCTTCAAGGGGTTTGTGGTTTCGGACTATTTCGCGATCTGGGAGCTCGGCTACAGGCCCGACACGCATGGGCACTTCGTGGCCAAGGACAGGAAGGAGTCATGCGCGCTGGCGGTGAAGGCGGGTATCAATATCGAGCTGCCCGATCCCGATTGCTACCTGAGCCTTGTTGAGCTGGTGCGCAAGGGCGTGCTCAAGGAGAGAGAGCTCGATGAACTGGTCGAGCCCATGCTTTTCTGGAAGTTTGAGATGGGCTTGTTCGACAATCCCTATGTCGATCCGGATGAGGCGGAGCGCGTGGTGGGTTGTGACGAGCACCGCGACCTGGCGCTGACTGCGGCGCATGAATCGATCACCCTGCTGAAGAACGAGAACAGCCTGGCGCCGCTCGAAATGAGCAAGGTCAAGTCGATTGCGGTGATCGGGCCGAACGCGCACAGGACTCTGCTGGGCGGGTACAGCGGCCGGCCGAAACAGGAAGTCACGGTGCTCGACGGCATCAAGGCGAAGGTCGGCAAAAACATCAAGGTTCATTACAGCGAGGGCTGCAAGATCACGATCGGCGGCAACTGGAACCAGGATGCAGTGGTTCCGAGCGATCCCGAAGAGGACCGCAAGCTGATTGGCGAAGCTGTGAAGGTCGCGAAGAAGGCCGACGTGATTGTGCTCGCGATCGGCGGGAACGAGCAGACCTCGCGCGAGGCGTGGGGGCTGAACCACATGGGCGACCGCACCAGCCTGGACCTGATCGGACGGCAGGATGACCTTGTGAAGGCCATGGTTGCGACGGGCAAGCCGGTGATTGTTTTCCTGTTCCACGGAAGGCCCAACTCGGTCAACTACATCGCGCAGAACGTGCCGGTGGTTTACGAGTGCTGGTACCTGGGCCAGAAGACGGGACGCGCAGTGGCTGACGTGCTCTTCGGTGACTATAATCCGGGCGGCAAGCTGCCGATTTCGGTTCCGCGCTCGGCGGGGCACCTGCCGGTGTTCTACAACTACAAGCCTTCGGCAAGGCGCGGGTACCTGTTTGACGATGTATCGCCGCTCTACGCATTTGGTTACGGACTCAGCTATACGAACTTTGCGATTGGCAATGCGCGGCTTACGAAAAAGAAGATCGCGAAGAACGGGACTGCGCGCGTGCTGGTGGATGTGACCAATACGGGCAAGCGCGAGGGGACCGAAACGGTCCAGCTTTACATTCGCGATGTGGTGAGTTCCACGACGAGGCCGGTGAAGGAGCTGAAAGGCTTCCGCAAGGTTCGGCTGCAGCCGGGCGAAAGCACGACGGTGGCGTTCGACATCACGCCCGATCTGCTTTCGTTTTATGACGTGAACATGAGGTACGTCGTGGAACCGGGCGATTTCGTGCTGATGGTCGGCAATTCATCGCGCGATGAAGACCTCACAAAACTCACTTTGCAGGTTACGCCGCAGGTCAACGCACGCCGCTGAAGGACGAGGCAGTTATGATCCAGAAACTCTCATTTGGAGAAAAGTTCGGCTACGGCCTGGGCGATCTCGCCGCCAACTTTGTCTTTCAGGCGGTCATGGCTCTGCAGCTGGACTTCTATACGAAGACCTACGGCTTGTCGCCGGCAGAGGCGGGCTTGATGTTTCTCGTCGTCGGGCTTGGTTCGGCCGTGTTCAATCCAGTCATGGGTGTGATCGCGGACCGCACTGTCACGCAGTGGGGCCGCTTCCGGCCGTGGCTGCTGTGGACCTCCGTTCCCTTTGGCATCATCGGCATTCTCACATTTACTACGCCGCACATCAGCCCCACGGGCAAGCTGATCTACGCGTGGTGCACTTACCTGCTGCTGCGGCTCATCTACGCGGCCAACAATGTGCCGTATTCATCGTTGACCGCCGTGATGACCGACGATCCGGACGAGCGCAACGTCATCACTTCGTACCGCCAGTTCTTCGCCAACTCCGCGGGCTTCATCGTCGGCGCACTGGCCGTTCCGATGATTAACTACCTGGGCGGCGACGACCGCGCGCTCGGGTACCAGTTGACGATGGGCAGTTTCCTTGCGCTCTCCATCGTGCTTTTCCTCATCGCCTTCGCCGTCTCCAAAGAGAGAATCCAGCCCGATGTGGCCCAGGAGACCTCCGTCACGCGCGACCTGGGCGACCTGGTTCACAACCCATCCTGGGTGACGCTCTTTCTCGCCACCGTCTTTTACTTCACCGCGCTGCTCATTCGCGGCAATGTCATGTTGCCGTACTTTGAGACACTCACCGGCAAGGAGACGTACTTCAGCTGGCTGAACGGATTCGGACTGGCGGCGCTGCTGGTTGGCGTTACCTGCTCAACGGCGCTGGTCAAAAAATGGGGCAAGCGCACCGTCTTCTTCTGGAGCATGCTACTGACGGGGCTTTGCACTGCCGCGCTCTACCTCCTTCAGCCGGCTGCCATCGTACCCATCGTCTCGCTTGAGGTCGTGAGGCAGTTTATGTTCGGCTGCTCGGGCCCTGTGCTCTGGTCCATGATGGCCGACGTAGCCGATTACGGCGAGTGGAAGACGGGTCGCCGCGCCACCGGCACGGTGATCTCCGCCACGGTATTTGCCTTGTGGGTCGGCGTTGCGCTGGGAGGCGCCATCGCGGGCTGGCTGCTCTCGCTTTATGGCTACGCTTCCGACGCCGAGACACAGACTGCGCACGCCCAACTCGGAATTCAGCTTACGCCGAGCGTGTTCGCAGGTCTTGCATTCCTGGCCGCCGCTGTGTGCCTGTACTTCTATCCCATTACCCGCGAATTGAACCACAAGATCGCCAACGAGCTCGCCGAGCGGCGGAAGAGCTTCGCCCAGCAGTCGGGCAACTGATGGATATTTTGCCGTCGACTGCAGCTATTTCAGGGGAAAAGGCAGCGGGGCTCGTTATTTATAATCGCTCACGAGCGCGGTGCGGCATGCGCCCAGTGCTCCGCGGAGCCAACGAATGACCATCGACGCCCAAATCAGAATCCAGGAGATCCTGGGCCTGCTTCCTCATCGGTACCCGTTTTTGCTGATCGACAGGATCATCGAATTCGAGCCGACCAAGCGGCTGGTGGCCATCAAGAATGTCACCATCAACGAGCCGTTCTTCCAGGGGCACTTTCCGGGGTACCCGATCATGCCCGGCGTATTAGTCGTGGAGGCGATGGCGCAGGCAGGCGGCATCATCATCATGAGCGAAACCCCGGACCGCGAGCACAAGCTGGTTGTGTTTACGGGTATCGAGCGGGCGAAGTTCCGCCGGCCGGTGACGCCGGGTGACCAGTTGCGTATCGAGGTGGAAGTGCTGTCGTTCCGGCCGCGAGCGGGGCGGATTGAAGGCAAGGCCTTCGTGGACGGTAAGCTGGCGTGCGAAGCGACTCTCACCTGCCAGGTAGTTCCGAGAAATCCGGGTCGCAAGGCCGGCTCAGACGGCGATTCGACTTCGGCCGCGGCGGTTACGGGGACGGAGTGAGCATCCATCCCAGCGCGATCGTTGCGCCCGGAGCCGTGATTCCGGATTCTTGCACAATCGGGCCGTACTGCACCATTGGACCGGAGGTAGCGCTGGGCGAAGAGTGCCGGCTGATTTCGCACGTGGTGGTGGACGGGCGAATCCGGATCGGGGCGCGGAACACGTTTTATCCGTTCAGCTCGATCGGGGTGGCCCCGCAAGATCTGAAGTACCACGGCGAGCCGACCGAGACTGTGATCGGCGATGAGAACTCGATCCGGGAATGCGTGACGATCAGCCGGGGGACTACGGGCGGCGGCGGGATCACGACGATCGGGTCTCACAACCTGCTGATGGCGTATGTGCACGTTGCGCACGACTGCCACGTGGGCAATCACTGCATCCTGGCGAATTGTGCCACGCTGGCCGGACATGTGACGATCGAAGATTACGTCAGCCTGGGCGCGTTCTCGCCTGTGCACCAGTTCTGCACGGTGGGGCAGCACGCGTTTATCGGGGGCGGGACGATCGTGACGCAGGATGTGCTGCCGTATTCGCTGACTTCGGCGCGGCGGGAGAACAAGGCGTTCGGGATTAACAAGATCGGGCTTGCGCGGAAGGGGTTTACGCCGGAGCGGCTGAACACCCTGCAGAAGGCCTTCCGGCTGCTGCTGACTTCGCATATGAAAACGTCCGAGGCGGTGGAGAAGATCCGCGAGCTGCCGGGCGAGGACGTGAAGGTGGTGGCGGATTTTATTGAGAAGAGCCAGCGCGGGGTGATCAAGTAGAGAGAATCCAACATGTCGTGAGCGGAATGGCGAACCAAAGGGAAAATCCATTCAAAATTGGAGATCGCGTTCGTTTCGTTCCTAATGAACACGCCTACGGGTGGATTTGGTCTTCGCTCGATCGCCTGAGGCTGCATCCCGGCGATGTAGGCGTAGTGACGCACATCCAAGGCCGGTGCCTAGTTCTCGACGATGGCCGAGGAGGTATTGATTGGGAATGTTTCGAGCGAGCGTGACCGGTCTGCGTCCGGTCATGTGCGAGTGTGCGCGATGAAGCTGGGGCTGATTGCGGGGAATGGGCGGTTTCCGTTTCTGATTCTCGATGCGGCGCGGGCGCAGGGATTTGCCGTGACTGTCGCGGCGATTCGCGAGGAGACTGATCCGGAGATCAACCATCGGGCGGCAATGGATGAAAAAATCGCGGTGCACTGGCTGTCGCTGGGAGAGCTGTCGCGGCTGATCGAGACGTTTCATTCCGAGGGCGTGACGGCGGCAGTGATGGCCGGGCAGGTGAAGCACAAGCAGATCTTCTCTTCGATACGGCCGGACTGGCGGCTGGCCAAGCTGCTGCTCAATCTTCGGACGCGGAACACCGACATGCTGCTGGGCGCGGTGGCCAAGGTGCTGGCGGACGAGGGCATCGAGCTGATGAGTTCGACTGCGTTTCTGGAGCCGCTGCTGGCCGAGGAGGGCGTGCTGACGGAGCGCGCGCCGACGGACGAGGAGCGCAAGGACATCGAATACGGCCTGGGCGTGGCCCGGGCTGTGGCGGGGTTCGACATCGGGCAGACGGTGGTAGTGGCGGCGCAGGCGTGCGTTGCCGTTGAGGCGATGGAGGGGACGGATGCGGCGATCGAGCGGGCGGGGGAACTGATGCGGTCGCTCGAGGAGGATGATCCCGACCCGGCATCAACCCTTGCGCGGCGGCTGACAGTGGTGAAGGTGGCGAAGCCGAATCAGGATATGCGGTTCGACGTGCCGGTGATCGGGATGCGGACGATCGAGACGATGCTGAAGGCGGGGGCGACGTGCCTTTCGGTGGAGGCGGGGCGGACGCTGCTGTTCGACCGCGAGGTGCTGCTCAAGCGGGCGTGCGAAGAAAACATTGCCATTGTGGCGGTCCCGCGAGGATAATCGGGGCACCGGCTCCACCCCCAGGGCCCTGTATCCCCAAGGAGAATCTTGCGTTATGTCTGTAAAGCCACCCACGAATACAAACGAAGAATCGATGGAATTTTCTGCGGCTTCGGCCGAGTTCAATGCGGGGTCAGTGAAACCGCCGACCCTTACGTTTACGGCCGCTGCGATGTCTGTCGAGGCGTCCTTTGTGGTGGATGAAGACGGCTCGGTGAAGCCGCCTACCGAGGCCTGAGCGTCCCGGCCTGAAGTATCGGGCCTGAAGTATCCCGGCCCTGGATGAAGAGAAGTCGCGCATGCTCTCTCCGGGCGAGAGGTTTCTGTTGCCCGAGGAGGGCGCGGCGAAGCTTGCCATGTTTGCGGCCCCGCGCGGATACTGGATGCGCAGGTTTCAGGGGCCTTCCCGCGACCGCAATTCCCCTGCCCGCCCGATCCCTGAATCCGCCATACGAATTCGCATTTCGAGGAGGTCTCCGGTGAAAAAGGTTCCCGCTTTGTTTGCCTGCGCGGCGATGCTCGTATTCGCGTGCGCGCCCCTGGCTGCCCACGCCGCCGATAACGCTACAATGCCCGCGGCAGGACAGCCCGCCCCCACCTTCACGCTACCCTCGCAGGACGGAACCCCGACTTCGCTGGACAGCTTCCACGGCAAGTGGGTGGTTCTGTACTTCTATCCCAAGGACATGACGCCGGGCTGCACAATCGAGGCGCACAACTTCCAACGGGACCTGGACAAGTACAAGGCGGCCGGCGCGGTGATCCTGGGCGTGAGCGTGGACTCGACCGACAGCCACAAGCAGTTCTGCGCGAAGGAGAGCCTGACGTTCCACCTGCTTTCGGACACCGAGCACAAGGTGGTGGACGAATACGGGTCGCTCGGGCACTTCGGAGACATGACGATTGCGATGCGCAACACCTTCCTGATCGACCCGGAGGGAAAGATCGTGAAGGTGTGGACGAAGGTGAACCCGCAGGTGCACTCGGACGAAGTGCTGGCGGCGCTGGGCGAGGCACAGCACAAATAGGCCGATTCCCGGCAGTGGCATTGAGGCGGCTTCCGCGCGGGGCCGCCTTTTCTGCCGAAGGAGATCTCTTGCCGACGCAGACGGGGCAGCAATTTCGAGCGGGGCTTGCGGCGGTTGGGCAAGCACTGAACAGCGTGCCCGCGGAGCTGGCGGATGTGCCGTGGCGCGAGGGCGGCTGGACGAGGAAACAGATCGTCGGGCACCTGCTGGATTCCGCGACGAACAACCGGCAGCGCTTTGTGCGGGCGGCCAGCGGCGGCGAGTACCGCGGACCAAACTACGCGCAGGACGGGTGGGTGCAGGCGCACGGATACGCGGACCAGCAGTGGGAGAAGCTGCTCGAGTGGTGGCGCGTGGAGCACGAGATCCTGACCGCCGTGGTCGACCGGATTCCCGGGGAGCGGCTGGAGGTGCTGTGCTCGATCCACGACGAGCCGCCGGTCACCCTGAAGTTCCTGATCGACGACTACGTGGCTCACCAGGAGCATCATTTGAAGCAGATTCGGAGCGGCCTAGCCCAGCCTTGAGGGATTCTTTTGCCCGGCGAGTGGATAAATGCTTTATTTAGAATTACTTGACTTTCGCTTTTTCCTCACAGGAAATTTTATAGGGGGGGAGGGGGGAGGGGGTGGGGGTAGGCAGGACGGCTAGTGCATTCTCGCGCGAGGGAAACGGGCGCGGTTCGAGGGTTCTTTCTCTTACCTAATACAAGGATAGCGAGTTCCAAGAATCAATCGGCCAATGTGTAACCGTTTTCACGGATTTATTTTTCCACAGGAAATCTCGTTCCGGATCTGCGGCTTGTGAACAAGCCGATGAACTTTTTCCACTGCGGCGGGGGGTTGACATGGTCCTGGGGGGTGCACTGGAAATCGTGCAGAATTGCGGGGAACCCTTCGACTTTGCCGGATATAGATCCTTGGTGAATAACGCAGATCAAGTTGA
The DNA here is from genome assembly GCA_035263625.1 of Occallatibacter sp. Taxonomy (GTDB): domain Bacteria; phylum Acidobacteriota; class Terriglobia; order Terriglobales; family Acidobacteriaceae; genus Telmatobacter. Next base: position 64,154 of record DATFRB010000021.1, read on the forward strand.
GAAAACTGACGAAGAGCCACATGGCTGGAAGGCGCGCGGATCCTCGAAATCACGGGCCGATCCCTCCCCTCTATCCTGAGGATGATTACCACCTGGTAATGTTCTGTTCCCGCCATGAAGCCGCCGGTGGACGGATTCAGCAGGCGGGGACATCCTGAAATGCCGCATCGCCTTGTTCAATAAAGTAGAATGCAGGGCGAATAAACGGCATAGGGAAGTATCGGCGACAATACACCCGGAACGAAGACACAATCTGCGCCTGCTAGGGTCATGACGCCGCGTGACACTTACAATATCGCCATGAACGTTGAGCCAGACGCGACCGACAAAGACTTCTTCCAACGACTTCGTCGCGAGCTGGAGAATGAAATCTCAGGTTATGTATACGAGCACCCTGAGGGGGCGGTGGGAACTCCGCTCTCGGATGACTATATTCGAAATGATCTAAACAAAATGCGCCTCTGCCTTGTCGAACCTCATTGGGAGGAAGTCAACATCTGCAATTCCTTACTAGGAGACCAGACCCAAATGAAGCGCACGTGCGTCACGATGGCTGAGGATCAGGGCTATGTTCTTGTGTTCGATCCCGTCGATGAGCAGTACCACTTAGCGTGGCGCGGCCAATACGGCCTAGGCACTTGGGGCATCTGTGGAGATGGCGTGGGGTGCTTCATCGCACGATAGCGGAGGTTCCGGGCGTATCACCGCCTACCCGTCCTTTACCAGTCGGTAAAGTACGTATAGGCGACAACTCATCCCCTTATGGCCCGACCGCGGTGTGCGCTGCGCGAAAATGAAGCTAGAGGTCATCAGTGAACTCGTACATTGGTGTCAATTCTCAGGAAGACATGGATCGGCTTCTTGCGTCGATTGTCAGGTTTCATGACAGCCTGACCAAAGAGATTCATCTGGTGAATCGCAGCTCGGTGAGGAATGACAGCAGCATCGTGCACAGTGCGGGAATAGAGGAGGCATTCGATGCACAAGTGCTTATCCAATCGCAATGGGAACCCCATGCAATGGAACTTCTCTTTGTTGGTGTGCACGAGCTTCAAGTCGGCAAAGCCATGGTGCATTGGGAAGCGACAGGCGTAGTGGAAGCGAAGCACGCGCCTGTGGAGTCCCTGCGCGTCAGTATGGCATTCGATTCGGATTTGAAGGTATCGAGCAAAGAACTGTTCTACCGCGTCCGAGCCGATTGGCTCGGAACGAAGGCTCGCCTCAAATCAGAGGTGCCGTCGCCTCACGCATTGATGGCAACGCAGTTGGAGGGTGGATGGCGTCAGTGCTCGACGTGTAGCGACGCGTGGGAAGAAGTGCTAAATGAAACGTATGCGTACTGCCCTTCTTGCGGCCACCTCACTGAATTGAACTCAAGATGATGTCCAGAACTCGCAAGGAGAGTCCGCTTCGGGCGAGTGACCGCGTACACGGAAGTTACGCCTGTTAACCCGGCCAACTTCCGGATTGGGGAGGACTCACCCGGGATCCACTCGATGAGTGCATTGCCCTGTACACTGCAGCCGGGCCGCGGGTGCTTGTTTGGAAAGGCGGTCATTCTCCCATGTGACGGGAAGCAGGCTACGACTGAGACTCCGGCGCCGCCCGCAGCCGGAGTCTCCGCTATAGCCTGCCCTTTACTTTCTGTTTTGTAACTCGCTCGTGACGATCGTAGAAGCTTCAGCTTCTTATTTCGTCTGCGCCATTTGATCGACAACTGCGGCGAGCTTATCGAGGATCTCCTTCCATCCCTCCAACTGACCGCTCTCGATTGCATCCTTCATGGGCTCATTTCCAATGAAGGTGAGTCTCGTCTGGCCGTTTCCCAGATCCTCAAAGGTGGTCACGTCGTACGCACCCTCAACGGCCTCATGTTCTATCCCCAGCTCCGCAGGATCAATCCTGTTTCCCTTCGAGTCCGAAAAGTACATCAAAGAAACGATCTTCTCGTGCGGAACAATCTCGTGGTATTCAACCGCATTCCAGAACTCCTGCCCATCCGGCATTTTCGTGCAGAGGAGAAGTCTTCCCCCGACGCGAAAATCCATCTCGCAAGCGGATGCATTAAAACCCTTCGGCCCCCACCACTGCAGGATGTACTTCGGGTCTGTCCAGGCCTTCCAAACCAGTTCGCGTGGGGCGTCGAAAACCCTGGTGACAACCATCCGATCCGTTTCATTCACCGTGTTTTTTGTCATCTCCATCCTCCGCATTTTTCATTCGCTTCAGAACCACATCCAGCTTGTCGAAACTCTCTTCCCAGAACTGGCGATAGCTGATGGCCCAGTCGCTGACTGTCTTGATCGCCTCCGGCCTGAGCATGCAAATGCTCTCACGCCCGCGCTTGGTCTTGATCACGATCCGCGCGCGCACCAGACAGGCAATGTGTTTTGAAATCATTTGCTGCGAGAATCCAAACGGCTCCGTGAGGCCGTGCACGGAGGCAGGCCCGCGGGAGAGGCGTTCGACCATTGCCCGCCGGGTTGGATCGGACAAAGCCGCAAAAGTTGTACCCAACCGATCCACAACCATATGGTAGTGGATTGTCACTGAATGTCAATTGCTATTTTCGCGAAGGCGCGACTTAGGGCAGGGCGAGATATTGGACAAAGGGACCCTTCGACTTCGCTCAGGGCGAGCTCCGGGACAGAGGGACCTCTTCGGCTTCGCGCGGGGCTGGTTTCTACCGCAGCCACTGCGGCGGCTTCTGCTGAGGATGATGGTGTCACTGATTCTCAGGCGTTGACGGCTTGCCCTCATGTCAGCGGGCGCAAAAAAGCCCGGCGTGATGCCGGGCTCTTTTGCTTGCCTGTGGTTGCCGTTGGTTACTTCTTCTTTGCCTTCTTTGCGGCCTTCTTTGCTGCCTTCTTCGCCGGAGCCTTCTTGGCTGCTTTCTTTGCCGGCTTCTTCTTTGCTGCCTTCTTAACTGCCAATTTATTACCTCGTTTTGTGGTTTTGCTGGCGCTCTTCTTCGCGGAAGCCTTCCTGGCTGCCGTCTTTCCGCCCTTAGCGCCAGAAGTTTTCTTGGCGGCGGACTTTTTGGCGGCCTTCTTGGCCGAAGCTTTCTTCGCGGCTTTCTTAGCGACTTTCTTGGCTGCCTTCTTTGCTGCCTTCTTGGCCGGAGCCTTCTTCGCGGCCTTTTTGGCGGGTGCCTTTTTGGCGGGAGCAGGCGCGGCAGCTTTTGGGGCGGGGGCTTTTCTGGCCGGCGGGGCGGGAGGGGCGGGCGCAGGAGGCGCGAAGGGCGCTTCCCCGGCAACGCCTTCATCGTCGTCGGATGAGGTCATGACGCTTGATGTTTCGACTTCTTCGTCCTCTTCGTCCATTCCTTCGTCGAGGTCCGAATCCAATTCCGCGGGCTCAGCATAGTCGTCTGCACTCATGGCGTACATCTTGACTACTTCATCCATCGCATTGCCTCCAGCGTCTCGGCGCTTGTCGTTTCGATTGCCGCGGATCAAAGGGGTCCGCATGCGGAAGTCATTGTAGCAATAGCTTGCATTGAAACGCCATCAAAAGACAAGTATTGAGTGAGGGACGCGATGATTTTTACTTCGTCCTGGAACTCTTGCTATGCTTTGCCGCACCGGAAGAGGAATGGGCACCGGACTTCGAAGATGATCCCTTCTTCGAAGCGTTCCTCAGATCCTGGGAGGTGATGGAGGTGCGGTGGCGGCGGGTGCCGGACCGGCTTACCGTGGCGGGCTCGGCCACGTGAAGTCGCTGGCCCGGCGTGACGCGGGTTCCGGAGGCGATCCTGTTCCAGCGGCGAAGCTGGTCGAGGGAGACGCCGAATCGATCGGCAATGGAGACGAGGGTGTCGCCACGGCGAGCGGTATAGAGCAGGGTGTGGGCGGAGGGCGCGGCGGAGGGCGGCACCGGGATCACGAGCGCTTCGATACCGGAGAGGTTCTGGTCTTCGTGAAGCTGGTTGGCGGCGGCGAGATCAGAGGCGCTGACGCGATAGGCGCGGGCGACGGACTCGACGGTGTCGTCGGGGACGACGCGGTGGTAACGCCAGGAGTTGCGGTGGTTTTCCGGGATGCCCGCGATCCGGTCCTGGAACATGGTGGCGGCGCCGGCGGGAAGGTGGAGGTCAAACGAGGTGTCGGGCGGGGTGACCATGCGGAGCAGGCTGGGATTGAGGGCCTCGATTTCGTCGATGGGCGCGTTGACGAGGTCCGAGACGAGGCGAAGGTCGACCGAGTAATTGATGGTGACGGTGTCGGTGAGGACCGGAGGGTCGAGAGTGACCTCGTCGAAGCCGTACTGGTGAAGGTGGTTGGCGATGATGATGGCGGCGAGAATTTCAGGGACGTAGTTCTGGGTTTCGCCGGGCAGGTTGTGGCGCTTGTAGAGCTCCCAGAAGTCGGCGTAACCGGTTTTCTGGACGGCGCGCTGGATGTTGCCGGCGCCCCAGTCGTAGGCTCCCATGGCCAGGTACCAGTCGCCGAGCTGGTCGTAGAGGTACTTGACGTAGCGCGCGTAGGCGCGGGTGGACTTTTCCGGATCGAAGCGCTCGTCGACGTAGCCGTTGCGGACAAGGCCGTAGTCGCCGCGGGGCATGAATTGCCACATTCCTCCTGCGCCCGAGCGCCGGTTGACGGCGCGCGGCTGGAAGCCCGACTCGGCGACGGCGAGGTAGATCAGGTCCTGGGGCACGCCTTCTTCGGCCATGACGCGCTGAATCATGGCCTTGTACCGGCCAGCGCGCTCGAATGAACGAAGCAGGGTATTGTGGCCGCGCTCGGAGTAGGCGAAGAAGTTGATGAAGCTGGAGACGTACTCGTTGACCATGAGCGGGAGGTCGGACTTGGTGGTGGCGAGCTGCGCGCGGGCCTTGGCTTCGATGTCGGGATTGGGAGCGAACGTGACATCGCTGGCGACTTCGCCCGGGGTCTCCTCCTGCTTGGGGGCGAAGCCGTTGCCCACCTTGAGGGCTTCCATCTCGAGAGCATTGACCTGATCGATGACGCGGTTGAACTCGTCCTCGAGGGCGGGGTCGGCCTTGATGTCGATGCCGCTCGAGAGCATGATGTCGACGGCGCGGTCGAATTCAGACTTGGCTTCGGGCAATTGGCCTTTGCGGTAGGCGGCGTCTCCGGCGGCGTATGCCTTGTCGACTTCGCGGATGAGGTCCTGGATGCGCTGCTGGCGGACGGACTGCGCGGAGGGGGCGGCGGGCGCGGGAGCCTGCGGCGCGGGCTGCTGCACGACGGCAGGGGCGGTGGCCTGCGGCGCGAGGTGGGGAGCGGCCGTTGGCGCAGGAGCGCAGCCCGGGAGGAGGAGGACCAGGGCAGCGCCGGTCAGGTGGCGAAGTCTCGGCGGGCGAAGTCGAAGCAGGCTCATGCAGAATAGGGCCGCATCTTCCCGCGGCAACAAAGCTCCAGTACAAGTTGAACGCCCCGGAAGGAGCGTCCGAACAACTCTTCCTTCAGCCGGAGATGCGGCTGACGTTCGGTTCTCAAGCACGGCCAGCAAAAAGCGAGACCCCGAACACCTGCGGACTTGCCGATTCGCATGTTCAGGGCTTCCACCCTCGATGATAAGGCATGACCTGAGGCCGGGGCATCGGGATTTCGCCCTGGACTATGCCATTGACAACGCCTAAATCGCTTTTGTAAGCTTCGCCTCCTTCGGGTACCCGATTCGGAAAATGCACGCTGAATGCGCGCGGTGTCCGGGATGCCAGCGAAATCAGTGAACCTAAAACCGGACAAACTCCAGAAAGGTCATAGGGGTTATGGGTCACATTTCACGGAGATCGATGATGAAGGGCACGGCCCTGCACGCGATCGGATTGTCGGCATTTTCCCTCCCCTCCCTGGCGGCAGCCATCGAGGCCGGCACCGCGCCTCAGCAGCGGCCGAAGCTCAAGATCACCGACGTGCGCACGGCGCAGGTGCGGGTGCACGGGCCGCAGACCCACATCAGGATTTACACGGACCAGGGAATATTCGGGCACGGGGAGTGCACCGATGCAGCGGTGGGGGCCGCTTCGCTGATCAACGGCTGGAGACGCTTTCTCGTTGGCCGCGACCCGCTCAACGTGGAGGCGATCTGGGAGCGGATTCGCACGATCGGGATTTTCGCGGGCGCCCAGGGCGGGCAGTACGTCACCGCGCTGTCGGGCCTCGAGATTGCGCTGTGGGATCTAGCGGGGAAGGCGCTGGGACTGCCGGTGTACCAGCTCATGGGCGGAAAGATGCGCGATAAGGTCCAGATCTACTGCGACTCGGACATGGAGGTGCCGATCGGCGAGGAGGCGGACCGGAAGATTCCGTGGATCAAGGCGCAGGGGTTCAAGGCGATGAAGATCGACCTCGATGACGCCGGGGATCCGGCCCGATGGGATGCTGTGAACTGGACCGCGAGCAACGGCGAGATCGATCGCATGGTGAAGTGGGTTTCGCACGTACATGAGGCGATTCCAGCGGACATGGCGCTGGCCTGCGATATGCACGGCCGCTACGACGCGACAACCGGCAAGAAGGTGGCGAAGGCCCTCGAGCCTTTCCGGCTGCTGTGGCTCGAAGAACCGGTTCCGCCCGAAGACGTGGATGCGATGGCGGACATCCGGCATTCGACCTCCACGCCGATTGCCTGCGGTGAAAACCTGTACATGCGGTGGGGCTACCGGGAGCTGCTCGAGAGACAGGCCGTCGACATCATCCAGCCGGACTTTCAGAAGGTGGGCGGAATAGCCGAAGCGCAGAAGGTGGCCAACATGGCGCAGGCGTACTATGTGCCAGTGGCGCCGCACTGCGTGGTTTCGCCGATTGGCGTGATGGCGACGGCGCACGCATGCACGACATTCCCCAACTTCCTGTTCTGCGAGTGGCACTGGATCAACTTTCCCGACCATTGGAAGAACTGGGTGAAGGAAGGCGAGATTATCGTGAATGGCTGCGTTACTCCGCCGGACCGGCCGGGACTCGGCGTGGAGATGGACGAAGACGCGGCGAGAAAGGCCCAGATACCCGGGACACCGTGGTTCGAGCCCGAGAAGTAAGCCCAGGTGAACGACAACCAAGGGAGAACAGAAGAAGATGCGCAAGATTGTTGCAGGATTTCTGGCTGGAGCCGCCCTGATCGCAGCCGCTCCGCGGTTGATCGCGCAGCAGGAGTTCTTCACGCCCGCCGATGTGATCAAGTACACGCCGGACTGGCATGGCGAGAGATTCCCCGACGGGCGGCCCAAGGTGGCCGACGACATTCTCGACCGCATGAAGACGGTGACTCTCGAAGAGGCGTGGGCGACCCTGCGCAATGCGGGGTTCATGCACCAGTACGAGGATGGCTGGTATTCGATCCATGCCGACCAGGTGCTGGTGGGGCGGGCGCTGACGTCGGTGTGGATGCCGGGGCGGCCTGACGTGGAGAAGGTGATTGAAGAGCAGGGCAAGACAGATCATCGCAAGGGCGGGACGAATGCATGGCCTGTCGATATGCTGCAGCCCCGGGACGTGTACGTGTCGGACCACTTCGGGCTCAAGGAGGACGGGCCTTCGATCGGCGACAACGTCGGCAATGCGATCTATGCGCGGTCGGGCAACGGAATTGTCTACGATGGCGCGGTCCGCGACATCAACGGCCTGAATGAGCTGCCGAACTTCACCGCATTCGTCCGTTACTACGATCCTTCCCACCACTTCGGGTCGCTCGCGAGCGGAAGGCTGCTGAATTCGACGATGGTGAGCATTAACGGGCCCACGCGGATCGGGCACGTGCTGGCGATGCCGGGGGACGTCGTGCTGGGACGCAATGGCGGCGTGATCTTCATCCCGCCGCAACTGGCGGAGCAGGTGGTGGAGTACTCGGAGCGGACGCACCTGGAAGATACGTTCGGGCACCAGCGCCTGCGGGAGAAGAAGTACACAGCCGGGCAGATCGACGCAAAGTGGACGCCGGAGATCGAGCAGGACTATCGCCAGTGGCTGAAGGAGAACGAGGATCACCTGCCGGTGCCGAAGTCTACGGTCGAGGAGATCCTGAAGGAGAAGCCGCAGCAGTAGAGGCTGAGGCCGGGACGATGTCCCGGCGCCTTCAGGCGGCTAGTTGGGCGCGCATCTCCGCGGCGTACTGGTCGGCGTTGAGGCCGGCAAGAAGATGAATTGTCTTGCCTTCCAGCCTGACGACGGATGCAATTCCCTCGGCTTCGAGCTCAGCTTCCCTGACCTGGGCGTCGTCGTTGAGGACGAGGCGCAGGCGGGTTTCAGCGCACGCATCCACGCGCACGATGTTTGCCTTGCCGCCAAGCGCGGCGATGTAAATCTTCGCTTTCTGGGCGGCATCGGGGTCGCGGACGGGAGGCTGCATGCCTGCCGGGACCGGAGTCTTCACGGGCGAAGGCTCTTCGATCTCGTCGGCTTCCGGTCCGGCGGTCTTGAGGTATTCCTGCACCTCGGTTTTGAGGTTCTCGCTCTGGGTGCCGAAGATCGCCTGCACGCCGTCGCCGAGGACGACGACGCCTGCGGCGCCGAGCGACTTCAGCTTCTCCGGGCTGGCCTTGGTGACGTCGCGCAGCTTAACGCGGAGGCGCGTGATGCAGGCATCGAGGCTGGCGATGTTGCTGCGGCCGCCGAACGCGCGCACCAGCTGAAGCTCGAAGCTGTCCGCGCTGGCGCTGCGCACCGCTGCCGCTGCTTCTTCCTCCGGTTCGCGGCCGGGCGTCATCAGGTTGAAGCGCTTAATGGCGAAGGTGAAGACGCCGTAGTACATCGCTCCCCAGGCCAGGCCGAGCGGCCAGAGCCACAGCGCGTTTTGCGACTTGGGGAAGAGCACGACGTAGTCGATGAGGCCGTGCGAGAACGTGAAGCCGTGCTTGATGTTCAGGAGAATGCACACCAGGTATGCCGCACCCGCCAACAGCGCGTGAATTGCATACAGGAACGGAGCGACGAACAAGAATGCGAACTCGATCGGTTCTGTGATGCCGGTCAGGAATGCGGTGAGCGCGCCGGAGACCATGATGCCGCCGACTTTTGCGCGTTGATCGGGACGGGCGCAGCGCCATATCGCAAGAGCGGCGGCGGGCAGGCCGAACATTTTGAAGAGATAGCCGCCGGTCATTCTGCCCGCTGTGACGTCGCCGCTGATAAAACGCGCGATCTCGCCGTGCACCAGGTTGCCGGTGGTCTGATCCAGGTACTCGCCGGCCTGGAAGAAGAAGGGCACGTTCCAGACATGGTGCAGGCCGAATGGAATGAGCGCGCGCTCGACGATGCCGTAGATGGTGAATGCGAGGGCCGGCTGCTCGTGCACGGCCCAGTTGGAGAATGCGTTGATCACGCCGTCAATGGGAGGCCAGATGAAGCTGAGAATTATGCCGGCGACGATGACCGCGAATGCGGTGATGATGGGAACGGAACGCTTGCCGGCGAAGAATCCGAGATAACTCGGCAGCTTTATCCGGTAGAAGCGCTTGTACACCGCCGCGGCAATGAGCCCGACGATGATCCCGCCGAAGACGCCCGTCTCGATGGTCGGGATGCCCATGACGGTGTCGGTTTCAATGCCGCGCAGCTTTGCGCAGGTGCCCATGGTCGCGAGAAAGACGACGTAGCCGACGGTGCCCGCCATTGCGGCGACGCCGTCGTTGTCGGCGAGTCCGATGGCGGTGCCGATGGAGAAGAGCAGCGCGAGGTTTCCGAAGATGGCGCTGCCGGCGGTCGCCATCAACTGCGACAGCCAGCCGGGCAGCCAGGAAAAGTTGGCGCTGCCGACGCCTAGCAGGATTCCGGCGACTGGCAGAACGGAGACCGGCAACATCATGGCCTTGCCGACCATCTGCAATACGGAAAATGCGCCCTTGAATGAGATTTTCATGTCATGCACCCGCGCTGGTGACTAACGGCTCGGTTTCGGGAGTTGGGATGAGGGCACGCACCGCTTCAGCGGATTCTGCCGCAAGCGCGGCTTTCGCCAGTTCGCGGCAGGCGTCCATGCTCAAGGTTCGGATCTGAGCTTTGACGTCGGGGATTGAAGGCAGGCTGACGCTGAGCTCATCGACGCCAAGGCCGACGAGGAGCGGCACTGCGCTGGGGTCTCCGGCGATGCCGCCGCACAGGCCGACCTTTCGCCCGGCGGTGCGGGCGCCCTCCACAGTTTGCGCAATGAGCCTGAGCACGGCGGGATTCAGGCCATCGACCTGCGGCGCGAGTTTTGGGTGACCGCGATCGATGGCCAGCGTGTACTGCGTGAGGTCGTTTGTGCCGATCGAGAAGAACTCGGCTTCGCGGGCGAACTGGGCGGCCATGATTGCCGCCGCGGGAACCTCAACCATGACGCCGGCGGGAATGGGCTGGACGCCGAGGTTGGCTGCCTCTTCGGCGAGGATGGCCTTCGCGTCGCGGAGTTCATCGAGTGTGGTGACCATGGGGAACATCACGCTGACCTTGCCGAATGCGCCGGTGCGGAGGATCGCACGGAGCTGGGTGCGGAGAATCTCGGGGCGATCGAGGCCGACGCGCAGGCCCCGCTCGCCGAGGAAAGGGTTGTCCTCTTTGGGGATGGGGAGGTAGCGAAGCGGCTTGTCGCCGCCTACATCGAGCGTGCGGATGATGACCATGCGGTCTGGTCCGACAGCCTGCACTACCGCTTTGTACATCTCGAACTGCTCGTCTTCGGTGGGAGCATCGGAGCGCTCCATGAAGAGAAACTCGGAGCGAAGCAAGCCGACTCCTTCGCCGCCAAGCCGGGCCACGCGCTCTGCATCTTTCACGCCGCCGACGTTTGCGAAGACTTCGATGTGCACGCCGTCGCGGGTCTCGGCGGGCTCGAGCGCGCGAGCCAGATTGGCCTTATGGCGTTCTTCGGCGAGTTCGCGCGAGCGGCGGACTCGTTCCACTTCGCCGGGCGATGGATTCAGCCGAAGCGCCCCTTTCGCCCCGTCCAGAATGACGACGGTTCCGTTCGGGATCGCGAGTGCGTCGGGTTCAATTCCAGCCAGGGCGGGAATGCCGAGCGAACGCGCGAGAATTGCGACGTGGGAGGTGGCGCCGCCGCGCGTGGTGCAGAACCCGACGACGCGCGACCGGTCGAGGGTTGCGGTGTCGGAGGGGGTGAGGTCTTCGGCGATCAGGATCGTATTCTGTGGATACTCGGCCTGCTGACCATTCCCCCCGGTGAGAATCGACAGCACGCGCAACCCGACATCGCGTATGTCGTTCGCCCGCTGGGCGAGAAGCTCGTTGCGAAGGCCGGCGAGTTGATCCGCGTGCGTGGCGATTGCCTTCTTCCACGCGAAGGCCGCGGCCTTGCCTTTGGCGATAGCCGACTCGGCCATCTCGAGGAGGTCAGGATCGGAGAGCAGTTCTTCATGCGCCGCAAAGATCGCGGCCCTTGCCGGCTCCGACTTGGAATGCAGCTTTGCGCGCAGTGCGGAGAGCTGTCCCTTCGCCGTGGCGAGCGCAGCTTCAAGGTCGTGCCGCTCCTCGGCGACGCCCACGCCGGTTTCCGGCACTTCGATGTCCGTTCGACGGACCTGGCAGACGTTGCCGACAGCGAGTCCCTGCGAGGCGGTGGCGCCGAGCAGAACATTCGGGTCAGCCGATTTGCGCCGCGGAGGAGGGGCAGCGGAGGCAGCCACGGTGGTGGTTGCCGGAGCGGGTGCGGGAACACAGCCTTCGTCGCCGCAGCCTTGCGCCAGGATCGCGGAGAGCTTCTCGACGGCCGCCGCGGCGTCGGGCCCGGTGGCGATAACCTGCACCTTCGCTCCGCAGGGCACGTCAAGCGCCATGATTGCGGTAACGCTGCGCGCATTTGCCTGGCGGTCGCCCATCTGCAACTTGATCGCGGACTTGAAGCTTCGAGCAAGGTTCGCGAGCACGGCCGCGGGGCGGGCGTGAAGGCCGGTGCGATTCGGAATGACCACGGCATCCGAGGTGACGGTCTTTGCGTCGTCGACGGACACAGCGGCTTCGGGCGCTGCGAAGTTGACGGTCAGCAGGGTGTCGGTTCCCGCCGACACAAGGCCGCCGGCGCGCTCCCAGCTGGTCACGCGGTCGGTATTGGCAATCACGATCTGGGTGAGGACGCTCTTTGCGTGAGTGGCGAGGAAATCGAGATCGAACTGGATCAACTGAGAGCCGGTCGATACTGTGTCACCGGCCTTGACTCGCGGAACGAAGCCTTCGCCCTTCAGCATCACGGTGTCGATGCCGATGTGCATGATGATTTCCATGCCTTCGGGTGTTCGCAGAGTGACAGCATGGCCTGCCGAGTGCAGGGCGATGATTTCGCCATCACACGGCGCGAGGAGAACGTTGCCGGTCGGGTCGATTGAAAGGCCGTCTCCAACCATCTTCTGCGCGAAGACTGGATCGGGAACGCGTTCCAGCGGCCAGACCTGGCCGGAGAGAGGAGCAAGGATTTTGATCAACGGCATAATTTGCTTCTTTCATCCTGAAGAGAGCGGCTCGAACCCGCCGAGCGCCGATTTATGAGACGAGTTACCGCGCACAGACGCACATCCACTTGCGAGGTCAGGTCTGTTCATCGCTGGGCCCGGTTGCACTTATTTCGAGCGATGATGTTATGCCCGCATGCCGACCAAGTGATCTGGCAAAACTACGAGCGCGCAACGGCATAAGTGCGTGGCGAGGGAGATGCAGAAGAACAATAGAAGCAATTCGATTGAGCTTGCAGTTTTCCGAGTTGAAGCACAAGTAAGGCCGACCGTAGGATGCTCAAGGAAATCCGCGCTCATTGTGCCCGCGATGCATGGCGATTGAGCATGCGTGCGGCAGTTGCGTGGGCGCCACATGCGGCAGGAGGCTGATCCATGAGTTTCACGAGGAAGGGCATCGGACTCACTTTTTTCTTCGTGCTGAATGTTCTCGCGGCCCAGGGACAGGCGCAGTCTAATTCCGAACTTTTACAGACCCGGCAGGAACTGGAGCAGCTGAAGCAGGAATACGACCAGATGAAGAGTTCCTACGAAGAGCGCTTGACGAGACTCGACGAGCGATTGAAGCAGTTGGAAGGCGCCGGTCCGCAGTCTGCCAAGGCGACCACGGTTGCCTTCACGACTTCGAGGCCGGCGACGGCAGTTGCACCGCGACGCGCGGCAAATGCGGCCGGACAGCAGCCGGCGAGCGCGGAAGAGCAGGCTGCCCCGGTGCAGACTTTCCAGGAGCCGACGGATTCGATGCAGATGGCTCTTGCCAAGCAGGAAGACAATGCCACGCGTGAGCGCATGGAGCGCGTGCTTCACGAGTTCGTGGATATCTCGGGATACTTCAGGGCGGGCTATGGGCGGGACGATGAGGGCGGTCCGCAGGTTGGCTTCCAGGCGCCGGGAGCGCTGGCCAAGGGGCGGCTGGGCAATGAGCCGGAGAACTACGGTGAAATTGCGATCGGGAAAAGCTTCTATTTGCCGGGAGCCTTCTCGATGAGCCGGGGCACTGGAGGCGGGAGTGTTTCGTCGGCGCCGGTCGCTCGCGTGCTGGCTCGAATCTCGATGTACAACCCGTACCAGAGCTTCAATGTTTCCAGCGCGACCCAGTTCGGAATTGCGGAAGCGTGGGGAGCGATTGGCAACCTGAGCGCCAGCCAGCCATCGATGAACGTGTGGGCCGGAAACCGCTTCTACCGTCGTCATGATATGCACGTGAATGACTTCATGATGTACAACATGAGCGGCGGCGGAGGCGGCGTTGAAGACATCAAGACTCCGGCGGGCAAGCTTGCGTTCGCATGGATCGGTCTCGGTTCTCAGAGCGGATTCAGCGATATTCCGCAGCCCAATCCGGGCAACCTGGCCGGGTTCAGCAAGCAGAACTTCGATTTTCGCTTCTACGATTTCAAGCTTCCCGGCGGCACGGGGGAGTTTGGTTTCGATGTTTCGCACGCAACTTCGGGCAAAGATCAGACAGGCGTAAATGCTCCCAATGCGACGGGCGTGTCGTTTACGTTGATTCACATTGCCCAGAAATGGGCGGGCGAGAACAACCAGAACAAGTTCTATCTTCAATACGGACGGGGGCCGGCGAAGACCTTTACGTCAGGATTTGAGACTTACACCATCGCCTCAGGTTCGTTCATCCGGCCTGACGCTTCGGATTCCTACCGCTTTAGAGTGGGTGACGAACTCATCTACGAAACCGGCAGGCACTTCTCTGTGAGCCCAGTGGTGCTGTACCAGGACACCGACTACAAGCAATTCGGAGGCCAGATTCATTGGTTTGAAGCCGGTGTACGGCCTCAGGCGCACCTCAACAACTATGTGAGCCTGGCCGTCGAGCCCTTTGTCGATTGGACCGACAACAAAAGCACCAACGTAAGCGATTACCTTATGAAGATGACGTTCGCTCCGCAGATCTCGCTGGGGCCGCACTTCATGAGCCGGCCGGTGATTCGCGCATTTGTGACGTATGCGCAGTGGGGCAACGGATTCAAGGGGAGCGTCGGAGGCCCGGACTACCTGAACAGCACGTCGGGCCTGACGTGGGGAGCGCAGATGGAGAGCTGGTGGTAAGTGCGGTTTTTCAAGAACGTGCCGTGGAGATTATTTGGCAGGGCCGGGTTTAGAGAGTGAGATAGATCGCGCCATTTTCCACGGTGAGCTCGACGGCCGCGGCTTTCGCGGCTTCCTGAAGGGCTGCGTCAAGCATGGCGACTGGATCGGGGCTCACATCGAGCCGTCGCATAAGGCCTTCGCCTTTTTTGGCGCCGGCAGAGAGCATGATCTTCAATCCGCGGCGCTTGCATTTGACCGGCGTGCCATCATCGAGCTTCACATTCATGGGCTTAATGTACGCGTCGATGTAGTGCACCCCGATGCCGGACTTGTCGTCGGTGTAGCGGGGAAGTTTCTTCTCAGCTTCCTGATTTACATCGCAGAGTTTAGCTTTCACGTTGTGCTCCGACAGGCTCGAATCCTCTTAGCTTCAGAAATTCATCCATTACATTGCGGAAGGCGCGCGTGTGTTCCGGTGTGCTGCCGCAGCATGTGCCCACGATGTTTGCGCCCGCAGCCAGCAGCGGCATCAGGCCCCCGACCATCTGCTCCGGCGTCTCGTCGTACACGACTTTCATGTTCACGAGCTTGGGCTTTCCGGCGTTTGGCTGCACCATCACGGGGAGGGCGGTAGCGCTCCTGTAGCGCTTCACTGCCTGAAGAGCGCGCTCCATATCCATGCCGGTGCCGCAATTGAGGGCAACGATGTGCGCGCCGTTCTCTTCCATGAATTGCGCGGCCCGCTCCGGCTCGACGCCCATCATGGTGCGGAACGTCGAGCCGTCGAGGGTGACGTCGTAGGCCATCGATCCGATGATGCACTTCGCGCCGGCGGATTTGGCTGCGTTGATTCCGATCAACAGCTCTTCGAGCGATGTCTGGGTCTCGATGATGACCGCGTCGGCGCCGGCAGCAACAAGGGCCGCTGCCTGTTCTTCGAAAGCCGCCTGCACGTCGGACTCGGTGAAGTCGCCGAATGGCGCAAGCAAGCCGCCGAAGGGGCCGATGTCGCCAATCACGTAGCCCTCGCGTCCATCGAAGCTCTGGCGCGCGATGGCCACACCCGCTTTATTCAGTTCGGCGGCGCGGTCTCCATTGGAGTGGCGATTGAGCATGATGCGCGATCCGCCAAACGTGTTGGTGATGATGCACTCGGCGCCGGCCTGCGCGTATCGCCGCTGGATCGCGAGCACCCGCTCCGGATGCGCGACGTTCCATTCCTCGCCGCAGTTGCCCTGTTCGAGGCCGGCAAGCATCAGCTGCGTGCCCATGGCTCCGTCGCACAGCAAGGGCCGCTCGAGTGCTTCCTGGTGCAAAAGCTTCTTCATCGTGACTCCAATTCAAGCGTTAATTCATTCTGCGCCAGAGCGTAGTGAAGGGTTTCGAAGACCAGGCCCCACTTGTGCTCGCGGCTCGGGGCCTCGCAGTAGCAACCGGCGGGGCTGGGGCTGCGCTGCCATGAGAGCACCGCATCGAGGCGCTGGCCTCGCAGCGGCTTTTCGCTTTCGATTGCGTGGATCAGGTGGTCGGGGTCCTCGATGTATTTACACATGTACTCGTGGCCGGTGTCGTCTTCGAGGGGTGCGCAGCTCTGTTCGAGGATCGGATAGCCATCGTCGCGCGGCCCCAGCTTTATCACGTAGCGAAATGCCAACGGGCGGCCCATGTTGGTGCAGGTGGTTCCGTCGTAGCGAAAGACGGCTTCAACCGATCCATCGGGGCGGACATGTAGCACAAGGCGATCCGCCGCCCAGCGCTTCAGCGTCTTGCGAGGGACGGTGTACTTTGCGTCCGGATCAAGGACCGCGCGTGTTGGGAGCCGCTCTCCTGCCGGGCGCGGCGCGCGCCGCCAGGGAGCGCGCCGGTACTGGCATGGGCCGAAGGAGCAGCGTTCGCAGGGAACCAGACTCGCGAGCGCCTGCAGGCGGCTGGTGTGCCGCGTAAGCCCGAAGACCGCAAGCTGAGTTTTTTTCGGACGCAACATGCCGGAGTCGAACGCTTCAACATCCGATGGAAATTGATGGCCGCGCGTGTGCTTCACCAGGTCGAGGAGGCGCGGTTGTTCGGCGACGTCCCACTCGGAGTAGCCGGGGCTGTAGTGAGGCAACACCGCCATGCTGTTCTGTTCGGCCCAGTCGCAGAGGCGCGCGCCCGTGGCGGTGGTGAGGTGCTCGACGACTGCCGAGCCATACATCTCGAGGAAGAAATACTCATCGGGCCTCTCGGCGAGCCAGCAGCGGTGAGCTTCCTCTTCGATTTCAATTCCAGCGCCAACGGCGACAAGGATTACGCTGTGGGATTCGGCTTCTTGAAGCGTCGATTTCAGGCGCTTGCTCGAGAATGGAACAGCGTCGATGCGTACGAGTTCGCCGTCGAGTTCGAGGCTCTCGGACTGGCGCACATAGAACCACGGCCGGCCGTGTTTCGCGTACCAGGCCCGCGCCCACTCCGCCAGTTCGCGCACGCGGCCGTCGAACACATAATCTCGGGGAAAGCCCAGCAGGCGCGCGTATTCGGCCTCGAGCACATTCACCTCAGGGGATGTGCCGGCAAGCTCGATGGCCTCCGCTACCTGGCGCATGGAATCGGCTCCACGCGTTTGAATTGGCAGCCTTCGACGAAAAAGTCGAAGAAGTTCGGATGAGTCTCGAGGCGGCAGTGCTCGACTTTCTTTACCAGGGATTCCAATTCCTGGCGCTTCGACTTTGAGAGCAGCGCAATGGTTGCGCCTTCGATGGCGATGTTGCCGGCCTGCACGATTTTTGCGGAATCGATGCCGGGCACGAGGCCGATGCGCTTCGAAGCTTCAACGTTGAGATGCCGGCCGAATCCGCCTGCGAGGTAGAAGACGTCAATATCGTCAAAGTCGATGCCGTAGCTGGAAAAGACAACGTGCAGGCCCGCGACATTTGCGCCTTTGGCCTGGGCGAGTTCGTTTACGTCGCTTTCAAGAAGGTAGATGTCTTCTTCGCCAGCGCCCAGTTCGTCATGGTAGAGCGCGACGCGATGATAGCCGTCCTCAAAGCGGCCCATTTCATTCATTCGCCCGGTGCGGAGGAGCTCGCCGAGGGCGTCGACAAGGCCGGAGCCGCAGATGCCTTCGGGCTTCCCGTCGCCGATCACGCGGAGGTGGAGGGCGCCGTCATCGGCGATCTTCACTTCCTCAATGGCGCCGTCGAGAGCGGGCATGCCGCACGCGATCGCGCCGCCTTCAAATGCGGGACCGGCGGGGCAGGAGGCCGCGAGGATGCGGCTCTTGTTGCCGACGATCAATTCGGTGTTGGTGCCGATGTCCATGATGGCGACGAGGCGGTCTTCATGCGCAAGATCGACGGCGAGCATGCAGACGGATGCGTCGGCGCCCACATGGCCGCTGATAATAGGGGCGCCGTACACGCGCGCCTTGGGATGGATGGGCAAGAGGCTGTGCTGCCCGGTCTGCACGAGGCTCGTTGTTGTGCGCCGGCCCTCGGACCTTTCGATCTCGGTGATGGACTGGTATGGGCTCTGACCGATGGAGTGCACGTTCTGCCAGAAAAAGAGATCGCGCATGGTGGAGTTGCCGACCACGACCATCTCGTAGATGGTCTGCGGATCGACGGGGAATCTCTCGATGGCATGGCTGATGTAGCCGGCGAGCGTGCGCATGAGCAGGCGTCCGGGGTGGCCGGTGTCGTAGGCGATGCGCGACATGACCTCGGCGCCGCCGAACCGCTGCGGGTTCTCGAACGAGGTGTCGGCGACGAGTTCGCCGCTTTCGAGATCGATGAGGCGCAGGACGACCGTGGTGGTTCCGAGATCCATCGCGAGGCCGTGAATTGGGCCGGTGGAGCGATCGATTTCAACACCGTCGAGCAGGATGCGATCGCCTTCGCGCGTCACGGCGGGGCCGATCGTGAGCTGGCCGCCGCGCGCCGGGAGCCCAACAGCGTGCCGCTCTATGCGCATGTGCCCGCGCCGCATGGTGTGGCAGCGCACGTGGCCCGATGGAGCGGCGGCGAAGGTCTGGCAGGAGAGCCGGAATTTTCCCTTGAGATGTTTTTCAGGCTCGGCGAGCGGCGAGAGCAGGGACATGCCTTCGACGACCTCGACCATGCACTCCTTGCACTTGCCCTGCTTGCGGCAGGACGTGGGCACGTCGATTCCGAGGGTCTCGGCGTGTTCGAAGAGCGAGACGCCGGGCCGCGCTTCGATGGACTGCCCGTTGATGGTGAGGGTAACGGCCATTCGTCGGTGAGTTGCTAGAAGCCTTTTGCTTCGAGCTCGGCCTTGAGCGCCTCCGCCACTTCGCGCGCAGAGCCTTCGCGCTCCTGCTCCTCGCTCCACTTCCATTGGGCGAGATAGTCGTCGGCGGCCTGCAGCCCGCGCTTTGCGGCGAGAATATCGATCCTTTCCATGAATTTGCCGTCCAGCATCACGGTGACGTCGTCTGTGTCGTCTTCCGCCTTGATCTGGGTCGGGATCTCCTGCCAGTAAAGAATCTTATAAGTGGCCATGTGTCACTTTGCCTGAGTAGCGAGCCGCAGAAACAGGTCCACCGCGGCCGAAGCGTTCGCGCCATAACCGTCGGCGCCGATCTCGTCGGCAAACATCTGGCTGATGGGCGCGCCGCCCACCGCCATCTTGATGTGCGTGAGGCCGGCCGCATTGAACCCGTCGATCACGGTCTTCATATACATCATGGTCGTGGTCAAGAGAGCACTCATGCCGATGATGTCGGGCTTGCATTTCTCCGCTGCCGCCATGAATTTTTCCACGCTCTGGTCCACGCCGATGTCGTGCAGCTCGAAGCCTGCGCCTTCCGCCATCATGCCCACAAGATTTTTTCCGATATCGTGCAGGTCGCCGCGCACCGTGCCCATGAGCAGGATGCCTTTCGGCCTGGTGGCGCTGTCTTTTGAGGTGAGGAGCGGTTTGAGCACCGCCATGCCGGCCTTCATTGCGCGGGCCGCGATGAGGACCTCGGGGACGTAGAGCACATTGTGCTTGAAGTCTTCGCCGACGACGCTCATCCCCGCGATAAGCCCGTCGTTCAGCACCTCCTGCACGGGGCGGCCTTCGGCGAGCGCCTCCTTTGTGAGGCGCTCCACCTCATTGGCGTTGCCTTCGTAGAGGTGTTGATTCATCTGGGCGTAGTCGGGCATCTGTCGAATTCCTCAACCGGCGCTTGCAACCGCGCTTGCGGCGCGCTTGGAGTTGAATTCTTCAAGGGCCTCGAGCATGGCCACGATGTTCTCGCGCGGCATGCCGGGGCTGGTGCCGCCGCCGACGGACAGAATGATGCCCTCGCCGCCCGCGCCTTCGAGCACTTCGAGAGTCTCGTCCTTCACTTCTTCGGGGGTTCCGCGGACTCCAACTTCGAGCGGGTTGACATTGCCCATGAGGCACATGCGGTCGCCGACGCGGCGCTTCACCTCGGTAATGTGCCGCTGCTTGCCCCAGTTCAGGACGTTGAATCCGGTGTCGGGCAGGTGGTCGAGACACGCATCTACCTCGGCGTCATTGTGGTAGATCTTCACCCAGTCCTTCGGAAATGCATCGCAGATCCGCTTGAGGTAAGGGTGCGCGTACTCAAGATAATGCTCCTCGTTCACAAAGCCGACGATGTCGTCGAGGATGAAGATGCTTTCGACGTCGTCGCCCATGACTTTCTGCTGGGCCTTGAGCCAGTCGATGACGACGCGCGTGCAGAGGTCGATGAGCTTGTGCGCGCCATCGGGGTTCTCCACCAGGTCGATCATGAAGTTCGTGGTGCCGCGAACGAAACCGGCCGTGCACAGCGGCCCGCGTGATGTGACCATGGGCAGAATGTAGCCGGCATCGTAAATGCGCTGGCGAGCCATCTTGATCCGGTGGAGCGTGAGGCCGGCAAACCCGTCGGCTTCCACTTCGTACTCGGGGAAGCTGTCGATGTCTTCGAGGTGGTAGAGGGTGTGGTACTCGCTCGGCGTGTTGTCCTGCCAGAACTTGATCTTTGCGCCCAGCACCGACGGCTCGGCGGCCATCCCATACTCCATCCACCACGATGGGACGAAGATGATGTCCGGGAACTCGCGCATGATCTTGAGGTTCGACTGGAACCAGAGTTCGGGATCGAGGAAATAGTCGAGGTGACTGATCCCGAGGTAGCCGGGAATCCAGGGGCTGTCGACGATCAGCGCCATGGGGATTTTGTCCATTTTTTCAAGGCGCGCCGCGCGCTTGAAGATCTCCCATTGTTCTCGCAACATAGCTTTCCCTCTTCGCGACGCCAAGACGGCAATTCATGGGCCGGCAAGCCGGACCCCAGCGCTCGCGCCAATCGCCAACTTTCTACGGTCACGGGTGGGCTAAAGTGGCCTTGCCGGGTGGAGAAATACCCCGAATAGCCGCCTCCAAAGCCATGCGCGCCGATTTATTGCGACTCCCGAATAATAGTGTAACGGTGATGCGGCGCACAACAGGATTTGATCCGATGAAAGAGGGGCAGGCAGGACCTCTGCTTGCGCGGGTGAATCCTCGGGTCTACGGATCACGGTTGTTGATCAGGGTTATTGAAGATAGGGCCAGGCGTCGGACGTCCATGACAGCTTGTTCATGCCGAGCGCGGGGAATCCGCTGTCATTGCCGTCGTAATAGTGGTAGACGAGGATGTCGCCGTCGGTATCTTGCAGCACGGATTCGCCGCCGGGGCCGAAGATGTTCGCGTGCGAGCTGAGGAGGATTGTGCCGCCGCCTTGCGTGAGGGCGAGGCCGCCGCGGTCGGTGTAGGGTCCGGTGATGGAGGTCGAGCGGCCCACGATGATGCGGTAGGTGCTGCTGGTTCCCTGGCAGCAGTTGTCGATCGAGGCAAAGAGGTAGTAGTAGCCGCCATGGGGCAGGATGTACGAGCCTTCAATGCCGGTTCCGGTGGGATGGAAGGCGAGTTGCGTGCAGGCGGCGCCGGTGGGAATGCCGGTCGTGTTGTCTACCGGAACAATCTGGATGCCGTTCGACCAGGAGCCGAAGGCCAACCAGGCGTTGCCGGAGGTGTCGACTGCGGAGGCGGGATCGATGGCGTTCGATCCGGCGCAGTTTCCGCTCGTGTAGACCGGGGCGCCGGAATCGGCAAATGAGCCTGGCGTGCCGGTGGGGCTGACGGCGAGGCCGATGGCGGAGTTGGTGCTTCCGAATCCTGAGGCTGCGAAGTAGAGCCAGTACATGCCGTTGTGTTGGGAGGCGTCCGGCGCCCAGAGGTCCCCGCTGCCGTTGGTATATGCGTTTGTCCACGAGGGCAGGGAGGCGAGCGCCGAGCCGCCGTCCGTGAAGCTGACACGGTCGGTGGACGTGTGTGCGTGGATCGATCCGTGCGTGGAGAAGAGGATGTATCCTGCGGCGGTTTTGAGCAGCGAAGGATCGTGGATTCCGATGGCGCTGGTATCGGGCGACGTGTAAGCGACCTGCACGGCGATCGGGGCAGGATAGGCCGCGTTGCCCGTGTCGGTGAGCGTCCACTCCTGGCAGGAGCAGCCTGTTCCGGTGGATGCGCGCGCTCCCTGGTCGATCGTCGCGGAGGTAGTGGCGCTCGAGTCTGCGACCTCAAGAAAGAGGCTGCTGTTCAAGTTCTTGATGAGGTAGTTGCCGTCCTTGAGCAGATAGAACGACCACACGTGATCGTTGGTACCGTTGTCGGCCCACTGGACAGCCTGCGCTCCCGCGGCGGTGGATGCGTTGGTGATGCCGGCGAGCTGATGGGTAAGCAGATTCTCGATGTTGAACTGTGAGTTGTTCATCGGGATGAAGTGCCAGAGCGCGTCGGGCGACGAGGCGCTGCTCTCCTGCGCGAGCGCTGTGCCAGCAAGCTGGCTCTGGCCGGCGATTCCGAGGACGAGCCCTGTGGCGGCGTTCTTCAACTGGAACTGATTGCTGTCGCTGACGGAGGTGAGCGTGCCGAAGTCCGGAGCCGGTGGTGGTCCGCCGGCATCCCCGCCCGAATTCGACACGCCACCTCCGCATCCGGCGAGCGCGATCGCGAAGGCGACCGCGGCCGGCCAGAGCCATGCTCCAGTGTGAGCTTTCACCAATGGTGCGCTCGCAGTCTCTGAATCAGTTGGGCGACTTTGCAGGGAGGCGCGCATTGAACGCTCTACTTTGACTCGCCCGTTGTGCCCAGAGCGACGTGTGGCCAGCCGTCGCTCCAGACGATTGTGGAGATTTGCAGCGCAGGCTTTCCGGTCGTCGCATCGTAGGCGTGGAATACCATCAGGTCGCCTTCCGGCCGCTCGAGCACCGACTCGCCGCCGGGTCCAAGCCAGCGCTCGTTTGCGCCCAGCAACTGTGTTCCGCCGCCTTCGCGCATCGGGACCCCGTTCTCATCGACATAGGGTCCGGTCACCTTTGCAGACCGGCCTACCATCACGCGGTAGTTGCTCCTGGTTCCGCGGCAGCAGAGATCGAACGATACAAAGAGGTAGTAGTAGCCTTCGTGCCGAACGATGAACGGAGCTTCGATGGCTTCCCAATCCGGGGGCAGGCCCGGCTTGGGATCTTCTGCTTTTTCCGGCTTGGCGCGGGTGGCGAGCGAATAGAGCGTGGAGTCAGCGGCGGAGAGTTTCCCGGTCGCCGCGTCGATGCGGCGCATCTTGATGCCGCTCCAGAAGCTGCCGAAGCTCAGCCAGGGCTGGCCGTTCTCATCGAAAACGATGTTGGGATCGATGGCGTTGAAGTTGTCGCCGGTGGTCGATTTCAGAACGAGCCCCTCGTCGTTCCAGCGATACTTCGGACTCTGCGGGTCGAGCGTTTCGTTTGTGGCGAGGGCAATGCCTGAGGTGTTTACTCCGAACGCGGAGTACGCGTAATAGAGGTGATATTTGCCGTTGAAGAGGGAGATGTCGGGCGCCCACAGCTCTTTTGTCTTCGGGCTGTCGGTGTGGATCCACGCGGGAATCTCGTTGAACACGCGGCCGCAGAGTTTCCACTCCGTCAGGTTCGTGGAGCAGCGGATCGCCATCTGTCCGCCGCCCGGGGCGAAGCCTGTTGCGAAGACGTAATACCTGTCTCCCTCCCGCCCGATCGAGGGATCGTGCGTCATCGAGTAGTCCCCTGAGAGTTGCAGCGCCACGGGTTTCTGGCTCCAGGCTGCGCACGCAAGTACGGCTGCCATCGCGGCCGCTATGAATCCAATTCGACGCATGAATCGAGTCCTTTTTCTTCCGGATGGAAGAATCGGTGTTGCATTCACAATTCGTATGAGGCCGCATGGGGCTGAAGGCCCACGCCATGCTGGCGGCGCGGGCCCTGCCTGTGTTGCATGATAGTCAGTAATTGATTCTCAGAAGGAACTGAACGTTGCGCGGCCCGAGCAGCGTGCTGCCGATCTGGCCGAAGTTCGTGTCCTGAATGCCGGAGTCCGGTTTGTTGAAGACGTGCCTGTTGAACGCGTTGAACATTTCTCCGCGGAAGTCCGCCGACACGCTTTCATGGATTGGAATGTGCTTGTTGATGCCGAAGTCTTCGTCGTAAAAGCCGAATGCCCGAATATCGGCGGAGTTGCGCGGCATGGTGCCGAACACATACGGCACGTTGAGCCCGGGGCTGGGGTTGGGATCGGCGAACGCGCTGCAGTTCCAGTAGCCCGTGGTGCAGGCGCCCGATCTGGCGCCGATGGAGTTGGAGTTTTTGAAGTTGAACGGGTTGTACGACCCGGTGAAGCCTTTCACGGACTGGCCCTTTACGCGGTTTGGCCGGATGCCGTTGTCGAAGCCGGGAATCCCGTTTGCGCCCCAGAAGCTGATGGGCTGTCCTGAGAGGTAGCGCTGCACGCCGGTGATGCGCCAGCCGCCAACCACCGCGTCAACCGCCTTTGGAGCGTCGTTCAGGAATTTTTTGCCGCGGCCGACGGGGAGCTCGTAGAGGTAGCTGACAACGAAGTTATTCGGAATATCTTCGTTGCTGACCGCCTTCTCCGCCTTGTGGTCATAGGGGTTCTGCGTACCGCCCTGGTTTTGCAGCGTGCTGTAGTAGGGCTGGATCGCGTCGGCGTCGGTGAGTGTCTTCGAGAACGTGTACGACGCCAGTATGTTGAACCCGTTGTGGAACCGCTGTTCCAGCTTGAGGGTTAACGCGTTGTAGCTCGACTGGCCGACGTTCTGCAGGTAGCTGTCCTCGTTGATGTATCCGTATTGCGGGAAGGGCCGGTAGGCCTGCTCCACCGGCTCCGACTCTCCCCACGTGCAGCCGGATGGGCACGAGAACCCGACATAGGGCTGTATCGGCGCCGAGCCAAAGCCGTTCGGGCAGGGAGCCACGGCCCACCAATAAAGGCAAGTGCCCTGGCTCAGGTATTTCTCCGGCATGTCATTCGGATAGTCGATGAGGCCATGGAGCCGCGTGGCATGGTTGCCGAGGTATGCCGCCGAGACATAGAGGTTGCTGGTGATCTGATATTGGTTCTCGAGGCTCCAGGTCTGGATCATCGCCGGACGTCCGTTGGTTCTTGCGACATAGTCCACGGCCTGCCCGTTCGACTGCGTCGGATCGAGGTTCGGGGTATTTGAAAGCAATGGAAGACCGGCATCCACCTGCGGGCCGGAGAGCGGATCGCCGGTGAAGAGGGTCTGGTTCTGCGTGAAGCCCTGCAGCGTGCCCTGGCCGAAGTCGGCGTAGACCAGCGGCCCGTAGTAGATGCCGGCGTTGGCGCGAATCACGTCGCGATCGTGCAGGAAGGCGGGCGCCCACGAGAGCCCGACGCGCGGCTCGAAGTCCTTGTAGTAGACATCGGCCCAGGTTTCAGCCGTGTTGCCGTTGCGGCCCGCTCCCTTGCCTGCGAAGACGAGCGCGCCGAGAGTTCCGGCGGCGCCAGGGTTGGCGGTGGTCGGGCTGAAGTCGGTGGTGTTTCCGGCGGCTTCGTGCCGCGGAGTGTCGAAGCTCCACCGCAAGCCGAGATTCAAGGTCAGGTCGTTGCGGACCTTCCAGTCGTCCTGGAAGAAGAGAGAGCTGAAGTGCGTGATCCAGCGCGGAGCGTGAATCTGCTTGATCGCGTTGGCGGTGCCCGCCTGCCCGATGAGGAAGGCAGCGAATGCGTTGCCGTTGCGGCCCCAATACGTGGTATCGGATGCCGTCTGGTTTGGCCAGAAGGTGAAGCATCCCGAGGTCCCGCTGCACGTGCCGCCGATTTTGCTCACGAAGGAGTACTGGTGGTACTGGGCTTCGCCGCCGAATTTGAAGCTGTGCGCGCCATGCTGCCAGTGCACCATGTCGTCTACTGCGATGGTGTTGTCCACGTCCTGTGCATAGTCATTTACGCCGAAGCCCGGAAACGGGCTGCTGACGAAGACGAATCCCGGGAAGACCGGGCCGCTGCCGTTGGCGATGCCAAGCTTGCTGTCCCAGTCAACGCCGAGGCCCGCGGCGCGCGACTTGTTGTAGTTGTTCGAGCGATTGGTGCCGAACGTGAAGGAGTTCATCACGCGCGGAGACATGATCCAGTCCCACCCCACACGCGACAGCTTCGCGAGCTGGTCCACTGATCCGCCGCCCGCCGAGGTGAGGGGCACGGGAAGATTCAAGCCGTTGCCCTGATCAGTGTTTTCGCGCGAGCTGTAAAAGCCCCAGATCTTGTGGTTCGCGCCGACGTTCTGGTCGATGCGAAGACTGAAGACCGTCTGCGCGAGGCTGTCGGTGGTGTCGTAGACATAGTTGTTGGTGCCGCCGGTCAGGTTGGGCGTGGGCATGTATGCGAGCACAGCTTTTGCAACCTGGCTCTCGCGGTTGATCGGAATCTTGTTGATCACACCGTTCGTATCCTTGAACGGCACCGTGCGACACCCGTTGCTCTCCTGCGCCGGATCGAAGATTTCCCCGAAGTAGAGCGGGGTTTTGCCGTCGCACGCAGTGGCCTGCGCGCCATTGTTCATGATGGGACCGCCGAGCGTGGACGAGAAGTCGAAGTACTGGCCGTCGCTGCCCAGTTCGGCAGGAGTCGGGATCAGGCTGGTGACCGCCGATCCGGTGTTGTACTTGAGCTGCTCCCAGCTGAAGAAGAAGAACGTCTTCTCCTTGCCGTTGTAGAGGTGCGGGATGCGGACCGGGCCGCCGAGGGTGACACCGTAGTCGTTCTTGGTGTCCGCGGGGCGTTGCAGGCTCGCGCGCACCGCGGGGTCCGTTGCCGTGGCGAGGTAGCCGTTGTTGAACCAGTTATTGCCGTCGAGCGCCGCGTTCTTGTAGAAGTCGTAGACGGCACCGTGATAGTCGTTGCTGCCGCTCTTGGTGTTGAAGTTCGCAATGCCTCCGGTGGTGCGGCCGAGTTCGGCCGGCAGACCGGAGAGCTCGATGTGGAATTCATTGACCGCGTCGACCGAGGGCGTGAGGATGTCGACGGATCCCGATCCGTTCTGCATGCGGTTGGTGGTGATGCCGTCGACGAGGTAATCGGTGCCTTCTTCCTGGCCGCCGTTGATCTTTGTCATCTGGAAGCCCGAGCCGCCCGAGGATGTGCCCGGCCCAACTGTGCCCGGGACGAGGAACTCCATCGACGTAAGCGAGCGCAGGTTGCCGGAGACAGCCAGGGGCAGTTCCTGCACCTGTTCGGGCGAGATCGACGCGTCTACATCGCTCGTTTGCTTTTCGAGCGAAACGCCTCCGGCCGCGACCGTTACGTTCTCTGTTGAAGCTCCGACGCTGAGCTGAACGTCGCGCGCAATGCTGACGCCCACCGAGACCACGACATCGCTGAGTATGTTCGTCTTGAATCCCTGCGCGCTTACCGTGAGCTGGTAGGTCCCCGGGTGGAGCGACGGGAAGACATACAAGCCGGCGCTGGAACTCTGCGTTGCGTAGCTCGACCCGGTGGCCGCCTGGACAGCCACAACCGATGCGCCTTGCACGACCTTCCCCGCCGGGTCGGTGACAACGCCGGCTATCGTGCCGGTATCCAATTGTCCGGTTGCCGGCAGCGCGATTCCCAGGAGAACCAGGGCGGTTGCCGGCCACAGCACAATTCGGGTTCCCGCGAGCCGCCGTATTGTCCGGCGGAGGCCATTCACATTCGATGGAACTTGTTGGTGCATCTGTCTCCCTCCTCAGCAAACGTTTGCAAATGCATCTTTTTTTCTTGCCGCTCCCGCCTCAATTTCGTGTCTCGACGGAGGGGCGTGTGATTGCCAGATTGTTCAAGGCTCTGCCTTCGTGCCTGCATTCTCCGGATCGGGCACCGGCAGCTCCGACCGATTGCGAACGATTTGCGCCGCGTGGCTCTCCTGCCGGGCTCTCACGTCCGCGCGCAGCCGCTGAAAGTTCTCGAGCGCCGACTTTGCATCGTCGGTCCGGTGCAGCTTGCGGTAGATCTGCGCGAGCTTGTAGTAGGACATCGTGGCCCGCTCGGACTCCGGTTCGGCGTGGATCGCCGCATCGAATTCGCTCATCGCTTCGTCGTTCTGTCCCTGCGCGGCAAGTCCGGTGCCGAGGTAGTAGTGAGCGTCGATCAGAGTCGGATCGGCCCCGAGCGCCTTACGCAGCATGGACACTCCGTCGTCCGACTTTCCGTTGAGAACAAGCAGGCTTCCCAGCTTGTACATCGCCGTGGCAGCGAAGGGATCGATCTCGAGCTCTTGCCGGTATGCATCCGCTGCTTTATCGGTTTGTCCCGTGATCCAGTACTGGTCCGCCAGGTCTTCATGCAGTCCGGGCTGACGCGGCGCCATTTTTACCGCGGTTTCGTACTCGCCGATTGCCTCCTGGTTACGGAAACCGCTCGCGTACGCCTCGGCGAGAACCTGGTGCACGCGCGCCGAATCGCGGTTCAACTTGTACATCTGGCTGTAGGATTGGTTCGCCATCTCAAGGTAGGCGCGCCCGCGGTGATAAAGAATGTCGACGTCGGCGGGTGATAGCCCGTGCGCTTTTTCGAGCGGCTCGATCGCTCCGGATGGATTGCTTTCAGCCAGCCGGCAGACGCCCAGCCACATCCACGCCTTTGCGTCGCGCGGATGAAGTTTCGTCTCCCTGTCGAGCAGCGGTTCGGCATCCTTGAAGCGGTTCTGCCTGTAGGCGATGATGCCGCGGAACAGGTTCGCGCCGGCCAAGCCGGGCTTCAGTTCCAGCGACTTCTTCAGCGCGGAATCCGCCTCTGCCAGCTTGCCTTGTTGCTCCAGCGCCAGGCCAAGGTTGAAGTGCCCTTCGGCGAGGGAAGGCAGATCGCGCGTTACCTGGGTGAACGCCACCGCCGCGCCGGCGAAATCCCCGGCCTGCATGTCCCGGTTCCCCAGGCTCATTGCCGGGCCGGGATCGGACGCCTGGGCGTACAGCACGGCAGTGCAGGACAGGGCCAGCGCGATCGCCAGCGGAAAGAGTCTCCAGGTTGATCCGGGACGAACCCGGACACCGCTCGCCTTGCCGCGTTCGCTACACTTCTTCGCGAAATGGAAATTCGAAATGATCGCCGTGCTCCGTGCCGGGCGCGAGAGGCTCTATGCGTTACCCGGCCAGCCAGCTTCTTGTGCTGGAACGGCACGAATTCGAACACTTAATCGGTAGAGCGCGGAACGCTCGTAACGGATTACCGACGTTAAGCTGCAACAATTCCTGCACGATCAATCGGTTACGCGATTCAGGAAGCAGGACGTTCAGCGCGGCCTCGGGGCCGTTAAGGACCGATGGCTTGCACTTGCCGGGGATATACTGGTCAGGCATTGTCTGGAATGCTTAAAGCAGGACCATCTTCGCCCCCGGATAAAGAGGCCTTCAGCCCCAAACAGCAGGAGGTGGTGCGCCGGCACCTCGCCGAGATCGTTGCCAGCCGTGCTTTCAGCGGCAGCAGACGAAGCCAGGACTTTCTGCGCCTGATCGTGGAACATGCTCTCGATGGCGAAGTTGAGAGCCTGAAGGAACGGATGATCGGGGCGGAGATGTTCGGCCGGCCGGTTACGTACGACACCGGGAACGATTCCGTGGTGCGCGTGCGCGCCAGCGAAGCACGGAAGAAACTGGCCATCTACTATGGCGAGCATCACGAGGCATCGCCGTCAGTCCGCATCGAGCTACCCAGCGGTTCGTATGTCCCCAGGTTTGTCTTCCATGCGCCCACGGGTTTGCTCACTGCTGCCGTGCACGAGCAGGAAGCGCCCAGCCGGGGTTCTCCGCATGCCGCAACCGGTTCGGAGCGTGTTTCAGTTGTTGCGGCGCCGGAAGGGAAGCGGCTTCCCAGGCGGCGCCCCGGAGCCATTGCCGGGTTGGTAATCGCCCTTGGCTGCGCAGCGGCTCTTCTGATCTTCTTATTCCCGAAGCTGCGAACTATCATTACGGCCGGCCGCAGTATTCACTCCATTGCCATTTTGCCCCTCGAGAATCTATCCGATGCGCCGGCGCAGGACTATTTCGCCGACGGCCTGACCGAGGAGCTCATCAACGATCTCGGGCAGGTCTCCACGCTGCGCGTCATCTCGCTCACTTCGTCGATGAGCTACAAGGGAACGAAAAAGAAGCTTCCCGAGATAGCCCGCGAGCTCAATGTCGATGCGGTCGTCGAAGGCGGCGTGCTTCGCGAAGGCGATCAGGTGCGGATCAGCGCACAGCTGATCGACGCGCGCAGCGACCGGCCGATCTGGGCTCACACCTACGACCGCAACCTGACGGACGTGCTGAGCTGGCAAGGCGAAGTGGCGCAAGCCATTGCCGGCGAGATCACGGCGAAACTCACCCCCCAGGAGCAGGCGCGCCTCTCGCGCAAGTCCGCGGTCGATCCCCAGGCCCAGGATTCCTACCTGCGGGCAATTCTGCTGCGCGAGAGCGCCAACTGCGCCCAGGCAATCGATCTGTTCAACCGCGCGATCGCGATCAGTCCCGGTTATGCCCAGGCCCACTCAGCGCTTGCAAGTTGCTATGGCATGCTCGGCGAATCGGGCCAGATGCCGTATGAGAAGGCGTTTACCAGCCAGAAGGCCGAAGCCGTGAAGGCCATTCAACTCGATGAGTCGCTCTCTGAAGCTCACGCCGAACTCGCCAACACGGCGATGACGCTCGACTGGGATTGGTCAAAGGCGGCGGACGAATTTCACCGCGCGCTGGAGCTTAATCCCAACTCCGCCACGAGCCACGAAAAGTACGCTTTCTTTCTGGTTCGCACCGGCCACCCCGACGAGGCCCTCGCGGAGATTGATCGCAGCATCGATCTTGATCCGGTCTCGGGAAGCACCCTGCACGCCGAGGGCTTTATCTACTACTTCGCCCGTCGGTACGACCGTGCCTACGATGTGACGCAGACGGTGCGGAATCTCCGCATCAACATCCCAGACTGGACTTTTCTTCTCGGCGAGGTCTTCGCCGAGCAGCACCGTTACAGTGACTCGATCGCCGCGTTCCAGAAGGCGGGAAGCGGCCCCTACACACTCGGCCACTTGGGCAATGTCTACGGCAGAGCCGGCATGACCGGCAAGGCGCGCGAAACGATCGCCCGCCTCCAGAAGTTCGTCGACCGGGATGGCGTGGGCCGATACGAGATCGCACTCGTCTATTCGGGGATGGGCCAGAAGACTGAAGCCCTCAACTGGCTCGAAGAGGCCTACCGCGCGCATGATGTCGGGCTTGTGTATCTGAAGGTGGATCCCTGCTTGGATCCTCTCCGGTTCGAACCGCGGTTTCAGGATCTGATGCGACGCGTCGGCCTGACGCCCTAGCTTCGCCTTAGAAGTCGCGGCGCGGAAGTAAGGTTTCGGCAAAAGATAGAGGGACTGGACGGCGCTCTTTCCGCGAAGCGACGCGGCGCTTCAGCGGCGTATTGAAAGCCCGGGGGTTCGAATCCAGAACCGACCAGCGTAATACGCTGATTCACTTGGCTGCTTCTATTCGTTTCGTGCGGATGCAAATCTCCAGCAACAGGCCGAACACTTTCTCGAAGTCCCACAGACGGCGTTGACTGGCTTCTGTGAAAGCGATTCCGCCCGATGTCCAAAACTCTGCCATTCCAATCAGGTCGGCGTGCCGGTCGCGAATCTCCAATGTGAGCGGCTCACTGTTCTGCGGGGACCCGATGCTCAGGGAGATCCCGCCGAGTTGAGACTCGCCGATTGTGCGAATCCTCGCAGAAGGGACATCGAGGAGCGCAGCGACCTTGGCAAGAACCGAAAAGAGCAGGGAGTCTACCCATTCGGCCAGAGAATTGTCCGCGCCGAAATCCATCACATTCAGGAACTGCGTGGCTTCCACACGCAACTTTCGCAGGGCGTCAAGAAACTGTCCGGCGTCCATCCTGCTCCAGAACCAACCGAGTTCCTCGCTATCCCGGAACGCGGAAAGAGCCGTAAGCATGTGGGCGGAATCCGCAGTCACAGCCGAGGCATAACTGCTGAGGATGCCATCTTCGAGGCGCAGGCAGCGATCGGCGAGGTCCAGGATACGGCTGTCGTGTGTAACCAGAACGATGGTGCATCCCTGTGCACGCGCGAGTTGACGCAGGAGTTCGACAATCTCCCGTCCCGAAGCGCCGTCGAGCGAGGCCGTAGGCTCATCGGCGAGCACGAGTTCGGGTTTCCGGACCAGGGCGCGTGCGATGGCGACTCGCTGCTGCTGTCCGCCCGAGAGATTGTTTGGGCGGGAATGGAGATAGGCTCCCAGTCCGACTGCCTGCAACATGGCCACACAGGCTTCCCGCTCCTCGGCGTACGGGTAGTCCAGGGGCTGCAGCGCAGTACGCACGTTGTCGAGCGCACTCAGCGATTTCAGCAGGTTGTGGCGTTGGAAGATGAAGCCAATCTTCCTCCGGACCCTCATCAATTCCTCGGGTGAGGCGCCGGAGAGCTCCCGTTTCAAGGAAATGAGGCTGCCGCTTTCCACCGACCGCAGCGCGCCGGCGAGAGTCAACATGGTGGTCTTGCCGGCTCCGGATGGGCCGACCATGAGCACGATTTCTCCTGGCCAGATATCGGCGGAAACATTGCGCAGCACCTGTTTGCGGCCCGTTGCCGAAGGGTAGGAATAGCAGACATCGCGGAGAGACAGAATCGGGCTCCGCGATTCGGGCGGTGCGATCATATGGCAGTAAAGTACCACGAGTATGATCGCTTGAGGGCTCGTTATATACTCGATCCTGCCGATGACCGTCGAATGCATTCATCAAGGGAGCGCGGAGGTCGTCAGGCTCTCCGGGCGCATGAACGAAGAGCTTGCTCTTCAATTTGAGCAGGCGTGTCGGGGCAGCCTGGAAGCCGGAATCCGCCACCTGATTGTGGATATTGCAGAGCTAGAGTATCTCAGCAGCGTCGGTCTGCGTTCGTTTGTGCGGGTCGTCAAATCCGTTCATGGAACCGACAGGACCGTGGTCCTTTGCGGAATGAAGGGCATTGTCAAGGAAATCTTCGAATTGGCGCACATGGGTGGGTTGTTTCAGACCTTTGACGGTGTCGATGCTGCCCTTGCCAGTCTTGGATGAGCGGGGTTGAAGGGTCCGGCCGTCCCTGCGTCAAGCAGGTTTTCGCGCATGGAAGAAATAAAACGGTGTGAATATTCCAGTCGGGCCGGCTGCTACCAAAGCATCCCCGCCAAAACAGATGAGCCGATAGACAGCGCCGCAGCCATGCGGCACAAGCCGAATTTTCTCCAGTAACTCAAGGCCGCGAGGCGCGATCCTACGTAACAGCGGTGACCGGAAGAGCCCGCCACGGGTCAAGTTCGAGGAGAGCGACACATGCCATGGAACTTCTGAAGGTCCGGCAGGCCCCAGATCGCGGTGCTCCACCAGTTCGAATCCAGCTTCCTCGATTGCACTGAGCACCTCGGGAATCGTTGCGATCCCAGGAAGCGCGAATCCGAGTTCGAGGTCCCTCTTAATTTTGCGATGTTGCGCGTTCTCTTCATCGAAGAGCGACGTCAGGCAGTCATCCCCGCCCACGAACGAAGCGCCGGGCTTCAGCACCCGGAATATCTCGGCGTACACCGCGCGCCGGTCGGAGGCATGACAGATCGCCTCGATTGAATAGGCCCCGTCGTACATGTTTTCGCCCGGCGGCAGGTGAGCGTAATCGCATTCGATAAAGTCGCACAGGTGATCGAGTTTTTGTGACCGGTTGTAACGGCGCGCGCGTGCGATCTGCCCGGGGTGGATATTGATGCCGGTGATGCGCGCACCGAACTCCCGTGCGATGGTTCGCATCGGACCGCCCACGCCGCATCCCAGGTCGAGCCAATGGGGATTCGGCGAGGAACCCGGGGCGTCCGCCAACGCCTGTCCGATGCGCTTTTCATAGCGCCGAATGGCCGCTGTCAGCGACTCGCCTTTCCGGCGCGGCGCACTGTGAAACGACTTGCCCCAGCCATATACATAGAGATCCGTGACCAGATCGTAGTATTGATGAACCATCGCGGACGCGTTCGACGGACGCTCTCGAAGTACGGCCTCGTGCAGCGCGATATATTCCTGTACGACCTGATGCGAGGTAGATGCCATACGTAGCTCCAAGCCGAGATGATCTGTCGTTCTTACGCCGGGAACAATAGGAGTCGATGAGCGGTATCCAAAAGCGAAAATGTTGAGAGATCCAAAGGATAGCACTCAGGCAATTTCAGCACACCTGGTCGTTTCGCCCCATGTGTCTGCGTCAAGCCCGCTTTCGCGCATGGAAGAAAAATAACGGTGTGAATATTCCGGCCTTGCCGGCTGCGACCAAAGCATCCGCGGCAACACCGAGTATTCGGTAGATGGCGGCATAGCCGAGCGGGGTAAGCCGCATTTTCTCCAATAACTCAAGACCGCGAGGCGCGATCTCGCGCAACAGCGGTGACTGCAAGAGCCCGGCAAGGGTGAAGTTCGAGGAGAGCGACAGATACCATGGAATTTCTGAAGGTCCG
Source organism: Occallatibacter sp. (assembly GCA_035263625.1). Taxonomy (GTDB): domain Bacteria; phylum Acidobacteriota; class Terriglobia; order Terriglobales; family Acidobacteriaceae; genus Telmatobacter. Next base: position 98,406 of record DATFRB010000021.1, read on the forward strand.
GCAGGCCCCAGATCACGGTGCTCCACCAGCTCGAATCCAGCTTCCTCGAGCGCACTAAGCACCTCGGGAAACGTTGCGATTCCCGGAAGCGCGAATCCGAGTTCAATGTCCCTCTTGATTTCGCGATGTCGCGCGTTCTCGCCATCGTACAGCGAGGTCAGACACCAATCCGGGCCGACGAAGGAAGCGCCGGGCTTAAGCACCCGGTATGTCTCGGCGTACACCGCGCGACGGTCAGGGGCATGACATATCGCCTCGATTGAATAGGCCCCGTCGTACATGTTTTCGCCCGGGAGCAGGTGAGCGTAATCGCATTCGATAAAGTCGCACAGGTGATCGAGCTTTTGTGAGCGGTTGTAACGGCGCGCGCGTTCGATCTGCCCGGGGTGGATATTGATGCCGGTGATACGCGCACCGAACTCCCGTGCAATGGTTCGCATCGGCCCCCCCACGCCGCATCCCAGGTCGAGCCAATGCGGTTCCGGAGGAGAACCTGGGGTGGACGCCAGCGCCTGTCCGATGCGCTTTTCATAGCGCCGAACGGACGCCCGAAACGACTCGCCTTTGCGACGCGGCGCACTATGAAACGACTGACCCCAGACAAATTCATATAAATCCGTGACCAGATCGTAGTATTGGTGAACCATCGCGGACCAGTTCGACGGGCGCTCTCGAAGTAGGGCCTCGTGTAGCGCGATATATTCCTGTACGGCCCGATGCGAGGTAGATGCCATGCACAGCTCCAATCCGAGATGATCCGTCATTCCTGTATCGCAAACAATAGCCGTAACTGTGCAGTCGTCCAAGCAAAGCTGCTTAGAAAAGCCCGCGGTTGTACTCGGGCAAAATGTGCTGCCAACCCCGATGCCGCGTCAAGCCGGTTTTCGCGCATGGAAGAAAAATAACGGTGTGAGTATTCCGGCCTTGCCGGCTGCGACCGAGGCATCCGCGGCATCGCAGAGTATTTGGTAGACAGCGGTGCAGCCGAAAGAGGCAATCCGCATTTTCTCCATGAACTTAAGTCCGCCAGGCGCGATCTTGCGTACCAGCGGTGACCACAAGAACCCGGTACGGGAGAGGTTCCATAAGAGCGGCAGATACCAGGGATCTTCTGAAGGTCCGGTAAGCCCCAGATCGCGGTGCTCCACCAGTTCGAATCCAGCTTCCTTGAGCGCACTGAGCACCTCGGGAATCGTTGCGATTCCAGGAAGCGCGAATCCGAGTTCGACGCCCCTCTTGAGTTCTCGATGTCTCGCATTCTCTTCATCGAAGAGCGGCGTCAGGCAGAAATCCCCGCCGGCGAACGAAGCGCCGGGTTTAAGAACCCGGTATATCTCGGCGTACACCGCGCGCCGGTCAGAGGCGTAACACATCGCCTCGATCGAATACGCCCCGTCGTACACGTTTTCGCCCGGCGGCAGGTGGGCGAAATCGCATTCGATAAAGTCGCACAGGTGATCGAGCTTCTGTGAACGGTTGTAGCGACGCCCGCGTTCGATCTGACCGCTGTGGATGTTGATGCCGGTGATACGGGCCCCGAACTCTCGGGATATCGTTCGCATCGGACCTCCCACGCCGCATCCCAGGTCGAGCCAATGCGGCCCAGGGGGAGAACTTGAGGTGGACACCAACGCCTGTCCGATGCGCCTTTCATAGCGCAGAACGGCTGCCCGGAACGACTCACCTTTGCGAAGCGGCGCACTATGAAACGACTGGCCCGCGATGAATTCGTAGAAATCAGTGACCAGACTGTAGTATCGATGAACCATCGCGGACGAGTTCGACGGGCGCTCTCGAAGTACGGCCTCGTGCAGCGCGATATATTCCTGTACGGCCTCATTTGAGGTGGATTCCATTCGCATCTCCAAGCCGAGATGATCGGTCATTCCTGCGCCGGAAAACAATAGCCGTGAGTGAGCAGTTTCCTAAGCAATATTACCTATATGAATGCGTTATACTACTCTGCAATTTCGGCACACATGGTTATTTCGCACCCTGGAGCCTTGCCGCATGATGGACACGGTCGCCCGTCCAAACCCACAATTTGCACGCAATCGGCGCCATTTTGGATGTCTATAAGCGCCGCACCTTCAGGTTCCAGTTCTCATTTATACTTGCGCCACAACCAAAGCAACACCTGGGATACATGAGCAACACGGGTCATTGAGACTTCATTCCCCACGGCACCAGGAACCGGAGATCAATGGATTTTCAACCGCACGCAGGAGGGGCAGCCGCGAGGGCCGCCGTTATCGCTTGCGGCACCCTCATTGCCGTGGTTTCGATGCTGCAGCCGGCTTGCTTGCGGGGGCAGGAAAACAACGCTCCGGCGCCTCTGGTGCTGAACATGCGCGATGCTGTCCGCATGGCGCTGGCTCCGCAAGGAAATCCTGAAATTGGCGTGGCGGAGGAATCCGTCAAAATCGCGGAGGACCAGCTTCGCGAAGCGCGAGGGTTGGCCTATCCGGAGATTTATGGCACTGTCAGCGGACAGAACCAGGTTCTCAACCTGGCCGCTTATGGATTTGACGAAATTCACCTGCCCATTCCGGGCTATTCCTTTCCCAACTCCGTCGGTCCGTTCAACACCGTGACCGCCCAGGTGCACGTCAGGCAGGGTCTTTTTGATATGTCGTTTTTGCGCCGGACGCGCGCGCTACAGGCCGGAGTCACGGCAGCCAAAGATCAAACCGATGAAGCGCGGGACCAGATCGCCACGCAAGTAGCCAAGCTCTACCTGGCGGCCGTGAAGGTGTCCAGTGCTATCGATCTTGCCAAGGCGAGGCTGGAATCGGCAGAGACGACTCTCCGGGTGCTAACCAACCGTAATGCGGAGGGAAAGGCGCTCGGTATCGATGTGTCTCGCGCACAGGCGCACGTCGCTTCGGAGAAGCAGCTCCTGATGCAGGCCCAGGTGGATCAGGCGCGAGCGAACCTCGACCTTCTGAATGCATTAAACGTCGATCTCGACAGGCCGCTCAATCTGACCGAACCGCTCGCGTTCACGCCGCAGGATATCTTGTCGCCTGAGCAGATGGTGGCCATTGCGCTCAAGTCGCGCAGCGAAATCGTGAGCCAAAAGCAGCGTATCGACGCCGCGCGTCTTAGCAACAAGTCAGTTCAATCGGAGCGGCTCCCGTCACTCGTTGGACACGCGGACATGGGGTCGTCGGGCACGACCCTGGGAAATTCCGTTGGCACTTACAACGTAGGAGTCTCGCTGATCGTACCGGTATTCGATGGCGGCCGGCTCGCCTCGCGAGAGGCATCCGGTGCGGCATCTCTTCGCCAGGACGAATTGCGGGAGAAACAACTGGAAAAGCGGGTGGAGTTGGAAGTACGGCAGGCACTATTGCAACTTTCTCTGGCAAAGGGCCAGGTAGAGGCGTCCTCGAAGGAGTTCGAAATCGCCAAGGATGAGCTGAATCATCGCCACCGGCTGGCTGAGCAAGGAATCGCGGGAGAGACGGAGGAAGCCGATGCGCGGCTGGCCCTGGCTCAGGCCGATGACAACCGGCTGGCAGCTCTCTACGCCTGGAATGAAGCGCGAATCGAACTTATGCAATCCATGGGAACGATCCGCAACCTGGCCCAATGAGCCTACCCTGTTATGCGAGCAAAGACGCGGAACGGAGTCTGGTATGAGTGATGAGCGGCGATGGCTCGCAGGCAGGAAATGGCTCTGGGTGTTGGCTGCTCTCCTGGTGGGCGCATCGGCACTTCCGATCCTTTATTCCGTACGCGCTCAGCGGCAGGCATCTCCGCCACCCGTTTCATCAGGGGGGCATGCAAACGGCGTGTCGTGTCTGGGTCGAATCGAGCCGGAAGGCGGCGTAATCCATGTCGCGGGAGCTTACATTTCGGGTCAGCCGCCGGTGGTGCAGTCGCTGAAAGTGAAAGTGGGAGAGCAAGTCCGCCGCGGGGAGTTGCTTGCCGTCCTCGCCGGCCAACGGCAGTTGGAGGCCGCTCTCGAACAGGCGCAGGCGCGGACATCGGTGGCGCGCCGCCGCCTTGAACAAGTCGAAGCGGGACCCAAGCAGCCCGACCTTGCGGCGCAGCAGGCGGAAATCACGCTTCTCCAGGCCCGCCTCCAGAACGCGCAATCCGAACTCCAACGCTATGACGCCCTGCACCGCACCGATGACGTGACCGCCTCAGAACTAGATGCGCGCCGAACTGCGGTGTCAGTCATCCAAAGCGAATTGGAGCAATCCACGCGCCGGCTGGAGAGCCTGAAGGAAGTCTCCGGCGGCGATCTGCACATCGCCGAGGCCCAACTCCAGGCAGCCATCGCCGATGAACAGCGATCCCGCCGCGACTATGAGCTCTGCTCCGTTTACGCGCCTACCGATGGCCAGATTCTCAAGATCGAAGCACAGCCAGGAGAAGAAGCCGGAACCAAAGGCATTTTGGAGTTGGGACACACCGGCCAGATGTACGTGGTGGCTGAAGTCTACGAGACCGACATCGTTCGAGTGCATACCGGCCAGCGCGCCACGATTTCAGGAGATCTTTTAGCGGCGCCCCTTTCTGGCGTGGTGGAACAGATCGACCCCGCCGTGAAGGCGCCTTCGGTTGTAACCGGCGATCCCACGTCATTTTCCGACAATCGCATCGTCGAGGCGCGAATCCGTCTTGATCAGAGCCAGGCCGTGGCAGGATTGATCGATGGCAGAGTGAACGTGGTGATCCAGCCATGAGCCGGCCAATTCCGCTCGCCTGGCGACAGTTGACCCACCAGCCATTGCGTCTGCTCGCGGCAATCGCCGGAATCGCGTTTGCGGTCATCCTGATGCTGGTGCAATTGGGCTTCAAAGAGGCGCTTCTCGCCAGCTCCGCCCTCCACCTCAACCGCATGAATGCCGACATTGCCCTGGTGAGCCCCCAGTACGAATACCTCCTGGTGAGCAAGGTGTTTCCGCAGCGCCGGCTATACCAGAGCCTTGCTGTCGACGGAGTGGCATCCGTCGAGCCAATTTATTGCTCATGGGCTCCCTGGAAGAATCCATGGACACGGCACGAGATCATGATCTTCATGCTCGGGTTCAAGCCTCGTCCGGGATTCCTCGACCTCGGCAGTAGCAATGATCTTCTCGGAAAGTTGCGTGTCGGAGACAGCATTCTCTTCGATTCACGGTCGCGGGCGGAATTCGGGCCCGTCGGCAAGGAACTGGCTGCCAACCGGCACGTGACCACCGAGCTTGCCGGGCACCATGTCGAGGTCATCGGAATGTTCAGCATCGGCACCAGCTTCGGCTCGGATGGCACCGTGGTGATGAGCGACCAGAACTACTTCCGTATCTTGCCGTATCTGAATCCTGATGGCGTGAATATCGGCTTGATAAAACTGAAGCCGGGCTTCGACCCGGAAACGGTTCGCGCCAGGCTCGCTCAGCTGCTTCCTAACGATGTTGTGGTGCTGACGCACAGAGGCCTGGTCGACATGGAGCGGCAACACTGGTTAAACAGCACTCCAATTGGATACATATTCAACATGGGAGTGTTGATCGGCCTGCTTGTGGGCTGCATTATCGTGTACCAGATCCTCTACACCGATGTGACCGATCATCTCGGAGAGTATGCCACGCTGAAAGCCATGGGGTACCACGACCGCGCGTTGTATTCGATCGTGATACAGGAGTCGATCATCCTGTCGGTCTTCGGCTTTCTTCCGGGTGTCGGATTATCCATGTTGGCGTATGAAGCGGCGGGCGACGCGACCTCTCTGCCTATAAAAATGACACTCCTCCGATTCGTGATGGTCTATATTCTGACCGCCGTGATGTGCATCATCTCAGGCGCGCTGGCCATGAGGAAGTTGCGCCGCGCCGATCCAGCCGAGATTTTCTGAGGAATTCGTGCGCCCACGAAAGCGTTCAGTCAAATGCTACGGAGCCTAGGGGAGGCGAACGCGAGGGATGGGATTTCGCATAGCCCTCTCAATTTCGTTTATCACTCGGGAACGCCCTCCCGATCAGATCACCATCGCCGTCACGGGGATTCTGCCGCGTTCGGCTCTTATGACGACGATGCCTGAGTCAGTCACGTGCCATCCGTGAGCGCGATCGGCTTCCAGATCGTAGCCAATCTGCGCCTTCTCGGGAACGCTTACGTTCTTGTCTAAAATCGCGCGGCGCACTCTGGCATGCTGTCCGATCTTGCAGTTGTCCATGATCACGCAGCCATCCACCAGTGCCCCGGCATCGACTCGGACGCCACGTCCCAAGATCGAGTTCCTCACCACCCCGCCGGAAAGAATGCATCCGCCCGAGACAATGCTGTCGATTGCCTCGCCGCGGCGATTCGCTTCATCAAAGGTGAACTTGGCGGGCGGATCGGGGTAGCTGGCGGTGCGTAACGGCCAATCACGGTTGTACAAGTTGAGTGATGGATTGATCGCTCGCAAGTCCATGTTGGCGTCGTAATAGGCATCAATGGTCCCCACGTCCCGCCAGTACGGCACTGCTCCCTCGGGATCACCGGGGATTGTGTTGGTCTGGAAGTTGTAAGCATAGATCGGAGCATTGCCAGCGAGCTCAGGCAGAATATTCCTGCCGAAATCGTGCTGGCTCGATGGATTCTTCGCGTCCGCTTCAAGCAGCCTGAGCAGCGCGTCCTTGGAAAATATGTAATTGCCCATCGAGGCATAGACCTGCTGTGGATCATCGGGCATCGCTGGCGCATTGGGATTCTTTTCATGGAAAGCCAGAATGCGGCCTTGTTTGTCGGCCTCGATTACGCCGAACTCGACGGCATGACTTCTGGGCGCCGGGATCGCGGCGACCGTCACCTCGGCGCTTCGGGCGAGGTGGAAATCGATCATGTCCGCGATGTTCATGCGGTAGATGTGATCGGCGCCGAAAATCGCCACCACATCCGGATCGCACTGCTGGAGCAGGTTAATGTTCTGCTGGATGGCGTCGGCAGTGCCCTGGTACCAGCTTTCATCGTCGGAACGCATCTGAGCCGGCACCGGGATGATGAATCGCGACTTCATGACTCCGCTGAACTGCCATGCATCGCTGAGGTGCTGCAGGAGCGACTGGCTGCGGAATTGCGTGAGGACGTAGATCGATTCGATTCCGGAGTTGATGAAGTTGCTGAGGACGAAATCGATGATCCGGTATTTGCCGCCGAAGGGAACGGCCGGCTTGGCGCGTTGCCAGGTGAGCGGAAACAGGCGAGACCCCTTGCCCCCGGCCAACACAATTCCCAACACCCGGATACGAGACACACGCCCCGCCTTCACTCCTGGTTCCTGACCTGACGAATAGCTCATCGGTAATCAGCTCCTGAGTCGATTCATAATTCCGTTGCCCAAGGTTTTACAAGATGTGCGCAGGCGCAGACTCGTCGAAGAAACTGGTGGTTAATTCTGCCGTCGCCGGTTTGACGTCCGTGAGATTCAAGAGTTCCCCGGTCAATCGAGATTGGACGGGCTGCCAAAGATTGGCATGTTGTCACGGTCCCATGTCAATGGCTTGACGTATGTATGCCGATTGGGATCTCACAGCGGGTCACCCTCAATGTTGGTATAAGTGCGGGCGTGATAGACCAGCATATCTTCCTTCCCGTCCTCAGATACCGTGAAGCTGTTATGGCCGGGGCCATAGACCCTGCCTTCGTAGCAGGTTTTGAATACCGGAAGAGGTGACTTGCGCCAGTTGCGCGGGTCAAGCAGATCGGAGTCTTCGGGGGCGTGCAATAGACCAACGCAATAGTTTTCGTCCGTGGCGCTAGCAGATATGGACGGTAGCGGCCCCAGCGCGTCGTGTGGCTGTCGGTGAACATTCCCATCCCGACGTCAGCAAAGGCGTCAACCAACCGCGGAATGAGCCCGAGCATTGCGATATGAGCCGGGTTCAAGCGGAAAACGTCGGTGTAAAAGAAGGTGATTATGAGAGCGAGCGATGACCAGACGACGTTTACCGCGGCGTCACCGCCGCCAAAGCCGATCTTTTCTATCACGGAAAGCTTGGGGGTTTTCATCTTTCATTCCTTACGCCCGATGGATGAAGAGCTAAGGGGCCAGATAGAGGAGACGATCAGAAAGGGCTTTGTGCGTTAGGTAATACTTCTTGTATCTATATGACAACTGGCAATTTGCGCAGGGTTGTCGAGCGCCAACGCCGCGGTGCGACTTGCGTCTCTCCTGGTAGGTGTACACGGAGAGTTGTCTCCAATGAACACATCATCCCACAAACCACTTCATCGAACCTCAAATCGGGTACTGGTCGGATGAGCGGCTAACCATCGTCTACTTGTTGGTAATGTGAGAATCACCCACATTTCGTCCAGAACGACATAATGGGCAAAGCGGCCTGGCGGACGCGAAAAGGCCCGAACCGTTTCGCCGGCCCGGGCCTTACTGTGAGAGAGTCGCTGAACTACTTGCTCGTGCAGCGACTCCCAGGTTAGCGGTTCACCCTTGGGAGCTTCACAGCCATCTACCTCCGGCCGCCGCCCATGCGTCCGCCCCCGCCGCCGAATCCACCTTTGCCGAACCCACCTTTGCTGAATCCACCTCCGCCCTTTCCGGACATGCTTTTCATGCTGCGATTTGAACTGCCTCGCGAGTTTGCGCCGTCAAAGCCCCGGTTGCCGCCGTTAAGTGAATCCCGCTTGCCGGCGCTGCCGGAGCGAGACAGGTCATGACTGCTGACCCTCTCGAGACCGCCGCCCAGACCGCCAACGTTGCCGGTTCGAGGGCTGGCGAGGTTTCCGCCCTGCCTGCTGATCTGCTGCCGGGCGCTTGCCTGGCGGTTCGCAAGTGAATCGCCGCGTGCCGATCCGCCGAACCGGTCAGCCGTAGCCCGGTCATTGTAAGCGGCGCCGCCACGGTGCTCGGGATTGTGCTGCCAGTTGCCGCGGCCGTTCGCCGGAAGCTGCGAGGCGCGGTTTCCACCCACTCCACCCACTCCGCCGATTCCACCAGCGCCACCTACGCCGCCAACTCCACCAGGACCGCCGATACCGCCGACATTTCCTCCGCGAGAAGGCAGCTGGCTGGGGCGGTTACCGACATTCGTGTTGCGGTTGAAGTTGTTGTTGTGGTTGATGTAGATGTCGTTGCCGCCCCAGCCGCAACCCCAACCCCAGCCTCCGGACCAGAACGCTCCCATCATCACGCCCACGCCGAACGAGATCGCCATGCCTGCGGGGTAGTACCACGCCGGAGGATAGTAGATGGCCGGGTACGGATAGACCGGCGCTCCATATACGACCATGGGGTCATAAGAGGGCACATAGATCACCTCGGTGCTCGGCGGCTCAATCACGATGACCTGCTTGCTATCCACAACTTTGGTCTCCACCTTCTGCTGCTCGGTGGTCGCCAGGTTGCCCTTGCTCTGTGCCTTCTGCCGCATGCGCTGCACGGCATCCATCACGTCGGACTGCTGCGCGAGAAAGGCGTTGCCAAGATCGGTCGTCCAGCCGATGTCGTTTGCCAGGCGCTTCACCGCTTCCGGCATGGGAGCCAGCGCCTGCACGCTCGCGTCCCACGGCTGCCTGGCCACTGCATCCGCCAGCGCCTTGTCCTTCAGACTCGGATTCTGCGCCAGCCACTGCTGCAACTGGATGATCTCCAGCGGATACGTTGAAGCCGCCAGCACCTGCGCCAGCAGCGGGTCGGAATAAAGGGCCACCGGCGCCACCAGCGAGTCCAGCTGATCTGCCGGCAACTTCGCGCCGTGCGTACTTGACTGCGCTGCCGGCGCCGCTGCCGGTTGAGTGCCGGTAAATGCGAAGGTCTCGCTTGGCACCAGGCAGAAGATGCAGAGCATCGCTACGGCAGACCGCAGAATGCCGCGCAGCCGCTTCGCTATACCGCGTGCCCCTTTTCGGCGCCCCGCGCGCTCGCGTGTTGATTCGATAACGCTAAGGTCTTTGGAATGAGTAGACATGATTGCTCCTTCAAAACATTCACTGCCTGGAACTCCAGCGTGCTCAAAGCAGCTCCCTGGGGTCCCTTCGGCGCCGGCATTTCAAGGCCGCCGCTGGCGTTTTCCCTATGTCTCTTTGATACGCGAAATGCCCAGATTAAAAAATAAGAAAGTTTAAGACCGATTCGTAGATTTAAGGAAGGTATTGATTCCGGCGACGGAAACTGCCCCTACCATGCGTAGCCGAGCTTCAGGTAGAGCCCTCGATTTTCCTGGATGCCCTGCGCGTACTCGAGGCTGACAAGCAAATGCTTATCCGGCTTCAGAATGAATTGCAGGCCCCCGCCTCCCATCGGAAACGTCTGCCGTTCCAGAGGCGTCAGGCTCGTCCCATACAAACCGGCGATACCTCCAAACAACGTGGCTCCCCATCGGTGTCCAAACAGCAACCGCTCTTCCGCCTCAAGGGAAGACATGTAAGGCGCCAAATATTGTCCGAATTTATACCCGCGCAGGATCACAGTCGATTGTCCTGAAGTCGGGGCATCGATCGAGAACCAGTTGAACTGCCGGACCGCCAGCACGCGACTGCCGCCGTTGGGTACGAAGATCTTGAAATCCCCGCGGTAAGCGTCATACGAGTTGGCTCCGCCGAGCGCCTCGCGATACGCCAGGCTATTCAGATTCAGATACCATCCGCCCTTCGGCATGTCTTCGTTGTCGCGCGAGTCGTGCATCGCCACGGCCCCGAGGGCGGCGGAGCTGAGAGGTCTCACCCCCAGCGTCTCCAATACCAGGTCGTCTTCTGGTGTCACCCCCAGGACCTGGTAGTTCGCGGCGTTAAATTGAGCGCCGGCGAACCAGTCGTGCTTTACCCGCAACAGGTACCGCACCGCCACCGCCTTGAGAGTATCGTCGGTTTTGAGTGGCAGCCCTGTGCCCAGGTAATCCTGGTAGTCATTCTTGATGTTGCCAAATACGACGAGCGCCGTGATCCGCTGATGGTCGGCAGTAAACGATGTGCGCGCGAACAAGGTGGCGATGATTGACTGAGTTGACGAGTATTGCGCCATTACCCCAATCAGCGACAGTCGGCTCTTGGGATCGAACTTGGTCGCATAAGCGCCCAGGCCCCCGCCGGAAGTGCCGAGCTTCGGGCTGGAAGACACCAGGGGGGCGAACACCCACGGTGAAGATTTGGGCTTCGCGGACGACTGCTGAGTATCGGAGCTGATAGGGATGGCGGCATTGAGCGGCGCTGGAATCCATCCCTCTTGCGCCCATGCAGTGATATTCCAGAGGAAAGACAGAGATGCGAACAACATCGTGACAGCACGAACCTTCTCACCCGATGTTGCTCGTGGCACGAGGATGGTTTGCATGGTTCGCTCTGTCCAGTTGCGGTGGAAGGTCACTCGTGCGGCCAGAAACTCGGTGACTCCGAAGATTCAAAAGTACGGAGGCCGCAAATGCACCTCGCAAAAATGACAGGACGGGAATGAATGGCCGAAGGGCTGCGCGCGAGGATCTTCCGGTTGTCCGCAAACCGCTCAGAGCCTGTCGAGGCATGGGAAGCCACGACTTTGAACATCACGAGAAGAGCTTGTTCTGCGCCGTTTCACAGATGGCAAGCACGGCCGGGTGCTGAAGCTTGCGCTCTACTGTGATGGCATAGTAGCGGGCGCGGATCTCATCCGTCCCGCCCATCCGTTTAAAGCCGTATGCCTTGAGTTGCGGATCGAGAACCGACGGGGCCGCGAAGACACCGAACCCATGCTCGGCGAATGCTCGCAGCAAGGCAAAATCCTGGAATTCTCCCACCACGACCGGGCGGATCTTGTGCGCGGCGAGCCACTCATCCAGCCTGCGGCGGAATTCGCTGTTGTCGGTGGGGACCAGGAACCGGGCGCCGTCCATGCACTTCGGGAAGCGCCGGTGCTCGAGCCGAACCGTCTTGGACGCGAAGAAGCTTACCCCGCACTCGCCCAGCAGGTGGCTGAATGCGCGGATCTTCGCAGCCGGGCTGGCCGGAGTATCCGACAAGACCACGTCGTACTCATGCAGGGCCAGGTCGGCGAGCAGGTGGTCGGGCCGATCTTCCCGGCAGATGATGCGAATCGGCAATTTGAGCCGGAAAGCCGGCTCCAGGATCTTGTAGCCGATCAACTTGGGCACGACGTCGGCCATCCCGACGCTTAGCCTCAGCGGTCGGCCGGTCGGCCGATCCTTCATCGCAGATGTGAACTCACGGCCGAGCGCAAAGATCTCGTCCGCGTAGCGCATTGCGATGCGCCCCCTGTCGGTCAGAACCAGGCCGCGGCCGGAACGCCGGAACAATTTTTCCCCGAGGCTCTCTTCGAGCTTTCGGATCTGGTTGCTGATCGTGGGTGCGGCAAGGCGAAGTTCTTCGCTAGCCGCCGCCACGCTGCCCGTGCGCGCGACCGTCCAGAAATAGAGCAGATGATGATAGTTCAACCATTCCATTGTTCTGGATCATACCTTCCTTAAAGCTACGGGTTCCTTTTAATCTATCTAATTTTCTTAACTCCGCTTTTGCCGTATCAAAGAAGTACGTGAACAGAACGCCGGCGGCAACTCCGCGCTGCACTCCCGAAAGGGAATCGCCGCGGGAGTTGATTCACGAAGGCGACATCGCAGGCGATCTTTGCAACTTTTTTCAGGAGTCGTTTATGTCAATTGAGATTCGCTCCAGGGACTTCAGCGTCACCGACGCAATACGCGAGCATGCCGGGCGGCGCCTGGGATTCGCGCTCGACAGCCTGCCGCATGGCGGCAATCGCAAGGTCAGGAGAGTCGTCGCACGGCTTGGGGACCTCAACGGCCCGAAAGGAGGGGAAGACAAGTTCTGCCGCATTGCGGCGCAAGTGGGCCACTGCACGGTTGTAGTGGAACACGTCGATTCCAATTTGTATTCCGCGATCACGCATGCAGCCCATCGGTTTGTGCTGGCGGCTTCACGCCACCTGGCGCGGGAACTACGGCCATCCGACCGCGCGCAAGTGCCCCTGTGGAAGTCGATCGCGCATTCAGTCCCATCGGCGAGCGAATTCATTGGGCAGACTCCGCAGCGCATGCTGAGCAGCTTTATGGATGGAAAGGCGAAGCACACCACCCTCACGGCTGTACAGAGCCTTCAGCACCAATTTAACGACAAAGGACTTGATCAATGAAGCGTACGCTCGCGTGTCTTTCTCTCGCTATGGTTCTCGGCGTCAGCGCGTTCGCACAGGCATCATCCCTCGCGAACAGCCCCTGTAGCAAGGACAGCTGCAAATACAAGTGTGCACAGACCTGCTGCGAAGGTGACTGTACCGAACATTGTTGCAAGGGCAAATAATCCAGTTGAAGGCTTGGGCTGCGAGCGGTTCGGGCCTTCCCAAGTCCCGCCATTCGCATTGCTGTCTCGTAATCCCGGCTGGTTAGCCGTCCCGGGCGGAACGAACTCCGATTTTTCCCTATACTTCGCATTTTCGGACCACTGGTACAGAGTCGACTTCACTCCGCTCTCTCAACGAGCGGATAGACGCCCAATCACCAATTGAGGTGAGTTCGGGGTTCGGCGGAATGGCGGGCAAGCTGAGCCGGGGTAGTCTTGAAACTCGCTAGAGCGCGCCCGGGCAGCGCCGGGCGCGACATCCACCGCCGCCTTCTGACTGTTCAAAAGGCCTCGAAAAACGCCTCTCGTAAACCCAACAAAATCAATGGCCGGATCTCCCCGATCCGGCCGATTCAATACGTAAAGATTACTGAACTGCACCCAAGGCACGACCAGTCCTTCACGTTCGCAGAACCGAGGAGCAACGACCGATCAGAAATCAGGCTGATCATCCCTCGGCCTGATATCGGTAGTTTTGACAGTTCCTCTGCATGGAGCCGAGAGCAGATTCTCTCGGCGAGAGACTCGGCTGGCTGCCGGGGGGGGGCGAATGGTTACGCGGGCAGCAGCTCAGGATTTGCCTCGAGTAACTTAGCGAGGATCGCCGACCTCTCCTTCTTTAAAATGCCGACCACGGCGTGAAACATGCTCCCGCGTTCAACGAGTTACCAGGGGACTATTGCGTATGGCAAGGACTGCAGATGCCTCTGTGATTCAGGTGGATTTCGAAACCGCCGCGCAGTCGATATCAGGCGCAAAAGATTCAGCGGAAGGGAGGCGTCTTGCCGAGACTCACGGTAAGCTTCTCTGGCGGCGCTGGGGGCCCTATGTAAGCGAACGCTCGTGGGGGACGGTTCGGGAAGATTACAGTCCGAACGGAGATGCGTGGCACTACTTGCCCCACGACGCCGCTCGAAGCAAGGCGTATCGCTGGGGAGAGGACGGGCTGGCAGCAATTTGCGACCGGTACCAAATCCTTGTCTTCGCGCTGGCGTTGTGGAACGGGAAAGATCCGATCCTGAAGGAGCGAGTATTCGGACTTACACCCAGCGAAGGGAACCATGGCGAAGACGCCAAGGAGTATTACTTCTACCTCGACAACACGCCGACCCATTCGTACATGAAGTACCTCTACAAGTATCCGCAGGGGGAATATCCCTACCGGCATCTTGTCGAGGTGAACCAGAGCCGCTGTGGGATGGGGTTCGAGTACGAGCTTCTCGACACGGGCATCTTCGACGAGGACCGCTACTTCGATGTTTTTGTCGAATATGCAAAGGCTTCGCCCGAGGACATCTGCGTGCGCATCGAGGCCGTGAATCGCGGGCCTGATCCTGCGCCGCTGCACCTGATCCCGCATCTCTGGTTCCGCAACACCTGGGGATGGTCGGATCCGCGAGGCATGCCACCGGTGATTCACGAAGGCTCGAACGGAGATGAGGCCATCCGTCTGGTTGCGGATGACACCCATTCGGACCACCTCAAGAACCTTCCGTTCGATTACGAAGTTGGTCAGCGTTATCTCTACGCGCCGCCCGACGGCCAGGCGCTGTTTACCGACAATGAATCGAATCTCGAGCGGGTTTGCGGCGTTCCCAACGCGCATCGATTCGTGAAAGACGCCTTCCATCGCGCGATTGTGCACGGCGAGACTGGAGCGATCAATCCAAACCGCTTGGGAACCAAGGCTTGCCTCCATTACCAATTCAATGTTGCGCCGGGTGGCTCGGTCGTTCTCCGCCTTCGTCTTTCAGACGGCCAACTCGAAGCCCCGCTCAGCCAAGTAGACGAGATCGTTCGGCTCCGCAATGCGGAAGCCGACGAATTCTATGCCGCAATCTATCCACCCAGAGCCACCGATGACGAGAAACTGGTGCAGCGCCAGGCGTTTGCGGGATTGCTCTGGACGAAGCAGTCCTACCTCTTCGACGTGAATGCATGGTTCGACGGCGACAATTCGTCTGCTCCGCCGCCGGAATCGCGGGTTTCGGTTCGCAACCGTCACTGGCGGCACCTCAACTCCATGCGCGTACTTTCCATGCCCGACAAGTGGGAGTACCCGTGGTTCGCGGCGTGGGACCTGGCTTTCCACACCGTTCCTCTCGCGCTCATCGATTCGGAGTTCGCCAAGGAACAGCTATTCCTGATGCTGTTCGAGCAATTCCAGCATCCCAGCGGTCAGATTCCGGCATATGAATGGGAGTTCTCTGATCTGAATCCTCCTGTGCATGCGTGGGCCGTTTGGCGCGTCTACAGCACGGACAAGGCTCGCACCGGGAAAGGCGACCGCGAATTTCTTGAAAAATGCTTCCATAAGCTGCTCATCAACTTCGCCTGGTGGGTCAACAAGGTCGACGGCGAGGGGAATAACGTCTTTGAAGGCGGTTTCCTCGGCCTGGACAACATCACCGTCATCGACCGCAGTGAAAAACTGCCCGGGGGCGCGGTGCTCGAGCAATCGGACGCGACCGGCTGGATGGGCATGTTCTGCCTCAACCTGATGCGAATCGCACTGGAACTGGCGGTGGAAAGCAGAGCCTACGAGAGCCTCGCCCTCAAGTTTTTCGAGCATTACATCTACATCGGCGCCGCGATGAAGAACATGGGCGGCCGGAAGTACTCGTTGTGGGATGAAGACGACGGCTTCTTCTACGACGTGCTGCGCTTCCCCGACGGAACGTTCACCAAGTTCCGAGTCCGCTCTCTCGTGGGCATCGTTCCCATCTACGCCGCTGAGACGTTGAGACTCGCCGATATCGCCGGATTTCAGGAGTTCAAGACGAACTTCCGGTGGTTCGTGAAGAATCGCATGCAACTCACCGAGAGCTGCTGCCACTATCTCGACAAGAAGGAGCAGTACGAACTGACGATCGTGAATGAAGACCAGTTGCGGCGCATACTCGAGCGGCTTTTGAACCCCGATGAGTTTCTGTCCGATTACGGCATTCGCAGCCTGTCGAGATATCACTGCCAGCACCCGTTCACCTTCGGGAACGCCGAGGTTCGCTACGATCCCGCGGAATCGAATAACAAGATCAAGGGCGGCAACTCGAATTGGCGTGGTCCTGTGTGGTTTCCAACCAGCTTCCTGATCATCGAGTCGCTGCGCACACTCGGCGCCGGCTATGGGGACGACTTCAGGATCAAACTTGAGGGAGACCAAGACGGCGACCGGAATCTCCTCGGGGTGGCCCGGGAGATCGCCGACCGCATGATCGGCATCTTTACCCGAAACGAGCGAGGAGAGCGGCCGGTCTACGGAGGAACGAAGAAGTTCCAACAGGACCCGCACTGGAAGGACTTGATCCTCTTTTACGAGTTCTACCACGGCGACAATGGCGCGGGACTCGGCGCGTCGCACCAGACCGGATGGAGCGCCCTCGTCGCTGCCCTGATCGACGACTGGAGGCGATGAGGGGATGCTGCGCAAGGTGACCGTCCGGGCATATGCGCAATGGAGCATCCGCTATAAGCTCATGGCTTCTCTTCTACTGCTGTCGGTCACGACGGTGGCAGTTACAGGAACGATTGCGTATATCAAGAATCTCAATGCAGTTAAAACCGATGTTACGAACCAGCTCACCGGGGTCACGCGTTCCAAGCGGGCACAGATAGAGGCATATTACCGGACAATCCACAGCCACGTTGAAACGCTCAGCGACGACCGGATGATCGTCGACGCCATGCGCAGTTTCCGTGACGCTTACCGGAAGATGAATAAGTTGCCGGTCAAGCCGTCCATGCGCGATGCGGTGCGGGAAGACTACCAGGAGAAATTCTTCCCCGAGATGCAGAGGCTGAACATGGCCCGGCAGAGCTTTCAGGCCTATATGCCGGTGATCCCGGCGGCAATTCACCTTCAGTACCTCTATATCGTGAAGAATCCCTTCCCCAAGGACCAGCGCGATCAACTGGTCAACCCCGGAGATGGGAGCGAGTACAGCCGGGTTCATCAGAAATTCCAATTGGCCTTCCGTGACATCGTCAGGAAGTTCGGCTACTACGATCTTTACCTGATCGATTTTGAAACCGGCAACCAGGTATACGACGTTGCAAAAGACCGCGACTTTGCCACCAGTCTGACAGTCGGTCCGTATGCCGGCAGCAACCTGGCAAGAGTCGTAAGACAATGCATACTTTCGAGCGATCCGAATGCTGTCTTTTTCTCTGACTTCGAGCCGTATGAAGCGTCGCGGGGCGAGCCAACGCAATACGTCGCCAGCACGATCTGGGACGGAAAAGAGCGCATCGGCATCCTGGCATTCCAACTATCCACTGACGCCATTAACAAGGTGATGACCGGCGACCGGGGCTGGGAGAACGATGGGCTCGGCAAGACTGGCGAGGCACTCCTGGTTGGACCATCTCACCTGCCGCGTTCCGATGTTCGTGCATATCTTGAAGACCCGGAAGGATATCTAGCGCGGCAGAAAGCCGCGGGAGTTCCCGAGGAAACGTTGAACCGGATTCGCACGTTCAAAACGACTATCCTTCAAACCCCGATTACGGGTTCCGCGGTGGACCTTGCCCTGAATGGCGAAGAAGGCACCCACGTCCGATTGAGCGGAAGGGGAATCGCCCCCGAACTCGTCTCCTACACACCCGTGCAGATCGAGGGTCTCCATTGGGCGCTGATCGCGCGCAAGGATGCCAACGAAGCCTACCGTCCTCTCAAGCAAATGCAGTGGGTATTCAGTGGGTGGGGACTGTGCATGCTCTTGTTGACGGTTCTTGCGGCATGGTTCATGACCAACCAGATCTTGCGCCCGGTGAATGCCCTTGTGGACGCAGCAGAGAAAGTTTCGGCGGGCGACCTGACCGCGCATGTCGATTGGAAAAACAAGGATGAGCTCGGATTGCTCTCCCATACCTTCAATGCCATGACCAGGAGCATTCGCGAGAAGAACGAGTTGATCGAACAGAAGAACCGCGAGAACGAAAGGCTGCTGCTCAACATTCTGCCGGGGGAGGTTGCGGCACGCCTCAAACACGGAGAGCATGAGATAGCCGACAGTTTTGCCGATGTCACAGTTTTATTCGGCGACATCGTCGGATTTACGGCGCTCTCGAGCAGAACTTCTGCTCCGGAAATTGTAGAGATGCTAAACGGCCTGTTCAGCCAATTTGATTCGCTGGCGCAGGAACTAGGAATCGAGAAGATCAAAACCATCGGAGACTGTTACATGGCGGTGTGCGGCCTGCCCCGGACGTGCAGCGATCACGCACAGCGCATGGCGCGCATGGCTCTTCGCATGACCGAGGTTACGGCTCAGTACGGGCAGACGCTGGGAATCAATCTCCAGTTGCGCATTGGGCTCAATTCCGGGCCTGTTGTAGCAGGAGTTATTGGCACGATCAAGTTCATCTACGACCTTTGGGGTGACACGGTCAATCTCGCCAGCCGCATGGAATCGACCAGCATGCCCGGCGCGATCCAGGTCACGCGCGCTGTCTACGATCAACTGCGGGATAGCTTCGAGTTTGAGTCCCGTGGCCTTGTACAGGTGAAAGGCAAAGGCGAAATAGAAACCTGGCTGCTGCTCGGTGAGCTAAGCCGCATCAAGGTGCCCCAATGAAGATCAGGATTCTTGGGTCGTCGGGGCAGGATGAGCCCCTGCGCCAATATGTGAGCACCTATCTGATCAACGGGACCGTTGCGATCGACGCGGGCTGCCTGGGATTCTGCGGCACTCCACAGGAACAGGAGGCGGTCAGGCATGTCTTCCTCACCCATGCCCATATCGATCACACCGCCAGCCTTCCAATATTTGTCGAGAATGCGTGGACGCCCACTGACGATTGCCCTTTGATCTACGGCAGCGCCGACACGCTCGAAACGGTGCAGAAGGATATTTTCAACGACCACATCTGGCCGGACTTTATCGCTCTCTCCGAGGAGATGCCTCCGTTCCTCCGCGTACGCAGAATCCACCCTGAGGTGCCTGTCTCTGTGAATGGTCTCCGCATCACCCCGGTCAATGTCAATCATTTGATTCCAACATTCGGATATGTCGTAAGCGACGAACAATGCGCCGTTATCTTCGGGGGAGATTCGGGGCCGACAGATAGGCTGTGGGAGATTGCCTGTCAGACACCGGGGCTTCGAACTGTATTCCTCGAGGCCAGCTTTCCCAACTCGATGACTGCATTGGCGAAGTCATCTCATCACCTGACCCCCGAAATGTTTGCCCGCGAAGTGGCGAAGATACCCGCCGGGGTAACGGTTGTCGCCGTGCACATCAAGGTGCGCTACCGCGACCAGATCATTCAAGAACTGAGCGACTTACGACTGAGCAATCTTGAGATTGGACAATGTGATAAGGTGTACGACTCATCACTTTGACTCGCGGAGTGATCGGCACGTTCTATAAGGTATACGTTTTGAAACGGCCGGATCGGGGAGATCCGGCCGTTGATTTTGCTGGGCTTACGAGGGGCATTCTTCGAGGCCTTTTGAAACAGCCAGAAGGCGGCGGTGGATGTCGTTGATGACGCCGAGCTGTTCCTTGAGGGCGCGCTGGATCGGCTTCGTGTCGGCCGCGGCGGCCTCGAGCCGGTCGCGGAGTTCGTCGTTCTCCCGCTCTAGGCACTTCCGGCGGCGGTTGTAGTCGCGGCACGGTTCACCGAAGAGGAAACCGAGGCATACTGCCAGCAGCATCCACATGGACACGTCTGTTGTCTTATCGATCATGCAACTTTCTCCGAAGGGCTCTGTTCGTGGATGACGCGGTGCACGGTGGCCCGGGAGATGCCGTGTGACCTGGCGATCTGGCCCAGGCTCTGTCCGCGGCGGCGATCGAGAAGGATGCAATCTCCTAATCTTGTCTGTGCAGAAACGACCCTTGGCTATACCGACCCGCATGGCGCCTGAAAATCCTAATTGTCTCCAGCGCGCCGTGTGGCTAATACTGACAAGATTGATCTAGGCACGAGTCGGAGTGAGGACGCCTCTAATTTGACGTAAGACAGCACAACCGGCGCAAGGATCATGCCCGGGATGCCCATCAGTCGTTCTCCGACTACGAGACCGATCAACGTAAGCCACATTGGACTGTGAATCTGCCGCCCGATGATCTTGCTATCGAGGAAATACTCCAATTTGTGAATGACGATCAAAAAAGCCAGCGCAAAGATCCCGGCCCTGGGGGATATTGTGAATCCGACGCCGACGATCACGGCATTGCTCATGAGATTGCCGGCGATAGGAACCAAGCCGCACAAGAAGACCAGGCAAACGAGCAGTGCAGAGTAAGGATACCCATTGACCGCGAGAAAGATCGCGCTCAGCATTGCGTTAATTGCGCTTATGAGGATCTGCGCTCGCATGACCGTGGCGAAGCTCTGATATAGATTCCTGAAGCGCAGGCTGAGTTCGCGCGTTACCTCCGAATAGATACTTCCCGTCTGCGGAAATACCTCGTTGCCCACATTCCATGAAGGATTGAGAAACACACCCATTGCGACTACCAGTCCGGCAACGAGAAGCATAGATTGGATAGAGGCCAGACGCGCAAAAAGTCCTATCGTGGCAATGCCTTCCCGGGCTTGCGCTATGGCAGAGTTCTTAAGGCTTGCATAGTCGGAGAAGGGAAGGTCGATCCCGTTCCGTTCTGCAAGCTCGACCATTGCGGGGATCGACGCGTCGGCAATCTTTGGAAGTGTGCGGTACGCAGAGCCGGCGAAATAAAACAGTCCAGCACAGACTGTGATTACAACGAAAAGGTAAAGCCCGACGCTCAATCCTTTGCTGCGGCGAAAATTGAACATCTGTAACGTGAGGTAGCCGAATAGAGCTGCGAGCAAAAGCACACCTAGATGGAGCCACGCAACGGCCACAACGGCCGCCGCGAAAAGCATGTACGAGATCTGGGCTGGCCTGTTCATGCCTTTGTGGTCCTGAGTCTCCCGGCCATCATCTGAGGCGGACGCCGTTTATCCGTCAAAATGCAGCCGGGGCGCTGATAAGCGATGGAGCCTCTGCAACTCACGTGTTGCGCTTCGAGCGACGCGGTGAATTGCGCGCGCGACCGCAGTTTGCCAGATTTCTTGCGTTTCCAGCACCACGATTGAACCGAATGTGAAGTCCGCGACGACACAACAACGCTTATCCGGACCCCCTTTAGGGCCATTCACATCCTCAATGGAAATCGACACCCGCCTGAGATTTCGCATGCGATCAAGCGCAAACCTGATCCGGCATTCGGCGAAGTGGCCTACATCTCCATCAATAGAATTCGAGCGGATTTTAATCGGGATCATCGGTGCCTCCATCGATTCAGGAACTGCTGCGGGATGCGAATTTCCTCCGGCACGGTACAGGTTTTGATTCGCCGCACCGCGACACAAATCCCCATTAGCACTTGAGTGGCCATGTCTGCCGGGACCAGAGCCTGTGTTGGCCGTAATGACCTTGCCTTGTTCAAGTCGAAGGCAGCGGGTTGTAAGAAATTTGAGTGGCTGGTCCAAGAATTTGGACAAGGAAGCTCATTTTGGCGGCAGAACGCCGGGCCGGCTCTCGCATCCCGCGTCAAAAAGCGGCTTCAAAGTGGTCATTCGAATGCAAACACAGTCGTGCCGACAGGCTTGCCAGGAGGCACGGCGGCAGACTGTCGCACGCCGCCGATTCAAGCCCCCGCAACGAGATGCACAAGGTGCAGAAAGAGATCCTATGTCTGACAAGCTGCTTCGCAGGTGGTGTTCTCCAAAGACGATCCTGGTCGTGATGCGCCCATCCGACGATCCGGCTCAGGTGCTGTCGGCCATCCAATACGCGGAGATGTCGGGCGCAAAGATGTTATTGGTGCAGTTAAGCGCTGGATACATGCCGCCCGGAAGTGGGGAAACGAGCGAACGAATCTGCTCGCCGCGGGGCCCCATCCATGAGAGCCCTCAGTCAGACGTCGGACGAACGCTCTTGTCAGCGGAGGTCCTCAAGCGCGCCTTTGTCCTCAAGGAGGTAAGAGTCCAGCAACTTCCGACTGTTGTGCGGACATTCAATATCGACTGGGTTGCAGTCACGCAGGCCCGAGGTTTTGAACGTGCTGTCTACCCGGCGCTGGAAGAGCGGTTAATGTCGGCGATGAATGTCCCTGTTTGGATTCTTGGTAGAGGCATGTCACTGAACCTCGCAACGCCGACCGCGACGCACCGCATTTTAGTCCCTGTGGAGGATTCACCGGAGCTTGAGTTCTCACTAAAATTCGCTCGCAAGCTGGCTGAGTCTCAACATGCAACATTGTCAGTTCTGCATGTGTTCGATGGGTCAGAGGAGAGTTCTTCAGCGAAGGAACGGAGCCCATTTACCGTCAAGTCATGGCTCCGCTTATCCTCTCTCAGGCTATCGTCAACGCACTGCCCGATTGAGATTTCGATCCGCCAGGGCGATCCCGCAACGGAGATCCTCGAGTTTAACGCGCGCAGGCCCCACGATCTCGTGGTGCTGCGACGATCTTCTGACCGCCACGGGGGATCCCATTCGCATTCAAGAATCGTGAGCCGCCTTTGCTCCGAGTTGCCGTGTCCAGTCCTTGTTCTTGGTAATGCAATCGAAGCGCCGCAGCCAAGACCGCTCAATTTGCCTACCGCTCACGGCCATCGAATTCGCTTGCGTACGGCACCACTCGGAATGGAGGGTTGATATGCAATGCGCGAACTCCGAGTGCGGCAGGATGGCCCAAAGCCTATTCGAAGGATCACTATGGCTCGTCGAGTTGGAGGTTCCATATGGTTCCCGCCTGAAGGTGACGACTCGGGATTCCCCATCTGTAACGTTCCCAGCCGTTATTTCTGGCTTTGTCCGGACTGCTCGAACTCGATGACCATTCATGGGTGGACTGCGAACAAGGTCATTGTCAGGCCGATCTGCCAAGAGAAGTCCGTTCAGGTCGCGCATATTTTACCTGCTGTGAATTCAACTTTGCAGGGCACGCACTTGCTCCGCGAGTGATTGTGTTGCCGGGACTGCTTCGCGGGCCGCTCGAGCGCAATATGCGATCGTGGATAAAAATACCGAGTCTGCTTTCCGATGGGTCAGGCCATGGAGCAGTCGCAGTCTGGATGATTTGTGGGATGACTGCAAGCGGCGTTCTGTACTTGTTGGCCTACCCTGATGCTGCAGATGTCCTCGTGCTTGTCGCAACTGTCGTAGCTTTCGTTCCCCTGCTGGTGGATTTGGCTCGCCAGTTGTGGAAGCTGAAGTTCAATGTAGATGTGCTGGCGGCGCTCTCTATCGGGAGCGCGATACTCTTCCATCAATACTGGGTCGCGGCCGTCGTCATTCTGATGCTCTCCGGAGGCAAGACGCTGGAAAACTACGCAACCCGGCGGGCGTCTTCGATACTTGGTGCTCTCGCTAAGCGTATGCCTCGAACTGCGCATCGAGTACTAGGCGACGACGCGCAAAAAGACGTCGAATTGCAAGAGATTGCTGTTGGGGACCTGATGTTGGTCTATCCGCACGAACTCTGTCCCGTCGACGGTACGGTTATTGCAGGCGATGGACAGATGGACGAGTCGTACCTTACAGGCGAGCCGTTTTTTGTTTCCAAAGCTCCCGGAGCGACCGTACTGTCCGGCGCGATCAATGGTGACGCATGTCTTACGATTCAGGCGACACGAATTGCAGCGGATTCTCGATATGCGCGAATCGTGCAGATTCTGAAGGAATCCGAGTTGACCCGTCCGAGAATGCGCCGCGTCGCAGACCGACTGGCTGGATGGTATACACCAGCCGCGGTTGGAATAGCGCTTCTAAGCTGGATGGCGAGCGGGGATTCGCAGCGGTTCCTCGCCGTCCTTGTAATCGCCACTCCCTGCCCATTGATTCTGGCAATTCCTATTGCCATCATTGGCGCAATCTCCGTTGCTGCGCGGCGCGGAATCATCATTAAGGACCCGACAATTCTTGAGAAGATCGATTCATGTGAAACTCTTGTTGCCGATAAGACCGGCACACTGACCTACGGCCGCCCCGAATTGCAGGAAATCGTGCGTACAGGCACGTGGTCTGAGTCAGAGATTCTGCGCTTCGCAGCATCGATTGAGCGGTATTCAAAACATCCCCTGAGTGCCGCGATCCTGGATGCCGCTCAAGCTGAGCAAATCGAACCACCGGCGGCAACCGAGGTGATTGAAATTCCGGGGCACGGCGTCAGCGCGCATACCGCCGGGCACATGGCCACTATTACCGGCCGTGATCAGCTTTCCGCGAGAGTGCGGTCCAATCTGCCACGGGCCATGCCAGGGCTGGAGTCAGTGATTCTGATCGATGGTGAATTGGCCGGGCTGCTTCGGTTTCGCGACGAGCCCAGGGCCGAGAGCCGGCCTTTTCTGGGCCACGTTCGTTCACACCACGGCATCAACAGAGTCGTTCTTCTGTCCGGTGACCGCGCCGCCGCAGTCGATGCATTCGCATCGATGATGGGAATTCCGGAGACTTATGGAGGAAAGTCGCCTGAAGAAAAGGTTGCAATTGTTCAAGGACTCACCGCAAGCCATCCAACTCTGTATATCGGTGACGGCATCAATGACGCTCCCGCGATGATGAGCGCAACAGTGGGTATCGCGATGGGCGTCAACAGCGACATTACCTCCGAGGCAGCCGGCGCCGTCATCCTTCAGTCATCACTCGCAAGCGTCGATGAACTCATCCACATATCCTCAAAGATGAGGCGCATTGCGCTGACCAGCGCCATTGGAGGAATGAGCTTAAGCGCCATTGGAATAGCGGCTAGCGCAATTGGATATCTGAAGCCGATCGAGGGTGCCATCTTGCAGGAGTGCATCGACCTATTATCGATTCTGTACTCTCTGTGCGTTGTTCTGCCCACGAAGTCGGTTGGAGATTTCTCGATTCCCGCGTCATTCCGCGAGCCGCTCAATAAAAAGCGGTTAGCGGCAACTTCAGGGCCGGCGATCGGTTAGTCGGGGTTATCGCGCGCGCTCGACCAGACCGTCGAGTTTCGCCGGGGCTCCGCCGGCGAGTGCACTGATCGAATACTTGCCCACCTTATAGCCCATATCGCTTCGCGAAAGTTGCAACCGCCTTGCAGCTTCAGCCTGGACGCCATTGGTCAACCGAAGAGCCCGCTGAATCAGGACGCGCTCGAGCTCCCCGAGCGTGTCCCGAAGGCTCAGCTGTTCTGGCAGGCGCTCTGCAAGTTCCTCGATGGAGAATTCGTTTTGTGACGCGCGAGGCTCCGGTGTGCCGCGATCGAGAAGAAAATCTTCGGCTTGTAGTTCCCCGCCCTGCCCAAGGATCATGGCCCGCTCAAGTAGGTTCTTCAATTCCCTTATGTTGCCTGGGAAAAAATAGGTCTTCAACTTGGCGGCAGCTGCGGAGCTAAGAGCTCGCGGAGTGATCTTCATTTCACCGGCGATGCGAATACACAGCATTCCGCAAAGCTCTTCAATGTCTTCGGGCCTTTCTCGCAGTGGAGGCAGGTGAATCGGAACGACAGCGAGGCGGTAATACAGATCCTCACGGAACAGCCCACTCTGCACTCGCTCCTGGAGGTTCCTGTGTGTCGCGGCAAGCACTCGAACATCTACATGGCGCGTGGCTGTCGATCCGACACGCTGTAACTCTCCGTGGGCCAGAACCCGCAGAAGCTTGGCTTGTGCCGGCGCGGACATTTCCGCGATCTCATCCAAGAAAAGGGTCCCCTCATGCGCGGCTTCAAAAAGGCCGGCCCGGGCCTTGTCGGCGCCTGTGAACGCTCCGCGCTCATAGCCGAACAGCTCGCTCTCAAGGATTGTTTCCGTCATTGCTGCGCAATTGATCGCAATGAACGGACGATCCGATCGTTGGCTGTTCTTATGCAGGGCGCGTGCAACCAGCTCCTTTCCAGTTCCGGTTTCACCTGTGATGAGGACTGTACAGTTCGTTCCGGCAACACGCGCAATGAGATCGCGTGTTATCTGGATCGCTCTGCAGTTGCCCACCAGTTCTTCGGCTCCCACCAGTTGCCGCACCTGGCTTTTCAGGACCGCGTTTTCTCTGACAAGGGCCGTATGCTGGCTGGCTCGGCGGACCGCGGCCCGCACGACTTCAGGCACGAACGGTTTCGCGAGAAAGTCGAACGCACCCTGCCGCATGCTCTCTACAGCCAACTCGACGGTGCCGACCGCGGTAAGGAAAATAACGGAAGTCGTCGGATCATCTTCGTGAACGGCGCGCATCACGTCCAGCCCGCTTCCGTCCGGCATCTTCTGGTCCGTGAGCACTACATCAAAATCCTGGGTTGCGAGCAACTCCACTGCTTGAACGGAGCCCATTGCCTCGACGATGACATGTCCATCCCTTCGCAGATTTACGTCGAGGATGCGTCGCATTCCGGGTTCATCGTCGACAATAAGGACCTTCGCCATGCTAAAGAATCTCCGCTTCTCTTCGTTATCCGCCGATGTCCAAGGACATAGAGAACTCTACCGCGCCGTCTAGGTTCTTGCTGACCCACAAGTCTCCGCCGTGGGACCGTGCCACGCCTTTGGCGATCGCGAGCCCCAAGCCAGTCCCACCGTGTTTGGTAGTAAAGAATGGCTCAAATACCCTTTTGAGGTCGTTGTCCCGTATCTTCTCCCCGGAGTTTTCGATCTCAAAGATAATGCGTTCACTATCAGAGCGCGTGCCGATCCGTATTCTCCCCTCAGGAGGCGTCGCTGCGATTGCATTGATCGCAAGATTCACGAGAGCGCCTTCAACCTGGAATGGATCGATTGATGCCATGCGATCGCCACAAGGCTCGTATGCAACTCCGATGGATGCCTCAGACGCCTGAATTCGCGTGATATGTACCACGTGATCTAGAACCTCAGATACCCGAACCGGCATTCGCTGAGGAGACGACGGCCTCGCGTAGGTAAGGAATTCCGAGGTCAAATTCTCAAGCCGTTTGGCTTCGCGCGCGGCGATCGCAAACATCTCCTCGCGCTCTTCTGCATCTGCATTCGGAAATCGCGCCGTCGCGAGCGAACTCGCGATCATTGCCACCGGGTTTCGGATCTCATGCGCGATCCCGCTCGCCAACCGGCCAACGGCGGCGAGCTTCTCCTCTCTCGCCAGGCGTTCGCGCGCGACTTCCAATTCAGACATCTTCTCAACCAGCTTGGCTTGTTTCGAACCGAGTTGGTTGACAAGGTACCAAACCACAAGGCCCATCACGCTGTATATCACCGAGACCATTCCCGTTTCGAGAAACTCGGTTGGTCTCGAAGGAGGGTGCAGGACGAAGAAGTGGTGAGCCCATCCAAACATCATGGCGATAGCTGCGCCAATCGTGAGCAATGTCTGCATGAGAGAAAACAGGTAGGCGCATCGCAGGATCGCTATGGCGAGGAGTACGAAATAGGGGGCCTCATCCCGATCAGTAAATACCGCGAGCAGCCCCGCGAGGACGAACAAGCCGAGGATCGAAATGACAGTCTCTAATTTCGCGGTCCTCAGGCTGATTCCGTCTCGCCTGCGCCAGAGCCAGTACCACTCGACCGATTTCGCCGCGAAACTGCAACAAAGCAGCAATATTACGGAGCTGGACGGGTTACCTAGAAGGGCGGCAAACCAAGTATGCAGTACCAGCAGGACCGCGAGAACCATCAACGAAAGCACGCAGAAGGCGGTCTGCTGTCTTCTCAGGGCTTGTGATTCAATTCCGTCAAAAGCTGGAGCGTTCTGCATCGTTGTCAAAATCGAGTTGCAGGAACCTTGTGGAAAATCACCGCCACCTGATGACAGTAGGCCTTCCGGGTTGAGAAGGATGTGAGGCAAATCACACCGACACACCGTGTCGCAATTTTTGGACGCTTGTCCGACAATTCGAACAATTTCATTTTCTTCGGGATGGGAGTTCTCTGGCTTCATAAGCGGTAATTCGATCGCCGGACATTCCTGATACGCCTCAAATCGCCCGCAACGGCGTGATCGAAGTCGGCTTAAGAGGCGCATTACGCGAAATTGGCCCCGTCGCTTCTCCTCCGCCTGGCAGCAGTTTCGAGTCCATGATTTGGCGGCTGAAATGCAATCCGAATGATCAGGTCGCGGGTCGTGAGGCGGAGGCAAACATTCAAGAGTGCGCCCTGGCCGGTTGGACTGCGTGCTCGCAACCTAGCAGGACGTCGTCGAGGAGACCCGCCCCCCTTTGCTCCGAAGACGGCGTCCCCGAGGGCTCGAGAGTGCCGAGTCGATATGCATAGACTAATTGGATCGATATTCTGGTTGGACTCCCAGGCGCGCTCGGGTGCGCGGTGCTCCGAAGTCACCGCGTGCCCAGCCTGTGGGTAGACCAGGCAATCTTCGCGCGCTATTACGGGGAATCAGGCAAAGTGCCATACCATCTGGCATTGCGTTTCCGAGACAACTTGATTCAACCGCTCGGAGTGTGCAAGTCAAACTGCACATGTCAGGCATTGAGAAATGAAGAGTAATCAGACAAAGCCCTGCGCATAGCCCTCTTCATCGTGCGAACTGATAGGTCAAAGGACTCGGACCCACTCGTCAAAGACTTCTGACGAACCGGGTGATAACACTCACGCCGCCTGATTGAGCAGAAGATCGAGCACGCAGGTTTGAGTTTCGAACGTTCAGTGCAGACGCATTTTCGCGTCTAATTCCTGCTTCGCATCTTGAAGTGGATATCCACGTGCTGTTGTTGGTTCATGGAGACTTGATTCCTCCCGGTGGAGAGAATCCTATCCTTTGGGTCAAACATGTCTCCGAGACGCAATGAAACGGCGCGCACAGCTTGAACAAGCGGCGCTCCTTATTGCACGCGAAAAGGGGAATATCTATGAGACGAGGCTTGGTACGCGCAAACTGCACAGTCATTTTGGCCTTGCTGTTCGTCGCGCTGGCTTGCATCGGAGCCAGGGCGCAGGCGAACTCCAGCATCACGGGAATTATCACGGATCAGTCCGGAGCGGTTGTACCGAACGCAACCATCACTGTCACTGACGCTGCGACCGGCATTGAGAGGACAACCGTCAGCACCGGCACCGGGCTCTATGAAATCGCCGGGCTCAATCCGTCGAGCTACATCATGAAAGTCTCCGCTCCTGGATTTCAGACAGTTGAGCAAAAAAGCATCGTTGTCAATGTTTCCTCCACGTTGCGGGTGGATCTGAGCCTGAATGTCGGCGCAGAGACGCAGACCGTTGTGGTGGAGGCAAACCAATTGGCCGTGCAGTCGGATTCCAACGTTGTGACTACCCTTATTAACGAGCAACAGATCACCGAACTCGCAACGAATGGCCGGAACGTGGTCGCTCTTGCGGCTCTCGGATTGGGCGTGAGCGCCAATCTGCCGGATATGAACATCCCGACCTCTGTTGGTTCGAGCTTTGCGATCAGCTTTAACGGATTGAACCAGGCGCACAATATTTGGCTCATCGATGGCGGCGAGGCATACGACCGGGGCAGCGGCGGCAAGAGTTCCATCATGCCATCGCAGGATGCTCTGACCGAGTTTCAGGTGCTGGCCAGCAACTACCCGCCAGACTATGGCATTTCGTCGGGCGGCACCGTAAGCATGGCGATCAAAGGGGGATCGCAGAAGTTTCATGGGCAGCTATGGGAATTTGTCCGCAATGATGCGCTGCAGGCACACAACTACTTCGATAACAACAACGGGCAGAATAAAAGCAAACCAAAATTGCGGCTGAATATCTTCGGCTTCAACGGAAGCGGACCGGTCTTTATCCCGCATGTGTATAACGAGGAAAGGAAGAAGACCTTCTTCTTCTACAACCAGGAATGGCGCAAGATCATCCAGGGAACATCTCCCAACCCGCAAAATGCCATTCCGTCGGTCGACCTGCCGGTTGCCGGCCGGGATT
Source organism: Occallatibacter sp. (assembly GCA_035263625.1). Lineage (GTDB taxonomy): Bacteria > Acidobacteriota > Terriglobia > Terriglobales > Acidobacteriaceae > Telmatobacter. Next base: position 128,514 of record DATFRB010000021.1, read on the forward strand.
TTCTTTATACCCTCCCCCACTTTAAACCCGCCGCGCAAACGCAAATCTATGTGCCAATCGTCGGCGATCCTGCTTTCAATTCAAAGCTGTCTGCTGCCGGCTTGGCTCCGGGCCAGCCGTTTCCTCAGAACAAGATTCCCGCCAGCCTGCTGGATGCCAATGGGATTCTGTTTGCCAACACGGGCGCGGTGCCGCTGGCCAACACGAGCGGCGATCAGTATTCGCAGTCCGTACCCGCCCCAACCAATGTTCGCGAGGAGCTGTTCCGCATCGACCACAACATTAACGACAAGTGGCTCTTGATGGGGCACTTCATTCACGATTCAGTGAGCCAGGACTACGCCGTTGCCATGTGGGGCAACAACAGCTATCCAACGGTCGGAAACACATTCGCCAACCCATCCTACAGCTCGGTCATCAAGATTACCGGGGCGCTTCAACCCAATGTATTGATGGAAGCGGCATTCAACTACAACGGCAACAAGATCGCAATCAACAACACAGGGATTTACAAGAAGCCGTCCGGGTGGACCGCGGGAACGTATTTTAGCAATCAGAATGCGAATAACCGCATGCCGGTCATAAACCTCAACTCCTGGGGGACCTGGTATGACGCGTCATCCTGGCCATGGCGTAATGCCGCTGAAGATTATGCCGAAGTGTTTGCATTTTCGGTGACGCACGACAGGCACAACATGAAATTCGGCGGCGGCTACAACCGTTACACCAAGAATCAGCAGATCTTCGGGCGTTCACAGGGTCAGTACCAGTTTGCGGACGCCGTGGATGCAAACGGCCTGCCGACCGGCGGATTATCGGGCGACTCGTACGTGGATCTGTTGCTCGGGTTTGCGACCAATTATCTGCAGCTCCAAAACCAGGACTTGCGGCATTACGTGAACAACACGATTTCGGCGTATGCAATGGACAACTGGCACATCACGCCACGCCTGAGCATTCAGTATGGCATCCGGTACGATGGGCTGCCGCACGCCTGGGAACGGAACAATCGGATCTCGAACTTCGATCCCAGGCACTATCAGTGGGCACTGATGCCGACGATCCATCCAGATGGATCGCTCGACCCGAACGGTCCCGGCTTCCAGAGCGTTGAGGGCGCACGGTTCTACATGAACGGGGTGACTGTTGCCGGACAAGCCGGGATTCCGCGAGGGCTTGTCAACAACTTCTACCAGACCTTCCAGCCTCGGGTGGGATTCTCTCTCGACCTGACTGGCAATGGAAAGACCGTGATGCGCGGCGGATTCGGCACGTTCTTCGAGCGGATGCAGGGAAACGATATCTACAATGTCGCGCCCAGTCTTCCGTTCTCCAACACCCCGGCATCCACGAGCATCCTGTTTTCGAATCCCAGCACGAACTGGATAACGGGTGGAACGGCCGCCACGCCTACCTTCCCGCAGGGAATGACAACGCTTCAAACTTACTACCCGGCTCCCGCGGTAGCGCAATATAGTCTCGGCGTACAGCATGAACTGCTGCCATCGTTGATCTGGGTGACGCAATTCGTCGGAAACATGGGCTGGCACCAAAACGTTAACATTCCAGTCAACACCTATAGCCTTAACACTTCCCTGGATGACCGCTGGCATACGGCGCAGTCCAGTAACTACGCGGCGGCTCATGGCGGGCAGGGTCCCTTAACCGCTGGCTACACGGAAGGGCTGGCGAACTTTCCCGGATTCAGCGGCATCACGCAACAGTCGAATCAGGCCACCTCGATATACAACGGTTTCCAGACCGGGTTGCGCCAGCAGAGCAAGTTCGGGCTGAGCTTCGAGGTTGACTACACGTACTCCCATCAGATCGACAGCCAGATTCAAAGCAACGACCTTGTGCAGGTGAGCAATCCTTTCAATTTGAAGTATGACCGCGGTTCCGGTGCGCTCGACCGCCGGCACATGCTCAACATCAACTATGTTTACAAACTCCCGATCATGCACAACTCGAAAGGCGTAACTCACAGCCTTTTGGCCGGGTGGGAAGTGGCCGGAACAGCGATCGTCGAGTCCGGCCTTCCCTGGTTCGGAGTTGGGGCTCCGGGAGGGGGTTACGCTGACACGGTTGGTCTCGGCGGTGCATACACGATCCGCCCGAACGCGAATGGCAGGCCCGTCTATCCAAAGAGGAAGAACAGCAACGGCAATTATCAATGGGTAAGCAACTCTGTCTTCTCTGCGCCAACTCCCGCATGGCTGGGAGGGCCAAATCTGGGGTTTGGGAATGCCGGAAGGGATATCGTGGTCGGACCAAGCAGGACTAACTTCTCCACGTCACTCTACAAAGCCTTTGAATTCGGCGAACGCGCGAGCTTCGAGTTCCGTGTCGAAAGCTTCAACACGTTTAACCACACCCAGTTCAACGGCATGCACAACACGGCAAACAGCGCGAACTTCGGGGAAGTGTCAGGCGCCTACGATCCACGAACGTTCGAATTTGGCGGGAAGCTGATCTTCTAGGTAGCTTGCTTCCTGCCCATGATGGCCACCGGCTGGTTGCCGGTGGCCATCGTGCGTTTGGGAAGACTGGGGGCCATGGGATTTAAGTGCTCAACGGGCAGTGATATTCAAAGTAAGGACCTAATACTTTGCGCGTTGAGTCAATAGCATTCAGAGTAGTGGGGCATGGAATAGCACTTGCCTTTCGATGTTCAGAAATTCCGACGATCACGTTCCGGGGGATGAACGACTGCGGGTTCCAGGTTCCGCTCTAGGACCTGGCCCTTTCATTCTGCGGCAACCAGGATGGAACTTGAAATGCATAGTTATATCGCAGGTTGCGGCATCAAATGGTAATTCCGCCGGCAGGCCTTTCGCCTCCCACAGCGCGGCGATTGCATGTTCGGGTGCTGTAACGTCGTCGGAGTCCCTGTATACGTAAGTGGGTAATTGCGGTTTCCGAGGAATCGTGGAAGGAGAACAACAATGAAACGAATGTCGCTCACAATCGTACTCAGTGCGATCACAGTTTCGGGGATTTTGTTTCTGTGTCGCTCTTCATTGAATGCCCAAACTCCGGATTCGGAACAACTGACAAAGTTCTTGATCGAAGTCAGGGAGCATGCGGTTCTTGCCGAAGCGGACGCCAACCTTCTCGAGTCCTACACACTAGCATCGGTAACCTGGCAATCGCATGCGCACCGAATCAACGCGATGAAGGAACACGCAAACGACCTGGTCAGCGACTTCAACAAGGCAAAGGAACTTCAATCCGTTGGATCTCCCTGGCAGCAGGAAGCGATCGATCATCTTCAGCCTATTCTCAAATCCATGGCGGAACATCTCAACACGTCCATCGAATACCTGAATCGAAATCAAAGTCACGTCAACATGGCCCCATGGCACGAGTATGTCAGGGCAAACCGCGAATATATGAGCAGGACAGTAGTGCTCGTTCGCGATTATTTGGATTACGGAGAAGCCAAAGCCAAATCTGAGGAGCTAATGAAGAGGCTTGACGTACCACCGTCGACCGGTCAGTAATAATCCACGAAGACGTCGCGTCATGGCCTGATGACAACTCACTTGCCTACCAGGCCTCAGTCTTGCCGCCCAGCCCATTTGCCATCCAAATGTAGTTCCGTGGTAAGGCCCATGAAACTTGAGCTGATTGAACTCGTCGCTGATCAGCTTAGCTTACCGAGTCGGCTTGCTATTTCGAGGTGCGTTGGACATGAACTCGCGGCCGAATATTCTAGGGCTGAAACCTGATTCGGGTCTGAGGCGGCTCTATGTCTCCGCAGAATCGGGAACTGTTTCGGTCTTCCAGGAGTCGGATCATGATCTCCGCCTGCTCGGCCAACTCAACATGCCGCATGCTCATACTGTGGCTGTCGATCCGAAGACTCACCTGGTTTATCTCCCACTCGAGAATGTCGATGGGCATCCGCTGCTGCGCATCATGCGTGCCGCCGATCAACCGTAACAGCAATCAAAGGGGCTTCTCCTAAAGCGCAGCCCACGACGGTTTGCAGCCTGTGGGGCAAAGCATCATCTTGCCGTCAATAGTTGACTTCAGGCCGATGCACTCATCGACGGGTCTTGGGTCGACGATCGCGCCAAGAGTTTACGGGCTTCCGCGTCACCGGCACAGGGTTGCGAACAGGCCCACGGCAGCTTTATTGCATCAGGCGACAGGAATGCTGCAATCGGTGTGAAGCTTCCGAAGAAGAGGCCCTCGAAGTCACCCAGTTGCTCACGTTTCCGCAGATCAGAGCTGTGATCGAGCATCTTCCGGAGCCGACAAGGACAATCGTCACGCTGATCGTATTTGGATCGATGCGTGTCGGCGAGGCTCTTTGCGACTCGAACAGAGACACCTACGGAACGGAGAAATGTTCTGCGGCATCTCAAGCAGGTTGCAATGAATCTCGGACCCCCGAGGGGGATCGATTTTCGTAGTTTTCGTACGATGCATGCAAGCCTGATGCGTCGCACGGGCGCGCGGCCTGAGGTTGCGCGCGACAACATGGGACACAGCGAGATCCCGATGACTTTGGAGGGCTACAGCAGAACGTGGTGGGATGAACGCGCAGTCGCCGTTTCCGCTGTAGTATGCATGGTGATGAATGCGGATCCAGCGCAGAATTCGAATCAACAGCGGACGGCTCGCACGCCGACTGTTGTTCCAGCCGGAACCGGGGGAAGCCATTAGTGGCGCCCCAAATGGCGCCCCTGCACCGAAACCGGTGCGATGTCAGTCTGCATGATCGATTGTAAGTGATTGATTTTAATGGTCGGGGAGAGAGGATTTGAACCTCCGACCCCCTGGTCCCGAACCAGGTGCTCTACCAGGCTGAGCCACTCCCCGAACACGTATTGCGGATAGCACATGCCGGGGTTTTGCCTGGTCGTTACACCCTGCGGATGCGCTTGAACCAGTGTAACAGAATCCGCACCCGCCAATTTTGCGCCGCGGCCCGCGTCAGAGCGCGCATGCGGGAGCCGAATTGGCGGACGATGCCCGGAAGTGCGCGGACCACTCCCGGACATCGTCGCAGCCCACTCTGCTACTTCTCCGGGGCAGTCGCGCCGGGGAAGATTCCCTCGAGCGGCTGGCGTGATTTCTGCTCCTTCTCGGGGTCGGGCAGAGGCTTGCGGGGCAGCATCTGATCGCGCTGCGCGGCGTTGTAGAGGAAGATGGCCTCGACCGTTGCGATCTGCTTCAGATCGGCGGGCTGAAGCCTCTCGTAGACATCCTGGTTGGAGTGGTGCGTCCGGCTCTCGTAGTCCAGAGAATCCTGGATGAATTGGAATCCGGGAATGCCCACCGCGTCGAAGCTGAGGTGATCGGTGCCGCCGGTGTTGCGGTTGGTGATGGTTGTGACTCCGAGGTCCTTGAGGGGCGCGATCCACTGCGCGAAGATGGGCGCAATGGCTGCATTGCCCTGTGTGTAGATACCGCGGATCTTGCCGCTCCCGTTGTCCACGTTGAAGTAGCCGGAGATCAGCTTCTGTTCGGGTTTCACCTCGAGCGGTCCGGCAGTACGGCGCATGAACTCCGGCAGCTCCATCTGGTCAGGAGCGGTCGAGGTCTTCGCCGATCCGAAGTGCTGGGTCACGTAGCCCTTCGAGCCGAAGAGGCCTTCTTCTTCACCCGTCCACAACGCGATACGGATGGTGCGGCGGGGCTTGATGTCGAGCGCCTTGAGGATGCGCACGGCTTCCATTGCGACGATGGTTCCTGCGCCGTTGTCTGTGGCGCCGGTACCGGCGATCCAGCTATCGAGGTGGCCGCCGACCATTACGACCTGGTCCTTGAGCTTCGGATCGGTACCCGGAATTTCCGCGACGGTGTCGAATCCGTGCTCGTGGTCGCCTGTGAATCTGGTTTCGACGTCGACCTCAACGGTGCATGGGACATGCGCCTGAATGAGACGGTAAAGGCGTCCGTAGCTTTCGATAGCGGCCACGACAACGGGAATCTTGACGCGCTTGTCGGCCAGATAGGGCGTGCGGCCGAGGGTGGCGCCATTGTCGTCGAAGATGGTGCCGCCCGATCCGCCGCCGCCGCGGGCGTCGCGGCTCGGCTCGATGACCGCGGCGACTTTTTCGTCGGCGAAGAACTGCGCGATCTTGTCGATCATGCGGAGGCGCTGCATGCGCTCGCGCAGCCGGGCCTGCATCTCAGGCGGGATACCGCCGGCGTTGGCGTTCACCGGGAATTCGGCTAGGTCTTCAAGCTCCTTGTCGGAGTAACGCTCGAACAGCGCCTTGTCGACCGGAGGCACCGGGCGCATGGCGCCGAAGAGGACGATCTTGCCTGCCAGCTTGCCTTTGTACTGGTCGAAGTCCTTGTCGCTCTCAATGCTGACGAAGACGACGTCGCCGGTGACCGGGCCGCTGGTGGATGGCGACCACGGCGTGGCCTGCACAATCATGACGGCCGTGTCGGGCGTGACCATGCGGGCCCACGAGTTCAGTTGCTGCCAGCCCAGGCCGAATTCGCCCCAGTCTTCGAGGTGCGAGTTTTCGAGGCCGATCTTCGTCAGTGTGTCGCGCGTCCACTCGTTGGCCTTCTTTGCATTGGGGGAGCCCGTAAGGCGTGGTCCGATACCGTCCGCAAGCGCGCTGGCGAATTCCATCACATGTGAGTGATTCAGGCCTTCTTCGCGAATTCGCTGGTACATGGCGAGGTCGAGCGATTCGGCGGCGGGCTGCACCTCAGCGTAAGGATCGACGGCAGCGGGTGCGGCAGGCGCGGGCTTGGGCTTCGGTTTCTCGGCGGCATTGAGCGTTACGGCCGCACACAGAAAGAACGCGGCAACGACGTGCATGTGCTTCTGAAACATGGTCACTTGGCTCCGGAAATGGATTGCTTTCGGTCTAAGGAATTCTAGGTCATGAGACCGAAAACTGCCCACAAAATGAGCCAGCCACGGGCAAGGACGCGAAAAGGGCGGCTGCACGCCGCCCCTTCCCTGATTTCGGATTCGTTGCCCTTACATCCAGCGCACAGGATCAGTCGCTATGCTCGGAGTTGCCGTCGACACCGGCGGGCAGGTCGAGCGCGACCAGCGCAAAACGGGTCCTGCCATTCCCGGGCTGTTCGAATCCGACGATGTGCTGGTGCCGCTTTGACCCCGCTTTCAGCTGCAGTCTGCTGTCGTTGAAGTCGTTGTTATTCCACTGCACGTGGCCGTTCTTGCCGTTGTCCGCGCAGGTCAGGCCTTCCGCGGTGGTTGTCGGAGTGCCTATGGGCGCGTTGTCCTGGCAGGTGAGCACGTCGCCGTACCTGGCCAGCGCTTTCTTGTAGAACTCAGCCACCTTATCTTGTGAATCACCGGTCTCATAGCTCACTACGCGCACGCGAAGCTGCCATTCGCCAAAGCCCATGTGGACGTCCGCGGACTTGTGGTGGTCGTCTCCGGTTACAGGGTTGGCTCCGGGATACTGAGGCAGGCCGAGGTCTGCGGCGCTTACCTTGTCGGTATTGACGTGCACGCCGCCGAAAGGAGTGTCCACCTGGACCGTTTTGTCTTCGCCGTTGGCGCCCTTGTCGACGTGGATGCGGCAGCCGGCGATGCCCGCAGCCAGCACCAACCCCGCTGTCAGCCATCCTGCGTATTTCGCCCTCGATGTTGGAGTCATGCCCATTGCCCTCTCCGGTTGAATACGCTCCGGCCGCGGCAAAGGTTCCTCGCCGCTGACGAGAATATCGTCTGATCCTTTTATCACATTGCCCGAGGACTGGAGGAAACTCCTGTATTTTGATCGCATGAGAATTCGACGGCTGGCCGCTTGCGTCATGCTTGCGAGCCTATATATGTTCCCGAAGAGCGAGGCGCAAGACGGCGGTTCGGGGCCGCCGCCCGTGCTCATCAAGGTGCATGCGGGCCGGGAGACCGGAGCTTACAAGCCGGTTTGGAACTTCTTCGGCGCGGACGAGCCCAACTTTGTTTACGCTCCCCATGGCAAGAAGCTCCTGGGCGAACTCGCCGCCCTCAGCCCGGTGCCGGTGTATTTCCGCGCACACAACCTGTTCACCACGGGGAACGGAGAGGGCTCGCTCAAATGGGGGTCGACCAACGTCTATACCGAGCGTCCCGACGGCTCGGCCGTCTACGACTTCACCATTACCGACCGCATTTTCGACGCGCTTGTTGCAGCCCATGTGCGGCCGCTGGTCGAAATCGGATTCATGCCGGAGGCGCTCTCGACGAACCCTGAGCCGTACCGCCATACCTTCCCGAAGGGCGACATCTTCACCGGCTGGTCGTACCCTCCGCGCGATGAAACCAAATGGTCGAAGCTGGTTCTCGCCTACGCCACCCATCTTCGCGACCGATACGGACCGCAAACTTCGGACTGGCTGTGGGAAGTTTGGAACGAGCCCGACATTGCCTACTGGCACGGCACTCCTGAGCAATATGACCGGCTCTACGATCTCACGGCGGCCGCGATCCGCAAGGCGTTGCCAAAGGCAAAGATCGGCGGGCCGGAGGCGACGGGTATCGGCGATCACTCTGAGCCGTTCTTCCGGCAGTTCCTGGAGCACTGCGCGCACGGCACGAACGCAGCGACCGGGGAGACCGGCGCGCCGCTCGACTTCATCAGTTACCACCCCAAGGGTAGCCCCAAGTTTGTCGATGGCCACGTCGTAATGAATGTGGGCGCGCAGCTTCGCGCCGCCGAGCGCGGCATGCGCGTCGTCTCGAGCTATCCCGAGTGGCGGCACACGCCCATTATTCTCGGCGAATTCGATCCCGAGGGCTGCGCCGCGTGCAAAGGGCCGCAGAATGCCTATCGCAACGGGCCGCTATATGGCGTGAGCGTTGCGGAGGCGGAGATGCGGGTGTATGAGCTCGCCCGCCGCTATGGCGTATCAGTGGAGGGCATTGTGACATGGGCCTTTGAGATGGAGAATCAGCCGGCTTTTTCGGGTTTTCGCTCGCTCGCCACACAGGGCGTCGATAAGCCGGTGCTCAACGTGTTCCGGATGATGGGTATGCTGGGCGCGCGGAGATCAGGCGCGGAGTGGGTCGAGGTTTCAAGCAATGGAAGCGTAGCTATCGACAAAATCCTGGCGGACAGCGTGCGGGAACAGCCCGATGTGAACGCAGTGGCCACGCGAATCGGCGGCGAAGTGGATGTGCTGCTGTGGAATTACCACGATGTGGACGTACCGGCTTCGCCTGCGAGGATTTCACTGGCGATCGACGGACTCACCGGCTCTGAGCTGATGGAGTCGGAGTACCGGATGGATGGGGACCACGGCAATGCTTATCGGGCGTGGCTGCAGATGGGTTCACCGGATGAGTTAAGCGACGCACAGAGAAGCACGCTGGAAAAGGCGGGGGCGCTCAAGGAGACTGTGGCGGATCATCCGCTTGCCGTTCACGGTGGGAAGCTGAATCTTGCGCTGATGCTTCCGCGGCAGGGTGTCATGCTGGTTCGGCTGCGGCCGCGGTAACCGCTGTCGCAGGCCGGAACAACTCAGTGGGCGTGGCCGTTGTGAGGGTCCTGGTGGCCATCTTCTTTGCTGCTGGTGGAATACAGAATGCAGACGACGAATGTGAGCACTATGGCGGTGACCACAACATAGGGAGAAGTGATGTCCATCGAGCGGGGCTCCTTGAATTCCAGACTAACAAAAGCCAGGGGTCCGGATGAACCGGGCCCCTTCTATTTAGATGCGGCTCACTTTGCTTCGCCGCCCTTCGGGTAATCCACGCGGATGGTGAGGATTTCGTAGGGCTTGATCGGAGCTTTGACGGTGTCGCCTTCGACTGGAAGCGGGCTGCCTTCGGCCTGTTCCATCAGGTTGGTGACGGATGCGCCAGTGGCGCCGGGCGGGACGTGGAACTCGACGGTGGCGCTTTTGCCGGCCCACTCGTAGACGCGGAAGATCAGGCCGTTCGAGTCTTCGGCCTTCTTGACTGCGGTGAGTACGACGTTGTCCGGAGCGACGGATGCAAACGAGTGACTTGCGGGAAGCGTTCCTGCATGCGCCGTGGTGACGGCTGTCTGAAGCGGGTAGTCGTACTCCCAGCCGTGGCGGACGGTGAGGGCGTCCTTCCACGTGCCTGCGTGCGGAAAGAGCGCGTAGCGGAAGTGCTGATGGCCCATGTCGGCTTCGGGGTCGGGCCACTTGGGCGAGCGGAGCAGCGTGATGCGCAGCAGGTTGCCGACGGCGTCGTAGCCGTACTTGTCCTTGTTGAGGATCGAGAGGCCGTGCTTGCCGTCGCCGAGATCGGCCCATCGCATGGCGGGGACTTCGAACTGGGCTTTTTCCCATGAATTGTTGCGCGTGGTGGGCCGCTCAATCTCGCCATAAGGAATCTCGTAGGTGGCGAAGGGACCGGTGGCGGCAAGCGGGAAGGCGGCCTTGAGGAGGATGTGGGATTCGTGCCAGTCGATGTCGTTTTCAATGTCGACGTAGTCTGCATCGTCTGGAATGGAAATCGTCTGTACGAACTTGGAATTCTGCCAGTGGTACGTGACGCGAATTGCGTCAGGAACCAGGAAAAGCTTGATCAACTCAACCGAGTCGGCTTTCGCAATCGTGGCCGGAGGCATATCCAGCGTTCCCGGATCGATGTTCCACGCGTCGTAGTCCTTCGGCGTGTCCTTGAAGAACTGGAGTTGGTTGCCGCACGCGCCGTTGGCGATCGTCTCAAACCTTGAGGTCGTCTCGTAAAGGCTGGTAATACAGCCAGTCGTCTTATCTACCGTCAAATGCAGGCGTTGCGTATCGAGCGCTATGGTACTGGCGCTTTCAGATGGCGTTACGCCGCCGAAGTTGTCGACATGCTTGTTGCCTCCGACAAATTCAACTTTGTAGCCGAGTGCCGGAACGTGCGATACATGCAGCGGGGCCTCGAAGGGCTTGCCCTTACCTTGAACGGATACCTTCACCGTACCTGAGCGGTCCCAGCCAAGAGGATTGTAGACAACGACCGGAATTCCATCTCCCTCAGTGTCGATCGACTCGTCTAAACGCGATATCGACTTGGTCGAAATCTCGTTCGTGGACCAGCGCACTACGTCGTAGTCCTTCTGCGCGTCCTTGTAGATGATGCCGATGCCGGAGCCTGCGGCGAGATCGTGGAACTGGTTGAAGAGGACTTTTTTCCAGTCCTCGGTCAGTTCGGAACCCGGATACGAGCGACCGTCCAACCACGCGAGCGACGCCCACTTCTCCGCGTTCAGAACCTGTTCTTCACTGGTGCGCATGTTGTGCTTGTGGTGGGCCTGCGTGGTCATCACGCCGCGGTGGTACTCGAAATAGAGTTCGCTTTTCCACGTTGGAATCGCGATTTTCCCCGCCACCGGCGTTGGCGGCTTATACCCCTTGGCAATCGACTGGTAGTTCCACACCGGACTGTCAGGCGCGATTTTCCCATCTTTGGGATCTTCGGCGTTCTGCAGGTTCACCTGATCGAAGTAACTTTGCGCAGTTCCGAACACGATCTGCGGCATCACCTTCGCAGGCATCGACGGCATCGACCAGTGGTCTCCCTGGTCCAGAATCGCGCGCGTCGGTCCGCCGCCGTGGTCGCCAATCCCGTACAGGTCCATCATGTCCGCCATGCCTGGCGCCCGTTCCCGCGCCTGTACCGTGTCATGAGCAAGGCGCACAGGATCGAGGTTGTTGTTGGCGTAATCGTGCGGGAAGTAGGCCAGCACCTTCGACCCATCGGGCGACTCCCACCAGAACAGCTTGAACGGCAGTTGATTTGTGTCGTTCCATGTCATCTTCTGCGTGACGAAGTAGTCCACACCGGACTTCTTGTAGATCTGGGGCAGCTGCCACGTGTATCCGAACGAGTCGGGGTTCCAGCCGATGCGCACGTCTACGCCGTAGGCCTGCTTGTACCAGCGCTTGCCGACGAGAAGCTGCCGCACGAGCGATTCGCCGTCGGGCATGTTGAGGTCAGGCTCAACCCACATGCCGCCGACGATTTCCCAGCGCCCATCCTTGATGCGCTGCTTGATCTGGTCGTTGAGATCGGGGTACTTCTGCGCCATCCATTCGTTGTATTGCGCCGCGCTCTGCGTGTAGGTGTAATGCGGATACTCGTACATGAGCTGCAGGGCGGTGCCGAAGGTGCGCTTGACCGCGTCCACTGTCTCGGTCCACGGCCACAGCCACGCGGCGTCGATATGCGAGTTGCCCGTGAGGTGCCACGTCATCTTCTGTACGAGCGGCAGCAGCGCCTCGAGCTTCGTTTGCGAGTCCTTCAAACTCGCATCGAACTTCCCCTGCGCCTGCGTTCGCGCCTCCGCGCCTGGCGCTTCGGCCGCATCCAGCGCCTTCAAATCCACCGCAGCTATCGCCTTGTTCAGCGTGTCCATCTTGCCCGGGTCGCCCGGCGCCAGCGAGGGCACAAGCTGCGCGCAGCTCAAAAACTCCGTCCGCAAATCGTCCGGATTTGGGCGGCCTTCGGCAAAGTCGATGTTGAGGGAAGCCGGCCGGAGGCCCTTCTTGTCCACGGTGTGGAGGAGCTTGACGGCGACCGTGACTTTGTCGCCGGGCTTGGCGCTGTCGAACAGGATGACGGGCTCGAGGTCGTCGCCGAGCGCGACGCGGCGGCCGTTGAAGTACAGAATCTCGGGCATCGGCCCGTTGGCGTCGGCGTGGAACTGGAACCAGATGCGCGCACCGGTAAGGTCGTAGCCATTGAGGGTTTCGGGCACGGTGTAGGTCTGCCGGAACCATACCGCGTCATTGGGCGCCTCGCCGGGGATCTTCGCGGTCTCCCAGCCCGACTCGTCGAGATTGACGGCTTCTCCGTGCGCGACGTCGCCGGAGTGGGTCTTCCATGCGCCGTCAGGCAAATAGCCGAGCAGCGTGAGGCGGGTGATGACAGCCTGCGACTCGGGTGGAAGCTTACCCGCGACGCGGGCGACTTCGGCGGCGACGCGCCGGGCTTCAACCAGCGTTTGCGCCGAAGCGGAGAGTGTGGCGAATGTGGCTGCGGAAAGAACTACAAGGATGCAAAAGTTCGAGACGAGAGAGCCAAATCGTTTTGCGCACAGAATCATGGCGATTCCTTTCCCCGAAAAATGGTAAGGCATTGCGGAGGGTTAGCAGTACATAGTTCACGGTTCGCGGTTCACACTGCGGATTGTGTTGAGTCGCGCCTGGCGGAGCTATTTTGGCGTCGCCTGGGCACTGGCGGCGGGTTGCTGCTCGAGGTATTCGATGTAACCGAGCAATGCGCCCCAGTGATAGAAGCGGTCGCTCGAGGTGACATCGTCGCCGCTGCCTGTGACGGCGTTATAGTTCTCGTGCACGTGGCGGTTCTGCGACCACTCCTTGAGAAACAACTTGTACGACCTGGCGGCGAGATCGCGGCGCACGCCTGGGAAGTCGTAGTTTTTGAGTCCGAGATAGACCAGGAAGTTCGTAGGGCCCCAGATGCGGCCGCGCCAGTAGGCCTGGTCCTTGAAGGCCGGATCGTTGATCGCAATGGAGGGCAGCACCGATTCGGCCCAGAACTCGCGCGGATTGAGCAGGTGTTTTTCGATCATGGCATCCGCCTGCTCGGGCGTGGGGGCGCGCGCCAACAGCGGATAGAAGTTGGTGGGCGAGAGGCGCGGGCTCCATTCGCCGGTGCGGAGGTTCTTGTTGCGATAGATGCCGCTGGAGTCGTCCCAGAGGGCGGCGAGATGAGCGCGATACTGGTCGCCGCGATCTTTCACTTCCTTTGCGATGGTGGGCCGGTCGAGAGCTTCGGCGATCCTTACCAGCGCGTCGCAGTCGGCGATGTAGAGACTCATCATTCCCACGTCAGCGAACTGGAGCAGGTGCGATTTGGGATCGTAGGTGGTGCCGTCGTACATGGGGCTGTTGTCGAGGCCCGACTCATAGACGGCGCCCTGCCAGGTGCCCACAGATTTATCGTCGGGGTTGCCGGGCAGATTGCCGGGATCGCTGCCAAGGACGATGTAGCCGCCGATGTCGCGATGCTGCGACCACCAGCGGTTCCAGCGCAACAAGGGATCGAAAGCGTCTTCGAGGAACCAGCGGTCGTGGAACTTCTCGTAGAGGCCGAGGACCGTGATGCTGCCGACCGGCGGCTCGCTGCGATCGAAGCTCTTCCATTCGCCGGCGCGGGCAAAGTTGGGGACAAATCCGGCGGGCGTCTCTTCGCGCAGGATCTCAAGGGCGTTGGCGTAAGCAAGGTCCTTTGAGCCGACTGAGGCCATCGTGGCGGCGAAGAAGGTGTCCCAGTCGAAGAGAACGTAGCCGCCCCAGCCCACGCTCCAGATGCGGCTGACCGGCGAGATCACGCGGGATCCGCCGGGCTCGTAGATTGTGTCCCAGCCGAGAGTGGTCTGGATAGCGTCGACAAGAGACGCGGAGGGGCCGGCGTTCGCGATGGACTGCTGGTACGCGGTGCGCGCGCGGTCGACGAGCGATTGGATCTCATCGAGCGAGCGCTCGTGCCCAGTGGAGACGCCTATGGGACCAGAAAGATCTGCGGCGAAGTGCGCGCCGGACAGCGGCGCATCCAGATAAGGAGCGGGCCGGGTGCGCTCACCGATTTCGCAGGTGCAGAAGATCGAGACGTCGCGGAGGACGCTGTGGGCGAGGATGGCGTTGCCCTGGCGGATCGCGGTGCCGGGGCGGTTCCAGAGATAGTCGACGGAGAAGACGACAGTGGGCGGAAGAGCTCCGGATGATGAAGCCGCGGGCGCGACGAGCAGGACCAGATCCGCGCCGTCGTGCGCGCTCTGGATGCGCCATTTGTGCCCGCGCCACGCGATTTCAAGATCGGTGTAGCTGCCGTCCCATGAATGCGGCCCGGGGGTGACCTGCTCGGCGCCGGGTTCGAGCCGGCCGATCAGCGCGTTCCCGAGATATGCATCGCCATTGAGCGTGGAATTGTGCTTCATGCCCACGTGGACGGCGAGTCCGTCGGGCAGCAGGACATGCGTGGCGACGCTGTGCACGTCCCAGGTGTTCCAGCCGCGGGCAAGGCGGTTCTGAACGTGCTGGTAGTCGGCGGAGCGCGGGCCGGCAGAAGGCTCAACCGGCGCAATGCGCGAGGAAAGCTGACCTGCTGCACCAGCAGGCGGAGATTGCGGGCACAGCAGAGCGGTGGTCCCGAGGGCAGTTGCAACCGCGATGAGACAGCCACAACCGCCGATCCGCATGCGGGCCCTCCATTGGCTCTTGGATGCGCGACTTATGCCCAGCCGCCATCAACGATGTAGCTCTGGTTGGTGATGGCGCTGGAGTCGTCGCTCGAGAGGAACAGCACCAGGCGCGCGACGTCCTCGGGAAGGATATCGCGCTTGAGAGCCTGGCTTGCGAGGATTTCAGCCTTGTACTCGGGCGTGTAGACGACGCGCTTCTGCTTTTCCGTGGCGATGGCTCCCGGCAGCACTGCGTTGACGCGGATTCCGGCGGGACCGAGCTCGTGGGCGAGGGTGCGCGTGAGGCCGACGATTGCGGCCTTGGCCGTGACGTACACGGGCAGGCCGGTCGAGGGAATCATCCAGCCGATCGAGCTCATGTTGACGATGACGCCGCGGCCGGTCCGGCGCATATGCGGGATCACTGCCTGCGCCATGAAGAACTGAGGGCGCAAGTTGACGGCGATGGTGTGATCCCAGGACTCGGGCGTGACTTGCTCAATGGAGTGGCGGCGGTCGTCGCCGGCGTTGTTCACAAGTACGTCCACGGTGCCGCATGCGACGATGACGCGGTCGACACTGTCCCTGAGCGCGGCCACGTCGGTGAGGTCGCAGTGGATGTAAAGCGGCGCGGTGCAGCCGGTGACTGATAGCTCATTACGAAGTGCGATGGCGGCATCGTCCTGGATGTCGAGGAAGGTGACGCGTGATCCCTGGCGGGCGAAGTGGCGGACGAGGGACTCGCCGATGCCGGTAGCTCCACCTGTGATGAGCACCACACGGTCGCGCAGGCTGGGGTAGATAGCATATTCAACTTCAGCCATGAATTCCGTCTCCGCAAGTCCACTCAATATACATCTGCCGGCTGCAGAGTCACTGCGTTTCCAGGGGTCACCGTACGATTACCTTCATCATCACGTCAAAGCACCCGGATGTCTGCCGGTTCCAGGTCCCCCAACCATGCCCGCCTGGCGCCGTATTGAACTCGTGGGTGAACCCTCGCCGGTCGAGCTGGCCGGCGAACCGTCGAATGGGACCAAGCAGCGCTTCCTGCTCGCCTGCTGTTATGTACAAATAAGGTGTCTTCCCCGGATCTGCCATTTGGACCAAATTGAACGGGTCCTCATTCCTCCGCTCCTGGCTGCCGTCCGGCCCAAAGACCTTCCGCAGTCGAATGCTCTGCTCCAACCGCCGCCACGAGAAGCGACGCTCCGGCGCGTCAATTGCAGGGCTGAGCGCAGCGGCAAACGAAAACAACTCGGGCCGCCTCAGTGCGTACTCCACGGCCGCAAACCCACCCATCGACACGCCCACAACAGCCCGCGCGGCACGGTCCGATTTGGCTGGAAAACGGCGTTCCACGTCCGAGCGAAGGTCGTTCAGCAGGAAGTCTCCGTATTTGTCCTCCGGCGCACCAGCCGCATTCACCCAGTAGGAGAGCGCCCCATCGGGCATGACGAGGACCATCCCCTTCGCGGCAAGGGCACCGGCGTCAGAGTAGTCCGACCAGCTACGGTAGTTCTCCCACGCTCCGTGGAGCAGGTAAACGACTGGCAGCCTTTCCCCCGTCTCAATCCGGGCAGGAAGGTACACCCGGTACGTCACATCCCGGCCCAGGGCGGCAGAGTGGAAAGTCACATCCTGCAAGGTGACGCCGGAAAACTGACGGGCACGCTCCTGGGTCTGACCCACATGGCCGTGGCAACCGGTAAGTGCAACTGCACCAAGCGCGTAAACGGGAAGATTCCAACTCAGTTTCATGGGAAATGCGATTGTACCCCGGCTTTTCGGGCCCCGGATTTCATACCGCTACTTGAGACAAGGTTTCATGACCCCGGAGCATACTAAGTATGGGTGTGCGTTGCGGGATTTTCCTGCTTCTTGTCCTTCCGGCTTCTCTCCTGCTCTTTCTGCGGGAGAAATTACCGTCGCGCCAACCCATTGCGCGACCCAGGATTCGAAGCGCTCGTAATCGGATGCAGGGAAAAGGTCGATCACGCCTCGCACTTCCACCAGAGGCCGCATCGCCTTGCAATGTGGTCCAATTTGGACGGCCGTCCTGTGCAGACCAATGGAGTCCAACAATGGGATGGACTTCCACCTTCGCGGCTTTAATTAAGCCAGCTCGCACTCATTAAGGGAGTATCACCATGAAGAAAGCTCGCTATCCCGGAATCCGGGTCACCGCCAACGGAAACCAGCTTGTCTCGTATCACACCGAGACGCGTATCGCCGATGCCGGAGTCTTCTATCCCATTACTCCCTCGACCGAGGGCGGCGAGCTCTTCCAACAGGCCTATGCGGAAGGCCACCTGAATGTGTTTGGCGGCAACACGATTGCCATCGAGACTGAAGGCGAGCACGCGGCGCAGGGCGGGGCAATCGCCCACTCCGTGTGCGGCAAGCGCGTGGTCAACTTCACCTCCGGGCAGGGGGTGGTCTACGGCGTGGAGCAGTACTACCATGCGCCGGGCAAGGGCTCGACGATGGTGCTCGAAGTGGGCGCCCGCGCGCTGACAAAGCACGCTCTCAACGTGCACTGCGGACACGACGACATCTACGGCGCGCTCGATACCGGCTGGATCATGGTGTTCGGCAAGGATGCGCAGCAGGCCGCCGACCAGTCGCTGATTTTGCGCCGCGTGACCGAGCTCTCGCTCACGCCAGGCATGAATATCATGGACGGCTTTTTAACCAGCCACTTGGAGCGCACTTTCTATAAGCACGAGTCCGACCTGATCCGCGAGTACCTGGGCGCACCTGACGACGTGATCGACTGCCCCACCGAGGCGCAGCGTGTCCTCTTTGGGCCCACCCGCCGCCGCGTGCCCAAGATGCTGGACCTGGCCAGTCCCGTCCTGCTCGGCCCAGTTCAGAACCAGGAACACTACATGCAGGGCGTGGTGGCACGCCGCAACAACTTCGCCGAGCCGATTCTCGATTTCCTCGAGGCCGCCTACAAGGACTTCGGCGACCTGACCGGCCGCTATTACGGCCTGATCAGCAAGTACAAGACCGACGACGCGGAAACCGTGTTCGTCTCGCTCGGCTCAGCCGCGGAGAATATTGAAGCCGCGGTCGACTACTTGCGGCAGACGCGTAAAGCCAGCGTCGGCTCTATCCATATCAATGTGATCCGCCCGTTTCCCGAGGCGGCGATTGTCGAAGCGCTGCGCGGCAAGAAGAACGTCATCATCCTCGAGCGCACGGACGAGGCGATGAGCCCCGACAACCCGATGGGCCGAGACATTCGCACCGCGCTTTCGAAGGCAGTACAGGGCACCATGGGCATCCCCCAGATCACACTGGCCGAAGTGCCGCGCATCATCGGCGGCAGCTACGGGCTGGGCTCTCGCGACTTCCGGCCCGAGCATGTGATAGGTGCGTATGAATTCGCGGCTGAAGGGCGCGCACGCAAGGACGGCCGCACCGCCGAGGACGGCTCAAACTTCATCGTGCTCGGTATCGACCACCCTTATTCGGTGGTTGCCGACGAGACACCCTCGCTGTTGCCCGGTGGCGCTGTCGCGGTCCGTTTCCATTCGATCGGCGGATGGGGCGCCATCACCACAGGCAAAAATCTCGGCGCAATTATCGGCGATCTGAACGACCTGCTCTACGAGCGCGACAAGGTCGAGGACGAGTACGGGAATCCTAAGGAGATCATCCACGTCAGCGCCAACCCAAAGTACGGGTCCGAGAAGAAGGGCGCGCCCACCAGTTACTTCATGGTCGCGGCGAAGGAGCGCATCCGCGTGAACTGCGACCTGCGCCACGTGACCACGGTTCTGTGCTGCGATCCGAAGGCCTTCACGCACACCAACCCGCTCGACGGTATCCAGCATGGCGGCAGCCTGCTGTGGGAGTCGGACCAGGAAGGCGAGCGCGCGTGGGAGCAACTCCCCATCTGGGCGCGCAAGCAGATCATCGACAAGAACATTCGCGTCTTCACGCTGCCGGGCTTCGACATTGCGCGCAAGGCCACCAATCGCGCCGATCTCCAGCTTCGCATGCAGGGCAATGCGTTTCTCGGCGGATTCTTCGCGGTGTCGAGCCTCCTCGAGGAATTCGGTATCACGCAGGAGCAGTACCAGGATGTTGTCTACAAGCAGTACGTCAAGAAATTCGGCAAGCAGGGCGATGCCGTCGTCCAGTCGAACATGGAAGTGATGCTCCAGGGCTTCTCGCGCGTGAAAGAGATCGCTGTCGGCGAACTGGCAGCGCGCGACCGCTCCAGCCTGCGGGGAGACGCGCTGCTGCCCATCCTCGAGCCCGTTCCGGCATATGCTGAAGCTGGCGCGGGCGAGTCATGCACCGTGGGCGGCTGCCGCTCCACGCCGTTGCCAGACGGTCAGGCCGAGCGCGCGCCGATTGCGACCATCGCAGCATTCGACGCGGAATTCCGGTCCGGCCTCGGCTACAACCAGCCGGCCACGCCGCTCAGCGCCATGGGCGTAATTGCGGCGGCGACGGGCGACACGGCATCGAAGTACGTTGCGCGGCGCGAAACGCCGCTCTACATCCCCGAGAACTGCACGCAGTGCATGGAGTGCATCTCGGTTTGCCCGGACACGGCCCTGCCCAACACTTCGCAGGACCTCTCGACGCTGCTCTCGACTGCTGTGACGCGCTACGTGTCGAACCCCGACGATCGCCGCAAGATGATCGCGAAGCTTCCGGAGATCGAAAAGCAGACGCGCGCGCGCATGCTCGCCGACATCAAGCAGGGTACGCCGCTGCCGGCGATCATCAAGGAAGTGACCGAGTTGATCGACGGCTTCTCGGCGGAATCGAAGACGCAGTTCTTCAACATCATGGACAAGGTGCCGATGGCCTACCAGAAGGTCAACGCCATCTTCTCCTCGCCTGAGCGCAAGTCGCCGGGCTCCGGCGGCATTTTCTCGATATTTGTGAGCGATCTCTGCAAAGGCTGCGCGGCCTGCGTGACAGCCTGCGGCGACCACCAGGCGCTCCGCATGGTGCAGGAGACCGAGGACGTGAACGCCGAGCACGAGACCGGCACCGCGTTCCTGAACCTGCTGCCCGATACGTCGCAGAAGTATCTCGGCCTCTTCAACAATGCGAACCCGGCCGACTCGAAGACCGCGACGCTGCGCAACATGCTCATGGTGCGGCGCAACTACGACGCACTCGTGGCCGGCGACGGAGCCTGCGCGGGCTGCGGCGAAAAGAGCGTGCTGCGCTCCGTGACCTCGGTCACCGAGGCGTACATGCGGCCGGTCTACCACGCCAAGGCTGACCGCTTTGTTGCCAAGGCCGGCGACTTAGAGAAGAACGGCGCTGCGAGGATGGCCGCGCTCAAGGAGTCCGATTCCAAGGGCTATGAGTTGCTGCGCCAGACCGTGACGCACCTGATCCTCGGCCTGGGCGGCGAGGACGATGACGACACCCGCGCAAGAATCTCGGCGCACGAGGAGAAGAACGGCTCTGTCACCGATGCGCAGATCGTCGAGGCGCTCGCGGCGGTGCTGCTCACCGAAGCCTTCAATCACAAGAGCCTGCAGCCGGTCGATGGGCGCCTGGCCAACGGGATGAGCGTGATGGCGATGGCCGCGCACACGGGCTGCAACACCGTGTACGGCTCGACCTCGCCGAACAACCCGCATCCGTATCCGTGGATGAACTCGCTCTTCCAGGACGGCATCACCATCGGCTGGCTCATGGGGGAGAGCTTCATCGTCGACCACGCGCGCCGCTCGGTGATCCCCGAGCGCCTCACCGACATCATCCTTGGCGGCAAGGGCGTGAACGACCGCGAGTATTACGAGTTCACGCACTTCACCGATGCGCTGATGACCGACCAGGAGATCATCGAGCTGCCCAAGGTGTGGGTGGTTGGCGGCGACGGCGGCATGGGCGACATCGGCTACCAGAACATGTCCAAGGTGATCCTGCAGAACCGGCCCAACGTCAAGGCAGTCATGCTCGACACGCAAGTCTACTCGAACACCGGCGGCCAGAACTCCGACTCGACCCCGATGCTTGGCGGCAACGACATGAACGTGTTCGGCGCGGCCACGCAGGGCAAGAACACCGAGAAGAAGACCGTGGCGGAGACGTTCCTTGCCGGGCACGGCTCGCCCTTCATCGCGCAGTGCTCCATGGCCAACGCGCCCAAGCTCTACCGGGCGATTCTGGACGGCCTCGAGTACCGCGGCACCTTCTTCCTGCAGGCGTTTACCACCTGCCAGCCGGAGCACGGCGTCGCCGACGACATGGCGCTCCACCAGGCGCAGCGCGTGCGCGACTCGCGCGGCGTGCCGGAGTTCGTCTTCGACCCGCGTAAGGGCGAGAGCTACGCTGAGGCGCTCGACATCAAGGGCAACCCGTCCATCGATCTTGACTGGTACGAGACCAAGGACAAGCTCAGCGGCGAGACGCGCCGCTACACGGTCGCGCACTGGTGCACGACGGAAGCGCGCTTCCGCAACCACCTGCGCAAGATCAAGCCCGAGCAGGCCCAGAAGATGATCCCGCTCGACAACATGCTGGTGCGCATCACGCAGCAGGATGTTGTCTACCGGCGCTATCTCAACCCTGCGCACCGCTCGTTCATCCCCGACTTCGGCGTCTACATCACGCTCGAAGACAACGGCAAGACGGAGTACCGCGCCCTGAGCCGCCAGTTAGTCATGTTCTGCGTCGAGCGCCGCAAGTCATGGCGCATGCTGCAGTCCAAGGTGGGCATCAAGAATCGCGAGTACGAAGCGCAGAAGGCCATCCTGGCGGATGTAGACGCGGGGAAGATCTCAAAGGACGAGTTCTTCGCGCATGCCCAGGAGATGCTGGCGGAGAAGCTGGGGAATCTTGTGCCGGCAAAGGCGTAAGGTAGGTCCGGCTCCAATCCGGGTACAGGACGGCCCCACAAAAATGGAACAACAAACGCGGACCGAAAGGTCCGCGTTTGCGTTTTGCCGATACCTACTACGTTTGGTGATTTTGAAGGAACGGAGCGGCTGAAAGATTCGCGGCTATTTTTATCTTTTCCTCTGCTATTGTTCGACCTGAGGATCACACCATTGTCTGACCATCTCAAGACCTACGAAACCGCTCGCACTCGCCACTGGCGCTCCACCGGTCTGAATCCAACCGACGCTAGAACTATCGACAAGATTGAAGAATACGGCCTTTTTGTCTTGACCGTCGGCAATGGCAAGCATCGCGAGATGAATTACACCTACACCATCGGCATTTACGATACCTGCGGCAAGCCCGACCTGATCACTGCTGCGCTTCATCACGAAGTCGCGCACTCCGCTCTGAATGAAGCCGCGCGTCGTATGCGAGACGGCCTCGACCTCACCCAGAGCCGTCATTCCGATCTGATCGGCAACGTCGATTGCGAATTCCGTCCGGTCGATCCCAAATGGGTCGCACATCTCATGAACTGGGCGAACTGGTATTACTCAGGTAGCAACTATCCGGTCCTACAACTCGTCTACCCCGACCTCAAGAACCGCTTTCCTGAAGACGAAGGATTTAATTCGAATTTCAATCAACCGCTAATGCAGCTCGCCGCTCCCATGCGCCACATTGAGGAGGATTTCTGGAGCGGAGCGGATGAGTCCAGCAGCCTTTTCGGCTGGAGATTCCCTGAAGGACCGCACACTTCTGTCTACCTCTCTAAGAACGTCCACACTGGCGCAGAGCCAGTCACGTTCGTGTACCACGACCCCGAAGGTGATTGGCAGTTCACTGGCGAGACTGGCACTGAAAGCGGCGGTGTCGCTGTCTGCTTTCACCATCCCATTGACAACGACCCCTCATTGAAAGAATTGGTTGATCTGCCCGTTGGCTGGTGCGCGGAACGCAGTGAACCGGGCGCTCCATGGGAACGCCAACCGTACGAACCCGAAGAGGAAGACGAAGATGATGGGGACGAATCGGCCAATTCCTAGCCCGCCATCTCCTTCATCATCTTCTCCCGCAATATTCGATTCGCCCGCGTCTGGTAGCCCGGCCCGCTCTCCCTCAGCCACGCCACCACGTCCGCATCAAGGCGCATGCTCACGGCCTGCTTCACCGGCTTGTACATCCCGCCTGCGCGCACGGTCTTGAGCCATGCCTCCATGCCGCGAATCGGGTTTTCCCACGCCGGCGGCGGCAGCACAGGCGCGTCGGAAGTGTCGATCGGCCCGGCCTTGGCCAGTTGTCCCAACTCTCGCCTGACCTTCGCCATCACCTTAGGATCGTTGTGCAATTCATCGCTCGTAACCACGCGGATCGAACTGCCGGAAGTAGATTTCGTGTTCCTCCGGCTCCGCCCGCCGCGCCGAGATGATTCGGATTGTCTCTTCGCCATCGTCTTCTTCATAGGCGTGTGCCACCAACAGGAGGACTTGTCCCTCCACTCTGCCAATTGCCTGCCATCGTGCCTCGTCGTCTACTTCCCGGTCCTGTTCGAAGATCGCGTGGGGATCATCGAACACCAGCGCCGCCGCCTCGAAACTCACCTGGTGCTTGCGCAGGTTGGCCCGGTTCTTTCGCTCGTCCCAACTGAATCGCGTCATCTTCCGTCCGTACAGACGCTTATGTATATACAATACATCTGATTCTCAGATCGCACAAACCCGGGTTTGTCCGCGTTTCGTACCCTGGCCCGCTCTGCTGCAGCCAAACTTCGGGTTTACATCGATAATCCCCCTCACCGTACCTCCGGCGCCTCAAACCAGGCCGGCGCCGGGCCCGCTACCTTCCCGATCTCCGGCACAACTTCGCGGTCCAGGTGCGCCGTGAATGCCGCCATGTTCTCCACCAGCTTCTCCCAGCGGTCCGCGTCGCCAATGTCGCACTGCATTGCGTGAAGCTCCGCCGAGGCCGGCATCGGCAGCCGGATCTGAAAATCCGGCATATACACGTGAAAGTGTCCCGTCAGGTGGCGGCTCCATGTGCCCACGTCCAGCGATACTTCCACAACGTGGTTCTCCGCCGTGCGCCGCCGCAGCGTGAAAATACCCGAGCCGCCCTTGCACGCGTAGCCTAGCGGTTTGAAGTGCTTCTCGAGCGCCGGCTTCAGCGGGCTCTGCGCGTGCTCCGCCCTCGCCGACTCGATCGCATGCGGCATCCGCGCGCCGGCGATCAGTTCGGGCACCCTTGCCCGCAGCTGTTCCGCCAGCGCAACCAGTTCCGGCGGCGCCTGCGACTTGCCTTTGACGACGACCGCCTCGCCTTCTTCGCTCTCCTTGATCGGAAATTGCGCCACCGTTCGCGCCTTGCCCAGCGTGGCCACAAACTTCCCCAGCGCGCCGCCCGGCAGCGGGACTTTGCGGTTTCCCTCCGTCACCTCCACCACGTACGCCGCGCCCAGGTGACGCTGGCGGCCGTTCACCCACCATGTATCGGCGGCCCGCATCCCGGTGTTGAAGTGCCCGTGCAACAGCGCGCTAAGTTCGGTCCGCTCTGTGGCCACCGCCGGCGGGGCCTTGCCGAACTCATCGGTGTAAAACCGCACGTCCGCCAGCCGGAACGGAAGCGATCGCGGCAGCCCATCGGCCACTTCTGCCAGCTGCGCAAATTCCAGCTTCGTCGCGTCCCCGATGATCGCCGGCGACCCGACCCTCTCCGGGTCCTTGGCGCTGAGGACCGGCGGAATCGGCTGGGTCGTCACGAGCGGCGCCAGGTGCGGATGCTTTTTCACCGCCCGCGCCACCGACGACACCATTCCCGGCACGAGGTGGTCGGCAAACGTGAACCGGTACAGTACCGGCACTCCGCCCTGCCCCAACCCCTCGTAGATCCGGCGCAGCATCTCCCCGAAGGGCTCTTTCCTGCTCGCCCTGTACTCCTGCCGCATGTATAGCTTCATTGCCGCCGATTTTATGGACTGTCGAGGGACTCGGCAATACTCATTTGGCTTTTCTCTTTTTTTCTTTGATTCCTCGACAATGTCTGCCATAGTAGGTAAATCGATTCACAACTACCCCCGCTTGGAGTACATTGAAGTACTTCTGCCGATCGGCCTGACCGCGATCCACGGGACCCGGGCTTCGAGGTAAAACTCTGCAAATTTGCGCCCGGAGCATTCCCATGAAGCGGGAACTCTGTCTTCTTGTGTCACTTTTCCCCATCTGCCTTGTGTCGGCCGCTGCCCAGCCGGGCGCTCAACAGCAGCTCACGCGAGCCCTCGATTTCATCCAGCGCGGCCGTCCCCAGGTCGCCGTCGCCGTGCTCACGACCATCGCGCAGTCCGATCAATTCAGCGCATCCGACCGCGGGCGCGCGTACGCGCTTCTCGGCTATGCCTACGGGGAGGAAATGCAATTCCCGGCGGCGGAGAGATCGTTCACGCAGGCTTTTGGGCTGCTCGGTGCCGGAGGCAAGCGCTCCTACGATTATGCCGGGGCCCTGTCCTACTACGCCGGCCTTCTCCAGGCAAAAGGCGATCTCGACGCCGCGGCAAAGGCTATTCAGGAGGCGATTGAGCTGTATAAGCAGACGGAGAGCCATGCGGAGCTTTCAACGGCGTATACCCGCATGGCGAGCCTCGAGATCGCGCGCAAGAAGTACAAGCAAGCCCGTGCGTTTCTCGCTTTCGCGCGCTCCGAGGCCGATGCGGCGGGTCTCTCCGTGCCTCGCGCTGACCTCGATGCCACCAGCGGTTGGCTGGACGCGTCCACCGGCAGACTCCGCGAGGCGGTGGCGGATGACGAAGCCGCATTAGTCGACTGCGAAAGGCAGTACGGTGAACAGCACATGCTGACCGGATGGTCCTGGCTGCTCCTGGGCAAGGCACAGGAAAGTGATAATGACCTGGTCGCCGCGTCACGCAGCATGACCACTGGTCTCGCCATCCTCAAGGCCACGGTCGGCACAAACAACATCCGTTATGTGGCCGGACAGCTTGCCTGGTCCGCGCTTTTGGACCGGTTCGGCTCGCACGCAGAAGCCGCTCGAGTTAGCTCGGCGGCCAAAGCCGCGCTCAGCAACGTTCGAGGCTTTGAATGCGCCGATTGCACCGTGGGCGTATGGTCTCTTCAGCATCAATCGAGCCATTGAGCTGATATCGCCGCGAATACTTCCAGCCCCGCACAGAGCCGCCAACTCGCACTAAGAACTTTTTTCTTCGCCTCGCGTATCTTTCTGCATCCCCGCGCATGCGTTCCTGCGGATAGGAGAGTAGAAGCGAAGGCCATGGCCCATGATTGGCACCCTGAGTTTGAGCAACTGGTCGACGAGCATCAGGCGATGGTCTATTCGCTGGCGCTGCGCATGACCGGGGATCGCGGGCTGGCCGAAGAGATCGCGCAGGATGTTTTTCTGGAACTGGACCGGCGCATGGGGCAGTTGGAGAGTGCGGAACACTCAGCGTTCTGGCTGCGGCGGGTGACGATGAGCCGGGCGACGGACGCGCTGCGGCGCCGGCGAGTGCGGGGAATGGATCTGTGGGTGGAACTGGGCGATGGCGACGGGGTGACCGCGGAAGAGCGGACGTCGCCGCTGGGCGCGCGACTAGAGCATCTGATGACTACGCTGCCGCAGGCCCAGCGCGCGGCGCTGATTCTCCGCTACCAGGAAGACATGATGCCGGAGGAGATTGCGGCCGCGCTTGATGTGCCGTTGGCGACGGTGAAGAGCAACTTGCAGCGCGGATTGAAGCTGCTGCGATCCAAGGCCACGAGCCACCTGAGGGAGTTTATCCGTGGAGCATGAGGAGCTGGATCAATTCGAGCAGGAGTTGAGGCAGGCGCTGGAACGCAGGCCCGCGCCTCCGGGGCTGAAGGGACGCGTGATGGAGCGGAGAAGCGCGCGGATGGAGCGGCGTTCGTGGTTCGCGCGGTCGTTCTTCGGCAGCAAATCGGCAGGAAGCGCGGGTAGGGCGCATTCGCTGTTATGGATGCGGGTGGCGGCGACAGTCTTGCTTGCCGCAGCCGTGGGGTGGGGCCTGCATTGGAGAGTCGAGAAGCGCGAAGAACAGCGCCGTGGAGAAGAGGCTCGGCAGCAGGTGATGACTGCGTTGAGGATCACGGGACACGCATTGAACCAGGTGCACGTGCGGCTGGCGGCACACGATCGGGGAGAGTAAGGGATATGACGACGCGGCGGATTGCATGGGGATTAGGAGCGGTGCTCGCAGCTGGGTCGCTCGCCGGAATGGCGCGAGCGCAGGAAGGCCTGCCGCTGCCGCCACAGGTTGAAAAGGACCTGGCGGCGAAGGCAAGCGACGTGACCGAGGTTACGCTGGGCAAGAACATGCTCGATTTCGCGGCCAAGTTTCTTGACGACAAGGACGAGGATCAAGCCGCGACGCGCAAGCTGATCCAGGGGCTGAAAGGGATCTACGTCCGCGAGTACGACTTCGACAAGGAAGGCGACTACTCGATGGACCAGTTGCAACAATTGCGCAACTATTTTGAAACGAGCGAGTGGACGCCGGTAGTGCGCGAGCGAGAGCGGAATTTGAAGGAAACCACCGATGTGATGATGAAGATGGTCAACGGCGAGCCGCAGGGGATGTTCATTCTGGAAGCGGATCCGAGAGAACTGACCATCGTGCTCATCCTCGGGCCTATCCGCATGGAAGAGCTGAGCAAGCTTGGCGGCGTGGCCGGGCTGGGGGACGCGCTGGGGCCGTTAAGTGGGGCGCATCATTCCTCGCACGCCAAAGCCAAGGACAAGACAAACAAGAAGGGAGACGACGAATGAGACGATTCGTGTTTGTCTTTACATGTTTTGTCGCGCTGCTGGTGCCCGTGGCTGTGCTGGCCTCGGGAGGTGAGGGCGGATTCGACGGCGTGGTCCGGTCCATCGAGGCGAAGTACCACGTGCGGGCGACGCGCATTCCGTTTCTGGGATTGATCAGCTTTGTGGCGCGCCGGTCCACGGGCGGCGGCGTGAGCAACATGCACGTAGCGGAGTTTGAAAACTTCTCTGCGCGGATGGACGGCGATGAACTGAACCGTGTGGTGGAAGAGAGACTGGGCGCCGGATGGGAGCGCGTGGTCCGCGAGACGTGCAGAAACGGGCATGAACAGACGCTGATTTTCGTGCATCCCGAGGGGAAGCGCATGGGGCTCTTTGTGGTGGATGCCGATGGACACGATCTTGACGTGGTGCAGGTATCGGTCGATCCCGACCATCTGAGTCAGAGCATCGGCAAGTACGACCACCGTGAACACCACCGCGACGGCAGCGATGATTCGGATTAGCTGACCGCCGCAGCGATACATTCCTCCTCGAGCATTACGAGATGCAAGTCCTTCGACTCCGCCCGAGCTGCGCTCCGGCTCCGCTCAGGATCGGTATACGCCGAAGCCCAATTTCTTTATGCGCTCCTTGTTGCCAATGGCGCGGGGAACGGTGAGGATAGGATCATTCGCTTCTTCCCACTCGCAATGGCTTTGCCCATCGCGGGCCGCTCGAGCGAAGGACTCGCCATAATTTTTTCTGGTTTGAGGGCCTCTTCTTGCCGATTGCAGCCAGCAGCACCGCCGGACTGCCCGCCGCGTCTCCGCCCACATACGGACTACGGGTGAGCACGCTGGGACCGGTGGAGACTCTGGCGCAGTCCGTCTCCGCACTTTCGCCTACTACAGGAGCGGCGCTCACCATTCCGCTGGTGTTCGCTCTAGCGGGAAACGGCACGTGGCTCGTGTACCTGCTGGCCACGGGATCGGTACTGCTGGTGGCCGCATGCATCACCCGTTTCGCCCGCTTGTCGGCGTCGCCTGGCTCGCTCTACAGCTACGCGGCGGATTCCCTGCCTCCGGTATTCGGAGCAATGGCGGGATGGGGGCTCCTGATTGCCTATGTGGCCACCGGCGCCTCTGTGGCCGGTGGAGCGATGTACTATGCGTCGTTGCTCGCGAGGCAGTTGTTGCACTTGTCGGTCGCGGCCATTCCGGCGTTAGCGATTATCTGCGCTGCCGCCGGCTATGTCGCCTACCGCGATATCAAGCTTTCAGCCCGGCTCATGCTCTGGATCGAGTTGGCATCGCTGGCGCTCATCGTTACGGTGCTTGCTCTGGTGATTCTACGAGGCGGGTTTCAGGTTGACGCGGATCAACTGCGGCTCAAAGGGATGCAATTTGGCTCCGTGGGCCCGGCGCTCGTGCTCGCCATCTTCGCATTTGTTGGATTCGAGAGCGCCACCACACTGGGCGTCGAAGCGCGTGAGCCACTGCGCACGATTCCGCGCGCCGTCGTGCAATGCGCGCTTTTCTCAGGCCTGTTTTTCATTCTGTGCTCGTACTCCGAGGTGCTGGGCTTCCGCGGTCTTTCCACGAGCCTGAGTGAAACGACCAGCCCGTTGCATCTGCTCGCCCGCCGAGCCGGCGTGCCCGCGCTTGGCGCAGGCATGGAGATTGGCGCCATGGTGAGCCTGTTTGCCTGCACCCTGGCTTGCACCACGGCAGCTGCGAGAGTGATGCTGCGCATGGCGCGCGCCGGCCTTGTTCCCGCGATATTGCAGCAGACAGGCCGCGAACGTGGCAGTCCGGGACCGGCCTCGGCGATTGCCTGCGCACTGATGTTCGCAGGAACCGCTGGAATGGCACTGTGCCGGGTGACCGGATACGAGATGTACGACCTTGCCGGGTCGCTCGCTGTTTTTGGCTTTCTTACCGCCTATGCGCTGGTGGCGGTCGCGGTTCCAATCGCCACGCGCGAGAACGGCCGGATTCCTCGGCTTGCGGTGGGCGTGAGCGCCGCCACGGTGCTGGTAATGATTCTGATCGGCATACTCGATATCCGTTCAAGTGCCGACGCCGCGCATGCCCGCATTCCTTACCTTTACATCACCTATCTTGCCGTGGGGATCGCGGTTTACCTCAGCCGGCGACGGCGCCATAATTTGCCCGATGAGGATCAAACGGGATCCCCCCGTGCTGGGCACAGAGAGCGAAGCGCTTAGAGTGCCCGTTACCGTGGATTCCGAGCGGCCCGAATGAATTTCATTTCGGACTCCGTGCATCGATACAATAAGGGATGGCCTTCCTGGGCCGGCATCGCGCGAACCATAAAAGTAGCGAATCACGCAAGTTACGCATCAAGGGCGCTATATCGCGCGCAATTGCCGGATTTCTAGAATCAGTGCCAGATTGGCGACCATAGCACCAATGCGCGCGAGCACATATCGCGGACGTTTGGCTCCGTCGCCCACGGGCTTCCTGCACGTGGGCCATGCGCGGACGTTCTGGACCGCGTGGCAGCGCGCCCGCGACATGCAAGGCACGCTGGTGATGCGCATGGAAGACCTCGATCCGCAGCGCAGCCACGCGAATTATGCTGAAGCCGCATATGAGGATTTGCGGTGGATGGGCATCCGCTGGCACGAAGGTCCTGACGAAGGCGGCCCGTATGGTCCGTATTTACAGAGCAAGCGCATGAGTGCGTATGTCTATGCATGGCGCAGGCTCTATCAGGGCGGGTTCCTGTTCCCCTGCAAGTGCTCGCGCAAGGACCTCGAGGCGGCGCTGGGCGCGCCGCATGAGATGACGACGGCCGAAGCGCTCTCCAGCGGCAAGGCCGAGGCCCTGGATGACGAGCCGATCTATCCGGGCACATGCCGCGCCAACTGCGGCTACGTGCCCCAACTGCCGGGGCCCAACGTCCCGGCGGCGGACACGCCGGGGGGGATGAACTGGCGATTTCGCGTGCCGGATGGCGAGGTCATCGAGTTTGAAGACCAGAACCTCGGACCGCAGCGCTTTGTCGCGGGCGTGGACTTCGGCGACTTCGCGGTGTGGCGGCGCGACGGAACGCCGAGTTATCAGCTTGCGTGCGTCGCCGACGATGCGGCGATGCGCATAACTGAAGTGGTACGGGGCGCCGATCTTCTCAAATCAACGGCTCGGCAGATCCTGCTGTACCGCGCGCTTGGGGGGCGGGTGCCCAAATGGTTCCATTGCAGGTTGGTGCTCGACCAGCACGGGCGGCGCCTGGCCAAGCGACACGATGCGCTGAGCCTTCGCGCACTGCGCAAGCGCGGGCTTACGCCGATGAACATACTGGCCGCCGAATTACCGCTGAGTGCGTAGCGTCAAGTTCTCGCGGATCAGGTGTCAGGGATTGCGAAGTCCCGTCCTCAACTCAATCGCTCGCCCAATTCAATAGAACATTTCAACGTGTTGAGGTTTGAGGGTTCTCGGTGCATTGCGGGTCTCTCCTTGACAATCTACATATCCCACGGTGTATAGGTAGGACGTCTAGGAGAGACGATGACGCCATTGCAGAAGACCGATTTGTTGCAGGGGACATTGGATCTGCTCATTCTCAAGGTTGTCGCGCTTGGGCCTGTACACGGCTACGGGATCTCGCAGCGCATCCGGCAAATTTCGAATGATGTACTGCAGGTGCAGCAGGGCTCGCTTTACCCTGCGTTGCACCGGCTGGAGCTGCGCGGCTGGCTTGCATCCGAGTGGGGCGAGTCGGAAAAGGGGCGGCAAGCGAAGTTTTACAAGCTGTCTGCGAAGGGACGCAGGCAGTTGGCCGCGGAAGAAATGACGTGGAACCGGCTTGCCCAGGCGGTAGGGCTGATTCTTGTGGCCGAATCGTGAGTTCATAGTTCGTAGTTCACAGTTCGAAGATCACATGTAAAGAGTTGGGAGGGCCGGATGGCGTGGAAAAAGCCAGGAACGCCGATTGAGGATCCGGAAGAACGCGAGATCGCATTTCATATCGAGGAGATGACCGCCGCCAACATCGCGCGCGGCAGGGATCCGGTCGAAGCGCGGCGGCTCGCGATGATTGAGTTTGGCGGACGCGAGCAGGTGCGGCAGCAGTTGCGAGAGGTGCATCTCGCGGCGTGGCGAGAACACGCCTGGTTTCTGATGCTCGCAGCTGTCCGGTTCCTGCGCAAATCACCCGGCTTCTCTCTCGCTGTGATCGTCACGCTGGCATTGGGCATCGGCGCCAACAGCGCGGTCTTCTCCGCAATTGATGCGATCGTGCTGCGGCCGCTTGCTTTTCCGCACGGCGACGAACTGGTGCGCATCTATCAGCACGACATCCAGGGGCGCAACGCAAATACTTTCGTCGCCCCACAGCGCCTCGAGGACTGGAACCGGATGACGGCGACGTTCTCCGGCATCACCGGCTACTACAAGGACGATCTCTCGGAGATCTCGGGCTCACTGCCGGAGAAGATGACGGAGGCGCTTGTTGCGCCGCGTTTCCTCGATGTGCTTGGCGTCTCGCCGGCTCTCGGGCGGAACTTCACGGCTGAGGAAGAGCGGTTCGGAGGACCCGATGCCGTCCTGATAAGTTATGCGTTCTGGCAGCGGAGGTTTCATGGCGATCCCAATGCGCTCAACCGCAAGCTGCACATCGGCAAATACTATTTCTCGATCGTCGGCATCATGCCGGAAGGATTTCAATTCCCCGATCGCGACGTGGACATGTGGGAGGTGAGCGCTCCGGATGCGCCAGTTGCGCAGGGGCGCGAGGAAACGTGGTTCACCGTGATCGGACGCATGAAGCCGGGAGTAACGCTTCAGCAGGCGGCCGCGGACCTGGCCACAGTGCAGAGCCGCCTGGGAAAGCAATTTCCGCATCCCGATGCTGAATTAAGGACCGAGATTGTCCCGCTCAAGGCGACAGTGATCGGCAGCATCGGCAGTTCGCTATGGCTGCTCTACGGTTCGGTGTCTCTGCTGCTGCTCATCGCCTGCTCCAACATCGCAGCCCTGTTACTGGCGCGGACCACGCAGCGCGAGTATGAGATATCGATCCGGTATTCGCTGGGAGCTTCGCGCGGCTCGATCATAGGCCAGTTGCTGGCCGAAGTGATGGGGTTGGCGCTGCTGGGAGGCCTCGCCGGACTGGTTGTTGCCGCATGCGCCGCGCGGGGATTTCAAATGCTTGCGGCAACGCTGCCGCGCGCCGGAGAAGTTCGCCTGAACTGGAGCGTGGCGGTCTATTCGCTCGCGTGCGCGGTTTTGACGGCGGGACTTTGCGGGCTCTACCCGGCGCTGCGCGCCACGCGGCGCGAACTGGCCCACGGTCTTGCCGCGGGAGGGCGCACGCAGGCCGCGGTGCGGAGTCCGATGCAGTGGACACTGGTTGGCGTGCAGGTCACTCTGGCTGTAACTCTACTGGTGGGCGCGGGCCTGCTTCTACGGAGCCTCGATGAGCTGGGGCATGTGGCGCCGGGGTTCGATCCGGGCCACGTGCTTACCTTCCAGGTGAGCGGATCGTGGGGCGAGACGACCGACATGGCGGGAGTGGTGAGCCGCGTGAACCGTACGCTTAACGGCCTGCGTGCGCTGCCGGGCGTGGAGAATGCGGCCACAACGATAATGCTTCCCGGCGTGCCGGATCAGTACCAGATGGAGCTGAAGATCGACGGGAAGCTTGACCCGGGCCGAAAAATTCTCGCGGAGGAACGCATCGTCTCAGCAGGGTATTTCGGGGCGGTGAAGATTCCAATGCTCGCGGGCGAAGGGTGTCGAGAGTCCTCGACTACGGACGTGATGGTCAATCGCAGCTTCGCCAACCTTTACCTGGGCGCCGGCGCAGCTGGGCACACGCTCGAAGACGCGAGCGGCAACGCGTTCGGGCTGAAGGGAACGGTGCGCGGCGTAGTGGGTGATGCACGCGAGGAAGGGCTGAACGAATCGCCTGCGCCGACAGTCTACTTCTGCTACAGCGCGCCGAATCCTTTTCCGAATTACGTAATCGGAACGCACGGCGATCCGATGGCGATGGCAGATGCGGTGAGACGGCGGATTCACGAACTGGAGCCCGCGCGCAGCGTGTACGACATGATGCCGCTCGAGCAGCACCTGAGCGATGCGTTTATGGAGAATCGGCTGCGGACGATGATGCTGACTCTGTTTGCGGTGACGGCGGTGGCGCTGGCGTGCACCGGGCTCTACGGCACCCTCAGCTACCTGGGCCGTCTGCGGCAGCGGGAAGTGGGCGTACGGCTTGCGCTTGGTGCGACGCGGGGACAGATCGCGGCGCGGTTCCTGGTCCAGGGGCTGCGCGTGGTTGGGCTGGGCTGCGCGGCGGGGCTGGTGCTCGCAGTCGCGATGAGTCGTATTCTGCGCGGAATGCTCTTTGGGGTGTCGAATCTCGATCCAGCAACCTATGCAGGCGTCGTGGCCGTGATCCTGGCGGTGGCGGCGCTGGCTTCGCTCGCTCCGGCGCTGCGAGCCGCCTGGGTCGAGCCCGTACGCGTGCTGCGGGAAGAATGAACCGGGACTGGTTGCAGACATGCGGACGGCGGTTACTGCGCGGACCAGGGCGGAACGACGCCGGACATGCGCGCGTAGGCGACAAGCTGGCCCATGTGCTCGTTGGCGTGAACGATGATGCGGAGGTACATGCCATCGACGGTGGCGTCGCGTCCGTTGATGGTGACGTGCTTCGCGAGGTGCACGGGCGCTTCCTGCTGGTGAGCCTGGCGGACGGCCTCGAGCGAGCGCTTGAGCCAGGAGATGACTTCGGCCTTGGAAGTGATGCTCTTTTCAGCGCCGGGTTTCAGGTCGGCCGGAACCTTCGGGCCGGTGACCGAGAGCAGGCCGAAATTGGCGATAGCGATGTGCATGTAGACCTCGCTTGTGGAGCGGACGCCGGGAGCGGGCCGCCAGGCGAACTTGTCGGCCGGGGTGGCTTCCGCCAGCGCGAGGAGCTGGTAGGTTGTGTGGTGCCACTCGCCATCGTAGCCCTGCCAGAGGCCTTCATAGTCGGCCTGCTGGGCGGCGGATTGCGGCTGAGCGGGCGCGGGGTGAGCCGGAATAAGGGTGGTAGCGAGCAAAAGGGCGGCGAGAGCGCAGGCGGATCGCGGCATCAGGGTGCTTCCTTTCAGTTGGATTGGCGAAGAGAGGGGGAGCCCGACAGTTGGACGACAGCGCGTTGGGAATGGCGCCTCACAATCTACGAAAGGGACGGAGCTGATGCGGACCGGAGTTTTGCCGGCAGAGTGGCGGAACGCTGATCGAATGACGGTGTTCGAATTCGGGTAGTCAGATAAAAAAGTGGACAGCCCGCCTGTTTATGCTTGGGCTTGCCGGCAGTATTTCAATGGCGTGGCGGTGAAAGGTTTGGTGGGGGAATTGCTGCTCCGGGGAACGGGAGATTCATGTTCCCCGTAACAGTGTGTGCCCGGCCATCTTCCGCCGGGCCGCTCCCAGCGCGCAACATCGAACCCGGAGGTCAATGCGATGAGCAGCCTGATGCAGGATTTGCGGTTCGCCCTACGCCAGATGGCGAAGAGGCCGGGGTTCTCGGCAATTGTGGTGCTGACGATGGCGCTCGGAATTGGCGCAAATGCGGCCATCTTCAGTGTGCTGGATGCTGTGTTGCTGCGGCCGCTGCCGTATAGCCATCCGGAGCAGTTGGTGAAGGTGTGGTCGCGGTTTACGGGGATCGGTATGCCCGGCGACCAGAACTGGGTTTCAGCGCCGGAGTTTCGCGACTACCAGCAGCTGAATTCGAGCTTCAGCGAGATGGCGGCGATCAGTACGGGGTCGTTCAACCTGGGCGTGAAGGGCAGCCCGCAGCGGGTGGTGGGGGCGGCGGTGTCGCCGAACCTGTTCGGAATGCTGGGGGCGCATGCGCAGTTGGGTAGGACGTTTCTGGCCGAAGAGGGTCAACCGGGCCGGGACCACGAGGCGGTTCTGAGTTATGGGCTGTGGCGGGGGGTGTTCGCCGGGAACCCGAAGGTGATTGGAACTAACATCGATATCGACGGCGTGCCGTATGCGGTGGTGGGAGTGATGCCGGAAGGGTTCGCGTACCCGGACGAGTCGGAGATCTGGGGGCCGCTGGCGTTCACGGCCGACGATCTGGGCGAGAATCGCCGGGGCAGCCACGGACTGGAGGTGCTCGGGCGGATCAAGCCGGGACTTTCGCTCAAACAGGTGCAGGATGACATGAACCGCGTGGCCCGGACGATGATCGAGCAGCACGCGGCCTATCCATATAAGAGGTTCGATTTCGGCGTGATCCTGCATCCGTTGCTCGAGGAGACGGTGGGCGATGTGAAGCCGGTGCTGCTGGTGCTGATGGCGGCGGTGGGACTGGTGCTGTTGATTGCGTGCGCGAACGTGGCGAACCTGCTGCTGACGCGGTCGACGGAACGGCAACAGGAGATGGAGACTCGTCTGGCGCTGGGCGCGAGCGGAAAACGGCTTGCGCGGCAACTGCTGACCGAGAGCGTGGCGCTGGCGTTCGCCGGGGGCGCGTTGGGGGTGGCGATTACGCCGTGGATTGTGCACGGCCTGGTGGCGATTGCGGCAAAGTCGCTGCCGCGCGCGGTGAACACGGGCGTGGATCCGACTGTGCTCGGGCTTGCGGCGGTGGTGTCGGTGGCCACGGGGATCCTGTTCGGGCTGGCGCCGGCGGTGCAGGCGGGTCGCAAGCGGGGGTTCGAGGGATTGAAGGGCGGGCGGAGCACGGAAGGAAGGCGTCCGAAGCGGCTGCGGAGCGGGCTGGTGATCTTCGAGACGGCGCTGTCACTGGTGCTGGTGGCGGGGGCGGGTCTGCTGCTGAGGAGCTTTGCGCAGATCCTGAAGGTGGACCCGGGATTCAGGCCGGAGAACGTGCTGACGCTGCGTGTCGCGCTGCCGGATGCGGTGTACAGCAAGCCGGAGCAGGTGCGCGGGTTCTATGACGCGCTGGTGGGCCGGGTGCAGGGGCTTCCCGGCGTGCAGGCCGCGGGTGCGGTGTCGGCCCTGCCGCTCGGCGATCCGGGAGGTTCGGGGACGGTAACGATCGACACGCAGTCGGTGCCGATGGAGAACCGCTCGCCGGAGGCGGACCAGCGGACCGCGACGCCGGACTATTTTCGCGCAATGGGGATCGGGCTCTTAAGCGGGCGCGTGTTCGAGGCGCGTGATGCGGCCGGCGCGCCGGGAGTGGCGGTGATCGACGAGACGATGGCGCGGACCTTCTGGCCGGGCGAGAACGCGGTGGGCAAGCGGCTGCACTTCGGCGGGCCGGGATCGAAGTCGCCGTGGCTGACGGTGGTTGGCGTGGTGAGGCATGTGCACAACCGCACGCTCGAGGCGAAGTCGCGCGTGGAGGTGTATGTGCCGGAGGACCAGTTCTCGTTCAACGGCATGAGCCTGGCGGTTCTCACGGGCGGAAACCCGGCGAGCCTGGCGCCGACGATCGAGCGGGAGGTGGCGGCGATCGATCCGGCTCTGCCGGTGTACCACGTGCGGACGATGACGGAGGTGATGGGCGAGTCGCTCGAGCGGCGGCGGATTGCACTGGTGCTGCTGGCGGTATTCGCGGGGCTGGCGCTGATGCTGGCCGCGGTCGGAATTTACGGCGTGATGTCGTATGCAGTGGCGCAGAGGCAGGTGGAGATCGGTGTGCGGATGGCGCTGGGCGCGGACCGCGGGCAGGTGCTCGCGATGATGGTGCGGAGCGGCATGGGGACGATCGCGATCGGGCTTGCGGTGGGGCTGGCACTGGCGCTGTTTTTGACGCGGCTGATGGGGGGGATGCTGTTCGACGTGCGGGCGTGGGATCCGCTGGCGCTGGGAGGGGCGGCGGCGCTGCTGACGATAGCGGCGCTGGCGGCGATCCTTGTTCCGGCGCGGAGGGCGACGAAGGTGAACCCGATGGCGGCGCTCCGGTACGAGTGAGAGGCGGTTATTTACTGCCTCTCGCCTTGACGGACGGTTCCATATTGGGACACAGCCAGGGTCGTTTTCGATGTAAGCTATTGTTTTTAAAATGCTTTGCTTACATATCCGAGATTTGATGATTCGCTGGATTTCCACCAAAAATTTTTTAGAGGGGGGAGGGGGTACCCCGGGCGGGTACGGACCGGGCACATACCTGACATTTTGAACCGGAGACATGGGAGCCCAGCCCGGCCAGGAGGGCCTCGCTGGCCGCCGCGCGATCGTTGCCCGGAGGTGGGGGTCTCGACCCATCGGTCGATGGATTCCGGGACTCCGAATTCAGACTTAACAGGGAAAGTAGCAAGAGCCAGCCCGGGTAAGCTGGCCCTGGGCCGACATGGAAAAGCCCCTCGCAAAGAGGGGCTTTTTCGACTCTCATTTAATGAGACAGACTTCGAAAAGTGGATCGGCCAACTCTGGGAAAAACTTTTTCTCCAGTTGTTTCATGAAGTTGTGGGGAGTTTTCCACAGACGGGAACTTGACAGAAATTCGGGGATTGACCGGCTCTCTTGGATTCCCACCCATTTCGCGATGACGCTGCGAAATGGGTGGGGCATCCGGCTGGATACACATCATTCTCGCCATTCCGATCGTTGGTTACATCTATAGCCCATTCGACAAGATTCCGCCGTATGCGGCGCCCACGCGTTATGTGTTCCTGCCGATCATGGTTGTGACCGGGCTGTGGGCGTGGAAGGGCATGTCGTTCGACGCCTCTTCTCAAAGAGACCCGCTCCGCTCAGTTCGGCCGATAACGCCTGAACCTGCCCTCTCTGGCCCTTCATTTCGGGTAAGTGAGCCGTCTGTTCTTCCAACAGGCGTGTGACAATGTCACATGGCTGGACGTGGTGGAATCCGCATCGGGATGTCCGGATGGCGCTACGACGAATGGCGCGGAACCTTCTATCCGGAAAAACTGGCGCAGCGGCGCGAGCTCGAATACGCGTCGCGCCAGCTCAATTCCATCGAGCTGAACGGAACGTTCTACTCCTTGCAAAAGCCCAAGAGTTACCTGGAGTGGAGCAAGGAGACGCCTGACGACTTCGTATTCTCAGTCAAGGGAACCCAGTTCATCACGCATGTTAGAAAGCTTGAAAACGTAGCAACTCCGCTGGCTAACTTCCTGGCGCAGGGCCTGCTGCGGCTGGGCAAGAAACTCGGTCCAATCCTGTGGCAATTCCCTCCGGAATTCAAGTTCGATGCGCAGCGGCTGGAGGAATTCCTGGCGCTGCTGCCGCACACTCACAAGCAGGCGGCGATCTACGCGCGGCAGCGCGACGAATGGATGACAGACCGGTCATGGCTCGAGGTTGAAGAGGACCTGCCTCTCCGGTTTGCGATCGAGGCCCGCAACAAGACCTTCGCGACGCCCGAATACATTTCCCTGCTCCGCAAGTACCAGGTTGCCGTGGTTGTGGCCGACACAGACAAGTGGCCGCGCATGATGGATGTCACCGCCGACTTCGTCTATTGCCGCCTGCA
Source organism: Occallatibacter sp. (assembly GCA_035263625.1). Taxonomy (GTDB): domain Bacteria; phylum Acidobacteriota; class Terriglobia; order Terriglobales; family Acidobacteriaceae; genus Telmatobacter. Next base: position 167,702 of record DATFRB010000021.1, read on the forward strand.
TGGCAACGAAGAGGTCTATCCGAATGGCTACCACGCGGAAGGGATTGATAGCTGGGCGCAGAGAGTCCTGGCGTGGTCACGCGGAGAGGAAGTGACGGACGGAGTCAGGGTGCATCCGGAGGCGGGGCCGAAGCGGGATCAGCGGAACGTGTTCGTCTACTTCGACGATGACGTGAAGGTGCGTGCGCCGCACGATGCGATGAGCTTGACGCGGAGGATTGCAGAGATGACGGGAGCTTCGTAGCCCTTGGTTACTATTTGGTAATTTCTCCGAATCGGGCGGAAACAGTTGGCGAGACTATGGTGCTCCAGCTCGGAGCGTCGCGAGCCGCTGTATCCCCGATCCCCAAATGCGAGGGACCGGGGGCACCCACATCACTTCTTCGTGGTTGGCAGCACCGGTACAAAGGGCACCAGATGCTCAGTCTGCCAATACTGGCCAATCTGGTCGGCGTCCGGCTTACTCTCTGACGAAATCACCGGGCTGCCCGAGCAGCCTTTCTGCTGGGCGTTATTTGGATCGGAGGTTCCCCAGACGTATTGCGGCGATGATTGCGACGGGCACTTGCAGGTGGCTTCGCTGGTATTGGGATCGACCGTGCACGTTGCGTCGAGGCAGTTCGCCCAGGAGTGATTGTTCGTGCACGTGACGAGCGTGAGATCGGTTGTCACGGCGAACCGCGATTGGACGGTTGTCCCTTTCGCCGGTCGTGACCCTGTGACGGTCAGGCAGACGGGCCGAACGGAGTTGGTCTGGAGCGAGGCAACGGAGTTACCGTTGTACATCTTGCATTTCCGGCACGTGTAATTCGCCGGGGCACCTCGTTGGGCTTTGGCGGCGTGCTGCATGTTGCGGTCGTGCAGAGCGCAAACCATCCCATGCACGTTTCGTATTGGGTTGAGTTCTGTCCGAGCGCAGTCATGGAATACCCGATGAGCGAGCACACGAGAGCTGCCGACACGGGGATTTTCATGCGACTTACTATAACTCCCGGCTAAGTACGGAGTCATCACGTTTCCTTGAGAGAGTTACCCTGAGGCCAAACGAAGCCAGCCACTAGGGATTAATCCTGTTCCCGGAGTGCACTCGCGATTGAGCGCCAATACAGAATCGCCAATTTTCGTCCTTGAAAACTGAGGAACTTTTCAATCTGCTGAGTGAGCAAGGCTTCTCGCTGCGCTGTACAAAATGTAGTAGACGATCTACCTCCATTGGGAGTAGAGTGTCTACATCTATGGGCGAAAAAGACCAGTACAAGAACCGGATCGACCTGTTGCAGGGAACACTCGACATGCTCATTCTTCAAACGCTGCAATGGGGGCCGCAGCATGGATATGGCATTGTCCAGGCGTTACGCTTGCGATCCGGAGATGTGCTTCAGGTGGAGACTGGATCACTGTATCCGGCCCTCCATCGATTGGAGCGCCAGAGTTGGGTGCAGTCTGAATGGAAGCAGTCAGAGAGCAAGCAAAGAGCCCGGTACTACCGAATCACAGCCAAGGGGAAAAAGCAGTTGGCCTCGGATCTGGGCCGATGGCAGCGGATTGTCGAAGCGATTGGGTCGGTGATGTACGTCAAGCCGGAGGAGAGTGAGTCGTGAAGTGGTTCCCGAGCTTCGGTTTTCAGCGGCGCAAGCGCGAATTGCAGGAAGAGATCGATGCTCACCTGCAAATGGCAATTGCAGATCGAGTTGCGCGCGGCGAGACGGCGGAGACAGCGCGACAAGCCGCGGCGCGGGAGTTCGGAAACATTCTGTTGGTGCAGGATGTGACGCACGAGATGTGGGGGCAAAGCTGGATTGAAGGCTGGCTTGAACAATCGGGCCGCGACGTCCGTTACGCCTTGCGGCAACTGCGCAAGAGCCCCGGCTTTGCGATCACCGCGACGACGATGCTGGCAGTAGCTATTTGCGCCAACAGCACCGTCTTCAGTTGGATTGACGGCACCATGTTGCGTCCGATTCCGGGCGCGCGAGACACGGGCGGCCTCGTGAGCCTGCAGCGGGGGGAACGGAGCCTTTCGCCGACTCCGCCCTTCTCGTATCTCGACTATCGCGATCTGCGCGAGCAGAACCACACCTTCACCGGGATACTCGCATATCACCACGATTGGATCACGCTGACTGGCGGCGCGCAGCCGGAGCGTGCCTATATTGCGAACGTGTCGGCAAATTATTTCGATGTGCTCGGCATCAAGCCGGTGCTGGGGCGTTTCTTTCTGGCTGAAGAAGAGACGCGTCCGGATGCCGTTCCCAACGTGGTCTTGAGTTACTCGCTCTGGAAGACGCGCTATGACGCAGACCCGGCAATTGTGGGCAAGTCAATCGACGTTGCCCGGCATCCTGTGACGGTGATCGGTGTGGCGCCGCAGGGATTTGTGGGAGCAATGCCCGGACTGCGTGATGATCTGTGGATCACGCTGAATCCACTCGGGACGAATGTGTGGCGGATGACGCATCGCAGTCGTGGTGGTGCGGTCTGGCTGAACGTAATCGGAAGATTGCGGCCCGGCGTGAGCCGTGGCCAGGCAGCCCAGGATCTCGACACGGTGATGCAGCATATTGTCGCGGCATATCCGGACGATCATCTGGGCGAGAACCGGATCTCGCTCGATCCCATGTGGCGCTCGCCCTTCGGCGCCAACGGATACATGGCGGCGACGCTGCCCATTCTGCTGGCCTTCGCCGCTGTGGTGCTGTTGCTGACCTGCGCGAACGTGGCGACGCTCACGCTGGTGCGGTTTGTATCACGGCGGCGTGAGCTTGCGATCCGGCAGTCGCTCGGGGCGAATCGGACGCAACTGGTGCGGCAGATGGTGCTGGAGGGCGCGGTGCTTTCGATCGTCGCCGGAGCCGCGGCCCTTGCGTTGACATCGTGGACATCGAAGACGTTCGCATGGTTCTTTCCGGCGAACGCGAATCCGATCATCCTGAACGGCGCCATGGACTATAAGGTGGTGATCGGGATTGCAGTAGCTTCCCTGTTGGCCGGCATGATGTGCAGCGCGCTCCCCGCGTGGCGATCGTCGCACGCGCCGGCCATTGAGGTACTCAAGGCAGAGTCGGCAAGCATCTCCGGGGGCTCACGCAACCGGAAATTGCTCAGCGCGCTGGTGGTGGCGCAGATCGCGCTTTCACTTCCTCTGCTGCTGTGTTCCGGGCTGTTTCTGCGAACGCTGCGCAATCTCGCCGGCGCGAATCCCGGATTCGAGCAGGACCACATTCTCACTGCCTCCGTGGGGTCGAATATTGTCGGCTACAGCCGCGACGAGGAACACGTGATCCGTCACAAGATACTTGATCGCGTGTCGGCATTGCCCGGAGTGGAGGTAGTGTCTCTTACGGACTGGGTTCCGATGACCCTGAGCCACAAGGGCGAGGATGCGTATCCCGAAGGGTACGTGCCACACCCGCATGAATCGTTGCAGGTGGTGCATGCCGAGGTGTCCGCACGGTATTTCGAATCCCTTCATATACCCATTCTGGAAGGACGCGAGTTTACGCCGGATGACGATGATAAGGCCCCCAGGGTGCTCATCGCGGATCAGACCGCGGCGAAGCGCTACTGGCCAGGACAGGATCCGCTGGGAAAGAAACTCATAGTGTGGGGCAGCCCTTTCACGGTTGTGGGCGTTGCGAGGAATTCAACCCATACATTCGTGAATGAGGCCCCGGAGCCTATGGTGTATATGAGCTTTTTCCAGGCGGCGTACGAGACGATCGTGCAGGTGAAGACCGAGGGAAATCCGGCCGACCTGGCGCCGGCGGTGGAAAACGCCATCCACGAAATCGATACGCGGCTGCCGGTCTTCGATGTGCGTCCCATGCGGGAGAGTACCCAGATGGCGAGCAGTTTCGCCGTCCTCGAGAGCGCCCTGGCGGGAATGTTCGCGCTGATCGGGCTGGTTCTTGCAGTAACCGGGATCTACGGCGTCGTGGCCTATCGAACCCAAATGCGGACCCACGAGATCGGAGTGCGAATGGCTCTGGGTGCTTCACGTGTGGACGTGTTGCGGCTCGTGCTGTTGCAGGGTTTGTGGATCACAGGCATCGGGCTGGCGCTCGGATTGGCATTTGCGTTGGGACTGACACGGGTTATCGCCCGGCTGTTGTACGGAATCGGCGCCAACGATCCAGTCACCATGGCTTCCGTTATCGCGCTTCTGGGAGCAATGTCTTTGCTGGCATGCTACTTTCCGGCACATCGAGCGATGCGCCGAAACCCTGTGACTGCGATTCGCGAACTGTGAGCCGAAGCTCGGACTCGACGCGAATTGGACGGATTCGGGGTATGCGTTGCGTTCCACCTGGTTGGAAAGAAGGGTAACCGGATTCCACCGGTCACAAGCCAGTCTCCCCAAGGTGGATCTTCGTTGTGCGTTGACGTGGACAGGCCTTGGCGCTCATTGAAGCGATTGTGGGCACACTTTCACGCCTTACTGGCAAGGTGGTCGAGGAGGCAGTGGATCACGCATGCTCTTTGGCGCCTGAGATTGCGGGAAGCGCTGAACGCTCCCGGCTATCGCTTGCCGCGGAGCGGGCCGCGGGAATTGTGGTGTCTCAGCGGGAAGCGTGAATGTCATGGTGCGCCCCATCTGGATCATCAGCCGGCGATTAATCTCCTTGCCATAAGCGGAATTCTCGAGCTCCGATGCAGGCATATTCACCGCAGTAAGCGAGTCTCGCGAACCGACGTATAGCATCGCGTCAGCAGCAGACGCCATCTTCAGCGAGCTTGCGGGGTCAGTGCCCCCAGTCATTACCGGTATCGCGGGAAGATCTCCTACCCAATTGCCGGCCAATGCAACGATCGCGGGAGTCTTCCACGAATCGAAACGTCCGTCCACGTCGTCGTAGGCTCCGACCACATTCGTTCCGAACACCACGAGATATGGCTCCGCTCCCGATGCGCGCAGTTTTTGCTCAATGAGCCCTGGCCCATTCGTGCGGCGGAAGTGGCCCGCGCCCATGATTAACAGCGCGCGATGGCCTTTCGCAATCACATCGTCCTGTACGACCTGCGCATACCATTCATCGCGATGTGAAACAAACGGTCCAAGGTCTTCGGCATTCCTGACCTTGCCCCAATCGACGTACGGATCGCCGAGCAGCAGCCGCACCTTGTGGCCGCCGCTCATCCGGTTCGATTCTCGGACTGCCCGGTAAAAGTCGCCATAGACCGGCGACACCGGCCCGACCGCGCCGACGGTATTACGCCAGGCTTTCTCGACCTGCGCCACAGGCACGTCTTCGCCCGCAATCCATCGGTCCACCGATTTCTGATAGAGCGAGTTTCCGAATTCGACAACAATGTCATCCACGCGGCCGCGGAAGATCGGATCGCGAACGAGGCTGCAGAGCCATGCGTATTCCTCCTTGTTCGCGTGAGCTTCGCCAAACATCACTATCGGGTGTGCGTTGATCGCCTCGATCATCGCTGCCGTCGCATCCCGAACGCGTGGCGGCATACTCTGATCAGGCTGGGGAGGAGATAGCGGTATAGCAGCGAACGACGCAGGCTGAATTGAAGGGCGATGGAGCTTTTTGATCTGTGGCTGCATCTGCGCTTGCTTCAGGAACCCCGCCTCGCGCTCGTACCGCGCATTGGCAAACCAGCTCATCGTGCAGCCGAACGCTACCATTGAAACGGCCACAGCGCACACAAGCGCGCCAAGACTCAGCCCTTCATCTTGCGCCATGCGGAATAAGGATCCGCTGGCCCCTGGCGGCACTGACACCGCCATCGCGCGTTTGGACGGCGCATAAAGCCTCGGAATCCCGAATGCTACATCGCTGAGAATGTCTGCACACAACCGCAAACGCCCCAAAGCTCCGCGCTCATCGCGAAATCGCTCCCGCAAAAGGAGCGCACATTCCGCACCAAACTCGCGACGAAAGCGTGCAGGATAAAGCGCAATCAGCCCTGATACGAGGCGGTCACGCATGTTCACCTCGCAGGATCTTCTTGGCACGCGCGACGTTCAGCACACGGGCAAGCCGTTCGGCTTCCTCGCGCGCAATCTTGCGGCCTGCCCTGGTCATGGCGTAATAGCGTCTGCGATCACTGGCGCTCTCCTCGGCTGCAGGAGCATCCACATCTTCAATCAACTCCGCTTCGAGCAGTGACTGGATCGAACCGTACAGGGTGGCCGGCCCCAGTCGCATTCGGTTTTCAGTCTGTTCTGAGACGTGGCGCATGATGGCGTAACCGTGCAGCGGTTGATCCGCCAAGGCGAGCAGAATCTGAAAGGCGACTGATGGAAGAGGATCAAGCTTTCGTCTGGGCATAGTCGACGCTCGTTAAACGATCTATCGTTAAACGACTGTACGTCCAGTCAGCCAGATTGTCAAGGGCCTTGTTGCCACTATGCAGATCGATGCGTCCGGCTCTCGAGAGTGAATGCGGGACATGCTCTTTCTCGCGATTTCGACCGAAGAGTTGAACCCGAGCCACCGCTTGAGAAAGGCAACGTTGATGAGTAAGACTCGGTTGGCGCATACAGGCCGGGGCGCTCATCAAGCCCAAAAGGGTTTGGGCTGGCGGTCAGTTTACGACCCGGCGATTATCTGCTCATTGACGACCCACAAGAGACAGCGGGAGCTAACGCCGTTTTCTCGCGATGCGGCGCTCTCCAACGCCCATGGAGACAGAACAGCGACCGGAGGCCTCCCCGTTAACCAGTTCACCCAGAGCGTTCAAAGCCGGCATCCATTGCGCAATTGCTATCAGAGGAAATCGGTCTTCCGGGATTGCACGAAAAACGTCGCACCGAGGAGCAGAGGAACCGTCAGCAGCTCACAGATCAGGACGATCAAGGCCGTTGGACTCCAGTACACTCGTGTGCCCCACATGTAGTTCGAGATTCCGGGCAGGTGGGCGAAGATGTACCCCCCGAGATTGATGCCCAAGCTCGACAAGAAAATCCCGGCGGTGGTCCATGCCTGCGATTCCGTGATGATGCCGGCAGTCACGATGATCGAGGTGGTGATGAGCATTTCCAGAGCCATGATGGCGGTGAAAGGCACAAGGCCATGCGTTGCCCCAGGGAGAAGCAGCAGACCCAGCGCACCGGCCGTGAGCGGCAGCCAGGGAATAAGAAAGATGATGAGATTGGCGAGGATCTTGGCAGCGGTATATTCACGCCAAGAAACGGGCAGGCTCATCACGAATGCCAGTGTCTGCTCTTTGCGCTCGTTAATCGTGGTAACAAACGCGAGTTGCGCGCCGACCCCGACGATGACCATGCACAAAAGGATGACGCAGAGCATGAAGGCCACTGGTTTTCCGGTGAGAACAATGGCCAGCGCCACGAGCCCCACCGGAATCGATCCGAGAATCACCCCGCGATTCAGGTACCAATCCTTGAGGATGAGTTGGCGGACGACTGCGTAATTCATTCGTTGGCGGTTCATGCGGGCTGGAGCTCCCTTCTGCTCTGAACGTTGGCGACAAAGATCTCTTCCAGCGTCATCGAGTCGACGGCCTGAACCGTGACCCGGCGATTCTGGCAGAGCGAGACGACGTCGGGATCGAACTGGCTGGTGGTCAGCACTGGAAGACGCTCAGTGCCGGCGACCTCGACGATTCCGGGAAGCTGAGGCAGGGCAATGCTAGGTGGAACCACGAGCCGGACGCGCCGCCAGCGGTCGAGAAGGGATTCCTTTTCGTCGAGGGCAATGAGGCGCCCGCGATCGATGAAGGCGATGTGATCGGCGATCTGCTCGACTTCCAGGGTGTTGTGCGAGGAGAACAAGATCGTGCGCCCCTCGTCGGTGATGACCGACATCAGTTCGCCGAGAACTTCGCGCCGCGCTACGGGATCGAGGCCGGTGGTGGGTTCGTCGAGGATAAGCAGGCGCGGCTGACGCGCCAGAGCCAACAGGAGTGCTGCCTTGACCCGCTGGCCGTGGGAAAGCCCCTTGATCTTCTGCTGCGCTTTGAGGTCGAAGCGGGGCAGGAGCGAATCGGCGTAGCGCTGATCCCATCGCGGATACATTGAGGCAACGAAGTCCATGTGCCAGGCAAGGGTCGCCGCACCATAGAGCCGCATGTCTTCGGAGACGAAGCCGATATCCAGTTTCGCCGCGATCTGTTCGGCAGGCATGGAGTGGCCCAGCACCTGGACCGAGCCCGCGTCCTGATGCACCAGCCCCATGAGGATGCGAATGGTGGTGGATTTACCGGCGCCGTTCGCCCCGATGAAGCCGAGGACGTGGCCCTCAGGCAACTCGAGGCTGACGCTGTCCAGAGAAAAGTGAGGATAGCGCTTGCACACGCCGTCCATGCGAATACACAGGTCGTTCATACCGACTCCTTCGAGGGTTTCGGGATTGAGCGCTCGT